>NZ_JADOTV010000012.1 GCF_015767245.1 Aureivirga sp. CE67
TATCGAAATGGCAACCTATTACAAGAAATAGTTTCATTATTGAACCGCCGTATACGAGACCCGTACGTACGGTGGTGTGAGAGGTGCAACGTGAATTTATTGTTCACGTCCACCTACTCGATTGTGTAGCGTATTTTTAAATTCTCTTTGTTAATTTACCTAACCTTAAATAATTTTCTGATTCTATAAAATTAATTTTCTGTTTAATACTATATTCCTCTAATTCACCCATATTATTCATTCCTCTTATTTCTTCATCTAAACTTTTTTCATACCAATCAACAGGTAATTTAGCTTTTCTCAATATATCAATTAATATTTTTTCTAATTTCGAATTTATTTCTACTAAATAATCGTTAATATATAAACCTCCTGGACAGTATCCTTTTTCATAATTTTCAGACTCTAAAGCATTATCAACAATTCTAATCCACAAGTTTATTTTTTCTCCTTCGCAATAAAAAGAACTTCTTCCTCCATCTAAAATTCTAGAATTAGTTATTCTAAAAATAGTTTCAGTACTTAAATAATCTTCTAATAAATATTTAATTTCTTTCATTATTTTTTAAATGCTACACAACTTGCGTATAAACGGAATTCCGTTTATTTCCATTATATCCACAATGCTAATTTTTATTAAAATTAATGAATATCGCAATATTTTTGCTGCAATTTAGATTTTTAATGACTAAAATCAAAATCATCTATCTGATTTTTATTTGGTTTAAACTAACTGTTGTTTTTACAGCAAATCCACTTGAAGAAACAGAAAAGGAAGAGGAAGGAACAACTGAGACACTTGAAGGAACGGAAGAGTAAGTAGAAGGAATCACTCCGACAGTTGTTGTTACGACAAATCCACTTGAAGGAACAGAAAAGGAAGAGGAAGGAATAAGGGAGACACTTGAAGGAATAGAAGAGTGAGTAGAAGGAATCACTCCGACAGTTACATTTATGACAAATTTACTTGTTTTTAGTGCTGAGTGCCTTCGAGAGCCTCAGGTACCAACCTTCGAGAGCCTCAGGTACCAACCTTCGAGAGCCTCAGGTACCAACCTTCGAGAGCCTCAGGTACCAACCTTCGAGAGCCTCAGGTACCAGTAAATTACTTAGGGGGCCTTCGACTACGCTCAGGCACCAACGAAAGCTTCAGGTTTCTTCGTGTTTCTTTGCGAAAGGGATTGAAATGGAAAGCTTTTGTTTTTTCAAAAATTAGAAGTTCTTAAGAAATGGAGGCGACCTAAGAAGCCCACGGATTCTTTAGAAATTCTTTTTTTGAAAAACAAAAATTGGAAAGAAAAGCCCGACCTTTTTTGAGTTTTAGAAAACGAAAAATAGGATTCGCCCAAAATATAAATAGAACAATATTGGTCAATTTTCTATATTTGCCGCTATGAAAAATATCAAACCCCTAATGTTTGTTGGAACAGGTTCGGATGTTGGAAAGAGTGTTTTGGTGACAGGAATTTGCAAAGCTTTGAAGCGAAGAGGATTTCAGCCAGCACCTTTTAAAGCACAAAATATGTCGCTAAACAGTTATTCGACTCCTGACGGTTTTGAAATTGGAAGAGCACAAGCTGTGCAAGCCGAAGCGTGTGAGATTTCTTGTCACACAGATATGAATCCGATTTTGTTAAAACCAAGTTCAAAGAATAAATCTCAGATTGTTTTGAATGGAAAACCAATTGGTAGCCAAACTGCGAAAGATTATTTTTTAGGAAATAATAAAACGGCACTTTTTGAGGAAGCAAAAAAGGCTTTTGGACGTTTGGAACAAAAGTATTTTCCGATTGTGATGGAAGGAGCAGGAAGTATTAGCGAGCTGAATTTGAAACATCGAGATATTGTGAATATGCGGATGGCACAAGCTGCAAATGCGAATGTGTATTTGGTTGCGGATATTGATAAAGGTGGAGTTTTTGCGAGTGTTTATGGTACGATTGCTTTGTTGGAAGAATGGGAGCGAAAATTGGTGAAAGGAATCATTATCAATAAATTTCGAGGAGATATTAGGCTTTTTGAGGAAGGAATTAAGATTATTGAAGACTTGACAAAAATTCCAGTGTTGGGTGTTGTGCCTTTTGCGCAGGATATTTATATTGAAGAAGAAGATTCGGTTGCGCTGAAAAATAAGAATAAAAAAAGTAGTGAAGGAGCAGTGAATATTGCTGTGATTCATTATCCATATATTTCGAATTACACTGATTTTAATGTTTTAGAAAAGCAGAAAAATGTGCATTTGTATTATACTTCTTCAGAGAAAGAAATTGCAAAAGCAGATGTGATTATTTTGCCTGGAACGAAGAATACGATTCATGATTTACAGTTTTTGAAAGAGAAAAAAATAGATATTCTTTTGAAAGAATTGGAAGAAAAAGGAAAAACGATTATCGGGATTTGTGGAGGATATCAGATGCTTGGAACGGAGATTTCGGATCCTTTTCATGTGGAAGGTTCTGTAGAAAAAATCGAAGGAATTGGGATTTTTCCGATTCAGACTATTTTGAAAGAAACAAAAATTACGGAGCAAACGAATTTTAGTTTTAAAAATTATGAAAAATCTTGTGTGGGTTATGAAATTCATATGGGAGAAACTACGTTGGATGAAGCTTCTATATTGAATAAGACAAAGGAAGGAAATAAGTCGGAAGGATATCAGAAAACAGAAAATTGTTGGGGGACTTATATGCATGGGATTTTGGATAATGAGGTGGTGATAAATGATATTTTGAAACCTTTTCAGGAAGAAGAAATCTTTTTTAATTATAAAGAATATAGAGTAGAAAATTATCAGAAATTGGCAGATTTGTTAGAAGAAAGTTTGAATTTTGATCAGATTTTAAAAGATATGGAAGGATGATACACGGACATGGAGATGATTTGTATAAATATAAGACAGAGATAAAAGCCAATTTTAGTTCTAATGTTTATGCGAAAGGAATTTCGGAAACTTTGAAGAAATATTTAGAAAGTAGCATTTCGAAAGTGCAGAATTATCCGAATCCAGAAGGAAATGATTTACAGCGAAAAATTGAGCAATTTTATAGTTTATCTGAAAATAATGCAGTAGTTACAAATGGAGCTACAGAAGCTTTTTATTTGATTGCGCATATTTTTCAAAGAAAGAAAGCTTTGATTTTGACGCCAACTTTTGCAGAATATGAAAGTTCCTGTTCGATTTTTGATTTGGAGATGCATTTTCAGGATCGAAAACAATTTACTGGTGAAAATATTCAAGAAGATTTGGTTTTTATTTGTAATCCGAATAATCCGACAGGGGAGATTTTTTCGATTTCATTTATTGAAAAAATCTTGAAAGAAAATCCGAAAACGTATTTTGTGCTGGATGAAGCTTATACAGATTTTTGTGAAGAAGAAGTTTCGGTTTTAAAATTACTTTCTACTTATTCAAATTTGATTCTTGTAAAATCGCTGACAAAAGTTTTTGCGATTCCAGGTTTGCGTCTTGGTTTTATTTTGTGTTCAGAAAGAATTCAAAAAAGAATTTTGGGAAAGAAAATGCCTTGGAGTGTAAATGCTTTGGCTTTAGATGCGGGAAAATATATTTTTGATCATTTTGGTGAAATTAAAAAAGATTTTCAAGTAGATTTTGAAGCGAAAAAAAGTTTAGAAAGAGAAATTCAAAAAATAAAAGGATTTGAAGTTTTGCCAACAAAAACAAATTATTTTTTGGTGAAAATGAAAGAACCAAAAGTTTTTCAATTGAAAGAAGAATTGGTGAATCAGCATCAAATTTTGATTAGAAATGCTTCAAATTTTCGAGGATTAGATGCGCATTATTTTAGAATAGCATCACAATCTGAAGCGCAAAATCAATTATTAATTCAAGCTTTAAAAGAATGGAGTTTCAAGAATTTTTGATCATTTTAGTTTCCGCTTATATTTTGGATTTAATCTTTGGAGATCCACGTTGGTTGCCACATCCAATTCGAGTTTATGGAAATATGATTTCTTTTGGAGAAAAACTTTTGAATAAAGGAAAAAATAGAATCTTTAAAGGATTTTTATTGGTGATTTCAAGTATGATTTTAGTAGGAAGTTTTTTCTTTTTTATAACGAAATTTTTAGAGCCATATCCAGTTTTTTATTACGTATTTTCTATTGTTTTTTTATTTTATGCTTTGGCAAATAAAAGTCTTTTAGAAGAAGGAAAAGCAGTTTTTGATGCTTTAGATAAAGGTTTGGAGCAAGGAAGAAAAAGGCTTTCATGGATTGTTGGGCGAAATACAGAAAAATTGAATCCGAAACAGATTAGAACTGCTGTTTTTGAAACACTTTCAGAAAATTTGAGCGATGGAGTTATTGCACCATTATTTTATTTTGTTTTGTTTGGAGTGGAAGGAGCGATGTTGTATAAATTGGTAAATACATTTGATTCGATGATTGGATATAAATCGGAAAAATATTTTGAATTTGGAAGATTTGCAGCAAAATTGGATGATGTTTTGAATTTTATTCCTGCGAGAATTACAGCTATTATAATGTTATTAGTTACAGGGCAGATTAATAAACTAGGTTTTCTTTTTAAATATAGTAGAAATCATTCGAGTCCGAATGCAGGTTATCCAGAGTCGGCTTTGGCAGCAATTTTAAATTGTCGTTTTGGTGGACCAAATGAATATCATGGTAAAATTGTAGAAAAACCATTTATTGGAGAAAATGATCGAGATATTGAAGCGAAAGAATTTAAAAAGGTCTCCTATGTCAATCATGCGACAACTTTACTTTTTATTTTGATCAGTATTTTGATTTATTATGCAAAATAAACGATTTATCATCACAGGAGGGCCAGGAGCAGGGAAGACAACTTTATTACAAAAACTTCGAAAAAAAGGAATTTTATGCTATGATGAAATTTCGAGAGAAGTAATAAAAGAACAACAAAAAATAGGAGGAAAGGCAACACCATGGGAAGATGTGGAAGATTTTGCGAAAATTACTTTTTCAGAAATTGAAAAGCAATTGAAGAAAACACCAAATGAACTTTCTTTTTTTGATCGAGGTTTGGCGGATGTGATTGCTTATTTATCCATAGAAGGAAAAGAAATTCCAAAGTATATTTTAAATTATCCGTACCATGATTTTTATAATTCTAAAGTTTTTATTTTAAAACCTAAAAAAGAATATTATAAACAAGATTCGCAACGTCTTCAGAGTTTTGAGAAATCAATGGCTATTTATAATAAATTGTATGTTGTTTATAGTAGTTTAGGTTTTGATTTGGTTTTGTTGTGAAATTAAATTTATTAAAGTAGTATAAACTGTAATAAAATAACTTTAAAATGGGTAGTTTTCTATCATTATTATTTAAAAATAAATATTTTTGAAAAAATTAACATAAATACATGTTATTATTGATATGTTAAAAATATTAAGTTTTTATAGGGAGCTATTTTGGATATATGAGTTTTTAGAAGTTTAAATTATATAATATTTAAATTTAGTTTTTATAAAATACGTGTTTTAGTTTAATATAATACTTAAAAAGTAGAATTTAAAATAATATCTATGTTAAAATTGTATATTTGCTGCAAAAATTAAATCTTTTTATTATGATTAAAAAAATTACTACTGTTTTTACTTTCGCAGCTGTAGCACTTTTATCAAACAATGTTAATGCGCAAACAACTCATTTCACTGAAGACTTTGAAGGTGGATCAACTGGTTGGAGTTTAACAAGTGAGGATACAGATAATGTTTCTTGGGATATTTATGATTGGACTAATGGAGGACAAGCAGGACCAAATGGTCAGTTTGGAACTCAATCTTTAGTTTCTTTTTCTTCAAATCAAGGAACTGCAATTAATCCAAACAATTTAGCAATTTCTCCATCAATTAGTATTCCAGCTGATAATGCTGATGGAAAAAGATTGAAGTTTACTGTTGCTGCAGGTTCTGCTGATAACTTTGCTGAGACTGTTTCTGTATATGTAACTACTTCAGATGATCCTACTACTATTTTAGCTGCTGATCCTGTATTTGAAGCAACTTTTGAAGATGCTTTCATTAGAACAGAAGTTATTGATGTATCAGCTTTTGCTGGTCAAGATGTTCACATTACTTTCCGTCACCACACAGCTACTGCACAATTAGCAGTTGTATTAGATAATGTTTCAGTTTCTACTTATGATGCTTATGATGTAGAGATGACAGAAGTAAACTTATCTAAATATAACGAATTAAATGCTGAAGCGCCTGTAAGTTTCTTAATTAAAAACTTAGGAGCAGAAGATTTAAATTCAGTTACTTTAAAATGGTCTGATGGTGAGACTGAATATGAAGAGACTTTCACTTTTGATACACCAGTACCAACAGAAAGTTTTGCATTCATTTCTAATGAAGAAGGTAATAGTTATTACTCATTCACAGAGCAAGCTTCTTATTCTGAAGTTGTAAATAAAGATATCACAGTATCTGTTGTAAATATCAATGGAACTGAAACTGATATGAATACTGATAATGATGAAGCTTCATCTAAGTTTATTACAGTAAGTTCTAAGCCAAGTAGAAAAGTATTTATTGAGGCATTAAATGGAACATGGGCTGGAGATGTTACTACTTCTGGAGATGTTTTAGCTACTCTTACAGGAGATAATTTTGCTGGAGTTTCAGTGCATGCTCCTTCTAATACAGATACAGATCCATTAGCTTATGTAGATTATTTACAAAATGTTACAGGATTAACAAACTTAACTCAGTATAAAGTTGATAGAATTGCAAACAACTTATCTGTAGATAGTCAATCAACTGCTGATTATTTAGATATGGAAGAAGCAATTACTGAAGCTTCAGATTTTGTAGTTCCAGTAACTATTTCTGCTGAAACAAATGGAAGTTCAGATGATGTTTCAATTGAATTAACTGCGAACTTCGTTTCTACAATGCCAGATGCTGATTTAAGATTTGCAGTAATCTTAACAGAGGATGATGTTGATGCAAACGGAGAATCTTATGATAACGTTGCAAGAGAAATGATTTTAGGTGAGTATGACGGTGTTGAAGGATCAATTGCTGGTGCTGATATCGTTGATGGTCAATCTAAAACTCATACATTTAACTATTCTTTAGGAAATGGATTTGATTTTAACAAAGTTAATATTGTTGCTTTAGTAATCGATGCTGAAACAGGAAGAGTATTAAACTCTGAAAAAATCTATTTAGATAGATGGTTAGATACTGAAGAGCAAACAATCGAAACTATTGGATTAAAAGCATTCCCTAACCCAGCTTCAGATGTATTAAATGTATCTTTTGATGGACAAGGAGATTATTCAATCACAATTACTGATATGTTAGGTAAAAAAGTATTCTCTCAAAAGTATACTAACTTAAAAGGAGCTCAATCTATTGCTTTACCAGTTTCTAACTTAGAAACAGGAAACTACATTTTAAATGTACACAATGGATCTTCTTCTAACATCCAAAAAATATCTATCAAATAATATTTGATAAAAAATATATCTTCACTACCTCAGAGTTTACCGGCTCTGAGGTTTTTCTTTTTATAAAATAAATTCTAATAAACGTTTTCTTATTCGTAATTTTGAAACAAATTTCAGATGTATGCAAAATTATATTTCGAGTACGCAAAATTCGAGAGTTAAAGAAATTATTCAGTTAAAAGAAAAATCGAGAATTCGTAAGAAAAAAGGAGAGTTTGTAGTAGAAGGACAAAGGGAAATTTCTCTTGCGATGAGTGGAGGATATGAAATTAAATCTATTTATTTCTACAAAAATATTATTTCTTTAGAAGAAGTAAATTCATTAATCAATGAGGAGAATTCAGTTCAGATTTTTGAAATATCTAAAGAAGTTTATGAAAAAGTTGCTTATCGTGAAACTACTGAAGGAGTTTTAGCAATTTTAAAAACAAAAGAAAATACACTTCAAAATATTCAATTCAAATCTAAAAATCCACTAATTTTAATTGGAGAAGGAATTGAAAAACCAGGAAATATCGGAGCTTTACTCCGTACTGCAGATGCTTCAAATTTGGACGCAGTGATTATTGCAAATCCAAAAGCGGATTTTTACAATCCTAATGTTATTCGATCTAGTGTTGGTTGTGTTTTTACAAATCAATTGGCTAGTGGGACTACAGAAGAAGTAATTTCTTGGTTAAAAGAAAATAATATTCAAATTAATTGTGCTGCGCTTACAGCTTCAAAACCTTATCATGAAATTGATTTTACAGGAGGAACTGCAATTGTTGTAGGAACAGAAGCAACAGGACTTACAGACGAATGGTTGGAAAATTCTACACAAAATATCATAATTCCAATGCAAGGAAAAATTGATTCGATGAATGTTTCTGTAGCAGCAGCAATTGTAATATTTGAAGCAAAAAGACAACGAAATTTTAAATAATCTTATGGATCCAAAAATTGTTTTTTACATCATTATAGGAATTATTATCCTAAATTTTTTATTTGATAAAATCATTGGTTACTTGAATGGAACAAAATACGATGCTCCAATTCCAGAACTTTTGAAAGATGTGTATGATGAAGAAGAGTACAAAAAATCACAAGCTTATAAAAAAGAAAATTCAAAGTTTTCGAATATTTCAGGCTTAGTTTCTATTGCTGTTACTTTGGCTTTTTTCTTTCTTGGTGGTTTTCCTTGGGTGGATGGAATTGCTCGTTCTTTTTCGTCGAATGAAATTGTGATTACGCTAATTTTTATGGGAGTTATTTCTCTGGGGTCAAGTATCGTTTCTCTTCCTTTTTCTTATTACCACACTTTTGTAATTGAAGAAAAGTTTGGTTTTAATAAAACAACAAAGAAACTTTTTTGGTTAGATTTAATCAAAGGACTTTTTCTTGGTATGATTTTAGGAGGTGGAATTCTGACATTAATAACATGGTTCTACGAAGAAGTTGGGCAAAATTTCTGGATTTATGCTTGGATTTTAGTGAGTATCGTTTCTGTTTTTATGAATATGTTTTATTCAAAATTAATCGTACCACTTTTCAATAAGCAAACTCCTTTAGAAGATGGAGAGTTAAAAGACGAAATCACTGCTTTTGCTAAGAAAGTAGGGTTTACAATTGATAAAATCTTCGTAATTGATGGTTCAAAACGTTCCACAAAAGCAAATGCTTACTTTTCTGGGTTTGGAAGAGAGAAAAGAATTGTTTTATATGATACTTTAATTAACGATTTGGAAACAAAAGAGATAGTAGCAGTTTTAGCTCATGAAGTTGGTCATTACAAAAGAAAGCATATAATTTTTAACCTAATTCTATCGATTTTACTAACAGGTTTTACGTTATTTATCTTATCTTTATTGGTGAATAAACCAATATTTTCGGAGGCTTTAGGAGTTTCTATTCCTAGTTTTCATGTTGGTTTAGTTGCATTTGCTATTTTATATTCTCCGATTTCTGAAATCACTGGAATTATCATGAATGTGATTTCAAGAAAATTCGAATATCAAGCAGATGATTATGCAAAAGATCATTACGAAGGAAAATATTTGATTTCCTCACTAAAGAAATTATCGAAGAATAGTTTAAGTAATTTGACTCCTCATAAAGCAATGGTTTTTGTTCATTATTCTCATCCACCATTATTGGCTAGAGTTCAGAATTTACTTAAGAAATAATGCAACAACTTGTTTGTTTGAACTGATTAAAAAAAATGAATGTATGGCGTACAATGTTTCCATAGAAGAAGAAAATAAAGAAATCGCAAAACGATATAAAGATTTGCTAAAAGGAACGTATCAAAAACTTTCGGAAGACGATAAAAAGTTAATCCGTAAAGCATTTGATTTGGCCTTAGAAGCACATAGCGAGCAAAGAAGAAAATCAGGTGAGCCGTATATTTACCATCCGATTGCTGTAGCAAAAATTGTTGCTTACGAAATCGGATTAGGAGCTACTTCAATTGCAGCTGCACTTTTACACGATGTTGTAGAAGATACAGATTATACAATTGAAGATATGGAGCAACTTTTCGGAGAAACGATTGCAAGAATTGTTCATGGATTGACTAAAATTTCAAATTTTGATCATTCACAGGATATTTCGATTCAAGCAGAGAATTTCCGTAAGATGCTTCTGACTTTAAATGATGATGTTCGTGTGATTCTTATCAAAATCGCAGATAGATTACACAACATGCAAACAATGGATTCGATGCCTCCTCACAAACAGTTGAAGATTGCTTCGGAAACATTATTCATTTATGCGCCACTAGCACATCGTCTTGGACTTTTTAATATCAAAACAGAATTAGAAGATTTAGGTTTAAAATATACAGAGCCGGAAGTTTATAATGATATTGTTGAGAAATTAAAAAATGAAAGTGAAGATCGTCAAGCTTATATCGATTCTTTTTCAAATATTATTCGTGAATCTTTAGATAACGAAGGTTTTGAATACAACATTAAAGGTCGTACAAAATCTATTTTCTCTATTCGTAAAAAGATGCGAAAACAGGGAGTGACTTTCGATGAGGTTTATGATAAGTTTGCTATTCGTATTATTTATGACTCTTCGAATAAAAACGAAAAGTTCGATGCTTGGAAAATTTATTCGATTGTGACAGATAATTTTCAGCCTAACCCTAGCCGATTACGTGATTGGATTACACAACCAAAATCTACTGGTTATGAATCTTTACACATCACCGTAATGGGGCCAAATGGAAAATGGGTTGAAGTGCAAATTCGTTCGGAAAGAATGGATGAAATTGCGGAAAAAGGTTATGCTGCACATTATAAATATAAACACGGAAACACAAAAGAAAGTGGATTAGAAGAGTGGTTAAATCGATTAAAAGATACACTTGAAAACCCAAATATGAGTGCGGTTGATTTTGTAGAAGATTTTAAGTTAAATCTTTATTCAAAAGAGATTTTCGTATTTACACCAAAAGGAGAATTGAAAGCTTTACCAAAAGATGCTTCTGCTTTAGATTTTGCATTTTCTATTCATACACAAGTTGGAATGCAATGTCGTGGGGCTAGAGTTAATGGGAAATTAATGCCAATTAGCCATGTACTTCACAGTGGAGATCAGGTTGAGATTCTTACTTCTTCAAGTCAAAAACCAAATGTTCGTTGGCTAGATTTTGTTGTTACAGCTAGAGCAAGAACTCGTATTAAAACAGCATTAAAAGAAGAAGAGAAATTAATAGCTAAAGACGGTAAGGAGATTTTAGAAAGAAAACTGAAACATTTAAAGGTGACGCTTTCTGAAAAAGTAGTGAATGAAATGGTAAATCATTTTAAACTAAAAACTAGTTTAGATTTATTTTACCGTGTTGGAGTTGGTTCTATTGATAATAAGCAAATCAAGGAGTTTGTTAGTAAAAGAAGTAACGCATTTATTTCATTCTTTAAGAATAAGATTAAGAAATCTTCTGCAAACGAGAATATTGCTAAGGAAGAAATCAATCAGAATTTCGATTTATTAGTTTTTGGTAATGAAGAAGAAAGATTAGAATATACTTTTGGTAAATGTTGTAATCCAATTCCAGGAGATAAAGTTTTCGGATTTATTACTGTAAATGAAGGAATCAAAGTTCATAAGGTGGATTGTCCGAATGCGATTAGCATGCAAGCAAATCATGCTTACCGTATTTTAAAAGCAAAATGGATTGACTCGTCAAGACAAGAATTCTCTGTAATACTTCATATTACCGGAACGGACAAAGTTGGTTTAATTGGGCAGCTTACAAGAGTTATTTCTAACAATATGAATGTAAACATTCAAAGTATTAATATTGCAGGAAATGACGGAATTTTTGAAGGGAAAATCACAGTTGTGGTGAAGAATAATACGCAGTTAAGTAGATTGACACAAAGTATCCAGAAAATTGATGGAGTTGAGAAAATCAAACGTATTTATCAGCATTAAGAAATTACATTTTATAATAAAATAAACAAAGCCTGTAGACAATCTCTACAGGCTTTATTTTTAGAAAAACTATAATTATGGAATAAAAAAAGGATTCCAAAAAAGGAATCCTTCTAAAAACTAGGGGTGGAAGACCGGATTCGAACCGGCGACCTCCGGAACCACAATCCGGCGCTCTAACCAACTGAGCTACAACCACCATTTATAAAACAAAAGCTGTATGTTTTTGTAATACGGGTGCAAATATACAGCTTTTGATGATACTTGCAAGCTTTTTTATTAAAAAATATCACTTAAATTTTTCACTGCAATGTAACGTTCTGTAATGAAGCCTTCTGCATAATCAACATTTACAAGCCTTCCTAAATCTTGTGCGCGATATTTGATACTTTCTAAGAAATTCTGACTTGAAATTGGAGAAGAAGGTTCTTTACTGTCTGGATCAAAGAACTGACTTTTGTAAGCTAAAACAGCTTCTAGCTTTTTATCAATGAAACCTGTTACATCTACCACAAAGTCTGGCTCCAAAGGTTGCCATTGAATGTAATGATATACTTGTTTTGGTCTCCAAGCCTCTTGTTGTACGCCTTCATGCTCTGTTTCTATTCTTCTTAAACCAGAAAGAAAACAAGCAGCAGAAGCTAATTTATTTCCTTTTCCATGATCAATATGTCTATCTTGAGAAGGGTTTAAAAGAACGATATCTGGTTGGTATTTTCGAATTCTTTTAATGATTTCAATTTTATGGTCTTTATTGTCATGTTCAAAAAAACCATCCGCAAAACCTAAGTTTTCTCTTACACTTAAACCAAGAACTTTAGCAGCAGCTTTCGCTTCTTCATCTCTAATTTCCGCACTTCCTCTTGTTCCAAGTTCCCCTCTTGTAAGATCTAAGATTCCTACTTTTTTTCCTGAAGCAATTTCCTTCGCAATTGTAGCAGAACAACCTAATTCTACATCATCAGGGTGCGCTCCAATTGCTAATATATCTAGTTTCATAATTGTTTAATTTAAAAAACAAAAGTAACGAGAATTATAGCGATTTACAATAAATAGCATTTTAGAGAAGATTTAAAACAAAAAAATCCTGCTTCACAAGTGCAAGATTTATATATTAATTTTTGAAAAGTTTTTAGAACCTACATTCGAGTATAGACGTTTGGTTTTGGATTTTTTGCAAATAATGGGGTTAATATTAATTTATCTTTCTTTAAATCAATATTGTATTTGTATTGTCCAATTAATAATTTAATTCTCAAAATGAATTCTTTACCGTTTACATGATCAATATAATAATCATCATTATCTTCAATGTCAGCATTGTAAATTGTACGAAGTAGTTTTTCATTTACAAACTCTATAGTAACATCTTTGTCTTGGTGCTTCCATTTTCCTAAGATGTCCTCTTTTATTTTTTCTAATTCAGTTTGACCAAAAGCTATTGTAGAAGTTCCTATAAAAAGAAACATAAGTAAATATTTAATTCTCCCCATGATATTTATTTTTTATGTCTTGTTAATAGTTTTTTAAGAATTTGATTTCGTGTTTTAGGATGAAATTCTAATTCTTTTTCATATTTTTAATGAAGTTATCAGCAATATAATTATTTTTTTTGAAAATAATACTATTAAAATATGATTTAATGTTAAATATTTTTCATTTATTATTTTATTGTAAGAGTAAAATAGCTAAAATGATATAAAATTGTTAATAAAGATATGAATGAGAAAATCCCAATTTATTTTGTTCCAGGTTTGGCAGCAAGTCCAAAAATTTATGAGTATTTACATTTACCAGAAGATAAATACGAATGTATCTTTTTAGAATGGATTATACCTACAAATAGAAAGGAATCAATTTCTGATTATGCAAAAAGATTATGTAAGCAAATAACATACGAAAATCCAGTTCTGGTAGGTGTTTCTTTTGGTGGAATCATGGTGCAAGAAATGAGTAAAATTGTTTCGGCAAGACGTGTAATTATCATTTCTAGTATCAAATCCAATAAAGAATTTCCTTTAAAACTAAAAATCATACGAAAACTAAAATTATACCGTTTAGTTGCGCCAAGAGCTTTCCAAGATTTAGAGAAAATAGGTTCTAAATATTTCAATAAAAAAGCACAAAAACGAATGGAACATTACAAGAAGTTCCTTTCTGTTAGAGATCCGAGATATATCGATTGGGCGATTCATACCGTACTTCATTGGAATCAAAAAGAAGTTTTAAGCATCGTAAAACATATTCATGGTGATCAAGATTTTATTTTCCCAATAAAATATATCAACGATTGTTTTGTCGTAAAAGACGGAACGCACGCCATGATTATCGAAAAACACAAAAAAGTGAAAAATATAATGCTAGAAATAATGGAATAGAAGTATGATAAGTTTCTGATACAAATAAATATTTAGGAGCTTCCCCTCAATTTTTCGACTTCGTTACACTTCGCTCAGTATTCGGGTCGGGCTTTCCGCTATATCTTTTTTGCTAATTCAGCTTGATGAAGAAAGCAAAAAAGGATGCCGCTGCAATCCCTAAGCCGAGTAACTGCTAAGCTTCACGTTCTAGCGTAAAAATCGTAATTTCCGGACGAACATTAAAACGAATATGTTTGATACAGCCCAAAGCTCTATTGATGTATAATTTTCTGTTTTGATCTAAAGTAAAAGCTCCAGAAGTGTAATTTTTATTTTGCACAGGAAGCATTGGAGGAGGGAGGAAAGGTGGTTTTACTTGGCCTCCATGCGTATGTCCTGAGAGAATCCAACCATGGAAATCGTTCCAAATATCCAAATCACAAACATCTGGATTATGACAAAGTGTAATGTTCGCTTTTGAAGAATCAAAATGTTGCATTGCAACTTCTGGCTTGAAATTAGTTCCCCAAAAATCATCAATTCCAATAAAATTTAGACCAGAAACTTCTTCCGAATTATTTCGTAGCATTGTAATTCCAGCTTTTTCTAGAACATTTACAGTAGCATCTGCGACATTTTTTTGCGACCAATTTGCTCCATAATCATGGTTTCCTAAAACTCCAAAAGTTCCAAGTTTTCCTTTTGTAGCATGTTTCATTACTAGATTTAATTGTCGCAATTGTCTTGGAGAATGATAAGAAGTAAAATCACCAGTATAAACAACAAAATCAGGATTAAATTCTTTGGTTTTCTCTAAAGAATCGATGATATATTGGTAATCGAATTCATCTCCAATATGTAGATCACTTATTTGAATTAAAGTTTTTCCATCTAGTTCTTCAGGAAGATTTTTCAATGGCATTTTTTGCTGAGTAAATTCTAACCAAAAAGGTTCGATATTCCAAGTATATAATCCAACACCAATTCCTAAACCAAGGGTTCCAAGTATCGATTTTTTTAGAAATTTTCTTCGTTTCATTTTGATAAAGTCTATTTCTTATTTTAAAAACTGAAATATTATTTTTTTAATTTTAGGTTTGAACAATTTTTAGAATCTATTTTCAATTTAAAACAAAGAAAATTAATCTTCAGAATCTATTTTTTCTTCTTTTAATAAATCCGTTTCAATTTTAAGACCTTGAATTTTCTGATAAATAGAATTATAAGGAGGGAAGTTTATTATGAATTCTTCAAATTCATAAATGTCATTAACATTATGTTTAATTCTAAAATTAGTAATCTTTTTAAAATCAGCTTCTAAGAAATTACTTTTTTCAATATCAATTTCATGAATTCCTTTTCGAAATGAGTAGGAAATGAATTTGAACTCGTCATCTGTAATTTCGATATCATAAATATAAACATCCTTATAATCAGACCAAAATCGAATTAAAAGTAAGCTTATATAAATGAATAAAATTACAATTTTAGGTGCAAATTCATTAAAAAAATAAAAATAGACAAATCCAATACTTATCACAATGAAAGATATAATATTAGGTCTAATTTTCTCTTTTTTAATTTTTTTCTTAAAAGATTTTCTGTCTTTAACAATCTCAGTATTTTCACCAAGAATTTGAGCTACATTTTTTTCAAAGTCTCTTATATTACTATAAATTAGATCTGTTGTTGAGGGAGCATCTATCAAAAAAATAGTCTTCCATGAGACAATATTTACTTGATGTTTGATTGTAAATTCATTATTTCTATAAAACACCTCGTGTAAATCTTCTTTTAGAACTATTAATTCTTGAATTCCTTTAAAAAAGGAGTAATAAATGAACGTAAATTTATCTTCCTCATTTATTATTTTTAAGATATAGAGGTTTTTATATGTGGCTTCCCTGATAAGCCAAAAAAAATAAAAACTAAAGGTTAATATTAGACCGATTTTTCCAAAACCTTCTTCATAATTTATTAAAAAATAAGGAGCAATTAAAAAAAATAATAAAGACTTAGAGATATCTAAAATTATCTTTTTCTTCCATTTTTTAGTTTTCTTTTCAAATTCTTTTTTCATAAAGTTTTTCTCTTATTTCAAAAGTCAATTTATTAATCTTTTTCAAATCTGGTTTTTCAGATAAAGTTGAAATCTCAAAAGCAGTTTCTAGCTCTTTTTGTTTTTCATTTGCTAAATTTAGTAAATAATCATAATCAAATTCTCCTGATTTGATTTTTAAAAGAAATTCTCTATTCGGCCTTTTTACATTCACTTTTTCTTCTTTTGCTATTTCAATTGCCATTTCCAACAAACGAAACACATGCATCATGTTTTTTGCATCGTAATTTTTTCCATGATTTTGTGTGTTTTCATATCTGCTTTCATTTCTTTTTTCCACCCAATCCCAATATTCACGATATTCTTTACAATACGAAGAATAACCATCTTTATTAAAGAAAAACAAAGCTTCTTGCTTTTCTTCTTTTGGAATAGAACTCAATGAAATTTCATTAGCATTTTCATTTTTCATAATTCCTTTATAAATCTTTTTTTCAGAATGATAAAGGCCAAAAACGTTTTGCATATGCGGAATATTTACCAAACCACAATTTTCTTGTTTCCAGTTTTTAAGTTCTAAATATTTTAGAAGTGAAATCGAACCTTGCTCATGATTTACATAGCAAAAATGAAGAATGTTTTTTCGTTCTTTCGCTACAGGATTCACGATTTTTTTCTTCAATCCTTTTGCTTTTTTTATTTGAGATAAAGCAAATTTTCCGAAAGTTTTACTACAAAGTTTTGACAGAAAATATTCTGATTTCAACTCTTCAAAAACAGGATTTTTATAAATAATCGATTCTTCTGGAGTGTTTAATAATTCCAAAATATTCGGATTGTTTACAGAAAGTAATTCCATAAAACGATTGAATTCGTAAAAAACAATATCATTCGTTTCATTTGCAATTTGCGGAATGTAATTTAAACCATAATATTCTTCTTTTGGAAGCAGAAAAACTCCTTTTATATCTGTGTCAGAAGTAGGTGTGTTTAGTCCGTAGGCTCTGCTACCACTGATACATTCTAAAATTATCCAACCTTTTGTTCTTAATTCTTCAATGGTCATCTTTTATTAAATTTTAAATTTGTTCGACTTTACTTATAAGCCTATAATTTTTATCAAAATAAACTCGATAATAAGAATTTCCTTTTCTGAGAATTAAACAAAATTTATTAACATCATAACCGATCAATTCTAGCTTTTCTTCTAATAAAGATTCTTGAAATTTATGGTAGATTTTTTTATTTAAATAATATTCATTTGAATAATTAGTTTGTTTATATGCAGCAGAAAATACCATTAAAAACTTTTCTAATTTTGTTATTTCTTTAAGTTTATAATGCCCGTATAAATTACCTTCTTTGTTTTTAACATTAAAAATAAAATTTGTGTTAAGCATATCCATATTTGCATTATCAAAACAAACTTTTGATAAAAAAGGAAGTCGGTAAGTGAAATATTCATCTTCTATGATAGAATCAATCATAATATCCATTTTATTAATGTCGTATTGGATATTTTCTACTTTAAATACATGATTAAATTTAGATTGAATATTTTTTAATTTAGATTCACTTAAAGTAGTTTCATCTGAATACTTACAAGAAGTAAATAGTGAAATAATACAAAGTATAATTAGTTTTATTTTCATGTGGTATTTTAATCTAAAGTTTTTATAAAGAATTTGTTTAATTCGTCCATATTTCCATTTCCAGAAGGAAGTTTTTTCGCTTCTTTTTTTGCTTTATCCAGTGTTTCTTTGATGTATTCAAATAAAATTTCTTCTCCAGAATGAAAATAAGACTCGTTTTTTGTTGCTTTCAAATCGATTAATTCTAAAATTCGATTTTTAATACTTTCTGAAATAGAAATTCCATCTAAAACTTCTGTGAAAACAATTGGAGGAATTTCATTTCTTTCCAAAATCCATTGACAAGAAGCAGTAGACCTTAAAACATAAAACAATTTTTTTAGTTTATAAGATTCCGAATTTAGTTCACGAAACATTCCTTTTGCCAAATTCAAATGATGATGCATCGTTGCAATTTTTGAATAAGAATTTTGTGCTAGTTTCTTTATTTCTTCTACAAATTCTTTGTTTTCTTTATAAATAATTGGTGATTGAATTCTTTCCAACATAGAAACATTTGATTTGAAAAGAAGCTTCAAACTTTTGCGTAAATCCCAACCAGTAATGTCAATTTCATTTTCTTCAAACATTAAATCAATGGAATCTTTTTGTTCACTCAAACTCAAATACCAATTTTTCTCATGTTTATAAATAATTCGAATATCAAAATCGCTATCTGGCGAAGGAAACCCCCAAGCACGAGAACCTGTTTCGCAAGCAAGTAAAATTTGAATATCTTTTTCCTTTTCTAATTTTTCTAAATAATATGGTATTTTTTCTTTCATTTTGACTTTTTATTTTTGCAATTTCTTGTTTGCAAATATAGAAAAGCTAAAATCATTTTATACGCATCCATTGATTTTTCAATAACTGAGCAGAATCTTTTGGAAGAAATCTATTTAACAGAAAAATCTGTGTTTAAAATTTTTGTTCTATTAAATTAAATTTCATGTGTCCACATCTACCATATAAAACTTGAATTGTGGAATCTTGAAGTTTTAGACATTCAATAAATTTACTTTCATATTTTTTCCATGAAATATTTTTTAAATTATTTCCACTACACCTTTTTACTAAGCTAATTATATATTGATCATTTTGAAAAATAAAGCCACCACTTTTTACTCCTAAATTCATAGAGTTTTTTCGAATTTCACTATCTGTTTCGAAATTATCATTATTCACTTTTTGATTCATTTTTTTTAATAGATTGAAGGAATTTTTTGCAGATTTTTTAGTGTTATATTCTAGAAGGACAACATCAAATTGTTCGTAATAAAGCTTTTGATATTTTTCTATTTTTTTGTTTCCATAAATAGTTATTTTATTTAAATCAATTTTTGAGAAAGATTTAGTGTAGGGTGAATAGTAATTCTCTTGAGGATATAAATCTATTATAGCATAGTCATTTTTATACATCAATTTCAAAAATGTAATAATTTCTGAATTAAAATCTTTTTTAACGTTTTTTTCTTTAGTTAAAGGATTTTCTTTAGTTTTTATATTATTTACAGGTGATTCTGTAGGTTGTATTTCAGGTTCTCGTTTATCATTTTGACAACTAAGAAATAAAATAGTAAGAACAATAAATAGTAATTTTTTTTTCATGAAATAATGTTTTATTTTTTGATAAAAGATATCTCGAAAATTAAATATTATTTTTTAAGATTAAAGAAAATAATAATTTTCTCATGTTTAATTTTTTAAACTTTTAATAGCATTTTCAATTTCTTCTTTTGTCGTTTTTTTGAAATTTAAAAATATCTCCATTTGGTTTTGATTGGTTTCAAAATCCAATTCACAAAAAGTAAGTCCAATATTGTTGATGGAATAAGCTAAGATTTTTACTTCTACATCTTTTGGTATTTGTATGGTGTTACTTTTTTTACCATAAAAATGGTCTAAAACAACCATCTCATCTTTGAAAACAAGAAATATTTTTGCGAAATTTATTTTTTGTTTAGAATTCAAAGTTAAGGGTATTGTAGTAGTGAATTTTCTGAAATGATCAATATTATACCAACCCAATTCTAAAAGTTTGATTTCCTCATAAAAAGTATTCTTCAATTTTTTTGAGCTTTGGTTTAAAGTTCCTTTTTTCTTATAATAGACTAATGTAAATGGTCCCTCAGATACAGAGTCTAGTTCATAATTTGGATCATTTTCATAATCGTAAAAAACTTCATCTTCCAGAATTTCTTCCTCTGTTGTAATTTTATTAATAGAATTTGATTTTGTAATTTGTTCTTTTAAATCTTTTTGAAGAGGTTTCCAATTCATTTGATTTAATTCATTTCTATTTCCTTTAAATAGTTCCATTTTTTTCTCTGATATTTTAGGAAATTGAACAGAAATTCCATCTTTAATAATTTCAAGTTGTTTACCTTCAGAAGTCATATTAATAAAATAAGAACCACCAGATTCTAAGATTTTTCCATTCGAAACAGTTTGTAAATTATTCAAAACAAATTCGTATTTTTCAGTAGCTTCTATAATTTCTACCGTAATACTATCTCCTAATTTTGAATTATCAATTGTTTTTAAGTTTGCAGGATTTACATTCAGAATAGTTCCTTTTTTTGTAGTAATTGTAGATTTTTTTTGAGAAGAAATTTTATAGATATCAGGTTTTAGTTTAAGTTCTTCAGTAAATTCTAATAAGGAATTGAATTCTTGTTCTAATTCGTTTGAAATAGAGTCTTGTTTTTGTTTCACTTCATTTTTTGTGTCAAGCTCAGGTTTATCATTTTGACAACTAATAAATAAAATAGAAAGTAAGATGAATAGTAAAAGTTTTTTCATAAAATAATTTATTTGGTTTTAGATTTTTTGTTATCAAAAAATATTCCAATTAAATTATTATTGCGTGTTTTTGTAGAAAGAATTGAGATTAATGTTTTTTTAGAAAATCAGCAATCATTTTATGTTGTTTGAAAATTCGTTCCATTTCTTTTTCGTCAGGTTCCAAAGTCCAAATATTATCCTGAGCAGTTCCGCCTAAAATGATTCCATCTTCTCTTGGAAACATATAAAATGTATTTTTTCCACCATTGAAAACATAAGAATAATTAATTTCTTTTTGCGGAAGTAAAACATGAAGTTGTCCTTTAGACGGAATCAGTTTTTTATCTTTGAAAAGTTCTCTAGAACCAAGACCAGTACAATTCATAATCACTTTTTCTTTCAGTTTTAAAAGTGTTTCTTTTGTGTCAAATTCTTTAATCTCAATTTTTCCTCCAGCTAAATAAAAATCTTCGATAAGCGCATTTAAATATTTTGGAGTTTGAATAACTAAAGAATACACTTCTTGAACTTTAGGAAAATCAAATAATTTTTTATCCGTATGAATTTTTAAACCAGGAAAAAGATTTTTACCTCCCCAAAAAGCAAAATTTCCATCTAAGAAATAATTTTTAATCCAAGAAACACCATAGCGTTCTCCAACCAAATCTTGGAAAATACGATGTGAAATCTGAGAAGATTCATTGAATTGTGTTAAAAAATGTTCTGAAATTTTATTTGGATCATAAGCTTGTGCTGCGGCATAATATCCACCAGCAACATTGGAAGTCGTATGTGGCGGCATTTCTTTGGTGTAAATTATTACATTATATCCTTTTTTTTGAAGTAAAATTGCAGTTGACAAACCAATGACTCCGCAACCAATCACCGCAATTATTTCTTCTTTTGGAACATCAACCATGTCTACAGCTTTTTGTGCAGTTCCCCACGAAAGAGAAATTCCACCACCGCCATGTCCATAATCATGAATAATTGTTTTGTTTTGAAATTTTTCTTTTTTCAAAACAAATCCTTCTGCTCTATAAGGTCGTAAACCAACATCATTTCGGATAATTCGTTCTTTTGAAACTTCAACAGGAAGTAATTTGAAATCGTGTAAAGGTTTGAGATTTTTGTCTTTTGAATAGGTTGTATTTGAACTTAAAAATGAGATGCCTAAAAATCCAAAAGTTCCTTTTTTTATGAAATTTCGTCTGTCGTTTGTCATGATTTAGGATTTATCAACTTATTTAAATTTACGAATAAATAAAGAGAGTTTAAAAATCATTATATTGACAAAAAAAATAATATGAAAAAACAAATTACAATTTCGATCGTTCTACTATTCATTTCTATTACTTGTTTTGGACAATTAAAAGATATTGAGAAAATAATTTCAGGAGATTTTATTGCGATGAAAGAGAATAATGTGAAAACGATAAAATTGAAAGAAAAAGATAGTGTTCTAATTTCTATAGAAGTTTTTAATAAAGAAAATAGACTTATTTTAAATAGAAATGATTCAAGATTTTACGATTTTATTAATTATAGCTTTGATTTAAATGGGAATGTAAAAAGTATTTATGATGGGAAAAATACATTTAGTTTAAATTTTGATTCCAATAAAGTACTACAAAGAATTGAAAGAAATTTTCATGATGAAAATGAAACTATTTACCAAGCTACTTATAAGATTGATTCGACTAATTTGAGAAGTTTTCGAAATGATTTTGTGAGCATAAATAAAAAGACTTTGGAAACTAAAAAAAATAGTAGAAAGTTTGTTTTTTGCAAAAAAGACTCTCTTTTGAGCTACGATGAGAAATTATTTGAAGACCGTTTTGAAAGAAGATATTGGAATAAGACAGAGGTAAAAGGACAGGTTTTAAAGGATACAATAATTGTCGATTCTATTTCAAATGGAAAAAGTATTATCAAAAAATACATTAATTCAAGAAATAAATCTTTAGAAAGTATAAGTAATGGAAATAGAGGGGATTTAGAATCAAAAATTATCAAAGAAGAATATGGGAGTAAAATTTTTGAAGAATATTTTTATGATAATGGGAAGTTATCTAAAATGAAAGAATATTTTTATGAACCCTATTTTTCATCCATTTCTGATACTATTTCGAATGGGGATATTCTCTGGGAAATACGAACATTTGACTTTAAAACACAAAAAAATAAAAGTATATATCCATCAAAAAAGAATTTTAAAAAGAGAAAAGGAAAAATAATTGATAAACAGAAAGGTGTAAGTTTGTATACTTGTTCTATAAGAGGTTGTGGGACAAAAAAACATATATTCCCCGAAGTTATTGTATATAGTCCATCTATAATAAGTACTTCTAAATTAATGATAACGATTTATAGAAGAATAGATAATTATGTTTTTGGAGAAAAACTAAGATATTATAATTATTATACAAAAGACAAGTTAACTAAGAGATATAAGAAACTAAGTTTTTCAAATAATATGCATGAATTTATGAAAAGGGGATTAGATATGTTAAACCTTAGACATGATTATATTGTTGAAATTGTTACAAATGATAATCAGGTTTACTCAATTCCTCTAGATGATTTGTATGAAAAATTAAATATAAAGTTTGATATTTTTTCTTATCAAAATGACATATATTTTACAAGCCAGTTATGATCATGCTTGAAATGAATTTTGAATCAAAAAGTTAAATGAATTCTTATACAAGTTTTGAATATTAATAGATATTGATGTTGTTAAAGTAAAATAATTATTTTTGCATTTAATAAATAAAATTATTCTATAAATTATGAAAAAATTATTAGTCTTAATAGTAACATTTGTGTTATTTGTAAGCTGTAATAATGAAAAAAGTATTCCTGAAAATTTTGATTATGGTACTGTAGAGAACGGTTTATATACCAATAAGTTTTTTGAAATGACTATTCCATTTAACCCTAATTGGAATGTGCAAGATGCTGAAATGATGAGACAACTTCAAAAAGTGGGTACGGATATAATTACAGATGGAAATGAAAATTTTACAAAAGCTCATTTAAAAGCTGCTGAAGTAAATTCTGCAAATTTATTAATGGTTACGAGACATGAGATGGGAGCACCTGTTGATTATAATCCTTCTTTTATTGTTGTTGCTGAAAATTTAAAATCTTCTCCAGGGATTAAGATAGGAAAGGATTATTTATTTCATTTGAAGAAGAATTTAAGTTTAACTAAGCTTCCTTACCAATTTGAAAAAGAAGTTTATAAAAAGAGAATTGGAAACGAAGATTTTTATGTGCTTGAAGCTAAAATTGAAAACGAAAGCATAACTATGGGACAGATTTATTATTCATGTGTTAAAAATGGATTTAGTATTGGTTTTATTGCTTCTTATATGACAGAGGAGGATAAAAAAGATTTAGAGAAAATCGCCAATAGAGTTAAAATATAATTAAACTATAAAAGCTGCCAATAGGTAGCTTTTAATTTTTTAGATTAAATGCAAAATAAAATATTTATACTAGTATTAAGTAGCCTTTTTCTAAGCTGTTCAACTAGTTCGACAAAAATGGGAACTAAAGAAGAAATTAAAAATGTAGATGAAATTTCTAGAGATTCTCATATACATGATGAAATTCATGATAAAGAAAGTATTGATATTCAATTTAATACATTTTTGACTAAATTTTTTCAAACGAATGAATTTCAAAAGAGTAGGGTGGAGTTTCCTTTAAAAGCTACTATTTTGAATGAAGATTATGAAAAACAAAGTATTAAAATTAAAAGTGAAAATTACAGAATTTCCCAAGTTGAACTATCTGGAACTACAGATTATAAAGTGGAGGTTTTAGAAGAAGGTAGTTTAGGGAAAGTATCTCTTTTTGGAATTGATAATGGAATTTCAACGAGTTATACTTTTATTAAAAAAGATGGTAAATGGTACCTTAATGAATTATCTGATTTATCTACTTAATGAAATAAGAAATATAAATCTCAAAAAAAGAGTCAAAATCCACGAATTTTATCTTCAGATTGATTTTGACTCTTTTCAATTTTACTTCCTAAAATTATCAAGTGTATAAATTGGTTCTCCAAGTTCTTTCCAAGTTTGCTCTGCTCTAAATTCTTCTTTATAATTAGAAAAAAACGTTCCGATTTTTCCAGCCAAACGAGCATCCTTATTAAATAATCCAATAAACTTCAACATAGAAATTGGAGCTAGTTGCACTTTTAATTTTGGATTAAACGAATTTGCATAACGATGCAAAGCTTTTTCAAATGTCACAGCTTCTTTTCCTTGCATGATATAATCTTTTGTTTGATTATGATCCGAATTTACAACAGCGTTAGAAATCATTTTTCCTAAATCTTTACCTGCCAACCAATAAATTGGGTGTTTTATAGGTTTAAAAGCTTGTAAAGTATCGCCTTTTCTCATCGTAAATTCCATAACATCCATAATCCATGAACAATGAAAAAACGTGATTGGAATTCCTGAATTCTTTAATAATTCATATCCTTTTTTTCTGATTTTATTGATAAAAATATCTGCTCCTTGCGCAAATTCAGGAAATGGAGCTGTAACAGCAGAAACATGAAAAATTCTTGAAATATTATTTTCTTTAGCAACTGTAATCACATTTTTAATTCCATCAATTTCTGGTTGAAAACTTGCTTTTTCATTTTGTGTAGAAAGATTTAAAAATATAGTATCTACTCCAGAAATCAATTTTCTCAAACTCTCTATATTATTTAAATCACCCTTTAAAAGTTCAATTTCTTTCGGAAAATCAGGATTTTTTTCTACTTTTTCCATATTTCGAACAAGTGCTTTTATTTTAATTCCTTTTGCTAATAATTCTTTATAAGTAAAAGGAGCGAGGTTTCCTGTTACCCCTATAAATACTATTTTCTGTATCATTTTTTTAGTTTTAATTACTCAAATTTACTACATTTGATATATAAAGTATAGTATGTAATTATTAAATAGTACTATACTTTTGTATAGTAAAAACGATAAAGCCTTATGAATCCTAGTAATATTCCTGAATGTCCGGTTACAACAATTTTAGCATTAAAAGACTGTTTAGCAGTTTTAAGTGGGAAATGGAAAGTTCCAATTATCGGAACTTTATTGTTTGGAGCTAAAAGATTTAAAGATTTAGAAAATACCATCCAAAAAATAACTCCAAGGATGTTATCCAAAGAGTTGAAAGAGTTAGAAATGAATAATATTGTAAAAAGAATTGTACATGATACCAGACCAATTCTTATTGAATATGAATTAACGGAATCTGGATATGCTTTACAGCCAATTTTAGAAGCGATGGTGAAATGGGGAGAGGATCATCGAAAAGATTATTTAAAAGAAGTAAAAAAGGAATAAACTTAAAATCTTCTTTTTCCAAAACTTAGAAAATCAACCAGAGGAGTCGAACTCCAGTACCTTGACCAGATAGGCTTCATTGGTGCAAATTTTAAGCTAATAGGTCTTATTGGAGTTATTCCTTGAATTCCTTTAATTGGTTCTATTTTAACTCTGATTTTATCTTCACGATCTTGAACACCAACAACGTTACCTTTTTCATCATAAATTGCTCCTTCTTCATACCAACCCATGAATTTTCCATTGAATCCATAAATCAGATTATCATCACCATCTTCTTCTAAAAATGCAACTGGTGTTCCATTCCAAAGAAAAATAGTTACTTCCTCATCATAATCGATATAAGCTACAGGTTTGTCTTGTTTGTTGTAAAGTGTAATTTGTTGCGCACTCAATTGGATAAAAGAGAAAAGAAAAAGTAGAATCGTAATTGTTTTTGTTTTCATAGTTTTTAGTTTATTTCATTAAAATTTAAGTTTAGCAAGTTTTAATGTGTAAAAAAATTAAATCTTTCCATATTTTCTAAATGCAGTAATTGTTTGATAAATTCCATAACTAATAAATATTCTTGAAATCCATATAATTAAACTTACATCCCATTGTTTATTAAGTTCAGAATATTTTTCCAATTCTAATTTAGGAAAAGAACTAATAAATAAAATATAATTTTCAATAAGCGTATTTTGACTTAAATTTAGATTTAAATTATTTATATATAATGAAAAAAAAAGATAACCTATAGATAATGTAAAAAGAACACCTCTAAACCAACTGTTTCCATTATTATTGGAAATCCAATTTAGAAATAAAATTATAGAATCAAAACTTAATGATTTTATTATAACCATTTTTTTAAATTCTAAAGATTTGAATTTATTCATATGATCAATGTCTCCATTTGTTTTCGCTATAATTTTAAGTTGACTGTAAATATTTTTTAAATTTCTATTACTATATTTTTTACTCCCATAACCTTTAAGAGGATTTGAACTATATGACCTTATTTTTTTAGGATATTTATTTAGAATAAGACCTTTTAAATTACTATTAGAAATTATTATTTCTTCAAAGTAATTAATATCTTCATTAAAAAAATTCAAATTACCAACTATTGAATCTTGAATAACTAAATCATATTTTGAAATTAATTTTGTAAAAAGAATATCTCCTTTATTATGAAAACCTCTAATAATTAAATTTTCAATAATCATATCTTTAAAATACAAATTTCCCGTATTTATACCTGAAAATGTTATGTCAATGTAAATATTTTCAATTATTACATTACCTTGATTAAAACCGTCTAAACTAAAAGAAGTATAATTTTCATTTTTTTTATCACTATTTAAGCTAAATGCTTTTTCAAAGTTATTATTAGATAGGTTTAAATATTTAATCTCTTTGATATAGACACTAAAATCTTTTTCAAATTGACAAGAATGAATAGCTAAATCATCTATCAGTAAGTTTTTTGATTTCTTAGTTAAAACATCTATTCCATAAATTAAAATTAAGCCTTTGAAACTACTTTGATTAAATGAAATATTATCAAAATTCCCTTCATTAAAATCAATTCTATCGTTAAATGTAGATGAATGAAAATAAAGGTTTTGGTTTTTAATATTACCATTAAAGTTTAATTTATCATTAAAAAAACCATCAAACCATATAGAATTATATATACCTTCTGTAAAACAAATTTGAGAATAGTTTGAAGATGATTTAAACTTTAAATCCTCAACAATATTTTCATCATCATTGAATTCTATCTTTTGTTCCTCAAAAGAGTATTCATTGTTTACATCAATAAGTTTTATATTCCGAACGTTTATTTTTTTAAAGCTTAGATTATTATAAATACCGTTTAAATCAATATTAATTGCATTAACATAGTTAAAATTTGTATCTATAAAACATTTATTCTTATAAAGTGAGCAGTTTTTAAATTTACATATAGTAAAATAAATATTATTAAATTCGGAATCTGATAAAAAAAAGTCTTGATGAAATGTACAATTCAAAAATGAAATACTGTAGGCTTGAATATCTTCAAAAGCTACAACTTTTTTAAAAGTACAATTCTCAAAACTAATTTGTCCTTCTGTTTTAAAATTTGTTTCCTTTATATAATTTTCAAAAATTTGATCTTTATAAGTTAGTTTATCAGTTAAAGTAATAAAACTATTTTTTGAATTAATTGGTTTCTTTTTCATTTTTTATTTAAATACAATAGATGGTAAGGAAATAAAAATTAATTTTTATTTTTTTGAAGCAATTTTTTTAATTTAATAGAAACAAAAAAGCCGCTATATAAAGCGGCTTTCAAATATTATCTCATAATTGTTTGATTTCTGTCTGGACCAACCGAAACGATTTTGATTGGTACTCCAACTTCTTCTTCGATAAAAGCGATATAATCTTTTAAGTTCTTTGGAAGTGTTTCATCAGAAGTCATTTCTGTTAAATCTTCTGCCCATCCTGCAAATTCAGAATAGATTGGTGTTACATTTTGCTCCTCAACATTGTAAGGGAAATGCGTGATTTGCTCTCCTTTATAGTTGTAAGAAGTACAAACTTTGATCGTTTCGAAACCAGAAAGAACATCTGCTTTCATCATCATTAATTCTGTAACTCCATTTACTTGTACAGCATATTTTAAAGCAACTAAATCTAACCAACCACACCTTCTTGGTCTTCCAGTTGTTGCTCCAAACTCATGACCAACTTTTGCCATTCTTTCTCCGTCCGCATCAAATAATTCTGTAGGGAAAGGACCAGAACCAACTCTAGTTGTATAAGCTTTGAAAATACCTAAAACATCACCAATTTTGTTAGGAGCAATTCCTAAACCAGTACAAGCTCCAGCAGCTGTAGTGTTTGATGAAGTTACAAAAGGATAAGTTCCGAAATCGATATCTAATAAAGATCCTTGCGCTCCCTCTGCTAAGATTTTCTTATCATTTTTAACAGCGTTGTTTAAGTATTCTTCACTGTCAATAAAACGTAATTCTCTTAATTTCTCAACACCAGCTAAGAAATCTTCTTCTAATTCTTCTAAGTTATAATCTAACTGTACATCGAAGAACTCGATCATCTTAATGTGTTTTTCAACTAAAGAATCATAACGCTCTTTCCAGTCAGCTAATTCTAAATCTCCTACACGCATTCCGTTTCTACCAGTCTTATCCATATAAGTAGGACCAATTCCTTTTAATGTAGAACCGATTTTTGCTTTTCCTTTAGATGTTTCACTTGCAGCATCTAAAAGTTTGTGTGTTGGAAGAATTAAATGTGCTTTTCTAGAAATTAAAAGCTTTGATTTATAATCTACAGATAATTTATCTAAATTATCTAATTCTTTCTTGAAAATAATAGGGTCAATTACCACTCCGTTTCCTACAACATTCATAGCTGTTGGATGAAAAATTCCAGAAGGAATTGTGTGTAATACGTGTTTTTGTCCGTCAAAAATAAGCGTGTGACCAGCATTTGGTCCACCTTGGAATCTTGCAATAATGTCGTATTCTTTTGTAAGAACGTCAACAATTTTACCTTTTCCTTCATCTCCCCATTGTAGACCTAATAATAAATTAACTGCCATTTTTAATTGTGTTGTATGTGTTGTTGTTAACTAAGATTCAGTTTCGTTTTCGTCTTCTCTCGCTGTTGCATAAAAATACAATGAGTGTGAATGTATTTTTATGTTGAAAGTATCCTCAATAGTTTTTTTGATAGTTTGGATTCTTGGATCACAAAATTCCATTACTTCTCCAGAATCTGTCATGATTACGTGATCATGCTGTTTATCAAAAAAGCTTTTTTCAAAATGTGCCTGACTTTGCCCAAATTGGTGCTTTCTTACCAAACCACATTCTAGTAATAACTCAATAGTATTGTATAAAGTAGCTCTACTTACACGATAATTTTTATTTTTCATGTTGATGTAAAGCGATTCAATATCAAAGTGATCCTCTAAATCATAAATTTCCGAAAGGATTGCAAATCTTTCAGGAGTTTTACGGTGTTTATTTGTCTCTAAAAACTTTGTAAATACGTCTTTTACAACTTTTTGATTCTCGCTATTGTTATTAGTCATTTTCTCTGTTATATTTTTAAGCAACTACAAATTTAAACTTATTTTTTGAACTAAAGAATTATTTACTCTCGGATTAAATTTATTTATCCTTTTTTTATTAACAATGAAAATGATTTTTGAACTCCTTTAAACTTTTTTACCAAAACTAGGAGTTTTATCTGATGTTTATTGATGGTGAAGGAAAAAAATTTCAGCATAGCCTTAGCTATGGTTAAAATTTTTTACAAGCCAGTAATGAACATGCTTGAAACGAATTTTGAGTCAAAAAGTTTAGATGAGTTCTTTTAAAACAGATTGAATTTTAAAGAAATAGGAATCAATCAAAAACAAAAAACCACACCTTATAAGATGTGGTTTTAATAAATTTATTAGTAATTATTTAATTGATTCTACAACAAGCCGCATCATCCCAATCACCCAATATTTTAACTTCATCTTTATAAAAAAGAATCCCTATTCCATGTCCAGAGTCCCAATTACATTTACCTTTAAGTCCAAAATATTTATATCCATCTTTTTCTTCTTTATGAATATAAATTTTATCAATATAGAAATGTCTTGTTGCTAATTTATAATCTTCATATATCGGAATTCCATATTGTTTTTCTGCATCAAAAGCTTCGTAAATTTTGATTAATTTTTCATTTTTACATATATATTTACAAGCATTTTCTATAATTTGATCTATATTCTCAGAAATATATTTTACTGTTTTTAGAGAAATATTTGATGGATTTTTTTCAGATAAATCAATTGTAAATGAATCTCTAATATTTAGATCTAAACAATCATACCACTCAATACCTTCTAGATTTTCAGTTGAATTGTATTTTGATAAATCTAATTCAATATATAGGTCTTCGTCACTATCAAATTCAAGTTCTTCTACTTCAGATACTATTTCATCAATAAACTCTTTATAATAGTCAATTTTTACACTCATATTTCAATTTTTATAATTTCAAAGCAAAAATAAAGAACAACCACGCCAAACTATGTCAGTGTAATTGTTCTTTAATTTTTTTATATTTTCTTAATGATGATGATGTCCACCCATTTCTCCAGTACTTTGCATTAAAGCTCCTTTCACATAATAAGCTCCTTTTGTTACAATCGGAACATTAAAATTATCTCCTTCAATCGCTTTAATTTCTGTAAAATCCATCTGTACAACACCAACTTCCACTTTTGTTTTTACAAACGAATTTTTCTCTTTTTCGTTCACAACAAAAATGAACTTTTCTCCAGCTTCTTCAAAAATTGCAGCATTCGGAACAGTATAAACATTTTTAGCATCATTCGCATAAATAATCGCATCAATATACATTCCTGATTTCAATGTTTCTGTCGAATCTTCAAAATGTCCATGCACGTCTACAGTTCTAGATTGCTCATCCACTTTATTACTAATCAACTCAATTTCTCCAATATGAATTTCATCCGTTCCATTTGCCTTAAATTCAAACTTCGAACCTTTTCTTACCTTGAAAATATCCTTCCCAAAAACTTGTAATTCTGCATGCATATGATCTGTATCAATAATTTCATACATCATCTCATTTTGCGCAACATATTTCCCTTTGTTCACATAATTTTCTGTGATATATCCATCAATCGGAGATTTAACAAAAATCGTTTGTTGAATTCCATTTTTCTGAATCGATTCTGGATTCAATCCACTCAATTTCAAATTAGCTTCCAAACTTTGTAACATTGCATTCGAAGAATTATAAGTCGATTCTGCTTCTTGTAAATTCTTCAACGATATAATTTCTTGCTTATACAAATTCGATTTTCTATCAAAATTTTGCTTCGCCAACTTATAATCATTAAAAGCTTTCAAATATTGCTGTTGCAATTGTAAAAAACTCGGATGCGATAATTTCGCAACAATTTGCCCTTTTTTCACCACATCACCAGGAAGTAATTTCGCTTCTTCCACAAAAGCTTCTAAAGGTGCATAAACAGTTGCTTTACTCTGTGGTGGAACTTGAATTTCTCCTGTCACAACCAAAGATTCTTGCAAAGGTTTCAACTCAATTTTTCCAGTTTTTATCCCAGCAATCGCCAATTGTTTTTCTGTCAAATGCACTTCTTTTCCATTTCCTTCCTCATGCTCGTCTCCGTGCTCGTCATGATGTTCATCTCCGTGCGAATCGTGTTCGTCACCATGTTCGTCATGATCATCGTGCTTATCTTTATGTCCAGCTTCCTCATGTTTATCATGCGAATCTGCCTTAGTTTCCGAATTATTTCCACAAGAACCAAAAACAATTCCTAGTGCCAAAATCCAAATTATTTTTTTCATCTCTTTATATATTTTAATCTTTTGATTTCTATTTTTTTTAATCCCCTCCTTCAAAAGGAGGGGTGCCGAAGGCGGGGTGGTTACCACATTCCAACAACCATATTTTTAATTCCCCTCTCGAGAGGGGCTAGGGGTGTGTTTACTCATTTTTACACTCCATAAAATTTAATCGAACGTTTTTATTTGAACATTTTCGAAGGGCGTTCCCTTCGGTCGGGCTTTCCGCTATATCTTTTTTGCAAACCAACTTTATGAAGAAAGCAAAAAAGGATGTCGCTGCAATCCCTAACGCAAAAACTACTGCTCAAAATCAATTTCCGTTTCTTCCTTAAGTTATTACTAAAGAATCAAGGTCTCTGAGCGTAGTCGAAGAGTTATTCCACATAAAACGAATATGCAATAACCGTTTGATTATAATTATTAACAACATCCAAATAATTCAACATAATCTGCGAATACGTTGTAAAACTCTGTAAAAACTCAAAAGCATCAATTTCTCCTTCTTTATATGCTGTTTGAATTTTTGATTTAAAACGTTCTGATTTCTCCACAATATTCGGATCAATCACATCCAATTCTTGTTTCATATACAATAATTGTTGCTTCAACTGATCCAATTGATTTTCTAAAGAATTTTTAGCAGCAGAAGTTTCTGTCTGAATCTGATTTCTTCGAATTTTTTGTTGTTTTACTTTCGCACTCTTCGACCAAAAATCTAAAGGAATATTCAAGCCAACAACATAACCATTATAAGCTCCAATAGATGTATTTTCACGATTTACAAAAGCAGCAACAAACTGCGGACTATAAAGTGATTTTGTAGCTTTCACTTCTTTTTCAGCAACTGTATTTTGCGCTGCTAAAAGATTTTGAAATTCAGCATCCAAACTTTTGTTTACATCAGGAAAATCAAAACGTTGAAAACTATCTTGCATTTTTGGTTTTATTGAATAATCAATCACCAAAAGATTTTTAAGTTCAGTTTCTACTTTTCTTAATTCATTATAAATATCCAAACGTTGCGCTTGATAATTCACCGATTGCAGTAAAGAAAGATCTCTTTCCAAACCTCCAATTTCTCCTTCATCAAAAAACGTATTTGAAATGTTTTTCACTTTATTTACTACAGTAATTTGCGAATCGATCAATTCTAATTTCTTATATAAATTCGCCCAGTTTTGATATAAAGCACTCACATTTCTCTTGATTTCTTTCGTTTTTATCAAAAGATTTTTTTCTTCAAAAGAAAGTTGTGCTTTCGCCACTTTTCTATTTTGAATTTGTGTGATAATTGAACCAAAATTCTGACGAATCATAAGCTCATTCACATCAATATTTTCATCTACACCAACGCTTCGATATTCTACTTCTGTTGGTTCAAAACTAATTGCAGCAGTTTTGGAAGCACTTGCAATATTTACATTTGCAATAGCATTTTTGATTTCTACCGAATTTTTAATTGCCAAATCAATAGCTTCTTCCTTAGAAAATTCTTGAGAAACTTGCTGCGCATTCATAAAAGAAGTCGCTCCAACTAAAAATAAAATAGTCATTGCAGCTTTTCCTTTCGATTTTATTTTAAACATTTTCGATTCCATTAATTGATATAAAGCAGGTAAAATTAAAAGTGTCAAAATAGTTGCTGTAATCAATCCTCCGATAACTACAGTTGCCAATGGTTTTTGAACTTCCGCTCCAGCAGATGTAGAAATTGCCATTGGTAAAAATCCTAGAGAAGCCACAGCAGCAGTTAAGATTACAGGACGTAAACGAACCAAAGCTCCTTCTTCTATAATTTGACGAATTGTCCAATCTGGGTGCTCTTTTCTCAGAGAATTAAAATAACTAATTAATACAATTCCATTTAACACGGCAACACCAAAAAGTGCAATAAATCCAATTCCAGCAGAAATACTGAAAGGCATATCACGAAGATAAAGTGCAGCAACACCACCAATCGCAGAAAGCGGAACAGCAGTGAAAATCAATAAAGCATATTTTACTGAACCAAAAGTGATATAAAGCAAGAAAATAATCAGTAAAAGTGCTACAGGGACCGCAATTGATAATCTGTCTTTTGCTTTGTTTAAATTCTCAAATTGTCCACCATATTTTAAATAATAACCAGGAGCTAAGTTTAATTTTTCATCCAAAACTTCTTGAATTTCTGTAACTAAACTTTCCACATCACGATTACGAACATTTACACCAATTGTAACTCTTCGTTGTGCATTTTCTCTAGAAATCTGATTTGGTCCATCTTCATAAGAAACGGAAGCAACTTCACTAATTGGAATTGAAGCTCCTGTGCTTGATTTTAAAAATAATCTTTCTAAAACCACATCTTTTTTATTTTGCTCATCCAAACGAACTACTAAATCAAATTTTCTTTCATTCTCAAAAATGGTACTTGCAGTTTCTCCAGCATAAGCCGCTTTGATAATCATATTTACATCCGCAATCGAAATTCCATATCGAGCTAATTTGTTTCTATCATATTTAATCAGAAGTTGCGGTAAACCTTTTGTTTGCTCTACAGATAAATCTCCAACTCCTTGGATTTTTCCAATTAATCCTGGGATTTCACTTGCTTTCTTTGCTAAAACATCATTGTTTTCTCCAAAAAGTTTAATTGCAATATCTGCTTTCGAACCACTAATCAACTCATTAAAACGAAGTTGAATTGGTTGTGTCACTTCAATAGCTAAACCAACAATAGATTCTAATTCTTCCTTCATTAAATGTGCTAATTCTTCACGATCAGAAGCAGAAGTCCACTCACTTTTTGGTTTCATCACCAACATAATATCGAAATTTTCAATTCCCATTGGATCTGTTGGAATTTCTGGAGCTCCAATTTTTGAAACAACATGCTTTACTTCTGGGAATTTACTTAGAATTAATTTTTCAATTTTATCCGTATATTTAATACTTTCAGAAAGCGAACTTCCAGGTTGAATACTTGCTTGAAGTGCCATATCACCTTCTTCTAATGTTGGAATAAATTCTCCACCCATTCGATTAAAACCAATTACAGCAACAATAAAAATTCCAATTACAACAGCAACAGCTTTTTTACTGTGATTTAAAACAAATTTCAGTGCTGGGAAGTAGATTTTTTTACAAACATTAATGATTTTATCAGCTAAAGTTTCTTTGATTACAATATTCTTTTTCAAGAATAAAGCACTCATCATCGGAACATAAGTTAAAGAAAGAATTAAAGCTCCAAGAATTGCAAAACTTACGGTTTGCGCCATTGGACCAAACATTTTTCCTTCGATTCCAACTAAGGCAAGAATTGGTAAATACACAATCAAAATGATAATTTCACCAAAAGCAGCCGATTTACGAATTTTTGAAGAAGAATTGAAAACCGTTTCATCCATTTCAGATTGTGTAAGTTTTCTGTTTTTTCCTAAATATAGTTTATGTAAAATAGCTTCTACCACAATAATAGAACCATCGACAACCAAACCAAAATCAATCGCTCCAAGAGACATTAGGTTTGCAGAAACTCCGAAAATATTCATCAAAGTAATTGCAAAAAGTAATGAAAGCGGAATTACAGAAGCAACAATAATTCCCGCACGAAGATTTCCTAAAAGAAGAACAAGAACGAAAATTACAATTAAACCTCCTTCAATTAAATTGGTAGAAACTGTAGAAATTGCTCTATCTACCAAAGAAGAACGATCCAAATAAGGATAAATATGAACTCCTTCTGGAAGAGATTTTTTTACAGTTTCGATTTTTTCTTTTACATTTTCAATCACTTTTGCAGAATTTTCACCTTTAAACATTAAAGTAATTCCACCAACAACTTCTCCTTTTCCGTCCATCGTCATAGCTCCAAAACGAGGCGCACTTCCAATCTGAACTTTCGCTACATCTTGAACTAAAATTGGTTGTTCGTTTTTATTTGTGATTACAATTTTTTCAATATCTCGCATATTATCAACCAAACCTAAAGCTCGGATGTAATAAGCATTGTTTTGTTTTTCAATATAACTTCCACCAGTATTTTGATTATTCTTTCCTAAAGCGTCAAAAACATCTGTGATTGTGATATCATAATTTCTTAGAGAACTCGGATTTACAGCAACTTCATATTGCTTTAATTTTCCACCAAATGTAGAAATCTCAATGATTCCTTTGGTTCCAGCAAGCTGGCGTTTTACAATCCAATCTTGGTAAGTTCTTAAATCTGTAAGCGAATATTTATCCGCATGTTCTTCATCAACAGTCAAAACATATTGATAAATTTCACCTAAACCAGTAGTAATTGGCATCATGGTAGGTTTTCCGAATTCACTCGGAATTTCTTCTTCCGCTTCTTTAATCTGTTCTGCAACAAATTGTCGCGCTTTCAGAATGTCTACATGATCTTTAAAAACAACCGTAACAACAGACAAGCCATAACGAGAAATTGAACGAATTTCTTCCGTTTCTGGAATATTTGCCATCGCAATTTCCACAGGATATGTGATAAATTGCTCCACTTCTTGAGGTGCAAGGGAAGTAGAAGTTGTTACAATTTGAACCTGATTATTTGTGATGTCAGGAACAGCATCAATAGGAATTTGTTTGATAGAATAAATTCCGACAGCAATTAGGGCAAAAGTAAGCAGCCCAATAATTAGCTTATTTTGTATAGAAAATTTGATGATTTTATTAAACATATCAAATTTATTAAGTTAATAAACAACGTGTTGATTCCTTTTTCATTATTTCGAAAAAAGACATATGTATCCCTGGGTTTAATTAACTTAAGCTATTGGAGGCTGGTCTATTTCTGTAGTGAAAATAAAAACTTGTGAAGTGAGTTCTGGAAAATTATTTGAAATAGAAATAATTGGATTGATAAAATCCGCAATCTCCATATTCTGATATGAAACTACAATTCCACAACATTCGCAAACACAAATTGGAGAACAATTATCTCCATCATGATTATCATGTTGGTGTTTTTTTTCTACGTGGGTAATTTCATTTTGTGAAGTATGAATATCAGCACTGTCTTGACATTCATAAGTTGTCAAGGCAAACATATATAAACTTAATATGATAGCTAATACTTTATTCATAAAGAGGAATAATTTCCGTCTGCAAAGTTAGGGAAATATTTTGAGAATGTAGACGGTCTTTATTTTTTAAAGTAGAAAAGAGAATTAGGTTTAAATTTTTGTTTGAATTTAATGTAATAAGAAGTAAATATTAGCTTGAAAAAGTAAAGATGTTAAAAATATGAATTTAAACTTAGGTTTAAAGTTAAAAAATAAATATTTTCGCAAAAAAATATTGTAAAACCAATGAAAGTTTGTTTTTTGAAAAGTATATTGATAAGTATACTTATGTTGCCATTATTGGCTTTCCCAAATTCTAGTTATGAGAATGATTGGAAAATTACTTCAAATGTTGAAGATTTAGATTCAGAAAAAAATGACCAAAATATTACATGTGAAAATTATTACACAGAGAATGAAAACACTATTAGTTCTGGTACTGAATTTGATGTTAATTATGAACATCAAAGATGTTTTTGGTTTATAGAGCCTGAGGAAGAAATTGAAAGATATAAATTAGAATTTGAAAATTTAAATATCAATGGAGTTTTATATGTTTATGATTTAGAAACAGACGAGGAATTGATTGTTTTTAATAGAAGTTCAATTCCACAGACATTCTACACACCTTTGGGAGTTACTAAATTAAAAATAAGATATTATAATAGTTTTAATTCTAGTGATGAAGTAAATCCAGGATGGAAATTAAATTACAAAGGTTATAAAGTTGGAGAATGCCCAAATATTTTTGAATATAATAATTTTCAAGATGAAATACAGTTGACAGGTTTAGAGTCAGGATATTTGCCAAATCAAGAATGTGGATTTCTGATAAATTTAGATGATAATTTTTCAAGAATTCAAATTTTATTTGGAGATTTTTCTTTAGGTGAAGGTGATAGTTTAAAACTGTATAATGGAATTGATGATAGTGCACCATTATTACAAACATATACTGGGGCAGAAATACCTGAAAATTATATTACAGAACATGGAGTTAATCAAGTTTATTTAAAATTTACTTCTGATGATAATATAGAATCTACAGGTTGGAAATTAAAATATTTCGGATTACATGAAGATCAGACTTGTCTGGGAGAAGTTGTGCTAACGGAACCTTCAGGGATTTTTACTGATGGAACAACTGGAAATGAGTTGTATTCTTTGTACAAAAATTGTGGTTGGCTTATTTCAGTAGAAAATGCAGAAAGATTAAAATTAAATTTAAAGAATTATAATATATCGGGAGCATCATTAAATATTTATGCAGGTCCAGATAATTCATATCCTGAACTTGAATTTTACAATAATCAAATAATAACAGAAGAAGGTGTAAATGAGGTTTTTGTTGAGTTTGTTAGAAATTTTTTAGAAGAAACCTCATATCCAGTTCATGGTTTAGGTTGGGAGATAGAATATGAATCTATTCAAAATAATTGTTTTGAATTTTTACAATTACAAACAAACAATGAACCTGTAAGTATTGATGATGGGAGTGATGAAAATCTTTATCAAAATAATTTACATTGTAGTTGGTTACTGACAAATGGTGCTCCAGAAGTAACAGAGACAATGTTATTAGTCGAAAATTTAGATTTAGGCGATGGTGATTTTGTGAAGATTTATAGTGGGAATTCTACGAATGGAGTTTTATTAGAGACTTTAGAAGGAGCTATAAACAACCAAATTATTTCGAATTTAACAAATGAAACTTCCTTTTATATGGAATTTAAGACTGATGCATCTAATGTTGGTGAAGGTTGGGAAATAACTTATCACTCTAAGGCTTCAGATACGGATTGCTTTATAGAGAATTTATTTTCAGAAAACTCGGGAGAATTCATTAAAGAATATAATAAAGAATGGAATTGTGAGTGGATCATTAAACCTGAAACTACTGAAAGAATATATTTAGAATTTTCAGATTTACAGATTGGTTCTGGAGAATTAGAAATTTATGAAGTAACAGAAGATGGAACAGAATCTTTATTAAAAATAGTAAATAATGATTCTTATTTTATTGAAACAGTAACTACAAATAACGAAAATAATTATTTGATAATTAAGTCTAATTCTTTAAATAGTTATTCAAAATACTCAAAATGGAAATTCACATATAAATTATTTGAAGAAGAAGAAGCTTGTCTTTATAATGAAATAATTAATGCTGAAAATGGAACATTAAGTGATGGAAGTGAAGCTTCTTTATATGAGAATAATTTAAATTGTAAATGGATTATTAAAAACGAGGATGCTTATAGGTTTACTTTGAATTTTACAGAATTTGATTTAAAACCAAATGATTTTGTAAAGATTTATGCAGGAACAACTGATGAAGATCCTTTAATTGCTAGTTATACAGGTTCTTCAATTCCAGAAGAAATTACTACAAATATTGGGCAAAATATAGTTGCGATATATTTTATAACTGATGCTTCAAATGCTGGTAATGGATGGACTTTAAATTTTGATTCTATTACCGATTATTGCTCTAATATAACAGTTATTACAGAAAACAGTGGAATTATTGAAGATGGAAGTTTTATTTATCCATATGATTCAGCAAATTGTTCTTGGTTGATTTCGCCAGATCCAGAAGCTAAACAAATTCAATTAATTTTTTCACAAAATGAAATTCTTGATGTAAACTCGTTGAAAATATACGATGGAGCTGATGAGTTTGCGCCATTATTAGAAGGGATTTTTGATGAAAATCACCCGAAAGGAATTTTTACAACAACTTATGGGGTAAATGAAATGTACATAAAATTTGAAGGATCTTCATCTACCCATGATGGTTGGAAAGGTACCTTTAATACTTATTTTGAAGGAGAGTGTAATGAAGGATTTATTCAAAGAAATAATTTTGGAGTAATTTCAGATGGAAGTTTTGATGGAAATTATTCTAATAATTACTCATGTTCATGGGTTATTATTCCAGAAGGTAGTAGTAATTATATAAGTTTTGATTTTGAAGAATTTGATTTAGGTTATGGAGATGTTTTAAGTTTTTATAAAGGAACAAGTGCAGAAGGAGAATTAATAGAATCTTATTCTCAAGAAAATATTCCAAGTAATTTTATTTTAGAAGAAAGTAAAGTTTTTGTGAAATTTGAAACAGATTTAGTTGAAACTGCTAGTGGATGGACTTTTAAATATAAAGCTTTTGAAGAATTTGCAAATTGCTTTGGTCTTACGACTTTGACAGATGAAAAAGATTCCATATTAATAGATAATTTTATTGCAAATAATGAATGTTCTTGGCTTATTTCCCCAGAAACAACAAGCCAAATACGATTAAGTTTTAAACAATTAAAACTATTTGATGATGAGACTTTAACTATTTATGATGGATCGGATGATAATGCTCCTGTATTATTAACTTTAGATGCAAGTTCAGATTATCCTGAGAATATCTATAGTTCTGTCGGAATTAGTCAAGTATTTGTGAAATTTACCACCTACGAAATTACTTCAGATCAAGGATGGTGGGAATTATATTACAATTTATTTGATTCTAATGCAGATTGTTTTGAAAAAGATTTAATATATAAAGAAAACGGAAGTACAGGAACTATTGGAGATGGGAGTGAAGATGAAGATTATGATACAAATAGTTATTGTCAATGGTTGATTCAAAATATTGATAATGGAAATGTTGTTTTAGAATTTACAGAATTTGATTTAGGAGAAGGTGATTTTCTAAGAGTTTATGATGCTGCAAATAGCAATGATTCGGATGAATTAATTGGAGAGTTTGAAGGTGATACAATTCCTGATATTATAGAAAGCACAGGAAACGCATTATATGTCGTATTTGTTTCAGGAGATGAAGATGTGAGTTCAGGCTGGAAAGCTACTTATAAAACATGGAATTATTTTTGTATAGATTCCGAAATTTTGACTGAAGAAACAGGATTATTACATGGTAAAAGTGAAATAATTCAAGATTATACTTACGGAGATTTTACTTGTTCTTGGTTGATAAATCCAGATAGTGATGGAAAAATTTATTTTGATGTAGATAATATTAATTTAGATCATGCCGAATTATTGTTCTACGATGGAGAAGATGAAATAGCTCCTTTGCTAAAAAAATATGATGAATTTAATCTTGAATCAGGAGCTTTTGTTTCAGAGAATACAGATAAAGTTTTTGTGAAATTTGTTGTAGATGATGAAGATTTTATAGCAGATTTTGATATTAATTATGAATTAGTAGAAGAAAACCAAACGTGCTTCAATGATATTATAGAGCTAAATGAAAATGGATTTTTAAAAGACGGATCTAAAGATGAAAATTATCAAAATGATTTAAATTGTTCTTGGATTTTAGATTTATCTGGAAATGATTCTTACAAAATCAAACTTACTTTTACAGAATTTGATTTAGGAGCTGGAGATTCAGTTAAAATTTATGAAGGAACAGATAATACAGGAACATTAATTAATGAATTTACTGGGACAGAAATTCCTGAAGCTTTTATAACAAATTCAGGAGTGAATAAAGTTTATATTGAATTTGAAACGGATGCTTCTGATACAGGAGATGGTTGGGTATTAAATTATTCAAAGTATTCAAGTTCATTTGAATGTATTGGGGTAACAACTTTTACAGAAGATTTTGGTAATATTGGAACATCCGAATATTCCTCTTTTTATGGTCTTCAGTTATATACATGTGGGTGGTTGATAAAACCAGAAAATGAAGGAGATAGAGTTCGAGTTTATCCTAAAGAAATTAAACTTCCTGAAAACCCAAGTATTATCAATATTTATGATGGACCAGATAATTCTTATCCTTTATTAAAAAAATATGAAAATACGACTCAAAATCAAGATTATTTTGAATCATCATCAGGAAATACAGAAGTTTATATTGAGTTTATTTCTAAAAAAATAGGATATAATACAAATTTTGAAATAAGTTATTATCTAATTCAAGAAGAAGAATGTACTGAGAACCCAGTAAGTTACGCCAATTATGGAGTGCTAAGAGATGGTTCTGGAGATGAAAATTACGAGAATAATTTTAGTTGTTCATGGGTGATTTCAGTAATGGATATAAATCAATTAAGGTTTCAATTTTCAAAATTTGATGTAGCATCTGGTGATGAAATAAGAATTTATGAAGGAACTACAAATACTTCTCCTTTAATTGCAACTTTGACAGGAAATGAAATACCTGAAGCTTTAGTTACTTCGTCAGGAATTTCAGATGTTTTAATTGAATTTGAAACAGATGATTTTGAAAATGCTCAAGGTTGGGAACTATATTATAATGAATTTAATGAAGAAGATGTTTGTGGAGGACTAGTTAATTTAACAGAAGAGTCAGGGGAGATTTTAATTGATAATGAAAATTATAATAATATAAAATGTGGTTGGTTAATTGCACCGCCAAATGCAGAACAAATAAGAATTATACCAAAAGAATTAGATTTTCCATCAAATTCTGAAAATTATCAAGTAGAATTTTTTGATGGACCTGACGATTCTTATCCTTTATTAGGCGTTTATAATAAAGCCAATCAATATCAGGAAGTAAATTTTGAAACTACTTATGGAGTAGGAGAAATGTTTGTAAAGTATAGTCAAAAATTAGGAGTGAAATGGCATATTGAATATCATGCAATTTACCAATTATCATATTGTCAAAATATGCTTGTGTTTACAGACGAGAGTGATACGTTTAGTGATGGAAGCTCTTCAGAAACATATCATCCAAATAATAGCTGTACTTGGTTAATTAATCCAGGAGATGCTTTTGAAAGAATCCAATTAAATTTAAAAAATTCTTCAGATTTTGAAACTGGTTTTTCTATTGCAGAAGGAGATCATTTATACATTTATGATGGAGAGGATGAATCAGCACCTTTATTACAAGATTTAACAAATCTAGAAGCATTTGATCAAACGTTTACATCTTCAGAAGGAGTGAATACAATGTTTCTAAAATTTGTTACAAATGATTCCGGCACAGGATCAGGATGGGAAGCAGATTACACAGCTCAAAAACTAAATCAAGATTGTTTAGGAACAGTTGTTACAGAAGAAAATGAAGGGAGTATTTTTTATAATCTTGCTCAAGAAAACGATTTAGCAGAAGATTTTACATGTGAATGGATTATTGATGTTCCAGAAGCTGATAGAATTAAAATTAATTTAAATAATAAATATTTACCAAATAGTTACCTTAAAATTTATAGTGGTGAAAATGCTATATTTAATAATCAAATTAAAACATTTTATAATAATACAGAAGAAAATGTTTTGATGACAGATTATGGTATAAATAAAATATTAATTGTTTATGATAACAATAATCCAAGTTCATATTGGGATTTAGAGTATCATGCTATTTCTGAGGAAGAAGATTCTTGTATAGGAAATCAAGTGTTTACCGCTGATTCAGGTGTTTTTTCTGATACTTTTGGTACAAATCATTTGAATCAAGATTACGCACCTAATAGAAATTGTACATGGTTAATTAAACCAGAAAAAAATTACACAAAACTTTGGTTTGATCGTTTTGAAGTGGAAGAAGGAGATTTTGTAAATATTTATGATGGTTCAGATGCAAATGCACCTTTGTTGGCTTCTTATACAGGAAATGATAATTTAAATGAAATTATAAGTTCAAATGCTGAAGGAAATATATTTGTGGAATTTATTACAGATAATGAAAATGAAGCAGAAGGTTGGAAAATAAGCTATGAGAGTACGAATGAGCCAGAAAATTGTTTCGGTCAATCTGTTTATTATGAGGATTCTGGTGTTATAAATGGTCATTTTTCTGAGCAAAGTTGTATGATTTATATCGCCCCTGAGAATGCAGACAGAATAGAGTTGAAAATTACTTTTTCAAATGCAAATTATGCAAGAGGATATATATATTATGAAGATTTTTATCCTTTTCTTTCACCGTATAAAGAAATTCTATCTGATGATGGTCTAACACATTATTATATTACACCAAATAATTATGCTTTAATAGATTTTAGATCTTATTATGATTTTGATTGGGAGATTGAATATGGATCTTTGCAAAATGGAGAAACATGTTTAGGGTTTAAGGAGATAAATGAATTTAATGGAATTTTAGAAGATTCGCAAGAGGATCAATATGGTAATAATAATGATTGTAGTTGGTTAATTTCTTATGAAGATGGTTATGTTTCTTTGGATTTTTCCGAATTTTCTTTAGATGAAGATGACTATTTATATGTTTATGATGGTGAAGATGAATTAGCTACGCTTTTAGGAGCTTTTACAGGTAATGAAATACCTTCAGAAATTATCTCTAGTTCATCTAAAGTCTTTATAAACTTCAAAACAAATGAATCTGGTACAAGTACAGGTTGGAAACTTAAATACTTAAAAGTATCTGAAGAAGGATGTACAGAAACCCAGATTTTAACAGATCTTGAAGGTGATATTTTAGCAGATTATAATACTATTACTCCAGATGTTCCTGGGAAATGTGAATGGCTTCTAGATCTACCAGGGCAAGAAATGATTTCTTTTAATATTAAACAATGGAATTTAAGTTATATTAATAATGCAAAATTTTATATTTATGATGGAGAAAATGAATTTGGAAATCTTTTAGCTATTTTGGATGATAATAGTTCATCTTCTAGTATAAACAGTGCGGTCTTTAATTTCACTTCTGAAAAAATATTTATTGTTTATAAATCACCAAAAGGTGAAGGAGATGATAGTGTTGGTGCGACTTTATCTTATGAAGCATATGAGAATAGTTTTTCCATTTGTAATTCATATAATTTTTATACTGAAGCTTCTCATGAAATTTCAAAATATTCAGATATAGACCAATATGATCATAATTTAAATTGTGACTTTATTATTTCTGTGAATGATGCAGAAGCTATTCAAATTGTTTTTGAAAAATTCAATCTAGCATCAGACGATAGTTTAACTATTTATGATGGACTATCTGATTCTAGCCCAACTTTAGGAAGCTTTACAGGAGCAACATTACCAGAAATGATTATGTCTACTTCAAATGAGGTATTAGTTAAGTTTGTTACAAATGAAGAGAATTCATCTTTTGGTTGGAAGTTAGAATATCATGCTATTTTAAATGAAAATTATTGTGATGGAGTAGTTGAAATATCAGATTCTTCAGGGATAATTACTGATGGTAGTGGAGATGAAAATTATCTTCCAAATTCAGATTGTGGATGGTTAATTACCTCTCTAAATGCTGTTCAAGTTTCTTTTCGAATGACAGATTTAGATTTAAATCTTGCTTATATAAGAGATTATGTTGCTATTTACGATGGTCCAAATGATACATATCCACTAATAAAAATTTGGAAAGGAAGTAATTATAACCAAGATATTGTGTTTAAAACATCTATGGGGAATGGTCAAATGTTTGTTAAATTTTTCTCAAGTGAATCTGATCAAGACCCTGGTTTTGAAGCAGAATATGAAATATTAGAAGCAGAATCAGATTGTCAATTTCAATTTTTAGAATTTGAAGAAATTGGAACTTTAGAAGATAGTTCAGGTTCAGTAAACTATACATCAAATACTAATTGTAGTTGGGTTATTTCAGGTGAAGAAGATGAAGAATATTCTATTTATTTTACAAAACTTGATATTGGAGAAGGAGATACTCTAAAAATTTATGATGGAGTGAATGAAGAAGGAGAATTATTAGAAGAATATACTTCCTCATCTGAATTACCTGTTTTAATAGAAAATTTAAATACAATTTTTATTGAATGGGCAACAGATGATGCTATTGAAGCAAATGGTTGGGAGTTTGAAGTTAATAAAAATTTATGTGACATGTCAGAAATATTTACCTCAGGTTCAGGTTATATTAAACATGCTTTTGAAGATAATAATTATTATAATAATGAATATTGTTCGTGGTTAATTGCTCCAACAAATGCAAATTATGTTGTTATAGATTTTAAAGGAATGGATGTTGCTCCATTTGATTATTTAAAAGTTTACGATGGACCAAACTCAGATTCACCATTAATTGGAGTTTATAATGGAAATGAAATCCCTGAGCAAATTACGAGTTCTTCAAATGAAGTATTTATTCAATTTCAAACAAATTATTCAGTTACAGGTTTAGGTTGGTATATTTATTATACTTCAGGAAATGATTATTGTGATGCAATGGAGGTGTTAACTGATGATTCAGGAGAAATTACAGATGGTAGTGGAGATGAACAATATTTGAATGATATTTATTGCTCATGGCTTATTTCACCTGATAATGCAAAAAAAATCGTAATTGAAACAAATGAATTTGATCTGGATTATAATGATAAATTATATGTTTATGATGGAAATTCTATAGATGCTCCATTAATTGGAACTTATTCTCTATCTAATACACCTCCTACCAGTTTTTCTTCTTCAGAGGGTATAGGTGAATTATATTTTGTTTTTGAAACAAATTCTTCAGAAACAAATTCAGGTTGGAGTTTCAATTATAAAACTTATAGAGAAAACGAATTTTGTTCACATCAATTGTTAACAGAAACGATAGGAGTTATTTCTGATGGTAGTGATTCTGAAAATTATGAAAATAATACTTTTTGTTCATGGTTAGTAATTCCTGAAACCTTAACTCAAGAAATTTTCTTAGAATTTTCTGAATTGAATCTAAAAAATGGAGATATTTTAAATATTTATAAAGGAGATACTGCTGATGCGCCATTAGTACATTCATTTACAGAAGGAGATATAGTAGATTATTTATTTATTTATAGTGATAAGATTTATATTGAATTTTTGACAGATAATATAGAGAATGCTTCTGGTTGGGAATTAAATTATATTTCAGCAGCTGAATTTACATCTTGTATAGGAGAGCAAGTTATTACTGAAAATTCAGGAGTTATTGAAGATGGAAGTGGTGATAGTAATTATGGATACGATTTAGATTGTACATGGATAATTATACCTTCAGAAGGAAATAAGAATCGTATTGAATTTAATATGATTGATTTAGGTCCTAATGATGAATTACTTATTTATGATGGAGAAGATGAAACAGCACCATTAATTTATTCTTTGGACGAAACAGATCAGTTTCCATTAAATGTTGAAACTTCAGATGGAAATAATAAATTTTATTTAAAATTTATTACTGATAACGCTGAATCTAGAGATGGTTGGGAATTTTATTATTTTACGTCTACAGTAACAATTAATGTTGAAGAAGAAGAATTAGCATCTAAAATCAAAATATATCCAAATCCTTCAGATGGAATTATTACAATAGAAAATAATTTGGATATGAATGTAGATGTCGAAGTATTAAATATTATCGGTACATCGATATTAAATAACATACAAATTAATTATGGAAGTAATTTGTTAGACTTTTCTATTTTAGATAAAGGTGTTTATGTTCTGAGATTTAAATATAAAGGAAACAGTTATTCTAAGAAAATTATAATTCAATAGAGTTTATTTTAATTCTATTTTTAAAGCTCAATAAATTTGTATTGGGCTTTTTTCTTTTTTATAAGAAAAAAAATGTTCAAAAATCAAAAAATATTACTTACAATTCGAAAGTTTGAGAATAAATTAAGATATAAAATAAGTATTTAATACCTGTTTATCTCTTTTTAAGTGTTAAAATAGCTATTAGTAATGTTATCAAATAGTTATGTTTTTTATTGAAAGTAATAATGTTGTTTTAGTTTAAAAATATAATTATCAGTAATTTAAACTGATTATAAAATCCGTTTCTTAAATGTTAAAATTAGTAAGTAAATATTTAAGAAATGATTTATTAATATAACTTGATTAGTTTCGCTTTCGAATAATTTGAAAATTAAACGATCACAGTATGAAAAAACAATTACTATTTGTATTAATGGCTTTGGCACAGATATGTGTTTTTGCCCAAGTACCTAGTTACTACAACAATGTAAATGTTGATGCAACGGGAACTACTTTGAAAAATGCATTGACATCTAAAATTTCATCGACACACACTACAAATCTTTCTTATACTCCTGGAGTATGGAATGCTTTGAAACAAACAGATTTGGATCCAAATAATTCGGCAAATGTTTTTTTGATTTATGGATACAATGATTCAGATTCGGACATTCATAATGACAGAACAAGAGATAAAGATGAAAATGGAGGAGGAGCAAACGATTGGAACAGAGAACACGTTTATCCTAAATCTTTAGCAAATCCAAATCTTGGAACTTCTGGAGCTGGAGCAGATGCTCATAATTTACGCTCTGCAGATGCAAACAAAAATAGTACAAGAGGAAATAGAAAATTCGTAGATAACTCTGGAACTTCTAGAATTATCAATGGAAACTGGTATCCTGGAGACGAATGGAAAGGAGATGTTGCCAGAATGATTATGTACATGTACTTACGTTATGGAAACAGATGTCTACCTAAAAATGTAGGAGTTGGTTCGGCTTCAAGTTTAGATTCAAACATGTTAACTGTATTTTTAGAGTGGAATGCAGAAGATCCAGTATCTGAATATGAATTACAAAGAAATCCGATTATTGAAGGATTACAAGGAAACAGAAATCCATTTATTGACAATCCAGCATTTGCAACAGCAATTTGGGGAGGACCACAAGCAGAAGATCGTTTCGGATCTACGACACAACCACCATCAAATGGAGCAACATTATTTATTTCTGAGTATGTTGAAGGATCTTCAAACAACAAAGCTTTAGAGATTGTAAACAAAACAGGAGCTTCTGTAAATCTTTCTGACTATTCATTAAAGAAACAATCTAACGGAAGTGGAAGTTGGTCTTCAACTTTAAACTTATCAGGAACTTTAGCAAACAACGAAACGTATGTTATCGTTTATACTTATGCTTCTTCAACTTTAAAAGCAAAAGCAGATTTAACTACAAATAGTTCAGCATTAACTTTTAATGGAAATGATCCTGTTGGATTATTCAAAAATACAGCTTTAGTAGATGTTGTAGGAACATACAATGGAGGAAGTTCTAATTTTGCAAAAGACGTTACTTTAGCTAGAAAGACTTCAGTTTCTCAAGGAAACACAACTTTCAACAAAGCAGGAGAGTGGAATACTTTAAGCAAAGATACTTATTCGGGGTTGGGTTCATTTTCAGGTAGTACGACAACTCCACCAGCACCAGTAGAATATTGTGATTCTGAAGGAGGAAATTCTTCTTACGAGTGGATTGATTATGTTGCTTTAGGAAATATGTCAAATAGTTCTGCTAGTAACGGAGGGTATGTGGACGTGAATAAAACGGCTACGGTTTCAAAAGGATCAAATACAATTACTTTAAGTGCAGGATTTTCTGGGCAAAGCTATACAGAATTCTGGAATGTTTGGATTGATTTTAACCAAAACGGAACTTTTGAATCTAATGAAAATGTAGTAAAAAGCAGTTCATCATCTTCTTCAAATTTAAGTTTCAATTTTACAATTCCTAGTTCAGCTTTATCAGGAACAACAAAGATGCGTGTTTCTATGAAATGGGATTCAGATGGAACAGCTTGTGAGAGTTTTTCTTATGGAGAAGTTGAAGATTATAAAGTAAATATTTCAAATGCAAGATTTGCTAATACACCTGTAATTACTGAAAAAACTACAGTTACTTTATATCCAAACCCTGCAAGTTCTGTTTTAAATATTAGTTCAGATGCTACTTATAACTTTACAATTTATAACATGTTAGGGAAAGTAGTGAAAACTGGAAAAGTATCAAATAAACAAATTGATGTTCAAGATATGAAAGCTGGAGTTTATTCTATTATTTTAGAAAATAACACAGATAGAATTTCAGAAAGAATTATGATCAAAAGATAATTTTAAGATATAAAATTTAAGTTGGATTAAAGCCCTGTTTTCTTAATTGAAATGGGGCTTTTTTGTTTTGTAAAAGAAACTATATTTGTGAGTCTGTTGCTGTGAAATTAATTTTGAAAAAAGAAGAAAAAGAAGCTAATAAAAAAGAATATAATTTAAAATAATGAAAAGACAGATTTTAGTCTTAATATTTTTGTTTTTGACTGTGAAGTTAATGATTAGTCAAAACTTGCAAAACGGATTAATAATACCACAAAATAGAGTAGAAGAAAGCGAAGAATTGTATTTATTACCAAAAAATGGATTTACAGTTTATAATAAACCAAATGGAGAAAGAATAGGAATTATTTCTAGGGATTTTGAAAATTTAGAGGATGAAGAAATTTATTTTATAAACAATAAAGGAGAAAGAATTGATTTGAGTAATGAATATTTTGAGGAAATTGGTAATGAAGAGTTAGTTTTAAAATATTGGAAAAGAAAAAATGGTTTTCTTCGAATTTTAGATTCAAGAAATGAATATTGGATAAAAGAATCAGAAGTAAAAAACAAAAATTTTAAAGCTAGTCATTGGGATATTTTTTTAAAATATTTGAATTATCCATTTTACGCTAAAGAACCAGGTTTAAACGTTAGGCAAGATTCGAATATAAATGCTGAAAAGTTTTTCACATTAAAAAGTGATTTACACGAAATAACAGAAATTATAGAACTCGATAAACTTTGGGCTAAAGTGAAAATAAAAATCTATAAAATTCATCCATGCGAGTCTGATTTGTCTGAAGAAGAAAATATAATTGGTGAATTTTCTGGTTGGATAAAATTATTAGATGATAGTGGAAAACCAAATGTTTATTTTTATTCTAGAGGGTGTTAAGATTAAAAAACTTAAATTGTGCAAATGAAAAATATAGAGATTCAATTAAATTACAACAGAAAAGATTTTGAAAATATTTATTTTAAAAATAATCAAGGAAACTATTTTAAGAGTATGACCACAAAAACACTGTTTCATAGTGCGTTATTCTTTTTTATTTTGTTGGTTTTGTCCGTATTCTTTTCATTTTATAAAAACAGTTTTGAAATTGCAATGATTAGTTCTTTATTATTTTTCGTAGTATTGTTGTTTTATTTTTCTGCTTGTTTTAAACTATTTAAATGGAAAAAACTAATTCATGATTTTTTAGATCAAATAGAAACATATAAAGAATTTAGAATCGAGTTAGGTTCTAATTCATTTATTTTTATTCAAGGAGAAAATGAATTTATGGAGAATTGGACGAATTTTAAAATAATAAAGATTCTTGATGATTATTTTGAATTGGAAGGAAGTCAAATTTATGTTATTCCAAAGAAATCTATGTCCAATCAAGATTGTGAAGTAATGAAAAATATTCTAAAAGAAAAAATGAAATAAATTTAAGTGTACACCTTAAAAAAAAAGCTTTATCAAACCGATAAAGCTTTTTTTTTATGAAGTTTTGCGTTTCATTTCGATATATAAATCTTGCACTTTGTTTTTCGCCCAAGAGTGTCTTCTTAAAAAAGTAATACTAGAACCAATAGAAGGATTATTTTTAAAACAACCAATCGGAATTTTATATCCTAAATGTTCCCAACCATAATAGTCGACAAGTTCTACAATCATTTGCTTCAATTTTACTCCATGAGAAGGATTATTCGGTTGATTTTCCATAAATATAATTTAAAATACAAAAGTAGATAAGTTCTTTCAAATAAAAAAAGAGACTATATAAATAGTCTCTTTTCATTCAAATCCAAATAAAACTTAGAAAATCTCTTTCTAAATTATCTTGTTACTGTTCCTGTAGGAAAGTTATTTTGTAGTTCTAAATCATGTAAGTTTGCACCACCAATCATTTCTCCAGCAGTTCCAACTAAAGGTTTTAGCGTAAAAGGTTTTGCGTCATTATCTGGGAAAGGTTCCACAGTAATAACTACCGTTTTTCCTCTTACATCTAAAGGGAAAGTTACACCGTCAGGAGCATTAACTAAATAATCTTCACCAGGGAAGAATCCGTTTTCACCATTTGGCATAGGAAGTGCAACTGGTCCACTGAAAGGCGCAGCTTCATCTGTAGCAGATACATTTGTAAAAGTTCCTGTTGTTAATGGTTTTCCGTCTTCTGTTACAACCCAACCTTCATATTTCCAACCTTCCTCAAGCTCCGGTAAGTTTAAAGAAGCAACAGGGTTTTCTCCTGTAGGATTTACAAACCAAATACCATATTGATCATTATCAACTACATCATCTGTTGGACTAGCTAAAATAAATTGTCCACTTGAGTTTGAAAAATCTCCTACAATTGCTGTATTAACAGAAGCAGAATTTCCGTTGAAATCACCTACTAAATATTTTGTGTTTGAAGGAGCAGGATCTGTATCGTTTGCTGGCTCTATTGTTAAAACAAATTTTGTTGCAGCATCTAAGTCTGCTTTGTTCAATTCAAAATCTTTTTTAGACAAATTACCAGTACCATCCACAGTAAAAACTCCTGTACTGATAGCGTTTCCATCTACAATAATCCATCCTTCATATGCATAATTATCACCTAAACTTTCAAGACCTGTTAAGTTTAAATTCAACATTGATTTTTCTTCAACTGGTGTTGAGGTTGTGTCGTCATCACTGCTACAAGAAGCAGCTACAAGTCCTAATGATAATAATGAACCATAAATCAGTTTTCTCATTTCGTTAGTTATATTTATTAAATGTTAGCAAATAATTTCATTGCTTATTTAGAACGTATTAAATTTTTAAGCTTACAGTTAAATATCTTCTAGTTAATGTTTTAACAAAAAATTAAGAAATGGCTGAATTTTATTATGGAATATTTTGAGTTAAATAATGCTTTTATTGATTTAGTTTTTATGATTATTTTGAAGTAAAGTTTTTGAATTTTTTTATTGAAAATATGATAATTACATTTCAGTTAAATATGTTAAATAAATCATATATTGCCGATAAATTAATAAAAATATTATGGAAAAATTAATAAGGTTGATGGTGATTGTCGCATTGGTATTCGCTTCTCCTGTATTTATGATTGCGCTTTTTACAATTAACAAGCAGGTTTTTTATTTTAACCTAGAGGAATTGTTTCTTACATTTATTCTTTTCCTAGGACTGTTATGGTATATAGGTTTAGGTATGTATTTGGTTGTAAATAAATCTCGAAATCAGGAAATTATAAATAACGTTCTTCTTGGAACAGGCTTTATCGGATTTTTCCTTTTAATTTTTAATAATGGTGAGATACCTTCTTTTAAAAGTTTGTTTAATATTGAACGACCAAAAGAAATATTTTTGATATGGTATCCTGTATTAGTCACAACTTTTTTAATGACAAAAATTACTTTAAAATTAAAAGGTAAAGAATTACCAAAACCGAATTTTAAATTTTCTTAAAAATAAATTCAAAATATGAAACTTATAATCTTCGATATAGATGGAACGCTGACAGATTCGATTCCTATTTATAAGAAAATTTATCGTGAGATGATTTCTGAAATTGGGATAAAAGAATTCAATGCGGATTTTGATAATTATAAACATCATTCAGATTCTTTTATTGCAAAAGAGATTTTTGAAACTGCAACTGGAGAAAATTTTACCAAAGAAAAATTGGAAGAATTGGAGGAAATCATGTATTCGAAGATTATAAATTTTGATTTTGAAGAAATTAAAGGAGCCAAAAAGCTGATTGAAAATTTACAAGCAAATTCACATATTGCAATTTGTTATGCAACGGGTTCTCTAGAAAAAACAGCAAAATATCGCTTGAAATCTATTGGAATTCGTTTTGAAAAGGAACAATTGGTAGGTTCAAATAATTTTTATTCTAGAGAAGAGATAGTTTCTCAAGCTATCGAAAATGCCAAAAAGTTTTATGATGTTGAAGATTTTGAGCAAATAATTTCTGTTGGAGATGGACTTTGGGATTTAAAAACTGCTCAAAATTTAAATATTGACTTTATAGGAATTGGAAATGTCAATAAGCAAAAAATGTTAGAGAACGGAATGACTAAACATTTTGAAGATTTGACAAACTTTGAAATATAAGCTTACTGTTTTTAAATATTGGTATGAAACTTAGATTTGATAAGATAGGTATTACTTTTAGAACTATTTATATAAACTTTATGTTTTTTATGGTTTTTGGTTTAAGCTTTGGACAAACAAATACTTATGATCGTTTTAATAGTTATTTTGAAATAGATTCCTTAAAAAGATATAATTCCTCTTTAGATTCCTTTTGTGTTCAATCTGAACCTAAATCGATTGAAAAAATACCTTTTAAATTTAAAAAAGTTAGAGAACGAAAAATAGAAAATATTTTATTTTCTGAGTATGAATATAAAATAAAAGGAAAAGAAAGATTTTTTTCGGTAGGTTTTAAAAAGGATCGATTTTATTTTATTAATGATGAAAATAATGTAATTGAAATAAAAGAATATAGTTCTGAAGAATTGAATATAAGTCCTTTTTCAGAAGATTATCAGGTTTTTATTAAAGAATTTAATGTTGAAAAAGTAATAATAGCAGAACAAGAAGTTTTGGATGGAGTTATAATTTTAAGTTTTATTCCAAAAGAAAAATCAGATTCTCTACAATTTTTTGAAATGCAAATATGTCCTAGATTAGGAATTTATCTTGTAATGAAAAAAGAACAAAACATGTATAAAACAAGTTATTTTGGTTGCTATTAAATATAAATTACTTAGAATTTTATTTATTATCCTTCTTTTTTTCTTAAATGCTTGTAATTCTAATTTAAAAAATCAAAAGATTCTTTAGTGTTTGTAATTTTATAAATCGTAGATAGTTAATGATTTAAAAGGTGTTTTAGATATTGATAGAATTGCTGATAATAAAAAAGTTGAAAAAATATTTGAAAAAAATGATGTTTTAACAAAATATGCTTTTAACTTTAATGAAAAATTAACTTCAATTGTAAGAAGGGTGAAAAATAAACAATATATTTTTTACTTAAGTGAGCTGAATGAAGGAGAGTTGGAACTAATTGATACTTTAATTACGAATAACATTTATGACGTTACATGGCTAACTTCATTTCAAAAATATAAGAAAATGAACTGTTTTTTTATGAAAAGTAGTGGAGAACAAGGGAGTGTTTTTGTAAGTAAAAGAGAAGAAAATAGAATTGAAATCGTTTATTTAAAAGAATAAAAAAATGAAAAAACTTTTACTTTTATTGTTTGTATTGAGTTTTTTAGCTTGTGAAGAGAATGCTAATAAAGAATTTCTAGATTATGAAGAAGTTCGATTGGATTTAAAAGCATTGACCAAATATTTAGATCAAAAATCTGCTTATCATCATGTAACAGATTTTGACTATAAAGAAGCTTTTGATAAATATTTAAAAAAAAATGAGGGTAAGGAGTTTATAAATAAAGCTGAATTTGGTATTTATTTAGATAATATTCTTGGAGAATTTGGAGATAGACATGCGTATGCAAAAGGATTTGAGTTGAAAGATGTTAAATATTTACCTTTTACATTAGCTCCTTTAAATGATAATGTATTGGTTTTAGATAATGAAAAGTGTGATAAAGAATATTATTTTTGGAATATAAATTACCCTTATCTTAAAGAAATTGATTTAAAACCAATCGAATATTTTGCTTTAAATGGAGTTCCAAGAGATAAACATGCTCCAGATAATGCAAGGTTTTTAAGAGGTTTAAATGAACTTAGAGATGTTTCAAGAATTTATACAAATTTAAATTTACCACTTAAAGATTCAATACTTTTTACATTTACAGATGTTTTTCAACAAAAAGACACAACTTTTTATGTGAAAATGGTTGAAAGAAAAGAAAGAGGAAGAATATGGAAAGAAAAAATTGAAGCTAAATACTCTAAATATAAAGCAGAAGATTATAATAATAAAAAAGTATGCAAAAAACTATTTTCAATAAAGGATAGTGTTGCGTATTTGCATGTTCCTGAAATGTTTACGAGGAAGAATGTTCCGGGGTTTTTCAACTATTTCAATACTTTTATGAAACAAATAAAAAATTCTTCTAAAGCTTTAATTTTAGATGTACGAGGAAATAAAGGAGGTTATCGTGATTTTACATACGATTTTGCTAAATATGTAATTCATCCAGATTCAATTTATATTACAAATGCGGCGAGATTTAAAGGGGCAGGAGCCCTAACTGATCGTCAGAAAATTGGTATAGAAAGTCGTCAATTAGTGGCAGAAGAAGAAATGAATGAAGAAGAAAAATTGGCTCTTGAAAAATTTAATCAAAAATTTAATCCAAAATATACGTTTGAAGATGGTATTTTTGGATCATACTACTATATGGTTTTTAATGGGAAAAAGACCGTAAATCCTGATTATTATTACGATAAACCTATTTATATATTGTGTAATGAAAAATCAAGAAGTGCTACATCAGTATTAGTAGCAGCATTTAAAGGTTTACCAAATATTACAATTGTTGGTGAGAAAATAGATGGATCAAGTAGTGTAAGTCCTAAAATTCATTTGCCACATTCTAGACTTGAATTAAAAATTAGTATTATGATTTCCTATCAAAAGGATGGAAATCTTTTTGATTGTGTTGGTACAGATCCAGACATTGAAATAAATAGAGATATTGATCAAGTTTTTTGGATAAGAGATACGCAGCTTGAAAAACTAAAACAGATTATTAAAGAGAGGAATAATGATGTTTAATTATTTTTTTGAGATCATTTTGGATGATTATAAAAAGGTGTTGAAAATTAAAATGAAAAAAATTCTATGGATTTGTAAGATTAGTTTAATAGCTATTGCTATTTTTTCTTTTATTAATTGTGTTAAACCTGAAAAATCGAACATTCTATTTTATGAAGTAAATCTTAAAAGTCAAGATTTAAGAATGTTTTGGAAAAATGAAAAAGGACAAAATTATAAGAATTTTGAAAATCTTATGCGTTAGTTAAAACATGATGGAAAAGAGTTGGTTTTTGCCATGAATGCTGGTATGTATAAAAAAGATTTAAGTCCACTTGGGTTATTTATTGAAAATGGAAAAGAGAAGAATTCTTTAAATAGAAAAAAAGATGCTTATGGAAATTTTTACATGCAACCAAATGGTGTTTTTGTAATAACAAATGATCAAAAAGGAATTGTTTGTAAAACTGAAGATTTTCAGAATCAGAATGTAAAATATGCAACACAATCTGGACCGATGTTGTTGATTGAAGGTGGGATAAATTCAAAATTTCGAAAACCATCAGAAAATATTAATATCAGAAATGGTGTTGGAATTTTACCAAATGGAAATGTCCTTTTTGCAATGTCTAAAGAAAAGATAAACCTATATAATTTTGCAGATTTTTTTAAGTCTAGAGGTTGTAAAAATGCTCTTTATCTTGATGGATTTGTTTCTAAAACATATCTCCCAAAAAAAGATTATGGGCAATTAGGAGGTAATTTTGGTGTAATAATAGGGGAAATTAAATAATAGAAAAAAAAAGATGAGTGTAGGAAAGCAAATTTCAGGTGTTGTTCTTTTTTTGGTAACATTAATTCAAGTAATATTTTTTATCCGTGATTTTAATAAGGATGTTGACTATGATTCACCACTAAGTGAAATAAAAGATATTAGAAGAAAAATAAAAACAAATGTTTCAGAAGGATTATTAGGCGTTATAAACAAAGGGAAATTGGGGTTTATTAATTTAGAGGGAGAGCTTGTGGTTCCTTATGTATATGATAATGTTGAAGATTTTTCAGAAGGTTTTTCAAAAGTATCTAGAGGTTTTAAATATGGATTTATTGATAGGTTTGGTAGTGAAGAGATTCCTTTGATTTATGATGATGCTCATTCCTTCTCAGAAGGATTATCTTCAGTTTCTTTTGATCTTAAAAATTATGGTTATATCAATAAAAAAGGAGATAAAGTGATTCCTTTTAATTATTTGACTGCAAAATCTTTTAAAGAAGGTTTAGCTCCAGTACAGTCTTCTGAGAATAAATTGTTTGGAGCTATAAATAAAAAAGGAAAAGTAATTATTCCATTCAAATATGATAATATGATGGAATTTTCAGAAGGTATAGCAGTTGTTACAAAAAATGATAGATATGGTTTTGTAAATAAAAAAGGGAAAGAAATTATACCAATAAAGTATGAATATGCAACGAATTTTCAAGATGGATTGGCTGTTGTGCCTATAGATAATAAATGGGGTTACATTAATAAAAAAGGAAAAATTGTAATACCTACAGAATATGATGATGCTACTTCTTTTTCTAATGGATTAGCAAACGTATTAAAAGATGGGAAATGGTTTATAATAAATAAAAAAAATGAAATTCTTTATGAATTAAATTATGATAAAGTACATAGTTTTAGTGAAGGATTTGCTGCTGTTTCTAAAGATGGATTTTGGGGGTTTATTGATAGGAAAGGCCAAGAGTTAGTTCCTCCATTTAATAAAAGCTTCAAACCTTTTAAAAATAATTATGCTGTAATTTTGACTAAAATTGATTTTTATTATGTGATAGATTCTACAGGGGAAAATATTAATCATCATGTGAGTTTTGATTTAAAATAAAAAATAAATATCGTTTAAGTTAATTAAAATAAATAATGAAATTATACACAGTTTGTTCTTCTTGTAAAGAAGAGATAAAAATAAAATCATTTGCTAGCACAAGACCTGAATTGCAAATGGAGAAGGGTAGAGAATTCAATGTAAATTGCCAAAATTGTGGTGTTTTTGAAAAAAAGCATATCAATGATGTGAAAGCAGAAATCGGAAAATTAATGCTTTTGATAATAGGTTTTTCAGGAATAGCTTTCGCTGTTTTTTTGTTTTTTTTCTTAGGTATGATCAGTTCATTAATATCATTTATTCCAATGATTTTTTGGCAACAGGAGGTAAAAGCAGTTCGTTCATTTAATTCTTATTTGGTGAAAAGATGAAAAAGTCTATTACAAATAGGCTTTTTTTTATGTGAATTAAATCGATGAGGTTTATTCAAACAGATTTAAAACTTATCTTTTAAGTTGAATAATCTCTCCAAGTAACCAAAAACCATTGATCATCTATTTTTTTAAATTCATAGAAGACAGCCAAACCATTTTCAATTCCTTTAATAGAGATAATCGCTTCGTTTTCTTTTATTTCAATATCCTGTTTATAATCTCCATTGTTTTTATCATAAGGAAGAAACTTTTTAATCCAATAATCTGTAATAAAAACAGTTTTGTTTTTTAATTCTCCTTCATAAATATCCATTTGCTGTACCTTTAGAGGAAAACGAACTCTTTCCATTTGAAATGTAGAATCTGCGCTGAAATACATCAAAAATTCATTAAAACTATAATCTACAGTTTCTGGAATATAAATTCGTTTTTTCTTTTTCTTTACTTTCTTCTTTTCAATTTTTTTTGTTTCTAAAGGTTTAGGTTTTTCCGTATTTTCTTTACATGAAATAAAGAGCATAGAAATAATTATAAAACTAAATTTCAAGAATTTCATAATTCAATTATTTTTTACAATTATAAATAAACTTCCTGTAAATTCTCTTAAATATCTTCGACAAAAAGAAAAATGTATTTCTATATGTCTAAAAATATTCTTTTTTCATTTTTTGTAATATTCTTTTTTTCTTGTCAAAAGGAAGACTCTTCTCAAATTATAAATCAAAATCCAGAAGAAAATTGCACCATTGCTATTTCTGAAAAAATAAATGGAGGATCGATTTTACAATTTAATAGTGTTCATGAAGTTTATCAGCCGAATATTTATATGCATAAAAAGACAGGAGCGAATTGGCTTGCGATGTCTGAAATTATTAGATTGAAAACAGATGATTTTGTGAATATGAATAGGCCTTATGAATTTCGTATTCCAGAATATTTAGAACTTTTAAATAGAGTGATTCCAGTAGTTTTGAACAATAATGGTATAGATTATATTCTTTTAAAACCGCTTACAGATTTTTCATATTCTACAGTAGAGTTTTGGGGAGATTTTTATGTGGAAACAGAAGAAGAATGGCTAGAAATCGAGAATACATATTTTGAATTATTTGATGAGGTTGCAAAATTATCTTTGGAATATCCTCAAATCAAAATGCTTTCTATCGGAAATGAATTGCGAGAATTTACAAAAAGAAGACCGCAGTTTTTTAAAGGTTTAATCTTGCATTTGAGAGAAAATTACCCAAATATTCAATTGACTTATGCCGCAAATTGGGATGAATACGAAGGAATTACTTTCTGGGAAGATTTAGATTTTATAGGAGTGAATTCTTATTTTCCTTTGGTGAATAAAGAAACGCCAACAGTTGAAGAAATTAAAGATGCTTTTCAACCAATCAAAAATAATCTAGAAGATTTTTCATGTTTTTATAATAAACCAATTCTTTTCTCAGAATATGGTTTTCGTAGTATAGATTTTGCTGCTTGGAAAGCTTGGGAACTAGAACCTTTCAGTGTTTCAAATGTAAACCACGAAGCTCAGAACAATGGTTATGAAGGTTTTTATCAAACTTTCTGGGGTGAACCTTGGGTTGCTGGTGGTTTTTTCTGGGAATGGGAAATTTCGTTTACAGAACACGTTGGTGGGCATAATAATGGTTGGCAAGTTTCAGGAAAACCTGCTCAGGAAATTATTAAGAAATATTATACAAAAAATGTAGACTAGAATTTTCAATAATTTTTTACATTTGACATCTCAAAAAAAGGAGATTGACTTATGTTGAAAGTATTGAGAAATAATCAAAAAGTAGAAGCTTCAGAATTAAATATTTGTGTTGTTTTAAGTGGAAATATCACGATTCAACTTCAAGAAGAAATTTTCCCAATTCCTTCCAAAAGCTTTTTTTTCTTTAATCAACCGTTTGAAGTTATTGCTGCTTCGCCATATATCGAAGGTTTTATTTTAAATTTAGATACTGAATTTTTGCAAAATTTTTCGGACTTAAAAACAGAAATCAATTCACTTTCAAATTTCTTTCAGGTTCTTCAAATTAATAATATAGATGGAATAAAAAACCTATTGAATTCTATTTCTAAAATTGAAGAAAACACACAATTAAGAAATAGTTATCTTCATATTTTAACCAATGATTTTATTTCTAATTATAAATATAGTTTAAAGGAAAAATCTGTTGTGGAGCAATTTTCAGATTTGATTGAACAACATTTAGAAAAAAATTATTGTGCAGGAACTTATGCAGAAATGTTAGATATTCCTCTGAAAAAACTAATTAAAGAGGTTAAAAAAACAACTGAAAAAACTCCGTGTAATTTTATAAAAGAAAAAGTAATTCAGAGAGCTAAAAATTTACTTGTCAATACGGAAGATACTAGCCAGATGATTTCTTATAAATTAGGTTTTGAAGATCCTTATTATTTTATTAAATACTTCAAGAACGACACAGGTTTGACGCCTACACAATACAGAAAAAAGTTCAACATCAACTAAGTGGGAATATTTTCCATCTTTTTTAATTTTTCTACATTTTCTAAACCTTCATTTTAACTCATTTTTGCTTTATAATTAAACAAAGCAAATGAAGATGGATTTAAATAAACAACTTGCTGAAACAAAAGCAAACAATAAAGCAAACATTCCAACAGATATTTGGAATGTGATGGAGGAGAGTACCAATAAATTAATTCAAGAACAATTAAGTAAAAATGCTTTTCAAGTTGGTGATATTTTGCCTAATTTTAATCTGATTGATATCCATAATAAAGAAGTTTCTTTAAACGATTTCTCTGATGATTTTTTGGTGATTTCTTTCTATCGTGGTGGTTGGTGTCCTTATTGTAATTTAGAATTAAAAGCACTTCAAAATATTGTTCCACAACTGAAAGAATTGAATACTAGCTTGATTGCGATTACACCAGAAACTCCAGATTATTCATCGGAAACATACCAAAAAAATAATTTGGATTTTTCAGTTTTAAGTGATTTGGATAATGTGTATGCGAAATCTCTAGGATTGGTTTTTCAAATGCCAGAAGAACTACAAAAAATATATGATTGTTTCAATATAAAAGTAGATAAACATAATGGAAATGATGATTTTGAATTGCCAATGCCTGCAACGTATGTTTTAAACAAACAAAGAGAGATTATTTACAGTTTCATTCCTGAAGATTATACAGAAAGATTAAATCCTGATACAATTTTAAGTGAAATAAAAAATAATAATAAATAAAAATGGAAAGTTTAAAAGGTAAAAAAGCATTAATTACTGGTGCAGGAAAAGGAATTGGGAAAGCAATTGCTTTAGCATTAGCAAACGAAGGTGTGGATGTAGCATTAGTTTCTAGAACTCAAAAAGATGTAGATTTAGTTGCTGCTGAAGCAGAAAAATTAGGTGTGAAATCTTATGCAACTACAGCTAATGTTGCTTCCTTAGAATCGGTAAATAAAGCAGCAGAAGAAATTAAATCTAATTTTGGAGACATCGATATTTTGATTAATAATGCTGGAATCGGAAGGTTTGGAAAATTCATGGATCTTGAGGTTTCTCAATGGGAAGAAGTAATTCAAATTAATCTTTTAGGTACTTATTATGTTACTAGAGCATTTTTACCAGAAATGATTGAAAAACAGGCTGGAGATATTATCAATATTTCTTCTACTGCTGGACAAAAAGGTGCTGCTGTAACAAGTGCTTATAGTGCTTCTAAGTTTGGAGTTCTTGGACTTACAGAATCTTTGATGCAAGAGTTGAGAAAACACAATATCCGAGTATCTGCGCTGACTCCAAGTACTGTTGCTACGGATATGGCTTTAGATCTTAATTTAACAGATGGAAATCCTGAAAGAGTAATGCAACCAGAAGACATTGCAGAATTAATTATAGCGCAATTAAAACTGAACAGAAGAGTATTTATCAAAGAATCTGGTATTTGGTCAACGAATCCATAGATTTTAAAAAATATATTTATTGAAAGCTAGTTCTTATGAGCTAGCTTTTTTTATATTACAGCTCACAAAAAAATCTATGAATTTTATACAAAGACAAAATATTTACTTCGAAACTTCAAAATTTTTTATTTTTTTCATTCTATTAATTCTTGTAATTGGAATATTTTTACCATTTATAGCTTCTATTTTAGGGATTATAAGTATTCCAATTTTATATATAAAATTACATTTTAATTTAAGTAAAAAGTTTTCAGGAATTGTTTCTATAAATCACAGGACATTATTGTTCCCAATTTTAGCTTTCTCCATTTTATTGCTGTGTTTTAGAATTTATATAAGTGAAATAATCAATCTAAATGCAGGTTGTATGAAGGAAATTTCTGATGAAAAAAGATATTTTAATTATATGATTTTTAGTTTTTGGTCAAGTATTTTGTTGTGGGAGATTTGTTTTAATGTTTTGAAAAATAAGTTTTTAGGAAATAATTTGAATACAATTAAAGATTAATTCTTTAGTTTTTTTTTCAATTTATTTTGATAAAATTTTACTTTCTCAATTTTATCCCATTTTAAATAAATTTCTATTGCCTTTTCTAAATCAGAAATAGAAATTTCTTTTTCCTCTTTTTTAAAAATATCAGATAGTAAAGTATTTTCATTTTTTCTTAATCTCTTTTCCTTTCTACATTTTACACAGTTTATAGGACGATTATCATTTTTAAATTGCATTTCTTCATACCAAAATTGTTTTTCTTCTTTAAAGAAAGTGAAATCGGTTTTACAAGTAGAACAAACTAATTTTAAATCTGAATAAAAAAAATGACTAATCCAAGAACCATTTTGAAGTTCAGGATTAGCTTTTAGAGTTTTATTAGCATTTATACAATTATCACAAGCCCAATCAAAATTAGAATTAAAAAAAGATTCATAGGGATTTAAGTCTAACTCATTATAATGTTTGTATAATTTTCTTTCATGATTTACATATGCCGAAATAGATTTTTCCATTTCAGATTGGTATTTTCCATTTCTACAAGATGGACAAATAGGAAATTCTTTTTCTTTTTTCATTCTTAAAAAATCAACAATCCTCCAATATAAATCACAATTCCAACTAACATCAAAAGAAGCGTATAAGGAAGAATTTCTTTCGCTTTTAATTTTGTAATTCCAAGAAGCGGCAAAGCCCAGAAAGGTTGCAACATATTTGTGATTTGATCTCCATAAGCAAGCGCCATGATGGCTTTTGAAAGTGGAACATTTAATTTCATTGCAGCTTCTACAATAATTGGTCCCTGAATTGCCCATTGTCCACCGCCACTTGGAACAAAAATATTAACCAAACCTGCACTGAAAAATGTAAAAATAGGAAGTGTTGTTTGTGTTGCAATTTCCGCAAAGAAATCCGAAACTTGCGCTACCATTCCAGTAGATTTCATGATTCCCATAATTCCAAAATATAGAGGGAATTGGATTAAAATTCCAGAAGTTCCTTTGATTGCTTCTTCAATGGCGTTTAAGAAATTTCTAAAATTTTGATGTAATAAAATACCAAGACCAAGCATTAAAAAGTTGATTCCGTTTAGAGTAAATTTTAATTCTAAAACTTGTTTTCCAAATTTGATAAAAAATGTAACTAAAAGAACCAAACCGAAAATAGTTGCTAAAATCCTAGAATGATCTAATTTTTCTGCACCAATAAGCTTACTTAATTTATTCGACTCTTCCATTTGATAAGTAGGAAGATTAATTTCTGTAGGTTTTACTTTTTTGGCTAAAAAACTTAAAAATAGAGGAGTAATAATCAACAATGCAGCAAAAATTGCCATATTAGAAAAACTGAAAATCGTAGTATTTGTAGGAATATATTCTGGAATATTTTGAAGAGAAGTTCCTTTTAGAAGCTTTTCTAAATGTCCAGCTTCGGCAACTTTTAACGGAGCAGAACCACTTAATCCTCCGTGCCAAACCATTAGTCCAACATATCCGGCCGCTCCAACTAATGGGTAATTCATCGGAATTTGATTTTTCTGTGCATATTCACCAACTTTTCTAGCTAAAATTGCTCCGAAAATTAAACCTAATCCCCAATTGAAAAAAGCAACAATTATGGTAGTAAAACTCACCAAAACCACAGCTTTTGAAGTAGAAGTAGCAAAACTTGTAAGTTTTAAAATCAGTTTATTTACAGGTTTTGTCAAAACTAAAACATGTCCCAAAACTAAGATTAACATCATCTGGTAAGCGAAAACTAACAATCCGTTTGACCAAATTCCTGTTTCCCAAAAAGATAATATTTCTACAAAATGATTTCCTTCTGTTTGACTTGGCGTGAAAAAATAAGCCAAGACAATTGTTAATAAGGTTAAAAATATAGCAATTGTAAAAGGAGATGGTAAATATTTTTTAAAGATTGTCTCAATTACACCAGTTATGTTCATGTTTTTCTATTTTTTTTCAAAAATAAACTTTTTCATAAATAGTTAATTCTTTATTAAATGATTTACTGAAAATTTGTAGACTATTAAAAATCTATAACTTTATGCTTGTAAAATTTTAAAAATATATAGCAAACATTCTTATTCTATAATAAATATTATCACGTTTAGATTTGTATAATAACATACAGATTGTCAAGTTCCCCTCTTGAGAGGGGTTAGGGGTGTGTTTTAGATTAAAAAAAACTTTACTCATAATACGTACTAATGTTTATTCTTTCCTATAATTCAGTTTTCAATATAAAAGACCTATATGTAGAAAAATTAAAAAAGTAAATTCAAATAATATAAGAATCGAATTTTTAATAATACCTAAAAGATTTACGACTTAAATTCTTTCATATTTATTACCAAAAAGCAACACAACCTTACTTCAATTTTTCAACTTTAAAACTAAAAAAATGAAAACAAAGGTAATGAATGAAGAAATGCAAGATTGGATTGATTATATCTTCGATCAAGCAGATGCAGAAATTTCTGAATGGAATAAAAATGTTGTTGAGAGTCAAGAAAAAAACACAAAAACTGAAAATCAAACACCACAAAAAGCGCAAAAAATTAGAGCTGGTAAAAAAGCAGGATTGCCTTCTGAGTCGATAACAACAGATTTGTTTTTAGCATGTTTAAAAACACCAAGTATGTTTTACAAAAAGTGCTATTTAACCAAAAAAGAAACTTCACATCATAATCAAATTGAAAATATTTTGGATGAAGATTTATTTTCAGAAGATTTGAAAAATATTTCAAATGTACAAGGATTTATGCGAAATGGTTGGAATAGTGACCCTTCTTGGAATTGGAAAAAAGCTTTAGAACTAGCAAGATTAATTCGAAACTCGGGAAGATTACCGATTTTCAACACGAAATTATACAAAATGCCTTCTGATAAAACAATGAAAAAGCTGGCTTCTTATAAAGCTGAAATAAGAATAGCAATAAGTGTTTTTGATACCAGAATGCACTTGAAATCTTGTTTTGAATTTGTAGAAAATTATCGAAAAATGGGAGGAGTTTCCATTCCGATTTTGATGAGTGCACATTATAACAAAGGAGTTTTAAACCGAAAACAAACGAAAATTGTTGAATTTATAAAAGAAAAAGACATTATAGGAGCAGAGCACAGTATTCAGTTTCCTGAAAATTCTCCACTACATAAAATCATTGATGCGAATAAATGTGAAAAGAAAGAAGAAACGAAGAATTATTGGTGTGGAAGAATTTTTTCTGAGGAATTAAAAGTGCCGACAATTAATGCAATTCCACCATATTATTTAGGAATGCAGAATAGTCTTTTATCCAAAAATGAAGATGCATTTTTAAATTCTTTGTGGTATCAAAAAATTAAAACTAATGAAGAGATAAAGCTAAAACTAGATTAATTTCATAATTCGAATCTGTTTTTTTGTTCTTTTTTCCTGATGAAAAAAAGAATAACCAAGTAATCTTGCAAAATTGGCATAGGGGTTTTATTATAATTTTGCAAGTAAAAAGAGTGTTGTGTAACACTCTTTTTTATATATAGGTATAATCTAAGGTTTAGGGATTTGTAGCCCAAATATTCATTTGAGGAACAAAAGCCCTGGGGTTTAATTCTAAATTGTGAAGAATCACCGAAGAAATATCTTCAGGATTTAAAAGATTTTCGTCCTTTGGAATTGGTGTTCCATAAGCATTATTGTTTGTATCCGTACACCAACTTGGGTCTATATGAAACATACGGATGTTATCTTTTCGGAATTCCAAAGAAATATTTTTTGAAATAATATTCAACGCAGCTTTACTACAAGAATAAGCAGTTCCTTTAGGAAAAGCATAATGTCCGCCAGTTGCACCAATATTTACAATATCTCCACGTTTATTTTTTTTGAAATAAGGAAGCGCAAGTTGTACTAATTGTGCTGGAGCAATCGTGTTTATAGCAAACATTTTTTCAAAATCGCTTCTTTTTAAATCTTCAAAAGCTTCTGCGATTACAAATCCTGCGTTGTTGATTAAAATATCGATATTTCCTAAAAATGAAATAGCATTTTCGAAAAAAGAAATTAACTCAGCTTCTACAGTCAAATCAACTTTAAATCCTTTAGCTCCTGTGTTTTTTTCTACCTCAGAAACTAAATTTTCTTCCAAACCACAAAATGCGACTTGCGCTCCTTTGTTGCGTAAATCGGTAACTAATTGTTTCCCGATTCCAGAACTTCCGCCTGTTACAATTACTTTTTTCAACTCCCAATTCATTTCAATTCATTTAATTTTTTAATCATTTCTTCTTTTTGGAAATAACCATTTGCTAATAGAAAATATTCTTCGTTTTCATTTTCTAAAATCATTGTAGGAAATCCGTTTGCAAAAGCGCTAGCTTTCTTAAATTCAGCTTGTGTTTCCGAAAGATTTTCTTCTGACATCCAAGCGGTTTCAAAATCAGAAATATTGATGGTATATTTCTCCAAAAGAGGTTTGTAAGTTTCTAACTGATCCAATCTTTTACCTTCGATGAACATTACTTTTTGTACATCTTTAGCAAAACTAAAAGAAAAGTTTGGAGCTAGTTTTTTCACTAAAACTATAGCAGCACTTGGCTCCAAACTACTAAAAGCGTAGGATTCGTCTTTAGTTAACTCATAAAATTTTTCTGAAACTTCAGCTCCAGTATATTCAGACATTCTTGGCGCATTTGCTTTGATGAATTGGTTTAAACTATCTCCACCTTTTGGTGCATTTTCTCCTAACCACATTCCACCAACAAGAAATTCAAATTGATAATCTTTATTAAAAATTTCGTAGATAGATTCAATGTTTTCGTTGTTTCCGTAACACCAACCACATTGAGGATCCATGATGTATATAATTTTTTTCATTTGTTTAATTTTTGAAGCGTTTGTAAAACTAAAAAATCCAAAGACAAAAGCGCATATCGTTAAGAGGTATGGTATCAGGTGTTTTGGCATTTTATTTTTTGTTTGAATCTTTAAAATAAAAAGAAAAATTGGAAAAGCGCATGAAAAAAAGGGGTAGTTTTTAATCATACGCTTATACTAGAAGAATATATTGAATAATTTGAAAATATAGTTTAATAACTACAGTACGTATTCTTCTTAAATTGAAGATTAAAATCTCAAAATTTTAATCACAAAAATTTAAACATTTAACAGGGTATTCCAATTTCTCTTTCGCAAAAATGGTGTAAAAATGTTTGTGATTATGGTAGTAAAATGTGTAAAAATGGTACTTTTTTGAACTTGGTCAGAATTTTAGTCAGAAACAGAAAAAGCATTTTGTTTTCTATATTCTTTTGGAGTTGTATTTGTGTGTTTTTTGAAAAATTTTGTGAAGTAAGAATTGTCTTCAAAACCAAGAGAATAAGCAATATTACTGATGTTTTTATCTGTGTATAAAATTTCTCTTTTTGCTTCAATCAGTAATCTTTCCGAAATGGAAGTCATGGTAGATTTATTCAGAAATTGTTTTAAAATCTCATTCAATTTTCTCGGAGTAAGATTTAGTTTTTCTGCATAAAATTTTGGTGATTGTTCTTTCAGAATATTTTCATCTAAAAGAATTTGGAACTGATCAAAAATATCTAAGTTTTGACATAAAATAGAATTCTTCGGAAGTTGTAATTGCTTGATATGATTTATTTTTTCAATAATCGTTTTTAGTAAATGAATGATTACCAAAGAATTTTTGGAATGATTTAAATATTCCAACTGAAAAGCTTTGAATAAATGCTCTACAATATCATTTTCTTTGTCAGAAATCTTTACATGGGAAATTGTATGAAATTTACTAAAAAGTAGGCGAGGGAAGTTGTCCAGAAAATCTTCAGTAAAACGAATTACATGCCCTTCTACTTTTTTATTTGGCATAAATTGATGCACTCTTCCTTTCGGAAAAACAAAAACAGAATTTGCTTCAATATGATACAAATCTCCATCTACAATAAATTTTGCAGCTCCTTCCTGAATCCACATAATCTCGTGATAATCTCTTTGTCTTGGAGGTTTTGGTTTTTCAGAAACTTCTTGAATTTCTTGGTTATTTATCTTAAAATATTGAAGCATTTTAGAATATTTTGATTTCGTAAAAATATTTAAAAAATATATTTTTTGAACAAATATTCTATGTATTTAACAAAACTTCAATTTATTAAAAGCGTTTTTTTAAGAATGTGAAAAAAATATTTTAGGAAATTACTTTTGTAAGAGTATTTTATCTAAAAAAGATACTCTCATGAGACATTGGCCTTAATTGCTCTAAATCATCCAGCCATATTTTGATTTTGTTTTCCAGCTCAACTTCATTTGTTATATTATAATATGTTTCCGTTTTTAGAAGATAATCTCGCCAATCCATATCATAAATTTCATATTCTTCTACATCAAAAGAATTATTCAACTCAGTATATTGAATTTCATAATCAATAAAATAATACTTTGGAACATTTCCACGACAATCCGCTCCTTTATTCATTATAATACTAATCCATGCAATATTGTTTGAGTTTTCTGAAGTAGGTTTTACTTTTGCACCAACTCTTCCGTCATTTGTTTTTCCATTAAGTAGTTGGTTTAATATTTTGAAATCAATATTTGATTTGTTCTCTTTTTTGTTCATAAGTGTATTTTTTGTAAATGTAATAGGAATATCTTAGAATTTTATTTGAAAAGAAGTAATAATGTTTTTCTACATTTTTTAATTTTTAATCCTTTTCAAAACATAATAAAATAAACCAAAAGCTAAAATTAAATTTCCTGTTATTTGTGCGAAAAATACATTTTCTTCTCTTTTTTCAAAAACTTCATCTAATTCTCCACTTATAATAGCATTTCCACACCATCTAGGACTATAATCATATTCATGTTTGTATTGTGAAATGAAAAAAAGAATAACTGTCATAGATGCGAGTTTTATTAAATCTTTTTTGTTCAAGTTTAAAAATCTTTCAATAGATAATATTTTGAATATAATTAGTAGTTCTATCAAAATCATATAAACATGAAACCAAGGAATGTATTCATAAGGAATAAAGAACAATAAATTAGAAAGTAAGGCACTTAAAATAATAATACCTAAATGAATAGAAATAATTAATAAAAATCCAGCAATGTAGTTTTTTTGGGTTTGCATTTTTTGTAAAAAATTAATGAAAAGTAAAAATACATGATTTTTAATACGTTCTATTTTATGTTTTTAGAAATAATTATAAAAAAAATCATGTCAAAATTAAGTCATGACATGATTTTTAAAATATTTTAAACTAAAGAATTATTGCTTCGAAAATTTTAGATTTTTAACTCTTCCTGTAGATAATCTAAATTCCTTTTTATTACTGTCAAACTCTAAGGTAAATGCAGAACCTAGTTGCAAAATGTTTTCTTTTATTTGTTTCAAAGGAGAAATTTTATTCCCTTTTACATATAATGAAATACCATTTTCTTCATTTTTTAAAGTATAAACAATATCCAATTCAGGGCTATAATATTTTCCAGCATAATTTTCTAAATCGGAATTACTGTAAGAATTTAAAGGAGTATATTCTTTGTAAGTTGATAAACTACTACCTGGAATATCCAATATAAATTCCTTTGGACTTTTCGATTTAGTGATTTCAAGAGTTATTGGAATATTCGGTCCAATCCAATGAAATTTATTTTTTGCAATAGGAACCATTTTTGTAGCAACTCCATTACTTCGAACATAATACAAAGTATCCTCTCTGATTTCTAATTTTCGACTTAATTTATGATCATCACTCCAGTAAATTCCCTCGTATTTTCGTAGTTTTTTTCTAGAAAGTGAGATTGTTTTAAGGTCATTTTTCTCAGAATCATCATTTGTATTTTCTTTTTCAAACACATCTTCCAGAAAGATATCTGCAATTTGATTTGCTTTTCTTGATGCTCTTGCATCAGCTCTATTTGCTAAAAGAATCACACTAAAATGTTGTTCTGGAAAACGAATCATTTCTGCCCTAAAACCAACAAAAGAACCACCATGACTTATTGTTTTTTGACCTCTGTAATCACTAACATCCAAACCTGCTGCATAAGTGATTTTTTCTCCATTATTTAAAGTTCCTACTTCCGTCATTTGCTTCCAAAAATCTTTGTTCAAATTTTTTGAATCATAAAAAGCATCATCCCATTTTTTTAAATCTTCAATACTTGTGAAAATTCCTCCATCACCAATCATATTTAAATTTGTCATACTTATGGAAAATCCATTTCCATTTGGAGCATATCCAGAAGCACGATTTTTTACAACTCGACTATAATCATTATGAAAATGCGTTGCATTCATTCCAAGAGGTTTGAAAATTTTCTGATCTGCATATTCTGCCATCGAAACGCCACTTACTTTATTTACAATTTGTCCAAGTAGCCAATACCCAGAATTACTATAAGTATATTCTTCTCCAGGGTTGAAATTTAATTCTTGTTGATTTACAAGCCATTTCATTAAAGTTTCATCTGTGTAAAAATCTTCACTTTCAAAACTAGAAAGTTGTGCCAACACAAGATAATCTCTGATTCCACTTGTGTGATTTAGTAGATGTTTTACAGTGATTTTGTCTGCATAAGAAGGAAATTCTGGAAAGAATTTAGAAAGATGTTCCTCCAAAGATAATTTACCTTCTTGAGCTAAAAGTACGATACAAGCAGCTGTAAATTGCTTGGAAACAGAAGCGATACGAAAAACGCTTTTCGAATCATTTGGTATGTTGTATTCTAAATTTGCAGCTCCATATCCTTTGGCATAAATCAGCTTACCGTCTTTTATAATTCCTAGAGAAGCTCCTGGATTTTCAAGAGAATTCCAATCTTCAAAAATAGCGTCCACGCTTTCTTGTTGCGGAATTTGATTTTGAGCTTTTAAAACCATAAAATTTAAGAATAGGAGTAGAGTTAAAAATGAATATTTCATTAGAACGATTTTTTGTTTTAAGTTTTTTTGTGATTTTTTTCAACGTTATAAACGATTGAAATGTGTTGTTTAGTGTATTAATTTTAAACATACTTTTTTTTAAATAGAAAATCGAACTTTAAACAAAAACTGTCTTGGCCTTAAAGTGAAATTTGATTCCACATAACTGTAATTATTTATGTTTATCGTTTTATATTCTTCATTGTTGAAAATGTTGTTGAATTGAAATTCAAAATCAATTTTTTTCTTTTTCCAAGTATAACGATAAACGATGTCTGCAAAGAAGTTTTCTGTGTTTTGTGAAAACAAATTATTTTTTACAAATTCAGTTTTTAATCCCAAATATTGATTTTTTTTAGGATAAAAATTTACATTGAATTTATGCATTTGCTGTGTGATAGTTTGGTTGTTTTGTTTTTGAATTTCATTGTTTGAAAACTGAAGAGTGCTTTCAATTTCTGTATTTAGCCAATTTGTAATATCCGTATCAATTTTTCCATTTAAGCGCCAAGTTTGTGTGGCTATATCCGTAATTTCAGAATTTAATATTTGCTGAAAATCCTGTAAACTATAATTAACTCCAATTGTGAAATTACTCTTTAAATCACTAAAATATTTACTAATTCTACTCATCAAATTATGACTAAAACGCTCATTGTCTTTTTGAATCGCTTCTAGTTCTGTAGCGCCGTTTTCTAAGATTTTATTTTCATACAAAACATTATTATCCGTTTTTGAATGACTATAAATAGCACTAAAAAATAAAGACTCAATAGGATTTCTATAATTTATAGAAGCAGAATAATGTAAGTTTTGTGTTTCAGGAAGTGGTGCATCAATTCTTTGAATTTTACGGTAATTTTGTAAAATATAATTATAATAAACCTGATTTATAGTTCCAAACTGATTGCTCAACTGTGCCGAAGTAGACAAACGCCAATAGGAAGTTAAATCGTAAGTGATTGAAGCTCTTGGTTCAAAAGTTAGTCGGTTTAGATCTTGATTTTTATGAAGCGGTTTATCTTTCAGTTGATAATTATGAAAAAAAATAGGAGTATTCAGTTCTATTCGCCATTTCTTCTTTTTGTATTGATTTTGTAGAAGTACATAAAATTTAGAGCGTGTCCAGTCCAAATTATTATCAAACTCTCCATTCAAATTATTTTCAGAAGTTTGAATATCACTTTCTAATTTTTGAACTTCAAATTGAAAACCAACTTTAGGAGAAAAGCTAAACGCTTTCCAGCCTTTTGTAAAGCCTAATGAGTTATTTGTATAAAAAGTATTTAGCTCTATATTTTGAATTACTTCGTTATAAGTATTTCCATTATTCAGTAAATCGTTAAACTGTCCAGGCTGAACAGTCAATGATTGTGGAGTTTTGTATAAACCAACATAAGATTTTAAAGTAGCAATTTGATTTCCTAAAGAAAATAAAGTTTTAAAATCGTTATTTAATTTAAAATATCTATTACTCAAATTTTGGTTAATATTTTCCTCATTTTGTTGAATAGCTCCATGTTCGCTATCCCAAAAACCTTGAAATTTTAAACTGTTTTTTAAATATTTATTATCTGTGTTTTTTTGAAGTGTAAGATTAGTTTCAAGAGTGTTTGTATAAAGTTTATTGTATTTTTTTTCAAACAAAGAAATCGTTTCATTTGCTGTAAAAAACTTAGTGTTTGTATAACCATTTTGCTTTTGATAATCATTCAAATAAGAAACATTTAATCGTAATTCATAATCATTTTTCAGTTTTTGTAAATAATTCAAAGTAATCAAATGAATATTATTATCCAACCAACGTTTTTCAGAAAAATTAGGTGTGCTTAATTGTTGAATCGAAAGCCAATCTTGTTTGCTATCGTTGTGTTCAAATTTCTCCAATAAATCTTCGATAGTCAAAGTTTTTAGTTGAGAAGCCACATCATCTCCAATATTATTTGCTTGATAAGAATTCAGCATTTGTCTTTTTTTTGAAAACAACATTGGCGTTGCATTTACATCCCAAAGCAAAGGAGAAAAACCAGAACCTAATTCAATTTGTCCAGTTACTGTATAGCTGTTTTTTAATTTAATATTAATAGCAGCTTGGTCTGAATATACCAAGCTGTCTAAAACCTTAATTGGTTGATGATTTTCTAAAATTTGAACTTTATAAACTTTTTTATGTGGTAAATTATTATTTGCAAGATTATATTTTCCTTCAAGTAAATCTAATCCTTCAATATAATATTTGTTGATAGGTTTCCCTTGATATAATATTTTTCCATCATTTAAAACTTCAATTCCTGGCATATTTTTCAAAACGTCAGAAATAGAAATATCTTCTTGCTTAGAAAACGCTTTAACCGAATAATTTATAGTATCTCCTTTTTGAGTTATTCCTTTTGGTTTTACTACCACTTCTTTTAATTCAGTAACTTCTTCTTCTAAAACAAAATTTAATTTTTGAGTTTTATTATCAATGATTTTTACAATTGTTTTAAAACCCATCGACCTAATATTAAGCTGAATTTTTTCATTATTTGATTTTAAAGAAATAGAAAAATTCCCTTTAGAATCTGAAATATCATAGCTAAGAATAGTTTCTGTATTTACTTCGGTAATCGTAATACTAGAACGAGAAACTGGATTTCCTTTTTTTGTTGTTAATTTTCCATTGATTATAGATTGAGAAAAACTACTAATCGTGAAACAAAAAATAAAAAACGCTATAAAAAAATGCTTCATTCATTATTTAGTTTAACTCGATCGGATTGTTTTTATATTTATTTCTTTCTCTATGATTTCTATCGTATTTGTCCATTCCTTCTTTAGGAATTCGAATTCCTGGATTGTATAAAATTAAAGAAGGTTTTTGTTTGATTTTTTTCTTAAAGTCAGCAAATTTTTCTTTCGAAATAGTTTTAAAATCTGATGTTATCAAATATGAATTATAGTCAGCTAGTTTTTGAATCGAAAATGCTTTAAAAGAATAATGGTTTTGATCGTCATGAATTTCAAGAATTAATCCTGGTAAACCTTTGAATTTATAAGGTCCATCTTGAATAGAAATCTCATTCGTATACCACGCGATATAATTTCTTCCACCATAAGAAACGGTTGCTTTTCTTGCATTATAACCCAATATTTTTTTCTTCTCTTTATTATCCAATTTCCAATTTAGATTTACATCTTCAGAAAGTTTGAATTTATAAGCCGTATAATCATAAAAAGAGTTTATTTTTTCTCCATCACTATTTTTTACGATACTATATCGAAATTTAGGTTTTGTAATAGAAAAAAGCGCATTCGGATTGTTGGATTGTAGTATAGAGTCTTTTAAAAAGACAGATTCAGGTCTAAAAAAAGATTCATTTTTCTGAGAAATATCCAAATACATTATATCATATTGAATATTATTAGCATCGGTAGAATCAATTTGATAAGTAAGCTCGTATTTAATTCTGTAATTGTTTTGAGAAAAGATAGATTGGGCAGAAAAGATTACCAGAATTAGAAATAATAATTTATAGTTTTTCATGTTTTTGTTTAATATTGATAAAAAATCACTGTTTAAATAAATTTACGGATTAATTTGAAATAGAGTATGCTTAAAAAAAGCATACTCCATATTCTAAATATTTATTGACATCCTCCGTCCCATTCCCAAAGGAATGCTATTAAATCTACAGTACTTACATTTTCGTGACATACTTCCCAAGAACCACCACAAGAATCATTAAAATCGAAACATTCCATAAAGGCTGCTTCTTCTTCTGAAATAGAAGGCTTTGAATCAGTGCTTGCAAAACTTAAAGCTGTTGCTAATACAAAAGTTAATGTTAAAAGAAAATTTTTCATTTTATTTTAATTTAAAAAGGTTAGAAATACTAAACTTTATAAGTTTTAGGTCATTATTGTTTAGTTTGTGGACGTTCCACTTTTTAGACCTGACTACTTTAATTGTGCACTTTCAGAGAGTCATTTTTTAATTTCATGTGTTTGGGAGTACTCCTCAAAAATATTTATTCCTAAAACCAAATATTTTTATATCACGCTTTATGTAAACATTTGTTTGTATTAAAATTAATATTTTAACATGAATAAATCAAATATTAAGAGTTTTTAATTTTAAATATTTAATAATTACGTAGTTTTGCTTGTTTCGGAGTTTTGTGCGTTTTCTAGAAACGGTGTGGGTTTAGCCTAAAAAAAGAAGTTTTTAAAAAAATAAAATAATTTTTGAGAGAGTAGGTAAGGGAGTTAAAATTCTTTTTAAAAGAAGTTTATTTATTTTTCAATTCAATTTTTCGTCCATCCAAATCTTGAACAATTGCAATTTGTCCCCACTCAGTTTCTTTTATTTTTGAAATGACTTCCCAGTTAGATAATTTTAAAAGTTCCATTTTTGATTCTAAGTCTGGAATTTCGAATCCAAGTCTTAAAGAATTATCTGCTTTGTTCATAGATTTAGTCAAAGGATAAATTTCAAAAACAAAACCATCTATTTCAGAAGAATAATGAAAAGGACCATTTCCATGTCGATGATAAGTAAAATCAAAACCAAGCAACTCATATTGATTTTTTAATAATTCAATATTTTCAGTTCGGATTACTATTAGGTTTATTTTCATTATTAGAGTTTTTTAATGAAGTTTGATTTTAGGGGACAAATTTTTATGTTTAATTTAGAATATAAATAGATTTCGTAAATGATTTGCTTCCTTGTTTGATAGACATAAAGTAGATTCCTGAATCTAAATTTAATTCCATTTTATTTTCTCCTTTGTTTAAAGAAAAATTGGAGATCACAGCATGTCCTAAATTATTAAACACATTTAATGTACTTTTATCTTTTTCTATATTTATAATTAGTTGATTTGATGTAGGATTTGGATAAATTTTAATTTCATTATCAAATTCATTTATATTCAAATTATCAGAATTATTTAAATGAACAGAAAGCTCTTGAGACCATAAAATATCAGGAAGATTATCATTATTCAAATCGCTAGAAAAAACTTGATCTGTAAAAGGAAGATTTCCTTGATATACTAGATTTTGAGTACTAAAATTTCCTTCACCGTCATTTTCAAACCAAACTAATTTTCCAACTTGTGGTAAAGCTGTAAATAGATCAATGTCGCCATCATTATCGAAATCATTTGAAGTAATCGACAAACATTGTTGAATATTTGAGTCAATTTCTTTTGGAGAAGAAAAATTTCCTTGTCCATCATTTTCATACCATTTTAATGAATTTGCAGCAGCATTTTCAACTAACAAATCAAAATCACCATCATTATCAAAATCATTCGAGTTTATAAGAAATACCAAGTGATGATTGTCAGGAATAGATTCCGTTCGTTCAGCATCATAACTAATAACACCTTCAGTATTTTTATAAACTATTGTTTTAACACCTCCAACAATTATATCTTTAAATCCATCAGTATCAATATCGACAACTTGTAAATCATAAAATTCTGTATTAAGACCAGAAGGAATAATACTTTTTTCAAAATTTCCAGAGCCGTCATTCAGATAAATAATCAAAGCAGTATCAGCAATTAGAATAATATCTTTATGATTATCATTATTGATATCATCAATTTTTACTTTTTTCGGTTGATAGATTTCAGAATCTAAAATGATTTGTGAAGAAAACTCACCTGAATCATTTTTGTAAAGAAATAATTTTCCATTATTCGTAAAACTCTCAAACGTGACAATATCTTTCCAACCGTTTCCATCCAAATCTTCTGAAGCAACACTTAGTGGAAAATTAATGCCATTAGCGATAATTTGTTGATTTTCAAAAGTTCCATTTCCTTGATTTAAATAAAAACCAATCTGATTATTTTGCGAAAATTTCTGAGAAACAACAATGTCTTCAAAAGAATCATTATTCAAATCTGCTGTGATTATTTCTGTAATTCCAATTGCATCAGAATCAATAATAGTTCTGTCAGAAAACTGACCAAATCCATTATTAATTCCAAATAATGAACATAAAGTTAAAAGTTTAATAGTGTTTTTCATTTTGTAAAATATGTTTTGTAGTGAAAGATATACAAATAATATTTTATTCGATAGGAGTGTATTCTGTTTTAAAATTTTTTCCATCCACAAAAGGAATAATTCCCAAAAACATCTATACAAATCTAGATTCCATAATAATTAAATCATTATTTTCTGTAAGTCCAAAATATTCGATATTATTACTAAATTTCCATAAAACAACTAATGAAAAATCCGATTTCCATTTTTTTATTTTGATATGGGAATTAAAATATTTTAACACAGTGTACCCTTTTGAAGTTTAATTGTATATTTATTGTTAGGTAAAAATTGTATACGATAAACAGTTGGTATCCATTCTTTAAATGTAAATGACTCAGTTGTCATAAAATTAAATCGAACATCGTAAATGTTTGAGTTGATTTTACGTACAACAAAATTTTTCCTTTTCGCATTTGGACAATAATATTCTCGATCCCGTTTAACTATTTCAATAATTTCAATATCTGAGTATTTTTTTATTTGATTTCTTTTTTTAAGAATCTCATCTTTTTTTTGTAATTCATTTACTAAAGAGTTTAATTCTATATTTTGTGAATTTATTATACTATCCTTTTTAGTTAAATTATTTTCAAGCTCTGAAATTTTTTCCTGAAGATTATTTATTTTTTCTTGATTACAACTTGATATTAATATTGTAAAACAGATTAATAATATTTTATTTTTTTTCATTTATATTATGAATTTATTCTTTAATATATAATCCAATTAGATAATCATCTCTTTCTGATTGATAAGATTTTCCAATTTTTTTAAAATTTAGTTGTTCTAATATGTTAATCATCTTTTTATTCTCATCTCTTACAGTTGCATATATATAAGGTTTGAATTCTGATAATATTTTTGTAATAATTTTACCATTACCTACTTCTAAAGAAACTATCCATCCTAATTCGTATTTAAATTTTTCAGGGTTTTTAGAAGTATTTGCTTTATTAAAAACTTTATTTCTGTAAGTTGTATTTGGAATTTTTAGAGCACCTACAGCTTTTGGTGTCTTAGGATTCGGATATAAAATAAGAATAGGATTTTTATATATTAAATTATCAAAATGAGAAATATTAACTTCTCCAGCTTTTAAAACAGTTTTTTTTATGAAGTTTATTTCTTTTGATGTGAAATAATTAGATTCTCCAATTTTGTAGTTAGTTTTATTTTTTGATTCCATATAAAATTATTTTGTCTATTTTTTTCACTATAAATATCCAGAAAACTAAAGTTCATAGCAGTAGACAAACAAATATAATTGATACGTTATGAAAAACAAAAATTATATAATTATAAATCTATTTGTTTTAAAGAAAAATGCAAGAGTAACGAGAAGGTACACAAGAGTAACGAGAAGGTACACAAGAGTAACGAGAAGGAACACAAGAGTAACGAGAAGGAACACAAGAGTAACGAGAAGGAATGCAAGAGTAACGAGAAGGAACGCAAGAGTAACGAGAAGGAACGCAAGAGTAAGGAGAAGGAATGTAAGAGTAACAAGAAGAAACGTAAGAGTAAAAGGAATTTATTACAAAGTAAAACTAGATTAATTTTCAGAAATCATTAAGAAATCTACCCTTTTCAAAAAAAATCAAATTACCGTATATTTGCAGCCTATCTAAAGAAGAAATTATGCAAGAAAATAAAGTGCTTAACTATATAAAAGATGTGTTAGAAAATATGCCAAATGATTGGTTACGATTAACAACACATCGTCTAGATATTTACAACGAATCTTTGGCAAAAACAGAGTTTTTAGAGCAATTTGAGAATTTATTCAACGAAAATAACTCAGAAAATGTTGTTTTAAGCGAATTGCCAACTGCTTATGATTATATTCGTTTAGGTCATCCGCTTTCTTCGGTTTTAGAATGGGGGATTGCCAAATTAAATAATTTAGACTCGAAAAGTGTAATTAGTTTTTCTTCGAAGACAGTTCCAGTATTGGCTGTATTAAGAAAAAATCTTTTTGAAAAGAAAAACACACAAATCGTTTATACAGACGAATTGCCAGAAACTTTTGATGCTGAGGTAATCAAAAAAGTTTATGGTTATGATTTTGAGTTGAAAAAAGTAAATGCAATTGAAGAAATTCCAGTATTTGATGGAACTACGATTTTCATGACACAACAAGAAACTGTTTCTTGTTTCAATTTACCAGAATCTGTTGATTTCTTAATCAATACCTATCCACAGTTTGGAAGTATTCTTTTAGCAAACGGAGAAAAGAATGCAACTTATGTTTCAGAGATTCAACATGTGCGTAGAAGAGAAACAATTGCAATGACTCCAGCAAATACATTGGCTGTATTAAATATTTTAGTTGGAAATACTTCTTTCGAAAATAAAGTAAGCGATTTTGCAAGGAATAAAGCTTCTGTAATCAATTCTATCAAAGAAATTACAACAGCAAATTCAAAAGCAGTTGTTGGTTCTAGTGGACTTTCGATTCAGTATGCAATCATGATGGGATTAGTAGATCATGCGATGGAAAATCATGCAGGAAAGAAAATCCGTTTTGTGGTGCCGCCAAACTGTTATGGAGGAACAAATGATCAGGCTAGGAGAGTAGCAGCATGTAATCCAGATATTGAAGTGATGGATTTACCTGTTGATGGTGGACAAGATATGGTGCAAAGTATTGATGTGGTTTTAGAGAAAATTGCACAAGAAGATGCAGTTCCATATATTATTGCAGAGATTCCAACAAATCCAAGAGTTGAGGTTCCGAATTTAGAGAAATTAAAAGAAGCTTTAAGTAAAGAACGAAAGACTGCAAACGGAGAAACAGCAATTGATCCTGTTTTTGTTTTAGATCAAACTTTTTGTCCGAATGTACATTTCTTAGGAGATAATGATATACTTTCTGCGGTAAGAACGATTGCTTATGTAAGTGGATCGAAATTCCCAAGTGGAGGACTTTGTACAGCTGGTTACAGTATTGCAAACACAAAAGCTGCTTCGTTGATGGATAAAATTGAGAAGCATTTACATCTTTGTGATAATGAAGCGACGGATTTACAAATGGAAATTCTTGCAAAACAATTACCTTCTATGAACCAAAGAATTCACGATGCGTATGTTTATACTCGTGATTTTGTAACTTTTGTGGAAGAGAATTTACCAGGAGCGAAAATCAATTTTGTTTCAGAAGAATTGGCTGCACAAGATTTTACGCCATCTGTTTTCTCATTGGATTTACCAACAAAAGGAGATACGGAAGAAGAAAGAGAAGCTTACAAAAGAGAATTGAATTTGAAATTAATCAATATGATGATTTCTGAAATTCCAAACGAAAGTAAATTCTGTGTGAGTTATGGACAATTAAAAGGTTGTTATTGGACAATTCCTGCAACTTCTACACAAGGAACAACCAAAGAAGGAGATAAAGATTATATCGTTCGTGTGGCACTTTCAGGAAACATGGATTTAGATTTACACAAAAAAGTGTTCCTAGATTTTGTGAAAGGACTTTAATTTAATAGAAATTGGTGACTGAGCATAGTCAAAGTTATTTATAAAAAAACAAAAGCATATTGAAAATTAAATGTTCAATATGCTTTTTCTTTTATTTGTTTTCACCTATAGGATCAATTGCCGAGGTTTCTACCATTAACATTACAGTCTTTTCAGGAGCAATAGGACGATGCATTACACCTTTCCCAATAGTTGTCCCTTGATTAGGATTTAGTTCAATTATTTTATCTTCAAGCTCAATAATCAATTTTCCACTTAAAACAAAAAAGAACTCATCATCATTTTCATGTTTATGCCAATGATATTCTCCTTCTACAATTCCAATTCTAACAACGCTATCATTAACATTTGTAAGAGATTGATTAAACCAATTATCAGTACATTCTTTAACAATTTCAGGAACATCAATAACTTCATGATGTTTATACTTGATATTCATTAGTTGATTGTAATTAAAATTATTTTCCATTATTTCTGATTTAACATTATAAACATTCCTTTGTATTTTGGTATGATGTTTTTGGCTTCCAAATGTGTTTTATCAATGATTTTATAATTTAATTTTTCATAAAATTCAACAGCTTCATTTTGAGTATCCATTACTTCTAACCAAATTTGATAATTACTAAACTCTTTTCTTAACCATTTCAAAATTTCAGTTCCTATTCTTTTTCCTCTAGATTTTTCATGAAGATAAAGTCTTTGGAGTTTTATACTATTTGAATGAGAATCACTTAACCAACTATCATTAATAATAAATCTTAAAATACCAACTATTTCATTTTCATAAGTAATGAAGTAATATTTAGCTTTCTGATCCGATAATTCATATTTCAAATTTTCTTCAGAATAAACCTGATTTATATAATTTTTACCTTGATCACTCCAGATATAAGAGTAGACTTTAAAATAAATTTCACGAATAAGTTTGTTTAAATTTTCAAAATCATTGATGTTAATTGGTTGTAAGCTTATTTTATTATTGATTGAAATTTTTTTACCTAATAATTCACTTACTCGTATAATTGTATTTTTTTGGTTTAAAGAATTTTCAATATGACCTAATTCATTTAAGAAAACATCACTTACATACTGTTCATGAACTTTAGCTATTAATTCTAAATGCTTTTTAATTTCAGGTATTTCTTTAATAGCTGTATCAGATAATGCATACATTTGTTTTCTACTATCAGTTTTAGATTTATAAGTAATTAAATATCCTTTATTCACCATTTTCTTAGCAATTTTAATAATTGCTGTATGCGTAAAATGTAGATAGTTTGCTATTTCCGATGCAGATAATTCTTTTTTTTCCTCTAAAAGTAAAAGAAGTAAGTGCCAATTAGGCTCAATATTCAGGTTCAAATTTTTGTAGACTTCTTTTCCCATAGCCATTAAGCTATCGTTTAATCTTCTTATTCTTGCTGTATACCCTATTAGTCCTAGATTTTTTATGAAATCATTTTTTAAATTAAATTGTTTCATGTCTTAATTCTTTTTATTAATGAAATAAGTTTTACAAATGTATTTAAAAAAATACGAAACTAGTTTCATAAAATTAGTTTTTATTTTATTGATATATTTGTTAAAACAAAAAACGTTATGGGATATTACTATTCAATCTCTACAATTGTATAGGAAAAAAATATTGAAAAAAGTTTAAGATGGATTGTTGAAAAAAGTGCACGTGATGATATACGAATAGAAAATAATCAAATAAAAATAGAAGGAGATTTTTATGAGTCAAAAAGTCTTTATAAAACATATAATTTATAAGAATGAAAAAAATATTAAACACATTGAAAAAATCATTTAAATATCTTTTAATTGTTTTTATCAATTTTATAATTCTCTATTTTTTGTTTTATCTTTCATTAGATGCAATAACACTTAAGTTTAGTTCAGGTTTTTCAGAATTATTTGAGCTATTAAAACTTGTTGGAATTTCTATTATTACTTTATTATTCTTGAGAATTTTAATTTTTTGGTTTGAATCACTAAAAATTAATTCATTGAAAAGTCGAGTTCTTTTCTCAATCGTTTTGACTTTATTGATTTCGAGTAAATTTTATTACAGTTATTCAAAAGATATTTTATATAGAATTACATCAGAAAAAAGAACTATTATTAATTCTGCTACATCCAAAATTAATGAACATGTTGGAGGGTTAACTTTTGGATATAAAGTTGAAAAATTAACCATTGGGGAGTATCAAGAAATAATTAATATTAAAGACTTTCCTAAAATTCAAAAAATGGCAAAAGATATTTCTTTTTTATATACTTATGATGGATTTTTACCAGATTATACATTTAAACTTTCGTATAAAATTCCTCTAAATGTAAAATTGGATTCGACAGAATTTAGACATGGCAAAATTACATTAGATACAATTAATAAAAATGTTGAGGTAAATTATTTAGAAATTGAATATTAAAAAAATAAAAAAGAATTTACAATCTCGTTTATATTTTCAGTTTGTTTAATCGTCGTATGACCTACAAGTTTTTTTTATTACAATTTTCTGGATTTATATTTCAGGTATTGATGGTTTTAAATCTTTAAATTTGCTGAAATATTTATAAAAAATGAATTTAATTGTAAAAGAAATTACTACAGAAGATACTTATCCGTTAAGAAAAAATGTTTTACGAGAGAATATTCCATTATCTTTTCAGTTTGCGGAAGATAATCTAGAGACTACAAGTCATTTTGGTGTTTTTGAGGAAGAGAAATTAATTGGAATTGTGACTTTTATTCAAAAAGAAAATGAATATTTTAAAAATCAAGAAGCAGTTTTTCAGTTACGAGCAATGGCTGTAGATAAGGCTTATCAAGGAAAAGGGGTAGGGAAGCTATTTCTTGGAGAAACTTTAAAATTAGCAAAAGAGAAAAATATTAGAAAAATTTGGTTAAATGCTAGAGAAATTGCAGTTCCGTTTTATAAAAGTTTAGGTTTTTCTGTAGTTGGAGATGTGTTTGATGTAAAGTTTGTTGGAAATCACTTCAGAATGGTTCAGGAACAAGATAAATTCAAATAAATATTTAAAACAAAAAAAGCATCTATATTATAGATGCTTTTTAAAATGTATTTATTTTTTATCTGTTTTAGGTTTGTTGTATTCAGCTTCGCTAAACATAAAATTATAATCTGAAGCAAAAACATCTGTCTTAAATTTTGATGCATCCATTTTATTTAAATGAATTGAAGCATATTTATGACAAGTCATACAGCTTTGTGTTTGTGTAAATGATTCTAAAGTAACATTTGCCATGCTAACTGGTGTTATAGCTCCTGTTTGTAATGGAACATTTCTTCCGTCATTAAATTTAGAAGAAACAGGACTTTCAGGCCACTGAACACTAATTAATTGATAATATTGCCAAACAGAATTAGAATTTGTTTGTGAAATTAATTGCTTAACATATGCATTCAAACCTTCCACATCTTTAGGGATCGCATTTTGTTGAATTCGGACAATTTGAGAAGGAATATTTAAGCTATCACTTATTGTGTTTATTGGCTGTTTACTATCTTTATTATAGAAATTATATCCACCATTTTCTTTCATAGCATTAGATATTTCTTCTTCCTTTGCATTTTCAGTAGGTGCATTCCAGTCATGTTCAAAAGTCATCCAAACAAACTGGTTTGCTGGCTGAATTTTTCTAACAATATGTAATCCTACTAATCCTAAATAAACTTCTTTCATTGGACCATATTCAATCACTCTTTTCCCTTTTAGATCTTTTACTTTTACCCAAGAAGGAACCATTGCTTTAGAAATTTTATAATATTTCTTTAATTTATTAAACTTTGTATCAGGTATAATTTTCCAAGAAGCTTTTAATTGCATTGCTCCTTGCTCAAATCCATCTGTACCAGCAGAAGGTAACCAAATCCCATTATTTTTATTTGCATATTCTCTTTGTGTTGGATAATCATATAATTTATTATCCATGATAAATTTATATTCATCATGATTCATTTTTACTTCATACCAGACAAGGCTTGTATCTTGATCAATTAAGAAAGCTTCACTTCCTGCTTGTAAAACACTTTTCAATTTACGAAGTGATTCGTCTGTTGGAAGAATTTTATTATCTGGAATTTGACTTAATTTTTCAGTTAATTCTCCTAAACTTTTAATGCTTTTTACATAATCTTTAGTATTGATGTTGTTCCAATTTTCAGGTGGAGAATCTCTAAAAACATCTTCTCTTTGTAAAAAAGATTCCCAAACAGTTGGCCTTAAATTTCCTGGATTCCCAAAATTGTTTGCTGTAATTAAGGTATCTGCAACACCTCTTATATTTGATGACTCCCAGTTCAATGCAATAAAATTAGTCCATGCAAAACAATTGATTACTTCTTGATTTGGAATAGATCCAACACAAGTATTATTTGGTAAATTCCACGTAATTTCGGGTACTCCACAAGGTGCTCCACAAGATGGTGTTGTAATTTCAGCAGTTTCTGGTTTTGGTGAAGCTTTTTTAGGTTCTTCGCAAGAGGAAGAAATAATTAAAATTAAAACTAGAGTAAATATTTTATATATGTTGTTTTGGAATGTATTTATTCGTTTCATTTTGAATGCTTTTTAAAGATTGATTATTATTAAATATTCATGTTATTTAAATCGAATTTGACAGAGTCCGAACTAGAATATTCTGCACTCATATCTAATTCAAATTTTCCAAACACTCCATATCTAAGGTTTTCAGTATCTGTTTGAATTGCACAAATACTTACACTTCCATTCGTATCTTTTTTTCCTATAGCATCTACAAGAAGTGCAAAAGAACCATTACCTATTTTTTTTATTTGCCTAATAGTAAAATCAATTTCATCATTCATAGCGATTATTTCTATTTTATCACTATATGCACCATCTACAAAAATTAAAATATTTTTAAAAACAGTTCTATTATTTACTCGAATTGGAGTAGGGTTTGCACTTGAATATTTAAATAATTTATTTTCATTACTTACTTCAAATAATCTCGCTTCCATGCAATAACCTATACTTGGAAGTGGTAAATAACTTACTGGTAAAAATTGATTTGGAACTTTAGCTTCTGCTGTTGGAGGAATTCCTGTTGCTGCTAATTGTACTTTAAATTGTTCTGCAATTTGTGATGCCCATTCTAAAGGCATTCCTTCTACTTTAATATCAGACAACGTAAAATCATATCCCTCAGGAACTTCAAAACGAGAATGTAATATCATGTCATTAGGATAAAAACTTTGCGTAATATCTTTATGTTTTAAACCTCTAACTACAGTATATAAATCTTGAATTGTTAACCCTTTTGCTGAATCAGGAAGTTGAAAAGCATCCCATCTTTCTGGTTGTTGCCCATATAATCCAATCGGATTTGTCAATCCTAAACGTAAACCTACATTTCGAACAAAAGCATTTACAGATTGTCCAATTCTTGGATCACTATTTCTAAAAGGCCTTCCAAAAGCTCCTGCACAAATCAAAGCATCTACATCAATTATAGGATTTCCATTTACATCTTTTCGTAACATTGTTGCACCAGCTCCTAATTCAATTTCTGCTCCTAATGTATTTGGATTACTTGTCAAATGGATTGCTCCTCCTTTTGTTTTATTTGCGGCAGTTCCATAATTCCATTTGTTAATAGGATTATAAGCAGGTCTTCCTGTTTGCTCTTCAATTACTGGATTTCCTTTTTTATCTAATAAATACAAATCTGACAATTGAATTGTATCATTCTTTAAAATATTTTGATATAATTTCAATACATTATTTGGATCTTGCTCCCATAAGAAAAACCAATATTCTGGATTTTCATGTGTAAAATTAATCGCTGTAATTTGTCCTTCTTTATTTCGCTCAACTGACCATTCACAATATTCATCTTGCCAACCTCTTGGTCCTATTGGATCGTACTGAACTAAATCAAACTCTTTTGTTTGCTTAGCTTTTGCTACTTCATCTGTATTTTCTAATAAAGGTGCATTTATAAAAGCTACAGGTAAATTACATCTACTCTTAGGAATATCCATAAAAACATTATACTTTTCAGAAAAAGCAGCCGGTCCAATATCCGCTAATTCATAAAGTCTTTTTAAATAAATTAATTTTTCTTCTGCTGTTGGATTATTTGGCGTAAAATATTTTTGAAATTTATTACTGAAATAGAACTTAATTCTATTCGGAAAAGCAGACCATTGTACTGGCATTGTATTGTCATTTGTCGGCTCTCCATCTTCTACAGTAGTATAGTTATAATAAAAAGATCTTGGAGCATTATTTGTAGATGACCAAACATCTCCAAGTAATGAATTTTCTGTACATGAATTTACATAATTGTTCCATCGATTATGGAAAACAGGAAGCAATTCTGAAGGGACATCATGTTCCGCCCAAAATGCTGGTGAGTTAAATTTTTTGGTTTTCATTTTAATTTGGTTTAAATACTAAAAATTTTTACTGTTATTTTTTAAATAGTGTAAAACTGTAATTATAAACGTTGTTAAATTGTATTGAAAGATTGTATTTTAAAATTGTACAAGAATGCTTTTCCTTTGAATAGAATATGATTTATTTCAACCGTTAGTTTTTGTTATTTAAAGTTTGCTCTTTTTTTTTAATTATAAAAGAAATTTCAGGAATAAATTTTTGTAGTCTACTGGTATTAAGTGTGTTGTGTTTATTTATTCTATATTGAAGTTGAAAAAAAGTGTAGTTAGACCAAAAAAATCACATGAATTTTTTAAGAATATAGGAAATTTAAAATTTGAAAGGTTTTGTAGATTTAATTGGCTTAGGGATAGCAGCGGCATCCTTTTGCTGCCTGCATTTTTGCAGCAAAAGATATAGCGAATAGCCAGACCTTTTTCCTGAAGTTTTTTACGAAAGGAAAAAGGGAAGCTCCAAAATAAATTAAAACTTGATAATCTCTTTTTTGTCAATACTGATAAGCGATTTTAGTTTATCGCTTACTTTTTTCAATTGCCCTCTGATTTTATCTTTTTTTTCTAAAGCTTCTTCTAGATTTGAGCAAGGAATTGTAAAGTCGTTTCTTGAAAGTAAATCAATCAGAAAAATAGGAATTTCTTCTTCTTTTAATTCTGCATCTCGAAAAATCGTTGGTTTTGTATAATATTGTTCTGTAAATTGGATAATCAGTAAGCTGCCCAATTCTTGATAAAATTTGCTCATAATATCTAATTCTTCCTCAGAAAAATAGATTTGTGCGGTCAACATATAGTATATAAAAATTTGTTCTTTTTTATAGGTAAGCTTAATGTTTCTCTCGATTTTATCTAGTTGAAATTGGACTTGCATTTTTTATTTTGTTTCTTGAAAATGAGTTGTTAAGATACAAAATTATCCAGCTAAATTTAAAATTTCTTTATTATGAATGCTTACTAAAACTTTCAATTTCTTATTAATTACTTTCAGATTATCTTCAATTTTTTTTCTATTTTCAAATAAATCATTTACGTTTTCACAAAGCGTGTTTAATTTCATATCAGCCAAAACATCTGCTAAAATCACATTTTTATTTTCAAACTTTAGTTTGCTTCCAAAAAGTTTTTTAGGTCCATTATACACCTTAGTTGTCACAATTGGATAATCACAAAGAAAATTTCCAAGAGTTTTCAGCATGATTTTTTCGTCATCTGATAAAATAAAATTTGCTTGAAGGTATTTTAAAATCTTCGTTTTTTTTGAAGAAAAGAAAACTTGTGAACAATTATATTCGATTGTTTCTTGGTGATAGCTAAATTGTACTTGCATGACTTTTTGTTTTTATCTCTTTTGTTATCACAAAGATAAATTAGTATATCGCCAAAGGGTGTCGGATTAATTACTTATATTTTTTTTAACTAAAAATAATTTTAATAAATAGTAATTTAAGGAGATAAAATGTTGAGGATATGTGGAAGAAATTTATTTATTTTTTAGTTGGAACTTTATTTTTGGTAGGTTGTAGTAGCGATGATAATGGAGATAATTTTCAAATTTCAGCGAGTTATTTTGAAAATATACGTTTGAATTCAGAAACGCCGATTCAGGTTTTAATTCAACCTGTGATAAATTCTACGGATTCGATTTATAATTATTCTTATAATCTTGATGGAGCTGGGCAAATTCAGATTAAAGATGGCGCTGTTTTAGAGCCAGATGATGAATTTCAGACACAAAAATTGACGAGTACTTTTTTGTTTACACCAACACAATTAGGACCAAATTATATCAATTTTCGAGTTTATAATGCTTCTACTAATAGAGAGTTTAGAATTTTTTATGATGTGATTGCAGAATAATTTACTTTTGTTCTTTCCGTTTTAGAGGAGAAGATTTATTTTACAGAAAAATAAATTTGCATAATTCAAAAGAAAGAATGAAAAAAATAGTAACAATATTAGGAGCTAGGCCACAATTTGTGAAGGCAGCGGTTTTAAGTCGTGTGATTCAAAAATACAATGAAATTGAAGAAGTAATCATTCATACTGGGCAACATTATGACCAGAATATGAGTGATATTTTCTTTGAAGAAATGCAGATACCGAAGCCAAAATACAATTTGCAAATTAATGGACTTCGTCATGGAGCGATGACAGGGCAGATGTTGGAGAAAATTGAAGAGATTTTGGTAGAAGAAAAACCAGATATTGTTGTTATTTATGGAGATACAAATTCTACGCTAGCAGGAGCTTTAGCAGCGAAAAAACTACATATCAAAGTTGTTCATATTGAAGCAGGATTAAGATCTTTCAATATGAAAATGCCAGAAGAAATCAATAGAATTATGACAGATCGTATTTCAGATTTATTGCTTTGTCCAACAGATGCTGCAGTAGAAAATCTGAAAAATGAAGGTTTTGAAAATATGGATGTTATTTTCGAAAAATCTGGTGATATCATGAAAGATGCTGTAGAATATTATAGTACACTTTCAGAAGAAAAATCTTCCGTTGTGGAAGATTTAGATTTAGAAAAAGGAAATTTTGTTTTAGCTACCATTCATCGTCAAGAAAATACGGATGATATTGAGAAATTAAAAGAAATTTTTAAATCTTTAGAAGAAATCAATTCTAAATGTGAAGTTGTAATTCCTTTACATCCAAGAACGAAAAAAATATTAGCAGAACATGATTTAATGTTTCAAATGACAGCGATAGAGCCTGTCGGATATTTTGATATGTTAGAGTTGTTGAAGAATTGTAAAATGGTGCTTACAGATTCTGGAGGATTGCAAAAAGAAGCTTTTTTCAACCAAAAACCTTGTATTATTGCAAGAGAAGAAACTGAATGGACAGAATTAGTTTCTAATGGTTTTGCAAAATTGGTTGGATCTGATTTGGAGAAAATTTTGACTGCTTTTTATGATTTTTCAGAAGAAAACCTTGATTTTTCAATGAATTTATTTGGTGAAAATGTTGGAGAAACAATTTATCAATCCATTTTAAAATTATAATATGAGTGTTGTTTTATCACAATCTTTTCGAAACACACTAATTCTTTTTCTTGGTTTTGCTATTGGAGGAATCAATACGTTGTTTTTATACACACATTTTATTGATGAGGATTATTACGGTTTAGTAACTTTCCTTTTTTCTGCCGCCAATCTGATTTTACCTTTGGTAGTTTTCGGTACACAACACACAATTATCAAGTTTTTTTCAAGTTTTTCGACCAAAGAAAAACAAGATCAATTTTTGAGTTTTACTTTGCTGATGCCTTTGTTTTTTATCATTCCTCTCGGGTTGATAGGAACCACTTTTTATAATGGAATTTCCACATGGATTTCTTCTAAAAATGCAATTATAAAAAATTATAGTTTTATTATCTTTTTCTCTGCAATTTTTATGGGATATTTTGAGGTTTTTTATGCTTGGACAAAAGTGAAATTAAAATCGGTTTTCGGGAATTTTGTCAAAGAAATATTTCATAGAGTTTGTGCTACAATTTTGTTGTTTTTGGTTTATTTTAAAGTCATAAATGAAGAGCAATTTGTTTTGGCAATGCTTGCTGTTTATTTCTTCAGAATGCTGATTATGATTGTATATGCTTTGATTGTTTATACACCAAAATTCAATTTTACGATTCCAGATAATGTAAAACAGCTTTTTTCTTATTCCTTTTTTATTATTGTAGCTGGTTCAGCTGGAAGTATTTTGCTGGAAATTGATAAAGTGATGATTCCTCAACTGATAGAAATTGAAGAAGTTGCTTATTATTCGGTGGCAATTTATATTGGTTCTGTAGTTGGAATTCCACTTCGTGCTATGCAACAAATCATTACGCCACTTACCGCAAAAGCGTTGAATAATAACGATAATAATGAAGTAGAACGATTGTATCATAAAAGTTCGATTAATTTGTTAGTTGTTGGAGGTTTGTTGTTTCTATTAATCAATTTGAACATTTTAGATATGTACAAAATTATTAATAAACCAAGTTATACGGAAGGAATTTGGGTGGTGTTGATTATTTCTATTGCAAAACTTTTTGATATGCTTTTAGGAACGAATAAAATCATAATTGCAAATTCTAAATACTACAGATTATTCTTTTATATTTCTGTGGGAATGGCTTTAACTGTGATTGTTTTCAATAGAATTTTAATTGCAAAAATTGGAAATGATGGAGCAGCTTTAGCAACTTTGATTACCAATGTAATTTTCGGAATTGTTGGAATTGTTTTAGTCAAAAGAAAATTTGGTTTTCTTCCTTTTACATCTAAAACTTGGATTTCCATAGCTTGTATTGTGATCGCTTTTTTAGGTTTTTCTCAAATTCCAAATGATGCTTTTACTTTTATAAAAGATATTATTGTTTTTGATAAAAACATAAGTCCAGTACTTTCTATAATTATTCGATCTATTTTGGTAAGCTTCTTGTATCTTGTTGTAATTTATAGTCTTAAATTATCGTTAGATTTAAATAAGACAATTCAAAATATCATTCAAAAACGAAAATTATTTTAAAATAAAATATATGAGAACAACATTACTTTTTTCTTTATTCTTAATCGGAATTTTAAATTCTATAGGACAAAATTTGGTTAAAAACCCGAGTTTTGAAAACACAAAAGAATGTGCGCATACTTTGGATATGATTCAAGGAAATGTAGAAAATTGGACAAAAGGAAATCTAGCAACACCAGATTTGTTCAATGCATGTTTTAAAGAAGGAAAAGAGAATGTTGGTCTGATTAATAATTTTGCAGGATCTCAACAAGCAAAATCTGGTCAAAACTATATTGGATTTATTGTTTTAAAAGATGGCGGAAATTATCGAGAATACATTCAAGGAGAGTTAATTGATACATTAGAGCAACATAGAAAATATCGTTTGAGTTTTTATATCAGTAGTGCAGAATCTTATAATTATTCGATAAAAGATTTGGGTGTAGTTTTTTTAGAAAAACCAATAATTGTTCCTACAAATAAAATTATCACAAAACCAGATATTCAGCGATATTCTAAGAAATTACACTATAAAGAAATCAATTCTGATACTTTTTGGGATGATCAAGAAAATTGGCAAAAAGTAACTTTAGAATTTATAGCAGAAGGATATGAAACCTTCTTTGTGATAGGAAATTTTAGAGCTACAAATGGTACAGAAAAAAAGGCGAAACCTGGAGAATTTGAAAAGAAAGGTTATGCATATTATTTTTTAGATATGGTTGAAATGATTCCTTTGGAGAAAATTGAGCCAGAACCAGAGCCAGAAGTTGAGGAAATCGCAATAGAAATAGATACAAAATATACTTTAAAAGATGTTTTGTTTGAAACGAATAAAGCAACTTTGGTAGAAGATTCTCTGAAAGAATTAGAAAAACTTGCAGCTTATTTGAAAAGACATCCAGAATTTAAAATTGAAATCCACGGACATACGGATAATGTCGGTAGTTTGTTGTTTAATCATAATTTATCCATTGATCGAGCAAAAGCGGTTGCACAGTATTTTATTTCCAAAGAAATTGAAGAAGAAAGAATTAAAACAAAAGGATATGGAAACTCTCGACCAGTAGCTTCTAACGAAACAGAAGAAGGAAGAGCAAAGAATAGGAGAGTGGAGTTTTTTATTCGAAAAAAATAGCGAAAAATTAGAGAAGTCTAGTTACATTTGCATTTCAAAATTTTATACAATATGTTGAATTTTAATGGAAGTGTAATTACGGAAGCAGAATTGAATATTTCTAGTAAAAATAGAGCTTTCAATTACGGAGATGCAATTTTTGAAACGATTAAAGTTTTAGGTGGAAAAGTGGTTTTTACTGAAGATCATTATTTCCGTTTAATGGCTTCAATGCGAATGCTTCGTATGGAAATTCCGATGAGCTTTACACTTGAATTTTTTGAAGAAGAAGTTTTAAAAACAATTCCAAATAAAGAAGATAATTTCCGAATACGTTTTACAGTTTCTAGAAAAGATGGAGGATTATACACACCAGAGTCTAGAGATATTGATTATTTAGTTACTTCTGCGCCTTTGACAGTTGCGATTAAAGAAAAATATACGGTAGATTTATTTAAAGATTATTATGTGTATTCTGGTTTACTTTCTACAGTGAAAACAACAAATAAAATGTTGAATGTTGTAGCGAGTATTTTTGCAGAAGAAAATGAGTTGGATAACTGTATTTTATTAAACGAGAAAAAACACGTTGCAGAAGTAATCAACGGGAATTTCTTTTTGGTAAAAGGAGATGAAATCATCACACCAGCATTGACAGAAGGATGTGTAAAAGGAGTAGTGAGAAAGAAACTTTTAGAGATTATTTCAAAGAATATGAACATGACTTTAAAAGAGGCTACAATTTCTCCTTTTGATTTACTAAAAGCGGATGAGTTGTTTATTACAAATGCAATTGTAGGAATTCAATCTATTACAAATTATAGAAAGAAAGTTTACGGAACAGAAGTTGCAGACGAATTAAGAGTACAATTGGAAAGATTAATGAATATGTAATTTTTCAAGAAAAAATAAAGAAAAAAGGATTAAGCTTTTCAGTAAGTTTAATCCTTTTTTAGTTTAAGTTCGGATTGCTAGGAGCGTTTGCCCAAATAGCGTAGTCGCCACCCATTTTTAGAAGCTGATTTTTCCAGATGTTAGAATCATCAATCTTCAGAATGTTTTTATATTTATTTTCAACAACAAGCCAAGAATCGATTTTGATTTCTTCTAGCAATTGAGAAGAACCCCAACCAGAATAACCTAAAAAGAAACGAATATCGTCTTCACTTAATTTATCTTCATTTAAAAGAGTATTTACAATTTTAAAATCTCCTCCCCAAAATATTCCATCAGCAACTTCAATACTGTTCGGAATCAAATCAGGAACTTTATGAATAAAATAAAGGTTTTCTTGTTCTACAGGTCCACCATGATAAATCTTAAAAGAGCTTTTTACACTCGGAATTAAATCATGTAAGGTGTATTTTGTAGGCTTGTTCAAAATAAATCCAACAGAACCTTCATTTTGGTTATGCTCGGTTAAAAGTATAACAGTTCTATTAAATGAAGAGTCATTTAAAATAGATGGTTCGGCAACCAGTAAGTTTCCTTTTATTGGATTTTTTAAGATCATTAGAAATAAATTTTTGAATACTTAAATTTAAATATTTTAGGTACAAAAAAAGCTTTCTTTATTGTTAAAAGAAAGCCTTTTAATTATATTTTAATATAAAATTTAGTTTACAGAATCTGCTAAAGAAGCTCCTGCTTTAAATTTTACAACATTTTTAGCAGCGATTTGGATTTCTTTCCCTGTTTGAGGGTTTCTTCCAGTTCTTGCTTCTCTCTTAGATACAGACCAAGTTCCCCATCCTACTAAAGCAACTTTATCACCTTTCTTTAAAGACTCAGTTACGTTGTTCGTTAAAGACTCTAAAGCAGCTTTTGCAGCAGTTTTAGAAATTCCTGCGTCAGCAGCCATTGCATCAATTAAATCTGATTTGTTCATAATTTAAAATGTTGAATTAATTTGGTTAAACAATATATTTATTCAAAAATTGTATAACAAATATAGACGGAATGAGGGTTTACACAAGTTTTATCCCAAAAAAAACCATAAATTGTTAATAACTCAGTGAAATTGTTAATAACCTCCTCGCTAAAAAGCTTGAAATGGGCTAAAACAATAGTAAAATCAGTACATGCGAGCGTTTTCCTCAAAGCTAAATCCGTTCATCAAACTTTTAGAATCCATTAACTTTTTTCCTGATAGTTTTAAAGAGTTAATTTTCAAAAATCCGTCCTTTACAGCTACTTTTAAATCCGATTTTGAAGCTACAATTTGTCCGTTTTCTAAAGAATGTTCTTCATATACTTTTTCTACATTATAAATCTTAGCAGAAAGTTCTTTTTCTCCAGAAATTATATTTGTCCAAGCTGCAGGATATGGATTTAGACCACGAATATGATTATAAATAGCTTCTAAATTATTTTCCCAATTAATTTTACAAGTATCTGTGTGGATTTTGTATGCTGTCTTTTCTTCTTTCTCAGGTTGCTTTTGTGTTGTTACTTTATCTTCTGCAATTAATTTTACAGTTTCTACAACCACCTCACTTCCCATGTGCATCAAACGATCATGAAGTTCTCCAACAGTTTCTGATTCTGAAATTGGTGTTTCTTTTTGTAAAATAATTTCTCCCGTATCAATTTTTTCATCGATAAAGAAAGAAGTAACTCCAGTTTTTGTTTCTCCATTGATAATTGCCCAGTTAATTGGCGCAGCACCACGATATTCTGGAAGAAGCGAAGCATGAAGATTGAAAGTTCCATATTCTGGCATTCCCCAAACTACTTTTGGCAACATACGGAAAGCAACCACAATATTTAAATTTGGCTTATAACTTTCTAATTCTGCTAAAAACTCCTCATTTTTCAAATTTGTTGGTTGTAAAACAGGAAGATTTTTCTCTAAAGCATATTTTTTTACCGCAGATTGATTCAATTTTCTTCCTCTTCCTGCTGGTTTGTCTGGCGCAGTAATTACTGCAACAACATTATAATTATTTTCTAATAATCCGTCCAAAATAGTCACAGCAAAATCTGGTGTTCCCATAAAGACGATTCTCAAATCTCTCATTTTAGCTTGGTTTTAATCGTTAAAATTAGACTTACGATTTTCTTTTGAATTGATAAATAGAACTTTAGTTTAAAAATAAGATTATTTGACTAATTCAAAATTGTTTTGCGAAGATAATCGAATTAATTTTTTTTCAAGAAGAATATTTAAAGCATAAAGTGTGTTTTCTTGACCAAAACCAAAATGCGCAATAATTTCTCTTGAAGTCGCTTTTTCTTTTGTTTTTAAATAGCTCAAAATACTTTTGCAAAAGCTCTGGAAATCTACTTTTTTACTTTTCGATTTTTTAGAAATACAAACATCACAAATTCCACAATCTGCATCTGATTTTTCAGAGAAATAAGCCAAAATTTGCTTACTTCTACAAATATCATCTTCTTCAATCAAGGAAACAAAATTGTCGATTTTATGCTTTTTTAATTTATTTTGTTGTTCTATGGTTTTCGAAATCCTATTTATCGTTCGATCATCTTCTCGTGGAACTAAAAACTGAAGTTCTGCTTTGTTCGAAGATTGTCGATATTCTAAAATTTCTTCTTGTTGTAATTCTTCCAAATATTGAATAATCACTCTTTTAGAAAGATGTAATTTTTTACTTAAAACACTTTCATCAATTGGAACAAAATTTTCAAACAAACCTCCATAATTTCGAATCAAAATTTTCAGCAGATGACTTTTTAAAGTATCTCGTTCAATATATCGAATTGCATAATTACTCGGAACTAAAACCTGTAGCGAAGATTTTTTATTAAAATTTCTATCAATTGCAATGATATTTTCTCTTTCTAAATAATTAAAAGCATTGAAAGCTTTTTGAGGCGAAAAATTATAAGTAGTACAAAATTCTTGTAAATCAAAAAGAAAAGTTTCTTCAGGAATTTCTCCATTTGAAATACGAAAATATTGATTCAACTGTTTATAAATACTTTTTACAAAAGAAACAGAAGCTTCGTTTTTCTCATTTTTAGTTCTAAGCTGGTATAAATCTTCCTCATTATATAAAACTGCCGAAAATGCTTTTCCCAAATCACGACCAGCTCTTCCAGCTTCTTGCACATAATTTTCGATAGAATTTGGCAGCGTATAATGAATTACTACACGAACATTTGCTTTGTCAATTCCCATTCCGAAAGCATTGGTAGCAATAATCGTAGAAGTTTTTTCTTCAAACCAATTTTCAAAAGTTTTGTCTTTTTCTTCCTGCGTCAATCCTGCATGGAAAAAAGAAGTAGAAAATCCTCTTTGATTTAGATAATTACTCAATTTCTCCGTTCCCATTCGATTATTGGTATAAATAATCACAGGTTTATTTCGAAATTTCTGTAAAATCTGTTCAATTCTCGAAATTTTATCTTCTGTTTTAAAAAACTGATATGCTAAATTTTTCTTGTAAAAGGATTTTTTGAAAAAAGTAAAATCTTTAAATTCTAGATTTTTAGCAATGTCTTTTAAAACTTGATTTGTAGCCGTAGCAGTCAATGCAACAATTGGAATATTCGGTTGAATTTCTCGAATTTTTTTAATCTGCAAATAAGAAGGTCTAAAATCATGTCCCCATTCCGAAATACAATGCGCTTCATCAATTGCCACAAAAGAAATTGGTAATTCTTTTAGTTTTTCTTGAATCAAACTAGATTGTAATCTTTCTGGAGAAATATAGAGAAATTTATATTTTCCAAACTTCAAATTATCAAAAGTTCGGACAATATCATTCTGCGTCATTTTTGGTAAAAATGACAAAGCTCGAATATTTCTTTTTTCTAATTGTTGGATTTGATCTTTGATCAGAGCGAGTAGGGGAGAGATAACAACGCAAATTCCTTCAGAAAGCAAAGCTGGAACTTGGTAACAAATGGATTTTCCTCCTCCGGTAGGTAAAAGTGCAATCGTATCTTTTTTGTCAAGAATCGATTGAATTATTTCCTCTTGACCTTCTTTAAAAGAATTATACTTCCAATACTTTTGTAGAATGTCAAGAGGAGATTGTTGCATTTTTTAGTTTATATTTTTTAGAATAAATTCTGTTCTTTCTTCAATATTTCCAAAAGGAACTTCTACAATTTTATAACCTAGCTCTTCGTAAGCTCTTTTCAAATGGTTATGAATTGCTAATAATTGCTCAAAAGACTCGTATCTTTCATTATCAGTGATGTAGATTTTTTCCCAAGGTGGCATTAAAAATACTTGATCGTATTTATATTTCAAACTACTTTCTTTATAAATTTCTGGATAGTCGATGCTGATGTAGTTCATGTAAGCGTGAACATCTGGAATTCCTCTGTCGAAAAACACTACAGAATTATCTGAGTTTTCTGCATCTATATATTGTTGGATTCTTCCTTCTAATAACATTTTACTGAAAAGTAGCGGATCTGTTAAAAATAACTGATCAATACCTTCCTCTTGTGCTTTCCTTGTAACTTCTCTCGAAATCTCTGGCATACACAAATATTCTCTACGAATCAACTCATTTAAAACAGTTGATTTTCCCGTTCCTGGACCACCGATGATTAATACCTTCTTTTGCATGTGCAAAAATAGTATATTAGTTGAATTTAGAAAGTTAAAAGCTTAAAAAAGATAGATTGCTTCAGGGTTTTGGTCGGTTTTGATGATTTTTAAAAATAAATATTTGACATGAATTAATTGTAGTAATGTTATTTTTAATTTCATTTATTTTTATTTAAATATATTTTTAATGTTAAATAATTAAGAAAAATATAAAATAAAAAATCAATAAAATGAGTGTTTTTTAAGGTGAAATTTGTTTGAAATTAAGCTGAAAAATGTCCAATTTAGAACAGAAAATCAATTTTATTCATTGAAAAATTTACAGAAAAAAGCAGATAAAATGATTTTAATGGAAAAAAATGTCTCAAAAAATAGTTTTAAAAAAGCTTTTAAATAAAAATTTCCAAAACGAAAAAGAGAATTCATTTTGGAAATTTATTAGATTTTATCAGGCTTACTCTGAGTATTCCCGAATTTAGAAATTAAATACTGTTTTCATCCCAGCGCCAAGGCCAAGAATATTTATTTAAATAGTTATAGTTTATAAATAAATCTAATGCTTTTTTATTTTTAAAATCGGTTTTAATTTCATTTTGATTTGTGATTTCTACACTGAAAATTTTGCTTTTTTCTTCTTCTGAAAACTCTTTGTTATGATCAATTGTTTTCATGTAATCAAGATTGCTCAATCGGAAAGTCTTTTTGTTACGAGATGAAATTGAAAAATACTCATTTTCTTTTTCTTCTAGGTTTTGAAAAACTGAAACAGCTTCTTCAGAAATTGGAAAATAAGTTCCACTTTCTAAAGGATTTTCAGAATAGTTTTTGTTGAAAATATCTATAGTTTGTAAAAAGCTTTGATTGAAATATCTTTTCGTTTTCTTTGAGAAAAGATTTTGAAAAACAATAATATCATTATTTCCATCAATTGGATTTGCGATGATTTCCCCATTTTGAGTAAGTTCAACATTGTTGAAGTTAGAAGAGAAATCCCAATGTGTTATTGGTTTAAACTTTCCATCTTGATATTGATAAATGATACTTCCATTTTTTTCATTTAACATAAACATATTAGAATCCAAAGACCAGAAGAAATTAAAACTTCCAAAACGATCATAATCCAATTCTAAATCTAGTCCTTCTGCATTTGGAAGTACTTGAGCAGTTACACATTCATTGTTTTTCCAATAAGAAATAATTCTTTTTTTATGAAAACAAAATACATCCTCATTGTGTGGATTTACAAACAATAGTCTCGCACTTTTATTTTCATAACTGAAAACTTTTTCCAACTCTGGATAAACTTCTAAATCTATCAAATAATCTGTGATATACTCTTTATTACTATCATATGGAATGTTCAAATAAAATCCATGAGCCTGTGCTAGTTTATTCGATTTATTTAAAACAAAAGACCTTGGATTTATCTCATATGCTTTTTCGTCCGAATCTACTTCTTCCAATGTTTCAGCGTCATAAACATAAAGATAACTATGGAAAAGTGTTTCTCTATATTGATAATCGTCTAAGCGAATGAAAAAATATTTGTCATTTCCAGCCCATTCTGGATTCAGAAAAGTGTAAGATTTTACATTATGTGGCGTGTCAAATTCTTCTATTTTATAGTTTTGTAAATCAGATGCATCTAAGTGAATGATCTTTGCTTTTTCACATTTTTGATTAAACAAAACAATTTTAGTTCCATCCGAATTTATATCCCAATAAGGTGTGTTTTCTCCTTTTATTTCAATACTATTTTCTCCAAAATTTTTAAGAGGAATAATCCAAAGAGAACTGTCTACAGCAACTGTAAAATAATCGCTATTTGGACTCCATTTCAGATAATAATTTTCAGCATAAGAAGAATCTGTATTTCCATTTAATTGAATTGCATCGATAAATCCTCCAGTTTCATTTTCCCAAAGTTTTAAGCAAGTTTCTCCATCTTCTATTTTTGAAAAATAGATATTTAAAGAAACTGTATATTTTCCATCAGGACTCAAATATTTAAAATTTTGATAATCCTTCTTTTCCATCACAGTGAATGGTGTTTTTAAAACCAATTTATCTTTCAATTTATTGGTGATTTGATGATGTAAATCTGTGATTCCTTCTTTTTCTTCTAAATCAAAAAGATATGTTCTAAGTTCCTCAAAGTTCGTTTCAAAATCATAGTTTTCCCAAGAATCTGGTAGTTGAAATACTGTTTTTTTCTTTGGTAAAATAGCTTCTTTGAAAGAAATATTTTTATGTAATCTTTTTAAATATTCTTTTTCTAGAGCTTCTTTTTCTTTTTGTTTGATTGTTTCAGAATCTACTTCTTCTGTTTCTGTAATTTCTTTTACTAAATAATCAGAAGAAATCCTAGATGCTAAAGAGAATGAATAAATTCCATGATCCTTTTCATTGATAAATACGATGTTTTCATCTTTTGTATAAAAAGGAGCTTTTATTTTTATAATTTCTGAAGTTAAATTTTCATGACTAAGTTTTTCTTCTTTAAAATCTATAGTTATAATTTTTCCAGAATTTAGAATTATTTCAAAAATATCTTCTTTTGGAGTAGGGTAGAAACCAACAGAATTTTCATAATTTGGATGTTCATATTCGAATTTTTTAACCAAAGTACCATCAAGATTGTACTTTGAAAAAATATAATTGAAAGAATAGCGTTTTTTTCCTCTGATAGTTTCTTCAGTGATAATATAAATATGATTTTCATGAACCATATAGTCTATCAAATTATGTAGTCTAATTTCCATCATAAACCATTCCGATAATTTTGTAGTTTTTTCATCAAATTGGCAGAATATGAAATTATTATCATCAATTTGTTTCAGAATTTCAAATTTAGATCTTTGAAAAAGAGGGTTTTTAATAATAAAATTACCTTTTGCAATTTCTCTTTGTTCCATTCCAAAAACATCACTGTAAATCAATTGTTCGTCGGTTCCTTGTAATATTTGATTTTTTTGAGTGATAAAAGTATTGAAGCGAAAAGGAGGAAGAGCAGATTCTATTTCAATTTTATTTTCAACATTTAGATAATAAATTTTCTGATTATTAATCAATAAAACATGATCTCCAAAAGCATCGAAAATAGTACCATATAAACTAGTAAGATTTTCTTTTAGTTCTAATTTTGAATTATTTTTGATGTTGATAAATTTGTCATTTTTATTATTAAGGATAATATTGTTTTTGTGACAAAATAGATAAGAAGTCTTTTTAAATGTTTCTATAAAATAATTATTAGGAGTCCTGAAATCAGAATATTTTTCTGCAAAAGTAGGATAATCATGTTTTTGAACGTAAAAAATCTCTTTATTGTATTTGTCAAAAATATTTGGGATTTCTGTTAGATGACAAGTGTAAAAAGCATCTTCAAAAATAATAGAAACAGAATTATCAATTAAAAAATAAATGCGAGTATTCTTAGGAATTTGATAAGAATCAATTGTATTTTTATGAGAGCCATCAGAATTATTCAAATCGTATCTTCGAACTCTTAATTTGTATTTATCATATTCCTGATATTGCTGAAATATGTTTATAGTATCTTCATTGTTATTCCAGTGATAATCTTCTAATGCTGTATAAGAATCAAAATAATCAATTTCTACAGATTTTATTTCTTTAAAATTTTCGAGATTTAAAATATTAAACTCACCATTATTTCTCATAAAAGTAAGTTTATCTCCATAAATTTTAAAATCAATTCCATATTTTGTTGTTTCTAAATAGTAGAATTCATTTTTTAAAATATTATAAATCCAAATAACATTATTTTGAGATTTATTCTTGAAAATATAAATAACATGAATTTTATCTTCTAAAAAGTAGCAGTTTTTTAATTTTTTATCCTCATGAGGAAGAAGAAATTTTTTTATAGCTTCAGAACAATCTTCTTCAGGTTTAAAATCAGGGTGAATTGTTGGTTTTTCATTATGCAAAAATGTTAGATTTTCTCCTGAATATTTATCAAAGGAAATCCAGCCTTTTGAAGTAGATAAAACTAATTTTCCGTCAATTTCTGTAATAGCTTTAGTTTTATCAAAATTACTTAAGAAATGAGATTTATCATCATGTCGAATCGTGTATTTGTTTTTAATCAGAACTTCATTATTTTCAAAATTAAAAAGACAAAAATCTAATATAAATTGATCTTTATAATCATCTAATTCATATGCAATATATTCATTTGGAACATTAGTTTTAAAAATTCCACTTATCTCCATGAAAGGGTCTAGTTTACAAAGTAATTTATCTTCCAAAGATTTGATGTATAAGACTTTATTTGTTACAAGAAATAGCAATTCATTTTCAGAGTCAAAGAATTGAATTGGAGTGTCGATTCTACAATGGATATAAGATTCATTTGGTTCTAATAAAGTAGTTTTTTTCATAATTGTTAACAAATTTTATTTTAGATATAATGTTTTTATTAAAAGTCTAATTTAAGAATTGAATTTGTTTTTGACTTGTTTCTGAAATAGATAATTTTAAATATTGAAATAAAAATTAGATTATCGAATTTACTAGATGATTTCTTGTTTTCGGTATTTAATAATTAATTGTTCAGTGGTTTAAATTTTCATTTCCATTTCAAATTGATCTACAATAGTTTTAAAATTATTTTTTTCAATAAATTGAATTTTCTCTTCATATTGTTCTTCAATATTGATCAATTTTATAGGATTTATTTTTGAATTTATTCCATAAAATAATCTTTCATAAATCTTATTTATAGAATTATTTTCTATAATTTGAAATTGAGAAATGTTTCCAAAAGAATTGATGATAAAATAAGATTCGATTTTGTCTTTATTTTGAATATAAAAATACTTAGATTCCCCACTTGTGATAGAATTCTTGTGATTATCCCAAGAATGAATTTCATTAGGATAATTCCAGTTAAAATTTTCTTTTTCAACAGATTTAATTTCAAAATCTAAGGATGAAACCTCTATGTTTTCAAAATCAGAAATATAACATTTGTATTTTTTACAAATTTCAAAACCAACTTTTTGATACACATGAATTGCATTTTGATTTTCTCTTATAACTTCTAATTTCAATAAAGTAAAATCATTTTCTTTCAAATGTTTTAAAGCGAAATCATAAATTTTACTAGTAATTTTTTGCCCTCGATAATTTGGAATTACTCCAGTTCCTGTATTGAAAGCAACTTTTTCTCCATCACGAAAATCAATTCCATGAATAATTAATCCAACTAATTTTTCTTCATCAAACATTCCATAAGAAAATCGAAAATCCACTTTGGCAGCTTTCCAACGAATTTTATAATAATCAGAATCTTGTGGCATTTTTACATAATAATCAGAAAAAGATTCTAAAAAACAATTTAATATAACTTCAAATGGTATGTTTTCTAAGGTTTTTATTTTCATTTTTTAAATAGATTTAATTTTTCTCCCTTGAATTTTCTCCAAAAGATAGAAATAAAACATTAATAGAATAAATATTTTATATAACACTTGAAATCAAAAGGGAAATAGATATTATAGAAATGAAGATATAAATAGGATGAAAATAAATATTATGAAAACCAAAGAAATAAAATTGAAGTAGGAACTAAGAGAGAAATAATTAGTCTTAAGAAACTATTTAATAAAATAAAAAGTACATTAACTATTTTCAGAATAAGAGATTTTGGGTCGAAAATAGTTGAATGTACTCTTTAATTACTAACTCAATTGCTACCATCTTGGCTCATCATGATGCCAACCTGGAGCTTCAAACTCTGTCTTTAGAGAATCAATATATTCAGTTGGATACTGAATAGCATTTTCAAAAACTGGAAGTTTTACAACAACATCTATATTTTCTGAATCCAGTTTTTTAATTTCATTATCAAAATTATGAATCCAATCTTCTGCAAAGAATAATAAATTCATCAATTTTTCTCTATCCACATCCTGAGAATAATGAAAATTATATTCAATAATTTCAATCAGTTTTTTATACGCTTTTTTTAATCGCATTCCCTGAAAAATCTTCTGATTTGATTCAAAATGAGAAGCAGCCATTTCACATCTTTCCAGCGCGATAATAAGGTGTTTTACTTCGTACATAGTTTATCTTCTAACTTTTTTACAAAAAACCTGCTCCATATAATATTTATACATAAAAAATGGATCTAAGTTTTTCTGAAACATTTTAGGATATACAGCTTTCCAAAGGTCATCTTCTAGAAAACGAACCAAAATTTTCGTTTCTTCTGGCGTTTGATGAATAATTACTGGAGTGAACGAATCATTTCCAACAACTTCATCTGTAGTGTATTGATATTTAATTTCTGTCATATCTTTGAAAATAACTTCTTTTTTGTATCGATAAACTTTACAATTCAATGTATCTTCAATATCTCGAAATTCAATCAAAACATCGCCTTCTGACTTTTCTCCAATGGAAAGAATTTTTACTGTAAAAGGAACCGAACCTTCATTTCCAACATATTGATGGACGTTCATTCCTAGTTTTGGTTTTGCCATAGTTTTAAAAAAAGAGAAAGTTTGAAAAATATAGATAAATCTTGATTTCGAATTTTATAACCCCCATTATAAAATATGAACAAAGTAATTTTTACTATTTAGCTTTTCGAGTTTTGTTTCTCAACTCAAATAAATATTTTTCATTTTTCAAACTTCTCTTCGGAATTTAGATTAGAGCTTAATTATATTTGTGTCAGATTTATTTTGTAGCTTATTAAATTGCTATTTTGAAGGCTTTTTTGGAGTGCATAGCATAGCTATGGACGAGAAAAAAGACAAAAAAGAGCTTTTAAGAAACGAACAAAATATTTTGATATAAATTTAAATAAGCTCTCCTTATTATAAGCAACATTTTAAAATGTCAAAAAAAGATTATAGAGCCCCCTCGATAAGTTCTTTTAAATAATAAACTCTGTCTTCCACATTACCAATATTAGTTGTAGTTTCATGATCTAAAGTCAAAATCCCATCTTCAAATTTTGCCCAATCTCTTGCTGACCAAATATCGTTTTCATTTTTGATAACAATCTTTTTCAACACCTCTTGCATAGCTTCTTTCCCCATATCATCTTGGCAAATATCTTTGAAAGTTTCAATTTGTGGTTGGAAATAAATAGCAGGAATTGCTTCATCATATAAATCTACATTTCCGTCTTTTGCTAATGTTTCCCACTCAACTTCTACAGGAACATCAAATCCTAAAGTGTCAATTAATTCCGATTTTAAAGTTTCGAAGTTGTTTTCTTGAAAGTTTTTTATTGCTCTTTTTTCTTTAAGTCCCATAATTGTTATGTTTTTTTAGTTTTTGTTGATTACAAAATTCCTAAACAATCAGGAAGATAAAAACACAAGAAATTGGGTTATTTTTCACCCTGTTTTCAGGGGGTAATTTTTTGAATAAAAAAAGCTATTTCAAAAATAGAAATAGCTTGTTGTGATTTTTTTACTTGAATATTAAGTTATTAACATTCGATATACCCTTTTTTGATCGCATATTTTGTAAGCCCAGCAATGTTTTTAGCATTGATTTTTGCCATAATATTTTTTCGATAACTTTCTACAGTATGTTTACTGATAAATAATTTTTCAGCAATTTCTAAAGTAGTAAACTCTTGAGAAATTAGTTTCAATACATCAATTTCTCTCTTTGTAAGTTTAATTTCTTGTGTGTTTTTCGAGTTGATATTATACTCCAAAAAGATGTTTTTTATTTCTTGCGAAAAATATTTTTCTCCATTCAAAATAGTTCGAATAGCCTTTAAAAGCTCCGAAATCTCCGTGTTTTTCGGAATATATCCATCTACTTTTGCATCAATCAGCTGGCTGATAATTCTTCCTTCCAAATGCATACTTACCATCAGAACTTTAATATTCGGATGTTTTTCTTTGATATAATTATTCACTTCCATTCCGTTCATTTCCGGCATAGACATATCGCAAATAATCAAATCAATTTGTTCATTTTGGTTAATATCAATGTATTTTATCAGTTTTTGTCCATTATTTGCTGTGTAAAGTATTCTGAAATCTTCTTCAAGCTTCAATATTTTATGCAGTCCATCTACAAAAAGATTATGATCATCAGCAATTAATAAATTATATTTCATGTAATATTTCCTTGTGTTTTTTCAGTGGTATGGTAAACGAAAAAGTAAATCCTCGCATCGGATGTGCGTCAATATTACTAATTCCATTTAGTTTATTCGTTCGTTTTTCAATACTTTTTAGTCCAAGACCCGAATTTATTTCTGTTAATTCAAAGCCTTTTCCATCATCTTCATAAATAAAACTCACTTCATCTTCGTGTAAAGTGATGTGAATCTCGACATTTTCAGCATTTGCATGTTTCAAAGTATTACTGATAAGTTCTTGGATTATCTTATAAAATTCGACTAAATATTTTTCCTCTAAATTATTTATTTCAAATTCTGGAAACAAATTTAAATGAAATTCTATTTCTGTAGAGTTTTCTATGTTTTGAATGTAATTTGAAATTGTTTCAGAAAACTTTCCTTGATAAACTCTGTTTTCCATTAAGCTATGCGATAAATCTCTAACTTGCTCGTAAGTATGATTTATTTGCTTGCTGATAGAATTCCAACGTTGGTGTTTTTGGATTAAATTTCCTATCTGAAGCTTAATTGCAGCAATATTTCCACCAATCGTATCATGAAGTTCTTGAGCAATTCGTTCCCTTTCTTTTTTCTGACCTTCCAGAGAAGCATTAATGATCTCAATTTCCTGATTTTTAATCAAGCTTTCGATTTTTTGTTGGTTAATGATTTCCTGTTTTTGGTGTAGTAAGTTTTTGGTTTTTAATTTTTTTAGATAAAAATAAATCGCAATAAAAATGAAAATTAAAATAATAGAAATACTAATAATTGTAATAATACGAATCATTCGCATTCTTTCATTTTTTTCTTTTTCTAAAGTTCTTTTTTTCTGTAAAAGTTCTAATTCTGTATTTTGAATCTTAGCTAAATTATTCAGTTTTTCAATTTCAAATTTCTGAGATTGCTCTTTTAGTTGATTTTCAAGCTCCAGATTTTGATAAGCTTTTTTCTGATTTTGAATAACTAATTCTTTCTCTTTTTTCAACATCTGAAGTGCCTGAATTTCTTTTTCTTTTCGATAAGCTTCAAATTCGATTTCTAGTTTTTTAATTTCTTTTTCGTTCTGTAATTCATCAATTTCATCTTGAAGTTGCGTGTATTTTACCAAATAATCATAAGCTTTTGATTTATTATTATCTGCGAGCTCACAAAGTTCTAATTCCTTTAAAATCTGCAATTGACGACTTTTGATATTTTTATCTAAGCTAGTAGGGTAAATAGACCAAAGAATTTCTTTAGCTTTTTGATTTTCGCCAATTTCTCTAAAGAGCATTGCTTTTTTCAAATAAATATCAAGAGAGAAAGCATCAAAATTATGCTCATTAGAATAATCTTTTGCAATATTTAAATAATCCAGAGCTTCCTGATATTTTTTTAGGTTTAAATAATTTCCCCCAAGATTTAAATTTCCAATAATCAATCCTCTTATTTGATTATTTTCTTTACTTAATTCAATAGCTTTAAAAAGGTAATTATTGGATTTAGTATAATTTTCATTATCCGAATAAATCAAAGCAAGATTAATTAATGCTGCGATAATAAATTCTGGTTTTTCTTTATAATTCAAACATTCTTCAAAATATGGAACGGCTTTTTTATCTTCATTTTTATTTGTATAACATAGAGCCAAACCATTTAAGTGACGATAATAAAAATCCTTAAAATTTATCTTTTCAGCTATTTTCAATCCTTCAATATGCCATTTGATCGATTCGTCAATTAAACCTTCATTTAGCAAAGAAATCGCTTTAGAATTATAAGCGGAAGTCAATCTTTTCAGAGATAATTCATCGGTTCTATCACCAATAAGTTCAATAAATTTTGAATTATAATATTTAGAAGAATCAATATTTCGATAAATACTATGATATTGATTAAGCAGATTGACCGCTTTTATTTTTGAATTAAAATCTTTCTCATTTTTATAAATATAGTGAAGTTTTTTATAGATGTTTTCACTTTCTTTCCCGATAAGTTTTAAATGTGCAGTTTTAAAAAATAACGGCACATCTTCAATTTCTTTTTGTTGTGAAAAAAGAGTAGAAGAGTAGAAGAGAAGGCATAAAAAATAGAATAGATATTTTTTCATGCTCGAAATTAAAGAAGAATTTTTGGAAATAAAAAACTCAAGACCTAAAAGATCTTGAGTTTCGAAATTTATATTTGGTTTTTGTTTAGTTCAAAAAAAAGGAGAAACCTGTTCTAAAATTAAATCTAGAATTGTAATATTCATAACCACTAAAGCTAGAAGGTTTTGAGTAAACATATTGTGCTGCTACATCAAAAGATACATTTTTGAAGATAAAAAAAGCAACACCAAAACTACCACTATAAGTATTTATTTTTTTTTCAATCTCGTTCGCATTTTTATAGAAATATTTTTCTTTTCCAAATAAATATGCTCCTTCTATGAAAGGCTTTATTTTTTTACTTGCAAAATAGTATCTAACATATGGACCAATATTAAAAACTTTAGTTTCATCTCCACGATATTTTCGATTTGTGTATCCAAGATTTATACCTCCAGCAAGATTATTTAAGATAAAATAACCTCCACTTATTTCTATTCCAAACAAATTTTCTTTAAATGATGTAATCGAACTATCATATTCTTTAATTTTTTGAGTTTTTTTACTGAAAGAGAAACTAGTGTTTCCATTTACAAGAAAAGAACCTTTTTCTGTTTGAGCTTTAATGGTTAAAGTACCTAGAAAAACCATGCTTGCTAGAATCCATTTTTTCATGCTAATTTTTTGTTTTTTATTTAAACGGGTGCGAAATTAATGTTAAAAAATAAAATAAACAATAAAAAATAAATTATTTATAAGTTAAATGAAGATAAGTAAGGTTAAAAATATTTGGTAAGTATATGAAAGAAAAAAACCAGCTAAAGGAAGCTGGTTTTTTAACTAAATCAATTAATACTAAATAAAATCTTTGTTTTGATTTAGTACTATAACTCTTTTTTATTTATTTTATTTTAAAAACTGTGCAGAAAGTTTTTCAGCTTTTCTAGATTCAGAATAATCGTAGAATCCTTCACCAGACTTAACTCCTAATTTTCCAGCAGTTACCATGTTTACTAATAATGGACATGGAGCATATTTTGGGTTTCCAAATCCTTCGTGTAACACGTTTAAGATAGATAAACAAACATCTAATCCGATGAAATCAGCTAATTGTAATGGTCCCATAGGGTGCGCCATTCCTAATTTCATTACAGTGTCAATTTCATAAACTCCAGCAACTCCTTCGTATAAAGAATAAATTGCTTCGTTAATCATTGGCATTAAGATTCTGTTTGCGATGAATCCTGGGTAATCGTTTACTTCAACAGGAACTTTCTTTAAAGTTTTAGATAATTCCATAATCGTTTCAGTAACCTCATCAGAAGTAGAATATCCACGGATAATTTCTACTAATTTCATGATTGGCACTGGGTTCATGAAGTGCATTCCGATTACTTTTGCTGGTCTTCCAGTTACAGAAGCAATTTTAGTAATAGAAATAGAAGAAGTATTTGTAGCTAAGATTGTTTTCTCAGGAGATAATTCATCTAATTGCTTGAAGATTTTTAATTTTAAATCTACGTTTTCCGTAGCAGCTTCTACAACTAAATCAGCATCTTTTACACCTTCTTCCATAGAAGTAAGTGTAGTAATGTTTCCTAAAGTAGCATTTTTGTCCTCTTCAGAGATTTTTTCTTTTGCTACCATTCTATCTAAATTCTTAGAAATAGTTGCAATTCCTCTTTCTAAAGAAGCTTCAGAAATATCTACTAAATTTACTGTAAATCCAGTTTGAGCAAATACGTGAGCAATTCCATTCCCCATAGTACCAGCTCCGATAACTGTAATATTTTTCATGTTATTTTGTTAATTTTTTAATTATTCTTGGGTTTATTATTTGTTGAAACAAGCAATAATTTGATGTGCAACTTTCAATGCGTCCGTTCCATTTTCTAATGTTACGATAGGATCTGTATCATTATTAATAGCATCAGCAAAAGTTTCTAATTCATCAAGAATTGCATTGTTTGGATGAATCTTAGGATTTTCGAAGTAAATTTGTTTTTTTACTCCTTCTGCATTTTGAAGAATCATTGCGAACTCATCTGGACTTTCAGGAGCATCCTTCATTTTTACAACTTCACTTTTCTTTTCTAAGAAATCAACAGAAATATAAGCGTCCTTCTGGAAGAAACGAGATTTACGCATATTTTTCATTGAAATTCTACTAGAAGTTAAGTTCGCTACACATCCGTTTTCAAATTCTATACGAGCATTTGCAATATCAGGAGTTTCACTAATTACAGAAACACCACTTGCGTTAATACTTTTTACTTTAGATTTTACGACACTTAAGATAATATCAATATCGTGAATCATTAAATCTAAAACTACAGGAACATCAGTTCCTCTTGGGTTGAATTCAGCTAAACGATGCGTTTCGATAAACATTGGAGAATCCATCACGTCTTTAACAGCAGTGAAAGAAGGGTTGAATCTTTCTACGTGACCAACTTGTCCTTTTACTCCGTGTTCTCTTGAAAGTTCTAATAATTTTTCAGCTTCCTCAATTGTGTTAGTAATTGGCTTTTCGATGAAGATGTTCTTTCCTTTTTCAATGGCTTGAACAGCACAATCAAAATGAGAAAGTGTTGGAGTTACAATATCTACAACATCTACGGCATCAATTAATTCATCAATTGTAGCAAAGGCTTTATATCCAAATTCTTCTGAAACTTTTTTTGCATTTTCCTCACTTGGGTCATAAAAACCTACAAGTTCGTATTTCGAAGATTGTTTTAATAACTTTAAATGTATTTTACCAAGGTGACCTGCACCTAAAACGCCAGCTTTTAACATAAAAATTTGTTTTGAACAAAAGTAACATTTTTTAATGATAAATATTTAATTTTATAGATTCAAAAAAGAAGGGAAAGTGAAAGATACATTTAAGCATCAGGGGATGAGAAATCAGCTAGTGAAAACGCTGATAGATAAAGGGATAAAAGATGTAGATGTCTTGAAAGCAATACAGAAAATTCCAAGACATTATTTTATGGATTCAAGTTTTGAAAGTTTTGCTTATCAAGATAAGGCATTTCCGATAGCTGCTGAACAAACAATTTCGCAGCCTTATACGGTTGCTTTTCAATCAGAATTATTAGGTGTAAAACCTAATGATAAAATTTTGGAAATAGGAACAGGTTCTGGTTATCAGACTGCTGTGCTTATTGAGATGAAAGCAAAAGTATATACTATAGAAAGACAACAAGAATTGTTTAAAAAAACAAAAGATTTTTTACCACAAATAGGTTATAATCCTAGATACATGTCTTTTGGAGATGGTTATAAAGGAATAAAAGAATTTGCTCCTTATGACGGAATTATAGTTACAGCAGGAGCTCCATATATTCCAAAAGAATTATTGGTTCAATTAAAAATTGGAGGTAAATTAGTGATTCCTGTAGGAGTAGAAGAACAAGAAATGACTGTATTGACAAGAACCTCAGAATTGGATTTTGAGAAACGTAAATATGGTAGTTTTAGATTTGTTCCTATGTTAAAGAAAAAGAATTAATTGATTGATTTTCAATTATTTTAACAAATATTAGTAATTTCTTATTAAAAACATGTTTGAGAATTATCTAATTTAGATACAAGTAAATCTTAAAGAAGTTTATTATGAGAAATTTGTTATTAATAGCTCTATTGTTTGCAGGTGGAATATTTGTGTCAAATGCACAAACGAACACAACTCCACAAACAGAAACAACGAGTAATGCTATAGAAATGGAATGGGGAGTTAAAGGAGGTCTTACTATATCAAATTTAGTGGATAGTGATGTCTATGGAGGAGACTCAAAAGTAGGATGGAATGCAGGTATTTTTTATGAAATTCCAATTACTGGAAGTTTTTCGATTCAACCAGAAGTTATTTACTCTGTAGAAGGTTCTAAAAATAGTTATCAAACACCTTATGGAGGTGATGCAAATGCATTTACGACTATAGAAAATGATATAACTTTTCATTATATAAATGTTCCTATTTATGCAAAATATTACATTATTGAAGGATTTAGTGTTTATTTAGGTCCGCAAATTTCGTTTTTAGTTAATAATGAAAATGACATGACGATTACCTATCCATTAATTCCAAGACCAGCAGTTATTAATATGAAAGAGAAATTAAATTCTACTAATAACATTAATTTTGCAGGAAGTGTTGGTTTAGGTTATAAATTTGACTTTAATGTTATTGTAAATGCCACATATAATTATGGATTTACAAATGTGATTAGCAAAGATGATGGTAAAAATTCAGTATTCAATTTTACATTGGGATATGAATTTTAATCCAAAGTTTAGATAAAAATATAAAGATGTTATAATTATTAGTTTAATAGTTGTAACATTTTTTTTTAAATAATAAATAGGATGAGAGGAGTGGAGAAAGAAACAAAAACTTTGTTTGAAAAAAGATTTTCAGATGAGGAAAAGGAATTGTTATATGATGAGTTAGTTGGTATTTATTATCCTGAAGAAAATTATAAAGAATATTTAGAAAAAATCAGAGCAGTTTTTGAAAGAAATAAAGAAATGTTTTCTGATTTGATAGCTGTAAGAAATTTAAGTAGACAACCACCACATTATTATGGCTGTGTAAAAGTTACTAATCTTCCAGTAGATAAAGAAATTCCTTGGCCAGAATCGAACCATTGTCAATTAAAGAAAATAGAAAAGAAAACCTATGTTTCTGAAAATGCACTTACTTTAATTGGAATGATTTTCGGAGAACCTTATTCTATGTATTGTGAAGGAAAAGGTTTGGTAAATAATCTAATTCCTAAAAAATGTTCGATTAAAGATTTGACTGGTTTAGGTTCCAATTCTGATTTAGGTTTTCATGTAGAAAACGCTGCTGCCCGTTTTCTACCAAAAGTAGATTGTTCTCCAAAAGCTTTAATGTTTATGGGAGTGAGGCAACAAGAAAATCCTCCGCATACACCAATTACAGATACTCGAGAAGCTTTAAAATTAATGGCAAAAAAAGAGATTGAAGAACTGATGAGTTCTCATTTTAGAGTAAAACTTCCTTATCGTTGGCGTAATCATGGTGAGAATTATAACATTCTTACTACTGATTTTATTCCTTTAATTGAATATAAAGAAGGGTTTTTACTTACAAATGGAGCATTTTATGGAGATATGCTTTTTGAACCTAAAACTACAGAAGCAGAGAGAGTTGCGCAAAAGTTCAAAGAAGCATTAGAAACTGTGAAGTTTCGCCCAATAGTTACTCCAGGTGAAATTATCATTGTAGACAATCGTGTGATGTATCATTCTAGAGAACCTTTTACTGCTTTGTTTAATGAAGAAGGACATGCACATCGCTGGATTCAAAGACTTTTTGTGACGGAAGATATCTCAAGGTTTGCAGATTGGGATATAAAAAGTGATCGTGTATTTGCACCAAAATTTTAGAACTTATGGTTTATGTTTTGTTTTTAGTTTTACTAGTATTAATTTTTGCTGGATATATTCTGAAAAGAACTATAATTAAAAGTGAAACATTTTGGCATCGAATCAATAATTTACTTTACTATATTTTACTGCCAATTTTGTTTATTGGTGAAATATCGAAATCAAATTTAGAAAATATAGCTTATGGAAATTTAATAATTATTGTATTACTAGCATTGAGCATAATGACGCTTCTTCTGTTCGGAATCAAAAAAATGTTTCGGATAGAAGGAGCTAAATTTACCTCCGTTTTTCAAGGTGTTATAAGGTATAATAGTTATATATTGATTGGAGTTTATACCGTTATAATGCCACAAAATGGAATTCTGCTTTTTAGTATTCTAAGTATTTTTCTTCTAATATTTACGAATACATTAAGCGTGATGGTTTTAGAGCTTTATTGTTCGAAAAACAAACCTTCGTTGCTCTCTTTTATTCTGGGTAATTTTAAAAATCCGCTAATACTTTCCATTTTAATAGGACTCCTTTTTCGACTTTTTCATATTGAATTTCCAGAGAAAGTCAATCAAGAGTTAATTCCTTTAGCAAAAGTTACGATAGTTCTTAGTTTATTAATTATTGGAGCAGGTTTAAGAATTGAAGATTTAAGAAAAAACAAATTACTTTTAATCGGAACAAGTTTTTTGAAATTAATTCTACTTCCAATTATTGCAATTATTTTACTTCAATTTTTTGATGTGGATAAAACAATCAAAACTGCAATTATTATATTTTGTACTTCTCCTTGTGCATTTAATTCTTATATTTTATCAAAACAAATGAACGGAGATGCAGAATTAATGGCATCGATAATTTTGGTAGTAACTTTTGCAAGTATCATCACGATGCCAATATTTATTACTCTTGCTTTGTAGAATCTTCTTTATTTTCAGGATTCTCAGTTTCCTCTTGTGTTTTAGCTTTGTTTGCTTTTTGAATAATTGCTTTCAAACGTTGCTTTGTAGCTTCCTTGTCTTTTCGAAGTTTGTTTTTTTTACGATTCATTAATTTCGTATGCTTCGACTTATTTAGTGTATTTTTTTCTTTACCTTTTTTTGCCATGTTGCAAAAATAAAATATTTTAGTTTTCTGTAGAAATATTAAACGTTAAATGGAAAAAAGAGAAAGAGATTGGAGAGAAAAATTGCATGAAATAATTTATGAAGCAGATACTCCAGCCGGGAAAAATTTTGATATAGTACTTTTAATTTTAATTCTTTCTAGTCTTGTGGTCGTAATGATCGAAAGTGTAGAAGAATATCGAGTGGAATATCATGGAATTATAAATATTGTAGAATGGATCATCACAATTCTTTTCTCTATAGAATATATTTTAAGAATTATTACTGTAAAAAAGCCTTTCCGATATATTTTTAGTTTTTATGGTCTGATTGATCTTGTTTCAACCATTCCGAAATACCTTTCTTTTTTCTTTGGAGGAGCAAATGTATTGATTGCTGTAAGAATTTTAAGATTGCTTAGAGTTTTCCGAATTTTAAAACTTGCAAGATTTATCGGAGAATCTAATATGTTGAAACAAGCAATAAAAGCCAGTCGGGCAAAGATTTCTGTTTTCTTATTAGCTGTTTTAAGTATTGCTGTAATCTTAGGAACAGTAATGTATTTGGTAGAAGGACCAGAAGCTGGATTCACAAGTATTCCAACCAGTATTTATTGGACAATTGTAACGCTGACAACAGTAGGATATGGAGATATTGCACCACAAACTTCTTTAGGACAATTTATCGCAAGTGTTGTTATGATATTGGGTTATGGAATTATTGCAGTTCCTACTGGGATTGTGACTTCAGAATTAACTAGAAAAGAAAAAGATTTGCGAACAAATACGCAGAGTTGTAGGCATTGTGGAAATGAAAACCATTTGAATGGAGCAAAATATTGTCATGAATGTGGAGAGCATTTACATTAAATAATGAACATACTTAAAACGAATTTTGAGTTAAAAAATTTAAACGAGTTCAATAAAAAAGAGAGACTTGAAAATCTCTCTTTTATATTTTAATGTGTAATCCATTCCCATGCTTTTTCTAAATTTTCAATATTGAAATATTTTTCTTTCCAAGGTAAAGCTAGATTATCTAAAGCTGTTCCTTCTTTTATAAAAGTACTATTTCCAACAATTCCTACTTTATGAATTACTTTATGATCATCTTTCACAATATTGAGAGCTTCTAAAACACCTTTAAACGAAATTTTAGAATGTTCTCCAATCATGATAAATAATCGAATATCATTGTATTTTTCTTTCAAATCATTTATAACTTCTTCCACTTTTTCTACTTGAGTTTTTGTAATTATTTCTTCCGAAACTTCAATACTGATTACATTCCCATGTGCTTCATTTACATCTATTTTCATCGAACATAATATTTAGAATTCATAATTAAAGATACTAATTATAATTACTAAAAGTTATTTGTTTGCTATATTTTAAGATAAATGGTATTGTTTTTGTTAAAATATGCTAAAATTATAATTATGGTAAAAAAAATACTTTCTATAAAATTTAAATTCTTAATTCTAGCATTCGTTTCTTTTGTGTTTACAAGTTGTGATCCGTTTGATTGTATTGTTCCACGAGGACCAGAATTACCTAAGAAAAAAGATTTTTATACAGGAGCAAATAGAGAGTTTAGATTTGAAATAGAAGCTGAGGTGAAAAATCAGCCAAATGATGATCATTACGATTATTATTTCACACTAGAAGGAAATTATCCGAGTACTTTAAAATATAGAAGAGAAGGAGTTCGTACTTTAGTAGTTTATGGAACAATTCCACAAGCAGGAACCTATGAATTTATTGCTACAGTTAGTGTTGATAATATTTATGAATATTATGATGACGAAGATGATGGTGGTTTGATTCAAGAAGATGGTGATGATTTATGTTTTTACGAAAAATCGGAAATTTATAAAATAATTGTAGAGAAGAATTACGTTGAAAACTAAGAACATATTTAAATTACGGGGGTAATTTATTTTGTTATATACGAAGCTAATCTAAAAAGATTAGCTTTTTTTATATAAAAAGTTTTTTAAAATATATTTTTGGTATGAATATTGTTAAGTTAATGTTAAAATAAATTGTTAAAATAAATCAAAAAAATTGTAATGAATTGTATAAAAACAAGCTTATGAAACAAACTTACTTATCCCTCTTCGCATGTTTATGCATAAACTTTCTATTTGCTAATAATATTGAATTTGATAGAGATTCAAGGGTTGATGATGTTTTACAATCAGAGATTCGAGAATTTGCTGTACAGGAAAATGTTGTTGGTATCTTTCCAGAAAAACTAACTGAATTAAAAAATACTATTACTGAAAAAAAACTTGAAAAGAAAAGAGAAAAAATGGTGTTTGAAAATAACACAATTGTAGAAAAAAATAACGTGGGGAAAATTGCTATTGAATAAAGAGGTTGAAAACTAGTCTAAATTATTAGGCTAGTTTTTAATACATACTATGAAAAGAAAACAAAAAAGGCAAAAAAAAAGGATTCCTAAATTGGAATCCTTTTTTTTATAGGGTGAAAGACCGGTTTCGAACCGGCGACCTCCGGAACCACAATCCGGCGCTCTAACCAGCTGAGCTACAATCACCGTGTTAAAACAAAAACTTTAGGGTGAAAGACCGGTTTCGAACCGGCGACCTCCGGAACCACAATCCGGCGCTCTAACCAGCTGAGCTACAATCACCATGTTAAGACTAATATTGTTTTGTTTTAACGGGTGCAAATATACGACAATACTTGATATTTGCAAGGGGTTTCGAGAAAAAAATACAATTTTTTTTCAAAGAAAAGTTTAACTTATTGATAAATAAAAAGATAAAATATTAATTTTTTGGAGCTTTATCTTTATGTTTAAATCTTTTGTGTGTCCAGAAATAAAATTCAGGTTTTCTACGAATCTGTTTTTCTAGTAAATTCACATATTTATCCGTTATTTTGAAGTCATCAATTGTATTTGGGTCTTCTGTGATTAATTCGAAAGATGCTTCATAATGTCCTCTTTTGATTTTTTCAACATTGATGTATACAACTGCAAAATCATATTTTTTGGCCATAACTTCAGTACCAACAAAAATAGGAACTTTTACACCTAAAAATTCTCCCCAATAATTTGCTTTTTTAATCTGTGGAGATTGATCTGCTAATAGACCATAAATGGAAAGTACGTTGTTATCATAATTTTGCTGTACTTTTCTTTTCACTCTTGTAGATTGGACTAAATTTATTTTAAATCTTCCACGAGTTTTTTTAATAATATTATCAAAATATGGATTTCCAATTTTAGTATAAGCAGCAAAACCTTCATAATCTAAAAATCTACCAATATGTGCCATCCATTCCCAGTTTGCATAATGAGAACCCATCACAATAATTGATTTGTTTTTCTTTTCTAAATCTTTTAAAAGTTCAAGGTTTGTAAACTTATAGCGTTTATTGATCTCTTCACCAGAAATAGTAAAGGTTTTCATCATTTCTAAAAATACATCTACGAAATGAGAATAGAACTTTTTTTCTATTTTTTTAAGCTCTTCATGCGATTTTTCAGGAAAAGCAAGTTTTATATTATTATAAACAACTTTTTTTCTATAACCAATTACATGATATAAAAGAAAGAATAAAAAGTCTGAAAATAAATATAATAGAGGAAATGGCAAGATAGAAATCAGCCAAATAATCGGGTAAACTATGATAAATACTATTAATTGCATAACTTTATAAAACTGCAAATATCGGATATAATTTTATCTTTGAAAAAAAGAAATATAAAATATGAATTTAATTGTACTATTAATTATTGGAATTAATGTATTAGTTTCTTGGAAAGGATTCAATGATCCTTACTTTAGGAGTAAATATCTTTTCTATGTTGGAAGAATATTTGAAGGAGAAAGATATCGAATGTTTACATCTGGTTTTTTACACGCAGATTGGATGCATTTAATTTTCAATATGTATGCTCTATATTTTTTCTCTGGAGTTGTTTTTAATGAATTTCATCTTCTAAATTTTCTATTAATTTATTTTGGAAGTTTATTTGTTGGGAATTTTATTTCTCTATTATTTCATAAACATGAATATAATTATACTGCTTTAGGTGCTTCAGGTGCAGTTTCTGGAATTATGTATGCTTCTATAATGTTAGCTCCATTAAGAGAAATTGCATTATTTCCAATCCCAATTCCGATGCCATCTTACGTATTTGGTATTGCTTATTTGTTATATACTATTTATGGAATGAAGAAACAAATCGGAAATATTGGACATAGCGCACATTTAGGAGGAGCAGCTACTGGTTTTGCACTAACTTTGATGATGAAACCTTCTTTATTCGTTGATCAAAAATGGTTAGTTTTAGCTTTAGCAGTTCCGTTAATTTTATTATTTATCTTCGAAAAAAGATTTAGATAATAAATTCTAGAAAAAGTATCCTAGATGCTAGAATTTGTATAACATAAAAAAATATTTTCCAAAGAACTTTGTCTTGTTGAATTTTAAACAAGAATAAGATGTCAAAGAATTGGAATACGAACAATATACCTTTTCAAAACGAAAAGGTATTTTTGATTACAGGAGCAAATAGTGGTTTAGGGTTTGGAACAACTTTAGAATTGGCCAAAAAAGGAGCAGAGATTATTATGGCTGTTCGAAATTTGGAAAAAGGAAGAGAAGCTGTAAATAAAATTAAATCAGAAGTACCAAATGCGAAGTTAGATTTGATGCAATTGGATTTAGGAGATCTGAATTCGATAAAAGAATTCTCAGAGAAATTTAAATCAAAATATTCAAAACTTCATGTCTTAATCAATAATGCAGGAGTGATGATGCCAGTTTCAAAACAAATAACAAAACAAGGATTTGAATTGCAATTTGGAACCAATCATATCGGACATTTTACTTTAACTAAATATTTATTTCCAGTTTTAAACCAAACTTTAGATGCAAGAATTGTAACTTTAAGTAGTTTGGTTGCAAAAATGGATAAAGCAGATATTTATTGGAACGATTTGCAATGGGATAAATCGTACGATAAAATGGCTTCTTATGCACAAAGTAAACTTTCTAATATGATGTTTGGAATGGAACTTAGCAAACTTTTGAAAGAAAATAATAGTCATGTGAAATCAATTTTAGCACATCCAGGATATACGGCTACAAATTTGCAGAAACATATGGGTGTACAAGGAATTGTGATGAATTTTCTTTTAGCTCAAAAAGTGAAAATGGGAATTCTTCCAAGTCTGCGTGCTGCAACAGACCCAAATGCGAAATGTGGAGAATATTATGGACCAGAAAAAATGGGGAATTGGAGAGGATATCCTGTGTTAAATGAAATAAATCCAGATGCTGATAAACGAGATTTGACACAAAAACTATGGTTGAAAACAGAAGAATTATCTGGAGTAAAATTTGAATGGAACTAAAATGAAAGAAATTGTACATATAAAATCAGTTAGCCAATTGGCAAAAACTACAGGTTTAAAAGCTGCTCATCATCCATTAATTTTTGTTTTAGATTTGGCAGAAGTAACGCTTTCTGATGAAATGATTCAAAAGAAAATAGTTTCAGATTTGTATGTGATTTCTTTGAAAACAAAATCTCCAAAAGGTTTTACTTATGGTAGAAGTTTTATTGATTTCAGTGAAGGAAGTTTATACGGAATTGCTCCGGGACAAACTTTAGAATATGATAAACCTTCAAGAAAAGGAGATTTCGAAGGTTGGGCAATTTATTTTCATCCGAGTTTGTTGTATAAATCGAATTTGATGGAAAAAATAAATGAGTATGCTTTTTTTGATTATGAAACCAATGAAGCACTTCATCTTTCAGAAAAAGAAAAAAATAATATTTCTTCGATTATGGAAAAAATAAAAGAAGAAAGCGAACTGAATACGGATGAATTTAGTAATGAACTTTTGGTTTCAAACATCGAGTTGTTGTTGAATTATATTAAAAGATATTATAGTAGACAATTTTTGACCAGAAGTTCAATTTCAAAAGATGTGGTCTCGACATTTGAGAAAGAATTAAAAAACTACTTTAACTCAAAAAAAATTGAAGAAGACGGAATTCCAAATGTTGGATATTTTTCTAATAAAATGAATTTGTCCTCAAGTTATTTAAGTGATTTGTTGAAAAAAGAAACTGGGAAAAATATTCAAGAATATATTCATTTGCAAATCATAGAAAAAGCGAAATATTTACTTCTTAATTCTAATAATTCTGTTGCTGAAATAGCGTATCAATTAGGTTTTGAATATCCACCATATTTTAGTCGACTTTTTAAAAAGAAAATAGGAGTAACTCCTTCGAAGTTTCGAGAGAGTTTGAATTAAAAAAAGGAACATTTCTTTCATTGAAATGTTCCTTTTTTTATTTAGGTTTTGCTATGAAAAACAATTCTTTTTCATGTCTTGGTGTAATGGAATTATAACAAACTTCCATGGTTTCTAGATGAAAATGTTTTTCAAAAAGTAATTTATAAATATTCTTATTCCCTCCAAAAGGTGGATTTGTATTCTCTTCAAAAGTATTGAAAAGTAAACCAACTAATTTTCCTTTTGGTTTTAATAAAGAATACATTTTTTCTACATATTTCTCACGAAGAGTAGGAGAGAGTGCGCAGAAAAAAGTTTGTTCTAAAATTAGATCAAAAGAATTTTCAAAATGAAATAAATCAGAATGAATCATATGTTCATCTGGGAAATCTGGATTTTTCTTTTTGAAATTTTCTAGAGGTTGCTCTGCGATATCTAAGATGAAAACATTTTTAAAACCATTTTGATGCAAGAAAGTAGCTTCGTGTGCATTTCCAGCCCCAGGAATTAAAATTTTAAGATTTTTATCCGATAACTGCTCCGTATATTCTTTGATTGGTCGAGATATTTCTCCAATGTCCCAACCTATTTCATTTTCTATATATCGATTCTCCCAATAATCTTTAGTCAAGTTCGTTGTGCTCATCTGTATGACTGTCATCTTTATATTCGTCAATATCTCTTCGATCTTTTTTCGTAGGTCTACCAGTTCCTTTTTTACGATAATAATCTTTTGAATATTTCAATAAATCTAAATGTTCAAATTCTTCTTTTGGTGTTACATCTTTTCTGTATAAATCCACCAATTTAGCTCCAACACGATTTGGAGGAGTATCAATTACAATTAGTTGATAGTTTACTTGGTTTTTTCTTACCGTTATTTTTTCGGTTCCAAATACCTCTTTTGAAGGTTTTACATTAGATCCTCCTATCTTTACATGACCCTTTTTACAAGCATCTGTGGCAATCGAACGTGTCTTAAACATACGAATACACCACAAATATTTATCTATCCTCATACAATATTCTAAAATTTTGCGTTTGTCTTTTAAACAAAGGTATGAAAATTGTATCTTGCGGACTTAAATTTGTATTAAAATGAAATTAAACAGAATATTTTTAGCCCTATTTGCTACTATTATTTTAATTGCTTGTAATAATGATGATGATGGATTTAACCATGCTGCACAAGCTATTACGGATGATGAAGATATAGTATCTTATTTAAAATCTCATTATTTAGACATGACAGATGATGAGATCAAAGAAATAGATGCTGATCAAACACCTCTTTTTGACAATATGGTACAACAAAAAGTACTAAAAAATAATATTGAGTATAGTCTTTATTATTATGTAGAAAAGGAAGGAGTTACTATTAATCCTACGCCTGTAGATTCTGTTTTAACAAGTTATAAAGGAACTTTATTGGACGGTAAAACGTTTGAAACTGCAAAAAATCCACTTTGGTTTACTTTAAATGGAGTAATTACTGGTTGGACATATGGAATTCCACATTTTAAAGGAGGAATACTTCAAACAAATGATGACGGAACTTTTGAATATTTAGATAAAGGAAAAGGAATTATTGTGATGCCTTCTGGTTTAGCTTATGGAAATGCAAGTCAGCCAAACTCTATTATTGAAGCGAATTCTCCATTAGTATTCCAATTAGAATTACATGATGTGAATGAAACAGATTCAGATAATGATGGAATTTTAAGTAAATTCGAAGATGTGAATAAAGATGGAATCTACGATGATGATTCTGATAATGATACTTTCCTAGATTATTTAGATGGAGATGATGATAATGATGGAGTCTTGACTAAATATGAAAATGTAGATCCGAATGAAGATGGTGATCCTAGTGACGCTGTAGATACAGATGGTGACGGAACTCCAGATTATTTAGATACTGATGATGATGGAGATGGAACTCCAACTGCGGATGAAGATGCGGATGAAGATAAAAATGGAAATCCTGATGATGCAAAAGATTCAGATAATGATGGAACTCCAGATTATTTAGATGCGAACTAATTTATTCTAAAAATATTTAAAAAGCCGATTATTCAATAATCGGCTTTTTTATTTTAATGAACTCATTTAAACTTTATGACTCAAAATTCGTTTCAAGCATGTTCATTACTGACTTGTGAAAAATTTTAACCATAGCAAAGGCTATGCCGAAAATTTTTCTCTTCATTATCAATAAACATCAGATGAAACTTCTAGTTTTGGCAAAAAAGTTTAAACTAGTTCAATTTAAAGTTGCTACTGCTTCTTCTTTTTCTACTTCGCAACAAACAAATTCTTTATCAGAAAAAGAATAACTCCATTCTCCTAATTGTCTTAAGATTGGAACTAGTTGTTTTGTTTTTTCTGTCAATGAATATTCCACACGAGGAGGAGATTCATTATATTTTTTACGATTAATCAATCCGTCACTTTCTAATTCTCTCAATTGTTCTGTTAAAACCTTTCTAGAGATATTCGGGATTAAGAAATGAAGCTTTCCAAATCGTACACTTTTTTCTTCAAGATTGTATAAGATTAAAGGTTTCCATTTTCCTCCAATGAGATTGATTGTGTGTACAACAGGACAACTATTTGGGTTTTCAAGGTATTTTCTGGCCATGGTTACTTATAGGTTACTACTTTTTTACAAGATTAGCATTTTATTAGTTACAAAATAAAACAATTAAAAGTATATTTATGAAACTTTTAAAAAATAAAAAATCAAGAAATGAAACATTTAATTGTATATACGCATTTTAACCCAGAGAGTTTTACAAAATCTGTTGTTACAGAAATCGAAAGAGTGAATTTAGAAAATGGTCATGATGTGATTGTGATTGATTTATATAAAGATGGATTTAACCCAGTTTTAGATCAAAAAGATATTGGATATATGTATCAAGGAGAGCCAGTTCCTGAAGAAATTCAGAAATACCATGATTTAATTAATTGGGCAGATCATATTTCTTTTGTTTATCCACTTTGGTGGGCGCAGATGCCAGCAATTTTAAAAGGATTTATCGATAGAGTTTTCTCAAATGGTTATGCTTTTACTTATGATGAAAATGGAGCAGTTGGGCTTTTAACTGGTAAAAAAGTGAATGTATTTATTAATACAGGAGCTCCAAATGAATATTATACAGAAATTGGAATGCATAAAAGTTTAGAACAAACAAATAATGACGGGATTTTTGAATTCTGTGGTATGGAATCTAAAACAGTATTTTTCGGTAATGTTGCAATGGGAACAGACGAAGAAAGAAAAGCATATTTAGAAAGTATTAAAACGTATTATTCTTAAGAAGCATTTCAAAAGAATTTAAATTTTTCTAAAATATTAGGAAGCACTTTGATTATTCAAAGTGCTTTTTTTATGGTTTTTAATTAAAATCGTAAAAATGAAATAAAAATAAAAATTAAAGTAATTTTTTGATTTAAATCAAAAGTAAATGTTTTCTCATAGCTTACATTCGCTCAGACACACGAGGAATATTATAAAAACATGATAATTATGAGAGTACTTAAATTTTTGACACTATGTTTACTTTTTTATGCTTGTAGTAATGATGATTCTACAGTCAATGAAGAAACTTCTGAAACCCCAGATACGCCTGAAATAAGTGAAATGTTGTTAAGATCTGTAAAATCGGATCATAGGACGAAGCTTTACTACTACAATTCGGATTCTATTCTAACTTCGATTAAAGAAGAAATAAATGAAGAATTACGTTCGGAATCAGAAATAGTTTATAATAATGGAAAAGTTTCTGAAATCATTTGGAATGATCTTTTGGAGAATGTTCAAGTAAAAAGAGTTTTTGAGTATGAGGAAGATTTATTAGTGAAAGAAACGATGATCAAAGAGGATGAGGTAATTGCTTTAGACGAATATCAATATGATGAAGAGAATCAGTTGATTAAACACATTGAGAAAATCGAATGGAATGATGTGCTAAATAGACAAACAAGAGTAATTGATATTCAGAAAATTTCTGGACAAAATGAAATTCATGTAAAGTATAATGATGTGCTTTCTTATAAAATAATCTATGATAATAATTTAAGCCCATTTTCAAAAATGGAAGGTTATGGAAAGGTTTATTCAGCGCAACTTTATGGAATTACAAATAATATTTTAAGTATGGAGAGAGTCTATGTAAATGGAGAAAGTGATACACAAACTTCTAATTTGACTATTGATGATTCGGGAGAATATTTGCTAGAAGTGATTAAAAGAGATGAAGATCAACAATTAATAGCTAAAGAAATTTATACTTATAATTAAGTAAGCCAAAATTAAAATAACACACAAAAATAGAAATATGAAATATTTATGGTCTTTATTAATCGTTGTTGTGCTAAGTTCTTGTTCAACAAATGATGATGTAGAAACTACCTCAGATACTATAAACTCTACAGTTGATTTGATTAAATCGTATTCTGTAAATGATAAATGGAAAACTTTTTATCATTATAATGATGATAATACTTTAGAAAAAATAATTTTCAAAGAAGACGGAGTAGAGCAATTTGTGGAAACTTTTACTTATGAAAATGACAAAATAATTGAGTCGGTAAAGGAGAGTTCTGATGGAACTACTTATGAATTAAAAAAATATGAATATAATGAGGATGTTATTATTAAGAAAATAGTTCATATTAATGGAGAATTATCTGAAACTTCTACTTATGAGTATGAGAATGAAAGATTGAAGAAAATAATAACAATTATTTCTGGAAATAGTTTGGAGACAACAAAGACAATAACAATTGAAAAAGTTCCAAATGAAAATAAGATAAATGTTGAAAGTGATAATCTAGCTGCAATTCATGTAATTAGCTATGATGAAAAACTAAGCCCGCAATCTGAAATTCTTGGATATAAACCTATTGTAATGATTACAAATAATGGAATCTCAAACAATATTTTGTTGAATAATATTTATGTAGGAGAGGAGTTGACTTCTAAAATAGAATCTGAGTTTGAATTTATCAATGATGGAGAAAAATTATCGAACGCAAACACAAAATATTACAGGTTTATGGACTTAATTGGAACACAACATTTTTCATTTGAATATTATTAGTCTAAATTTTTTTTACAAAATGATATAGACGGTTTTTTTTGCTCAAAAGCATATTGTAGATTTTACAATATGCTTTTTAATTTTAAGTATGTTTTAAAACTATAAGGTCTCAATAATTTGAATATTATTACCGCAAGTATCATTAAATACAGCAAATTTTACAGTACCCATGCTTGTAGGTTTAACACTAAATTCTACTCCAAGATTTAACAACCTTTCATATTCAGAATCTACATTTTCTACATCAAATTGTGTGTAAGGTATTCCAGCTTCTTTTAGAGCTTCTTGATAAATTCGACTTGGTTCAAAATGCACAGGAGCAGGCTCTAATAAAATTTCTGGACCATCTTGCCATTCTGGAGAAACAAGTGTTAACCATCTATTTCCTCCTTCTAATGGTGCATCTTTTTTAACAAGAAAACCTAATTTTTCTGTATAAAATTTTAAAGCTGTTTCTTGATCTTTAACTGGAATACTTATCAATGTTACTTTCATAATTAAAATATTTAGATGACAAATTTCCGAATCCCAAAATTTATTTGCTTCTCGAAAATTGCTCTTTTTGAAAATCACTAGGAGATTTACCAGTTTTTGTTTTGAAAAGTTTGCTAAAAGAACCTAAACTTCCAAAACCAACTGCAAAACAAGTTTCTGTTACAGACAATCCATTTATTAATTTTTCTTTGGCTTTTTCTATTCGTTTATGAATTAAATATTGATTAGGAGTTTGTCCGTAATATCTTTTAAAAAGACGAATCAAATGAAATTTTGATGTAAATCGAATTTTTGAAATTAAATCTAAATTCAATTCTTTTTCATAATTCTGATCGATAAAGTTCTTTGTACCAATAATAGTTTCAATCTGTTGTTCATTAAAATAACAGACTTTTCTAAGTTGATTCAATTTATCTTCATACAATGTCATTTTTTCAAAATTGTTTTCTTATTTAAAATTATGAAAATTATTAATTTAAAACTAAGTAAGCCTAAGATTAAAAATCATTCTTAGAGGATAATCTAAATTATTTTTCTTCGTTCAAATAATAAATAGTCGGTTCTGTACAATACTCTGAAATAACTATAGCATACATGTTTCTTTCTCCACTAGCATAGTAGATATATGGCTTAATCCATTCGAGAAAAAATTCTATTTCATTGTCGTAATTTTTTGTATTAAATCTTAAAGATAAAACCCAACCACTATCATAATAGAATTTATTTACAGGATCTGAAACACCAAAATATGCGCTACAGCCTATCAAATAAGAACATTTAGAAGGGAAGTTTTCATCAAGTTCTGCATTTGATACTTCTTCACCAAGTAATTTTTTAATACTATTTATAACTTTTTTGGGAGTTTCGTCTTTTAAACGAGCTCCAAAAATCAATTCTGTATATGTTCCCATAATTTATTTTTTTCATGTTTTATAATTCAGTTCAAAACCTTTTAGGCTTTTCATTTTTTCCTGATGTTGTTGCTATTTCTTGTATACGTTTTTTTCTAGTTTCAGTTCGTTTTGCAGAAACAATCCAATACAACATCATTTTTCTAACAGATTTACTTAATGACAGAAAATATACTTTTGCTCCTGAATGTTGTTCAAATTCTTGTTCTAAATCTTTTGGAATTTCAAGATTTTCAACACTATCTAAAATCGACCAAGAGCCATTCTTCTTAGCGATTTCTACAATATCTAATCCTGATTTTGTCATCAAACCTTCTTGACTCAGTTTTTGAATTTTTTCTTTATTAATTTTTGACCAAGTACTTTTAGGTTTACGTTTTGTAAAATACTGTCGATATTTTTCAGAATCAATAGATTTTTTCACACTATCAATCCAGCCAAAACACAAAGATTCATCTACAGCTTCACTCCAAGTCAAATTAGGATTTTTAGAACTTTGTTTATAAATAATAAGCCAAATTCCATCTTTTTCATTGTGATGTTTTTCCAACCATTTTCTCCATTCCTGTCGATTGTTCGGACAAAAATCTTCTATATTGTTTTTCATATTTTTTTAAAAACTGGTTTTAACCATTTTTCAGAATCTTTAATTTCATACCAATTTCTGGTTTTGCTTTTTCTTTGTGAATTGTTGTTTTAAACTTTAATAAATAGAAATAAATTCCTTTTTTTCTTTTATTCAATTCTTTTTTGATTGCATTTTTTCGATCAGACAGTGAACTAAAACTATTATCTACTTGCATAGATTCTGTTTCACAATCAAAATATGTTTCTGATTCGTCCGAAATCAATATTCCATGATAAACACGTTTTTTAACAAACCAAGAATTCTCTGTTTCCAAGTCTATAATTTCTGTATTTGGAGGGATTCCGTTTTCATAATGTTGTAACTCAGCCAGCATTCCCATCCCAGGAATATCAAAACATTCTATAATTTTTACATAACCTTTTTTCATCGATTGCAATCTATAACAAAAAAATAACTATAAAAAAATATAAATGAACTAAGTAGAATTGCTAGTTGAGAATAGTCAAATCAGTAACTGAGTGGAGACAAATCGGTTGCTGAGCGGAGTCGAAGCTATTCTCTAATTTCCTCCAAAACCTTAAAGTCAAACAAAATATTCAGTCCGATATTGTGTGTGTTTATTTTATTGAAATCATTATTAGTCATGGCCAAATTATAACCATAAACTATTCTGAAATTACTAAATCCAATTCCAATTTCTGGTCGTAAACAAATAGAGTTCTCTTTAAAATCAGTATAATTGACTAAGTTCAAACCTAGGTTCATACCAGCATTCCCTCCGCCAATCCAGACTCCAGCTTTTAGTCCCCAAAGAAAATCATCCGAAAGTTTAAATTCGTTTGAAAGATTATAGATTAATGTAGATCGATGATATCCTTCAAAACTATCATTCATTCTAGCAATTCCTATTTCTATAAAATTGTAATCATAAATTTGATATCCAGTTGTGATTGCCCAGCTTTTCTTCATATAATAATTAGGTCTTTTTTGTACTTTCAGAGAGTCTGTTTGTGCAAAACTAAAAAGAGGAAATAATAAAAGAAGAAAAAGTAGTGTAGTTGTATTTTTCATGTGATTTTAATTAGCAATTTAATATTTATTTTTTCATTTTCACACCACAATTTTTATACCTAAAAGGTTGTTTTGTTTAAAAAAGTTTAACTAATATTTTTGATATTAAGGTAAATTATAAGCGTTTTCAAAATCTTCTGATGTTATTATAAACTGATAAATGTTGTTGTCTAAAACAAATTTTGAACTAAAGCCAAACGGGTTTGTATCATTTGAGAAATTTAAATCTGAAAGGTAGTTTATACTTGAAATATAACCTTTACCGTTTTCAAACTTAAAAATGATAGAGTCTATTTGACATTGAGTTAATTTGTAGCCAATAAAACTTTCAGCACTATAAGAACATTCCAAACCTGATTGACTTGTATTTAAATCAATATTTGAAATTAAATTTCCTTTATGATAAGATTTGATGTTAAGATTTTTATTAGAATTATTTAAAATTGAAACATTATAAAAATATGTTTCAGGGTCATCAGTACATTGAATAAATAGAAATCCGATAAATAGTAATAATATTTTTTTCATAGTCTTTTTTTATTTTAATAATTTTTTTCTCCTAGTAAGGATTTTTGTTAAAATATATCTGTATCTAGAAAATATTATTCAGAAAAGTTTTCATAGCAGCAGATGCGCAAATATATAATTTTTTGTGATTAATTATTTTAAATCAAGACAGTGTGAAAAATTAATTTCGTTTTTTTGTGTTTGTAAATAAATTAAGCAAATTGCGACCTATATTTTGGTTAGTATTTCTTAGCGAAGGCTGAGGTATTCGAAGTCTTATTCTCAGCTAATGTAAAAATCATTACCGTGACTTCGAAAACCTCAGTCACTCTATAAGAATTAAACCAAAAAATAAAACAGATTCTAAATTCATACAATATATTTTGAAAAAACTAGAAAAGGCATATAACCCAGAGAATTTTAGAAAACAAGCACATGAAATGGTGGATATGTTGGCAGACTATCTAGAAGATTCTGCACAATCCAAAAACAAAGTGATTACCTATAAAAAACCAGAAGATCAACTTGATTTTTGGAGAAATTACGACCCTACAACTTCCGATTTTTTTAAAGATGTTATAGAGAATTCTATTCATATTCATAATCCGAAATATATTGGACATCAGGTTGCAGCACCGGTACCTATAACAGCAATTGCAAGCATGATGACTTCTATTTTAAATAACGGAATGGCAATTTATGAAATGGGAAGTACAGCAACTGCTTTAGAGAAAATTATCGCAGATAAATTCGCTGAAAAATTAGGTTTTCCAGAATCTTCTGATGGATTTTTAACTTCAGGAGGAACTTTGGCAAATATGACTGCTTTGTTGGCCGCTCGACAAGAAAAATCAGAACAAGATGTTTGGAAACATGGAAATGAAGCGAATTATGCAATTATGGTTTCTGAACAAGCACATTATTGTGTAGACAGAGCTGCAAGAATCATGGGATTTGGTGAAAAAGGAATTATAAAAATTCCGACAAATACCAATTTCGAAATGGAAACTTCTATTTTAGAATCCTATTATCAAAAAGCACAAGAAGAAAACCTAAAAGTGATTGCTATTGTTGGTAGCGCTTGTTCTACTTCTACAGGAAGTTACGATGATTTGAATAAACTAGCTGATTTTGCACAAGAAAAAAATATTTGGTTTCATGTGGATGGAGCACATGGTGGAGCAGCAGTTTTTTCTAAGAAATATAAACATTTATTAAATGGAATAGAAAGAGCAGATTCGGTAATTATCGATTTACATAAAATGATGATGACACCTGCTTTGGCTACAATTGTTATGTTTCAAAATAAAAAACATTCTTATCAAACCTTTCACCAAAAGGCGCAATATCTTTGGGAGAAACATGAAGATGAAGATTGGTTTAATCTAGCGAAAAGAACTTTTGAGTGTACAAAATACATGATGAGTGTAAAGTTTATGAGTATTGTAAAAGAACATGGTTTTTGTCTTTTTGAAGAATACATTGATAAAACACATGATACTACTTTAGCTTTTTCAAATTATATAAAAGAACATTCGGATTTTGAAATTGCAACAGATCCGAAGTCAAATATTATTTGTTTTGCATTGAAAAACGATTTAGATATTCAAGAACATAACAGAGTTCATTCTGAAATTCGTCAGAAATTGGTAGAAGATGGAGAGTTTTATATTGTTCAAACTACTTTAAATGGAAAAGTATATTTAAGATTAACTATCATGAATCCTTTTACAGAATTACATCATTTGAAAACTTTATTGGAGAAGATTCAAACCATATGAATGAGATTGACTTTGGCTTCGCTCAGCCACCATTGATCTAATAAATTATATTGAACGGTGTTTTGAAGGTTAGGAGGTTTGTTTTAAAGAAAAATAGAAAATCAGTATAAAAAAGTTAGACTACACAAAGTCTAACTTTTTTATACTGATTTTCTTTCCCAGTGTAATTTTTTATTAAAAATCAATAGCCTTAATTTTTCTATTTCCTCAATATTTGTTGGAAATTTCTCTAACTCTTTTGACATAATTTTTAATCTTTTTACAGTCATACTTTTATTCCAAACTAGTTGAGTTCCAATTTTAGAAATATATAATATATCATTTCTCTCAACAGCTTTTTTAAAATCCCTCCAATCAGATTCTATTATTTTTTTGTCTTTCTTTCTTATAGAATACATTCTATATTGAAAAATAAGTGCTATGATTATGGGAATTATAAATGTTAACACCAAAATAATTCCTTGACTATTTTCTTCCATTGCCTTAAAAATATATTAAACTTTGAAGTACAATTTAACTATTGGTTTGTAAATAATTTTTTGTGATTATTCATAATTATTTTATCAGTTTTCATAAGTAAATTCTCTTGGATTTGATGTTGATTTATTTCCATTAATGTCAGTAGCAATATATACAACATTATAAGTTCCAGCAACTGTTGTTTTAAAAAGTTCTGATATTGTTAATAAAGTTTCTGTATTAGGGGTATTTTCACTTATTTTTTCAAATACAATGATTCCATCACTATTTGTGACTGTTAGTTCCATAGTTTTCATTTTTACATCATCAAGACCATAAGCATTTAACAGTACAATATCAGGTCCTTTTAAACTTCCTAGATCGGTTGAAAATATTTGGTTTAAATCAGGACTTTGAATTGAAATTGTTGGTGAAGTTGAGTCTATGTTTTGATTATCATCATTTGAACAGTTCGTAATTATCATACAGATTGCTATTAGAACAGTAGATAAAAATGTTTTTTTCATAATTATTATATTTTTTTGATTTTAAACTAAATGTATAAATTATTGACAGTAGTTTGTTATTATTTATTTCTATATTTTATAGTATTTTAAACGTGATAATGTCTAATATTTTTCTAAATACATTCAATATCACAAAGAACTTTCTGTTCTGACTGGTCTTCAAAGATATTAGAATTGTATTTTTCATTAAATCTGCTAAGAAATTCAAAAAAGACAATTGCTTCTTCTTTTGTTAGTTGTATGTTTAAATTCATTTTTTAAAATATTGAACAAGACCATTTAAACCCGTACCAAGTAAAATTGAACCACCGATGAAATAAGTTCTGCCATTTTCATTATTATGATCCATTAACCCAAATCCCAATATTAAACACCAGATACCTAAAAGGCTGATAAATATCAAAAGTATTGTAATTATAGTTTTTATTTTATTTTGAAATGTAATTAGTTTTTTCGTCATGTTTTTATATCAGGTGAAATTGTTTTTGAGTTATGTCTGTGGTAGAATATGAAATTTACAATTTGTTGTAACACGCTTTTTTTAGTTTTAATGTTTTTTATATTTTTCTCAATTACTTTAAAAACTTCCTCACTTACATATTTCTTTAATTCTTCAACATTGGCTTTATATTCTTTTTTTCTTTATATAAATCTCTGTGCTCATTCAATTTTTCATTTATACATTTATATAGCTGCAAGACAGAATCTTTAAAATTAGTTTGACAACTCATTAATGTTATAATGCAAAATAGTAAGTAAATTCTTTTCATATATTTTTATTAATAACATTATTATAACAAGAATTCCTGTTATTTATATTAAATCTGGAACTATAAATTATTTATTAAAGAAAGGTTTTCATAGTAGTAGATGTCCAAAAATAAAAGAAAATAATATTTTTTCAAGTAAATGAATTAAATATTTAAATCAACTATTAAAAATTTATAAATATTAGTTTTTTAAGATTTGAAATCAAAAAAGCATATCAAAATATATTTGATATGCTAAGATAAATTATAAACTAAACATTATCACGATTAAAATTGTATAAGATAAAAAAAGACTTCAAAAGGTTATAGTTTTGTTTCTACCAAAAAATAATCCTAAACCTCCGAAGTCTTGAGCAAATTTAATTCATTATTAAGTCTAAATACAAAAGAAATAGAAATATTATTACCTGTATTTGAAAAATATGTAACGAAAAAAATAACATATTATACCTTGAAAGGAAAATTA
>NZ_JADOTV010000013.1 GCF_015767245.1 Aureivirga sp. CE67
AGAGAAAATTCGAATAAAATACTTTGAAAAAAGAGAGAAAATTATGAAAATTGCTGTCGGAATACATAATTTCAGAGTTACACTCAGAAGTCCCTTACAAAATCAATCGTGATAATGTTTATTTACGTTTAATTAAAAATTGAATACTTCTTTAAAATAAATAATGAGAGATTTTAATACTATCCAAAAAAAACTAGGAAATTTAAATATTGATAATAAAATTTATTTACTTGGTACAACAGGTGCAGGAAAAACTTCTTTAGTACAACATATATTAGGGACTTCAAAAGATTCTTTTCCTTCTACAGGTCAAAATAGAACAACAACAGTTATTACAGAGTATGTAATATGTAAAAAAAGTTCTTCATTCAAAGCAACCATAATTTTTAAAAATACACTTGACATATCAGAATCAATTGAAGATATAGTTAAAGAAGCTCTCATAAATGCATTAAAAAATAAAAATGAAGAAGAAAATGAAGAAGAAATAATACAAGAATTAGAATATGATTTAGAACAATCTTCTGATCAAAAGTTTAATTTAAAATTTCTTCTAGAAAAAGAACTTATCAATAAAATTGCAAAAAAATTATATGATATTGTTATAGACAATCATAATGAAAATATAGAAGAAATTTTTGATGATAAAGGAAATATTACTCACATTATTAATAATATTATAGAGTTTATTTTCAATGAAATAAAAAATACATTCAATAAAAACCATAATTTCAATTTTAATTTATTTGATGATGAAATCTTAAAAATAAATAGTATTGAAGACAAAAGGTCTTTCATTTTAAAAATGAAAAACCTTTTAGGAAATAAATATGGTTCTATTTCACCATTAGTAGAATACTGTCGTATAGAAGGAAATTTATTATCTGATAAAATTAAAGAAGATTTAGGAGATTTTATACTTATAGATGGAGAAGGAATAGGACATTCAATTAAGGAAATAACAAATGAATTATCTACAAGACATTATGATTTTTTTAAATATTGTAACAATATAGTATTAGTAGAAAATTCTACTAACCCATTTAATTCAGGTGGAAAAACTGCAATTGAAAGTATATATCTAAATGGTTATCAAGATAAATTAAAACTTGTATTTTCAAAAACAGATGAATTAAATGTTTCTGATTTGAACTCATATTTTAGAAGTTCAATTAAAAATTTAAAAAATGCCTTAGATGAATCTAATATTAAATTCAAAATTCAAAATCGAGATAGTTTTAAACTTGCTGATCTAAATAAAAAAACAATAAGTGATGATGATTTAAAAAATATTAAAAATCTAATTAAAAAAAGTAGCTTAGAATTAAAAGATGATAAAGAATTAAATTTAAATTATGATTTTAACGATTTTTTAATTGGAATAAATAATGAAGAATTTAATGAGTTATTTCAAAAATTACTTTTAAAAGAGCATTGGGCTGTTATTAAGGCATTCACTAAAAGAATGTATAACAACGAATTAGAATACAGGCATATAAAACCTGTAAGTATAATTCTTAAATATGTAATGATAGATGTCAATAAATTTTTAGAAAAACAAGAATTAAATAATAATATTAATGTTGTTAAACAGAATTTTTCTAATGATTTAATCAAGTATATAAAGAAAACATTTATTTCTGATAATAAAAATTTATGGGAAAAAGCTTACAATTTTAATGGCTATGGGTCTGATTTTGAAAGAAAGAATTTTATTTTAAATAAAATCACACTTGATTTTATTCCTAATAATTCTAAACTTTTAATAAATAAAAATAATTTTAAAGAAGATTTAAAAAAAATGTTATTGAAATATGGAATAAAAGAAAGAAAAAAAGCACAAAAAATACTTATTAATGATATTAACATCTCCCAAATTTACAAAAAAATAGATTTTTCTTGGAAACTTGACGAAAATATCAATATATTAATTGGAAAAAACGGAAGTGGGAAATCAACAATTTTAAAATTAATTGATGGATACATTAATCAAAATGAAAAAATTCTAAATAAATATGATTTTCCAAAAGTAAATTTAAAAATTAAAAAAAATTATGAAAACTTCGATTATGATATTCAAAATATTGGTGAAGATAATTTAGTTAGTTCAGATATTAAATCTATTTTAATAAGTACTTTTGATAATTTTAAAGATGAACCAAGCTTAAATGAAAAATTAAAAAAATTAATTTTAGAATTTGGTAGTTACCAGCGTAATATTAATCTAAAAATTTCTAAAGAAACTGAAGAATTAATATCTATTTCAGACAGCATTAGAGAGAATATAGATAAAGCTAGTACTGAAGATTTGATAAAATATAAAAACACACTTATAAATATTGATAAAATTAAACAACAAATAAAAAAACCTATATTCTTATTAAATGAATTATTAAATAAATACTTTAAAGAGTCTAATAAAAGTGTTGATTTTAATGATAGTAATTCTCCATTAATAATAAACTTAAATTCAAAAGAAATACCAATTGAAAATCTTTCTTCTGGTGAAAAACAACTATTAATTATTTTCCTATCCATTATCATTTTAGACAATGATCCTTGTATTTTATTATTAGATGAACCTGAAATTTCTTTACATGTAGAGTGGCAAACTACATTTTTAAATGATATTTTAAAGATAAACTCCAATCTTCAAATTATATTAGCAACACACAATCCACTTATCGCTCTAAATAGAGATAAAAATCAAATCAGCAAAATTGAATTAAAAGAAAGTAAAATCGAGCCTTATAAAATGCCCTCTAAATATTATGATGTATCAGGTATTCTAATAGACTTTTTTAATTTATCTTCTGTAATTGGAGATGAAATGAAAAGTATGATTAGAAAATATACTGAATATAAATTAATTGAAGAAGATCTAGAGCCTACTCAAATAAAAGAAATGAATGAATTAAAGAAAATTATTGAAAGTAGTAACTCTGGTGAAATAATATATAACAAAAAATATTTTGAATTTTTAAAGTTTATAAAAGCAGAAAAAGATAATATAAAAGAAAATTTCAACAACCTTGATGATATTGATGATGATGAGTTTTTAATTTTTTTAGAAAAATATAAAAAATAATGCTATGATAAACATGAATCAATTACATTCTAAACAAAACTATAAAAATGCCTTAATTAGTTTTAATAATTCAACACATGAAAAGCGTTGGAAAATATTTAAAGATTCTCACATGGAAGTTTCTAAAGGAAGATGTCCAATATGTGAATGTCTTTTAGATGGTCAAAATATTAGACCTACTAATTCTAGTCAACCACATACTTTAATTGCTACTATCGATCATTACAGACCACAAAGTACAAGTATGTATCCAAAATTAAAATATGATCATTTAAATTACCTTCTAATGTGTTCGGATTGTAATAATGTATACAAAGAAAATTTTTTTCCTTTATATTCTAATGGGAATAGAAGAGAACAGAATGTAAGTTCAACTGCTTGTATTAAGCAAGAAAAACCATTAATTGTAAATCCAATTTATGACATACCATTTAATTTATTTAAAATTCAATTTAAAATTGATGAAAATACTAGTAAAAAGGTTTTAGAATTATCTCCTAAGCACCAAAATGGATATCTATATGAAAAAGCAAAAACAACTATAACATTTTTCTCATTAGGCTCTCCAAAAAACACAAAAAACCCTAATGTTGAGAATTTCAGAGTACTACTATTAAATAAACATTATAATGCTTTTAAGAACATTTTATTCAAACTAAATGGTCGTAAATTAGATGATTTAGTCTTGAATGATCAAAAAAGCATTTATTCCATTATCATGGAAAATAATTTGAACAATTTTGGTTTTTTAAAAAGTATACTCCTTGGAGAATATGAAGATTTTACATAAATAAAAAACCCTCCAAAAGAGGGTTTTTCACGTTTTGAAATAAATAATAAATATACGTTACATCATTCAGAAAACACCGAAAGTAGTTTCCCTTCCAATTGTCTTAAAGCAAGTTCTGCATTTTTTGCATCAAAAATCGCTTTGTTTAAATCTACCTCAGCGTTTAAAAGGTTGATTTGCGCTTGACGAAAATCGATATTCGTTATTTGCCCTAAATTATATTGCTCTTTTGATCGCTCAAAATTATGTTGATTCGTTACTACATTCTTGCGTTGCGCTTCCAAAACAAAAAGTGCATTTTGGTAAGTATTCCAAGAATTTTCAATTGTAATATCTAAGTTTTGCTCCAATTGTTGCTTTTGAATCTGTACAATATCTTCGTTTACTTTCGCATTTTGCTTTTGTACTTTCGTACGTCCACCATCAAAAATATTCCAAGTCAATGTAGCACCAAGATTAAAACCATTTGTTTGTTGATCATTAATACCAGAAATCACAAAATTCTCCGATTGATTATATTGATATCTTCCCGAAACATTTAAAGTAGGATAAAATCCAGATGCGCTAATCTTCGTATCATACTCTCGCAATTGAATATTTTTATTCGCTTGCAAAACCGAAACATTTTCTTTCCACGCATTCGATTTAATATTCTCTTTTGACAAGTCAATTGCATGCACCACTTCTGGCTCCACCTCATAAGCTATCGAAGTATTTACTCCCATAATATTATTCAGATTTCGTTTTGCATTTTGCAATTCTGTCTGCGTGTTCAAAAGATTGATTTTATCATTATTAACATCCACTTCCGCATTCAACACATCCAACTTTGTGTTTTGTCCATAATCAAAATTATACTGCGTTCGTTTCAGTCTTTCTTTCGAAATTTCTAAAGATTCTTCCAAGCTTTTCAAATTCTTCGTCAGCCTAGCAACTTTGTAATATTCTGTTGCCAAATTCAAAATCGTTTCCTCGATTAATGAACGAGCTTGTAACTCCGAAAGATTCTTTGTTTCCTTCAGTTTTTTATAATTATATTTTCTACCAAAACCATCAAACAAAGTATATTCCAGCCCGATAGAAGTGTTATATCCCTTCGTAGTCGCACCGTCTACCGTAATTTCTGGCTCTCCTTCTCTTTTGTTAGAAATATTGTTTTTACTATAATTATAACTTGCATTTGCTGTTACTCTTGGTAAATATTCTGAATTTAAAATTCCAGCATTATTTTCTGCAATTTCCACATTGTTTTTCTCAATCTGGATGTCATAATTATTTTCCAAAGCTTTTGCTACAGCATCTTCCAAAGAGATTGTTTCTTGTGCAAAAATGCTTGAAAAAGAAAGCAATCCAAAACCTAATATGATATTCTTAATGTTCGTCTTCATCTTCCTCATTTTTTAGCTCAATAATAGCTTGTTCTACTTCTTCTTTTGTTACTTTTTTTCCTGTTAAAACCATTTTCCAACCAACTTTAATACTGTTTGAAACGGATAATAATAATGGTAATAATAAAAGTGTCAATAAGGTTGCAACTGTGATTCCGTAAGAAATCGAAATTGCCATTGGTTTTAAGAATTGTGCTTGTCTACTTTTCTCTAATAATAAAGGAGCTAAACCTGCAACTGTTGTAAGCGATGTCAAGAAAATTGCTCTAAAACGAGAAACTCCAGCTTTGTAAAGTGCATCGTTGAATTTTACTCCTTCTTTCAGATATCCATTAAATTTTCCTATCAGCACCAGACCATCATTTACCATAATTCCGACTAGGGCGATAATTCCTAACCAAGAAAGAATATTGATAGAGAATCCGTGGAAATAATGTCCAACTACAATTCCAATCATTGAGAAAGGAACCATAAAAATCAATAATAACGGTTGTACATACGAACGGAATGTAAAAGCAATCACGATATAAATCAATGCTAACACCACGATTCCAGCAGATTTTGCCGTAGAAATTGTTTTGTTTGCTTCTCTACTTTGCCCTTCATAAAGCACCGTCACATTTGGATTTTCTGCTAAAAGTTGCGGCATGATTTGCGTACGAATTTCTTGTAGAATTTCCGTTGCCGAATCATCTGGAGATTGTAAATCTGCCGTCACCTGAATTTCACGTTTTCCGTTTAAGTGATTGATCGAAACTTCTCCTCTTTCGATTTCGTAAGTTGCAATTTCACGAAAAGGAACTTTTGTGTTTAGTGGCGTATTAATCCACATATTATCTAAGTTTTGAATCGAAGAACGATTTTCTTTATCATATCGAACCCAAACCTTGATTTCATCTTGTCCTCTCTGGAAACGTTGCGCTTGAAAACCGAAGAATCCATTACGAACTTGACTCATTACATTTTGTAAATCCAATCCAAGAGCGTAAGCATTGTCTTTTAAATCAATCTTAATTTCCTTGATTCCTTCAGGATCATTATCCGAAATATCTTTCAATGAACTATTTTTAAGCAATTCTGCTTTTAGTCCATTTTTTACATTTTCTAATTCTTTATTATTATTACTTAAAAGAGAAATCGCAACTGGGCTTCCTCCAAAGTTTCCTCCAGAACCAAAAGTTAGAGATTCCACTCCAGGAACTCTTCCCGTTGCCTCACGAATTGCATTTGTAATTACAGGCGAAGAAAAATCACGCTCTTCTCCTGGTAAAAGATTCACTTTGATAGAAGCATTCGAAGCTCCAGGCCCAATTCTTTTAATTGTATTTTGAACAACTTGTAAATTTCCAGTTTGCTTTTCTGTAAATTCATCATTTACTTTCCAAACTGCTGCTTCAATCACAGAAATAATAGAATCTGTTGTTTTTTCATTCGTTCCTTGTGGCATTTTTAAGTTAATCGAAACACGATCACTCGCAATCGATGGGAAGAAAGAAGTTCTTACAATTCCTCCTCCAATAGCTCCGATACTTAAAACTAAAAGTGTAATCGGAATAGCGAAACCTAAAAATTTATTGTGTAAGAAAAATTTTAAAACTGGTCCGTAAATAACATCACGAACAAAATCAATGAATTTTTCTCCATAGAAATTTAATTTCTCAAAAAGTAATACTAAAGGATTTTTTCCTTTGTCTTTTTTCTTAGATAAAGCCTTCGAGTGTGCAATGTGCGCAGGAAGAATAATCAGTGCTTCAATCAATGAAACTGCCAAAGTCAAGATTACTACAGAAGAAACTTCACTAAAGAAATCTGCAATTCGACCATCTAAGAAAAAGAAAGTTGAGAATGCTAAAATCGTTGTAAGAATCGCTGAAATAATTGGAGGGATTACTTCAATTGTTCCATCAATTGCCGCACGAACTGGCGATTTTCCTTTTTCGTAATGTTGGTAAATATTTTCTCCAATTACAATCGCATCATCTACCAAAATACCCAGAACGATAATCATTCCGAAAAGCGATAATACATTGATTGTAATTCCTAATTGCGCTGCAAAAATGAACATTCCAAGAAAAGCAACAGGAATTCCGGCTGCAACCCAAAATGCTAAATGCGGATTTAAGAAAATCGATAAAAAGAAAAGAACTAAAATTACTCCTACAATCGCATTTTCTGTCAACAACATCGTTCTTTGTTGTAAAGTAATCGATGCATCATTTGCAATGTCTAAACGAATATTATCATGTGTAGCATTAAACTCTTCAATATATTCTTTGATTTTTGCGGCACTCGACAATAAATCTTCATTATTTGTATTACTTACACCAACTTCAATTGAAGCATTTCCATTGAAATACACACGATCTGGATTCTCTGACCAAGTATCCGAAACCGAAGCAATATCTTTTAAACGAATTGTATTTCCATTTGGCTCTGAACGAACAATTAAATTCAATAAATCTGAACCATAATATTCACGATTACTCGCACGAATTAGATAATCTTCCGAACTAGTTTTAATCTGACCTCCTGTTACTAAAATATTCGTATTTCGAACAGCATTTGCAACATCGTTGAATGTAAGATTATAGGCTCTAAGTTTTGTTTCATCTAAAGCGATTTCAATTTCTTCATCTGGGAAACCTCTCAAATCTACTTGAGAAATTCCTTCCATTCCACGAATATCATTTTCTATTTGTCTTGCGTAATTTTTCAATTGTGCAAGCGAAACATTATTTCCACTAACATTAAAAGTAATGGTCTCTCGAACATTTTCTACTTTTGAAATAATCGGAGGTTCCATTCCTGTAGGAAACGATGGAACTCTATCTACTGCATTCTTTACATCTGAAAGAACGACATCAATATTTTTTCCTCGTTCTGTTTCAATCGTAATTTGCGCACTGTTTTCATTCGAAACAGAAGTCACACGATCAATTCCGATAATTCCTTTCAGATTATCTTCAATTTTCAACACTACTCCCTCTTCCATTTCTTCAGGGGAAGCACCAGGATACGCTACGCTAATGCTGATATTTCGAGACTCTGTCAGTGGGAAGAAAGAAGATTTCATAGAGAAAACTCCCATCAAACCAAAAACAATAAATGCCCACATCAACACATTTACAGCTACTGGATATTTTATAAAATATGCTATAACTTTCTTCATGTTTTTCTAAATATTATTTTGACTTAGGCATCACTTTCATACCTTCAATAGCGTTTGGAATTGGCTTCGATATTACTTTCGAATTATTATCTAAACCTTTTACCACAACAGTTTCTTTGTTATAAAATATTGGTTGAATTTGTTTTAGTTTTAAAACATCACCGTCTAAAATGAATACTTTGTTTTTATCTACAATTAAACTTCTGTCTACCACATAAGCATCCAATTCTTCTTTCCCTTTAAGAGCAGCTTCTAGATACATTCCTTCTCTTAAATCTTTCCCTGAAACTTCGATAAATGCAGTAACTGTCTGCGAGTTTTGATCAATTTTCCCGTTGATTCTTGCTACTTCTCCTGTCCAAGTTTCCGTTTGTTCTAAGTTTTGAAGTTTTACTTTATTTCCAACTTTTAAGAAAGAAGCAAAAGAAGCATTTACAGCAACTTCCATCTCATAAGTTTTTGGATTGATAAATTCACCTAATTTCTGACCAGTACGTACCAAAACTCCTGGATTTACAAGAGATTCTGTTACAATTCCATCAAATGGCGCACGAATTACATATTTAGAAAAACGCTCTTCTAAGTTTTTCACATTATAATAAAGTGCAAAAACGTTTCTTCCAGAAATAAAGAATTTCTCCTTATCTGAAGTTGTTTCTGGTAATTTTGGAATTGTATAATTGATATTTATCGCTTTTAGGTAGTTTTCCCATTTTTGGAAATCATCTGGGAAATCTAAACGGATATCTGGCATAATCGCTGTAAGTGCATTAAAGAATTTACTTCTTTCCGAACGTAAATTTGCTTCATGTTCATCACTATTGATCCTAAGAATCACCTCTCCTTTTTTGAAAGTTGTTCCTGCTTTAAACTCTTTTCCAGAACCTTCAAAAATTCCTTGAACTTCTGAAAATAATTCAATTTTTTGTTTTGCAACAATACTTCCGTTTACTTCTAAAATAATTGGTACTGTGGTATTTTCCACAACTTCAGTAAAAGCAATCGGTAACTGAATTTTTGCTTTAGGTTTCTCTCTTTTATTGGAAGCAATAAGCGATTTTGCAGTAAATACTGCGATTGCTATCAATATTACACCTAAAATTATGGTAACGTACTTTCTCATCTTTTGATCTGATTAAATTCTCTAATGTTGGTTTGTAATTTTTGTAAAGTTTTAATAGTTGTGACAATTTCTTCTTCAGAGATGTTTTTCTGAAGCAAATCAATAACAGTTTCCATAACGGGAAGCGATTTTTGATATACTTCATTTCCTTTTTCTGTCATAAAAACTAAATTTACTCTACGATCTTTGGGGTCTGGTTTTCTTTTTACAAAACCTTTTTTTTCCATCGTTTGAATCAATCTCGTAAGAGAAGTTTTATCTCTCTCCGTGATAAAAGCCAAATCGTGTTGTGGAACTCCTTCAAAATCTGAAAGTTTGATCAACAAAACCCACTGCTCTCTTGTCAATGGAATTTCCTGCGCTTGAAATCTTTCATTGATAAAACAACCAAGTAATTTTCCGGTCTTCCCAACCCATGGAATAATCGTATGTTCAAATATCATTTTCATGAGGTTTTGACGCAAATTTATCGTAATGGTTTAATTAGTTGCATATGCAACCATGTTAAAATTATCTTAAGATTTTTCACTTAAAATTTCATCGGAAAAACCTTGTCGTTCATAGGGAAAAATTAACTATTTATCGAAAAAAAAGAATCTGTATATTTGGTAAAATTTTTATAAAATTGTAAAACTACATGAATGAAGAAATTATAAATTCAAATGAAGAAGAAAAAGAATTAAAAATATATTATTTAAAAAATAATTTCTTGCCACAAATGTTATCAGGAGGCTTTTTACTTTTTTTAAGCCTCATTGCTTTATCCATTCATATTATCGCTGGAATTTTATTTTTGATTATCGGAATGTTTGTTCTTTTTGCATCAGTTTCCTATTATAACAATAATTCTCCTCAGATAATTTTGAATAAAAAGGGGATTCAGATGGCAGATTCTATTTTGATGGAATGGAAAGATGTTTCTGCTGTTTCAATTCAAGAATCTTATGATAGACAAAGAAGTGTTTATTTGGTTTATTTTTATAAAAATGAAAAAGTACAAATAAAAATAAGCAATCTAGAATACTCTCCTGAATTTATCAAATCTAAAGTCGATTGGTTTCGAAATGAAAATTTTTAGTTTTGTTTAAAAATGCGAAAGGGATTGTAGTAAAAAGCTTTTGTTTTCTGGAAAATTAGATTTCTTAAGAAACGGAGGCGACCTTAGAAGCCCACGGATTCTTTAGAAAATCTTTTTTCAGAAAATCAAAACTTGTAACGAAAAGCCCGGTTTTCTGAGTTTTTCAAACGAAGGAAATTCGCCCAAAAGAAATATTTAAGATTCTAAATTAAAGTTATTGACAACAGATACTTAACTTTTTAAAGAAGAAATTCAAATATCAGTTTAAATTGTAATGAAAAATTAAAATAATAAATATATGAACAAAGAAGGATTAAACATGCGAGATACGGTCGCAAATTATGAAAGAAGTCAAAATGGTAGAGGAAATCAGCGGAGAAATAACATGAGTACTCGAAATTTTTATTATGCAAAAGGAGCTTCGATATTTCAAGCTATTTTTGGATTAATTTTCACAGGGTTTTCTTTTATATTTCTAAATTCTCACGGTGCGTTTGCTCTTATTTTTACAGCTGCGGGACTGTTTTTTGTAATTTCAGGAATTAGGAAATCTATTGATAGTAGTCCACAAATATCGATTAGTTCCTCGGGGATCAAATTGAAAAACACCAATTGGATTCCTTGGAATAATATTGTCGAAGTTGATTTTTATACTAGAAGAAATAAGAAAACTCGAACTCATTATATGCAGATCTATACGAATAGTGATAATCATAAAATCAATATTAGTGAACTAGATACTAGTATTCCTGAACTTAAGAAAACAATTCATCTTTTGAGAAGGAAATAAAAAAAATGATTTAAATAGAATTAGAGGGTTTTGTTTGATTTAAAACACACCCCTAGCCCCTCTCGAGAGGCAGGCTGTCAGGTTCTCCATTTTTTAATTGAAAACCTGGCGCACTTTTGTAAAGTGTGCCCATTGTTTCTGGCGTTTGTGTTGACACGAGTTACAAACTCGCGCCAGCGATTATCAAAAATCGATAAATCAAACTAGAACTTGACAGCCTTTCTATTTTAAAATCAAAAGTAATGATATCTAATCTTCGCTTATAAATTCTAGTAATTCGATTGGAGCTCCGTTGTGCTCTATCATTACAACTTTTATTCCTCCAGAAGGCGAACTTTCTGGACTTAGAATTTTAAAATTTCTTTTCTTCAATTCATCTTCAATATTTTCTACTAAAAAAGCCAAATGTGGTATTTTTTGAATCAGAGGATGAATTGGGGAATCTTTTTCAAAACGCATCCACTCTACTCCAAATGGACTCGTAGGAAATCCCGTTATATACATTTTTAGATGCGGAATGTAAGTCTCATTTTCTTTTTGTTCTGTTGTTGGAATTCCGAGATGATGAAATTTCCATCCCCAGATTTCTACTGCAAGTGTGAGTTCTTTTTCATTTCTAAAATAGTCTTTTTTGATCATCCTTTTTTCGTTTTACTTAAAAGTTACAATAGGATTTTTATTTTTTGAGTTAAAAAAAGAGAAAAATTACACTTTTTGACATAGGTCAAAAGAACGAGGTGAAAGCCAGCCTACATTTGCAACATATTAATTTCCTATTAATACAAAACATGATGGCTTTAAAAAATTTAATTCTAAGTATATTAATCGTTGGTTCTATCACTGGAACGGCACATTATTTTTCGAATCAGTCGAAAGTAACAGAAACTGTTGCGAAAATTGTTTCTACTGATAAATTAAAAGGAAGTTGGTCTGCAACTTATGATAATGAAGTGTTTAAAGGAATTATTCATTATCGTTTGAAACAAAAAAATGGAAAACCAGCTTTTTATACTTCTAAAATAATTCAACAAAACGGAGAATCTTTTCCTGATAATTCTTTAACTCTTGAAATATTGAGTTTTGATGGTAAAAAAGGAAATGGAATTTACCAGTTTAAAACAAATGATAAGTTAGAAAAGTTTGAATGTAACTTCACGCTAAAAACCCCTGAAAAGCTTGAACTAAGTTATGAAGTTGATGGTTATAATGTTAATGAAAATTGGACAAAACTAAAAAAGTAATTTATGGAGACTTTGACTCAAATTTTAAATTGGAAAAGCGTTGAAGACTGGTTTTATGTCTTGAATGATCTGAGTATGACTTATATAATTCTTCCGTTTTTTGTGTTAGAATTAATTCGATATACTTTTTTGAAACAAATGAGCTGGGATATTGTGAAAGATTCGATTGCTAATTTTATCACATTTGGTGCATTTGTTTTAATTGAATATGCTCTAGGATTTTTATTTATTACGAAACTCTATTTTTGGGTTTATGAAAATATCAGTTTAACGCATTTACCTACTACATGGATTACAATCATTGCTTGTGTATTATTAGCTGATTTCGCTTATTATTGGGATCATAGAATGATGCATAGAATTGGAATTGGTTGGGTGACACACACCGTTCATCATAGTTCGCCACATTTCAATATGTCTGTAGCATATCGTTTTGGACCATTGGATGCAGTTTTCCCATTATTATTTTCTTTACCAATTGTAATGTTAGGTTTTAATCCAATATTGGTTTTATTCTGTGAAGCATTTGTACAAGTATTTCAAACACTTTTACATACAGAGGCTATCGGAAAATTATTCAAACCTATTGAAGCAGTATTCAACACACCATCGCACCACAGAGTTCACCATGGTTCGAACAGACAATATTGGGATAAAAATTATGCTGGTATTTTAATTATCTGGGATAAAATATTTGGAACTTTTGAACCAGAAGTAGAAAAAGTAGTTTATGGTGTAAGCGAGCCTATAAACTCAAACAATCCGATAACTGTTTTCTTTCACGGATTTACGAGATTTGCAGAAAAACTTAAAAATATAAAAGGAACTACTAACAAGTTAAAAGCTTTTGTTAAACCTCCCGATTGGGAACCTTCCAATAAGTACGAGAAGTGATTTAGAGTATCTATATTGATAGAAATATAGTGTGTAATTGTAATTGTTAAGGTTAGTTTTCTAATCACTTTTCACAAAAAAGCTTTTTCTTAATTGAAAAAGCTTTTTGTTTTATATTATTTTCTTGGTGATATTTTTTAAACATTATAAGGATTAAAATTTTATTAAGGAATTTTGTTTAATTCTAAATACACCTCTCGCCTCTCTCAAAAGGGAAACTTAACAATCTGTAAATATTTACCCTTAATCAAATGTGATAATACCTATTTTAAAACTAAATCATAAACCATTATAAAATACATGTTTTATTTTTTAATAAAATATCTAAATATTCATGGTTTTTAGAATAATCGACTACTAAATCTATTAAATGAACTCCTTTTGATTTTAATGTTTTTTTCAATAAACGTTCAAAACCTTGTACCGTTTCTGGTCGGTGCCCTGTAATATTATCATAACTATTTGCATATTCTACCAAATCTGGATTTGTATAATCCAAATCGTGTGTTTGAAAACCTCTTGCTTCTTGTTTCCATTTAATCATCCCGAAAGCATTATCTCTTAAAACAATAATAACAAGATTAATTTTCAATCTACTTGCTGTTTCCAACTCTTGAGAATTCATCATAAATCCACCATCTCCACAAACACAAATAACACTTCTTTGTGGATACAACATTTTTGTAGCAATTGCAGAAGAAAGCCCTGCTCCCATTGTTGCAAGAGCATTATCTAAAAGTAAAGTATTAGGATAATGACATTTATAATTTCTAGCAAACCAAATCTTGTACATTCCGTTATCTAAACAGACAATTCCATCGCTTGGTAAAACATTTCTTACAATTTGAACAATATGCTGTGGATACATCGGGAATTTTCGATCTTCCATCAAACAAGTTGTATTGTTATCAATCTCAACTTTAATTCTTTGATAATAAGAAAAATCCCAATGTCTTTGGACTTCAATTATTTCTGAAAGTTCTTGAATACTATGAGCTATATCACCTATTACTTCTAATTGTGGAAAATAAACCTCATCTAATTCTGCTGGAAAAAAGTTTATATGAATCACCTTTTGATCTCCTTCTTTTGACATCATAAACGGTGGTTTTTCTATAGTATCATGTCCGATATTTATAATCAAGTCTGCTCTAGACAAAGCACAATGCAAGAAATCATTATCTGAAAGAGCAGCACAGCCTAAATAATATTCACTTCTTTCATCAATAACTCCTTTTCCCATTTGTGTTGTAGCAAAAGGAATTTTTGTACTTAAAATAAAATCTGTTAATGCTTTGGAAGTTCTTTTTCTATTTGCTCCACTACCAATAACGATCATTGGTGATTTCGCTTCTTCAATCATTTGCTTTGCCATTTCAATAACAACAGGAGAAGCATAAGGTCTACGAAGATAATTTTCAGTTAAAACAAAATTACCTTCAATTTCTTCTTGAGCAATATCCTCTGGTAATTCTAAATGCACACAACCTGGACGTTCATCTCTTGCAATTCTAAAAACATTTTTTACTGTCACTGGCAAATTATTTCCGTCTATAATTTGTTTTGTAAACTTCGTCACAGGACGCATAATATCTACAATATCCAATAACTGAAATAATCCTTGATATCGATCTTTGATTGGCTTTTGCCCAGTAATCATCAACATTGGCATTCCTCCTAGTTGTGCATAAGCTGCTGCTGTAATTAAATTTGTAGCTCCAGGACCAAGTGTTGCCAGACAGACTCCTGGCTTTCCAGTTAATCGACCAAAAGTTGCAGCCATAAAACCTGCTGCTTGTTCATGTCTTGTTAAAATTAATTTTATGGAAGAGTCTTTTAAAGCTTCTATAAAATCAATATTTTCCTCTCCTGGAATTCCAAAAATATATTCAATACCTTCATTTTCTAAAAGTTTCACAAAATAAGCTGCTACTGTCATAACTTCAATTTAAAGATCTCTTTAAGTTACGAAATTTCAAACATTTACACCTAAAAAGAATTAAAAATCAAACACTTACAACTATGACTCTTTCTGATATTCGTTTTTGATAGAATATTTTTTCAACATAAAAACAAAAGGAATAATTATCAAAGCTCCGATTCCGATAAAAAGAAAAGCATCCATAAAACTTTGTAATTCTGCATGTAAATACATTTCTTGATGTAAAAGTGCTGTTGCTTTTTGTTTTGCATCCAATTTTGTAAACCCTTGTTGAAAAAAATGATTTGTTTGATTTTCTAGCCAATTTTGTAGTTTATAAGAACTTCTGTCTAAATGCGTAATCAGTTCTCCTTGATGTTTAACACTTCTAGACATTAGATAATTTGTAATCACAGCAATTCCGAAAGAACCTCCAATTTGTCTTGCCATATTACTCAGTCCTGCTGCTTGTACAACATCTTTTCCTTTAAAACCTTGTAATGGAATCAGGGTAAGCGGAACGAAAACTAATCCTAAACCAATTCCTCTTAAAACTAATGGCCATAAAAAACCCGGTGGATTTACATCTCTTCCAATATTATTAAAAATCGAAAATGTAAAAAGAAAGAAAACAAACAAACCAGCTGTCATTAGCATTTTCACGGAAACTTTATTGGTCAAATGTCCTGTTATTGGCATCATTAAACCTGCAATAAAAGCTCCTGGTATTAATAATACTCCTGTTTCAGTGGCCGTATAACCTAAAGCCTTTTCAGCCAAAACTGGATAAACTAAAACAGAACTAAATAGACAAAAACCTAGAAGAAAAGTCATGAAAGTACTGATTCCAACATTTCGAAAACGTAAAATCTTGAGATCTACTACAGGATCTGTGGATTTCAATTGTCTATAAACAAACACTACTAGAGCTAGAAAGGAAATTATGGCTGAATTTCTTATAAATGCAGAATTAAACCAATCATCTTGTTGTCCTTTTTCTAAAACTGTTTGTAAACATCCTAAACCTACTATGAGAAGTAAAAAACTAAACCAATCAATTTTTTTAATTTTCTTTTTACGTTGAAATCCTTTTTGATTTGGTATAAATAAATAAGATAAAATCACAGCTAGAATTCCAATTGGAACATTGATAAAAAATATCCAATTCCAAGATAAATTATCTACTAAATATCCTCCTAGAGTTGGCCCTAAAGTTGGCCCCATTACAATTCCTAAACCGAAAATCCCATTTGCTAAACCAATTTGTTCCTTTGGAAACGTATCTACCAAAGTCGATTGAGAAGTCGTTAATAAAGCTCCACCCGCTAATCCTTGAAAAAAACGAAAGAAAACAAGCTCCCACAAAGAAGTAGAAAAACCACAAAAAAGACTACAAATAGTAAAAATAAAAATCGATGTGAGAAAATAAGGCCTTCGACCAAATTGCTCGGTAAACCAACCTGTAAGAGGAATCATAATTACATTTCCAATCGCATAAGAAGCAATCACCCAAGTAACTTCGGATAAAGTTGCTCCGATTCCTCCCATGATTTCATACAATGCAACATTTACAATCGAAATATCAATCAATTCAATGATTGAGCACATTACAACTGTAACGGTAATAATCCATTTGTTTGCATTTTGCTTCAAATTCTTCTTATTTATCTTCTACGGTAACAGTTACACTCATTCCTGAAGCTGAAAAAACCTTATAAATTTCATCATCTACAAACTCAAATTTCACAGGAATTCTTTGTACAATCTTTACGAAATTCCCCGTTGCATTATCTGTTGGAAGTAAAGCAAATTTTGCCCCAGTAGCATTGGTAAAAGAAACTAGCTTTGCTTTAAATTCTTTATCTGGAAAAGCATCCATTTCTATAATTGCATCCATATTTAACTCTAGATGTTTCACTTGTGTTTCTTTATAATTAGCAACTACCCAAAGATGATTTCCAACCAATTCTGTCAAAATCTGCCCAGGTGCAATCACTTGTCCTTCAACAATTTTTAACTCAGGAGTTTTTCCATTTTCTGGTGCAATAATAAATGTATTCTGATATTGAAAACTTGCATCTTGAAAAACGGCTTCAGCTCTCTCAAAATTTACAACTGAGATTTCGTGGGAAACCACTGCTTCTTCATGATTAATTTCTGCAATTTTCGTCACAGCCTTTTGTTCCATAATTTGTGCTTTTGCAGCTTTATTTTTGGCGTAAATTGCATCATAAGCAGCTTTCGGAATGGCTTTACTTTTATATAAATTTTTCTTTCGTTTAAATTCTTTAAAAACAGCATCATTAAATGCTTTTACTTCCTCTAATTTAGCCAAAGTAGCTTCCAGATGTTTTACAGATTTATCCAGATTATTTTGAGTTAAATTAATCTGTAATTCAGCATTTTTCAAATTTGCTTCAGCCTCCGATAAAACATTTGCATAATGTGTTTGTTCAATAATCATCAGCGTATCGCCTTTTTCTACAAACTCATTATCACCAATATTTAATTCTACTATTTTACCAGAAACTTCTGAAATTATAGGATAAATATGACTTTGGATTTGTGCATTATCTGTAGAAGTTGTGGTCAATGCATGATAAATATATCGTACTGAAAAAAGTATTACTAAAATAACAAATAGTAATATTATGATTTTATATTTTCCGTTTATCTTACTCATAATCTACTAATTGTTGAATTTGTTCTCCAATGATTTTTTTATAAGCGTAAATATTCAGGGTATAATGTAGAAGAAATTGAATCTTTTGAAGTTTTGCATTAGCTAATTGCACTTCAATTCTAAGCAAATCTAAATTTGTAATTTCTCCATTTTCATATTGTAAAAAAGCTTGCTCTACAGCTTTCTCAGATTGTAAAATTTTAATTTCACTCAATTCCATCTTTTTGAAAAACTGTGTAATATTTTCTTTTGTTTTAAAAAGCGCTGTTTGAACCTGTAAATCAACTTCTGCTTGATTAGAAAAAGAAGCATCTATATTATTTTGCGCAATTTTCTTATTTATTTCAATTCTATTTCCAAGAAAAATAGGAATCTGAACCCCAACTCCGACAGTATAATTTAATCGTAATTCTTTATTATCTGGAAGTAAACCGTTTTTATAACCACCTTTTGCTTGTGCTAAAATTGTCGGGTAAGCTTGACGTTTGGCTTTATCCAATTGTTGTTTTGAAATATCAGAATTTATTGTAGATAGTTTTGCTTCTAAATTATTTGCAATTTCAGAATCATTAAAAATAAAAGGTTTTGATAAAAAAGGAGTTTTAAAAAAAGAAACGTTGATATTTTCTTTTTGCGTAAATAATTCTAATTGTTTTTTTAAAACTTGTAATGAATTTTCTAGAGTTTCTGCTTGAATCATTACTTGCGAAAGTTGCGCATCTGTATTTAAAAGATCTAAATTCGTAATCTCCCCTTGCTCATAAAAAAGAGCGTTTATTTTCTTTGTCTTATGTAATAATTCTTGTTGTTCTTGATTTACTTTTCTAGCTTCTTGAACAAAATATAAATTATAATAAAGATTTACTATTTCAAGAGAAATTTGTTGTTTAATCAAACTTTCGTTGTTCGAAGCAAAAGCTTGCTCTAAGTTTGCAATAGCAACATCTGCTTTTGTTCTACCAAAATTATAAAGATCATAATTTACTTCTAGATTAAAATCAAAATTGTTTAAAGGATAGAGTTCTGCACTCAAAGGAACTGTTGGTAATGGAATCGTAATTTCACTTCTTGGTTCAATAAGTCGGTATCCTAGATTTGTTTGAATATTTGGAAGATATTGACTTTTAGCCAAATCAATTTTATTTTCATTTAGGGCAAGAATATTTTTTGCTTTTTCAATGCTTGGATGAGTTTCTAAAGCATTATCTATAAATATCTGAAGCTCGTATTCTTCTTGAGAAAAAACTCCAGAATAAGTCAATAATAATACAACTATGCATAAAAATTTCTTCATCACCTATCTTCATTTATCAAATGCACTCTTACTATAAATTTAACCAAATTCAATTACAATTCATATTTAATTTTATAATAAAGTTAGATAAGTGTAAAATAAAAAAGGCTACCTCCAATGAGATAGCCTTTTATAGATCAAGAATTTATTTCTTATTTCTTCACAATTCTTCTTGTAGTAACTGTAGATTTTGTTGCAATCTTCACTGCATAAGAACCTTGAGAAAGGTTAGATAAATCTAATTTTTGAACATTTGAGTTTAATGCTTTAGTGTAAACTTTTTGTCCTAAAGAGTTGTAAACCTCCACAGAAGTTAAGTTGTCTTTAGCAGAAATAGTTAACATATCTTGAATTGGGTTTGGATACATTTTTAATCCTTCGATGATGTTATCCTCAATTCCTAATTCAGCAGTTGTAAATGAATAAACTTCTGTCCACTCACTCATATTTAATTCACTACAAATGTCTCTTACATAAACATTGTATGTAGATTCTGGAGTTAATTCCATTGCATTGTAAGCAGCTTCAGTAACTACTACTCCTGTTTCTGGCATTTCTTCAGTAGCTAAAACAACGATAATTTCGAAAGAATCAGCTCCTCCAGTAGTCCAAGTAATATCTGCTGTTGTAGCAGTAATATTAGCAGCCATCACATTAGTAGAAACTTCACAAACATCTAAAGTTGTGAAAGTGTAAGCTTCTGTCCAATCACTCTTATTATCAGCACTACATAAATCTCTTACATAAACTTTATACTCTGTATTTAAAGTTAAATCCGTAGCAGCATAAGTAGTTTCAGAAACTACAGTACCTTCAGCTGGCATATCTTCTGAAGAAGGAACTACGATGATTTCCCAAGAATCAGCTTCTCCTGCAGTCCAAGAAATATTTGCAGATGTCATTGTAATATCAGCAGCCATAACGTTTGTTGGTGCAGCACATTCTAAAATAACTTGATCTGTAACAGAAATAGCAATATCTTCTAAATATAGATAAAATTTATTTGCATCTGAATAACAGTTAAATGCTACATAATAAGTTCCTGTCTCTTGTACAGTATAAGAAGCAGTACCTTCTTCGTAAGAAGTATTTGATAAGTCAGTTCCTCCATTATTATCCCAAAGAATTGTAGATTGAGAAGCCATTGTTTTTTCAGTACCAATAGTTACTTTCATTTTTTCTTTAAAGAATGAAGATTCTGTTTTGTAATCAAATTTAACTTGAATTACATCTCCTGCAGTCATATGAATTTCTTGAGTATACGCCCAAGCATTTGCAGCATTATCTCCATGATATCTGTATCTTAAATAATTTGAATCATCAGCAGTATTAGTCTGGATTTCCCAGTCATTTCCTTCACCTTCATTGATGTAATCCCAACAAGAAGCTTCCATATCTTCAAAACTATAAGCATAAGCATTTTCTGTAGTTAAAGTAAACACATCACACTCAGTACTGAAGTAAGTTGGTGTAGACCATAAGCTTTCTCCTAATTCTCCATCACAAACTTCTTTGATATAAACAGCATAAACTGTTGAAGCTTCTAAGTTTGTAGCGTCAAATTCTGCAGTAGTATCTACTGATTCAAATTCTGTAGAATCTTCAGCTGGTGCATCTAAAGATGCTTCTTGAACAATTACTTTCCAAGAAGTAGCTCCCATTGTTACCCAGTTAACTTTTGCAGAAGTTAAAGTAATCTCAGAAATAGTAATTTCTTCTGTTGCTGGACAATTGTATAATGTTGTTTCAGAACTTGAAGCAGTCCATAAACTTAAATATTCACCACAGTTATCTCTTACATAAATGATATACTCTGTGTTTTCTTCTAAATCATTGAAAGTATAAGTAGCTTCTGTTACTTCTGTAAACTCAGCTACATCATCAGCTGGTGCATCTAAACTAGCTTCTTGAATAATAATATGCCAAGCGTCAGCTCCTCCTGTTGTCCAATCAATTTTTAAAGAATTATTTGTAATCTCTGAAATTGTTAATTCTGTTGGTGCAGGACAGTTTAATAAAGTTGTGAAAGACTCAGATGCTTCCCAAGCTCCTTGTTCTTCTCCACAATTATCTCTTACATAAACGATGTATTCAGTATCTTCTTCTAAATCTGTTAAAGTAGTAGTTGCAGCATCAGCAACATCCATAAATCCAGTAGCGTCTGCTGCTGGAGCTTCTAAACTAGCTTCTTGCACTAAAACTTGCCAAGCCTCAGCTCCTCCTGTTGTCCATGCAACATCAGCACTATTATTAGTAACATTTGAAACTACAACATCTGTAGTATATAAACAAGCTGGTGCAATAGCAACATTGATATTATCAACATATAAATTAAATTTATTAGCATCAGAATAACAGTTAAATGCTAAATAATAAGTTCCAGCTTCTGTAGCAGTATAAATAACTCTAGCGTTAGAATACGTTGTATTTGTTAAAGATTCACCACCATTATTATCCCAAATTACAGTAGATTGTGCTTCTACAGTCTTAGCAGAACCAACAGTTACTTTTAGTTTTTCTTCTGAAAAACTACTATACGTTCTATAATCAAAATTTAATTCAATAACATCTCCAGCTTCTAATACTAATCCTTGTGTATAAGCCCATGCATTTGCAGGATAAGATGAATTATAACGGTATCTTAAAGAATTTGCTCCTTCAGAACTGTATGTTGCTGAAGTAAAAACTTCCCAGTTGTTTCCTGTTCCTTCATTTACATATTCCCAACATTTTAATTCATCAGCTTCAAATCCATATTCGTAAGAAGTTGATTCATTAATTGTAAATAATCCACAGTTAGTGATAAAGTTAGTTGAAACCCAAACACTTTCTCCTAAGTCTGCTCCACAATTATCTTTTACATAAACGTTGTATTCAGTTCCTTCAATTAAGTTTTCTGCATTAAATTCTGCAACATCATTTACTTCTGTAAAGTCAGTAGCATCCTCAGTTGGTGCATCTAAAGAAGCTTCTTGAACGATAACTTTCCAAGTCGAAGCTCCTCCAGTTGTCCAAGAAATTTTAGCGGTAGTTTCTGCAATATTAGAAACCTCCAAAGCTGTTGGTGCAGGACAATCTAATAAAGTTGTAAAAGTACTAGATGGGAACCAAATACTTGTTTCAGAACCACAGTTATCTCTCACATATACTCTATAGTCAGTATCTTCTTCTAAATCTGAAAATGTAACTTCTGGAGTTCCAGAAATAACTTCAAATCCTGTAGCATCTGCAGTTGGCATTGCAGCTGAAGATTCTAAAATAAGTGCATGCCATTCTGTAGCTCCTCCTGTTGTCCAGTTTACTTTAGCAGAATCATTATCGATATCTGAAACTAAAAGATCTGTTGGATAAGGACAAGATGGTGTAATTCCTACAAATGTGATGTTTGCGATTAACTCAACTACAGTAGAACCAGTTGCTGGAGGAGTTAATGGGTCTGGGTTTGTAGAATCATTAATATAATAAATTGTTCTATTTGAACCTACTTCTGTAGCATAGAAATCATCTAATGAACCATTATATGAATCTGTATTTTCATCTGTTGCAATGAATAAGTTATCTGTACCATTATAAGTAAATGGTGTGTCTAATGTTACAGTTACAATATTTGTATCTGTATCATGTACAATCTCTCCAGAAAATTTTTGTAAATCGGCAGAAACTGTAATCCAATCTTGATTATCATCAAAAACTTCTTTTGAAGTGTGCCCCATGTAAACAACCCAATCTTTAGAGTTTGTTAAAGTTGTTCCTGGTTTTGTGTAATATTGTAAAGCTGTGATTTCTCCTGAAGTGTTAATTTCTGAAGATAAATAAATACTTTGCACATATGAATATCCAAAGAATGGATTGATAGGCGCTGAAGTTGATGACTCTCCAAATCCGATAGAGACTTGTGCCATCAACACTGTATTTAACAGCAGTGCAATCAAAAATGTAATTTTTTTCATAAATTTAGGATTGATTAAATAATATTTTAGCAAAAATACTTATAATATTACACTTTAACCATTACATAAATTTACTTTTAATAGTACAACACTATTTTAACATATAATTTAAAACTATATTATCAAAAAGACTATTTTATTACAATTATATCTACAAAGTATATTATTTAACTTAAACTATTTTCCATAATATTTATCACTACTTAACATAATATGTTAAAAATTTCACATTTAATTTATTTTTTACGCTAAAAATAGACTCTAAATATAAATTCTTAATAAATACCAAGAAAATCAACCTTACAAGCAATTATTCAAAAACAGATTGTATTTATATTGTATCTTAAAAATCGAAATTATTTGCTCTAAAACATCTTCTTGTTTCCAAAATGTATCCTCTACTTTATGAATCACAGCATAACTTTTATGTCTTAATAATTCAATATCTTTAAAATCTTTTGGAAAACCTCTTGGCGCAGTTTTTAACTTATCTCCATATATCTCCGGAAAAACTTTCAAGAATTCTTCATCATGAATTATAGCTTTAAACTCATCTGGATATTCAAATATTTCTGTTCGAATTGCTTTTAACGCTTTCGGTTGTGGCATGTAAATTCCTCCTCCTATAAATGAATTTCCAGGCTCGATATGTACATAATATCCTGCTTGCTCACTTTTTCTTCCATTTCCTGAAATAAAAGCACCAAAATTTCTTTTATATGGTTCTTTATTATTTGAAAAACGAACATCTCGATTCAAACGAAACATACAATCTTTAGAAGAAATGGCCATAATTGAACCATCGAATTTTCTAATTTTTGAAATCAAAGCATCGAGCAACATTGCATATTCATCTCTCGCTTCCGTATATTGTTTTTTATTTTCTTGAAACCAATCTCGGTTATTATTATCTCTTAAACCTTCTAAAAAATTAAGTATTAATTCTATTTTCATTTTTCTGAATTTATAATTTATTTTCTGTTAAAATAATTAATATTTTTGAGAAAATTACGCATAAATATTATATCACCCTAAAGAATTATATTATGAGCTTTTTAGTTGCAGAATGGAGAAAACTAGCAATATTCAATTATGAAATTGACCCAAAATTATTAGAAAAATATGTGCCTTACGGAACAGAACTCGATTTATGGGAAGGAAAATGTTATGTTAGTCTTATTGGTTTTATGTTTTTAAACACAAAACTTCTTGGTTTAAAAATCCCGTACCACACCGATTTTGAAGAAGTAAATCTTCGTTTTTATGTAAAACGCAAAGAAAATGGCGCTTGGAAACGTGGTGTTGTTTTTATCAAAGAAATTGTTCCGAAACCTGCTTTGACTTTTGTTGCAAACACCGTTTATAAAGAAAATTATGAAACTATGGAAATGCGACACAATTGGCAAGAATCAGAAGAGAATAGAAAAGTTGCTTACCAATGGCGTAAACAAAATGGTTGGAATAGCATTGCCATAATCGCTGAAAAAGAGGCGAAAGAAATTATAGAAGATAGCAAAACGGAATTTATAACCGAACATTATTGGGGCTATGCACACATAAATGAAAAATCTAGTAATGAATATGAAGTAACGCACCCAAAATGGAAAACTTATGATGTTTTGAATTATAAAGTAGATGTTGATTTTGAAGAAATTTATGGAGAAGAATTTTCTTTTTTAAGTCAACAAGAGCCTGCTTCTGTAATGTTGGCAGAAGGTTCTGAAATTACTGTGGAAAATAAAACAAAAATTAAATGAGATTTGCACTAGAAAAAAAAATAACTATTGAAGAATTACGAAAATTAGATGATTTTAATAAAATTAAGTATTTAAATTTTTATAATATTGAATTAACAGAATCTGATATTCTTTTAATTTCAAAATGTAAAAATATTAGAAGACTCTATTTAAATAATGTTGGTTTAACAGAATTTCCAAAATTATTTTTAAACTTAAAATATATAAATATTTTAAGTTTAAATAATAATGAAATTAAAACTTTACCCAATGAATTTGAAAATTTCAAGCATTTAACAGGATTTGATATAAATAATAATAATCTTGAAAATTTTCCTGCTTGTATTCTAAATTTACCGGAATTACAAGGATTTTCATGTTCTTATAATTCTATTAAAAAGATTCCTGAAGAAGTTTTAGATATAAAAAAACTGATTAGTATCACTTGCTTGGGAGAATCTTTAATTTCTGTTCCTGAAATATTATTTAGTTCTGGTAAGTTTAAAGATTTAAAATTTTCTTCCAAATTTATAAATGGCAAAAAGCCAAAGGTTCATAAGATTATTTATTATAAAGAAGAGATACATTCTCATTCCAATCCTGAAGAGATTTTAAAAATAGACTTGTCTTTTACAAGTCTTAATCTTCAAGATTTAGAATATATAGCAAAGTGTACAAATTTGGAATTTTTGAAAATTACAAATACAAGATTTGAAGCAAAATATAATTTCTTAGAAAATTTAAAGAAGCTAAAATATTTAAATGTTATTGGATATTCAGATTCAAATTATTGGAATTCTATTGGTGAATTAAAGGAATTAGAAAATATCACAATAAGGACAAATGCAATTCCTTTTCTAGGTTTTTCGAAATCTACAAATAGGTATAGAAAATCAAAAGAAATAAACGTAATAGATGAAATAAAGGATTTCCCCTATCAAATTCTAAAATTAATAAAACTTAAAAAACTTGTATTAAATGGTCGTGAACTGACTTCTATTCCTAAAGAAATAAACAAATTAGAAAATCTTGAAGTTTTAGTAATTGCAGAAACAAACATTGAAACACTTCCTACTTTAAGTTTACCCAATTTGAAAGAGTTGAAAATGAGTAATAATTTAAAAATAAAGGATTTAGGAGATTCTTTTTCAAATTTGAGAAACTTAGAAAAACTTTCCATTTTTTCTTATAAAAATTCAATTACTCTTGGAGATGTTTCTAAGTTAGTGAACTTAAAACATTTGCGAATAATAGGAACAGACTTAGAAGAATTTCCTAATATTTCTAGAGCAACCAAATTGGAAGTATTAGATTTATCTTCAAATAAATTCAAAGAAGTACCTGAATATTTTGATCAGCTAAATTGTCTAAAAAAAATAACTTTAAATTCTAATCCTATTACAAAAATTCCAAAAGAGATTTTTTCTTCCGAACAATTAGAAGAAGTAGATCTTTATGATAATAAACTAGAAAAGCTTCCTGAATTCACTCCAAATTCTAAAAAACTTAAAGAGCTCGATTTTAGTCGAAATCAACTTCAGGAACTTCCAGATGGTGTTTTTTTATTTGAAAATCTAGAAGAAATTTATCTTGATAATAATAAAATTAAAAAACTTCCAGAGACTATAAGTCAAGCAAAAAAACTAATTGGTTTTCAAGCAGAGCATAATGAAATTAAAATACTTCCTGATTCATTTTTTGAATTAAAAAATCTTGAAGACATAAATATTTCTTACAATAAAATTAAAAAACTTCCAGAGACTATAAGTCAAGCAAAAAAGCTAATTGATTTTCAAGCAGAACATAATGAAATTAAAACACTACCTGATTCATTTTTTGAATTAAAAAGTCTTGAAGAGATAAATGTTTCTTACAATAAAATTGAAAAACTACCCGATATAATTCTTCCAAATAATAATCTTAAAAAATTAGAGCTTTTCAACAACAAATTAAAATCTTTACCTAAATCATTTGTAAACTTATTCGAGTTAGAAGAATTAGATTTAGAAGATAATTTATTAGAAGCTTTTCCTGAAGAAATATTAAAACTAGAAAATTTAAATTCATTAGAAATAAATAATAACAAAATAGAAAATCTACCTGAAAAAATAGGTCCATTTAAAAAAAACACAGAGCATACTTACATTAGAAAATAAATTTAAAATGTCAAAAAAAATTACATCATTTGAAGAATTAAATAAAGTTGAAGATTTTTCTTTGGTAAAAGAAATTGTCTTTAAAGATGAAAAATCGAAAGAGTTTTTGAATATAATTTCAAGATGTGAGAATTTAGAAGTTTTACAAATTTATAATACAAAATTAGAAGTATTTCCTATCGAAATTTTAGAACTTAAAAATCTTAAAGAAATCACATTAGAATCTTGTAAAATAAGTCATTTTCCAAATAAAGTTCCTGTAAATAAGAAACTAGAGGTTTTAAATTTGAGTAAAAATAGATTAAAGAAAATTCCTTTTTCAAATTTTCCGAACTTAAGAAAACTAAATTTTCAAAATAATTTAAGAATCTCTGACATTCCTGACTCTATTTCGGCTTTGTCAAATTTGGAAGTTTTAATTGCGAATGATTGTAAAATTTCTAATGTTTCTACGCAAATAATAAAACTGGAAAACTTGCGACATTTGAATTTGGAAAATAATGAAATTATAGATTTTCCAAATATTCAAAATGCAAAAAAAATTGAAGAAATAAATCTTATTTCAACTGGTTTGAAAGAGCTTCCAGGCTTTATTGGACGTTTAGAAAATTTAAAAATTCTAAAAATTCATAGAAATCATATTTCTACACTTCCAAAAGAATTCTGTTCGTTTAAAAATCTGGAAGAACTTTATCTACAAGACAATAAACTAACTGAACTTCCTGAAGATTTTCAATATTTAGAAAGATTAAAGAAACTTTATCTTTTTGATAATTCACTTGCAGAATTTCCGATTTCAGTGTGTGAGTTAGAGAATTTAGAAGAGCTTTTATTAAATAAAAATTCTTTAAAAAATATACCCGAAGAAATAGGAAATCTAATTAATTTGAAGAAACTTTTTCTTGGGAGAAATGATTTTTTAAAATTACCGAATACTATTGGAGATTTGAAAAGTTTAGAAGTTTTAAAAATTGATAATTCTCGTATTCGAGAAGTTCCTAATTCATTCAGGAATTTAATAAATTTAGAACATTTAGATTTGGGTTATTCAAGATTAGAAACGATTCAAGAAGAAATTTGTCGTTTAAAAAACTTGGAATTTTTAGATTGTAGTCATACTCTTTTACATGAAGTTCCTAGAGAAATTTCAAACTTGAGTAAGTTAAAAAAAATGGATTTATCTAGAACTTATTTCACAGAATTACCTGATGAAATTACAGAAATGAAAAATCTAGAGTCGTTAATTATTCAATATGGGAAAATTGAAAAATTACCTGAAAACATTGATGAAATGACCAATCTGAAAAAGATATATTTTAGTTTCTCTTGTTTAGAATCTTTACCAGAAAGTATTTTGAACATACATGAATTAGAAGCGCTTTCGGTTTCTAAAAACAATATCACAAGTTTTCCTGAAGGAATAAAAGACATGAAAAATTATAAAAATTTTTATTTGTATTAAATACTAAAAAATTGAATCAACTGAAAAAATAAATATCATTAGAAAAATGTCAAAATTTAGAAGTTTTGAACGTATATGGAGATAGTGTTGACCATTTACCGTATCCAATTGAGGAGTTTTTTCCTAAAATAAAAAGTGTTGCGATAGAACCTTGTGAAGAATAATAAAAACTTACATAACTAAATTTTAAAATAATATGTCACTAAAAATTACATCATTTGAAGAATTAAAAGAAAGTTCATTTCTTGAAAATATTAAAGAAATTGATATTTCTAAAGCGAATACTGTTACGGAAGAAGATCTTAATCTTCTTTCTAAATGTAAAAATCTAATAAAACTTAGAATTGAACGTTCCAACTTAAAAATATTTCCAAAAGAAATTTTAGAACTAAAAAAATTGGAAAAAATTGTTATCGGATATTCTAAAATTAAGGAAATTCCGAAAGAAATAACAAATTTAAAAAACCTTCGAGATTTATGGCTTTATAATAATAAAATTGAAGAAGTTCCTGAAAAAATATATGAATTAGAAAACCTTACAAACTTAAGTGTAAGTAATAATTGTTTAAGTGAATTTCCAGAAAGTGTACTAAAACTTCCAAAATTAAATTTTTTGATTTTATGTAATAATAATATTGAAAAAATTCCTGATGAAGTCTTAAATATTGATAGTTTAAAATCCTTTCACTGTAATGGAGAAAGCCTGAAATTTGTTCCTAAAAATATTTATGATCATAAAGAATTAATGCTTGAATTTTCCTATTATTTCAAAAATGGTGTTCGAAATGAAGCACATATTGAAATCTACAAACCTGAAAAATTAAGAGAGTTAAGAGAGTTTGATAAAGTTGGTAAGATTAGTATTTCTTATAAAGATCTAGATAAAGAAGACACTAAAATTATTGCAAAATGTAAAAATCTAGAATATTTAGATGTTCGTTATTCGGGGTTTGAATTAATTCCTGATTTTTTCAAAAACTTACCAAAACTAGAAATCTTAAAATTAAGACGTGCTAATTTTCATAAATATTTAGATGATATTAGATATTTGAAGAATTTAAGAAAATTAGATCTTAGCGAAACGGATATTAAAAAGTTCCCAAAAGCTGTATTTGAATTAAAAAATCTAAAAGAATTAATGTTGATTGGATGTGATTTAAAATCAATTCCAAACAAAATATCCAAATTAGATAATTTAGAAACATTGTATCTTCAAAGTAATGCTTTTGTTGATTTTCCTTTTTTAAATTTTCCGAATCTGAAAAAATTAGATTTGTCATATTGTAGAAGTTTAAGTGAAATTTCTTACACCATTTCAAATTTAAAAAGCCTAGAAATCTTACTTGCCCCAGATTGTGCAATTGAAAACGTTTCTTCTAAAATTTTAGAATTAAAACATCTAAAAGAAATTGATCTTTCTCAAAATAAGCTAAAAACTTTCCCGAATCTTTCTTATGCAAAAAATTTGGAAGATTTAAATCTACAAAATAATGAGATAGACAAAATCCCTGATGAAATTGGTGATTTAACCAAACTAACCCGATTGAACATCAAAGAGAATAAAATTGAAACTATTTCTGGGTTTATAGGAAAACTGGTAAACATGAAACAATTAGAGATTGCTAGAAATGAAATAGAAGTGATTCCTGAAGAAATAGGAAACTTATCACAACTAATATATTTTTATGCGTATGAAAATAACATTAAGCAGCTTCCTGATTCTTTTTGCAAGCTTGTAAATCTAGAATATGTATTATGCAGTAAAAATAACATAGAGGAACTTCCAGAAAATATTGGAAATCTTAAAAAAGCCAAAAGAATAACTTTTTCAAAAAATAAATTGAAAAGTTTACCTGAATCTATTGGTGGTTGGGAAAGTTTAAATCTTTTATACCTTTCAGATAACATATTCACAGAAGTTCCAGAGTCTATAGGAAAATTAGAAAATCTAAATCATGTGGATTTAAATTTCTTTGCTGGTAAAAAACTTCCAGAATCTATTTGTAATATCAAAAGTTTAGTCAAACTGGAACTTGCCAAATCTAAGATTGAAGAATTACCAAAATCCATTTCAAATCTGCAGAATTTAGAAAATCTTTTATTATATGGTACATTTATAGAAAAATTGCCTGATAATATGGGAGGATTAAACAATCTTACAAAGCTTGATATACAACAAAGTAAAATTCAAGAATTACCAGATTCATTAGCAGATTTAGAAAGCTTAGAAGTATTAATTATCAGAGATACACCAATTGAAAAGCTTCCAGAAAATTTCGGAAAAATGAAAAATTTACAGAAACTGTATATGGAAAATTCTAAGATAAAAGCGTTCCCAAATTCTTTTCCAGAATTAGAAAACTTACAACGTCTTTCTTTCCAGAATTCTCAAGTCGAAACACTTCCTGAAAACTTTGGTGATTTAAAAAATCTAGAACTACTTGAAGCTCAAAATTCAGCTTTGAAAGAACTTCCTGATTCTTTTGTAAAACTACCAAAACTAGAAACTTTTTATTTTGAAGATACAAAAATAGAAACCGTTCCAGATGGTTTTGTCAGGATGAAAAGTTTGAGGGAATTTAGTTTCCCAGATGCTGTAGAAGATCAGGTTTGGTAATAAAAATATAAATAAAAAAAAGCCCAAATTTTGGGCTTTTATTCCATTACTTCTCTAATTGGTTTTACGTATGTTCCTTTCGCGTGTAAAGTAGAAAAGTTATCATTCCATTCGATGATTAACTCGGAGTTTGTAATAATAATTCGGTAGTCTGAACCTTTTTCTCTCATGTTGCATTTTAAAGCTTTTGTCATTTTGTTATCTCCGTCTGGAGTATCAAACTGCACAAACCAAAGATCTTCTTTTCCATTTACAGCTTCAAAGTTTGTCATGATCGATTCGTTCTTTTCAAATATTGGTTTCGTAACAACTTTATTAGTAGATTCTACACATTCTTCACTCAAAAAATGTGTCAACCTGAAATTGGCAATATTTGTAGTGCTTTGATTGACAATTTCAAATTTTTTAGTTCCTGAATAATTCATAAATAACTATTTTTTTTCCTACTCTATTTATTATTTGGCTTTTCAGAATTCGCCAATCGAATTAAAAAATCCGACATTTAAAATATAAGAAAAAAACAGCTTAAAGTCAATTCAAAACATTAAATATCAGTTAATTAAATTTTATTTTAAAGTTTTCTTGAAATATAAAAGAGCTTATTAATATTGAAAGAAAAAACATAGAAATAGAAGAAACAATAAAGTTTCCGATATGAAAATTGGGATAGGTAAAGAAGTTTTTAATCAAAACTAGAAGAAAAGAAATCGAAATTACATATTTCCAATAGTGGTAAAAATTTGCCGAACTTTTCACTTCTTTTTTTGGTAAAGATTTTATCCAAAGAAAAATAAAAAATGCTCCAAGAAGCGTACTAGAATGTTGTAAAAACTTAAAAACAGGAATCTCAAAATTCATAACAGTAAAAGTAGATTGGAGTACAGATAATTTCTCTACAAAAAATCCTGTATTATGCGTAAAAGTATCCCAAAATACATGAGAAAAAACTCCTAGAATCAAAGAAAATACAACTACTAAGTAATGTTTTTTGAAATAAGAATTCCAATGAAAATCTTTAAAACCATACAATCTATTTTTAAGAAAAAGAGGCAAATTTTCAAACAGTGAATTTTTAACCAAATTATGAAACAAAAAAGCAATCAGAATACCCAAAGGCAAATCAAAATAAAAAACACCTTCAAGAGTATGACTATGCACAGATTTTGGCTCTAACCTTAAAAAATACTCAAAATCTGGAATCATACTTCCAATAATTAAAGCGGTTAGTGAAAAATATTTCTTCGAGATAAACTGAAATGGTAAAACAATCGCTGGATGTGAAAAAGTAAAAGGCATTTTTTATTTTATTTCACCACAAATATAGCATCAAATCCAAAACCATGATGTAAAAGATCTTCTGTATAAATAGAATTTTCAATCGAATCAAAATCCAAATCTCTTTTTTCTTCTTTTACATAAATCACAACATCACCTTCTTTTTCCGATTTTTTATTCGGATCATTTGTCAGCCAGCCCAATCCTAATTCATGTCCCTTTCCTAAATGTCCTAATACAATTTGTACATCACCAGCTTCAAATACACGAATCGAACTTAATTCATAATGCCCTTCATACGTATTGATTACTTTATCAAAATTTAAAAAATTATCTAAATGGACGCTATATTTTTTCTTTTTATACTTTAGATAAAAATTCTCTTTTTCAAAAGTCTTTTTTAGCAATTCACAATTTCCAGAATAATTACAAAATGAAATATATTTTGGCTGTAATTTTTCCAATCCTTTATAAGTTTTCTTTGTCGAATCTAAAGTATTTTGAAATAATTCTTTCAACTCATCTTCATAGTCATCTTTTAAAAACTCAATACAATCCATTTCTTTAACCAAAATCAACTCCCCTTCTCTATTATATTCTGAAATATAAGTTGTAAGAAACCATTTATATTTTTCTTTATTTATGCGAACTCTAGGGTCTGATCTTTTAATAATAACATCCATTGCAATAATCTTGTCATCTAAAATTCCGATAGGAAAAGTTTTGAGTTGAAGCGCTTCTCTACATGCAAATGAAGAAAAAGTCGTCAAAGTGAATACTAGAAAAAGAATTGTTTTTTTCATATTATTTTATTTTAAATCAGCAAAGTACAGAAATAAAAAAAGCCATCAAAACGATGGCTTTTAAAATTCAAAATATTCTTGTTTATTTAAGTTTTACCGAACTTTAAACTAAAATTTTATTCCATTTTTTCTGAGTAATTTAATAAACTAAGTTCTAGCTAATGATAAAAATCATTCTTATTATTAATTATTTTTAAAAAAATCTCTAATTAGTTTTCACCATTTCTTCTTAACACATTGATTTTATTAAAAAACACTAAAATATTTACTTGATTTATTCTGATTCTATTTAATTAAAATATTTTAAACAAGTCTAATTCGCTTTTTTTATCCTCAATTTCCTGTTGATTACTTTCTTAATTCTTTATAAGGAAATCATCTTTTTTAAATTATTTTTATAAAACAACAAACTCAATAATCAACTTATATTCAAATACTTAAATATTAAAATGAATTACAAAGACATTCAAATTGTATTTCAAGAAGTTCCAGGACAAATCAGTATATGTTTTACTATCACGGGTTGTTCTTTACATTGTAAAGGGTGTCATTCTAAGGATTTATGGAAAAAATCAAATGGATCATACTTATCTAAAGAAAAATATTTAAATGTCTTAAAAAAATACCAAGGATTTGCTACTTGTGTATTATTTATGGGTGGTGAATGGCATAACGATGAATTAATTGATTTTTTAAAAATAGCTAAAAAAATCAATTATAAAACTTGTTTATATACAGGAGAAGAAGAAATTAAAAATTCTTTATTAACTGAATTAACATGGTTAAAAACAGGAGCATGGAATGAAAATTTAGGTGGATTAGATTCTATCAGAACAAACCAAAAATTTATTGAAGTCAAAACACAAAAAAAACTTAATCATCTTTTCTTAAAACTTTGAGCTAAAAAACTTTAAAGAAACAATAAATCTAAACGTAAAAAAGAAAGAAAAAATATACAATTTTAAACTTAATTATATGATACGATTAACACAACAACAGATTGACGATAAAATACAATTTATCGAGAATTACATTACAGCAAATAATGCTGCAGATGGCTCAAAATTGGATGCAAATGCTAATGTATCTTCAAAAAATATAGCTACGATGGAAGCTGAATTAAATAAGGATATAAATATTCAAGTAAATCGGCAATTGCTAAAAAACAAAATTGCTTCCATTTTTAATACAGAATTAGCTGAAGAATATATTCGACAAATTGAAAATCATGAAATTTATGTTCATGATGAAACATCTTTAAAACCTTATTGTGTTTCCATCAGTATGTACCCATTTTTATTGGATGGCCTAACAAAACTTGGAGGTGAAAGTAAAGCTCCAAAACATTTGGAAAGTTATTGTGGTGAGTTTGTTAATCTTGTTTTTGCAATAAGTTCTCAATTTGCTGGAGCCCTTGCTACGGTAGAATTTTTGTTATACTTTGATTATTTTGCTCAAAAAGATTATGGGAAAGATTATTTATCTACTCATAAAAAATTAATTGAAAACCATTTACAACATGTAGTTTATGCTATCAATCAACCAGCAGCAGCCAGAGGTTATCAATCTGTTTTTTGGAATATTTCAATTTATGATGAAAAATATTTTGAAAGTTTATTTGGTCTTTTTGTATTTCCTGATAATTCTAAACCTAATTGGAAAAACTTAAAAGAATTACAAACTTTTTTTATGCATTGGTTCAATGAAGAAAGAGAAAAAGCTGTTTTGACTTTTCCAGTAGTAACAGCTGCAATGCTTGTAAAAGATGGTAAACCAAAAGATCTTGAATTTGCTGATATGTGCGCTAAAGAACTTAGTGAAGGAAATTCCTTTTTTATCTACCAATCTGAAAATGCGGATAGTCTTGCTTCTTGTTGCCGTTTAAGAAATGAATTTAATGATAATACATTTAGTTATTCTCTTGGAGCTGGAGGAGTTTCTACAGGTTCTATTAATGTGATCACACTAAACATAAATAGACTTATTCAACAAGGAAAAAATTTAGAAAAAGAAATCCAAAAAATACAGAAATACCAAGTTGCCTATCGAAAATTAATGGAAGATTATATCAGTGCCGGAATGTTACCTGTTTATGATGCAGGATTTATAAACTTAGATAAACAATTTCTAACAATTGGTATTAATGGTATGGTAGAGGCTGCAGAGTTTTTAGGTATAGAACCTACGAATAATAATATGTATAAAGAATTTGTAAAAAACCAATTGAAAATTATTTTTGATGCCAATAAAGTTGCTAAATCAAATTATGGATATTTATTTAATACCGAATTTGTACCTGCTGAAAATCTTGGGGTAAAAAATGCTTCATGGGATCTTAAAGATGGTTTAGAAGTAAATAGAAATTGCTACAATTCTTATTTTTATGCTGTAGAAGATAACCAAGTGAATACTTTGGATAAAATAATTCTCCATGGAAAAGAAATCATTCAATATCTTGATGGTGGTTCTGCTTTACATCTTAATTTAGAAGAAACTCCAAATAAAGAAAGCTTTTTAAAATTAATTCAAGCAACAGCTAAAGCTGGTTGTAATTATTTTTGTTTTAATATAAAAATTACCATTTGCAATGAATGTAGTCATATTGATAAAAGGACATTACACTATTGTACTTTATGTAATTCAAAAAATATTGATCATGGAACAAGAGTCATTGGTTATCTAAAAAGAGTATCTAATTTCAGTGCTTCTAGACAAAAAGAACATAGTTTAAGGTTTTATCATTAAAAACAATTATTTTGTTACACAATGACAAATATCATAAAATCTAATGAAAAAACTATCTATGTTTACATAATTAAAGATAAAAAGGTCTTTTATTCAATATTAAACTGTTTATTTTTTATTATTTTTAAATTAGACATATAACAACAATCTAACCATCATGATTTTAAACCAAATAACAACAAACTTACTAAAATCAACTTTAATTCTAGGAATCCTTGTCAGTGGACTTTTAGTAAGTTGTGGAGATAATAGTTCTCAAAAAAATAATGTTCTAGCTGAAAATTCAAAAGCAACTGTAGACCCAGCTCTAATTAAAGTTACCTCAGAAATGGAAGCTGAATTGACTGCTCCACCAAAAGTACCTACTCCTATAGGAAACAGAGAAGCAAAAAAATTAATTGTAAACATGGAAATTCTTGAAGAAGTTGGTGAAATGACTGATGGAGTAAAATATGTTTATTGGACTTTTGGAGGAACGGTTCCTGGAAGTTTTATTCGTACAAGAGTTGGTGATGAAGTAGAATTTCATTTAAAAAATCATCCAAACAATAAATTACCACACAATATTGACTTACATGCTGTAACTGGTCCTGGAGGAGGTGCTACTTCTTCATTTGTTGCACCTGGTCATGAAGCACAATTTTCATTCAAAGTTTTAAACCCTGGATTATATGTATACCATTGCGCAACTGCACCTGTAGGAATGCATATTGCAAATGGAATGTATGGTTTAATCTTAGTAGAACCTGAAGGGGGATTACCTAAAGTTGATAAGGAATATTATATCATGCAAGGTGATTTCTATACGAAAGGTAAAAACGGAGAAAGAGGTCAACAACCTTTTGATATGCAAAAAGCAGTAGATGAAAATGCAGATTATGTAGTGTTTAACGGAAAAGTTGGTTCTCTTACTGGAGATAATGCCATTACAGCAAAAGTAGGTGAAACAGTTCGTTTGTTTGTTGGAAATGGTGGGCCTAATTTAGTTTCTTCTTTCCATGTTATTGGAGAAATATTTGACAATGTTCGTGTTGAAGGTGGAGATTTAATTAATAAGAATGTACAAACCACACTAGTACCTGCAGGAGGAGCTGCTATTGTAGAATTTAAAGTTGATGTTCCTGGTACATTTATTTTAGTAGACCATTCTATTTTTAGAGCTTTTAATAAAGGAGCTTTAGGTATGTTAAAAGTTGAAGGAGAAGAAAATAAAACAATTTATTCTGGTAAGGAAGAAGAAGGTATTTACCAACCAGAAGGTGGTGGATTACAAGAGATTCCAACACAAGATGTGCCAAAAGAAACTCTGAAAGCAATTAGCTTAGAAGATCAATTAGAATTTGGTAAAGATACTTATATGCAAACATGTTTTGCTTGTCACCAAGCAGAAGGACAGGGAGTTCCAAATGCCTTCCCTCCTCTTGCAAAATCAGATTATTTAAATGCTGATGTTAACAGAGCAATTGATATTGTTTTAAATGGTAAATCAGGAGAAATTGAGGTAAACGGTAAAAAATATAATAGTGTCATGACAAAGCAAGTGTTATCTGATGAAGAGATCGCAAATGTATTGACATATATTTATAATAATTGGGGGAATGACAAGAAAGTTATTACTCCTGCTATGGTAAAGAAAAGAAGAAATAGTGGTGGACATTAATTGACTTTGACAACGTTCAATTAATATTTTATTTTTAGAAGACATTATCACGACACTGATTTTACACATGACTATCAGTTCTTAATACCTAGGGGGTACTTTTAATCGTGATAATGTTCTTTTATAAAAACTAACTAATTATGAAATCATTTTTTTTAATTTTATTATTAATTTTTCCATTATACCTTTCAAGCCAAACAGAAATGAAAGAAATTAAAGGAGGAACTTTCACTCCATTATATGGGGTTGATTCATTAAAAGTCTCAATTAAACCTTTTAAAATGGATATCTACCCTGTAACAAATGCTGAATATGTAGAATTTGTAAAAAAATATCCTGAATGGAAAAAAAGTAAAATCAAAAGAATTTTTGCAGATAAAAACTATTTGAGACTTTGGAACAATGATACTATTTTCGATCCTAATTCAAAAGCAAATAGCCCTGTAACAAATGTTTCCTGGTTTGCTGCTAAAAAATATTGTGAATGCCAAGGTAAAAGATTACCAACTGTAGATGAATGGGAATTTGCCGCAATGGCGGATAAAACTTCCCCAGATGCAAGAATTAAAAAAACTTACAATCAATTTATTTTAGGATGGTATGAATCTCCTTTTAGTCGTAAAGATACTGTTGGATCAACCTTCAAAAATTATTGGGGAATTTACGATTTACACGGTTTAGTTTGGGAATGGACAATTGATTTTAACTCTGTTCTAATCTCAGGAGAATCAAGAAAAGATGTTGATAAAGATAGTAATCTATTTTGTGGTAGTGCAGCTGTAGGTGCTTCAGATCTAATGAATTATGCTGCTTTTATGAGATATGCATTTAGAGGAAGTATTAAAGCTCGATACGGAATACAAAATCAAGGATTTAGATGTGTGAAGGACATCCAATAAATTGAAGACTACTTAAAACTAAAGAAAAATGAAATTAATCAAATATATATTACTTATATGCTTTACATTAAATCTTATTTCATGTAAAGAAAAAGTAAAAAACAACCACCTTAAAACAGAAGTAGATTCTAAAAAAGATAATTTTACAGATCTTTCAATTTATAATTTACCCTCAAATTGGACAAATCAAGATAATAAAGTAATTCAATTAAAAGAACTTAAAGGTGATGTTTTAGTTATGGTGATGGTTTATACCACATGTAAAGTAGCTTGCCCAAGACTAGTCGCTGATATGCGAACAATCGAATCTAAAATAACCAAAAAAGAAAACCAAAATGTAAAATACATTTTGGTAAGTATTGATCCAAAAACGGATACTCCTGAAAAACTAAAAGAATTTGCTATCGAAAATAAATTAACGGATAATCATTGGATGTTATTAAGAGGAACTGAAAATGATACAAGAGAATTTGCAGGTGTTTTAGCTGTAAATTATAAGAAGATTTCACCAATGGATTTCTCTCACTCAAATATCATCAGTGTTTTCAATCAAGAAGGAGAACTTACTTTCCAAAAAGAAGGTTTAGGAATCAATATTGATGGTACAGTAGATAAAATAAAAGAATTAGTAAATCCCAAAAAATAAACTTTTATTCTTTTTATGATTCACCTCATAAAAATATGTCTTAACAAAATTTTATTTTCGCATCATTATAAAAGATTAAAAGGTCTTTTTTGACTTTATAACCAAAAACAGATATTATGCTCTCAAAAAAACAAGCTCGTACATTTTTTTTAGGAGGAACCTTAGTTACATTTTTAGCATTTATTGCCTTAACTATTTTTTCTTTTAGCAAAAGTCAAGATCAATCAAACTATGAAAAAATAACCGAACAAGTTGTTCGAGGTAAAGATTTATGGGAAAAAAATAATTGCATGGGATGCCACACAATTTTAGGAGAAGGTGGTTATTATGCTCCAGAGTTAACAAAAGTAATTGACCGAAGAGGTGAAGGATATATTAGAGCTGTTCTAACAACTCCGATGCCCTGGAATCCGAATGGAAGAAAAATGGTTGCATACGGATTTTCACAAGAAGAAGCAGATGATATGATTGCATTCTTTGACTGGATTGACGATATCGACTTAAATGGATTCGATACAGTAGTTTCACCATTAGCTAAAAACAAACAACAATAAGAACATTATGAAGTATAAATCACAGAAAGTAGCCTATTGGTTTTTTGCATTTTCAATGCTACTGTTAGTATTACAGATAGTTTATGGATTTATAATGGGATTTGCCAGAATTGGTTTTGATAATTTACACGATTTTATCCCATTTAATACTGCAAGAGCAGTACATACAAACTTATTAGTTGTTTGGTTATTGTCCGGTTTTATGGGAGCTGCATACTATATCATTCCTGAAGAATCTCAAAGAGAACTTGTAAGTGTCAAATTAGCTTATGCACAATTAATCTCATTAGCCGTTGTAGGTGTATCCGCAGTTGTAGGGTATCACTTTAACTGGTGGGAAGGAAGAAAATTTTTAGAAATTCCGAGACAATTAGATTTCTTAGTTGTTATTAATGTTCTATTATTCTTAGGAATTATTTTGATGACCTTATACAAAGGTAAAAGAAGAACAACAACATCTCTAGTTCTATCCATGGGACTATTATTTGCTGCACTTTTATACTTACCTGGAATGCTTCCTTTCGATAGTCAAGTAACAGATTCATTTTTCAGATGGTGGGTAGTTCACTTATGGGTAGAAGGTGTTTGGGAATTAATTATGGGAGGTATTTTATCTTTCTTATTAATAAAACTGACAGGTGTTGATAGAGAAGTTATTGAAAAATGGTTATATGTTATTGTTGGGCTAACTTTCTTATCTGGAGTTTTAGGTACAGGACATCATTATTATTATATTGGTGTAAATAAAATCTGGTTAGTTGTCGGAGGTATCTTCTCTGCTTTAGAACCATTAGCATTTTTAGCAATGGCAATTTTCGCAGTAAATATGTATAGAAAAGGGGAGAAAAAACACCCAAATACAGTTGCTCTTTTTTGGACTATTGGATCTGCAATTGTTTCATTTATTGGAGCTGGTGTATTAGGTTTTGCACATACTTTACCACAAACAAATTTATACACACACGGTACATTGGTAACTGCTAGTCATGGTCACCTTGCCTTTTGGGGAGCTTATGCTATGATTGTTTTTGCAATTATAAGTTATGCGCTTCCAAACTTAACAGGAAGAAAATTATATACAAATAATAGAGGAAAATTAGCGTTTTGGCTTTCAAATATTGGAATGTTAGGTATGACTGCATCTTTTGGTGTAGCAGGTATCGCACAAGTTTATATGGAGCGTAAAATGCATATGGACTTCATGACAGTTCAAAAAGAAATAAGTATTCACTTTGTTATGTTAATTCTTTGTGCAGCATTATTCTTCACAGGGATTGTATTATATATCGTAGATTTCTATAAATACGGAAAACCTACAGATGAAGCTCTAGAAATAGACACTACTTCTATAGCCGAAGAACCCACTGAAAATGTAACATCAAAAGTTACACATAAAGAATTAGAAGAAACGTTTTAGTTAGTAGATAGTTGAAAAACCTGATTATAAAACCCCTATTTAACTGTAATCAGGTTTTTTTTAAAAAACAAATATGTAGCTATTTTGAAAAGCTTATAAAAATTTTAGTTAGTAGATAGTTAGAAAACCTGATTATAAAATCCCAAATTAGCTGTAATCAGGTTTTTTAAAAAACAAGTAAGCTTCCTTAAAGGTTACATAAAAGAATTTTAGTTAGTTTATAGTTGAAAAACCTGATTACAAAATCCCAAATTAGCTGTAATCAGGTTTTTTTAAAAAAAAGTGAATAAAGAATTATGGAAACAATTATAGATACTTCAATAGAAAAAAAAATATTCTATAGTCCATCTGGAAAAGAAATAGAAGTATTTCATCATGCTTTTAATTGTAAAATACCTATCCTACTTAAAGGACCAACTGGTACTGGAAAAACTCGCTTTATTGAGTTTATGGCACAAGAGTTAAATAAAGAATTAATCACTATTTCTTGTCACGAAGAAACTTCTTCTACAGATTTGATTGGTAGATATATTATCAAAGGTGCAGAAACTATTTGGATTGATGGACCACTTACAACAGCAGTTAAAAATGGTTCTATCGTTTACTTAGACGAAATTGCAGAAGCAAGACCTGATGTTTTAGTTGCAATACACGCCTTAACGGATCATCGAAAAGAATTACATATTGATAAATTAGGAAAAACTATCAAAGCTAAAGAAGGATTCATGTTGGTTGCTTCTTTCAACCCTGGTTACCAAAAAGGATTTAAAGAATTAAAACCATCTACTAGACAGCGTTTTATTTCAGTTCCTTTTCAATATCCATCAGCAGAGAAAGAACTAGAAATTTTAATGAATGAAACAAATGTTGCTAAGAAAGATGCGCAAAACTTAGTAAAAATAGCAACTAAAATAAGAAACCTAACAGAATTAGGTCTAACAGAAACCGTTTCTACTAGACTTATTGTTGATGCGGCTTTATTAATTGTTTCAGGTCTTCCGAAAAGATTAGCTGTTCAAGTAGCAGTGATAGAACCTCTTTCTGATGATTTAGAAATTACAGCTGCATTAAAGGATTTATGTGATTTATTAATTTAAGATAATGCTATGTTTGAACCAGATGAGTTTATATTTACTAAAATTGCAATGTTCTTTAAAAATAGAAAGAAAAAATCTATTCAAGAAGATTTATCTTTAGTAAAACTAGAAGAAGTAAAACCGCAATTAACACTTATTTCTAGAGCATTAACAGGAGATGCAATAGAAATTTTTCCTGCAGAAAATGAAGGTGGATATAAAGGAGTAAATTTATTCTTACCAACATATATAGCATTATTTAAGAATGCGGAATTAAACTATTCTTTTTATTTATTTCGCATATTCTACCTCATCACGCAACGTTCTCTAAACCTAAATCTTACAACAGAAAAAGAAACCGAACTTTCTGTTGCAAGACAAAATGCAAGACAAAGTGCCTCTGAAATATTAAAAGAATTATTTCTACAATATCCTACATTAGAAGACTTATACACAAAATTAAATAATGCTTTTCCCAAAGAAAAAATAGAAAAAGAAGAGTTCTTTAAAGAAACTATGTTTTTCGGAAAATGGATGCAAAATGTTTCGGAAGATCCAAATGCAAAAAAGCTTGAAAATATTTCTTTAACTACCAAAAAAGCAATTGAAGAGGAAATAAAAACCATTCTTAAAGCTAAAGCTGTTGAAGAAGTAAAAACAGTTACTATTGATAAAAAATCGCAAGAGGATTTTGTACTTACACATAATTTTGAAAAAGTAGAAACTGCCGAATCTTATGAAAATGGTGCAAGAGATTTTGACGGGGATGATGAATTAGAATCTCACGAAAATGCAGTGGAAGAATTAACTATGAAACATGTCGTTCGAGTAGATGATCCAACTCACTCTATTTATCAAACGGATTTTATTGAAAATACAAGCATTGCAGAAAGTACAACTATAAGTTCTGACTCCAATTTCATATTATATGATGAATGGGATTATAAAAATAGAAAATATAAAAAGGATTTTTGTAAAGTATTCCCAAAAAACAACTTGACAAGAGATATTGGTTTTTATTCAAAAACAATTAAAGAGCATACAGTAATTTTAAATTCTTTACGTAAACAACTTACATCAATACATAATAAATATCAAATACAAAAAAGACAAACGCAAGGAGATGATTTTGATCTAGATGCTATTACAGATGTCTATGCAGATATTCACTCCAATAAAACACCTTCGGAGCAGATTTATATCTCAAAACGAAAACTAGAAAAAGATCTTTCCATCTTGATCTTATTAGATACAAGTCTATCCAGCGATGGTTACGTAGACGGATTGCGAGTTTTGGATATCGAAAAACAAGTGAGCCTCCTTTTCGGAACACTTTTACATGAATTTCAAATAGATTTTTCGATCCAAAGTTTTCATTCCAAAACAAGAAATCATTGTTCCTATCAAAGTCTAAAAGGTTTTGACGAATCTTGGGAAAAAAGAAGGGATTTTGTGAGTGGTGTTCAAGCGGAAGGATATACCAGAATCGGAACGGCTCTTCGTCATTCGGGAACTTTAATCAATACTAGAGGTTCTAAAAACAAATGGATTATCATGCTTTCTGATGGTAAACCTAATGATTATGATAAATATGAAGGGAAATATGGTATTAATGATGTCAAACAAGCTTTACGGGAATTACATCAAAATAATATCCAAACGTATGCTTTAGCTATTGAGTCTCAAGCTAAATATTACCTCCCACAAATGTTTGGCTCTAGTCATTTTGAGATTTTAAAATCACCAAAAGAAATGGTTGTAGCACTATCCACACTTTTCGAAAAAATAAAATATAGAAATTAAAAAAAGCCATCAAAACGATGGCTTTTAAAATTCAAAATATTCTTGTCGGATTATAATCCTAACACATCATCCTTAGTTCCTCCAGCAATTTTCATTACCTCAGCAATCAATTCTGGTGCTACATTTAATTCTTCCATAGTAGCTTTTAAGTGCGTTGCAACAGCAATAAAATGTGATTCATTCAAACCGTTTTTAACCATTGGAGCATGCGCATCTCTCATGTTTTTCCCAGTGTACTGAAGAGGAGCTCCAAAAGCATAAGCTAAAAATGCTGTTTGTTTTCTCTTTTGTGCTACCATATCCGTAGTATCAAAAAATCCGTTGATAGAATCATCTGCTAAAACTTTAGCATAAAAAATATCTACAGCAGCTAAAACTGCATCCATTCCTCCAATTTTCTCAAATAACGACGTTTCTGTTGTTGTAGTAGTATTCATATCTTTTAGTTTTTATGTTTTGTTTGTGTCGCAATATAGTCGGATGCATTACAATTGTAAGACTATTTCGTTAAACTTATTTTCATTTTATGATAATTATCATTTTTTAAACATTTTTATTTCACGCAACCACCTATTATTTAATTATTTATGTAAATTGAGCTAAAATTGCTGTGAAATTGTTTTTTTATCCATAAAATTTAAAATCTACTACAACTAAATTTTATTCTTTACTATTTCTTAGTTCTGAGAAACAAGTTCGTTTTCTACAATTTTTTTTAAACCTATAACTGCTTTTTCTAAAAACCCTTTAGAAACAAATTCTCTTTGAATCCCCTCTCTTAATTGTTTCTCAAACCCTTCATTTATAATATTCTCTAAAGGAAAAGAAATCACATATATCTGATTATAATCTCCTGTATCACTTCCTCCTTCTCCCTTTTTAACTGCTTTTGTAAACACATTTTGTTCTACTAGAAATTCTTTAAGATCAGATCCATATCTCGTATTTGTCTTTTTATACAATTCAAAACAGGCCCAAAAAGTATTATGATACCTGAAATAATCTAAATCTATCCAAAAACGGAATTTTTCTGCAAATTCTACATTCTCCTTCAAAAAAGAATCCTCACTCAACTTCTCTCTATCTACAAAAAAATGTTTTGCCTTAGAAGTATTTTTTGTTGAATAAGGCGGATATCCTATTTCAGTCATAATTTTAAACACAATGTCGGAAACATATTGTAATAACTCTCTATCTATTGCCTTAAACTTTTTTATTTCTTCTTGCTTCTCATGAAACAACACCAATTTTTCATCCATTTTTTTATTCATGTATTTGTTTTGATAATAAGATTGAACATTCGATATATATTCCTTTAAAAACAATAAATGACGATCATCCGAATTCATATAAAACGAAGATAGATTTTGCATCACTTTTTCAACTAATTCTTTATGAAGGATATTTACGAAAGGCTTTCCTTCTGGAATCTTTTCAGAATTCACAGAAAGTACAATTCCTATTTTATTTACAGCAGAAACCGTATCATAATAATCTTGTAAATCATTATACAAATCTGCATAAATCTTATTTTCTATAATTATTCCCCAATTAGTACTTTGAGATTCTTCTTCAGAATCTTCAGAGTCTTCTTTGATTACAATATCAATTCGTTTACTATTCGGAGTAACTACCTCTCTTTCTACAATAAAACTTGTATCAAAATGCTCTCTTTCAAAATTCGTCTTATCTTCTATTTTACTTTCATATACATCCAGTAAACTATTCAAAAACAATCTCTGAAAACCATGCTCTTCCACAGCATCAAAATAAAAAGCCAACATATTGCTATTTACATTCTCCCAAGAAGGATATCCTGCAATCGATAGCATATTTTTTCTAGTTTTAGAAGTCTGTGGCAATGCTTCTAAAAATTCATCTAGCCAGTTTAGATTCATATAATTTCTTTTTCTTAATTTCTTTTGACAGCATCTAAAGTCTGTCCTTCTTTATTTACCCATTTTTTCCAACCATTAGTCGCTCTCCCTATCACTACACCTCCTGCTGTACTTGGTGCATTAAAAATATAATCTTCTTGAAATTCTAAATAGTTTTCTTTTTCCTGTACTATTGCATTTTCAATCAGTTTGGCTCTCAATTTCAAAATATTTTCTTGACAAGAAGGTGTTGTACTTTTAGATAATTGCGAACCTTTAAATACAATAAATCCATCATCTATTAAATCTCCTTCTGCCTGAATCCCTTTAGATTTTAAATAAAACAACTCTTTCGAAGTCAGTTCTTGTTTGTCTATTTTATCATACACAGGGTAATTCAAAGTTGATAATAATATCTTTATCGTATCAAAACTATCTAACAAATCTGCTTCCATAGATTCTGTCACAAAAGGCTTTGTAGGAACAACCAAATTTTCTGTTCGATATCTATTTACTTCCTTTGCTTTTTGTATTGCAGTATGTTCCAAATATTTCACATGTGATTTTGTAAAAGCATTAATTTTCGAAACAATAACCACAGCATGCGTCCAAAATTCTTTTTTTCGATTATGTTGTTTTAATCTTTCTAAGCAATCTTCTGCTTCCCCAATATATACTTGTGGTTTTAAAGTTTCTTCGGATGCTCCAAATAAAAAATAAATCCCTACATTTTTTAATTCTTCTCTTGTAGAAATATATTCTAATTTATTTCTCGGCACCAATACTGCTTTTACTACTCTATTCGTTATCTCAGCAATTTTCACACTTCTTGGCGAACCGTCTGGTAAAAATATTTGTATAGTTTGTGGTCTGTTCATTGATAATTCTTTAACTTAACACTCCTTTGATTCCAATATTATTGGCAATATCTCTTTTGAATTTTATAAATGGATCTGTATTATATTCTTTATCAAAAAGTTCTTTACCAAACAAGTCTCTATAAAAATCTTCTTTAGATCTTCCTGTTAATTTGCTCATTTCTTCTATAAATGAATCTGAATAATTGATTCTTTTCTCTACAATATCTAATCCTTTATTTTCATGAAAATCATATCGTTCTTTTATTCTAAAAATTCTTAAATATTCCTTTATATTAATATTTGTCTTATCGTAATTACTTTGTATTTTTAGATCATTTATGTCTTTAAACTTTTCTACTTCTTGATTATAATAAACTTTAAATTTAAAATCTTTATTAAAGGAATAATTAGTAGAAGTTGCTATTACAGTGTTTAAATTATCGTTAATTGTAAATTCTTTATTATGTTTAAATTTCGAATTACAAGGGCTGCATGATGGTATTAAATTATATAGACAAATCGAAAATATTTTATATTCTCCTTTAGGTAAAATATGATCAAGGGTAAAATGATTTCTTGTTTCATCATTTTCATCTATAAAAGAATAAATATGATCCATATTACAATAAAAGCATGTATTTAAAACAACCTCTTTAGTATCTATTAAAAATTGATTGATTTTCTCACGCTTATTTTTATAATTAATCCATTTATTAAAAATAGTTATTTCAGTTTCATTAAACTTATCTTCATTTTTTTTTCCAATAATCTTAGATAATTCAATAATTTCTTCAAATGTCAAAGTAACAAGTTTTTCAAATGTTAAATCATCATTGTTAATTTTTAAATTATATCTTTTAAATATATCATCTATTTCACTTGTATCTTTTTTGCTACGAATAGCTATAAAAAAATCAGTGTGAAAATCTTTATCTGTAGGATACTCAATCTTAATCATTCTTCAATCTATTAATGTTTTGTTTTATATAATCAATATGATTTTTGATGGTATGTTTCACTAAACCTTCCCCAATATTTTCACAAACAAATTCAAATTCTTTTATTTTTTCTTGAGCTTTTTTAGAGGCTATCTCAAGATCTTCGTCAGAATGGTCTACATCTTTAAATTCATTTTTTATAAAATCATCTACCTTGCCTTCTACCATTATAACTTTATAATAAAAATCAACAATCTCTTTAATCTTTTTTGTAGCAAATGCACCCATCGTAGATTCCATAAAAAAACTATTGGTTAACAATTCATGAATATTTGCTCCAAAAGTATTTTTCATTTCTTTTAAATAAGGTTCACCATCTTCTAAAAATAAAATATTAGACTTTAAAATATCAGAAATAATAAAAGGAGAATGCGTTACAAAAAGAATGTTTATTGCTTTGACTCCTCCATTATCACTTTTCAATGGTAATTTAGAAAGAGAAACTAACAAATCGGATAAAAATTTTCTTTGATATTCGGGGTGTGCATACAATTCGATTTCGTCTAAGATCAAATTCACGTTTTTATAAGAAACGACACCTTCTTTATTAGGTATTACTGAATTCAAATTTCTTAAATGATACAATATAGAATTGATAGAAAAAATCTGTTGTTTTTCTCCTGAACTCAAAGTGTTAAAATGAATTTCTTTTTCTTCACCTTCTTTTTTTGCATTAATATTTTCTAATTCAATATCAATATCGAAAATAGGAGGTGGTACAAAGTTTATTATTTTTGATTCATCTGTTTCTTTTTTTATTATTTCTTTTGACAAGACATCAATAATAATCTCAATATTATCATCTTCACTATAAATCCCTTTTGTTAAATAATTAACTGTTTGATGAAATTTCAAAGCGATATGGCTAGTGTCTTTTTTAAGTAAATTAAGATACTCTTTAAGTTTTTTTTCATCATCTACTAACCCTTTTCCACTAAAATATTTGTTATATATTGAATATTTTTCAGCAATACTAGTGATTTTATATTTTAGATAAGTAATTGCTTTATATCGAATCGACTCTTCTTTGTCTATTTTTAAGACTTCCTTAATAATAGAATCTAATAAATCATTATTGATTTCAAATTTATTACTTCCATCTCCATTCACATATTTAGACTCTAATCTTTCAGAAACAGTCAACTTCAATTTAACTGCTTTTAAAGAAGGAGTCAACATTCGAAATTTATTCTCCTCTTTTTCAGAACTAGGTAAAAGTAAATTAGAAACCATTCTAGACTTTGTCAAATAAGCTTCTGTATTAATATCAATATTCCCCTTTTTTCTATAAGGCATCATCACTAACGGTAATTGATATCCATCATTTTTATGAAACAAAGGCGTTAACCAATCTTTTCCTTTTAGTTCACTAGAATTTAAACCGTAATGAGAATAATTTATTAAAGCTGTATAAAAGAAATCTTGAAAATTGAATTCCTTTGCTTTTTCTTCATTACCTAATTTTACAATTTTTTCATTTTTCCAATTTTTATCTCTCATACCCCATTTCGAAATTAATGTTTTATTATCACGTCCTGATGTATCTATATGTAAACGATAAACAGATTCGGCTGAGATAAAAAACAAATACAAATTAATAGGACTTGTAACTTTTAAATATCCCTCAGTGGTGGTATCATTCATCCAATCAATGTTATTATTCTCTTTTACGAACGTATTAATCGCCATCAACAACAACTCAATCAAACTACTTTTCCCAGAACCATTCTTCCCAACGATAGCAGAAACACTAACATTAATTCCATCAATATTTTTAGAATAAAAATCGGTAGGAACTTTATAATCTGGATTTTTAATTATCCCTCCCTTTTCAGGATCAATAATATAATCATTAGAAAAATAATAGACTAAAGTTTTTTCATTTTCATCTTTTATTTTTAAAGCCTTCAAACCTTCTTTTGAACACCCTTTTAAAGGTTGTAATGCTAATAGTTTAAATTGTTCTTTTTCGTTACTCATTTTTTCAATTCTTTATCTTTTTCAAAAAAAGCCTCTCACCAAAAACAGCAAAAGGCTTTCATTATTATTTACAATTTATTTTGTGGTTTCACTATCAAACGCTTCTTTCAAAACAGCTTGCATCAGCATTTGAGCATTCGCTTCACTGGTTTTAATTTCTTCTTCTAAGGTTTGACAGTGTTGCATTAAAACATCTATCCTTTTTACTATTTCATTCTTTTCTTCAATTGGAGGAATAGGAAAATCAATATCTCTAATAGTTCCCATTGATAAGCTTGGTTGAGCAGTTGCTTTAATATGCTTGAAAATTTCTTTCTGACCTACAAAGGATAAAAGAAAATAGTTTAAATATTTCACATTAACCATCTCTTCACATTTTATAAATGGTTCCATTTTTGCAACATTTGGAGCAAGATGCCATCTATTTTTCTCGTTAAAAGTAGCGACATCTCCAATACCTGCACCAATAAAAGTAACAAGTAAACATTGTTTGGTTAACGAACACCTATCTAATAATAAACTTGTTTTTTTATCTATATAAAGAAGTTTTTTTTTGTCAATATCAATTGGTCTAACATTTTGTGCTCGAATCACAGGTATTTCACCTTCAGTTTGAAGTGATATATGTTTTGTATATTCAAACCCTGCTAGCTTCGTGATAAATAAAATATCATCTGCTTTACACCATTTCCAGTTGTTAGGAATTTTAACATTATCAATTAATGATATAGGGTGTTTAATTGTGTTTCCTTTTTTTAGTTTTTTATCTTTTATCAGTTGAGCTTTTTCTGCTTTAATACGTTTTAGCAACTCACTTGCAGGTTCTGTATCTGGGTTTTGCTTGCGCCAATCTTCTGTTAATTTTCCTTGAATGGCTTCCTGTAGGATGGATTGTTTTAGTTGAGTTAGAAGGTGTTTTTGAGAAGAGATCTCATTATTTAAGGTTTGAATTATTGAATTATTTTTTTCAAGTTCGATAATTTCTAATTGTCTTTCAATACTTGGAATAGTGATTTCTACACTTTTAATTTTTTTAATAGTTAAAGTAACATTTGCTGCACCTTTCATTAAAGGAACTAATAAATGATCTTTAAAATAAGATAAATAGATATGTAAAAATTTTGGATTAATTATACCCTCATCTTTAATAATAATAGCAGATAATATAGTACCAAGTGCAAATTTCCCTTCTTGATAATGAATTCTTTTAATACTTGCATGTCCATGACCAGTTGAAGAAACAAGAGGCACTAATACTGCTTTACAATTGAATTGATATTCATTGTGTGTTAATCTTTTTTCAGCAGTTACAACTAAAGGATATTCTCCTTCAATTGCTTTTTTAATACCTGTTCCTCCCTTAATTACATCACAATAATCTCCTATTTTTATTTTTCTAATTCCCATTTAATAATTGTTTTAATGACTGAACAATTTCTGTTGATTTAGAAAAAGATTTTTCAAGCCTATTAAAAACTTCTTCGCTTGATAATTCAACTTCTTGAACAATTGTATTTGGGTTTTTGATATCTAAATCCCAATCTTTTAAATCTTTCACATTTACCTTCCAAGAAAGATCAGTTTCCTTACGATCTTCCCACCAATTTATAATTGGCTGAAATTCCTTAAACTGTATTGGTTTGGTTTTAGAATACGATTTTTGTCCTTCGGGTAATTTGTGTTCGTAATACCAAATGTCTTCTGTTTTTTTTCCTTTCTCAAAAAATAACAAATTAGTACTTACAGTCGCAGGAAAAAAAGTACTTTGAGGCAAACGGATAATCGTATGCACATTACAATCGGTCAATAATTTTTCACGAATACGTGCTTTTACACCATCTCCTGTAATAGATCCATCAGGCAATACAATAGCGCATCTACCATTAGGTTTTAATAATTGCAACATCAAAATCACAAACAAATCCGCAGATTCTTTACATCTATAGCTAGAAGGGAAGTTGGTTTCTACACCATCTGCAATACTAGCTCCAAATGGAGGGTTGGCAAGAATTACATCTACTTTATCTTTAGCTTTAATCCCATTATATTCTGTTTTTAAACTATCTTGATATACATAGTCAGGAATGTCTATTTCATGTAAAATTAAATTGGTCAATCCCAATACATAAGCTACTGGTTTTAGTTCCCAACCTGTAATACTATTTTGTAGTTTATGTTCATCCGAAACTGTTTTTACATAATGAGAACGTACATGTTCAATAGCTTCTGTTAAAAAACCACCTGTACCCGCAGCAGGATCCAAAACTTTTTCACCTAAAGTAGGATTCGTCATTTTAGTCATTAATTGTGTGACAGCTCTTGGAGTATAATATTCTCCTTTATTCCCTGCATCACGCAATTCTACTAAGATACTTTCATAAATATCCCCAAATACTTGTTTGTCTTTTGAGCTATTAAAATCAATTTCATTCAATTTATTAATCACTTTACGCATCTCGTAACCTGATTTCATAAAGTTGTTCGAACCTTGAAATACTTCTTTAACAATTTCAGCTCTTTTAGGATTTATATTGTTTGTCAAGTTTCTTAAAGTAGCAAAAAGACCTAGGTTACTTTCTGCATTACTATCAATAAACTCTAACAATTCATCACCAGTAATTCCTTCTGAGTCACTAGCCCACGTACGCCATTGAAATTTCTCAGGAATTACAGATTCATAATTATCTTTAGTAAGTTCTAATTCTTGATCTTTATCATCAATTATTTTTAAAAATAGCATCCATCCCAATTGCTCTAATCTTTGAGCATCTCCAGAAATTCCTCTATCCTGTCTCATTATATTTCTTATGCTGCTAATTACAGCTCCTACATTTGCCATTCTATGCTGTTTTGTATAATTCTTGTTCTAATTCTTTTAATGCTTTTAAATATTGTGTTTTTCCTCCAAATGTTTTTACCAATTCTAAAGGAGTTCCTAATTTATTTAGTGGATCTAATTTCAATACTTCTAATGTTTCAATGGTAACCAATCCATCATTAGTATATTTATCTAATAAACTTTTTAAAACTTCTTGAGCTTGTTTCCCGTATTTGATAAAATAATTACGTTTTTTTACGTTTTCAGCTCTTTCTTTTCTTGATAATGGTTTTGCATCAAAAGCTACATGGCAAATTAAATCAAAAGGATCAAATTCTTTACCAACTTTTTCTTTTAATTCATCAAAAAATACACCTTGTTCTTCTAGTTCTTTAATAATTACTTTTTTCTGATCTTCTTTATTCCATCTTAATAAAAAATCATCTAAAGTTCTATATTGTTGATTGACGCTTTTTTTGGTATAATCTCTAAAAGATTCCATAATTAATTTACCATCAACATCCAAATGCTGTATGCTTTCTCCCATAATAGAAACACGTACACCATCTACTCTAATTTTTTCTCTGTACTCTTCAATGATATCTCCACCACCTGTAACTTCTGGATATGGTTTGGGTTCAGGAAATTCAACTTCAGTTCCATCCAACCTATCCATAATTGGCTCTTCAGGTGCAATATCATCAACAACTGTTAAATCGTCATCTCCATCAATATCTTTTATCATTTCAGGATCTCCATCAAATTCAGGATCTGCAAAATGATTTGTAGCGTTTCTAAAATCCATAATGGTAAAATAATTTTTACCATACTCTTCATTAATTCTTGTTCCTCGCCCTATAATTTGTTTAAACTCTGTCTTTGATCCAATATTACTATCTAGAATAATCAGCTTACATGTTTGTGCATCAACTCCTGTTGTCATTAATTTTGATGTAGTTGCTATCACAGGGTATTTTTCACTTGGTGAAATAAAATTATCCAATTCTCTTTTACCTTCTTCATTATCTCCTGTAATTTGCATAATGTATTTATTATTCTCTTGATACAAATCAGGATTTGCATTTACCAATGCAGAACGCATTCCTTCTGCATGTTCTATGTCAATACAAAAAACAATAGATTTCGCATAACGATCATAGCCTTTTAAAAACTCCGTAATTTTCGCAGCGACTACTTTTCTTCGTTCTTCTACAACAATAGATCGATCAAAATCTGTACGATTATAAATTCGATCTTCTACAGGATTTCCTTTTTTATCTAAAAATCCTTTTGGAGGTCTCCAACCTTCCGCATCTATATCTAAAGTTACTTTCACAACCTTATAAGGTGCTAAAAACCCATCGTCAATTCCTTGTTTTAAGGAATAGGTATAAATAGGCTCTCCAAAATATTCAATATTCGAAATTTCAGTTGTTTCTTTTGGAGTCGCTGTTAAACCAACATGAGTTGCAGTATTGAAATAATTTAAGATTTCTCTCCATTTACTATCTTCTTTGGCACTACCTCTATGACACTCATCAACAATAATTAAATCAAAAAAATCAGGACTAAAATCTTTAAAAGCATCTGAAACTTCAGGATCAGAATTACTCAATCCCTGATAAAGCCCTAAAAAGATATCAAAAGCTTTGTCAGCAGTATCAATTCCTCTTTTTTTATTAGAAACTAAAACATCTTTACCATCTTGATTTACTATTTTCTTTTTGATAACAGTCATGGCATCTTTAAAATGCCTGAAATCACCTCGCAAAGTTTGATCAATTAAAGCAGTTCTATCAGCTAAAAAAAGAATTTTTCTTTTAGATTTAGATTTAAATAATCGATGCGCAATTTGAAAAGCAGTATAAGTCTTTCCTGTACCAGTTGCCATCACCAATAGAATCCTTTTTTGATTTTTAGCAACAGCCTCTACAGTTCTATTAATAGCTATTTGTTGATAGTACCTAGGAGTTCTTCCTGAATTATCAGAAAAATAATCTTGAGTAACAACTTGTTCTTGTTCCTCGGTTTCAATTCCTTTATATTTTTTATACTTCTGCCATAATTCTTGTGGACTAGGAAATTCATCTAAGCTGAGTTCTTTTTCAATTTGACCATCAGTTGCAGTTTTATCATGAAAATAAAAACCATCACCATTACTACTAAATACAAATGGAATGTCTAATGTATTCCCATACCCTAAAGCTTGTTGTATACCACTTTTTAAAGTGTGGCTATTTGTTTTTGCTTCAATAACAGCAATAGGTACATTAGGCTTATAAAAGAGGATATAATCTGCAAATTTTCGTTTCCCTCTTCTGGTCATTTTCCCCTTTACATAAATCCTTCCATCTGTAAAATAAATTTCACGACCTATTTGTGTGAGTTCATCCCAACCAGATTTTAATATGCTTGGCGTTATATATTTTGCTTTAATGTCTGCTTCTGATAAATCTTTCTTATTCATGTTTTTTTTAACGAATATTTTATTTCTAAACGCAACTATTAAAAATCATAATTACATAAAAAATAGTTTTATTTATTTTTCAAAACAAAAATAACACAAAACATAAACAAATCCTTACGGGTTTCCGTATTTATCTAGAAAAAAGAAAGCTACTAGAAATATTTTAACAAAGACAATTAGAATATGATAAAAGAAAGTATTTTTTATCTATATTTAATAAACTAAAAACCAATTAATTAACAATAAAAATAAAAAGATTAATGCAATTATTTAGTATACATATATTTTCAATACAAAGACAGTTGTATTTATCACTCAGTCACCTGTTTTCAACACTCAGACAGATGCATTTACCACTCAGTCACTTGTTTTCAACACTCAGACAGTTGCATTTATCACTCAGACACCTGTTTTCAACACTCAGACAGTTGCATTTACCACTCAGACACCTGTTTTCAACACTTAGACAGCTGCATTTATCACTCAGTCACCTGTTTTCAACACTCAGACAGTTGCATTTATCACTCAGACATTTAAAACAAAGCCGGTGCCTGAGGCTCTCGAAGGACGGTGCCTGAGGTTCTCGAAGGACGATGCCTGAGGCTCTCGAAGGTCGGTGCCTGAGCGGAGTCGAAGGCACAACAATCAAGAAAAATTTAAAAATTAATATATTATGAACACAAGAAGAACGCTTACAGAAGCACAAACTCTAGAATTTTACAAAGCAGCACTAGAAAACGCAGAAACACAAACAGAAATTGCAGCAATCTTGGCAGAATACGGATATGACAGTACCGTAATCGAAGAAGGAAAGGCAATCCTAACACAAACAGAAGAAGCTTTTCGTTTCAATAAAAAAGAAGACACCGAAACTTCACAAGCTTACAGGGCCTACACAGAAGCAAAAGAAAGACTAGAAGAAACATTCAGCGCACATCGTAAAAAAGCAAAAGTAGTATTCCGCAAAGAACCAGGAATCCTTAGCGATTTAGAAATTATCGGAATCATCCCGAAAGCCTACACCAACTGGATGGAGAAAGTAAAACTTTTCTACACAACACTAAATGACACTCCTGAAATCGCAACAAAATTAGTTAGACTAAAAATTACAGCAGAAGACATTACAGCTGCCATAGCACTAATTCAAGAAGTAGAAAGTGCTAAAACGCTACACTTAAAAGAAAAAGGAGAATCTCAAGACGCTACCAAACAAAAAAACAAAGCCTTCGAAATAGCAGACGACTGGATGAGCGAATTCTTCGCCGTAGCAAGAATCGGCCTAGAAGACCGCCCTCAACTAATGGAATCTCTAGGAAAAATAGTTTTGAGTTAAAAATATAATTGACCACTTCTAGCTTCTACTTTTTAGGAATATACAAAAGTGATTATAAGCAGTAATAAATAACAACCACCCCTAACCCCTCCTTTTTTAAGGAGGGGAACATATATAAAAACTTCTTTTCTCGAAAAGAAGAAGAAAAACTCCCCTCCTTTTGAAGGAGGGGTTGGGGGTGGTAAAAAAACACCAACTATGATATATCTAAAAATCTTCAACAAAAAAGGATTAATAAAACACCGCAAAGAATTAAGAAACAACGCCACTCCAGCAGAATCTCATCTTTGGAAGTTTTTACAAAAAAGAAAACTAAGCGGTTACAAATTCCGAAGACAACATAGTATTTTCAATTTCATAGTAGATTTTTACTGCCCAGAAAAAAAATTAGCAATCGAATTAGATGGTGCACATCACTACACTCAAGAAGGCATCGAAAAAGATAAAGAAAGAGATAAAACCCTAAAACAACTCAACATAAGAACTATCCGTTTTGAAAATAAAATAGTTTTAAATAATACTGAAGAAGTGCTAGATAAAATATTGGAGGAATTGGAAAATAACCACCTAACCCCACATTTTAAAAAATATTGAAATAATTATTAGCAATAATCATAAACAACCACCCCTAACCCCTCCTTTTTTAAGGAGGGGAAACTAATATATAAAAACTTCTTTTCTTGAAAGGAAGAAAAAAACTCCCCTCCTTTTGAAGGAGGGGTTGGGGGTGGTTCACCCCTGAAAACCGTGAAAAAAAATCAAACAAAATTTCCGTATTTGCAGAAGATTTAAAACAATTATGAAATATGGAAACTCCAAAGCACTTAGTAAATATCTTCAACACAGCATTTCGATTAATAAACAGTAAAAATTTAGAATTAGAAATCATCGACTTCTATCACGAATTTCTGAAACATCCAGAAAAAATAATGGATTATGATTATTTTGCGGTAGCGAATGAAAACATCGAAAATGCTATTGAAATCTTGTCACTTTTCACAAAAGAACAAGAAGAGAATGCTTTGGCGAATTGGCTTTTAGGAGTAGCCTATTTTAGATTGTACAAATTTGATCAATCAATTATTTATTTTCAAAAAGCGCAAAGTCTTGAAGACAAAAATGTGTATTTCGCTTTTTTCAATGCGATGAATTTTACGGAATTAAATGAAATTGAAAAATCGAATCTGATTCTTGAAACTTTAAATCAAAATAAACTATTGAGTCCTCACTTTAAACAAAAAATTGCTATCGAGAGAGGATATAATTATTATCGATTAAAAGATGCTCAAAAATCTGTAGAAATCTTGGAAGCTGCAGTAAATTTGAATCCTGAAAACTCGGAATTATATGAGAATATTGCAGAAGGATATATAAGTTTTAATAAAGAGAAGGCATTATTAAATTATAGCAAAGCAATCCGTTTTGATGAAAACAGAGTGCATTCTATTTACATGAAAGGAGAACTTTTGAAACAATATAATTCTATCGAGGAAGCGCTTTCTTGTTTTGAAAAAGTATATAGTTTGAATCCTGATTATTTAGAAATTTTCTTCCAACTTGGTTTTTGTAATTTGCGACTTGGAAACCATCAAGCTGGGATTAATTATTTTAAACAAGAACTGAAAAAAAATCCTTCTAATTTATTTACACATTACCAAATTGGAATTTGTTATTTAGGTTTAAAAAATTATGATAAAACATTAGAAGTTGGAGATTTCCTTTCAAAAGTAGATGCTAATTTTATTTATGCTTATAAATTAAAATCTAAAGTTTATCAAGAGTTAGAGCAATTTCAGAAAATAATAGAAGAAAATACAAAGATTTTAGATATTGCAGAAAATGATTTGGAAGCGCTTTTAGTTAGAGGAAATGCCTATTTTGATTCTAAAATGTATGAGGAAGCTTCGGACAATTTTAAACATATTTTACAAATCGATATGCGTAGTTATTTTGCAATCGATGCGATGTTTGGAATTGGACAAGTTTTGGAAAAATATAACGATTTCGAAAATGCTTTGGTGACTTACAGTGAAATCACAAGAATTACTCTGAATCATTATAATGCTTTTTATCGAAAAGGATATTGTGAATTTCAACTGAATAAATTAGAAGATGCTCTGAAAACTTTTAATACAGTAATGGAAATTAATCCAAACTTTGGAGCTGTATATTTAGAAAGAGGTTTGGTATATCGTGAACTTGGAAATTTTGAAAAAGCTATGGAAGATTTAGAGATTTATACTACAAATTATCCAGAAAATGTTGAAACTAATTTATTATTAGGGAATTTGTATTATGACAGTAAACAACTTGAAAAAACGGTTTCTTTTTATACGGAAAAAATCAAAGCATATCCTAAAGAGTTAGAATACTATTTTCATAGAGGAACCGCTTATCACCTACTTCAAAAATTTGATTTGGAAACGCAAGATTATGAATTTATTCTTTCTGAAAATGAAAATCATTTTGCTGCGCTGAACAATCTTGCTCTTTTGAAAACCAAAGAAAATGATATCGACGGCGCTTTAGAATTGTATTTGAAATGTTATGAAATTAATGACGACAATGAAGCTACAAATTTTAATCTTGGAGGAATTTATGACACAAAAAAAGATTATCAAAAAGCAATTCATTTTTATTCAAAAGCAATCGAAATAAATCCAAAAGAAGAATTTCTACTTAAAAGAGCAGAAGTTTATAAAAAAGTGGAAGAAAAAGAACTTTTACTAGCAGATTATGATCGACTGATTGATGAATATTTTTCTACGAAGGCAGTGTACGAAAAAATAATTTATTTTATCAATAAAAAGATGAGAAAGGAAGGTTTGGAACTTTTTGATAGAGCAGCAAAAGCAAACAAACTGACAGATGAAATCATCAATCTAAAAATTGTTATTCTTAATAAAACAAAGGATTATCCTGAGATTTTAAAAACATTAGATTTTGGTTTAAATCTATTTCCGAAAAGTAAACTTTTATATTTCAGTAAAGGTTTTATTTTAAACGAAATTCAAAACAAAGACGAAGCTATCGAAGCTTATGAAAACGCAATTTATTTAGGAGACACCAAGGATAGTCCAATTTATTTACTTCGAATATTTTTGGAATTGGAAGATTATCATGCTGCTTTGGAACTTAGCTCAAATATAATCGAAAAAGATAATCTACAGGACGGCTGCGAGGAAATAAATGTGATTCATGCGATTGCAAATTTTAAATTATTCAATATTGATTTGGCTAAAAAGAAGTTTGAGCATATTGCAACAAGTACTCCTATTCATGTAGAACCAGAATTTTATTTAGCTTTTATAAAAGAAATCGAAGAAGATAATTTTAAAAAAGTAGAAAAATTCAAGAAGTTAGAAAAAGCTTTGAAACCAGTTTTTAAATTATCTCAGACAAACAAAAAAGCTGCAAAAGAAGAACTGATGAATATTATGAATAATGATTTAATTTTTCATGATATCTTATTTATTCTTGATGCAGTTTTGGAATATAAAATCTCTGAAAATTATCAAACGGCAGATGATAAAATCACAAAAGCTGTTAAATATTTTTCTCAAAACGACACACTGAAATTTATTCGTGGAGTTGTATATCGAAAATGCAGCATGAAATATTATGAATATTCAAATAATTGGATTTTAGATATGAGGAACCTTCCAAAATCTAGACTTGCAAATGCTTATATTGCTTTAAATTATTTTGATTTAAAAGACTATGATAAAGCAATTGAACATTTTAAAATTGCGGAAGAAATCAGGGAAATTTTCCCGAATGAAAAACTTTGTCTAGCAAAAGCTTATCTAAATAGATCAAATGTTGCCTATGCTATTCCTGTTTTAAATGATTTGATAGAGAATAATGAAAAATCTAGTGTTGCAATTATTGGTGAAGCTTATTACTTAAGAGGAAAACACCGCTTAGAAATGAATCATATAGAAGCTGGTGTAAACGATTTAAAAAATGCAAAAACTTTCAATTTTCAAGTAGAAGAAATTGATGAAATGATTACGAAAATGAACTAATTTTTAATTGAATCCTATAATATCTAAAAAGCCTAATCAAATTTGATTAGGCTTTTACTTTAGATTATTTGTTATCCTCAGAACTCGAAGTTTCTACTTCTTTAATCTCTACCTTTTTAGAATGATCACATCTCTTTTCTTTGTGCTCTTCTTTACATTCTTTTGTACATGATTGCTTTTGCGCCCCACAAGAAGCAAGTGTAAGTGCGAATATAGCCATTACACTGAAAATTTTAAGTTTACCCATTTTTTTATGTTTAAAAATTTCGCAAATATCTACTATTTCTAATTACTGTTTGTAAATAAATTGTAATTTTTTCGAAATTATTTTAATTAACCGACGCAATATTAATACTTTTATAAAAGTATTCTTCATAAAAAAACAAGCAAATATTTAAAAATCAACAGATAAACTTTATTATGTTAATATTTTATTCTTAAATTAGATTTTTAACGAAAAATACTTTTTATAAACAAAAACTTAAAAAAATAAAATGAGAAAAGTCCGTATCCTATCTATTGATGGTGGTGGAATTCGTGGAATTCTTCCTGGAGTAATTCTAACAGAGTTAGAAAAAATAATACAAGAAAAAGCACAAGATAAAACAATTCGTATTGCTGATATGTTTGATTTCTTTGCAGGAACAAGTACTGGAGGGATTTTAACCTTAGCGTACCTAACACCAGATTCTAGTGGAAGACCTAAATTTACAGCAGAGCAAGCTGTTAATTTATACTTTGACAGAGGTGATGAAATTTTCGATGCTTCGATTACACAAAAAATAAAAAGTTTAAACGGAATTTCTGACGAAAAATATGATGCTGCTGAACTAGAAGAAGCTCTTCATGATAACTTTGGAGAAACAAAGTTTAGTCAATTAATAAAACCATGTGTTGTCACTTCTTACGATATCAAAAATGGAAGACCGCATTTCTTTAAACAACATAAAGCACATAATCCTATTTTTGATTTTAAAGTAAAAGATGTTGCAAGAGCTACCTCAGCTGCTCCTACTTATTTTGAAACTGCAAGAGTAAAAAATGACATCAATACTCCTTTTCCTCTTATTGATGGAGGTTTGGTTGCAAACAATCCTGCTTTAGTTTCTTATTCAGAAGCAAGAAGCATTGATTTTCCTTTTGTAAGCAAGCCAAAAGCAGAAGACATGATGATTGTTTCTATTGGAACTGGAAGTTCTAGTAAAACTTATGAATATAAAAAAGCAAAAGACTGGGGAATGGTTGGTTGGATCAAACCAATTATAGATATCATGATGGCAGGAAGTTCGCAAACTGTAGATCATCATTTAAAACAAATCTTTGATACAGTTGAAGGACAAGAATCTTATGATTACCATAGACTAGAGCCAAAAATTGTATTGGCAGAACCAGATATGGATGATGCTTCTATCAAAAATATGAATAAGTTAAAAGAAGATGCTCTAAGTTATATTTCAAATGAAGCTATTTATGCAGAACTTCATGAAATTGCTAGAAAACTTCTAGATTATAGAGAAGAAAACGTAAACGTAGAAACTCCTTTAGCAGAACAAAACTAAAAACAAAAGCCTGATTCCAAAAGAATCAGGCTTTTTTATCTAAATAATTTATAGATTTTTATTTTTTCACAAACTCAGAAAAAGTTTTCTTGATAATTGCGATACAATCCATTAATTGCTCTTCATTCATTACTAATGGTGGAGCAAAACGGATAATGTTTCCGTGAGTTGGCTTAGCTAATAATCCATTCTCTTTTAATTGCATACAAAGATCCCAAGCAGTAGAACTATCTTCTGTATCGTTAACAGCAACTGCATTTAATAATCCTTTTCCTCTTACTAATGTGATAAAGTCATTTCCTTCTGCAAAATCGCTTAATTCTTTTCTGAAGATTTGTCCTAATCTTTCAGCGTTTTCAGCTAATTTTTCATTTTTCACAACTTCTAATGCAGCAATTGCAACTCTAGCAGCAACAGGATTACCTCCGAAAGTAGATCCGTGTTGTCCTGGCTTGATTACATTCATTACATTGTCATTTGCTAATACAGCAGAAACTGGGTAAGCTCCTCCAGATAACGCTTTTCCTAAAACTAAGATATCAGGGTGAACGTCTTCGTGGTTTACAGCTAATAATTGTCCTGTTCTAGCAACTCCAGTTTGCACCTCATCTGCGATGAATAATACATTGTGCTTCTCACAAAGAGCTTTTGCTTTTGCTAAATATCCTTCAGAAGGAACATAAACTCCTGCTTCACCTTGAATTGGCTCCACTAAGAATCCTGCAACATTTGGTGTATTTTCTAAAGCAGCCTCTAAAGCGTCTAAGTTATCATACTCCACTTTTACGAATCCTGAAGTATAAGGTCCAAAGTTCTTACGAGCTACCTCATCATTTGAGAAAGAAATAATTGTAGTAGTTCTTCCGTGGAAGTTGTTTTCACAAACGATAATGTTTGCTTCGTTTTCTTCGATTCCACGTACTTCATAAGCCCATTTTCTACAAAGTTTAATTGCAGTTTCTACAGCTTCAGCTCCAGTGTTCATTGGAAGAACTTTATCAAATCCGAAATACTCTGTTACATATTTCTCGTACTTTCCTAACATATCGTTGTAGAAAGCTCTAGAAGTTAATGTTAAAGTTTGGATTTGGTCAGCCATTGCTCCCACGATATCTGGGTGGCAGTGTCCTTGGTTTACTGCAGAATAAGCAGATAAGAAATCATAATATTTTTTTCCTTCTACATCCCAAACATAAACTCCTTGTCCTTTTGATAATACTACTGGAAGTGGGTGATAATTATGTGCTCCATATTTATCTTCCAATGCGATTGCTTCAGCTGATGAAATTTTTTCTGATACCATCACTAAATTTTTTAAATTATAAAAACTACAATTCCTTCTTAAAATAGGAGAGAAATCATCCTTAAGTGGCCGCAAATTACTAAAATATTTTGAGATTTTTCTTTGTAAGCCTTAAAAGAATTTAAGTTCCACTTTTTGACAATTTTCACACCCAATTCTATTCCGTTTTTATCATTTTTTCAACTAAAAAGATTAAAATTTTATTAAAACTTATAATTCAGCTTTTCATTAAAAAAATAAAACAAGAACTTTAATTGTATTAAAAGTTTTTAACTCTAAAGTAAATATCATGAAAAAATTAATCTTTGCTTTCTTGTTTTTGTTGAGTATTGCAACAATGAATGCGCAGGAAAAAGGAACAAGTCAAATTAATGTAGGTTACGGAATTTTATCTTCAAACTGGATTATTGATTCTTTTTCAGAAATCATCACCTACCCTGCTTCTTTAGGAACAATTACTTATGACAATGAAAATACTTCGGGTACTATTTTTATAAACTATAAATACGCTGTGCAAGATCGCTGGATGATTGGGGCTGCTTTTGCTTATGAAAGTATCAAAAAAGATGTGAATTTTAGCGGTGTAAGAGCTGGAAAACAAAAAAATCAAAGTTACACTGTAGTTATTGAAACGGATTATAGATATATTTCAAGTTCTCTTTTTCAAATGTATTCAGGAGCTGGAATTGGATATACATTTACAAATCAAGATTTCACTGCAAATTCTACAGCAAATACAAGCACAAGCGACAACGGTGGTAATGTCAACTTTCAGTTAACAGCTGTTGGTTTAAGACTAGGAAGTGATTTTGCTTTCTTTGCCGAAGCTGGTTTTGGTTATAAAGGAATTTTAAATGCTGGATTGAGTTATCAGTTTTAAACCATATAAATATTCAAAAATGTAAAATCCAATTAGTTTTAATTGGATTTTTTTATGATAGAATCTTTCTTAAATACTAATGTATCTAAAGTGAACTTATTATTTTCAAAATTTAATTGAAACTCTCCATATTCTTTTATTCTTAAATAACTATTAGAAACATCTTTTTCAAAAATATCAGTATCTAAGGTAGATTCTGTAATCAATTTAAATTTCCCAAAATCTAACTTTATCCCTTTATCATTTTGATGCCAACCTCCATCTCCTCCTGAGATTCCTAAAGTTCTTATTTGAAATAAATCTTCTTTTTTATCCAAAACAACTAAATACATTATTGAACAACAAGTATCATCTTCTTGTAATAAAGTAAAAAAGAAATTTTCTTTATTTTCTTCCCATTGCATACAACTATATTTTGTCCATTCATCAATTGTCAGCTTTAAATCTTTTTCATTATCTATAGGGACATTCATTAAATATTGATTTACTATAGAATTTGGCAAATTCTTATCAGAACTTTTTAAAAACTCCATATTAAAAGAAGATATTCCCTCGTTCGCACAATTTTTAATTACTTTAATAAGTTCATAAGTTTCTTTTTCTAAACTTGCTTTTTCTAATTTATTCTCTTTTTTATTTTCTTGTTGATTTGAAGTTACATCACAACTACAAATCGTGAAAAGAATTAATACAAAAATAAATTTCATAAATATTTTTTTTTAGATTAAACATTATCACGTTTGATTTTGTATAAAGATATACGAGTTATCATTCTTCCTTCTTGAAAGGAGCTAGGAATATGTTTTAGATGAAATAAAATTCCCTTATAAGATTTAAACGTGATAATATACATTAAATCCCTAAATAAAAAACCTTTATCTTTCGATCTTATAAATTAATTCCCTAGTGGAAATATGCTCTAATATACAACCTCTAAATTTTTCTAACGACACATTTTCTTTCTTAATTTCTCTAATCCACTTTTCGATCTCATTTTTTTCATCTTCAAATTCATTTTTATTTTTGTAATAATATTCTAAAGCTCGAATTCTAGAAAGTGGGTTTTTAGAAAATAAAAGTAAAATAACAATATCCTTATTAAATCTTCTTTCAATAGAAGAAAATAAGCGCCAATTACTAAGAGTTTCTGAACCAACCCCATATCTCCCATAAATCATTCCAGATTCAGGAGACATATACAACTTAATTAATTTGTCTACATTAGTAATTTCCCCAAAATATTTTCCGATTGGCTTTCTTAATTCCTCTATATTATATTCCTTTCTTTCAAAGCTATCACCATATTTGGTATTGAAATGTGACTTAAGAAAATTTATCGTTTTTTTATTTGTTAAATTATTATCAACATTAAGAACATAACTAATTGGAACATTATTATGATAAAAGAAAAAACAATTAAATTTGATTTTTTCCCCTTTTATTACTTTTGAATATAATGAATATCCAAATCCTAATCTATCTTTTTTTTCAGTCTCTCCATTTTTAGAAAATACATCATCTAAACCTTTTGGATTTTCTAAATTTTCAACTATTCTTTTTGCGAGCCTAAAATCTTTATTTAAAAAATTGCTATGAACTTTTATCCCTAAAAGACAAAAAATTATTAATAAGTATATTTTTTTTAATTTTTTTCTAACGTATTATCTTGTTTAACAGATGTTTATTAACCACATGTTTCAAACTATAAATCCTTATTTTTTTTAGCTATTTTCTGATTTTTGTAGAATTATTTCTAATATTAAAAGTAAAATATAGAACTTCATCCTATTCATAATATTAAAAAATAAAAAGCTATATGACTTAAGGTCGTCAAATATAGAAATATTTTAAAGAAAAATTATTTGATAAAACAATGGAATAATTAAGTTTAAAACAAAAAATCACGAACAAAGAATAAACTCTATTCGTGATAAATTATCTCTCTTATTTGGGAAATCGAGAAAGGGGGAAATTATAATTTTGCGTCAAACCATTCTGTAGCATTTTTCACAGCTACATTCACTTGTTCGTCCTGATCATAAAAATTAAACTGATCAAACGGAGATTCTAAATCAGTATCTAACCAAACTAATTTTTTATCAGCTGTTTTTATGTTTTCAAAATAATTTTTAGTGTATTGCGGTAAAACACAACCATCCGAATGAATCATCATGATTGGCGTTTCCATATTTTTCGCTGTTGGCATCGGATCAGTTGTCAACCAATCTTCCCAAGACATTACTGCAAATTTATCCGAACTCCAATTAGGAACAGCTCCTCTTTCTTTATTTAAATAATAATCATAAGGACCATACATTGCAGCACTAGGATCTTCCGTAGAAATTGTTGGAATGTAATCTACAACCCCATTTTTTGCATAATTTTCTTTTGCTTTTTGCGCTGCTTGAATTTTCTCATTCACTCCTTCTTCTCCTCCATAAAATAATTTTACAGCTTCCGCATCATGCAACCAAGAAGCAGTTGTCACCACAGCTTTAATTTGATTATCTTCCGCAGCTGCCATCAAAGTGTACATTGCTCCAGCACAAACTCCAAAAGCTCCTACTCTGTTCTCATCAACCTCAGGTTGATTAGCTAAGAAAATTGTCGCATTTTCAACATCTACTTTTTTGATCGCTGGACTTTCATAAAATCTTGGTTCTCCTTCACTTTCTCCAAAATTTCTAAAATCATAAGCCAATGTTATATAACCATTTTCAGCCAATCTCTTCGCATAAAGCCCTGCCATTTGTTCTTTTACAGTGGTCCAACTTCCTGCAACAACAATTGCTGGATATTTTTTAGAACTATCAAAATCTTTAGGAAAATATAAATTTCCAATCAACTTTGCTCCTTCGCTAATAAAACTTACTTTTTTCATCTCTATATTATTTTTATCACTATCTATTTGAATTTCTTTATTTTTTCTTGCCTCGCCAGTATTACATGCTATTAAAATTACGGCAAGTAATAAACTAGCGATATATTTCACTTTTTTCATTGTATTAATTCTCTAGGGTTATTTTTTTATTGGAAATTATTTTGGTTTAAATATATTTTACAGAACTCAAATGATGACTAAGGATAGCCGAAATCATTTTATTTGATCTAATAATCCGAAGCCTTTTGCTGCAACTATTGGATTAAAAATTTCTACATGCTTTAAGATTTTTCCATCTTTATCAAAATGAAACAATGAGTAATAATCGTTCTTATACCAACCTGCATCATTTTTCAAAGCGATTCTTCCTTCATATTTTACAAAAACACGACTTGGATCTTCCATTACATAAATCTCTTCAATCGGAAATTCCATATTCCCAAAATTCTGAAAAGGTCCTTCCCAATAAGTTCTTATTCCTTCATGACCTTCTGTTCCTGTTGGGAAAATTCCAGAATTATAAGGATTTTCCTGAACGCCATTTTCTGCAAACAAATTCACTACTCTATCCAAATTCTTCTCTTCTAAAGCTTTAAAAAAATCTTTTGCATTTTCTTTATTTCGATCTGCTAATTCAGTTTTCATTTTAATTTCTTTTTTAAGATTATCTAATTCTTGCTTCGAACTATCTTCACATGCAAACAAAAACAAACTTGCAATTGCTATAATTCCTATTTTTTTCATCTAAAATTATTTCTGATTTTTAACGATTTCAATTGCTTTTTGAGGAAGCGAAGTATTTCCTTCTTGAAACTTAAAATTGAATTTCATTGAAGAAACTTGCCATTGATTCTGATCATTTTTCTTTAATTCAAAATCATAAGAACCAATTACCACCCAAATATTTCCCTTTTCATCTTCCAAGTAATGACTCGCTGTTCCGTAACAAAAAACTTTGGCAGAATTTTTATTCGTTTTTTCTAAAACATTTCCTATTTGATGATGTGTAAATTGAAATCCTGGTAAAAGTGTTTTCCAAGCAGCAACAATTTCTGAAGGTTTTAAAATTGTAGCTGGGTTTCCATTCATGGAAGAATAATCCAGATTTACTTCTTTGTAAAAAAGAGATTCTACTTCTTCCCAATTTTTCTGATCTGTAGCAACAAATAATTTTATCACCACATCTTTTGGACTGTCTTGTGCATTCATAATCACAGAATTTAAACTTAGTAACAGAATAATTAAATATTTAATTTTCATACGCTTAAACAATTCGTTTATTTAAGTTACAAAGTTCTGAATGAAAATGCGAGAAGAATTTAGGATTTCAAATCAAGAAGTATGAATTTCAAAGATTCTTAGATTTTCTGTATTGAAGAGGTGTTTTTTGGGTATTTTTTTTGAAGAAAGCACTAAAATTATTCGGACTTTCGAAGTACAAAGCATAAGCTATTTCTTTCACCGACCAATCTGTCTGAATCAAATAAGATTTTGAAAGCGTAAGAAGATGATTGTGTAAATATTTCAAAGCAGTTTTTCCTGTCAGATTTTTTACTGTAGCATTCAAATGATTTGGGTGTACGCTCAATTTTTCGGCATAATAACTTGTAGAATGTAGATTAGCAAAAGTCTCCAATTTAGTATTTGGATAAAAACTCGTCTGAATCAAAGTTCGATATCTTGAAAGTAATTTTAAATCCGCAGATTTCATAGCATTTTCAGCTTCTTCAGAAGAGACTTGTTGTTCAAAATATCTTTTAATTAAAGAAAGTAACAAATAAATTTGCGCTTCAATAATCTGAAACTTATCCGAAGATTCACCATGATATTCTTCCCAAATATTCTTGAAAATATCTAAAATCAGCGGAAGATTTTCTTCAGGAATTTCAAAAGGTATAGATTTTTCAATTCTTAAAAAAGGAAACAATTTTAAAATTTGAGACAAAACATTCGATTGTGCGATAAAATCTTGACTAAACAGTAAATAATATCCTTTCCAATTTGGAATAATATCCCAAGAAATCAACTGAAAAGGTGTATTAAAAAAAATTGTAGAACCTTTTGGAAAGTCAGAGAATTGCCCTGAAATTGCTTTCCCTCCTCCTTCATATTTTATGGCAATAGAGTAAAACTCATGATTGAAAGCGGGCATTTTTGGAACTACAGTTTCCATATTTTCTTCAAAACTGCGAATATCGAAATGTGGATGTTTCGGAGCTTCTATGTGAATTCCTTTACAATATTCTGTTATTGTTTTGAAGTGTTTCATATTTATTTATTAGAAATAATATATTTGGGTCGGAAACTTTAATTTAAAATTGCTTTGGTTAAATTCACTTTTAAACACTTTAAATTTCTCATCTCCAACATAGAATCAATTTAAGTTAAAAATACATTTTTCAAAATAGTCTTTATTCTTCTTAAATTAATTAATTTTGCTTGATTTTTTTTTCAAAATTCAAATACGAACGAAGAAAATTATTCGTTTGATAAATTAAAATTACCCCCTAAATGAACGACTTAAAGAAGAAAGCATTAAATGGTGTTAGCTGGAGCTTTCTAGATAACATTGCAAATTCTGGTATTACCTTTTTGGTAGGTTTAGTATTAGCTAATATTCTAAGCCCTGCTGAATTTGGTATGGTGGGGATAATTACCATATTCATAGCCATTTCAAATTCTATAATGGATAGTGGTTTTTCAAATGCTTTAATTCGAAAAAAAGATGCTACAAATACAGATTATAATACTATTTTTATTTTTAATCTGATTTTAGGTACAATATTAAGTTTACTTTTATTCATTTCCGCTCCAACAATTGGATATTTTTTTCATCAAAAAGAAGCTTTAACTCCACTAGTACAAGGAATGAGTATCATTCTAATAATTAATTCTCTTGGAATTGTTCAGAGAACATTATTAGTTAAAAAAGTAGATTTTAAAACACAGACCAAAATTTCTTTAATTGCTTCATGTATCAGTGGAATTATAGGAATTATTATGGCTTTAAAAGGTTATGGTGTTTGGAGTTTAATTGCTCAACAAATTTCTAGACAATCACTTACAACCATTTTCCTTTGGATTTTCAATAAATGGCGACCAGCTTTTGAATTTTCAATAGAAAGTTTTAAAGAACTTTTTGGTTTCGGATCTAAATTATTGATTTCTGGACTAATTGATACAATTTATAAAAATGCTTATGCTGTTGTCATAGGAAAATATTACACAGATGCTCAATTAGGACAATACGATCAAGCTCAAAAGTTCAATACTATTTTTTCAAGTAACCTAACGAACATTATTCAAAGAGTTAGTTACCCTGTTTTGTGTAAAATACAAGATGAGGAAACTCGGTTAAAAACAACTTACCAGAAAGTAATCAAATATACTATGATAATTACTTTCGCATGTATGCTTGGACTTGCTGCTGTAGCAAAACCTTTACTTCTTTTTTTAGTCGGAGAAAAATGGTTAGAAGCTACAGAATATTTACAAATCATCTGTTTTGTTGGAATGATGTATCCACTTCATTCGATCAATCTTAATATTTTACAAGTAAAAGGAAGAACCGATCTTTTTCTTAGACTTGAAATCATAAAAAAAATTATCGCAATAGGACCAATAATTATTGGAATATTCTTTGGAATAAAATTCATGCTTATAGGAGGTGTCTTAACTTCTTTTATTGCATATTTCCTAAACACTTATTATTCTTCAGACTTAATAAACTATGGTATTGGGGAACAAATTAAAGATATAATTCCTAGCTTTGTAGTTTCGCTAATTGTGGCATTTTTTATGTGGAGTATCACAATGTTAAACTATCCAAATTGGGCAACTTTAATCATTCAAATTATTACTGGTGGAACTTTAGCAATTCTAATTTATGAATTATTAAAACTTCCAGAATATCTTGAAATGAAAAATATTGCTCTTTCAATAATTAAAAGAAAAAAAATATGATACCAGTTACAAAACCTTTTCTTCCTCCAAAGGAGGATTATGATATTTTACTTCATGGAATCTGGAAGCGTCAATGGCTTACCAATATGGGACCATTGGCCAGTGATTTGGAGATGAAATTAAAAGAACACTTAAATGTAAAGCATCTTCTTTTTGTAACAAATGGAACTATCGCGCTTCAATTTGCAATTCGAGCTCTAGATTTAAAAGGTAAAATCATCACTACTCCCTTTTCTTACGTTGCTACTACAAGTAGTATTGTATGGGAAAATTGCGAACCTGTTTTTGTAGATATTGATAAAGAAACTTTAAATATTGATGCCACAAAAATTGAAGAAGCTATTACTGAGAATACTTCGGCAATTTTGGCAACTCATGTTTATGGAAATCCTTGTGATGTAGAAATGATTCAAAAGATTGCAGATAAACATAATCTAAAAGTTATTTATGATGCTGCACATGCTTTTGGGGTAGAAATAAATGGCGAATCTATTTTTAATTTTGGAGATATTTCAACTTGTAGTCTACATGCTACAAAATTATTTCATTCAGGTGAAGGTGGATTAGTTATTACTAAAAACCCTGAATTATTGAAAAAAATGGCATATATGCGAAATTTTGGTCATAATGGACCAGAAAATTTTCAAGGTTTAGGGATTAACGGTAAAAATTCAGAATTTCATGCTGCTATGGGTTTAGCTAATTTAAATTACATCCAAGATATTCATGAAAAAAGAAAGCTTTTAACAGAAAGATATGATGAAAAATTAAATAATCTTAAATCTGTTAAACCTCTTTGGCACAATCATGCAAATAAAAATTATGCTTATTATCCAATAGTTTTTGAAACCGAAGAATTACTTTTAAAATGTATTGAAACATTACAAAAAAATGAAATTTTTGGTAGACGTTACTTCTACCCTTCTTTGGCAACAAGTTTGCCATACTTAGATACAAAAGCATTAGATATTACAGACGACATAGCGAAAAGAGTTTATTGTCTTCCACTTTTTTATGATTTAACAATTGAAGAAGTTGATTGGATTTGTAGGTTTTTATTGAGAACTCAAAATAATTAATAAATGGACGTGTATATTTTTGGAATAGGAAATTATTCTGAAGTAATTATAGAACTTGCTCTAGATTGTGGGCATGACATCAAAGGTCTTTATCATTACGATGATTCTAGAACTGGGGAGAGAGTAATGGGATATAAAATTTTAGGAGATTATAATACATTTTATAATTCTGTAAAATCAGGAAATATAATTGTAAGTGTTGGTGATAATCATATTCGTAGAAAAAACTTTGAAGAGTTCGAAAAACGAGGTTATAATCTTATCAATTTAATTCACCCTAACGCATCTATTTCTTCAACTGTTGAAATCGGCAAAGGAGTTTATATTCACAATAATGCCATGATTTGGACGAAAAGCTTTATTTCAGATTATTCTATTATAAGTCCTAAAGCATTAATAAGTCATCATGTTAAAATAGGATTAGCAAACCTAATAAGTGCAGGTTCTACTGTTGGAGCTTATGTAACTTTGAATGAAAATGTTTTAGTTGGAAATGCTGCAATCATTTTACCTAAGAAAATGTTTATAGCAAAAAATACAGTCATTGGAGCTGGAAGCGTTGTTACAAAAACATGTGAAGAAAATTCTATAATGGTAGGAAATCCTGCAAAAAACATAAACTAATGAAACCAAAAGTTAGCGTCTGTTGTATTGTATATAACCACGAAAAATATTTAAAGGATTTTATCAAAGGAATTACCATACAGAAAACAAATTTTCCTATTGAAATAATTATTCATGATGATCTTTCTACAGATAATTCTAGGAATATTCTTTCTGATTTTCAACAACAAAGTAATTTAGAAATAAAATTATTATTCCCTAATTACAACCGATATTCTAGAGGAGAACGTCCTTTTAATTTTGTTTTTAAAGAAGCTCAAGGTAAATATCTAGCAGTTTGTGAAGGAGATGATTATTGGACAGATCCTTTAAAACTTCAAAAGCAAGTTGATTTCCTTGAAGAAAATCCAGAATATGGTATGTCATGTACACAGATTAAACAATTCAACCATCAAAAAGACACTTTTTTAGAAAACATTTGGGGATCGTCAGAAGTTTCTTTTCAAGAGCTTTTAAATCAGAATCAAATTTCTACTCTTACAGCTGTTTTTAAAAAAGAGCTTTGGAAAACTTATGATTCAGAAGTTAATCCTGTTGAAAAAAGATGGAAAATGGGAGATTACCCACAATGGTTATATTTTTCATTGAAAAGTAAAATTCATTTTTTACCAGAAGTAACAGGTGTTTACCGAATTTTAAGTGAATCTGCTAGTCATTCTAAAAACATAAAAAAACAAGAGGTTTTTATAAAATCTTTTTTTGATATAAAAAAATTCTTTTTAGATTTTTCTAAAACTCCTTATAATCAAGAAGATTTAGATGATGAGATTTTATTTCATTTAGCTACAAATGCATTAAAAATGAATAATCGAAAATTAGCAAGTTCTTATTATTCTAAAGTAAGAAACTTTAATAAAACTAATAAAATAAAAAGTATTGTATGTAAATCAAGCTTGCTTACAAAACTTTACCAAAAGGTTTATCCTTAAAAAACAAAAGCTATATCTTTTAATTATAAATTGATATAGCTTTTATTTTACTTACTCAATCTCTTCCTAGAAAATATTGATTCATTGTATTTATAAAATTCTTTTTCTCATTTTCAGAGAAAGACTTCATCCAATAAAGATCAAAGTTCTATCTATTTTTGATTTAGTTTCAAATTTCACATCAATCTTTCGATCAATATTTGCAAAAGCAAGCAAATTTTTATTTAAATCAAAGTATAAAATCAATCTAAAATCTGAAGACACCCAAGGATTTTTTAAATCATAAATAGTATAAACTACATAATTTTCAATTTCATGTTTTTGAAAATCAAAACCTTCAATAAACTCTTGTAAATTTATATTTTGTATTGAATTTTCAAATGCGTTCTCTAAAATCGTTTCTTGATGAATATTTCCTTTATAAGTATATCCTGTAAAAATAACCTCTACCCAATTATTTCTTGAAGTTTCTTGAAAATTCCCATCTAAAGAAAAAGAATTTTTAGTCTCTCCGATTCTTTCATTTTTATGGTTAAATAAAATAGTATTCGAATTTATTTTTCCATTTATAATATTATCTTTTTCAACAAAAGCAGTAAAAGAAATCTGGTACCAATTTTTATTCATTTCATAGACATATACCTCCACATGGTCATCTAAAGAAAATAAAATTTCTCCTTTTATATCCTTTCTAATATTTGCAGGACCATCAATTTTTGCTGCAAAAGTGAAAATTGAACATAATAAAGTAAAAGTGAAAAAGTATTTTTTAATTGTATTCATAAAATATACGTTGGTCATTTTTGCAATTTATTTTATCTATCATTATCAGTTTTGGTTTCTCGAAGATTTTTTCAATTTTCAAAGTATCCTGATTTTCAATCAACTTAGTATTATTTTCAATTAAAGAAATCTTATAATTTTCTCCTCCTATATATTTTAAAAATTTAGGATCATTTTTCAATTCTTCTTCGGAATAAGTCATAACTCCCATAGCTCTATACCACCAATATTCTTTGAGTTTTCCTTCAGAATTTATAAAAAATCTTTGTCTTAAATCAAATTCTAATTTATTGATTTTAAAAGAACAATCTTCTTCACTTATTTCTTCAAAATTTCTTAAAATCCCACTACCAATATCGCAATAAAAAAAGTTTGGACTAACTTCTTCATCCATCGTTATAATTTTAGAAATAACTTCTACTTTTTCATTTTTTGTAGAATTACAAGAAATACTAAATGATATTAACAAGATTATGATTATAACTTTTTTCATAGATTATGATTTTTCACATCCAAAAATAAACATTTTCCATAACAAAAAAAGCGACTGTAAACAAATACAGCCGCTTTTTACTTTTATAGAAAAAATAAATTATTCGTTATCAACAACAACCCAAGTTCCAGCTTCAATTAGCGGAATTGCTTGTTTGTATTTTACCTCTTTGTTTTCTCCAGTTTGCACATTTTTGATAGTTACTTTTTCGTTTCTACCAATTTTCTTCTCAGAACGAACGATTGGTTCTTGTGGTTCTGGCTCTTGCGTTTGGTTTGTTACAGGAGGAGCACTTTGTGCTTGCGTTGGGCTTTGATACTCTTCTTTTGTAACCTCAACTTTCTCTGGAGCTTGTTCTTTAGCTTGAGAAACTTGATCTGGATTTGGAGCTGGTAATTCTCCTTTAAATAAGAATGAAAGAACATCTTTATTTACTTTGTCTAACATTCCACGGAATAATTCGAAAGATTCAAACTTATAAATTAATAAAGGATCTTTTTGCTCATATTGTGCATTTCGAACCGTTTGTTTTAATTCATCCATTTGGCGTAAGTGATCTTTCCAAGCATCATCAATAATTGCTAATGAAATATTCTTTTCAAAATCTTGGATTAATTTCTTACCATTAGATTCGTAAGCTTCTTTTAAATTCGTTACAACATCTAATTTTTTGATTCCATCCGTAAAAGGAACTACAATTCTTTCAAAACGATCTGCTTGTGTTTCGTAAACATGGCTGATTACTGGGAATGCAGTCGCAGCAGCACGTTCCATTTTATCAGTATAATGCTTATAAACAGCTTTATATAATTTATCAATTAAATCTTGGTTGTTTCCTTTCTCAAATTCTTCTTTTGAAATTGGAGAAACCATAGAAGTGATACGGATTAATTCTAACTCGAAAGTTTCGAAGTTATTACTTGCTTTACTGTCGTTTACTAAAGAATCACAAGTATCATAAATCATATTTACGATATCTAATTGTAATCTCTCACCATATAAAGCATGACGTCTTCTCTTATAAACAACCTCACGTTGTGAGTTCATTACATCATCATACTCAATTAAGTTTTTACGAACTCCAAAGTTATTTTCCTCTACTTTTTTCTGCGCTCTTTCAATAGATTTAGAAATCATAGAATGTTGAATTACTTCTCCATCTTTATGCCCCATTCTATCCATCATTTTTGCAATTCTATCCGAACCGAATAAACGCATTAAGTTATCTTCAAGAGAAACATAGAATTGAGAAGAACCAACATCTCCTTGACGTCCAGCACGACCACGAAGCTGTCTATCTACACGACGAGAATCATGTCTTTCAGTTCCGATAATTGCTAAACCTCCGGCAGCTTTCACTTCATCAGATAATTTAATATCCGTTCCACGACCTGCCATATTTGTTGCAATTGTTACTACTCCAGACTTACCAGCTTCTTCTACAATATCCGCCTCTTTTTTGTGTAATTTGGCATTCAGCACGTTGTGAGGAATCTTACGAAGAGTAAGCATTCTAGAAAGTAATTCTGAAATTTCTACAGAAGTTGTACCAACAAGAACTGGTCTATTTTGTTTTACTAATCTATCGATTTCTTCAATTACTGCATTATATTTTTCTCTAGTTGTTTTATAAACTAAATCTTGCTTATCATTACGAGCAATTGGTCTGTTTGTTGGAATCTCAACAACATCTAATTTATAGATTTCCCAAAACTCTCCTGCTTCCGTGATTGCCGTACCTGTCATTCCTGAAAGTTTACGATACATACGGAAATAGTTCTGTAAAGTTACGGTTGCATAGGTTTGTGTTGCAGCCTCAATCTTTACATTTTCTTTTGCTTCTAAAGCTTGGTGTAATCCATCTGAGAAACGACGTCCTTCCATAGCACGACCAGTTTGCTCATCTACAATCATTACCTTATCATTATCGATGATATATTCTTTATTCTTTTCAAATAAAGTATAAGCTTTTAAAAGCTGATTTAAACTATGAATTCTTTCACTTTTCGCACTAAAATTACGATAAAGCTCTTCTTTTTTAGTTACTTTTTCTTCTTCAGAAATATCTAATTTATCAATAGCTCCAACTTCAAGACCTAAATTCGGTAAAATAAAGAAATCTTTATCATTACTCATTCCTGATAAATATTCAACTCCTTTATCTGTTAAGTCAATTGAATTAGATTTTTCATCAATAGTGAAATAAAGCTCTTTATCGATCTTTGGCATTTCACGATTGTTGTCTTGCATATAGAAGTTTTCCGTCTTTTGAAGTAATTGTCTCATTCCTTCAAGACTTAAGAACTTAATTAAAGCTTTGTTCTTTGGTAAACCTCTAAATGTTCTATATAAAAGGAAAGCTCCTTCTTTAGAATCTCCTTCTTTAATTTTCTTTTTAGCTTCAGAGAAAACTCCTGTTAAATATTGCTTTTGTTTATTTACAATATTTTCAATTACAGGTTTTAACTCATTAAACTCATGACGATCTCCCATTGGAGTTGGTCCAGAAATAATCAATGGTGTACGAGCATCATCTACTAATACAGAATCCACCTCATCAATAATCGCATAATTGTGTTCTCTTTGCACTAACTCTTCTGGATTTTTTGTCATATTATCACGTAGATAATCAAATCCAAATTCATTATTTGTTCCATAAACGATATCACAGTTATAAGCATTTCTTCTAGCCTCAGAGTTTGGCTGATGTTTATCAATACAATCAATCGATAATCCGTGGAATTCGAAGATTGGCGCCATCCATGCCGAGTCACGTTTTGCTAGATAATCATTTACTGTTACTACATGAACTCCTCTACCAGTTAAAGCATTTAAGTAAATTGCTAAAGTTGCAACAAGCGTTTTTCCTTCCCCTGTCATCATCTCTGCAATCTTACCTTGGTGAAGAACAGAACCTCCGATAAGCTGAACATCATAGTGAATCATTCCCCAAGTTACTATTGAACCTGCAGCATCCCATGAATTGTTCCAAATAGCTTTATCACCTTCAAGATTTACGTGATCGTTTACAGCAGAAAGTTCTCTATCAAAAGGAGAAGCAGTTACTTCTACTTTTTCAGCATTCGTAAATCTTCTACCAGTTTCTTTTAAAACAGCAAACGCAGCTGGAAGAATTTCTCCTAACACACCTTCAGAAGCCTCATAAGAAGCGTCTTTAAGTTTATCAATTTCGCTATAAATCTCCTCTTTTCTATCGATATCAGCACTTTCGCTTTCTTGCTCAAGTTTTACAATATCCATTTCAAAAGGATTGATAGCTTCTTCTATTTGCTTTTTAAATTCTAGTGTTTTAGCTCTTAGTTCATCATTTGAAATATTTATCAAATTCTTTTCATAAGCCAAAACTTTATCAACGATAGGTTGTAAAGCTTTAAGGTCTTTCGTTTTCTTATCCCCTACAAAAGCTTTTAATATGGTATTAATTAAGCTCATATTTAGTTTTTCTTATTTTATTATATATTTTTTTAAGTTATTTTTTAAATAAAACGACTTAAAATAAAAAAAGTCTCATATAATTTGAGACTCTTTTTTTGTTTTAATATTCTTCCTCATTCCAAAGATAATCATCTTCGGTTGGGTAATCTGGCCAGATTTCTACAATCGATTCGTAAATTTCCCCCTCATCTTCAATACCTTGCAAGTTTTCCGCTACCTCTAGAGGTGCTCCTGTTCGGATTGCATAATCTATCAACTCATCTTTAGTCGCAGGCCATGGTGCATCAGCCAAATACGATGCTAATTCTAAAGTCCAATACATACTTTCAATATATTAAGTTTTAACGCAAAAATATAAATTTTACGCAAAAAGTCAAGTTTTTATATTATTATTTTTTAACTATTTACAAAGAACTTAGTTCTTTTGAGGGATCCAAGGAACCTCCTCTGATTTAGTGTCAATTGTCAATTTTCGTGCCAACACAAAAAGGTAGTCAGAAAGTCGGTTCAAATACTTTAAAACCTCTTCTTTTATGTCTTCTTCTGTAGACAACGCCACGCATAAACGCTCGGCTCTACGGCAAACACACCTAGAAATATGACAATATGACACCGTAGTATGTCCTCCTGGCAAAACAAAATTTGTCATAGGTGGCACAAGTTCATTTAAACGATCAATTTCATTTTCTAAAGCATGTACAGAATCCACATCAATCTTCGGAATATTTAAACGTTCTTTACCATTTTTCAGTTGCTCTTTCTCTGGTGGAGTTGCCAACATCGCTCCAAGTGTAAAAAGTTCGTTTTGAATTTTAATCAGAAAATCAAAATCTAGTTTATCTATTTCTTGGTCTCTTATCAATCCTATATAGGAATTTAATTCATCTAAAGTTCCATAAGCTTCAATTCTTCCATGATATTTTGGTACTCTAGTTCCACCAAATAATGCAGTGGTTCCTTTATCTCCAGTTTTTGTATAAATTTTCATTCGATTAATTTTTAAAATTTGTAAGAAAAAGTATGTTCTTTAATAAAATTCGAATTAAAGAAAACAATTCCCGTGTCAAAAGTATCAATTGTTGCGCTAACTTTTGAATTGTTTTTAATTATTTTCCAAGCATCCGTCATTTCTTTTGACCAATGAATATCATCAAAAATAAAAATAGAATTTTCATTTGCGAATTGTAAGCATGTTTCAAAATATTTCAAGGTTGGTTCTTTTCTATGGTTTCCATCAAAATATATTAAATCAAAAGAAGTATTATTTATTTCTTCAAAAGTTTGATCAAATTCTCCAGTAAGAACTTTTATATCTTGAAATTTATTTTTTTCGAAATATTCTTTTGCAACTTTACTTGTTTCAGGACAGCCTTCTAATGTTGTAATATTCAAATTACGATTTCCAATTTTCATAATTGAAGTTCCGATTCCAAGAGAAGTTCCAAATTCTAAAGCTGATTTTATCTCAAAATTTTGAATGATTTTTATCAAAACTTCACTCTTTCTTTTCGACATTCCAGCATATTTTGCAATTGCAGAAATTTCCCTTTCATTTGATTTAAAAATTCTTGAACCTGCTCCAAAATCTGTAATTGTTATAATTCGCTCATCATTGTTAAATTCTTGTTTTATTTTTTCAATAAAATTCTTTTCTACCTTTAACAATGTAGTTTTTTCTATAATATTACAAATATTTTGAATTTCTTGATTCTGAATTTTCGTTCTGAAAAAAAAGTTTTTCAAAAACTTTAAATACGATTTAATCATTTGATACTTTTTTGCGAAAATATGACAAAAAAACATTCCGATATATATAGAAACTTATATCTTTGCTCTCTTTAGAAAAATAAGATATGAATACCCGAATAACATTACTATTATTATTGATAATAACCTTATTTTCATCATGTGTTTCCAAAAAGCAATTAACATATTTCCAAGGAACACCAGAAGAAATAGAAAATATTCAAAAGGTTTCAAATGAAGATTATAAAATTCAGATTAATGATATTTTACATATTACTCTTAAATCTGATAATGAGGAGTTAACTTCCTTCTTCAACAAACAACAAACACAAGGAAATAATAATAACATAAACGCTGACCAGCTTTATTTTACAGGTTATAGTGTAGATAAACATGGTAATATTCGTATTCCATATTTAGACAATGTAAATGTTTTAGGATATTCAACAGATCAGATTCGAGAAAAAATTCAAGAAGGACTTTCTAAATATTTTAAAGACACAAATACAATCTTCATTGATGTTAAACTAGCAGGTATAAGAGTTACTATTACAGGAGAAGTTGGTTCTCCAGGAACAAAGAATATTTTACAAGATCAAGTTTCGATTGTAGAAGCTATTGCAAATTCTGGAGATATTACAGAATTAGGAGATCGAAGTAAAGTTCAAATAATCCGAAAGACAATTGATAAAGTTGAGAAAATTGAACTGAATTTAACAAATGTTGATGTTTTTACTTCTAAAAATTATTATATAAAACCTAATGATATTATCTATGTTCCACCCTTACCACAAAAATCTTGGGGAACAGGAACAACAGGTTTTCAAACATTCACTACAGTAGTTTCTATTTTATCTTTCTTTAGCACAACGTATTTATTAATTAAAAGTCTTTAATTGAAAAATGGAGCAACCTAAAATACAAATTCAAGATATTGGTTCTGATATTAAAGATTATTTATATAAAATTTTAAGTTATTGGTATTTCTTTCTTATTACAATTCCGATTGCTTTAGGAATTGCTTATTATAAAAATATTTCCACCCAAAAAATTTATAGACTATCTACAACTTTAGCTGTAAAGGAAAAGAAAAACCCTCTTTTTACTGCAGGAACTAATATCGCTTTTAACTGGGGAGGCGTTAGTGACAAAGTAGAATCTACCAAAAAAACTTTACGATCTCGAACACACACAGAGAAAGTTGTAAAAGAATTAGATTTCAATATTAATTATTATAAAGAAGGAAGATTCAGAAATATTGATATTTATGGAAAAACTCCTTTTATCATAAAAATAAACGAAAATTTCCCACAATTAATCAATACTATTTTCATTATTGAATTTATTGATGATCAAACTTATTTATTAAAATTAAATCTAGAAGAAAATTTAAACAAAAGCTTACACGATTATAAAACAGAAGAAAACACGCATTATAATTTTCAGAACCCTGAATTTTCTCAAGAATTTCATATAAATGAGACCGTAAAATTACCTTTTTTAAATTTCGAATTACATTCTCTTAAAACACTTAAAAATATAGCTGGAAATAAATATTTAATTCAGTTTTCAACCCTAGAAGATACTGTAAAAAAATATCAAAATATTGATGTAAACGGGATTGATGGAACTTCTCTTTTAGAGCTTTCTAAAATGGGACCAAATAAGGCTAAACTTGCTGATTTCTTAAACACCACTATCAAAGTATTAGCAAAAGATTTACTTTTAGAGAAAACAAATTATGCTAGAAGTACTAGAGATTTTATTGATGCTCAATTTAAAATTGCAGCAGACTCTCTTCGTACTATTGAAAAAAATATCAGTGATTTTAAAACTTTGAATAATATTTTTGATTTATCCGCTGAAGGAGCTGCTATATTTGAAGAAACAACTACTTTAGACCAGTTTAAAAATGAAATCAAACAAAGAATTACTTATTTAGAAAATCTTAATAATTATTTAAAAAATCATACTAAATACACAGAGCTTCCTGCTCCTGCCATTGTAAATATTGAAGATGCTAGCATTGCTCAAAATGTTGGAGCGTTAACTACTTTAGCAATTGAGAAACAACAAAAATCGGAAAAACTAACAGATAGTCATCCTTCTATTGTAGCTTTGGATGATGCTATTAGTGCTACTAAACTAGTTTTAATTGAAAATATTAATTCATTAAAATCTGTTTTAATCAAAAAACTAGAAAATAGCTCACAACGAACTGCAGAATTCGATCAAAAATTAAAAAAACTACACCCAAAAGAATTAAAGCTTTTAAACTTTCAAAGAAACTATGCTTTAAATGAGCAAAATTATATCTATTTAATGCAAAAAAGATATGAAGCGGGAATCGCCATAGCAGGTTCTGTTTCAGATGTAAGTGTTTTAGATTCTGCAAAAGATACAGGGCAAGTTTCTTCTATTCCACGTACAGGGTTCAATTATGTAGTTGCTATTATGTTAGGAATTGTTCTACCACTTATGGTCATTGTTGCTTTACAAGTTTTAGACACTAAAATTCATACAGTTGAACAAATAGAAAAAATGTCGAAAATACCTGTTCTTGGGGTTATAGGAATAAATCAAACGGAAAACAATTTAGCTCTTTTTAATAAACCTAAATCTGTTGTATCCGAATCTTTTAGAGCTTTACGTTCTAATATTCAATTTCTATTTAGACGAAAAAATACAGATAATAAAAACAAAACGATTCTTGTTACTTCTTCCATTAGTGGAGAGGGAAAAACATTTACTTCCATTAACATGGCGAGTGTTTTTGCGATGAGTAATAAGAAAACTATTTTGGTTGGTTTAGATTTAAGAAAACCTAAGATTTTTGATGATTTTGAAATTTCGAATGATATTGGTGTTGTAAATTACCTTGTTGGTCAAAATAAACTTGAAGATGTTATTCAGAAAACTAAAATTAAAAATTTAGATGTACTTACTTCTGGGCCAATTCCTCCAAACCCTTCAGAACTTTTGATTTCAGATGAAACAAAATTGATGATTGAGACGTTAAAGAAAGAATATGACTATGTGATTTTAGATACGCCTCCTGTAGGACTTGTTGCAGATGCTTTTGAATTATTAAAATATGCAGATGCTACACTTTATATCATTCGTCAGAACTATACACAAAGAGGAATGTTTAAATTGATTGATGATAAATATTCTAAAGGTGAAGTAAAAAATATTAGTTTTATTTTAAATGGCTATCGTCTAAAATCTAAATATGGTTATGGATATGGTTATGGGTACGGATATGGTTACGGCCAAAATTATGGACAAGGATATCATGAAGAACCTGAAAAAAAATCTATCTTTAAACGAATTTTCAAAAAGTAAGAAATGATTATAAATAATAGAAAAATAAAATTTGCCATAATTGGCGCAGGACATATTGGAAAACGTCATGCAGAAATGATTCAGCGTAATTCGCAAGCTGAGTTAGTTGCCTTAATTGATGTAAAAAAAGATGAAGAATTAAATATTACTCATTTTAATGTCCCACTTTTTTCTAGTTTAGATTCATTTTTAGAAAGCGAAACAGAAGTAGATGTAATCAATATTGCAACTCCAAATGGATTTCATGCTGAGCAAGCAATCAAATGTTTGGAAGCTAGAAAACATGTTGTAATTGAAAAACCAATTGCTTTATCAAAGTCGGATGCAGAAGCTGTAATTTTCAAATCTCTACAAGTCTCTAGAAATGTTTTTGCAGTGATGCAAAATCGTTATTCTCCACCTTCTGTTTGGGTTAAAGACATTGTAGAAAACAATACTTTAGGAAAAATATATTCTGTGCACATCAATAGTTTTTGGAACAGAGATGAGCGCTATTATACTCCTGATAGTTGGCATGGTGATAAAAAATTAGATGGTGGAACTTTATTTACGCAGTTTTCGCACTTTATCGATATCATGTATTGGCTTTTTGGTGATATCACTAATATCCAGGCAAACTTTAAAGACTTTAAACATCAAGATTTAACAGATTTTGAAGATGCAGGAATGGTACAATTTGAGTTTGTAAATGGTGGAATGGGAAGTTTTAATTTCTCTACTGCTGTTTGGAATAAAAACATGGAAAGTTCTCTTACAATTATTGCAGAAAAAGGTTCTGTAAAAATTGGAGGACAGTATATGAATGAGGTAGAATTTTGTAATATCGAAAATTATGAAATGCCAAGTTTAGAACCTACAAACCCTGGAAATGATTATGGTGCTTATAAAGGTTCTGCCCAAAACCATCATTTTGTAATTGAGAATGTAATTGATGTACTTCAAGGTAAAAAAGCAATTACAACCAATGCTTTAGAAGGAATGAAAGTTGTAGATATTATAGAGAGAATCTACAAAGCTTCAAAATAAATTCCCCTCTTGAGAGGGGCTAGGGGTGTGTTTTAAGACAGAAACCTCTAGCATAAGATTTTAAATTTGCATCTATTTTATTGAAAAGATGCTCATAATTACTAGAAAGAATAAAATTATGATTTCAAAAAAAGGAAAAATATATAAACGAATTTTCGATTTATGTTTTTCCTTTTTTGGTTTAATCGCCCTCTCTCCTCTCCTATTTTTATTGATTTTTCTTGCAAGTATTTCTTTTAACTCTTTTGGAGTTTTTTCTCAAAAAAGAATTGGTCAATTTGGAAATCCATTTTACATCTTTAAAATAAAAACGATGTATCCTCAGAAAAATAATGAGAATTTCATCACAGTTTCTAATGATAAAAGATCTAATGCATTTGGACATTTTTTAAGAAAATACAAATTAGACGAACTTCCTCAATTAATTAATATACTGATTGGAAATATGAGTTTTGTTGGTCCAAGACCTGACGTTCCTGGATATGCTGATTGTTTAACAGATGAAGATCGAATTATTTTGGAAATGAAACCTGGAATTACTTCTCCTGCAAGTATTTATTTTAGAAACGAAGAAGAAATTCTAGCAACTCAAAAAAATCCTAAAAAATATAATGATGAAATTATTTGGCCTAAAAAAATAATTTTAAACCGAGAATATGTTGAAAATTGGTCTATGCGAAAAGATTTTAAATGTATTTTCGAAACATTATTTTAAATTATCTCTCCTTGATATTTTAACTTAAAAACATAGCTGATTTACTTTTTTTAATTACATTAACCAACTAAATATCAATAAGTAAATTATGAATAAAATTACATCAAGAAAAGGTAAAATTCTATCATTATTTTTGTTTTTACATTTCTTTTGCTTCCATCTTTCTTTTGGACAAATGAAACAAGATGAAGAAAAAATTAAGGAAGTTTTAAAAACGGAAATTCAAGATATTTTTAAATTGTGTCAAAAGAAAAAAGATGCAAAACTTGCTGCATATTTTCTTTATTCTGGAGATGATGAAAATAGAAATCGTAAAGATTATTTGAGAAAAGAAAACAAAACAGATCTTGAATCTGCTAAAAAAAATCGTGAGCATATCTTTAAAAAATATGTTGAAAATTTTAAAAATATAGACTTTCAAAAATTTCTATCTCAAACAAAAAGAGACGGAAGAGTTTTATATGCTTGGAAAATGAAAATTAATTATCCTGATACTAGTAAAGAAGTGCTTTTTGCTTTTTTAAAAATAAAAGATCAGTGGGTAATTGTAGATATTGATTAATTTTAAACAAATTTGATGACTTCAAATCATTTTCTAAAAAACATCTATTCGGAAGAGAATTTTTCAAAAGCTGAACAAGAAGAAATTATTAGTTATTTCAAGAAAACAACTATCGAAAAAGATACTTTTTTATATAAAGAAGGACAATATCTAGATTATTTTTACATTCTTGAAAAAGGGTTTGTACGCTCCTACGCTATTGATTTTAATGGAAAAGAAATTACAACAGAATTTTACTCGAATCATTCTATTGTTATCGATTGGGGTTCTTTTTTCTTAAAGAATCCAACACAAGAATTTTATCAAGCTAGTGTGGAAACTATCTGTTGGAAATTAAATTTTGATGATTTTCAAAAATTATTTCATTCGATAAAAAATTTTAGAGAAAATGGACGAAAAACACTCACTGGAAATTATGTTCAGATGAAAAACAAAAACCTTCTTTTGATAACTGAAAATGCAAAAGAACGCTATCTTCATCTATTAAAAACAAGACCAGAAGTGATCCAAAATGCTTCTTTAAAACATATTGCAACTTATCTTGGTATTACTGATACTTCTTTGAGTCGAATTCGAAAAGAAATATCGTTATAAATTTCGTTCTTGTCATTTGGAAAGAATAATAAGGTAATTGTGACATAATTTTACCAAAACAAAAACAACTAAATTATGTTACAATTACCTATTTTCGTTCAAGTTTTATTCTTTTTATGTATTCTTTACACCTTTTTTATTTTTTATAAAGCAAGTAAATCAAAAGCTGCAATTTATTTTCTATTTGCTTGGGGAGCAATTCAAACAGTTGTTTCTTTAAATGGATTTTATCTAAACACGGAAGTAATTCCTCCTCGATTTTTATTAGTTCTTTTTCCACCACTTCTTTTTCAATTTATCATTTTAATTCATCCTATTTTTAAGAAGTTTCGAAACTCTTTAAACCTAAAAACTTTGACACTGATTCATATTGTTAGAATTCCAGTAGAATTTGTTTTATACTTTTTATTTCTTGAAAAATATGTTCCAGAAATAATGACTTTTAGTGGAAGAAATTTTGATATTTTACCTGGTTTGACAGCTCCTTTTATTTATTATTTTGGTTTTATAAAGAAAAAATTATCTAAAAAATTCATTTTTGGTTGGAATATAATTTCTCTTGGATTTTTAGTTTTCATTATTTCAAACGCAATCCTTTCGGCTCCTTCTCCATTTCAGTTATTTGGATTCAATCAACCAAATATCGCATTGTTATATTTCCCGATTGTTTTACTTCCAAGTGTGATTGTTTCGGTTGTATTATTTTCTCATTTTGTCACTATTAAAAGACTTTATAAAACAATTTATCAAAAAAATAAATCTTTAGACACCAATCCTTTATTTTCGAAAAGTTAAATTATTTACACATTTAAATACAATATTTTTATTTTGGTTAAGTTTTTGATATGAATTAACGAATTAATTTTAAAAATTAACTTAACCAAAATTACTTATGAAACTTAAAAAACTACCCTTTTTATTTTTGATTTCCTCAACAATTCTTTTTGCTCAAGAAACTGAACCTGAATTATCTCAGGAAGATTTAATTAAAGAATTTGGAGAAAAATCTTGTAAATGTATTGATGAGATTATCACGTTTAATAAAAATAAGGAAGAAATTAGAGAAAGTATTCAATATTGTATTGACAAAGATGTTACTGCGTATCAAATGACTTCAAAACTGATGGAAGCTACCAAAACAAAAGGCGATTCTGAAATTTCTATTGGAATGGATAAAGAAAGTGATGAATACAAAAAATATTATTATCAGATTGAAAGTTTTTTGATGGAAAACTGTGATACAGCCAGAGATTTAATTCAAAGTAATGTTGGTGAAGAATCAAAGGAATCTGAAAATCCACAAGCTCTTGAATTTTATTATGAAGGTACAAAACTTTCTAAAGAAGGAAAACTTGAAGAGGCTATTAAATTCTATAAAAAAGCAGTAAAAGAAGATCCAAATTTTGCTTGGGCTTATGATAATATGGGAATTTGTTATAGAAGATTAAATAAATTAGATGAGGCTGAAAAGGCTTATAAAAAATCTATAAAAATCGATCCGACAGGAAAAATGCCTTTGCAAAACTTAGCAGTTGTCTATATTCATAAAAAGAAATTTAAAAAGGCTGTGAAGGCTTATGAAAAACTAAAAAAAGTGGATAGTTCTAACCCTGAAGTGTATTATGGTATTGGCTCTGTTTATTATTCTGGTTTAAATGACAATGAAAATGCTTTAAGAAATATGTGTAAAGCTTATAAACTTTACATTGCAGAAAACTCACCATATAGATCAGATGCAGAGAAAATGATTAATGTGATATACGGAGCGATGAAAATTAATAACAATGAAGCAAAATTCTTTGAAATATTAAAGGAGAATAATATTAATATGGAATAAATCAACAGAAAAGCTCTAATTAATTTTAGAGCTTTTTGTTTTAAATATAAAAGCATGAAAACTTCCCTTATTATATTTCTCTTTTTTATTTCTTTTATAACTTATAGTCAAGAAGTAGAATTGGTTAATTTTAAAAGCTATAATTATGACAATAGAGATCCTAACTTTGAATATTTAGAAAATCGAGTGATTTCTGAAAAAATTGAAAACGACATTTATACTATAAAAGTTGGTGTAATAACAGATTGTTGCGATAAAGAAAATGGTTTTGCATTTTTAAAAAATAACACTTTACTTTTAGAGATTGAAGATAAAATAAGAAGTCGAAAAACTTTAAAAAATCCTTCCAAAAATATTGAAATCGAAATTATTGAATTTGAAGAATGTGAATCTCTTTGTTATTTTGAACTTGAATATTCTGTAAATGGCATTAAAAACAAACCTGAAACTATTAAGTTTCAAAATCGAACTTTAATAAGACAAAAAGAAAAATATAAACTCCAAAAAATTAGATATTCTATTTCAAATAACGATACTATAAATTACTTCGATAAATTTGGTTTTAGACAGGGTTTACATCTAACACGTAATTCAATGAAACAAATAGTTTCAAAAATTGAATATAAAGATAATATAAAGCAGAGTGGTTACTTTAAATATTTTGAGAACAACAAGAAAATAACTGTAATAGTTTATATTGAAAATGGAAAATATTCTAAAAAAGTAAAATATAATAAGAAAAATCAGATCATAGAAAAATGCGAAATTCGAAATGAAGATATTTTTGATGAATTTAATTGTGTTAAAATTAAAAACTGATTTTTTGAATTTATTTTTTTTATAATACCTCTACCTCTGTAAACTTTCCAATAAATATTCCTTATCGTTTCGTTAATTACTTATACGGGTTATATATTTTCACTAGTATTGTTTTCGAATTAAAATCTATAATTCTAAAATAATTTAAGATATTTTTAAGAAAAGTCTATTATTTTATGTTAAATAGCTTTAAAGAAAACACTTATAATAATAATGTAGTATGAAAAAATTTATATATTAGATATGTTTTTTTATGTTGAATAGAGAGCATTCGATTACAAATACATTAAAATTACCTTAAAATTGTAGAAAGAATTCTCCTAAAAATAGCATAGAAAAAAACATTAAAGTACTTTTGCATGTATTTTGGAAATCTTAGAAGAATGAATTATAAAAATATAAAAATACCCTTTGCTGAAAAGAAAATAAAAAAACTTGAAAAGCATGGAGATGTACGAATTGACAACTATTATTGGTTAAACCAAAGAGAAGATAAAGAAGTAATAAGTTATATTGAATCTGAAAATAAATACTATGATTCTGTAATGGACTCTACAAAAAACTTTCAAGAAGAAGTTTTTGAAGAAATGAAAGCCAGAATTAAAGAAGAAGATAGTTCAGTTCCGTATAAAAAAAGAGGGTATTACTATATTAATAAATATATAAAAGGAGCACAATATCCTATTTATACACGAAAAAAGGAAACTTTAGAAGCCGACGAAGAAGTGATTTTAGATGTAAATGACATGGCTAAAGGTTTTGAATATTATAAAGTATCTGGGCTAACTGTTAGCTCAAACAATAAACTTGCTGCTTACGGAATTGATTCTGTGAGTAGAAGAGAATATACGCTTCAATTTAAAAATCTTGAAACAGGAGAGATTTACGCTGATAAGATTGAAAAAACTCAAGGAGATCCAACTTGGGCAAACGATAACAAAACTATTTTTTATACAAAACAAGATCCACAAACCTTACGTAGTGATCGTGTTTTCATGCATGTTTTAGGAACAGATGCTTCTGAAGATAAAGAAGTTTTCTTTGAACAAGACGAAGCTTTTAGTTGTTATGTTTATAAAACAAAATCAGAAAAATATATTGTAATTGGTTCATATAGTACTTTAAGTACAGAATATCGAGTATTAGAAGCAGATAATCCTTCTGGAGAATTCAAAGTAATTCAAGAAAGAATGGACGATCTGGAATACAGTATTGCTCATTATGACTCTCATTTTTATATTTTAACGAATAAAGATAATTCTATAAATTTCAAGATTGTAAAAACTCCTGAAAATGCTACTACCGTTGAAAATTGGGTAGATGTAATTCCTCATGATGAAAATATTTTAATTGAAGATTTTTCAATTTTTAAAGATTATTTGGTTATTGAAGATAGATTTGAAGGTTTGAATCGTGTTAGAATTAAGAGATGGGATGAAACAGAAGATTATTTCCTTCCATTTGGAGAAGAAACTTATGCTGCAGGAGTATATGGAAATTCTGAATTTAACACAGATATCATTCGTTATACTTATAATTCTTTATCTACTCCAAACTCTGTAATTGATTTCAACATGAAGACTCGTGAGAAGAAAATCAAGAAAGAGCAAGAAGTTTTAGATAAAAACTTTGATAAAGACAATTATAAAAGTGAAAGACTTTGGGCAACTGGAGATGATGGTGAAAAAATTGCCATTTCGGTTGTTTATAGAAAAGATACGCCTTTAAATTCTGAAACTCCTCTCCTACTTTACGCTTATGGTTCTTATGGACATACAATCGATCCGAGTTTTAGTACAACTAGATTGAGTTTATTAGACCGTGGATTTGTATTTGCCATTGCTCATATTCGAGGAGGAGAATATTTAGGAAGAAAATGGTATGAGAATGGAAAACTTTTAACGAAGAAAAATACATTTACTGATTTTACATCTTGTGCGAAATTTTTAATTGAAAAAAATTACACTTCGGCAAGACATTTGTATGCTCAGGGAGGTTCTGCAGGAGGAATGTTAATGGGAGTAATCTTAAATACAAATCCTGAACTGTTTAATGGAGTATTAGCAGAAGTACCTTTTGTGGATGTTGTAACGACGATGTTAGACGATACAATTCCATTAACAACTGGAGAATATGATGAATGGGGAAATCCTAATGAGAAGAAATATTATGATTACATGAAATCTTATTCGCCTTATGATAATGTAGTAAATCAAAAATATCCAAATATATTAGTTACCACTGGCTTCCATGACTCTCAGGTTCAATATTTTGAACCAGCTAAATGGGTAGCTAAGTTAAGAGATTTTAAAACAGATAATAATTTATTATTATTTCACACAAACATGGATACTGGACATAGCGGATCCTCAGGAAGATTTGATTCTTTGAAAGAAGTAGCCAGAGATTTTGTGTTTCTGTTAGAATTAGAAAAAAGCAGTAGTAATTAAAAAAAAAATCATAAATTTGCCGCTGATTGATGATTAATTATAATTAATTTCATGAAAAAAAACATAGGTATACACCAAAATATACTTGAGCTTGTTGGAAATACTCCAATGATCAGGTTAAATAAGATCACTAAACAATTCAAAGGAGAGTTTTTAGCAAAATTTGAAGGATTCAATCCTGGTCAATCAACTAAAGATAGAATCGCTCTTCATATTATCGAACAAGCTGAAAAAAAGGGAATCTTAACTCCTGGTAGTACTATCATTGAAACGACTTCTGGTAATACAGGATTTAGTTTGGCAATGGTTAGTATTATCAAAGGATATGAGTGTATTTTGGCAGTAAGTTCTAAATCGTCAAATGATAAGATTGACATGCTAAAAGCAATGGGAGCAAAAGTTTATGTTTGTCCTGCAAATGTAAGTGCTGATGACCCAAGATCTTATTATCAAGTAGCCAAAAGACTTCACACAGAAACAGCTGGTTCTGTTTATATCAATCAATATTTTAATGAATTAAATATTGATGCACATTATAATTCTACTGGACCTGAAATTTGGGAACAAACAGAAGGTAAAATTACACACTTAGTAGCTGCAAGTGGAACAGGAGGAACAATTTCTGGAACTTCAAGATTTTTAAAAGAACAAAATCCAAACATCAAGATTATTGGTGTAGATGCTTTTGGTTCTATCTTAAAGAAATTCCACGAAACTAGAGAATTCGATCCAAATGAAATTTATCCTTACCGAATCGAAGGTTTAGGAAAAAACTTAATCCCAACTGCAACAGATTTTGATGTTATTGACAAGTTTGAAAAAGTAACAGATGAAGCTAGTGCTCATAGAGCAAGAGAACTTGCATTAACTGAAGGGATTTTTGCAGGATATACAAGTGGAGCTGCAATGCAAGCATTAATTCAGAGAGCAGAAGCTGGAGAATTTGATGAAAACAGTAAAGTTGTAGTAATATTCCCAGATCACGGATCTCGTTATATGAGTAAAATATATAGTGACAAATGGATGCAAGAACAAGGTTTCTTTGATACAGAGAAAATTGCAAATCCTGAAGTGGAATTCATAAAATAAAAAGAAGATAATTTTAAAAGAGAAATTTTAAAAGACCTATGCGTTTTTTAAAATCATAAATATAAAGTATGAAAGATTTATTTGACAGAATACTTAATGATAGAGGACCTTTAGGGAATTGGGCTAAACAAGCTGAAGGATACTATATTTTCCCTAAACTAGAAGGGCATATCTCAAACAGAATGCACTTCAACGGTAAGAAAGTTATTACTTGGAGTATTAACGATTACTTAGGTTTAGCAAATCATCCTGAGGTAAAAAAAGCAGATGGAGAAGCTGCTATTGAGCACGGAATGGCGTACCCAATGGGAGCTAGAATGATGTCAGGTCATACAATCTATCACGAGCAATTAGAAAATGAATTAGCAGAGTTTGTAAGCAAAGAAGCTTCTTATTTAGTAAACTTCGGATACCAAGGAATGGTTTCTGCAATTGATGCTTTAGTTTCTAAAAACGACGTTATTGTATATGATGTAGATTCACATGCTTGTATTATTGATGGAGTTCGTTTACACATGGGTAAACGTTTTACATATAAACACAATGATGTTGCAAGTTTAGAAAAAAACTTAGAAAGAGCTACAAAAATCGCTAATGAAACAGGTGGTGGTATTTTAGTAATTTCTGAAGGAGTTTTCGGAATGAGAGGAGAGCAAGGTAAATTAAAAGAAATTGTTGCTCTTAAAGAAAAATACAACTTTAGATTATTAGTGGATGATGCTCATGGATTCGGAACTTTAGGTAAAACTGGAGCTGGAGCTGGAGAAGAGCAAGGAATCCAAGATGATATCGATGTTTACTTTGCTACTTTCGCAAAATCGATGGCTGGAATTGGAGCTTTCTTCGCTGGTGATAAAGAAGTTGTTGAGTATTTAAAATACAACATGCGTTCACAAATGTTCGCAAAATCTTTACCAATGGCAATGGTAAAAGGAGCACTTAAGAGATTAGATATGCTTCGTACAATGCCTGAGTTAAAGAATAAACTTTGGGAAAACGTAGATGCTTTACAATCTGGATTAACTAAGAATGGATTCAACATTGGTAAAACAAATACTTGTGTTACTCCAGTATTCTTAGAAGGAGATATTCCAGAAGCTATGGCAATGGTAAACGATTTAAGAGAGAACTACGGAATCTTCTGTTCTATCGTTGTTTATCCAGTTATTCCAAAAGGAATGATCTTATTAAGATTAATCCCTACTGCTTCTCACACTTTAGAAGATGTTGAAGAAACTATTGTTGCTTTCTCTGCTATCCGTGAGAAATTAGAAAATGGAACTTACAAAAGACTTTCTGAAGCTGTAAGAAAAAAGCAAGAAACTTTAATGCAATAAGAAAGTAAAATATATTTTAAATAAAAAGCTCAAATCGGTTGATTTGAGCTTTTTATTTTATGAAGTAATTTAGAAATCTAATTTTCAATATCTCGAAAAGTCTTACTTATTTGTTATGATAAAAAAGATTACTAGCAATTATTTATCTTTTTTCTAAAATAATATATTTATCATCTTGACTAACATAAGCGATAATATAACTCCCATTAAATTTTAATAAAACAGGTCGTTCTTTATACAATTCATCATCAAGAAAATAATCTGCAATACTTCTTAGCTTAGAAATATAATTTATAACCGGACAAGGTTTTAATGTCGTTCTATCTAAGGAAATATTAATCCTTAATGATTTACCTATTTCTTGCCTAAAAAAACTACTGTGTGATGTTATTAAAGTTCCTTGAAAACCATCAGGAGAACCATAATAAAAAGTATTATAGGTATGAAAAGTTATAGGTCCATTTATTGTTGAAATAGTTTGATTTCCAAAAAAAAATGAAGTACCATAGAACGGCATCTTATTATTAAGTATTCTATTAAACTTTGTTTTATAATAAGTACTCAATTGAAGAGAATAAGTATTCATATGTGAGATTACCTCAAAACCAAATCCTTTATTGACATATTTTTTGAAAAAATTCTCTGCTTTTACATCATTATCTTCTACGTCAAAAACTTTTTTAATAAAATAAGAACCTCCAATATCATTTGACTGTGAAAATTCGTTCACCTTTTCATCTGTTTCTAAATTATAAACAGAAACCACTGATTGTTCTTTATTCAAAATCATTTGAAATAAATATTGGTCTTTTATAAAAGAATTTGAATTTTTCTTGAACTCTACATTATCTAAATTTCCTTTTTTATACTCTTTAAAAGTGTGCTTAAAAGCATCTAAATCTACATTTAAAACATAAGTTCTATGATCATTTTGATCTATAGTCATTATTAATTTAGAATCTTTGACATAGTATTTATTTTTATTAAAAGTAGGCATTAAGGGGTTTTCACTTTCCGTATCAATCTCGTCAAATTTTCTATTATTTTTAATTAAACTCGAAAATAAGCCATCTTCTGTTGCTTCTGTTAATTCCCCTGTAAGATCTACTTGGTATTTTCTAGTAAATTTTGCTTGAGAAAACTCGTAAAAATTTAGAATAGACGATTTTTTATTTACAGACAAAACATATGTTTTCTGATCTACATTTACAATATCAATAAATTCTTCTTTTCTTTTAAAATCGAAAGGTGCTACAAATTCTAAGTAAACTCCTGGTCTGTCATTTGGAATGTGAATTCCTCTTATTTTTCTTTCTTTTTTATCTGTAAAAAACAAATTCACTCCATCTTTATCCATATTTACTTTCACTAAATATTTTATATTAGATTGAGAAATGGTGTATGAAACTTGATTTACAAACCTATAATCATCTTTGAAATTTTGTAGATAAATTTTACGGTTTTGGAAAGTAATAATACTAAAACGATTCTTGTATGATTGTCCGAAAGTTAAGTTCGAATAATTACATTCTGATTTTGCATCGATTTCCATTTTTTGTGAAAATACATTTGTAAATAATAAGATAAAAAGAAAAGGTAAAATACTTTTTTTAAACATTTTTTTATTTTTTCAACAAAAATAAAGGTTTTGAATAGTAAATGTACTTTTAATTATAAAATATTTGAAATAAAAAAGCAGTATTCTGAATATTCAGAATACTGCTTTTTTAAATGTTGTCACATTTGAAAATCATATAAGTGAATTTGGTTTGTTTTAAACACACCCCTAGCCCCTCTCAAGAGGGGAAATTGATAATCTTTAAAGATTAATACATAATAAAACGTGATAATATCTATATATGTTTTGTTTAGTAATTTTCGGCTTAGGGATTGTAGCGGCATCCTTTTTTGCTTCTTCATCAAGTTGCTTTGGCAAAAAAGATATAGCGAAAAGCCCAACCCGATTCCTGAGTTTTTGAAACGAAGGAAAAAAGGGGAAGCTCCAAATTATTTTCTAAACTTAATCGTGTGTTTTTGAAGATTCACTTACCAAACGATTGATTTCTTTTAATTCTTCTTCGGTGATATAACGCCATTTTCCTACCGGAATATCAAGAGAAACGTTCATAATTCGAACTCTTTTCAGTTTCGTTACTTTGTATCCAAGATATTCACTCATTCTACGAATTTGGCGATTTAGACCTTGTGTAAGAATGATTTTGAATTTGTTTTTCGTCAGTTGCTCCACTTCACACTCTCTTGTAACTGTATCAAGAATTGGAACTCCGCTACTCATTTTTTTCACGAATTCTTCTGTGATTGGCTTGTCCACTGTAACAATATATTCTTTTTCGTGATTGTTTCTTGCACGAAGAATTTTGTTTACAATATCTCCATCATTTGTCAGAAAAATCAGACCTTCACTTGGTTTATCTAATCTTCCGATTGGGAAAATTCTTTTTTCGTATCCGATATAATCAATAATATTGTCTTTCTCTACTCTCGAATCTGTTGTACAAACAATTCCGATTGGTTTGTTGAAAGCAATATAAACTGGTTTATCATTTGGTTCTGAAATCAACTTTCCGTCTACATGAACCTCATCTCCTTCTTTCACTTTTGTTCCCAATTCTGGAACTTTTCCGTTGATTTTGATTCTTCCAGCTTCTAAAAGTTTATCTGCTGCTCTTCTCGAACAATATCCTACTTCACTCAGATATTTATTTATTCTTATTTCCTTCATGTTAATTCAAGAAAATGAACTAATATTTTAGTTCTGTTTTTATAAAAATGCTTTATTTCCACTTTTTCACTCCTGCTTCCATTCGCATATTCAGATTGTTTTGATCTGGCGGAATTGGGCATGAATAAAGTGAATTATAAGCGCAATATGGGTTATACGCTTTATTGAAATCCAAAATAATCGTGTCTCCTTCGGGAATTCTTAAATCTAAATATCTTCCTCCATCATAAGATTCCTCTCCATTTGTCAGATCTGTAAAAGGAATAAAAAGATAATCTACATATTCTTTTTTCTCTTTTAATTTCTGATTTTGATAAACCTCAAGACGATATTCTTTTCCGTCAATATCAAAAACTACTTCTGCATATTTTTGATATTCTGGAAGTCTATCCGTGGTAGTTGGCATCTGAAACGTCAATGGATTTGTTTCCACTATAAACTTTGCTTCTACTCTATATTTATCATTTATTGGAAAAAAATCTAACGATTTGAACTTCTTCAGATCACTTTTCTTTAGAGGAGATTCGTTTGGATTTTTATATTCTTCATTTAATTCTTTCTGAAATTTTTCAATTTCTTCTTTGTTTGATTGTGCAAAACCAAAAGAAGTAAAAAGAACAAATGAGATTAAAAATAGATAGTTTTTCATTATTTATTTTCTTCTAGAAACGAATAGAACTTTTCGAAAATGATTTTAAACCATTCTGTATAAATTTCTGGCTTTTCTTCGATATCTTTTTTCACATCTTCTAATGGCATCCATTTAAAAGCTTCTACTTCTTCAGGATTTACATTTGGTTCGTCATTATAATTCCCAACCATTACATGATCAAATTCATGCTCTGTCAATCCGTTTGCGAAAGGCGCTTTATATACAAAAGAACAAACTTCTTTTAGATCTGTAACAAATCCCATTTCTTCTTGTAAACGACGTTTTCCAGCTTCTAAATTAGATTCCCCATCTCTTTGATGGCTACAACAAGTATTTGTCCAAAGTAACGGAGAATGGTATTTTGATGCTGCTCTTTGTTGCAACATTAATTCTCCTTGATCGTTAAAAACAAAAACAGAAAATGCTCTATGAAGTAAAGCTTTTTCGTGTGCTTCTATTTTTTCCATTAAACCAACTTGTTCGTCGTTTTCGTTAACCAATATTACGTATTCCTCTTTCATTCTGTTTCATAAATTTAGAAAAACAAAGGTATACATTTATCTTAAACAAAAAGCAATATTCTATTATGTAATTAGTCCACAATTTCAATATAATAATCTATAATTTCATCGCAATCTTTGCAATCTCCATTCATTAATTTTTCTTTTATTTCAATTAATTTATAATAGGATTCTTCAACGTTTCCTTTAAAAAGCTCGTAAATCGAATTTTGAAATAACATCTTAAATTGATCCGTTTCATTTTTCACATAATTAAACCCTGAACTCAAATAGTACCTAGTCATTAAACCTGTTCCTTTCATGAAATTCAAATGTGCTTTTAATTGATAAATATCTGAAACCTGAACCATTTCGTTTTCAGCTAAATTCAAATATTTTTCAGCTTTTTCAAAGTCATTATGTTCCATATAATACTTACTTAGTATTAAATTATCATCAGGAATATCGACAGCTTTTGAAGCAATATTATCTAGAATTAATTGTTCATATTTTTCATTATTTGAAAAATAATACATGGACCTTAAAAATTCATAAACACTTTTTCTATTATAATTTACATTCTTTTTCTCTTTAGGGAAAACAGCAAAAGCTTTTTCTAAATTTAAAATTGTCTTTTCAGTATCACCTTTTAATAAATAGAGAATTCCTAAAGTTTTATGACCAATAAATAAATTCAACTTTTTAGCATTCATATTTTTTTTTGTCCATTTTATTATGTCATCTATTTCTTTTAGATCTTTTTTTGAAAAATTAATTTTAAGATCTTTCACATCTTTGATTTCGTCGAAATTATTTTCTAAAAGATATAATTTAAACATAAAATAATAAACGCTAGATAATTTTATAATTTTAGTTTTTAAGTCTTCATCTTTTATTTGATTTATATATTTATTGTTTTCTAAATAACTTAGAATATCTTTTTTTAAGAGAATTTCTTTTTCTGAAGTTTCATTACCTTTTCCTATTTCAAACTCTTTAAATAAATATAAATAGTTATGCATAATAGTATAGGTTTCTTTATATTTTGGATTTGTATCTAAATATCTTGTTATATGTAAAAAAGCTTCATCAAGCTTGTTTTGATTCATCAAATAAAATGGATAAAAACTAGCTGATATCTCTTCAGTTGGATTAATTTTTAAAGCTTTTTCAAAATCTTCTCCAAAATTTGGTTGATTCAAATTGTATTTAATAATTGCTCTATAACCATAAAAAGTTGCTGAGTCACCATCAAAAATTTTTATATCCATATTTTTCAAGGCTTCTTTATAATTATTTTCAGCAAGTAAATTTTGATTATTTTGTGTATAGTAATATGCTAAATTGTATAAATGTATTGAATTTAAAGGATCTACTTTTAGAGAATCAATAACATCTTTAAGATATTCTGAATCATATTTTGTAGGACTTTCTATTTCATCTAGAGTATTTTTTAAATCTATTGAGGAAAAATCATAACTCATATTAAAATTAATTTTAAATACTTCTTTTGAAAACCCTAGAAATTCTTTTTTATCTTTTTCTGTCAATTCTCTTTTCAATTTATAAGTCTGAGAATAGCCAGATAATGTTGTTATAATAATTAATAATAAAGTAATTTTTCTCATCATTTATATAATTTTTATTTTCATATTGAAAAATTTTAAAAAATAATTCAGCTAAAACCTTACCAATTTTATAAAAATTTATTTTTTTTAGAATATTTTTTCAAAATCATTTAATTATAACTATTCAATCTTACTTTAAACAAAGTAATTTTAAGTCTAAAATGATCAAAATTTAATTTACCTCTTTATTCTAAATATTTATTAAAACTAAATATAAAAATTAATAATCTATCAAAATCTCCGTAACTTTAAGATAAAACGGACTAACCATGAAACGATTAATACTTCTTATTTTGATTGTTATTGCTGGAGTAGCTATTTATTTAAGTAAAATAAGTGCAAAAGCTCCTGTCTATGATTTGGTGTTAAGAGATGGTGATATTTTACTGGATGGTTCAAAAGCGCTTCAAAAAGTAAATATTGGAATTAATGATGATACTATTGCGGCTATTTCAAAATATAAACTTTACGGTAGACAAATAATTAATGCCAAGAATCATACTATAATTCCTGGTTTTATTCATATTGAAGAAGATAAATATGATCCTTCTATGCATGAAACTTATATTGAAAACGGAATAACATCTGTACTTTACTTAGAACCTGAACCAAAAAAAATATCTCATTACCAACAACAACCTGATTTAAATTTTGGTTTTATAAATCCATCATTGATTAAAGATGCAAATTATGCTGATTTATCTAAAAGAATTAATAATCATAAGTTTTGTAAAAATTCAGATATTATTTATACCACTGAAATGGAAAATAATAATTTCTTAAAAAATGTAAAGAAATTGAATAATCAAAAGAAATTATCTTGGCATGACATCTCTATGAGATGTAGTAAAAACATTGCTGAACTAACCAAAAACAACACACCTTTTATGAAAAAACGTGGAACCCTAAAAATCGGAAATAAAGCAGACATTTTAGTAATTCCGAGCTGTTGTCAAAAGACAAAAAATCCTGTACAACTAGTATTCATTAATGGAGATTTAATTTCAAAAATACATGTTGCCAAAAATCCATAAAAAAAGCTGAATTTAAAATTCAGCTTTTCTATTTTTACCATTCTCTGTTTGCAAATAATATTTCAATATCTACTTCTCTGTAATCATAAATCCTAGAAATATATTCAAAATCTTCAAAAATCGCTTTTTTAGCTACGCTTTCAATTTCACAATCATTTCTAAAAAATTCTTCTTGAAGCATATTTATTTCTTCCGTCAACTCCTCTCCTAGCTTGTAGTATTGTTCTAAACTTTTGTTTTCCATTTCTTCTACCTCCACACAAAAATCTAACATTAAATTTCTAAGCTTATCAACTAGTGGAATTGGGAAGTAGGAATCTTTATACATTTTTCTTAGAAATTCATATTCTAATATTTTTTCTTTTTGTAGGGTTATTATTGTCATATTCTAACATCTTTAGCAATTATTAGTTAACGAATATAATGTTTTAACAATAATTTTCCTAATAAATAGACTCTACAGGCTACTAATTTACATTTACTTAATATTTGATTTTTTTAGTGAGTAAAACGTAAGCTATTTAAAATATTTATACCATTTTGCTTATTTCCATCATAACAGTATAAATCGATTTCATAGGTCATCTTATTTTTTTCATCTACAATTAAAGCAATAAAAACAATAGATCTATCATCATCTTCTTCATATGTTATTATATAATAAGCTTTTTCAAAATTTGTCAAAAAAGCGCCATTTTCAATTTTAGTAAATGTCATATCTTTTGCAATTTGTTTTGTAGCACTAACTATAGACTTCTTAAAATCAACATCTTGATCATCATACGGAACTTTTTCTAAACCAATCGCATAATTTTCACTTTCGTATTCTACAAAATAATCTTCCATTATTTCCACATAATCATATTTTTCAGGAAATTCAAATTTCATTTTCATTAAATAAATATTTAATTTTATTGAAGAATGATTCTGAAGAATTTAAAGATAAAATTCAAAGGATTCATAATGATATTGATTTAGTTAATGTTATTTTGGAAATAAATTAAAAAAAGGAAGCCAATCAGCTTCCTTTTAAAAATATTATAATAATTTCAAAATTAATTCAAACTAACAACATCTGAAATAATACCAAAAACTTTACCTTTTAATTCTTCTCCTAAGAAAATGGCATTTTTAGACATCGAAGAAATATGTTTTTCTTCAAAAGTATACGTTTCTTCAGAAGAGAAAAGTGTCAATTCAGCATTTGCTCCTTCTTGAATTGTAGCAGTTTCTAATCCAAAACGTTTTCTTGGGTTTTCAGAAATACATTTCACAATAGTTTCTGTATCTAAAACTTTATTTAAAGCTCCAAATAAAGATTCCATTCCAATAGTTCCGTCCATTGCATTGCTGAATTCTAATACTTTATTTTCAACATCCAAAGGATTATGATCTGAAGTAATAATATCAATTGTTCCATCTTTTACTCCTTCCAATAAAGCTGCTGTATCTTCATTCGTTCTCAATGGTGGATTCACTTTTGAATTCGCATCAAAATCGAATAATTTAGCATCTGTAAGCAATAAATGATGTGGTGTCACACTACAAGTTACATCCAATCCTTTTTGTTTTGCTTCACGAATCAAAGCAACTGATTTTTTCGTAGAAATCGTCGGAATGTGTAATTTCCCTCCAGTATATTCTAATAAAAATAAATCTCTTGCAACTTGTAATTCCTCAGCCAAAGCAGGAATTCCCTTCATTCCCAATTTTGTACTGTTGATTCCCTCGTTTGCAAATCCTTCTGCTGCAATTGCTTTATTTTTTGGAAAACTTAAAACTAATCCATCAAAATTTTGTGTGTAAAGCAATGCAATTTTCATTAATAGCTCATTTGTAATTGACTTCGCATAATCGTAAAAAGCAATTGCTCCTGCTTGTTGCATATCAAACATTTCTGCAATTTCTTTTCCTTCGCTATGTTTTGTCATACTTCCAATCGGAAATAATTTTGTAGCAAATCCTAAAGCTTTATTTTTCAAATAATGAACTTGCGCTTTATTATCTGTTACAGGATTTGTGTTTGCATTCAAAGCAATCGAAGTAAATCCACTTTTCGCTGCAACTTCCAATCCATTTGCTATCGTTTCTCTTTCTTCAAAACCTGGTTCTCCAAGACTTACACTTGTGTCAAACCAACCTGTTGAAACTAGTAAATTCTCATAATTTACTTCTTCAAAATCTCCTGTGTTTTCAATAGTAGAATCGATTTTTGAAATCTTTCCATCAATCACTAAAATATCTTTTGTTTGCTGATAAAAAGGACTTGTAGCATCAATAATTGTTGCAGATTTGATTAAAACTTTCATGTTTTAAAATATTTTAAAATCAGTATTTCTAAAAGAATAAAGATAAAAGCAGCAACCAAAAGCCATTTGAAAATCCAATTTTCTTGCGCATCCGATTTTAGGCTAATCACTGCATTCTCTATAGAATCATAGAAAACTGCATTTTTTTTGTTATTTATAGTTGTGTTAATGTCGTCATAAGTCAAATCACTTTCTGCATTATCGTAGTTAAATGCAAGTGTATTCAGCTTTTCTTCTCCTTTTAAAACTGGATAAAAACCAGCATTATTAGGATTTTCGCTAAACTGAATTTTTACTTTTGAAGCAAAAGTTTGTTGTTGTGGAATAAATTCTGAGTTATCATTTTTAATTTTCAACAACTCATTTTTTCCAATTTTAGTTTTAATATCTACTTCATTATTTTCTCTAATCGTATAAGCCAAAGACGGAACTTTTAAGCTTTGCATTGCAATATTGTAAAACAATGGAACAATAATCGCTGATTGTGTAAAATTGGAATTTTCCTTGGAAATTGGCGAAGTAAACCAAAAAGTATTTCCTTGGTTTTGTTTCTTTTCTAAAACGAAAGCAGAATTATCTTCATTCGAAAGAATTTTTGATAATCCAACACCATTTATATTATATTGTTTTTTAGAAAAAGGATATTCAAAATTTGAAATTCTTCCTTCAAAAACTCCCTTAAAAATTGGATGTTCAAAGTGAATTTTTGTAAGTTTTAATTCTTGTTCTTTTTCATTTTCTAAAGTTCCTAAATCTAAATTTTCTACTATTTTTTTATTTGTTGTAAAACTTTCACTTGAAGGAATCACAACTAAAGTCCCTCCTTGTTTTTTAAAGTCTTTTAAAGCATTGATTAATGAATTTTGAATTGTGTCTAATTCATTTAAAACAATCATATTTTGATTTAAAATTGTTCCTAAATCAAAAAAGTTTTTTTCTTTATTTTCAAACTGAAATTCTGAAGAAGCAAATAAATCGTTTAAGTATTTTTCTTGTTTTCCAATAGAAAGCAGATTGATTTTTTCTGGAGACTGAATACTGAAATAATATGTATTATCAAAAGGAACATCTTCGTACTGAATTTTCACAATTCCTTCTATTTCTTCTTCTTTTGGAATTGTAAACTCAATAATTTGTTCTTTTTTCTCCGAAAAATCTGTAGCATTTTTTCCTAACAATTTTTCTTTATTATAAAGTGCAACAGAAACCGGATTAGAAACTAACTCAGAACTTTTTACTTTTACGTTTATCTGATAATTTAAAGCTGATTTTTCTGCTAAATAAACACTATCAATAGAAATATTTACATTTTGCACAGGTTTCAATTGCACAAAACTTGTATAAAAAGTAGAATCCACTTCTGCATTTTCAGCATTCATATTTTTCTGAAAATCGGAAATAAGAATTAAATTTTTCTGTGTGTTTGGTTTCTTTTTGAAGATAGAATTCACTTTTAATAAAACGGTTTCTAGATTTCCTTTGTCTGAAGAATAATCAATTTCAAGTAGCGCATCTTTTGGGTTTTCATAAACATCATTATTGGTAATTAGCGTATAATTTCCATCAAATAAATTCTGTTCAGAAAGTGTTTTAATTCCAGATTTTAATAATTCACCATTCGTTCCTTTAGCTTTCATACTTAAGGAATTGTCTAGATAAACAATATTTTGAGACTCTTTTGTTTGCTCCTTATGCGAAAAAAATGGTTGGGCAAATGCCAAAATGATTGCAGTGAACAATAACATTCTGGTACATAAAACCAACCATTTTTTAAGCTTTGAACTCTTTCGAGTTTGAAACTCTAATTGTTTTAAAAGTTGAACATTCGTAAAAGGAACTTTTACAAATCTTTGTAATTGAAATAAATGTACAATTACAGGTATTATTAATAAAAATAGTGCGTATAGAATTTCTGGATGCTTAAACTGCATTGTTTTTTAAGATTTGTCAAAGATAATAAAAACTATAACAAAATTAAGCTAAAATAATTTTCAAAAATTCCTTTAATATATTTTTGCGCTACAGATTGACAAAATTTTGGAAAATCTATAGTTGCAGAATGATTTGCTTCATCAGAAATCACTCTAATAATTGAGAATGGAATGTCGTACTCGTAGCAAACCTGTGCTACTGCTGCTCCTTCCATTTCCACGCATTTTGCTCCTGGAAATTCAACTCTTAATTTTTTAATTTTGTTTAAATCCGACACAAATCGATCTCCACTCACGATATCTCCAACCACAACTTTTGGTTTAGAAATATGGAACTCTTCCGCTTCATTTGCTGAAATATATTGATTAAAATCTGCTATAAACTCTTTTGAAGCATGAAGAAGTCTTTCTGTGTCTTTTGTTTGAAATGAACCTTTTCCTAATAACGGAATTTCATATTTCGGATATAAAGGATAAGCGTTCATATCGTGTTGCATCAAATTTCTTCCTACAACGATATCTCCTATATTTAATTTAGAAGAAATTGCACCAGCCACTCCTGTAAAAATGATTTCATCTACATGATAATCATTGATTAACTGTGTAGTTGTAACGGCCGAAGCAACTTTACCCCAACGAGAAAAAACAAGTACAACATCATTTCCGAAAAGCATTCCAGAATAATAAGTTCGCATTCCTTTTTCCTCACTTCGAGGATTTTCAAGATGATTAAGCAATGCTTGTATTTCCTCTTGCATTGCGCTAATGATTCCAATTTTCATTTTGTATAGATATTATTTAGAAGTTAATTTTCCGTCCTTCATTACTAAAACTCTATCGGCCATATCGGCAAGTTCCTCATTATGAGTAACAATCACAAAAGTGTGACCAAACTCGTCTCTTAATTGAAAAAATAGTTCATGAAGATTCTTGGCAGAAGCACTATCCAAATTTCCACTTGGTTCATCCGCAAAAACTACAGATGGACTATTAATCAGAGCTCGAGCAACGGCAACTCTTTGTTGTTCTCCTCCTGAAAGTGCATTTGGTTTGTGATCCATTCGATGTTCAAGACCTAAAAATTTCAGTAATTTTCTTCCATTTTCTTCGGCATCTTTCTTCGTTCTCTTCTGAATATACGCTGGAATACAAACATTTTCTAATGCTGTAAACTCAGGTAATAACTGATGAAATTGAAAAATAAAACCTATGTGTGTATTTCTAAATTTTGAGATGGATTTATCTTGTTGTTCTAAGACATTTTGATTGTTTATTATTAATTCTTCGTGTTTTTTCTTCGCTGGTTTATCAAGAGTTCCTAAGATTTGCAATAGTGTAGTTTTACCAGAACCCGATGGCCCGACAATAGCAACTACCTCTTTTTCTTTAATATGTAAATCTATTCCTTTAAGCACTTCCAGATCTCCGTAATACTTAAAAATATTCTTTGCTTTTATCATACTCTTAATTTACTTTTTATCTCAAAAAACATATTTCGAAATAAAAAGCTGGGATTAATTTATTTTCTTATGTTTTGTTAATTTAAACTTAAGCATTGATTTTTAAAAATAAAACCAATGATTCAAAAAAATAACAACTCGTTAAACATATCTCACTTAATATAAACTACTTAACTGGTATTAATATTGTGTAAAATTTTAACCTTTTATTTTTTCGCAACGTGAATTTAGTGAAATTAATTTAAACTAGGAAGAGAAAAATTGAATAAAAAATAACTTTTTTTTCACTTATTTTTTATGATAAATGTCAATTTTTTAAGAATTGTACAGGAAAAAAACCTGTACAATCCGCCTTAATATTTACTATTTTGAAAGTAATTAAGCTAAATTCTCTTTATAATCATAAGAAAAAGTAGCCTTACTCAAAATAGTCGTATTATAATTATTCGCTTTATAAACAATAATCGAAATGTTAATTGTAGAATCTTCTTGAAATTCGACTTCTCCCTTTAAGTGAATTGTATCTTGGAGATATGCAGCATGACGAATTTCTAAAGAAGTATTTTTTGCTAAAGTGGAAGTTTCATCCTGGTAAGGCAAGATCATTTTCTTCGCCAATTCTTCAATTTGAAGAAATAAGTAATATGGCTGAAGTTCTTTCTTTTTGTTAACGTATTTTCTTGTTATTCTGAACTGACTTTTTACTGTTTTATCTATATTTTTCATTTTCTTTCGTGTTTATGGTATTAATGGAATTGGTGGACTGGACAAAGCGATTTGGTTTGAAATCATGTAATAATAATATCGTTTCATAAAATTAAATTGCTTCATCATCTTCATTGTTTTTGTGCTAAAATGTTTCATAATATTTGAGTTTTAAGTAAAAAAAAAGTGCTTTTCTGAGAAAAGCACTTCGGTTATATATTTGTTATTTTAAGTTTATCTTATTTTTTGTAAAAAGTGCTCATGAAAAGTGTTTACGCAGAAATACATCATTCGTTTTGAATAATTTTTCTTAGAAATTGTATTATATGTCGTATTTATGTTATTCATGATGTTGCGAATGTAGGAATTTATTTTTTCCTATCATAAGAGCTTGTATAAATTTATATCAAAAAAATTTATATGCTTCTTAAAAGCTCTTTTTTGTTTTTTTTCTCATCCATAGCGATGCTATGTACTCCAAAAAAAACTTCAAAATAGCATTTTAATAAACTATAAAATTAATTCTGATACAATTTTAAACAAGCTCTACAAATAATTTTACAAATTAACTTTTTATAAAGAATCTGCTAAAGTAGACTCATTTGTTTCCGTAACGTTATCTACCCAGTCAAACTTTACAGCTCCATCTTCATAAATCTCTGTAAGTTTTACTTTGTGAAGTGTATTTACCAATTCTGGATTCCAAGGTGTTTTTACTTTTACATAATTCTCTGTAAATCCGTGAATGTATCCTTCTTTGTTTTCACTTTCAAAAAGTACTGTTAGTTCGTTCCCTAATTGGCTTTCATAAAAAGCTCTACGTTTTTTCACAGAAAGTCCACGAAGCATTTTACTTCTTTTCTGACGAACATTTTTAGGAACAACTCCATCCATTTCTACAGCTTCCGTATTTGGTCTTTCAGAATATGTAAATACGTGTAAATAAGAAATGTTTAATTCTGCTAAGAAATTATAAGTTTCTAAGAAAATTTCATCTGTTTCTCCAGGGAAACCAACAATTACATCCACTCCGATACAAGCATCTGGCATCACTTCTTTAATCTTCGTAACACGATCTACATAAAGCTCTCGCATATAACGACGCTTCATTTTCTTTAAAATTGTATTACTTCCAGACTGTAATGGAACGTGGAAATGCGGTACAAAACTATTTGACTTAGAAACAAATTCAATCGTTTCATTTTTCAATAAATTTGGTTCGATAGAAGAAATTCTCAATCTTTCGATTCCTTCTACTTTATCTAAAGCTTGAACTAATTCTAAGAAAGTATGCTCGTGCTTTTTATTTCCGAACTCCCCTTTTCCGTAATCTCCAATATTTACACCCGTAAGAACAATCTCTTTGATGTCTTTTTTAGAAATTTCTGCTGCATTTTTCAATACATTTTCTAAAGCGTCCGATCTAGAAATTCCTCTTGCCAATGGAATTGTACAATACGTACATTTATAATCACAACCATCTTGCACTTTCAAGAAAGCACGAGTTCTATCTCCAAATGAATAGGAACCAACATAGAAATCTGCATCTTCAATATCACAAGCATGCACTTCTCCGCTGAAATCATTTTTCGATAAATCGTTGATATAATCTGTAACTTTAAACTTTTCTGTTGCACCTAAAACAAGATCCACACCATCAATATTCGCCAATTCTTCTGGTTTCAACTGCGCATAACATCCAACAGCAATCAAATATGCATTCTCGTTTTTCTTCAATGCATTTTTTACAATCGTCTTAAAACGCTTATCTGCATTGTCTGTCACAGAGCAAGTATTTATCACATAAATATCTGCTGTTTCTTCGAAATCTACACGTTCATATCCAACATTTTCAAAGCTTCTTGCGATTGTTGAAGTCTCCGAAAAATTCAATTTACATCCTAATGTGTAAAATGCTACTTTTTTTTGTGCGTTCATTTTGGTACTTTTAGAGCGTGCAAATTTACAAATTTTAGACGAAAAACGATATGAATTTAATTTTTGAAACAGAACGCTTGCTGATTCGAAAATTAACCCCGAAAGATTTTGAAAGCTACCACAAGCTTTTCACAGATAATCAGGTAATTAAATATCTTTCTAGTGTTTTTTTTACCAAAAATGAAATCTGTTCAGAATTTAAAGAAATCATAAAAAATGGTTCTCTAGAAAATGGAAAAATCAGAATTTATGGTTTAGAAAGAAAAAAAGATGCAGCGTTTATAGGAAGTTGTTATACTTGGAATCATCCAAATTTGAGTATAGAAATTGGTTATGTTTTCTTTTCAAGCTTTTGGAATAATGGATATGGGAGTGAATATCTAAAAGGAAAAATTGATTTTCTAAAAGCATTAGATTGTAAAAATATTATTGCGAAAATTGACTCAAGAAATATCGCTTCGATTCGAATGGTTGAAAAATTGCAATTTATACCAATAGCTTCAATTCTCAATGAATTTGAAAACTGTTTAGAAATAGAATATCAATTATTGATTTAAAAAAATGAAAATATCTTTTGATTTAGATGACACTTTAATTCCATATAACATAAATGATTTTGAAACGGAAAAAAGAACATTTCTTCAAAAAATTTTAAAAATCGAACCTTTAAGAAAAAACACAAAACAGCTTTTTGAATCTTTAAGAAAAGAAAATCATCAACTTGGAGTGTACACAACTTCTTATCGAAAGAAATGGAAAATTAGATTGCAGTTTCGCTCCTATGGAATTCCTCTTGATTTTATAATTAATGAAAAGGAAAATCAAAAAACTTTAAGTAAAAACAAAATTTCTGCTTCAAAACACCCTCCTAGTTTTAAAATAGATTTTCATATTGATGATGCAAAAGGAATGGAAATAGAAGGAGAAAAATATGGTTTTAAAACCATTATTATTACTAAGAACAATCTGGATTGGATTGAGAAAATTTACACAAATATTAAATTCTAATTTTATTATATTTGACGAAAAAACAAATGCATAAATTAGAAAAAATTCTTATAATTTCATTAATCCTTCTTTATTTAAGTAAAATTATTGATTTCAGTCAGTATTTCTTTTTCTACTTAATCAATTTTTTAGTTTTTATTTTACTCAGCATTTTTGGGTTTAAAATTTACAAATCAAAAGCTTTTGGAAAAAAATCGACATTAATTGCTGTTTATAGTGGAATTGCAATAGGATTTGGAGTTCTTTCTTTTTCTTCTGTAATAAGGAATCTCACTGAATTCGTGGCATTTTCATTAATGATTCCAAATTTTTTACTTTTTGTTTTTTTATCTTACAACTGGAGAAAAAGTCGAAAGAATAATGAAGAAAATTCAGAGAAAATAAATTTCATTAAAAAACTTTGGTATCGATCTTCCTCGTTAATATTATTATTAATCGTCTTGAGTTTAACTCCTCTACATTTAATCAATATTTACATTAATAAAGATGTAGAAGAACTTAAAAATAGAGGTTTAAGAAAAGTTTATATTGACAAGGCTAAAGAATTTTACAGAAAAAATGAATTTGAAAAAGCAATTCATTATGGTGAGTTGGCTATAAAGTCAGATTCTATTGGGTCACCAAATGATACTATACCATGGGGTTATGCACATTCTCTTGTATATAAAGGGTATAAATCTTTAATTCTTAAAGATATTAAAGCAAAAGATCAATCTCATAAATTAAAATATTTTCCAAAAACATATTATCATATCTCAAAATCATATGGTAGTGAGAGTGAAAAAAAATATATCATTCAATCTTTTGAAGCTCAGGTTTTAAAATTAGAAAAACAATATGAAATATCAGATTCTTTATTTATAGATTGTTTGAATTCTTTAGAAAACTCTTATAAAGGTCTTTCTTATACAAGAATATTACATGCTTGGTCTATATCACTGAGTGAAAGAGGTTATAATCAGGATGCTAAAAATTATTTAGCTACTGAAATTGATTTGATTAAAAAAGATACAACTACTTATAATAATCAAGAAAAACCAGAAGAAGAGTTTTACATTAAAGCAAATGATATTTCAGAGGCACAATCAGAAATAGCACGAATTTTTCAATCTGAAGGAAAATTTCTAGAAGCAGATTCTTATTACAAAAAAGCTTTTGAAAATGAATATTTTAATAAATCAAGTTCTTATTTAAATTCTTTATCAAGTTATGGGTATAATTTAAATCATTTAGGAAAATATAAAAAAGCAAAGGAAATATTTAAAACTCTTTGTAAATCTTCTTTTGAAGAAAATAATGGGGAAAACTTTAATTATTTATCTGCTTTACGAGGTTTGAATACTGTAGAATTTTCACTTTCAAATTTTGATATTATTGAAAAAAACTGTAAAAAAGGATTGGAAATAAACGATAAAATTTCAGAAGAAAAAAATGAATATTATTACGATTTTCATAAACAACTTGGTGAAGTTTATATAGCGCAAGCTAAATATGATAAAGCTCTTCAAGAGTTTAGGATTGCTTCTGATAATACAGAATATAGTTCTTTCAAATATGCTGTTCTTTATAAAAATTTATCGGAAACAAATTTAAAGCTGGGAGATTATACTTCCTCTTTAGAATATGCAGAGAAAGCATCTTCTGAGGCTTTTGAACAATTAGGGGAAAAAAATAATCCTTATTACACAAGTTTCGCTCAAAATGAAGCTTATGTAAATTATACGATAGGAAAATTAAAAAAGTCAAAAGAATTATATGAGTTAAGTTATTCAAATGATACACTTTTTCAATTAAAAGAAAATTTAAGTTTTAGTAATACGTTAAACGGTCTTGGTTTGTTGAAATTTGAAAGAAATAAATTAAAACAAGCAGAAACTCTTTTTGAAAATTCTAAACAAATTATTGAAAATAAAATCGGACAAAACAATTTCCATTTTGCAACTATTTTACATAATCAGGCAAGTCTAGAATTCAAAAAAGGAAACAATAACAATGCAAAAGATATGTTTGCAAAATCTACTGAAATCATAAAAAATATACTTTCTGAAAATCATGATTTAATTGCAGACAACTATTTTGGTCTTGGAGAAATTGCCTTTAAAGAGAAAAAATATTCGGAAGCATTAGAATTTTTCGAAAAATCTGATACGATTTACAAATCCATTTTTAAGAACGAAAATATCAAAACTGAAAATACTCAATTAAAAATTGAGCAATGTAAAAAGAAAATTTAATTGATTTTACATTTATAAAATTTCAAAAAGCTATGTTTTTTAAACATAGCTTTTTTCGTTACTACTCTCGAAGATATTTTCCAACTTGAAAAGCTTTTTGCTTTATTAATGAAAAATACTTAAAGACTTTAAAAATCAACTTCAAAGATTTTTTTACTTTATTTCCTGCATTTTCAAAATCAGTTTGTGATTTCCAAACAAAAAATAAAACATTGATATCTTTTGTAATTTCTTTAAATTCTTGATCGATATAATATCCTTGTTGTTTTCTAAAAAAAGATAGAAACTCTTCTTTTTTTGCAGAAAAAATCTTTTTCTTTTTCTCTTTTATAGTTCTTGAAGCAAATTCTACAACTAAGTTTTCTTCTTTTAAATTTACAATAGAAAACGCCTCTCCTTTTTCTGTTTCAAGAATAAAATCTTCTTCAATTTCCAAAAAATCGCTTTCATTCAGATTCAAAGAAATTCTATCTAAATGAATCTTAGATTTTTCATATTCCGACATATTCTTCCATTCCATTATTTCTACAAAAGCATTCACAGCATTCTTCTTAGGAAATGAAAAAAACGATTCAAAAAGTGCGAAATTTAAATCAGGAAGTAATTGTTTTCTTTGTTTTTTCAATTGTTTCCTGAACTCAAAAAAACTCCTTTTATCTTTTATTTTCAAATAAGTAATTCTATAAACTTTCTTCTCCATCTTTTTCTAATTTAAAATTGAAAAAATAACTTAAGAACATTAAAACTAAAACGAAAATTGGTCCAAATGACTCTCCATCATTTGCCATGAAATGAGCTAAAAAAGCAAGAGCTAAATTAAGTGTAAATCCAGCGTAAGCCCAGTTTTTAAGAATCGGACTTTTCTTTTGAAGAATAGAAATAATTCCTAAAACTTTTGAAGTTCCTAAAGGATAAACCAAATAAGAAGGAAACCCTAATCGCTCAAAATTCTGAACTGCATAATTGTGTTGAAAAAAATATAGAAATGCTCCAGCTAAAATGGATAACGAGAATAAAATTGTAAATATCCAATAAAATATTTTTGTCTTTTTCATTAGTTTAAATGTATTTCAATGTTCGTAAATTTCACTTCTTTCCCAACCATAAAACCTCCTTTAGAACCAACTCCAAAATCATATCTTTTTAAAATAAAATCATCCGTATTTTCAAGGGTTTTTCCGTCAAATGAAACTAGAATTTCGATTTGTTTTGTAATATTTTTAATAGTCAAATTTCCTTTCACTAAATAAGAATTCTCTTGTTTTATAATAGAAGTTGAAGTAAAACAAATATTTGGATATTTCTCTACTTCAAAAAAATCTTGATTTTTCAGATGTTTATCTCTTTTCTTATTTTCAGTGTTTATAGAACTAGCATTTAAACAAAAGTCAATTTTAACTAAAGTTCCTATTTCTGTAATGATTTCTCCTGAAATCTCTGAAAAATTTCCTTCTACAGTTTTAAGCCCACCCATATTTGAAATTTCAAATTGCATTTTAGATTTATTAGTATCTATTTGTTGTGAAAAAATAGAATTCTGAATTCCTAAAAAGAATGTTAAGATTAAAAATAGTCTCATAATTTTCTGTTTTTTTAATTTACTTTTGCAAAGATAAACCATGGTCTATAGTCAATAGTCAAATGTTTTTACAAGAAATTTTTAATTAATTTAAATTTTAACATTTTATGAAAGTAGGAGAATTAGCTAAAAAGACAGGAGTAACAAGGGATACGATAAGATTATATGAGAAAATGGGATTGGTAAAAAATGTTTCTCAACCTTATGAATATAACAATTACAAAGAATATGGCGATGAAAATGTAGAGCGAGTGAAACTGGTTTTAAAGATGAAAAAACATGGATTGAAATTGCAAGAGTGTAAAGAGATAATCGATAATATTGAATCAAATGAAGATCCAGATTTTCATCATAAATTTCTAAAACAAAAAATTGAAGAATTGGATCAGAAAATAAAAGAATTAAAAGCTTTGAAAACAACTTTTGAAGGATTTTTAAATTCAGAAAATCAATGTAAAAATGAAGGAGATGAAATCAAAAAAAGAATTGAACCTAAATGATTTAAGAAAACTAAAAAAACAAATTCCAATAAGTATTTCTTTTGCTAAAAAATTATTGGAAAAATATGAAGGAAATATCGAATTGGTCATTCAGAATTTTAAAGAAAATCAAATTGAAATTTTAACTAAAAATTTAAATATTGAAAGTACAATTGCTGAAAAATATTTAAACGAAAATAATTTTGAGATTAACAAAGCAATTAAAAATTATGAAAAAGAACATTTTACTAAAACAGAATTGATTTTAAGAAGAAAAATTTCTAATTCAGATAAAGTTAGTTTGATTTGTTCTGTTGTGGAAATAAAATATGATTTGAAAAGAGATTATTGGTTAAAGAAAGAAAAAATAGAAAAGTTAGACTTAAAGATTCAAAACATTTTATCTGTGAATGAAGCAATTGAATATGAAGAATGGGAAACTTTTTCATCAGCTTTATATTTACTAAAACAACAAATTGAAAGAATCAGAAATATTTTTCATTGTGAAGAATTAGCAAATTTTCTAGAAAATGCAAAAGAATCAACTGATGATAATTTTTTTCAAAATGAAAAAGAAAAATTATATGAAAATATGTTAAATTACGTTTCTAAAAATAAAGAGGATTTTCCTTAAAAATTAAAATTATGAAAAAAACATTACTTAAGATTTTTACATTATCAATATTCTTTAGTTTAATAACATTGTTCATCTTATATCAAGCAAGAATTATAAATATTTCGACGTTTTTAGGAAGTCCAAATGGAGGTAAACAACCACAACAAACATCAGATACTCTAAAATATATTCCTCTGTCAAAAAAGGATAAAAATAATTATTTAAGAAGCTCTAAAGTAATGATGGTTTTTGATGAAGATGATATTAAAACATCTGATAAAAAAGATTCTGCTCAAGAAAATAATACTATAAATTTTCCAAAAGAGTTTTTATCTAGTTCTAAAACAGCGATTATTTTAGATGAAAATCTTAAAAAAGAATTAGATAGTTTGATTTTGAATTCAATTAACATAAAAGATTCTTTAAATAAAAAATAATGAAAGATTTCCTCATAATCATTGCTGCTCCTGTATTAAGTTTCTTGTTTTTAATTCTAGTTTTTGTTCCTATGGAGAAAGTTTTTCCTGCTAAAAAGAATCAAAAATTTTTCAGACCAGATTGGTTTTTAGATTTATGTTTTTTTCTTGGACAATATTTAATTTGGGGAGGTTTAGTTTATGGAGCTTTAAGTTATTTCAACGATTTTTTTTCTGGAGTTATTCCAATTTCATTTCAAAACATGATAAAATCTCAACCTATTTTCTTACAGATTTTTGAAGTTTTATTTTTTAGTGATTTTTTTATTTATTGGGCACATCGTTTACAACATAAAGTTGACTTTCTTTGGAGATTTCATAAAGTTCATCATACTTCAGAACACATGGATTGGTTGGCTTCACATAGAGAGCATCCTTTAGATTCTTTATACACTATCGGAATTATAAATTTACCTGCTTTTATCATGGGGTTTTCTTTAGAATCGATTGCTGGAGTGATTGCTTTTCGAGGTATTTGGGCAATTTATATTCATTCAAACGTTCGACTAAATATTGGTTTTTTGAAAAAAATAATAGGTTCTCCAGAATTACATCATTGGCATCATTATTTGGATAGAGATGTTGGTAATTATGCGAATATCTCACCTTTGATGGATATTTTTTTCGGAACTTATGTTTGCCCAGGTAAAGAACCTGAAAAATTTGGAATTCATGAAAAATTCCCAAAAAATTATCTTGGACAAATGCTCGTTCCTATACTTCCTAAAAAATTCGGAAACTATTTTTTTAACTTTAAAAAATACTTTAAATCTTTTTTTCTTAATTTTGAAAAAAAATAAAAAAACCTTTTAAACTTAAAAAAATGTAATCTTCTACATTTCTTCATAAGATTGTATAGTGAAAATTATATACTATAAAACTTTCTTTTTTAAAGGAAAGTAGTTTTCATTTACCCTTACTTCAACTATACAATCGAATTCAAATAATTTATTACTAACAACATTTTAAACAAATTCAATTTCGATTTTGTTTTGGATGTATTTATTTAAAAAGAAATGTCGATTTCAAAAAAATATTGTAGAAGTTTACATGCGCAAATCAGTCTTGGAACTACTTCTGATGATCGATTTATGCCAAATGGTTATGTCAAAGTTTTTAGCCAATTCCAAAATTTAGTTGTAACCGAAAAATTAGATGGACAAAATAATTGTCTTAATAAACATGGAGTTTTTGCACGTTCTCACGCTGCTCCAAGTCAACTTCCTTGGGATAAACCATTGAAAGATCGTTGGGAATTATTGAAAAATGATTTGGGAAATTTAGAGATTTTTGGCGAAAATATGTATGGAATTCATTCTATTGCTTATTCCAAATTAGAATCTTATTTCTATGTTTTTGCTGTTCGTGAAAATGGTATTTGGCTTTCTTGGGAAGAAGTAAAATTTTACGCCGCAATGTTAGATTTTCCAACGGTTCCAGAAATTCAAATGGAAAAAACTCTAAAAGATTTTTATCAAGGAAATAAAGATGAAAATGAGATTTTTGATACTTGGTTAACTGAAAATCTTGAAATGTCTTGGGTAGATTATACAAATACTTCTGGAAAATTAGGAGGATTTAATCCTGAAAATGAAAAGCCATGTTCTGAAGGTTTTGTGATTCGAAATGCAAATGCTTTCAAAACGAATAATGGAATTTTACCTGTTGCTCCTAACGAATTTGATAGTTTGTGTAAACTGGTTCGTCCTGCACATGTGAAAACTGATGTGCATTGGATTAAAAACTGGAAACCAGCAAGTCTGGTGAATTATGAAAAATACAAATGGTTTAACTTTTCTTATTTAACAAAAAAATGAACTGGAGACTCCCATATTACAATGCAGAAAATAATTCTGTAGATTGGCAAAAAATAGAAAATGAGTTTTCTTGGTTTGCAGAAATGAAAAATGTTCCTCAAGATGTAATTTGGCATGGAGAAGGAAATGTAATGATTCATACAAAAATGGTAGTGGAAGCTCTTTTTTCATTAAGAGAATTTTCGCAATTAAATGAGAATGAAAAACATATTTTGGTTACAGCTACTTTGATGCATGATATTGAAAAACGTTCGACAACTACGACTGAAGTTATAGATGGAAAAGAACGAATTATTTCTCCAAATCATGCTAAAAAAGGAGAATTTACAGCTAGAACTATTTTGTATAAAGATTTTGCGATTTCTTTTAAAATTAGAGAACAAATAGCAAAATTAGTTCGATATCATGGTTTTCCAATTTGGGCAATTGAAAAGGAAAATGTTCAAAAATCTTTGATTAAAGTAAGTTTAGAAGTCAATACAAAACTCTTGGAAATTCTTGCAAAAGCAGATGTTTTAGGCAGAATTTGTTCAGATAAAGAAGAACTGCTTTTAAAAATAGATTTATTCAAAGAATTATGTTTAGAAAATAAATGTTATGGAAAATCGAAAGATTTTGAAACAGATTTTGCAAGATATTTTTATTTGAATAAAGAAAATAGTTTTCCAGATTTTGTTCCTTTTGAAGAATCTGAATTTGAAGTGATTATGCTATCTGCTCTTCCTGGAAGTGGAAAAGATTATTTTGTAAATAAGATTTTTAAAGATATTCCGATGCTTTCTTTAGATGAAATTCGTAGAAAAAATAAGATTTCTCCAACAGATAAAAAGAAAAATGGTTGGGTAATTCAAGAAGGAAAAGAACAAGCGAAACAATATTTGAGAAAGAAAGAAAATTTTGTTTTTAATGCAACAAATTTGACAAAAGATATGCGTGGAAAATGGATTTCATTATTTAAAGATTATAGAGCAAAAGTTCGAATAATCTATTTAGAAGTTCCATATAAAACACTTTTAAACCAAAACAAAAATAGAGAATATCCAATTCCAGAAACTGTTTTGGAGAAAATGATTTCTAAAGTTGAAATTCCAAGTTTTGAAGAATGTGAAGTTGTAGTGTTTAATACTTGAAAAATTAAAGCTGTTTCATGTTTATGAAACAGCTTTTCTAAAATTTCTATTTCTTTATTTCATGAAAAGAAAACAGATATTAAGGTGAGATTATTTATACTTTTTGTTTAAAATATTTATAAACCAGTAAATTAATCATTAGTGTAAAAATTATTAATTTAATAGTAAAATATCTTATAAAATAATCTAATTCATTAAATAAATAATCCAACTGTTTATATAGGCAGATTTCAATAAATACTGGAAAAATAAAAGTAATTATATTTTTAATATTGAAAATATTAAAAAACAAGTAAACCAAAATTATATTATAAATATATAATAATACAGAAATACCTAAAGAGATACCTATCATGAAAAATATAACATTTGAATCTCCAGATTCTGTAATTATTGTATGTATAATAAAAAATATTATTAAGCTAAAATATGATAAAAACAATCTACTTATCTTATTCATAATTATTTATCTTTTTGATCATTACAATTAGTACAATTCCAACTTTCCCAGCTAGCGCTCGAATTTTTCGAGTGCCATGCAACAATACTACTATAATATTTTAACATAAAAAAATATTCTAAATTAAGAAAGTACAAAGCTGTTTTTTTGAGCAATCGGTACGGTACCTGATGTAGTCGATTACTAGTGTCTTTCATTGTTTATTCAAGGACGATCTTGAGAAAATGAATTTCATTATTTAAAGATTATAGAGCAAAAGTTCGAATAATTTATGTAGAGGTTCCATATAAAACACTTTTAAACCAAAATAAAAATAGAGAATACCCAATTCCAGAAACTGTTTTGGAGAAAATGATTTCTAAAGTTGAAATTCCAAGTTTTGAAGAATGTGAAGTTTTGGAATTTTTGGTTAAAGAATAAATTAAAAAACCCAGGATTTGTTTTCTGGGTTTATTTTAATTATTTTCGATTTTCTACCTAAAACAAAACCGTATTATCCGCTCTTCCATGGATAAAATAATTTTTAATATTTTCAAAAGTAGTTTCTGCTATATTCATCACAGCTTCTTTCGTAAAAAAAGCTTGATGTGCGGTAATCAAAACATTTGGAAAAGTTTGTAGACGAACAAATTGATCATCATGAATAATTGTTTCGCTTAAATCTTCGAAAAACAAAGCTTCTTCTTCTTCGTAAACATCTAATCCTAAATAACCAATTTTCTTAGATTTCAAACCTTTAATCACAGCATCCGTATCAATCAATTTTCCACGACTTGTATTGATAATCATCACATGTCTTTTCATTTGATCAATCGCATTTTCATCAATCATATGAAAAGTATCTTTAGTCAAAGGACAATGAAGGCTGATAATATCACTTTTTCCATATAGTTCTTCTAAGGAAACATATTCTGCTCCTAAATCTTTCATTTCTTGATTTTCGTATTTATCATAAATCAAAATTTTACAACCAAATCCTGACATCATATTGATAAATGTTTGTCCAATTTTTCCAGCGCCTATAACACCAATTACTTTCTCATGAATATCAAAACCTAATAAATTATCTAATGAAAAATTTCCTTCTCTAACTCTCGGGTGTGCTTTATGAAATTTTCTATTCAAACTCAAAATCAGACCTAAAGTATGTTCTGCTACAGCATATGGCGAATATGCAGGCACACGAACAACTTCCATTCCGAGTTCTTTTGCTTTATCTAGAGCAACATTATTAAATCCGGCACAACGCAAAGCAATTAACTTCACTCCTTCATCATGAAGAATTTCGACCACTTCTTTGTTTACATCATCATTTACAAAAACACAAACAGCATCACTTCCTCTTGCTAGAGAAGCTGTTTTGGAATACAGTCTTGTTTCTTGAAAATCCAACTCAAATTCGAATTCTTTATTCATTTGTAAAAAAGAATCAAAAACCCAATTTTTGGTATTGAAAACTGTCACTTTTATCTTTCTATCCATCATCAAATATTTTTATCGAAAACTAATTGAAATTTAAAACTTAAATAATTGATTTTAAAACACTTTAACTTATCTTTTAAATTTATTCTTCTAAAATTCTTTCAATATTTCCTTTACTAACTAATTCTCTAGTTTTCGGTTTTAATCTTTTCAAAAGTGGTTGGTATTTCGACACATCTTTTACATAAGTTTTCGTATTTGCAACATTATCTGAACCCAAAGAAAATCTGTCTGGAAATTCTTCAATAAAACTTACCCAATTATCCATGTCCATTTTAATATGTTCATCGAACAAAACCCAAGAAATATCAATAAAAAGATTCGGATATTCGTTCAATAATCTTTTTAAAGTCAAAATATGTTTATCAATTCCAATTCGTCGAGAAGTTCCTGCATGTGCCCAAATAAAAATCGTTTTAGGATTTCTATAAACAGCATCTTCAAACTCTTTTAAGTAAATTGGATTGTTGTAAGAAACAGAAGTGATATCATGATGTATCAAAATTGGTAAATCGTGTTTTGCTGCGAGTTGGTAAACTTTCATCAAAGCTGGATGATTTGCTCTAGGAAATTCCCCATAAAGAAAAGCTGTCAAATCATCGTGTCGTGAAATGATTTCTCCAATTCCTTTCCAAAAATTAGGATAAAGCTCCAACAAAGTTTCTATGAATTGAGCCGAATTCAAATCCAAAGGATTTATACCTGAAATAAAAGGATAAAATCGCTTTTGTGTTTCTTCATTTTCTCTCAAAAGTCTTTCTGCAAGAAGAAAATCCGTTGCAGAATAATAATAAGCTCGTGAATCTGTATTTAAATAATATTCTGGACGAATCGGATCGTTTTCAGACCACATTTTTACCATAGGCATTCCAAAAACAATTGCTTTTTCTACATTTGCAGAATCCATTGCTTGAATAACTCGTGGAAATCCATCTGTATCTTGTGTAAAATCTAGAAAATGTAAATGACTGTCAATTATAGAATAATTCTGTGCATTTGCATAAAAACTAAAGAAAATAACGAAAAGTAAAATTGTTTTTTTCATGAAACCATCAATTAAAACCTTTCTTTTAAATTAATGATTTTCAAAAGCTTTTTTTAAAAATTATTTCATAAAAATAAAGAACTATGTATCTATCTTTCTCAATAGAGAAACTTACACATTGAATAAAATGACTAAAGAAATTTTATGTTATTTTTCAATAAACTCAAAAGCTACTCTCCTATTTTGCTCTCGTCCTTCTTCTGTATCATTTGTAGTAATTGGTTCTTTTTCTCCAAAACCTTTTGCAGAAACTCTATCTTCTGAAACTCCAAGTTCCATCAAATAATTTGCTACAGCTTTTGCTCTATTCTCTGAAAGTTTTTGGTTAAAATCTTCTTTTCCTAAATTATCTGTATGTCCTGTGATTTTAATTTTCAAATGTTCATCATTTTTTAAATAATCAAAGACTTCTTGAATTTCTAACTTTGCTGCTTCGGTAAGTTTAAAGCTATCAAAATCAAAAGTTACATTTTTGAAAATATAGGTTTTATTAATGGTAAATACTTCCTTTTCTTCTGGAATTATTATTTCTATTTCTTCTTTCTCAATTTCCTTTTTTGAAATACTAACTTGATCAATATAATAATAAGCAAATGATTCATTAAAAGTAGAATTCACTTTCATGACATCTATATCCATGACTTTTCGAAAATTCCCAATAGAAAAATATTTTTCTCCACCTTTACTTTTGTAGTAAGTTTGAATTTTCATCCATCTATTTTTATCTGTATAATATTCTTCTTTTTCAATAGAAACCAACGAATATTTTAAGTTTTTAATTCCGTCTAAAGATCTTTTCTTGATAATACTTTTAGTTTTCAAAAAAAACTTTTTATTTGTAAAAAGGATGTCAATATTTTTCGTTGCAAAATGAGAATTATCGGCAAGACTAATATAAAATGTAACATTGTAAATGGTGTCTTTTTGTAGAGTTTCCGTCAATTCTCCTTGCATATATTCTCTATAATGATTTTCTGAATGCAATATAACTCCAGCATAGTTTTTTCCATGTTCGGGAAACTGAGCTTCCATGATATTATAAGGAGTTCCAACATTTTGTTTATTACAAGAATTAAAAAGATCTGTAGAAGTAGATGTTGGTTTGGTCCAATTAATAATATTTCTTTGAAAATGACCTATAACATTCGTACATGATTTTGTTTCTTCAAAACTTGGATTTAAAACTAAATTTTGCCCAAAAATAGTTGATGTAAATAATAGGAAAATAAATATTCTTTTTTCATTTTGATTTTTGATTATTTAATAAACTCAAAAGCTACTCTCCTATTTTGCTCACGCCCTTCTTCTGTATCATTTGTAGTTATTGGTTCTTTTTCTCCTAAGCCTTTTGAAGAAACTCTATCTTCTGAAACTCCAAGTTCCATCAAATAATTTGCTACAGCTTTTGCTCTATTTTCTGATAGCTTTTGGTTAAAATCTTCTTTTCCTAAATTATCTGTATGTCCTGTGATTTTAATCCTCAATTGCTCATCAGTTTTTAAATAATCAAAAACTTCTTGAATTTCTGATTTTGCTGCTTCGGTAAGTTTAAAACTATCAAAATCAAAAGTTACATTTTCGAAAATATAGGTTTTATTCGTAGTAAAAACTTCTTTTCCTTCTGGAATTAATTTCACTTTTTTTTCTTTCTTCGGATATTTTGGTAAAATACTTACCTCATCTACATAATAATAAGCGTTATAAGAACCAACTCCTTCAGGAGTTTCTATGTTATCCGTTTTTTTGTTTTTATAAAAATTTCCAATCGTAAAAAATTGTTCTCCTCCCAGAGCCTTGTAAGTAAGTTTAACCTCTCTCCATTTCTTCTTATCATTATAGTATTCTTGATTATGAATCAAAACCAAATTATACCTAAGATTATGTTCTTTCTCCAAATCTTTTACAGTTATTGGTTTAAAAATTCGCAACTTTAATTTTCTATCTGTAAACAAAACATCTAGATTTTTGACAGCATGCGTTGAATTTTCAGCCAAACTGGTATAAAAAGAAAAATAATAAGTAGAATCTTTCACTAGCGGCTCTGATAATTTTCCTTGCAAATATTCTCGATGATTCTTTTTATAATAAGCTAGAAAACCAACATAATTATCACCATGTTTTGGATTTTGAAATCCTGTAACATTTTCTGGAACTCCAACTTGCCCTTTATGACAACGATTATATACATCACTTGAACCCCAAGTTGCTGTAGACCAATCCTCCATAGTTCTATCAAATCCTGCAGTATATTGCTTACAAAATTTTGTCTTTTCAAAACTCGGATTTAAAACTAAATTTTGACCAAAAATGTTTGATGTAAACAATAGGAAAATGTAGATGTATTTTTTCATTCGATTTTTTATTCTTTAATTTTCAGCCTCTTTTAAAACAGATAAAGTTTAATTTTATTATTTAATAAACTCAAAAGCAACTCTTCTATTTTGTTCTCGTCCTTCTTCTGTGTCATTTGTAGTAACTGGCTCTTTTTCTCCGAAACCTTTTGCAGAAACCCTATCTTCTGAAATTCCAAGATCTATCAAATAATTTGCTACAGCTTTTGCTCTATTTTCAGATAATTCTTGATTAAAATCTTCTCCTCCCATATTATCTGTATGCCCCATGATTTTAATAACTGCTTGTTTTGTGTCTCTCAAAAAAACATAGACTTCTTCAATTTCAGTTTTGGCAGCATTTGAAAGTTCATAACTATCATATTCAAAGGTTACATTCTCAAAAATATATGTTTTATTAGTTGTAAAAACTTCCTTTTCTTTTGGAGTTATGATTTCGATTTCTTTTTTTTCTGGATATTTTGGTGAAATACTAACATGATCTAGATAATAATAAGCAAGCTCTTCTTTTATAGAAGATCTCATTTTTAAATAATCTGTTTTAGAATTTTTACGAAAATTCCCAATTGTAAAATATTTTTCACCTCCCTTACTTATATAAGAAGCTTTTATTTTCATCCATTTACTTTTTCCTCTAAAATATTCTTTTCCATCAATAGATATTAATGAATACTTTAAACTTTCAATAGCATCCAAATAGGAAGTTTTTATATTCTTCTTTGTATCCATATAAATTTTTTGATTTGAAAAAAGAATATCCATATTTTTAATTGCAAAATGTGAATTCTCGGCAAGACTTACATAAAATGTGATATTATAAACAGCATCTTTTTTTAGTGGTTCAGATAATTCTCCTTGAACATATTCTCTATAATTTCCTTTCCCATATAAAATAATCCCTGCATAATTCTCTCCATTTTTTGGAAATTGAGATCCCATTGCATTATACGGTGTTCCTACATCTGATTTGCTACATGAATTATAAAGATCGGTAGTACTTAAAGAAGGTTTTGACCATTTTTTTATATGTCTTTCAAAAGTACTTATATCATTTGCACATGATTTTGTTTCTTCAAAACTTGGGTTTAAAACTAAATTTTGTGCAAAAATATTTATTGATAATAACAGAAATAATAAGGTGTTATATTTCATTTATTTTTTAGGGCAATATAATGAAATTTCTTTTTGATCATATTAAAACCATTCAATACCACAATTCTTATATTTTTTAAAATTTAAAAATCTTTTAGTTTGAATAATTTACGGTAATACAGTAATTTTAACAAAAATTATTTAAACCTTTAAACACGTATTACTACTATACTTGAATTATGAAAAAAATGATAAAAATTACTATGAAAATCTTCAAATGGTTAGGTAAATTTTTAGGGATAATAATACTATTACTAGTTCTAGCAGGACTAAGTTATCGTCTATTTAGTTCTGGACCTACTGCTCCAGGAAAATTAGTAGATGTAAATGGAACTAAACTTCATATCAGAGCGGAAGGAGAGAAAAATGAATTACCAACTCTTATTCTTGAATCTGGAGCTGGTGGAGATACTGAAATGTTTCATTGGATTGCAGAAAACCTAAAAAATGAAGTACGAATTATCCGTTATGATAGAGAAGGAAAAGGATTTAGTGAAGAAACTGAAGAAAATATTACTCCTGAATTTTATGCAAAACAACTACATCAATTATTAGAAAAAAATGGTGAAAAACCTCCTTATATTTTAGTTGGTCATTCTATGGGTGGACCTTACAACAGAATATTCCGAGATTTATATCCGAATGAGGTAAAGGGAATGATTTTCTTGGATGCAAGTCACCCTGAACAATGGAAAAGATTAGCGCAAAAAGAATTGTATGATAAAAATAAAGCTAGCTTCTTAAAAGGTGTTTCTTTTCTTGGAGATATTGGTTTAACAGGACTTTATAGTCAAATTTCAAGTTTTAAACCTAAAGAAGATGATTTACCAGAAGATTGTCAAAAGCGAAATCGTGAATTGACTGCTCATTCTGGAAAAGTTTATCGTAGATTTTTAAAAGAAATGGCTATCAATGACACAATTCTTTATCGTGCTGGGCAATCTAGAGATTTAGATTCTTTACCTGTTTTGGTTTTTACGGCAACAGAGCAGTATAGAGAAGCTCAGAAAAAAAAGTATAGAAAAGAAGGAATCGATCCTGAAAAGCAAGTACAAATTTGGTTTGAAATGCAGAAAGAATTAAAAGAACTTTCATCAAACAGTGAGCAATTTATTATGGAAAGTAATCACGGTTCAATCATTACCAAAAAAGAAAATGCGGATAAAATAAGTAAGAAAATACTTTTAATGGCTGAAGAAATTAAGTAATGTACTTTTTACTTTTCATGAAATATTTTTAAAACTATTTATCTTTAAGAAATTCTATAATTTATAATAAAAAAAATGAAATCAAAGGTCATTGTTTTTGATTTATACAATACACTAATTGAGATCAAGAAAAATCATAAGTTCTTTATGGTTTTGTATAAAAATTCTAAAACGAAATTTAATTTAGAACTTTTGGATTATTTGGATATAATTATGCGAAATGAAATAGAAGATTTGTTCCATATTTTACCAAATGATTTCAAACAGCTTTATTTTGAATACAATTATCTTTTGGAAGAAGAATTGAATTCGATTGAACTGTATGAAGAAACAATAGAAGTTCTTGAAAGCTTAAAAGAAAATTATCAACTTTATTTGATTTCAAACTTAGCTTCACCTTATAAAAAAGCTGTACAAAAATTGAACCTTGCTGTTTATTTTGATGGTATTGTGTTTTCTTGTGAAGAAGGAAAATTAAAACCTGAAAAAAATATTTTTGAAATCGTTGAATTTAAATCTGAAAAAAAAGAAAATGAAATATTAATGGTGGGAGATTCTTTTAAAAGCGATATTCAGGGAGCAAAAAACATGAATTGGAATTATTTAAAAATAAACAGAAAAGGAAAAATCAAGGAGACTTTTGAAATTATAAATTTGAGAGAAATAATAAAAAACTAAATATCGTTATTAATAATGAAAAAATCAGAATCAGGCGCACCAATATATAGATATGATGATCTTGAAACACCAGAATTTGTAGCACCTTCTGGAGATTCTTCAATAGAAGAAATATCAGCTCATATAGAAAAACACTTTGGAGAAATACATCAAGTATTCCATGAAGTTATTTCAGAATTTGTACACATTGATATTCATTGGGTAAAACCAACTAAAGAAAAACCATTTCATACATTCATCACATCTGGAATGAGTGATAAACCAATGAATTCTCCAGAAGGTGTTGAAGGTTGTGAATATTTAGAATTGAGTATATGTTTACCTGAAAACTGGGAAGTATCTGAAGAAAGCTTCAAAGACAGAAAAAACTATTGGCCTATAGAATGGCTTAAGTATTTGGCGAGATTTCCACACGCTTACAATACATGGCTTTGGTTTGGGCACACAATACCTAATGGAGAACCTGCTGCTCCTTTTGCCGAAAACACTAATTTCAGCTCCATGATTTTACTACCTTCAGTTGTATTTCCTCAAGAAGCTCAACTTTTAGAACTTGAAAATAAATCTATTCATTTTCTAGCACTTTGTCCACTTTATAACGAAGAACTAGAATTAAAAATGCATAAAGGTGTAGAAGCTTTATTTGATGGTTTTGATAAATTTCGGGTAAGCGATATCGTGGATATTTACAGGCCTGTGACTGTGAAAAAGAAAAAATTCTTTGGTTTATTTTAAAAGTTCAACTATTTCAAATAAGCATTCTCAAGTTCAAAAAAGTGATAATATCTAATAGATATTATCAGGTTTAAAATCTTATGAAGGAATTTTGTATCATCTAAAACACACCCCTAGCCCCTCTCAAGAGGGGAACTTGACAATCTGAATGCTTTTATACAAAATCAAACCTGATAATGTCTAATATTACTCAAATTTTAAAAACATCTAAAAATGAATCATTACGAACAAGCTGCATTGGTATTTTATACTGAAAAAAATCATTTAATGGCTTCTGCCCTATTTAGTCAAGGATTGGAATTGGAACCAGAAAATTCTATGATCTGGTATGGGTTTGGAGATTCTTTGTGTCATATTTCTATTCAAACAAAGAAAAATGAATTATATCCTATAGGACTTTCATGTGTAAAAAAGAGTCATCTGATTGATGCTAAAAATCCATATGCGAATTCTATGATTGAAAGAATGAAAAACAATCCGAATGTTGGAGAAGAATATATGGAGCAATTAATTCTTCCGAACATGAAGTTAGTTTCAAAATTCAATATTACAGTTCCTGATGAAAAACTGATTTCTTTTTTTAATGGTATTCAAAATGTAGATAATAAAATAAAATTGATCATGCATCTTGGAGAAACTAAAGATGTAAAATATTATCCTTTATTGAAACATTGTGTTTTAGAAGAAGAAAACCAAAATATCCGATTTGCAGCTCTAAAAAGAATCCCATTTTTTAAGTCTGAAAACTTAAAAGAAGAAATTTTTGAGAAAATTGTTACACAAAAGGAAGTTGATAAATACGAACCTTATTTCAGTATTGCTCTATCCTCTATTGATGAAGATTGGACAAAAGAATGGATCAACCCTGATTTTGCAAATGAAATTAACCAGAAGAAAACTTTTACTAAAGAAGAAATCAAAAATTCTTTGGAAGATGAAGAACTTAAAGCAATTTTCGGTCTAGCTTTACTGAAACTTGAACCTTCAAAACTTAAAGAATTCTTTGAGTATAGAAATCATAAGGCTATTGCTTTTTTTCTGACTAGAGAAATGAATAATGATGGTATTTCAGTTCTTTTTAACAAAAACATATTGAACCGAAAAGGAGAAATTTCCGAACTTGGATGGAAACATATTGAACTACTTTTAGATGCTTCGTCAAATAAAAAAGGGGAAACTAAAGGCACAGAAACAAATAATTCTAAAGAAAAAGAGCCTACTAAAAAATGGTGGGAGATTTGGAAATGATTTTTCTTTTCTAATAGACATTATCACATTTAAAACCTTAAAAGTAAATTTAATTTATAACACACCCCTAGCTCCTCTCGAGAGGGGAAATTAAAAATCTGTATACCTTATATTTAAAATCAAACGTGATAATGTTTATTTAATCAACAATTAAAAATGAAGCAACCTATAATTTTTAAAATAACTAAAATTACTTTTATAATTATTTGTTCTTTTTTCAGTTTCATTTTTCTTGAAATGAAATCTGGAAAAGGTTATTTATTAGGTTTAATCGGAGATTCTATTCTATGTATTTTCGCCCTACTTATCTTTTATATTATTGATGATAAACAAAATAGTAAACTTACAAGGAGTCTTGGGTTACTATTTTTAGCTACTATATTAATTACCATAAATCTTTTTATCTTTAAGAAAAATTAAACTATGAAAATTAAGATCTTAAAACTTATATGTATTCTTATTTGTTTTCAGTTTATTTCATGTAATAAGAAAATAGACACAAAATCGTTTTATTTAAACAAACAATATCAGAAGGAACAAAATATTGAATTTGTAGCAATAGACAGTAAAGATTCTCACCTTTGGAATATTGTACAAGATAAAGAAAACAACCAAATAATTACCAAAAGGTATAATTCTAAAAAAGAATTGATAGACGAAACTACCGAACAGATTACCGAAAATGGTTCTTCTCTAATTTCGTATACATTAATAAAATATGATGATACTGGAGAATTTAAAGTTCCTCATTTAATAAAATTATATCCTGAAAAAAAAGATTTAATAAAATGGGATTTAGAAAATCTGAGTACATATAGTGGAGAATTTATTTATAAAGATGTTATTTATCAATTAAACCGAACTAGAAGGTTTTTAAAAGAAGAAAACAATCAGCTGATTTTTCATGATACTTTTCATGTTGAATCTTTAAGCGAAGTAAAAGATATTCATACAGAATGGTTAAAAGAAAAATTGGATTTTTCACAATTTTCTTATTATGAAAAGCATAAAGGTTTGGTTAAATACTCTAGAATAGCCTATGATGGAACTGAGAAAATTTTTGAAGCACGAAATAATAATTTTATTAAAGTCAATTAATAAACATTATCACGATTAAAATTGTATAAGATAAAAAAAGACTTCAAAAGGTTATAGTTTTGTTTCTACCAAAAAATAATCCTAAACCTCCGAAGTCTTGAGCAAATTTAATTCATTATTAAG
>NZ_JADOTV010000014.1 GCF_015767245.1 Aureivirga sp. CE67
ATACTTGATTACTTTTTACATGATTTATTTATTCACTATACAGTAATATTCTATATTTGTATCTACTATTTTATATTCTTTATACCTTATACTTGATTACTTTTTACATGATTTATTTATTCATTATACAATAATATTTTATACTTGTATCTACTATTTTATATTCTTTATACCTTATACTTGATTACTTTTTACATGATTTATTTATTCATTATACAGTAATATTTTATATTTGTATCTACTATTTTATATTCTTTATACCTTATACTTGATTACTTTTTACACGTTTTATTTATTCACTATACAGTAATATTCTATATTTATATCTACTATTTTATATTCTTTATATCTTATACTTGATTACTTTTTACACGTTTTATTTATTCACTATACAGTAATATTCTATATTTGTATCTACTATTTTATATTCTTTATACCTTATACTTGATTACTTTTTTACATGTTTTTTGTATTTTGTATACATGTATACAAAATATTTTATATATATTTGTTTAAACAATTAAAACTTCGATATGAATACAGTAATTACGGCAGTTGCCATCAATAAAGGTGGAGTAGGAAAGACTACAACATCCGCTAATTTTGCAGTAAATCTTGCAAGGAAAAATAAAAAAGTTCTTCTAATTGATTTAGATTCTCAAGGAAATTTGACAGATTGGCTTTTAGGAAGTGAGCGTTTTGAAAACGAAGTAGTAACAACAATAGCACATGTTTTACTTCATGATCCGATAAAAAATGGAGTTTTTGATTGGGAGGAAAATCAAACAATTATTTCTGTAGAAGAAAATCTTGATATAATTGTTGCCGATGATGATCTTATGGATGCAGAAACAACATTGACAAGTTATAGTAGAAGAGAGTATAGATTAAAAGAAAGATTAGAAGAATTATTAGAACATAGACATTACGATTATATTTTTCTTGACTTATCTCCTGCAAAAAATTTATTAAATGTAAATGCGCTAACTGCCGCAACAAATGTTTTAGGAGTTTTGGAAACAAGAATCATGACATTGCAACCATTAAAAAAGATAAATGATTTCATTACTATGATTAAATTGTCTAAATTGAATCCTGAATTAAAATTTAGTGGTTTACTTTTAACTAAGTTTGATCAAAGAACAAATTCAAATAAACAAATTAAAGATTTAATAGAATCAACATACCCTAATTTGACAATTAATCCTGCAATTAGAATGAATGTTGATTTAACAGATGCTCCTTCAATTAACAAAACTATTTTTGATTATGCTCCAAAATCAAATGGTGCAGTAGATTATGAAAATGCAGTTGATGCTTGGGTAAAAATGGTATAATTATGGCAAAGAAGAAATTACAAAATATAAATTCATTAATTCCTACGAATATTCAAGGGGAAAGTAAAGCAGAGGAAAAAATAGTTAAAAAACCTATTTTAGAAACTCCTAAAGAAGATAAACCAAAAATAGTAACCCCACCTCAAAAAGAAGAAGAAGATTCGTTAGAAGCTTTAAAAACTAAATTAGAAGAGGATTTAAGAAAGAAGCTTCAAAAAGAGTATGAGGATAAACTTCGAAGTCAAGAAATTGAAGAAAACAAAAGAATATGGACAGAAGATGAAAAAATTCTTTTAGAAATTATTCCAGAAGAACAATTAATTTCTGGTAAAAATAGAAAACCTTTACAATGTTATACCGAAATTCATGACATTTTAAAATTCTATCAATTCAAAACAAATGGAAGTTTAATTAAATTTACAAGTACCGCTATTTTTGAAAAACTAAAAAGAGAAGGATATTTAGAAGAATTTAAAGAATATCAGAAAAGAACAGCAAAATTTAAAAAATAACATACATTCTTTGTTTGTTGTTTTTTTATATATTTAATATTTTATATGTTTAGGGCTTTTTAAAGTACTGTAAATAAAGGAGAAAACCAACTTAACTATGAGGAAAAACAACATAAACCATGAGGAAAAACAACATGAACTATGAGGAAAAACAACATAAACCATGAGGAAAAACAACATGAACTATGAGGAAAAACAACATACTATGAGGAAAAACAACATACTATGAGGAAAAACAACATAAACTATGAGGAAAAACAACATACTATGAGGAAAAACAACATGAACTATGAGGAAAAACAACATACTATGAGGAAAAACAACATGAACTATGAGGAAAAACAACATACTTATGTAAACCAAAATAATTAGGATCATGTTAGAAGATAAACCGAATATAGTAAGAAAAGGAAACTTGTTGATTTCTTCTAAATTGAATTTAACAAGAAATGAATCAAGAATTTTAGAGTTAGTTTTTTCTCAAATAAACCCATTTGAAGATGTTGCTTTTAAGAAGGAATATAGGGTAGATGTTTATGATGTTGTAAAAATTAAAAATAACCACAGAGTTTATACAGAATTAGAAACAATTGCTAGTAGTTTAACTTCTAAGAATATTCATTTAAAACAAGGAGATGGGAGTTTTGAATTCTTAACTATAACAAATAGAGTTCGTTATGATGTTGAAGAAAGTGCTTTTTTTGTTGAGTTAAATGATAATTTACTATCCTATCTTTTAAAATCTCCAGCACAAATTGCGGAGGAAAAACGTAGAGAAAAAGAACAACTACGTCAAGAAAGAATAAATGCTTTGATTGATGAAAGAGAGAAATGGGCCTATACTTCTTACCAATTAAAATATCATTTAATAATCCAATCAAACCATGCTTTGAGAATTTATGAATTATTAAAACAATATGAAAAAATTGGTTCAAGAACGCTTACAGTTGAAGAAATAAAAATTGTTTTAGAAATTGAAGATAAATATAAAGCATATGCTGATTTTAAAAGAAATGTAATTTTAATTTCTCAAAAAGAATTAGCAAATAAAACAGATATTAAATTTGAATTTACTGAAATAAAGAAGAGGAGGAGAGTACATGCAATTCAATTTAATATCTATAAGAATGAAAATATTTCAGAACAAGAATTAAAAAAGAAAATAGATAAAACGATTAATCAAATTGAGGTAAAAGCTGTAGAGATTCCAAAAAAAGAAATCGTTAAAGCTAAACCAAAACAAAGGTTAACAAAAGAAGAAAGTAGAAATCAGATTATATCTTTATTACAAAATTTAAAAAAACCTGATGAAGCTCCAATTACAAGAAAGAAGGCAGAAGAATTAATTGAAAAGTATGGAATAACTTATCTTAGAAAGTGTATTCATATTTTACAAAAAGAGGATCCTACTTCTAAAAACAATTTTGTAGGTTATGTTATTAAATCTATTGAGAATGGATGGATGTTTGATAAAAAAGTAAGTAAATCAAACAAAAAAGAACAGAATCTTAAAGAAATAAAAAAGCGAAAGGATGAAGCTCTTCAAAAAGAGAATGAAGTAAGAAATCAATATGCTATTTATTGGAAAAACCAGAGAAATTCGTTGATGAATGCTATAAAGCTATCTGAAGAAAAAGAAAGCTATTTAAATCATAAAATTTCTATAGGATCTACAAATATTGATAAAATTAAAGACTGTCTAGAAAAAGAAAATGAAAAATCTGCTGATTGGGCCTTTTTTATGAAATGGCTCGAAGAAAAATTTCCAAAGTATAGAATAAAATCTTTTGAAGAATTTTCGAGAGATCAAATTTAGTACTCTATTAACATAGAATCAAAAAATTATATTTCACATTTGCAATCATAACCCCCAGGGATATTAATTTTAATTAATATGAAAGGGTTTTTTTTGCTTTTAAGTTTATTGTTGAGTACAAGTTTATTTGCTCAAATAAATGAAAAGATTTTTTTAAAGGAAAACTATACAGTTCATATACTATTTCCTGAAAATGTTTCTTTTTACACATTGGGTGGAAATAGTAATTCAATAGATATACAACAAGTTGATAATAGTTTGTTTATCCAACCTTATGAAAAACTTCAAAATGAAACAAATCTAATAGTCAAAACAGAGACAAATTCTTTCTACAATTTCATACTTGCTTATAATAATCAGATTAATAAGTATGAATATATTATTCAAAACCAGGACTTAGAAAAGAAAAAATCAGACACAAACAATTATTCTCAACAAATAAATTACCTTTTAGATCAAGAAAATATTTTGAATAGTAGAAATCTGGTTAAAAATAAGAAGTTAATTTTTTTAATTAAAGGTATTTGGATTCATGATCAAAATCTATTTTTCAAATTTGAATTACAAAATAAATCACATTTAGATTTATTTATTGAGGAAATTAATTTTAATGTAGAAAATAGAAGTAAAAAGAAAAATGTTTCTATATACAATGAAGTAAAAATCCCTATTCATACAAACTTTAAAACTAAATCTATAGCTGCAAAAAGAAATAGATCATTTGTATATGTATTTCCTCAGTTTACAATTGGTTTAGATAAATCTTTTAATGTTCATATTAGAGAGAAAAGTGGAGAAAGAAATTTGACACTAAGATTATCTCCAGAATTAATTTTGGATGCAAAACCTTTATATTATGAATAATAGCAAAAACAATAATGTATATATTATAAAATATATTGTATACATGTATATTGTATACATATGTATTTATAGTAAACAATTAAAAGCACAACAAAACTATAATGAACAATGGTTAGTAAAGTTAGAGTTGGGTAAATCCATAGAAAATTCTAATTATTATAGTTTTCAAGTTGAAAGGTTAAATTCTGAAGGCTTAGGTAGCGTTTCTTTACAATTTGATTATTTGAAAAATAAAAAACAAATAGATAAGATAAAAGAAGAAACAAAGATAACAGGAAGATATTTATCTGTGAATTATAATTACTCATTGGAGAAATATATTAAAATTCAAAATTTTAAATGGTCGATAGGAGGAGGAGTATTATTAGCTTATGAATCGATGGATTATAAAATAGTTCAAGAAGATCAATGGGGGTATGGAGTGAACTTACAAAATGAGTTTCTTTATTATATCTGGTCAAATATTGGTGTTTCGGTAACTTATAAACAATCCATATTTATAGAGTCATTATATGCTAGAACTTTTCCAATGATTGGAGTAGGAGTTAAACTAGGTTTGTAAAACAGTTAATAATGGAAAGAATATCAAAATTTTTACTTGTAATTTTATTTGTTTCATGTGATGTCAAAAAAGAAGAAATTTTTGATTTAGATTACGATTTTGAAATAAGAATTCCAATAGATTCTGAAATTTATGTGAATCAAGATTTTAATCTGCCTATAGAAGTAGTTCCTCTTTATGATTCAAAAATTGTTGATCCAGATTTTAGATATAGAATTGATTTTGAAGATGATGAAATCAATTTAGTAGATAGTCATAATCAAAAGATAATAAGTAACACATACTACGATTTGGATAATGGTTTAGAAACAATTTTAAAAGGAAACACAGATTTAGCTGGTGAAAAAAGAATTATTATTGAAGTTTTAAATACATCAAAAACCCAAAGCAAGTCATTAGATTTTATGGTAAAAAAATCTAAAATTCAATTAGATATAGAAATGGATACGCTAATGATTTTGAATAAATCATCCGATATAAATTTTAAAATAAACAAACCAGAAAATAAATTAACGCAGCAATATTTAACTTATGAAGTTTTGGAAGGAAAAGCTAAATTAGGAAACTATGACGAAAATATTCCATTTTTGGTTAACCAGGAAGAATTTAAAATTGGATTACATGTAAATGAAAAAATGCCAATAAAAATTAAATTTGAACTTGAAAATTCTGAAGGAGAATCTATTAGTGAAATAAAAGAAGCTGATATAATAGAAAGCGACTTTGATGTTAGATTAAATAAATCAAAATTTGAAAATGAGATTTATAATGAGACTCTGATTGAAATAAATTTAAATTCTAAGGATATCAATGCTCCATATCATTATAAAATTAAATTTGATTTAGAGATGTTTGGTTTTTTGAGAAAAGAAGATCAACTCTTTCAAAAAGGAGAATTCGATTTAGAAAAAGGAAATAATAAACTTTATTTTAAAGCTAATAGGTTAGGGGAACTAAAAGTACCCTTTTCAATTCATGGCTATTTGTTAAACGACGAAGAAGTTGAAAAACTAGAAATTCAATATGTAAGTAAAGTTCCAAAATTAGCAACTGATTTGAAATATTCTCCTGTAAACCCAACAGAAGAAGACACGATTTTATTTAAGATGTATATTATAGAAGGAAATGCAGAACCCTATAAATTGACATTAAGGAGAAATAATTCTATTGTTTATACTGGAATTATCGATAATAAATTTTCTTTAGAAAAAGAATATAAAGAAGATTTACTTGAAGAAGGTATTTATAAATATGAGTTTATTGTTGAAGATTCATTTGAAACTAAAGTTGAGCAAATTAAAGAAATTAAAGTATCAAAAAGCACACCTGAGATAATTACAGCTTATACATTTGGAAGTTTACGATATAGGTTAGAACCAGATATTAGACCAATATTACCTGATAAATGTGTCCCTAGTTTAACTTCAAATACTATTTATGTAAAAGCTAACAGTAAAGGAAGATTTATAGAAGGGAAAATTTACAATGCTTCAAATACATTAATATTATCACAGAGCCAGTTAGAACAACTTAATAATAAAAATGAACTTAATATTTCTGAAATACATAAAGGTCATGATATTGATGTTTGTAATAAATGGAAAGATACATATGTGGAATTAAAAGATAGTAGAGGATACGTTGTCAAAAAACAATTAGAGTTTCAAGGATGTATTGATAAAAAACACGAAGACTGTAATTTATAAACTTATGAAAACAAAATTTTGTGCTATTAGAATAAGTAAAAATTATAAAGAAAAAGTACAGCAAATAACTAAAGATAATCAGATTACTGAAAAAGAATTAATCGAATTTTTAATAGATCAATTTTCTAATATTCAACTTCTAAAAGTTAAAGAAAGTCAAATCTCTAATTTAAAAGAATTAATTAATAGCAAAGACAAAGAAATTAAACAATTAAATTTTTTGATAAAAAATATCACAGAAAAAGAAAATGAGATAATACGGTTGAAATCCTCAAATGAAGAGTATAAATCAGACTATTTATTTATGAGTCAACTCTTAGAAGAACTTGTAATGAATGTTAAAAAAAATGTTTTTTCAAATAAATATACATTTTCTTTATTCCCTATAGAATATGAAGAAGTACAGAGTATCTTAAAAAAGATAAAATGAAACAAATAAAATCCATTTATATTCTTTTAATAATTATAATTTTAATTTTTCGCTACATATATAGTAGCGTATATTTAATAGAACTACTTAAATATATTATACTTCCTATAATATTATTAACCTGTTTTGTTCAAATTCTTTCTAAAAGAAAGAACTCAAAAAGTACACTTCAAATAAAAAGTAATCGTAAAACTTATAAATTGAATTTCGTAAAAGGAATTAGTATACAAGGTGCTGCAGGAAGTGGAAAAACACAATCGATAGCAAGTTGGATTTTAAAAGATTTTGGAGAAAAGAATATTCCAGGAATAATATATGATTATAAAAACTTTGAACTTACAGAAATAGCTCAATTCACCTATCGAAATAGTAATATTCCTTTAAAAATAATAGCTCCACATAACCCTAAATTCAGTGATAGAGTAAATCCATTAGATCTTGAAATACTAAAGAATGAAGAAGACATTGTGATTATTACACAATGTATAATTGATAATTTATTTACAAATAAAAAAAAATCAGAAGATGATTTCTTTATTCAAGCAGCCAAAGGAGCTATTATTGGAACTATCATTGTACTTAAAGAAAAATATCCTAAATATTGCCATTTTTCAATGTTAACAGCAATTTTCCTTAATAAGACAACGGAAGAATTAGCAGAATTTATTGAAAAATCAGATTTAGCAAAAGTTCACGCAAGTGCATTCATAGATAGTACGGATTCAATAAAACAAGTTACAGCTGTAAAAGCAATACTTTCCAATGCATTTTCAAAATTAGCTAATCCAAATATTTTTTATTGTTTAAGTAAAAATGAAGTAGATTTTAATGTAAATAAAAAAGAATCAATGAGTGTAATTTGTTTGGTAGGAAACCCTAAATATGCCACAATATATAATCCAATTATTGCCCTAATAATGCAAGCTACCTTATTACAAATGAGTCAAAGAAATAGAGAATATTCATATTTATTAATTGATGAAGCTCCAACACTTTATTTACCAAATATGGGAAAAATTCCGGCTACTATGAGAAGTTATAATATTGGAACAATATACATGCTTCAGGATAAAGTACAAGGTGCAATCCAGTTAGGCGAACTTCAATTCAAAGAAATTATAGCAAATTTATCAACTCATTTCTTTGGAAAAACAAACGATCCAGATACAGCTAAATTTTTCGAAAGTTATTTTGAAATGGTTACACGAAAATCAACAAGTATTTCAAGAAAAGACAATTATTTAGATACTTCTTCAGATAGAAGAATAACCGAATCCGAGAAAAAAGAAAAGAAACATCGATATGAAGAAATGTTTCAAAGAAAAACTGGAAATTTCTTTTTAATAAACGCTAATGGTGAAAGTGAAAATCTAAAAATGAAAAGAATGAAGTATTCAAAAATTAAAAAAATTCCTAGGCAGAAAATAAACGATAAAATTATACAAGAAAATTACTTAAACATCATAAAGATTGCAAAAGAACTTTAAACTTATATTTATTATAAATCGAATAACTTAAAAAAAGTTAAAAAGCTGTCACTAAATTAATTCAATTTTATAAAATTAATTAACACAGACATCAAATTTAAGCATCTACTTTTAACAAATTAATTTTACTATAAATCATGAAACATTTAAGTAAAAAAAGATTTGTGAATTATCTCTTAATTTTTTTGAGTGGAAATATCTATTCACAAACTATAGGAATTCAAGATAAAGCACAAGAGTTTTGGAATGAAGTCAGAAGTGCTGCACCTTATATTTTTGCTATTATTCTTTTAGTATTGATAATATTCAATATAGGAAAAGTAACAGGAGAAAATAGAGATTACAAAGGATTTTTCACTGGGGTCGGATTGTATTTAGGAGCAATCATGTTAGTCTTAATCATTGTTGATTGGTTATTAACACTTTCCTTCTAATGACAACGATACAAACACATAGAAAAATATTTAGACCAGTTAGATTATATCAATTAAAACTAAAGTTTTGGTTCGTATTTATTCTGATTTTCATTGGATTTATATCTCTTCTATTGATACAATTTAGTCTTATAAAATTGATGGTATTTTCTTTAATTCTAGTTTTAATTTGGAAAATACTATTAATTCTTGATAGAAGAGAAGAACCTCTAATTTCTTTTGATGAGAAACTACCAAGAATTATTGAAAACAACTTGTATTTTAAAGATGAAAAATATTTTTCAACATACAAATAATCCATTCTTAATTTTTGAATATAATTCGTTTCTAAATTCAAATCTTGAGTTAAACTTAGTTTATGAAGTTGATCTTCCAGAGACCTATAGTTTAACTTCAGAAAATATTGAAGAAATTCATCAGATTTGGATTCAAGCTTTTAAACTTCTTCCCATAAATACAATTATTTTAAAACAAGATATTTTCACCGAAAGGAAATATAAAGCTAATACAAAATCAAAATCGTTTATTGAAAATTCTGAGATGAATCACTTTCAAAAAAGAAAGTATTTTAAACAAAAAACAATACTTCATTTTTGTTTAAAAAATACTGATTATAAGAGTAATCAATTTTTAAATCCATTTAAAAAAATTACCAAATTTGAAAACTATAATCATAAGCAGTTAAAGTTTAAAGAAGAAGTTGAAAAGTGTATTTCATTTCTAGTAAATTCAAGATTTATTGAAATAAAAAAACTAAACGAAAAAGATATTAAAGATAATTATACTAATTATTTTAATGGATTAACTAACAAATTACAAACAGATATTATTCTTGAAAACAAAGATTTAAAAATTGAGAATAGCATTCAAATAGGATCAAAAATAGTAACTGGATATATGATCAATAACCTGGATCAATTACCTGAAAATCTAAACATCGTATGTAAAGATTCAAAATATTCAACTGATAAATATAATTTTTACAAAAACATTGGAGATAATTTTGGCTTAGAAATACCTTTTGAACATATCTACAATCAACTAATTATTATTAAAGACACTCGAAAAGAGATAAACAAACTAGAAGAAAAACGAAAAATTCTAGAAGGATTACAAGCATTAGAACCAAGAAATAAAAATAAAATAATTGAAATTGAAGATTATTTAGAAATACTCGAAAATAATCCAGATAGAAAAATAATAGATTGTCATCAGAACATCCTTTTTTTCTCAAAAAACTTTGATGAATTAAGAGAAAATTCAAAAATTATAAGCAATACTTTTAGAACAAATAATATAAAACCAAAGCTTATAAATCATGAACGTTTAAAACAAATATTTCTTTGCTTTAACAGTCCATATATCTCTCATATTCCAAAACAATTAACATATACTACCGAATTAGCAGTTGGAACTGCTTTGTTTATTATAAATTCAAATAGCAAATCAGATACAACTGGAATTCGCTTTACTGAAAGAAATTTTAATATTCCTATTTATAAAGATATTATAGATTTAAAAAAGAAAAGAATAAAAGCGTCTAATTTCATGATTTTCGGTCCAACAGGAGAAGGGAAAAGTGTGCTAGCACAACACATATTCAGACAATTAATTGATCAAAATCATAAAATTGTAATATTTGATATTGGAGAAAGTTTTAAAAATTTTTCAAGAATATTTCCAGAAAACACTTCACAATTCATAACATACAAACATGGTTTTTCATTAGGTATTAATCCATTTGAGTTAAACAATAAAACAATAGATTCTGATAAAATAAGAGAACTTATAGCTTTTATAAATTGTTTATGGTTACCAAATAAAATTTTAGACGAACATACTAAATCAGCTTTGGAAAAATTACTTATCTATTATTATAAAGAAGATAAAGAACCTAATTTTATTAAGTTTTACTATTTTGTAAAAAGCAATGGTAAAAATATTCTAAACTTAGAGCAAATACCTTTAAGATTCATTGATTTAGATAGTTTTTTTGTTTTATGTTCAAAATATTTACCAAATGGAATCTATCATTTTTTACTAGAAAAAACATCTACTAATTCAATTCAAGAAGAGAAAAAATTAATGGTATTTGAATTTGGAGAAGCTAAAAGTGATAAAAACCTATTAGCAATTCTATTCCAATTAGCCCTAATTTCTGTCAAGAAATTAATATGGGACTTACGAACAGAAAAAGGTTTTATCTTTTTTGATGAAATGGCAGAATTCATCAAATATGATTCTATAAAAAATGTTATCTCATTTTATTATCAAGCTATCAGAAAGCAAAATGCTTCTATTGGTGTTGCTCTTCAATCACCTGCACAATTACCTAAAACAGAAAGAATCGAAGCGATGATTGATAATACACAAGTTGTTTATGTCTTGTTTAATGAAAAAGGATATGAAGGAATAGTACAAAAATTTAATTTATCTAACCATCAGCATAATATTTTAAGGTCTATAAGACCAAATTTAAATGCTAAAAATCCATATACAGAAATTGGATTAATTATAGGCAAATTCGTTTGGGTAGTTCGTTTAGAACTTTCTAAAACTGCTTATCTAGCATACCAAACGGAAGGAGAAATTTGTATGGAAATCGAACGATTATACCAAAAAAACAATTCTTTAAAAGAATCAATAACAGAGTATCAAAAAAATAATTCTTAAATACTTACTCATGAAATATTTGTTTCTAATCATTTTTTCTATCTATTATCATAATTCAAACGCACAGTTAATTGTAGAAGATCCTCTAGCAAACAAAGCATTAGCACAAACTTTAATGCAAGGAAATGAAGCTTTAGAAGAAACAAAAAAAACAGTGCACTTGTTAGAAGAAAATAAAAACTTATTAAAACAAGTATCTAATGTTTTAAGAGATACAAATATAACTTTAAACATTTTAAAACAACAAGAATATACTATCTCTCAAAGTATCAATATCATTGAAGAAATTAAAAACTATGATCAATTTAGTATTTCTGAAATTCAAATCATTTCAAGAAATATTGAACGTCTAGTTTTTAAAACTACGGAAATTCTTCAAAATGCAAATCGTATAATGAGTGAAGGCTTATTTAATATGAATGACTCGGAAAGACTAACGTTTTTAAGAGAATATCAAAAAGAAATGTCTAGTACTCTAACTGATTTAAAAATAATAAGAGATCAATACTTTAGAATTGCACAAAATAGAGCTTTAAAAAAAATATTTAATTAGAGGATGCCTTTTTCATATGAAATGTTTTATCAACTATACCAAAACTTTTTTGATAATGAATGGTTAAGCGATATTCTATTAGGTATTAAGTTTTTTGCTATTGCATTTATCTTAATTAATATTTGGTCACATTTAGTTGATAGTACACAGGAAAATAAAATTACTTTTCCTATTAAAATAAATAGACTTCTAGCTTCGGTTATTATGGTATTAATATTAGCTAGTTATAATCATGTACTAAACTTTTTAGATCAACTTCTAATCGGATTTGATGAATACTTCAATAATAGCTACCCTAATTATGAATATTTTGTAAAGGATGATGTAACAGAAGTGGTGGATGATAATAATTGGGAAGATAAAATGAAAGAAATGAGTTATGGAGTTTTAGATTTTTTAAAAAATCCTATTTATCTAATTTCTAACATTATTTACTACATACTTTGGTTAATTGACTGCGCGGTATATGGTGTTTTCTTATTAGAACGATTTTTCTTTATTGGTGTACTAAAATTATTGGGAGCTATAGCAATTTGTATGGCTGTTTTTGAAAAATTTAGAGATTTATTTTACAAATGGTTAAAACTATATATTGCTCTTTATTTATTAATAATACCATTCTTCTTAATTATAGCTTTTGGACATTATTTAGATGAATTAACAAAAGATATATTAAAAATATTACCAGTAAATGTAATGTTACTACAAGCTGATTTTTATAGATCTATAGTTTTGCTAATCATTGTATGGCTAAAATTTAGATTATTTAAAAGATCTTATGATTTAGTATATAAAATTTTTGTATCATGATAGAACAAGAGCAAAATAATATATATAACGTTTTAAGTAAATTACAAAGCTTAATCAGATTACTTATTATTTCATTGATAATTACAATTATTTCATCAATTGTATATCTTGTTTATGTTACAAAATCTCAAGAGAAGATTCTTTATGGAGTTTCTGAAAAAGGTGATTTGATTCCTTTACATAAATTAGAACTAAAAGAATCTGAAATGATATTACAAAAAGCTAATATTGATTATTTCTTGAGACATTTTTATGCTTTTGATAAATATGATATCCAAGAAAGAGTTCAAAAAGCACTTTATATATCAGATGGTTCTGTTGAAAAAATATATGAAAGCTATTTACAAAATGGATCTTTAGTTTTACTAGATCAAATCAATTCTCAAAAAATAAATCATATTGAAGTAGAAATTCAAGATGATAACTTTTATGCTTTAGCTAAAATTGAACAAATCAATAATGATAAATCAATTTACAATTCTTATTTATTAGAAGTGAAAGGAAAAATTGTAAAGACATCTAGAAATTATCCGTTAAATCCATTTGGATACAAAATATATGATTTTGTAGAAATTAGCATAACAAAAAAAGATACAAAATGAAAAATTTGATAGATAAAATAAAAGCCATTCCTAAAGGAGTATTGGCAATTTATATGTTTACAATACTATTGTTCTCTTTTATTGTTCATGGATTGTACTTTAAAAAACATCCTAAAAGTTCTATTGAAAAAAAAGCTGTAGAACTTCCTTTTAAAGATAGACTTCAAAAACTAGAAAATTATCAAAAGAAAATTTTTCCATCAGAAAATAAATCTAAAAAAATAGAAATTAAAGAAATTGATAGTATAAAGTATTATAAAAATCAAAATTTAATTTTACAAAACAAAATTGATAGTTTATCACAATCGACTTCAAAAGAAAAGAAAGTTTCTCAAGTTGAAAATGTATCTTTCAAAGAAAAACAACAAACTTTTAAAACCGAAGAATCTCTAAAAAAAGAAATTCCAAGAATTAAATTTAAAAAAGAGACAGAAATAGCTAATCTCAAAATAAAAGGTAATCAAACTATTAAAGTTAACAGTTATGTTGAAATGTTATTATTAGAACCTATTTTCATTCAAAATAAAAAAATTAAAAAAGGAACTCTTATTAAAGGAAAATCCCAAATTAATGGTAATCGAATAAACATTTTTATTTCTTCAATTTACTGGAATAACCAATTGATTCCTGTAAACTATCAAATTTATAATTTAGATGGAATTCCTGGTATTCCTATTGATGAAAATGGAGAAAACACAATAATTAATGATGAAACAAGAGAATATGCTCTAAAACAACTTCCTAATAATTTTCCTTCCAAAAAGGGAATAAGTTCTCTATTAAAAAAGAAACCAAAAAATAGAGAAATTAAAATCTTAAATGGTTTACCTGTGATGATGGTTATCAACTAAAACTTTGTAAATATTTAAATAATCACCAAAAAAGGATGAATTAAATTTCTTATTATAAATTGATTTTTGCATTTAATAAAACCCATAAATAATTATTAAATTTTGGATTATATATGAATGCATTATATGAAGATGAAGTACTAAAAAATATTACTTTCCAAAAAATTCAAAAAAATGAATTAAATCAATTTACTGAGTTCGTTTTTAAATCATACTCTTTTCATTACAATAAAAAATATAAATGGAGATCAACTAGTAAAGATCTTGAAGAAATGAAATATCAAGATAAACTATACTTTGATAATTCATTCTATGTTAAATGTTCTTACGAAAATCAAATTATTGGGACGATGAAAATATCTCTTCAAAAAAGTCAACAATTCCCAATAGAATATGAATTTGGGATTGATTTAGAAGAATTAATACAAAAAAAAGAAATTTCCAATCCAAAAATTTGGCATTTAGGTAGACTAGCTATAGATACAAAGTTCATAAAAAACAATAATTTACCTATAACATCAAAAAAAATAATTTGTAGTTTATTAAATCTTTGTTTATTACAAACTAAAAAATATGAACAATCAATTATTATAGCCGAGTCTGACAATCTTATTTTTCAAATATTTCATGAAATTGGTTTAGAAATGGAAATAGTAGGTGATATACAAAATTGTTTAGGCAGTCCGACATATCCTGTATTTATTTCACAAGAAAAAATTTCAAATTGGTTAACAAATTATAATATACATGAGTAATTCAATTAAATCTCTTCAAAGTGAGAAAGAGAGATATCATAAAAATGTTCTATATATTACAAAAGAACAACAAGAAAATATCAAAAACAAAACAATTTTATTTGCAGGTGTTGGACTTGGAAGTGTAATAGCAGAATCAGCTCTTAGACTCGGATTTGAAAAATTCATATTTATAGACGGTGATAATGTTGAGGAGTCAAATCTGAATAGACAAAACTATATTAAAAATGATATTAATTCACCAAAAGTTTCATCTATTTCGAAAAGACTTAAAGAAATTAATCCTGAAGTTAATATTACTTTTTATAATGAATTTCTTGAACCACATACTATTGAGAGATATATAAAAGATGTTGATATTGCAATAAATGCTATAGATTTTGATTCTTTAAATACACCTTTTGCTTTTGATGAAATTTGCTCACAAAATAATATACCTGTGATACATCCTTTAAATTTTGGTTGGGCAGGTGCTGCTTATGTGGTAACACCTGAAAGTCAACAAATTTTTAATCTTAAAACAAATAACCAACGTTTTGAATTAATTTTGATTGAAGGTATATTAAATCACTATAAGGAAGCAAACCTTGAATGGTTTAATGATTTTTACACTGATTATAAAAAGTTTAGTTCCCAAATTACACCACCTCAATTAATTGTTGGTTCAAATATTTCTGCTGCTTTAGTTACAAATTTACTCTTTCAGCTTTCGAATAATATGATGGTTAAAACTTTTCCCGTTCCATATTTTCTTTCAACTAGAATTTAAAATTAAAGCATAAACTTATAAGTTTATGCTTTAATTAATAAAATTCAGAATACGAATAAAATGCTCAACATTTTCACAATTCAAATTATTCTTTTTGATATAATTTTGAATAACTTCTTTTTTAGTTTTAAACATTTTTAAAATTTCTTTTTCTGATAGCTCAATCTCGTGATATTTTCCATTTTTTAAGAAAAAATATTTCATTTTTTGAGTATTTAACTCTTGAATTAAAATAGGATTCATAATATAATCCTTTGAAAAGCTTTCATAATAAATATTTTTTCTATCCTTAAGATTATTAAACTTAGAAGACTTTATCTTCACAAATTTTTGAAAATATTTTTTAGAATCAATGTATATTTTAAACCTAGTAATCAACTTATTATCTAATTTAAAATAATGATTATCTTTATTAAATCTACTTTCTAAACAGATTGTTTGTTCTTGTAAATCAAATTTCAATTTATTAGTACGTAGACTTGTATTATCATTAAAAATAATAATTCCTTTGGACCAATGTTTATATAAAAAATTATTGCTTTTTGAAATAATTTCTTTTCCATCTAAATTTTCAATTTCAACTAAACTTGATGAAACTTGAGCATTAATATAAATAGAGATTAAAAATATTGAAGTAAATAATAAAATATTTTTCATTGTTAACTAATTTCTTACAAATTTATCTCAATATCAAAAATATAAATCACCCATTTGTGATGATAAATTATACTTCTTAGATAAATAGTTTTGCATCAAAACATCATTTGTAACATGAAGTATAAATTCGTTATATTTTTTTTATTGATTCAGTTTTATTCTTATACCCAAACTGGTCCAGGAGGAATTGGAACTATTGATGGAAGTTCAAACATGAAACTTTGGTTGGATGCTAATCATTCTGTTTATAAAGACTCAGGTAATACACCTGCAATAAATAATGATGGTATCATGCAGTGGAATGATTTATCAGGAAATAACAATCATGCAATTCTTATAGATTCGAATAATAAACCAGAATATCAAGAAAGTAGTATTAATGGAAATTCATCTTTATTTTTCAATAATAATGATGTTATGATTTCTAATTTTATTCCAGCGACAGGATCAAATCCAAGAACTTTAGTATGCGTTGCTTCAAATCTAGAAAATAATCCAGATAAAAGCCATAGACATCTATTACATTATGGAAATTATCAATATAAAAGAGCATATGGAATAGCTTATAAAACACCTCTTTCTGCTGAATATACTAGTGAAGGAATAGGGAATCATTATTGGGCTTCAGGAATCTCTTCTGACATTACATTTTCTAATGATCCTATGCTTTTTTTAACTCGTTATAATGGCGCTACAGATTTTGTAGAAATTAATGGAAAAATTGAAGCTAGTAAAACTATAAATTTAGATAGTGGTACTCATAGAAACCTACTTATTGGTTCACGAGTATCTTATTTCTTAAATACAATAACAGAAACATTAATTGGAAATATGGGGGAAATTATTGTTTTTGATAATGATTTATCTCTTTCTAAAAGAATTATTTTATCAAATTATCTTTCTGGTAAATATGGTTTTCCTTTAACTGAACATGATTATTATACAATGGATAATGATGAGAAAGGAAATATTGATTATCATATAATTGGTATTGGTAAAGCTTCTGATGGTACAGAACATTTAAACTCTATTGGAACAGGGATAATTCAAATTAACAATCCTAGTGATTTAGATAATGATGAATTTATTTTCATTGGGGTAAACAATAAAGAAAATAACAATTTACAATTTCAATTAAGTAATTTTGGATATTCTGAAAGATTAAATAGAATATGGGCTGTTAATAAACATAATGATTTAGGTAGTATTGATCTAATTATTAATCTAAATGATACGACTATTCCTTCAGTAGATCTTACTTGTGAACGTTTTAAATTAGTAACATCTAACACAATTGATTTCCAACAAAAAAATTCTTATGATTTAGAACCTATTCCAAATACAAATTCTTATAAGGTTAGTAATATTGATTTTAATGATGCTGAGTATTTTTCTTTAGAAGTTTCAAGATATATTGGTTGGAATGGATATGCTTTTGAAAATGGATTGGGTATTCAAGAAATTCCTACAATGGCTGATTATTGTATGAAGATGATTATTGACTCAAGTAATCCTAATTCCTATACAGCTATTCTACCAGAAAGTGCAAATGTGAAATCTTTAGAAATAAAAACTAACAATACTCTTGTCATTCCTGATGGAAAAATTTTATATGTAGAAGATGAAATTATATTAAATGGAGATATTCGTTTAATTGGCGACGCACAATTAATTCAAAAACATTCAGGAGAAACTAAAGTCTCCGGAAATGGGAAATTATATAGAGAACGTATTTATGATCAAAACTCTAAATACACATTAAAATATTTGTCATCACCTGTATTTAATGCGAATTTTATGCATACCGTTAAAGATATTCTTTTTGTTGGAGGTGATTACAGTTTAACTAATTATGGAGGGTATCAAGGTGTAACAGCAAATTCAACTCATGATCCGTATACCTATGTTTCTGGTTTTGATGATGCATCCGTTACACCTTTACTTTTAAGTGATTATTGGTTCTGGAAATTTATAAATGGTAATTCTTATGATAATTGGCAATTTATTAGGGACTTAAATATTAATGTGAATAGAGGAGAAGGGTTCTCAATTAAAGGAACAGGTAGGTCTGAAAAATTTACTTTTATTGGAACTCCAAATGATGGTATTATTACTAGTCATATTGATACAGGTAATGAAAGCTTATTAGGAAACCCATATCCTTCAGCTTTGGATTCAAATAAATTCATAACTGATAATTTAAACTCTATTAGTGGTACTTTATATTTATGGGATCAATCTGCAGCAACAGGACATTCTCTTAATTCTTATGAAGGAGGATATGCTTCAATAAATTTACTTACTTCAGTAAAAGCAGTTCATATTGTAAGTGGTAATTCTTTAAATAATGCCAAAACACCTTCTCGATATTTACCTGTTTGCCAAGGTTTTTTTGTAGAATCATCAACTAGTGGAGGAGAAATAACCTTTAATAATCAACAACGAATTCATAAAATTGAGAATAACAATGAAAGTATTTTTTTAAGAAAAGATGTTGGTCTATTAAAATTAAACTTTGGCTATGAACTAGATAATAATCAATATTTTCAAAGAGAAATTGCAATTGGAATGTCGGATGATTTTACTTCAAATTTTGACAAAGGATACGACAGTAAAGTATTTGATTCTAGAGAAACTGATATCTCTTTAGTTAATAATAATTCAAAAGAAGATTTAGTGATTATAGCAGAATCAAGTGATACAGAGAGAATCCAGTTAAAAATTAAAACTGATGAATCTCGTTTCTTAGAACTAAATATTTCTGAAAAAGAAAATTTCAACTACAACATATATTTATATGATAATCAAGAAAATAAAACTTACAGAATAAGTTCATCTAAAATTGATTTTTTTGTAGAAAAAGGTGAATATTCTAATCGTTTTGAAATACTAATAAACTCAACAGAAAAAGAATCAAATTTTTTAATAAACTAATAAAATGAAAAAAATCATATTAATAATATTCATATTTTCTTTTTCCTTTACTAAAGCACAAGATTATAGCAGTTTAATAAAAAAAGGTAACACCCATCTATCTAAAAAAAAATATGAGGATGCATCTAAATACTATAAAGAAGCATTTTCTATTCAATCAGGAACTTACAATGATTATTACAATGCTGCTTGTGCTTTTTCTCTGAATAATGAACCTGAAGAGAGCTTTAAATATTTAAAATTAGCTGCACAAAATGGTTTTAAAAATCTAAAACACATTAAAAATGATCGAGATTTAGATACTTTAAAAAAACTTCCTAAATGGGAAAATATTTTAAAAATTGTAGAGAAAAATCAAGCGAATTATGAAAAATATTTTGATCAAGATTTAAAAAAAACTCTTGAAGATCTTTTCATAAAAGATCAAACTCTTAGACAGTTATATCTAGATGCTGAAAAAAAATTTGGAAAAGATTCTGATGAAATGAAATTCTTTTGGAATCTAATGGAAATACAAGACGAAAAGAATCAAGCTGAATTAATAAATCTTCTAAATAAATATGGATGGTCCGGAACTAGTAAAGTTGGTGGTAAAGCAAATATTGCTCAGTTTCTTATTATACAACATGCTCCAATGGAAATTCAAGAACAATATTTACCACTTCTTGAAGAATCTGTTTTAAATAATGAGTCTAAAGGGAGTCATTTAGCTATGTTAGAAGATCGAATTTTAGTTTCAAAAAACAAACCTCAAAAGTATGGAACTCAGTTTTATTATGATAAAAAATTAAAAGCAAATATTTTATACCAAATCGAAAACAAAAATGAAGTTGATAAAAGAAGGAATAGAATAGGTTTAGATTTATTAGAAACATATCTTAAAAAATTCAATATCAGATATGATCAGTGATAATGAATTCGATGTATTGACTGCTTCCTATCCACTGATATCAAAAGTAAACATAAAAATTCAAAAACATATTAAAGAGGATCTTAATAGTAATGAATGTATCTTAAAAATTATAAAACTAAGGTTTGGTAAAAAAATAGGATGTTTAATACTCACAGAAAATAACTTCAGAATCTACTGGATTAATGATTTTGTAATAATAAAATTCCCTAAAGTAATTAAAATTAATTTCCAACAAATAGCTAAAATTAAAGTAGTTGATAACCTAACATTAAAGGTGAATACTGTTTTAAAAGAAGAAATAAATATCTCATTTAAATATATAAAAGATCAAAAATATTTTCATGAGTTTATAACTATTAATTCTCCTAGATTAAATTAAACCTTAAGATTATATATGATTTACCACAAAAAGATGAATTTGGTTTTATTAATATTTAGCATACTCTTTTTCGCATTATCACTCACAACTAAATGTTTTTGTACAGATTCATCTTGTGGTGATTCATTGGCTATTTTTTTGGCAGGTATATTTTGCTTCTTTATTGGAGGTGTATCTTTTATTTGGTTAGCAAACCCTTTTCTTTTCCTTTCTTGGATATTAAAAAATTATAAAATCACATCTTTTATTTTATCAAGTTTAGCACTTATTATATCTGTTTCCTTTTTATTTATCAAACAAATAATTGTAAATGAAGGAGGAAGTAAAGAACCTATTACTAATTATAAATTAGGATTTTGGTTATGGATATTAAGTATTTCTATAAACTTTATTAGAAGCTTAATTTACATTATTAAATAAAAAACACAATCAACTAACTACTATATAAATACAAATTATTTTAAATGATGAAAAAAACTATTCTTTTAATTGTTTTGTTCTTTTCAGTATCTATTTCAATTTTTTCTCAAAATATTTTTCATAAAAAAACTATTCAAATGGGAGGTACTGCTTTTGAATATTATATTGAAGCTACTGACAAAATAATAGGTGAAGGGTATATTGAAATGGCTATTAAAGAAGTAGATAAAATATACAATATTATCTCATCAAAAAATTATGAGTCCGAAACAAATAAAATAAATAAAAATGCTGGAATAAAAGCTGTTAAGGTTTCAAAAGAGATGATTGATATTATTAATAAAACAATAAAAGTATCTGATTTTTCTCATGGTCATTTTGATATAACTTATAAATCAATCAACTATAAAAATGATATTTCTGATTTTGGAGACAATTCTTTTATTGAATCTTCGCTTGGTTTTGTAAATTATAAAAATATTGAGATTGATGAAAAAGAATCAACTGTTTTTCTAAAGAAAAAAGGAATGAAAATAGGTTTAGGTGCTGTTGATAGAGGTAGTGCAATAGAATATGCTAAAAAGAAACTACAAAGTATTGGTGTAAAGTCTGGTTTTATCAATGCTGGTGGAGATATAACCTATTGGGGGAAACATCCTAAAAATAAAAAATGGAGTACTTATATTTCACAAGATATAATAAAAATTATTTCCAATTATGTAAATGTAAAATTTGACAATAATTCAATTGTAACTGCTGGTAGTTTAAAAAACTCTAATATCAAAAATGGAAAATCACATTTCAAAATTATCAATCCAAAGTCAGGAAGTTTGGTTTCAGGAGTTCAAAGTGTTACTATATTTTGTTTTGATGCAGAAATAGCAGATGCTTTAGCTACAACTGTTTATATTTTAGGAATTACTGATGGTATAAAATTATTAGAAAAAATTGATAATGTAAAATATTTAATTTTTGATGAAGAAGGAATTGCTTTCACATCAAAATAAAATTACAAAGCCTTAAAAAATGGAACTTAACAATATAGAAAAAGCAAATCTTTTATTTTTAGAAGCAGACAGTTTAATTAAAGATTATGAAATAGAACAAGCAATTATCTGTCTTAACAAAGCTCTAGAATTAAATCCGAATCTTGGAAATGCTCACAATCATTTAGGATGGTTATATGAAACTAAATTTAAAGATTATGAAAATGCTGAAAAGCATTATAATAAAGCTCTAGAATTGAGTCCTAACTATACTGCTACATATTTAAATAAAGCTATTTTACTATCTACTTTAAATAGATTTGATGAATTGGAGCCTTTTATCTTTCATGCTTTAACAATTCCTGGAACAAATAAAGCAAAACTAAATAATGAATTAGGAATTATGCATGAATTAAAACAAGATTATAAGCAAGCTATTTTTTATTTTAAAGAAAGTTGTAAATATACATTAGACAATGATGACTTTCATAGATATGAAAGATCTATTGAACGCTGTAAAAAGAAAATGAATTTAGCTGAAGATAGTGAAGAATAATATTTTTTAAATTTAACAATCATGGGATTATTTGATTCAATAAAAAAGGCAACCAATTTTATCACAGGGAATGGAGCTGATGTTAAAATATACCAGAATCCAGGAGTAAATACTAAGACAAATGGTTTTCTTCCATTAATAATTAAAATCAGAATTAAAGATAATAATATTCAAATGAATTCACTTTATTTAAAAGTGAGAGCAACTGAAACTGTTGATGTTTCAAAAATAGAATATGAGTTTGAAGATGGAGAAATGGAAAAAGATTTAGAACGAATTAAAAAGAATGTTGAAACTTTTTCAAATTCGTTTGAAGTTTCTGGTTCTCAAATATTAGAATCTGGAACTGAATATACTTTTGAATTTAATTGTCCAATACCAAATAATGTATCATTAACTTATAGAGGTGTTCATGCTCAGCATAAATGGGAATTTTTCGCTGGTGTTGATTGCTCTGGAAATGATCCTGATTCTGGTTGGAATGAAATCGAAGTATTATAAATAAAAAAAGCTCTAATAAAAATTAGAGCTTTTTTTATTTATTTTTTGTTATTTTAATTTTTCAATATTTTCACTGTATTTATCTTATTACCAGACTTAATTAACAGAAAATATATTCCATCATTTAAACCTGAAACATTTATAGTTCCATTTGTTTTATTCAATTTTTCTTCGAAAATAACTTTACCTAAAATATTTTTAATTTTCATACTTTGAATTTTTTCTTTCGAAGTAAAGTTTAAAATATCATTTACTGGATTTGGATAGATCTTCAATCCTTCAATCTCTAATTCGCTAATATTTAAATCATCCAAAGTAGTTACTTCAAATAATTCTGTAAATTCACTCGAGCTAGACTCTCCATTTAACTCACATAATCTTTTGATTTTAATCTTATAAGTAGTGTTTGTTTCTAGATCTGTCACGGGAAAATACCCTGAAGGAGTTGCGTTTATATCATTTGTTCTGATTTCTTCTTCACCTTTATATAAATTATATTGAAATGAATTCCCAGATTCAATATTTAAATTAACATAAAATGATTCGGTTGTCACATTTGTAATCTCAATATCTGTAGGCATTAAACAAACAAATTCAGTTGTTGTAAATTCATAAAGTTCTGTAAATTCACTCCAAGTATTATCTGCACATTTTCTCCTCACTTTAAGTTGGTAAGTAGTTTCTGGTTCTAAATCTCCAGAAACTGGAAGATTTAATATTAAACCTCCATTATTAGTATTTACATTAGATATTTGCTCATTTGTTTCTTTCTTATAAAGAAAATACTCATAAGTTAAGGCATTTTCAACATCTTCAATTGTTGCAACTGCTGAATTATAGGTTATTTCAGAAAAAGTTATATTTGTTGGTGTTGCACAAGATGCCTCTGTTACAATATTTTGGGTAATCCAATCACTTGAATTTGTTTCACTACAAATAGTTTTTATTCTAATTTGGTAAGACGTGTCTGGTTCTAAAATATCAACAGTAAAACCTGAAGCATATTGATATAATTGTACAATTTGATCAGATACAATTCCATTATTAATTTCTCTAATTTCAACTTTATATTGAACTCCATTAGTTGGTAAAACAGCGCTAATATCAAAACCTTCTTGAGTAATATTATCAATATTTACTTCAGGAGTTTCACAAGAAGCTTCAAGTGTTGTAAAAAAGAAATATTCTGACCAATCACTATAAACATCATTAGTGCATTCTATTTTAATTCTCATCTTATACTCTATCCCTGCTTCTAAAGTACTAAAGACTGATGGAAAAGAAAAAGTAGACTCAGTTGTTGTATCAAAAATAAAAGTTTCAAGACTTGTATTTGTTTCAGCATACACAATTTCATATCGATATCCGACAAAAGAAATATCAGAATTTAAATTTGCAACTCCTGATGTTGTGGTTAAATCTGAAAATGTAACATTTACAGGAGTTTCACAATCGTTTAAAGTTGTTGCTGTAATTTCAATCCAATCGCTTTGATCAGAGGAACTACAATATCTTCGTAATTTGATTAGATATTCCGTATTTGGAGAAAAAGAAGCATCTGTAAATGAATATTGTCCATCAACTAGTTCTTGTGGACTTTCTATAGCAAAATATTCTTCATTGAATGTTTCAGTATTGATTACTGAAACTTGAAAAAAAGAAAGACTCAAATTTTCAAAAGAAATATCAAAACTATTTGTATACGAATTAATAACTTGTAAGTTACTAAGCTCACTACATGCAGTAGATTTTAAGGTTATAAAAATAAATAATAAAAGTAATATTTTTTTCATCTTTTTGATTTTTGTAAATATTTTTTTCAGCAAATTTATATGTAAAAAAAAACTCATTTTTCATACAATTTGGGTGATTTAAATAAAAAAACCTCTTAAAATAATTTAAGAGGTTCAAACTTTAAAAATGTATAAAATTAATTTTTCAATACTTTTAAACTATTTGTTTTATTTTCAGAACTAATTAATAAATAATAAACACCAACTTTTAGTTTAGATACATTAATTGTTCCTACTTTACTTTGAATGCTTTTTTCAAAAATAACTTTTCCTAGAACATCCATGATCTTTATAGTCTGAATTGTCTCGTTTGAAGTAAAGTTTAGAATATCATTCATAGGATTTGGATAGATCTTTAATCCTTCAATCTCTAATTCACTAATATTTAAATCATCTAAAGTAGTTACTTCAAATAGTTCTGTAAATTCACTTGAGCCAAATACTACATCATTTAACAAGCAAAGCCTTTTAATTTTAATTTTATAAGTAGTATTCTCTTCTAAATCTAAAACTTGAAAATACCCTGAAGGATTTGTTTGTATATCTATTGTTCTGATTTCTTCTTCATCTTTATATAATTTCCATTGAAATATATTTCCTTCTTCAATATTTAAATTAACATTAAAAGATTCCGTTGTTACATCAGTTATTTCAATATCTGTTGGTATTAAACAAACAAACTCAGTTGTTGTAAATTCATATAATTCTGTAAATTCACTCCAAGTATTATCTTGACATTTTCTTCTTACCTTAAACTGGTAAGTAGTTTCTGGTTCTAATTCTCCAGAAAATGGGATATTTAAAACTGTTCCTCCATTATTTGTTGCACCATTAGAAACTTGTTGATTAGTTTCTTTTTTGTAAAGAAAATATTCATAACTCAAAGCATTTTCAACATCTTCAATTGTTGCAACTGCTGAATTATAGGTTATTTCAGAAAAAGTTATATTTGTCGGTGCTGTACAAGATGCTTCTGTTACAATATTTTGGGTAACCCAATCACTCGAATTTGTTTCACTACAAATAGTTTTTATTCTAATTTGATAAGAAGCTTCAGGGTCTAAATTATCAACAGTATAATCTGACGATGCTAATTGGTATGTTTGTACAATTTCTTCAGATACAATTCCATTATTAATTTCTCTAATTTCAACTTTATATTGAACACCATTAGTTGGGAGAATAGCACTAATATCAAAACCTTCTTCAGTAATATTATCAATATTTACTTCAGGAGTATCACAATCGTTTAAGGTTGTTGCTGTAATTTCAGAAAGTTCACTATAAGTTCCATTACAATTCTTTTTTACTGTAATTTTATATTCTTTATTTGGTAAAATATCATCATTTATTATAGTAAAATAACCATCTGTAAAATTATCTGTATGGTTTCCATAGTTCCCAACTACAGAATTGTTAAGAATATCAATAACTTGTAAATGAAAAGAACCAACTTCCTCAAAAGTAACCTTAAATCCATTTGTAAAAGATTCAATAACTTCTAAATCTGCTGGAGGATTACAAATTTGTTCAGTTGTAGTAAATTCTTTTGGAAAAGGTCCACTCCATGGACTATAAACTGTTTGATTATCATCACCACATTCAGATCTGAATACAAGAGAATAAGTTGTATTAGGCAATAAAGTAGCATAATCACTTAAATTAAATGTACCTGTTGAAGAATTCCCAGTAGTGATAACTTCGTCGGTTGTTGCATTTTTTAAATGAAATTGTATAGAATTCCAAGAAAGGGAAAATTCTATACTAACAGTTGCATTATTATCTGTAATATTAGAAAATAAATTATCTCCATCAACAAGTGGACCAGAACATGGGTTTATTTCACTTGTTGATGCTATAATCTCAACCCATTCACTTTGACTAGATGAACTACAATATTCTCTAACCTTAATTTTGTATTCTGTATTTGGGTCTAAACCTGCATTTGGAAATGAAAACTCTCCATTGATAATCTTAGCATCACTAGTCATCGTATAGTATTCTTGATCCATATTTGAATTATCAAAAACTAAAATTTGGAAAAATGTATCATTGCTAATATTTAATGAAATATCAAAACCCGTTGCATATGTTTTGACTACTTCTACATTTGTAGGTGCGTTACAAGCTACTAACTTTAAAGACATTAAAGTCAAAAATAAAAATAATATTTTTTTCATTTTTTTGATTTTTTATAAATAAATTTTTAACCAAAAGTAAATGATTAATAAAATTCACATATCATCCAAAATGGGTGATATTTAACTTAGAATATTTGTTTTCAAACTCACTATTATTTTTCAATTGTAAATATCCTTTCTAATGTTTTTACTTCAAATAATTCTGTAAAATCACTATAAATTGGCACTTCACTAATTTGACATAATCTTCTAATTTTAATTTTATAAACTGTATTTGGTTCTAATGATTCATGAACTGTAAAATAGCCTAAAAAAGTGTTCCTAACTTCTACTGAGTCTATTTCCTTATTATCCTTGTATAATTTATACTGAAATGATTCTCCTTGTTCAATGTTAACACTCACCCAAAAAGAATCAGGTGTTATTTGTAAAATTTCAATATCTGTAGGTATTAAGCATTCAAATTCTGTTGTTGTAAATTCATATAATTCAGAAAAATCACTCCAAGTATTAAATTCACATTTGATTCTAAATTTTATTTGATAAGTTTTTAAATATTTTAAAGTTTCTTCATTAGGAATATTAACAAATATTTCATTTTCATAAAAACGCTTATTATAAATTAATTTATTAGTATTTTTATCATACAATGCGAACTCATAAGTTAAAGAAGTATTATGATCACTAATTTTTACAACAACTGAATTATGTGTAATTTTTGAAAAAATAATATTCTCCGGAACAAAACAAGGATAATATGTTTTTGTAATCTTTATATATTCTAACCAATCACTATAAGAATTATTTTTACAAATTCTTCGAAGTTTAATTAAATATTTAGTATCAGGGTTCAAAACATCAATTATGTAGTCGGAATTTATAATTGAATTAAAAATAATTTCTTTGGAAGTAATTCCATAAATATCAATTTTTCTAATTTCTACTTCGTATTTAATTCCATTTTTTGGAATATTATTCGTAATTGTAAATCCCTGATGTGTAGTATTACTTACATTCAACCCAATAGTATTACAATTTAAATCAGGTATTATAAAATTAAAAAAGTCAGACCAATCACTATAAATATTTTCTAAACATTCTCTTCTAATTCTTATCTTATATGAAGTATTGAATTTAAGTTTATTCGTTTCATCAAAAAAAAATGAAAAAGATTTATTCATGGTGTTTACAAAAGCTTCATCAATTTTTTTATTTGTGAATTCTTCTATTATTTCATAATGATAACCAATACTTGAGACATTGGAGTTCAAATTTATAACTCCAGAAGTTCTTGTTAAATTTGAAACTGTAATATCAATTGGTTTTTCACAATTCAGTAGTTTTTTTTCAGGTATATTAACCGAACTAGAAGATTGATTTTTAACTTTTTCAAAATAATCTTCTTTATTAATATTGTTAATTTTTAAATATGGAAATAAATTAAAACTTATTGATATAAAACTGATTACAGAAAAAGATAAAATAAATATTTTTCTCATTTTTTTTAACATTAAAACAATATGCTAAATTCATAACCTTTTGAATATGATTATTCATCCTAAACGGATGATTCAAATAAAAAAAGCCAATGAATAAATCAAAGGCTTTTAATAAAAACTAATTAAAATTACGAAGTTGAGTTTATCTATTTTTTTATAAATTTCAGAGATGTTTTTTTATTTCCATTAAACATTTCTAAAAGATAGATTCCCGAACTATAATCGCTTGTTGATATATTTATCGTTTTATTTTTTACTTTTTTATTTAAAATTAATTTTCCAACTATATCAAATATTTTTATATGATCTATGTTATCATCAGATTGGATTGATAAATTATCATAAACCGGATTTGGAAATAGTGTATATTCTGTTTTAATTTCGTCATTAACTCCTAAAGCATCCAAAGTTTTAAAAACATATTGATTCGTAAATTCACTTAATGTTTCTTGTTCATTTATGACACATACTCTTTTCAATTGTACTTTATAATATGTATTTGACTCTAAATTATTAAAATCAATATATCCTGAAGATGCGGTAAAATCAACTAATTCTAGTACTTCATTATTTTTAGATAATTTATATTTAAAAATATCTCCTTCTTCAATATTTAAATTCAATCTTGCTGAGTCATGAGTAATATCTGTAATCTCAATATCTGAAGGTAAAGGACATTCATAATTTTCAGTCGTAAACTCAAATAATTCCGTATAATCGCTCCAATATCCATTCTCACACATTTTTCTTAGCTTTAATTGATATGTTGTATTAAAATCTAAAGTTCCTAATGTAGATAAATCGAATTCTGTATTTCCTTCTTCATCAATTGAATTAAAAACTTGAGTACCACTTTCTTTTTCTAATATTACATATTCATACATTTCAGCTGTTTCAACATCATTAATTATAACTTTAGCTGAGTTGTGTGTAATATCTGTAATTATGATATTTGAAGGTATATTGCAAGCTTTTTTAGTAGTAAAATTATTTATTAAGTAATTACTGTATTCATCTCCACATTTTGATTTGAAAAGCAATTGATATGTTGTCTCTGGCTCTAACCCTGTTATTGTATTCGTAGTTATTGAAAGTATATGTTCTTGTATAATATCTGATAATATTCCATTATCATATTTTCTTACTTCAATAATATATTCATTCGAATACATTGCAAGTGTGACTTCTGAATCAATTCCTTCATAGGTTATATTTGATAACAAAACATCAGGAAAATCGCAAGGAGGAGTTAATGTTGTGAAATTGTATAATTCTGTCCAAGAACTATTATTACCAACAGGTTGACATTTTTTTCTAATTTGAATAGAATAATTTGTATTTGGTTCTAAATATTCACTATTATATGGTAAATTAAAATTATTCAAATTTGTTTCAAAATACTGTTCTTGAATTAATTCATTTGTATCTGTTAAAAATAATTTGAATTCATATTCTGAAAAAGACTCTTCTGATTCAAAATTGACTTTTGCTGAATTATGAGTAATTTCATTTACTAAAAGATTTGTTGGAACCTCACATAGAATTAGCGTGGTAAAATCATTTATTTCCCAATTACTAAAATTTGTTTCACTACATTTTGATTTTACATAAAGTTTATAATTGGTATTTGCTTCTAATCCTGATAATGTGTAATTAGAACTTGAAAGTGTATGTTGTTGAATAATATCTGATAAAACATCATTTTCAAATTTTCGAAGTTCAAGTTTATATGCATCGACCATCTCAGGCAAAAAAACTGTTAAATCAATACTTGAACTAGTTATGTTACTTAAAATAACTTCAGAGATACTACAAGCAATTTCCATAGTTGTAAATTCAAAAAACTCTGACCATTCACTAACTTCAGTTTCATTACATCTTCTTTTAATTTTAATCTTATAAGTTGTATTAGGTTCTAAACTATTTAAATTTGAAGGAAATATAAAATAGTTATTTGTTGTATCTAAAATATACTCTTCAATTAGTTCATTAGTATCAGATTTACGTATTTCATATTCATATCCAATAGCGGAACTATCATAGTTTAAATTTATAAGTCCAGACGAGGTTGTTATATTTGAGAATGAAATATCTGAAGGTATTTCACAAATTGTGTTTGGAGTTGTGAAATATACTTTTTCACTCCATTCACTATCTGTTCCTCCTTCACATTTAAACCTAACCTGCACAGAATAGGATGTATTTGATAAGATTACTCCAGTAAAACCTAAATCATAATTAGAACCTGATGTTAAATCTGAATGAACTTGAATCCCTGTATCTTCATTAAATACTCTTAATTCATATATTTGATCTACAGCAGTTATATTAACATTAATTATAGCAGTATTTTGTGTTACATTAGTTACAGATGTTCCTTCAGGAACCTCACATATTATATTTAAGGTTGTTGCTGTAATTTCTACACTATCACTAAAAATACCATCACAATTATTTTTAACTAAAATCTTATAAGCTGAATTTGGAAAAATATTATCACTCGAAAAATTAAAGGATCCATTTTCAAAATTTAAAGTTGTATCCTCATATGTTTCTATAACTGTGTTATCAGATATATTTATAATCTTTAATTGAAAATCTCCAATTTCTTCAAAAGAAACAGAAAACCCATTTGTATAAGTCTCAACTACTTCTAAATTATTAGGAGAATCACAAATCATTTCATTATACTCATATGCTCCAATATCATAACCATTTCCTTGTGGTCTATCTATATTATCATAATCTAAATTAACTCCATAAGAAGAAATATTTGTCCCACTATCAACTAATATTGAGTTCGAACTTGAAACCTTATACACATGATTTGTAACATCTTCAAAACCAACATCATTTATAATTTTAGTTAGAGTATTAGTTAAAATATTAGGTTGCATATTAAGTTTTGTTTCAGGAATATCAAAATCTAAATAATTTTCTTGAACTCCTTTCCAAGTATCTCCTATCTCATATTCATTCCCAGGATTAATAATCGCATTATTTATAAAATAAGATGGTATAGTATTTTGAAAAGTTCCAACTAAATCTGGGTTAAAACTATGTTGAATTGCTGTAAAAAATCTTACTCCAGCTTTTTCTGGATTAATTATTGTGTTGTTTAAAATATAATATCCTTCATTTACATCTTCCAACTCATCTCTACAATGGATAAAAATACCGTCGTTTTTAGGATTAATTAATATATTGTTATAAACCTTGGTACCACTTTGTACACTTATCAATTGCATTCCTTTTCCTTCTACTTCATTTCGAATATAATTATTATAAATTTCATATTTCCCACCACCAATACTCATAGCAAAATCCTGAAAAATTTGCTGTTGTGCTCCATGATTAATTATTGTATTATTATAAACTTTACCATTTGATCTAACTAAATTCAATTGAATACCATCCCAGCCAATATCTTCAAAAATATTATGATGAACTGATACATCTTCTAACCAATGTCCAAACACATCTACGTTATCACATTGTTTTGTTGAGACAACCTTATAACCTCCTGTATAGCCAATATAAATTCCCTCACCATGAGTATCATGAATGTAATTATGATGAACATCTAAATTCTTTAATATAAACCCACTTAATCTCCAAGTATCTGGATCACTACATGTCGGATCTGTTTTTGCTATAATACCTGCAAACCCTACATTTTCAATTTCAATGTGATCTATCTCAATATCAGTAGTAAAAGAAGCAACAGCTAATCCTGAAGTAGGGGAACTTGTAATATGAATACCATATTCTATATTTTCATCTCCTGTACCTGTAAATCTTAAAAATTTACTGTTTTTAATATCAATTCCAGGGTATATTGAATCTGAAAATGTTACTTCACCACCACAATTTTTTATGGTTAAAGGGTTCTCTTCTGTTCCTTCAAAACCTATCAATCTAATACCTTGATAATCTCCAGCTGGTATACAAAAAACATCTCCAGGTTCATACTGGTACGATGATGCATTTACTACATTAAAATTTGTTGAACTCAAATTCGAAATGGTATGGTCACAATTACAATCTTGAGAAAACAATTGAATGTTAGTCAAAAACATTATTAATAGTAATATTTTTTTCATTTGTGATTTATTTATTAATTATGTTAATATATATCACAAATTTATTTTCATATTAGATTTATAATATCACCTTAATAGGGTGATTTTAAACAAAAAAAGTCTGTAGTTAAACTACAGACTTAAAAATTACAAATCAAAATCTCAAAAATTACTCTATTATAAATTTCAAACGTCTAACCTTATTATTAATCGAGATTTTAGCAAAATATACTCCAGAAGTGTAATTTCTTGTATCTAATTTAATTGACTTATTATTAATAATTTCATTATATACCATTCTTCCTAATGAATCAAAAACTTGAATTGTTTCCATTTCATTAATTGCATCGATTATTAAATAATTATTTGCTGGATTTGGATATATTTTAAAAGAATCAAAGTTTTCATCACCAATATTTAAAGTACTACAATCTTCACTAAATGAAGTTGTATCATCAATATTTGTCCAATTTATTGTTGAATAAGAAGTATCATCAACTTGAATACAAGTTAAATTTGGATTATTTGTAGTTGAAAAAGTAACAATATCTGTATTTTTTCCATTTTTAATATTTAAATTTTCCAATTCATTTTCATCCAATTCTAATAAATTTATTTTTAAATGTTGAGAAAAGTCTAAACTATTCATTTTATTCTCTTTTAAATAAATTTTTTCTAATAATAAATTATTTGTAAAATCAATCGAGGTAAAAGAGTTACTTCTTAAATTTGCATATTCAAGAAAAGTTAACATACTGATATCAATTGATTCTATATTATTAGTTGAAACTGAAATATCTGTTAATTGAGTATTATTTGAAAAATCTATATGATTTAAATTATTTTTTCTGACTGAGACTATTTCTAAGGATAAATTACTAGACAAATTAATTTCATTAATTTGATTATCATCAATAAAAAACTCTTTCAAGTTTGAATTATTCGTAATATCAATAGAAGAAATATTATTTTCTGATAAATATAATTTTTCTAATAATCCATTTTGTGTAACATCAATCTCTGAAATATTATTCTTTTTTACATTCAATTCTTTTAATGATGAAAAATCTTCAATACCAACCATTGATGTTATATTTTTATTCTGAATATTTAAAATTTCAATATTAGAAATATTATCAGTTAAAACATAGTTATCTAAAACAGTATCTAAATTTAAATTAATTAAATGTTGTTCAAAATTATCATCAGGTACATAAGTCAGTTCTTCCAGAGTAATTTTGTACACTTTTTGATTCATGAAAACAGAAAAATATAGATTATTGTCTTCAATAATCATATCATTCACTTGAATAATTGAAGGGTCATTCAACAATATATCTACTTCAGAAGTGTTTAAATCATAACTTTTAATTTTTGTTCCTTCTAAAAAATAAATTCTATTTGAATAATATTGAAGTCCTGTTATTGGTTCAGTTCCTTGAAAAAGAAGTGTTTCAACAATTCCAGAATCTGTTACTTCTAATTTTATAATTTTTTTATTATGAAATTCATTCACATAATAAAAATCTCCAACCTTTAGAATATCTTGATAAACTGGAGCTGGATCTGCATCAGAATCAAGAAACAATTCATTACTTTGAGCATCTACATTATATTTCGATATTTTATTATCATTGTGTGAATAAAATAAATCTTCATCTATAACATTTATTTTTTTAGGATAAGTAACTGAAAGAACATCGTTTAATTCTCCTGTCGTAACATTAACTTTTCTAATTTTATTTTGATCAAAAATAGATGTGAATAATTCATTATTTCTTTCAAATTTCATATCTAATATTTCATCAGAAAAATCAGCAACAAAAGAGGCTGTTCCAGAAGGATTATCAGCATTCATATCACAAACCCAAACCCAACTATTGTCTCCATCTTCATCTTGAGCTGTTTCAATATTTGTAAAATAAAACATATTTCCCTCAACAGCCAATTGATTAGGATCAAATCCTTCTATAGATAAAATTTCTTCTTGATCACTTAATAAGTGTTGTGCTTCAATATTTATAGAGCTTAACATTACAGTTAAACCTAACAATGAAAGTATTCTTTTTTTCATAAGATTAAATATTTTTATGTATCGCAAAACTAATATGTCTATGAAGTTTTATATTCATACAAAAAGGGTGAAATAAAAAAGTCTATGAAAACTCATAGACTTAAATTAATCTAAAAAAACTCGTGAAAAGCTTATATAACTTTTCTTTCAAAAATTTAATAAACTCTGTTTATAATAAATAATAAAACCTATAGAAAACTATAGGTTTTAAGGTTACAATTAAAACTTAAACTACCTTATTTTAAAGTTTAACCTTTTTCTTATTACTAACTTATTAATAAGTTCTAAACAAATTTTACTTATCATTTACAAATAAACTATAATTTAAAACACAAACTTTCATTACAAAAGGGTGATTTTTTAAATTATAAAAATCACCCTTTTGTAATGAAAAAATTAATTCTAAAATCTCATTACTTTGCAAAAGTTTAATCAAAAACAGTTTTTATCTAAAAAAATTATTACCCCCTTATAATTAATTTTTAGAATTCATATTGAAATTAATTATTAATATCAATTCACTATTTTGATTATTTTACCAAAATTTAACCAAGAAAAAAGCTCTCATTAGAGAGCTTTTTTTATAGAATCTTCTAAAATGTTTTTTTTTCATATTTCTTTAATTCTTTATAAAAAAAAAACTATATACCAAATTGTGAAACAAAATAATCTGGACCAAAAAAGATTTTCAAATAAAAACTCTAATTCAATTTCTAAAAAATCTTCAGAAATAACTTCCATTCGAAATAAATTTCCATTTACTGTATAAATATCTCTTTGCATTTTACATTTTTATTATATCTAAAATAAGTGTTTCTAATTTTTCAATTTTCTGAATCTCATTAGCAGTCAAGTCTAAGCTTTTAAGGGCAAATGAATTATTTAACTCAAAAATATTTTCAATCACCGATATATGATTATGAGATAAATTCAGAACTTCTAAACGATGTAACTTCTCTAGATTTTCAATTTTTAGTATCTTATTATTACTCAAATTTAACTCTTGAATTTCCATCCAAATACCATCTATATTTTCAATATTTTTTATCAAATTAAAACTCAAATCCAAATAAATTAAATTTTTTAAAGAATCTAATTTCTCAATTTTTCGAATTAAGTTATCATGTAAATCCAATATTTTAAGCTTTGTAAAAGCATCTAAATTTTGAATTTTTTTTATTTTATTCCCTGAAAGATTTAAACGTTTTAATTTATTTAAATTCTCAATATTTTCGATAGTTTTAATATAATTTTGTTGAAATTCAAGCTCTATTAAATTACTCAAAAATTCTATATTCTCTATTTTATCAATTTTATTATCACTTAAATCCAAAAAATACAAGTTTTTCAAAAAATCTAAATTCTCTATTTTACAAATTGAATTACAACTCAAATCTAGTTTATTCAGTTTTGTAAGAAAGTTCAAATTTTCAATTTTTGTAATTCGGTTATGATAAAGGTCAAGTGTTTTAAGATTCTTTATATTTTCTAAACCAGAAATTTCTTTAATTCTGTTCTGGGATAAATCTAAATTCATCAATTTTTCGAATTTTTCAATCCCTTCCATAGAATCTAGATTTTGATTTGACAAATTCAATTCTGTTATAGAATAATCTGTAATTGCTAAATCATTTATTGTTTTCATAGTTTATCAATTAATGGAGTGCAATCTAAGTTTATTATTGTTTTTTTAAATTCTTTTAGAATTGGTTGATTTCTTAATGGATTCATTCCAAAATCAATTAAATTCAATTTCTTTAAAAAAGTAATTTCTTCAATAATTTCTATTTGATTATTAAAAAGATACAAATCAATCAAATTATTTAAATGTTGTATTCCCTCAATTTTTTGAATTTTATTACAGGATAAGTTCAATTGTTCTAATTTGTGTAGATTCTCAATACCTTCAATTTTGGCAATTATATTTTGTTCTAATTCTAAGCGTTTTATTTTCTTCAAAGAATTTAAATTTTCAATTTTAGAGATGTAATTACGTGATAAATCTAAATATTCAAGATCTTTTAAATTTTCTAAATTTTCCAATTTATGAATTTGATTACTAGACAGATCTAAAAAATCTAGAGATGTTAATTGTTCTAAATTTTCAATTTTTGAGATGTAATTATGTGATAAATCTAAATATTCAAGATCTTTTAAATTCTCTAAACCTTGTATTTTTTCAATTTCATTATTTGATAAATTGAATGATTTTAAATCTTTAAATTTTTCAACCCCTTCCATAGAATCTAGATTTTGATTTGATAAATCCAATTCTGTCAAAGTATAATCTGTAATATTTAAATCACTTATTTTTTTCATTTTACTTTTAAAATTTTATCAGTAAAATTGATTGTTTCAAATGATTATATATTCATACGAAATGGGTGATTCTGTTTTTATTTCAGGAATTAGAAAAATTTAAAATATCATTATTTTTAAGTTTAAATTTTAAAAAGAAAGCTAATAAAATACTTGAAATACCTCCTAAAAAAATTACAAACGAAATCCCAAGAAAATTAGATAAAAAACCCATCAAAAGATCTCCCAAAGATCTACTTATCATAAATAACATCATATATAAGCCTAGAACGCGTCCTCTTTTAGTATCTTCCACTAAATTTTGTACTAAAACTGAAAGTGAGGTAAATATTTGGATTCTTTGAATTCCTATCAAAAATAAAAGAAGAAAGGCAATATATTTTGAATTTGTAAAAGCAAATACACTTATTAAAATTCCGAATAATAATATTGATAATTGTAGTGTGTTTTCGAGCTTACTTTCGTTTTTCTTTTTAATCATTAATAAACCTCCTGTTATAGAACCTAAACCTAACATTCCCATTAGAAAACCAAATAATTTTGAATCTTGATTTAAAATATTTTTCACAAAAACCGGTAGTAAAACTTCATATGAAAGACTAAGAAATGTTACAAATATCATTACAATCATTAGTAAAGAAATAGAATTATGATTTATTGTATATTTTACACCTTCTAAAAAATCATTTTTAAAATTTTTCTCAGATTTTATTGCATTTTTTGGTTTATATTTTATGAAATAAAAAATCAGTATGACAATAAAAAGTAAACAGGAATAAATTGTAAAACAATATTCGATACCAATTATACTGATTAATACACCTCCTAAAGTATAACCAATGACTCTGGCTACATTAAAAACAGTATTATTAATGGAAATAATTTTAGACAAATCTTTTTTATCTGTAATAATATCATTAATAAAAGATTGCCTTGCAGGTGCTTCAATTCCACTTGCAAATCCATAAATTATTTGAATTCCTATTAAAATCGCAATTGTAATTTCATCATAAAAAACCAATATTGTCAAAAGAGCTGTATTCAAAAAAAGAATAGAATTACTCAAAAGCAACAATTTTAATTTATTATATCGATCTGCTAAACTTCCAGCAAAAGGAGAAACTAAAAAAACAATACTACTTCTCATAAAAACAATAAATGCTAAATAAAATGCATCCTCTGTGATTGCATATGCAAACCAAGAAATCGCAACTTGTTTCAGCATTGCTCCTATATTTGAAAGTCCTTGACCGACTATAAATTTTTGTACATTTCTGGAGAAAGTCATCTTAAATAGGTTTTAAAGCTTCGATTACTTTTCTCATAAATTCTGCATTTTTTTGAGGATTCAACCAACGAGTTACAATCACAATATCATTTTTTTTATCAACAACTATCAAATTTCCTCCAAATCCTGAAGCATAAAAAATATCTTCATCAATACCTTCCCAATGTCTCAATTTCCCATTTATTGGAATATTTGTTTTTGTATTTAACCACCACATATAACCATAACTTTTATTTACACAAGAAGGTGTTGTTGCTTCTTTTACCCAATTCTTGGAAATGACTTGAGTATCATTCCATTTTCCTTCATTCAAAAAAAGTAAACCGTAACGAGCAGCATCTTCCGTACTAATAAACAAACCACCTCCCCAATGAGCACCTCCAGTGATAGACTGTATTTTTTTTCCATTAATATCAACCCATGAATCATTATATCCAAACCATTTCCAAGTATTTGAAGCTCCAATAGGTTTCATTATTTTTTCCTTAAAAACTTCTGGCAATGATTTTTTAAAAATTAAAAGTAGGGCATATGCTAAAAGATTCACTCTAACATTATTATATTTAAAAACAGTTCCTGGCGTATTTAATTTTCTATTTCTTAATTCATTAATTTTTGTATATTCTGAAGGTCTTTCAGCCCAATCATATCCTCCCCAAATTTCACCATACCAATCTGAAGTTTGTGTTACCAAATGTTCCCATGTAATCTGACTATTATGTTTTCCATGAAATTTTTCATCTTTTATATAATCTGAAACTTTGTCCTTAATAGATTTTATTCTTCCTTCGTCAATAGCTACTCCCAAAAGAGTTGATAGAAAACTTTTTGTTGCACTACAAATCATATCTACTCTTTTGACATCACCCCATTCTTTGATTATATATCCATTTTTTAGAATTAAACCTGATGGTTTTCCTCTTTCTTCAAATGGCCCTTTTATTTGATGAAAAGGCTCATTTCTAACATTTTTAAACCAATGAGAAATTGATTCTTTTAAATTCTTAGATTTTTCATCTTCATTTGTAATTGCAAAATTGACTATTTCATCTAATTTATTGTTATTTATAAAAAACTCTTCTGAATTTAATCTTATCCATTTTTCTTCAAAACCTGGAAAATAATTTTCTTTTTCAACAATAAATTCATAATCGATCATAATCTAAACTTCTTTTAATATGGTATTCCTTTAAACAAAATCTTTTGTTCATTTTTTTGCGAAAATGCATATAAAAAAGAATTACTATTTCATCCATATTTGGTGATTAACATAGTAAAATTAGTCTGTTAAAATTTATAAATCTAAAAGGAGATTTCCTTTAAAACTTTCAAGATTTTCTACTTTAGAAATTTTATTACATGACAAAATTAATAGTTCTAAATGGATTAAATTTCCAAGGTTTTCTATTTTTAAAATATTATTATTTGATAAATCTAAATATTTTAATTGTGTTAGCTTTTCTAAATTTTCTATTCTTAAAATCTTATTAGATGACAATCTTAATCCTTCTAACTCAATCAAATTTTCTAAATTCTTTATTTTAGAAATATTATTACCTGATATGTCTAGAAGTTCTAATTTTTCCAATTTCCTCATTCCTTCAAGTTTCGAAATTTGATTTAATCTTATTTTTAAAACGTTTAAATTTGTGAGATTTTCTAACCCTTCTATTTTTTGTATTTCATTCCAAGAAAGATCTAATTCTTGTAATTTTGTAAGATTGGTAAAACCTTCTATTTTTGATATTTTATTTCCAGTAAAATCTAAAAATTCTAACTTATTTAAATATTCTAATCCTTCTATTTTAGAGATATTATTACTTGATAAATCTAAATATTTTAAGTTTTTAAATTTTTCTATTCCAATTAATGAATTTATTTTTTTATTACTTAAATCTAGTTTTTCAACATTGTAATCTTTTATATTTAAATCACTTACTTTTTTCATTATAAATATTTTGTTAATCTTCTTCCAACTTTATTTTTCTTTTACATCTTTCAATAGATTTTATATAACGATCAATTTCTTTAGAACTTAAAGAACTATTAATACTTTTCTTATAATATTCTATTGCTTTTCTAAAATCTTTTTTAAGTTCATACATAATTGCAGCCTCAAGGTATACCTTGGTTAGATTAATACCTGGAATTTTCACAGCTTTTGTAAACAATTTTTCTAATTCATCAAATCTTCTCAATGTTGAGAATAAAATTAATTTATTATAATATGGCGCAGAGTATTTAGGATTGTATTTTATTGACAAAGAATATAATTCTTCTGCTTTTTCATAATCTTTAAATTTCGTTTCGTAAATCCAACCTAAATGGTTTAAAGCTTGAGAGTTTTTGGAATCTAATTCCAATGCCTCGTTCAATTTTTTAAAAGCTAAATCATAAGAATAATTTTTAATAAGTTCATCTGCTTCTAAATATAAAACTTGCGAATCTTGAATATTTTTTTCGATCTCAACCTTCTCTTTATTCGATTGACTTTTAACCGAAAAATTAAATAGAATTAATATTAGTATAAATATTTTACCTTTCATGTTAGTTATAATTAAAAAGGTAAAATTGGTAATTTAATTTGAACATCTATCATACTAATTGGGTGATTATTAAGCTTTATTTATGATATAAAAATTGGATTATCATTTAAAAAATAAATTTTTTAAATTCTCCTTTTTTTTATTCCAACCATAGAATCTATATTTTGATTTGACAAACATAAATACGTAACGGTATAATCTACTATTTTCAAATCTCGTTTACTTTTCATTAAATAAAATTTCACATAATTGTTCTAAATTAATTTTTGGAAAAGAATGTTATATCATCCAAAATGGATGAATTAAATTAGAAATTGCTTATTAATTTTGATCATTTAAAATGTGAAATATGATAAAGAAATTTGAAGTAGATACTACTGAAGGTGTTTTAGTTTTAGCTTCTAAAAAACGATTAAAAGATTACTATACAGATCGTAATTTTGATTATGGTTATCCTGAAGGATTATTAGATGCAATAAACAAAGGAATTATACTTCCCATCACAACTGAAAGTCAAGATTTTATATTGACAAATTTTATTTTTGATGAAACTGATATAAATGGTTTAGAAATAGGACAATGTAAATTATTTTTAGAAGAAAATGACACACTTCAAATAATGAATTTTGTAGATTTCACAATGATTTGTGATTATAATAGCGGAGATATTGATGCTTATGATTTTTATTTTGAAGAACAATATATAAAAGAACTAAAAAAAGGTTGGTATATTATAAATATCTATGTAAATCAATATTGTGAACTAGAACACGAAAGTGATATTATTGAAATTTCTTTTAAGTGTAATTGGCTTGCTGAAGATCCAACTTTTATTAAGCATACAGATGTTTATGTTGTTTAATATTTAATTCCAAAACAGATCAAGAACAATTTTAATCTGTTTTGGAATAATCTATATACTAACTATTACTAGTCAATTATCTTTAATTTATATACATAACCTTTAGAAACGGATAAATAAATATTTTGATTTTCAATTACAATACCAGATATTTTTGCTTCCCCTTTTGTATTGAACTTCCAATTCATTTCTCCATGATATTTATTTAAACAAATCAGTTTTTTATCATCGTTAATGAAAAGAATATTTTCTCCATAAATCTCTGGATAACTTTCAATACTTCTTCCAGATTCATATTCCCATAATTTATTGGATTTCAGATTTAAATCTTTTCCTTTTTTAATTTCATAAGCATAAAATATTCCTGCGCTATCTCCAAAATACAATATATTATTTTCTGCCCGAATAGCTCTAATTGATTCTCGAATACCAGCAGGATCTATTTGATGTAATAATTCACCATCATTACTATCATAAATATTTACCAAACCATGACCACCAACAGCAATCATTTCTCCCATTACAATTGGATTAAAAATATATGAATTTTTCTCAAAAGCTTCCCAAACTAACTTACCAGAATTTAATTTAAAACATCTAATTTTATTTTCAGAACATAAATAAACATTTTCATTCTTAATCAAAGGAGTATATGAATGTCCTCCTGTTTCATAAACCCATTCTATTTTTTGAGAAATTAAATTAAAGCAATTTGTATATCTTGTTCCTTGAACTCCTCCAAAAACTATCTTTTCATCATAAATATTTGAAGAACCACCAATTCTATTTAATTCTAAATCAAATGTATTTAACAACTCTCCATTATCTGAATTTAATACTTTTAATTTGCCATCCATTGTACAAATCAGAATATTATTATCAACAGATTTCATAATATCATTCATGATAAATGAATAATCATATTCCCAAATTATATCAAAATTATTTATATATAAACATATCAATTTACTTCTAAAATAACTTTTCTCTTCAAATAAAAATAATACATATAATTTATCTTTTATTATTAAAGGTTTTCTTGATGAAATATTTCTTTTCCCTTTTAATTTGAATTCAAATACTTTATTTATTTTCATTTAATTTTTACTTTTTATATTTTGGTAAATATACTTCCTGAAAAAATAAAAAAACTCACATAAAATGAGTGATATAATTTAGAATTCACCCATATAAGATGATTTCAATCCTACTGAATCTATATAAATTTGATTGTTTAATAACAAAAAAATACAAAAAGAAAAATTATGGGATTTAAATTATTATTCGCACGAAATAAAAAAACATTAAATGAACTAAATGAAATTAATAAAAAAGTTATTTCAGAAAATCCAGAACCTAAAAATGATGAAGATAGTTTATTGAGAGCTGCATCAAGTGCACTTACAAATAGTGAATTTGAAAAATCTATTGAATATTATAATAAACTAGTTGCTAATTATCCAGAAAATAAAGGTTTATATTATAGTCAAATTGGGGCAGCACACTATTTTTTAAATGATTTCCATAAAGCCATTGAATATTACTTACTTGCAAAAAAAAATGGCGATACTGAAATGATGGATGATAACATTTGGGAGGCTTGTGAAGCGATTTATAAAAAAGACCAGGATAAAAAAGCTATAGAAAAGTATTTAGAATATTATCCAAATGGTAGTTATGCTAAGAAAGCGAATAAAATATTAGTGAAATAAATTCTAATATAAGAAAACTTATTTTTTAATATTCATTCAATATTTTATCATTCACAAACGATAAAATATTGAATGATAGATAATCAACTTTTCATGAAAAAATTAAATTATTACAGCTTTGATATTACCGCTTCAGAACATATTAAAGATACTTATAATCCAAAATATAAATATTTATCACCTAACAAATTATATTCAAAATTCACACATAAAAATCATGAAGATGATGCTTTAGGGAATACTTTTTTCTTTCCAAAAGATAATGATAATTTAAGAGCAAATGATCGAATTCCTCCTCATGATTATAAATTCTATGATTTTTATGTAAACGATGGAGCTGAGCAGGTAGATGATTTTATGGATAATCCAGATATAAATTCCTCTTTTGGTTTTATATTAAGTGTTAAAGCAAAAAATATTTTTGAACAATTCATATTACCTGACCATAAATTTTTCCCAGTTAATGTAATATTTAATGGTAAAAATCACGAATATTATTTTTTGCTAGTGGCAAAAGAAAATCAACCTATTAATTATAATCAATCTTCATTTGAAGAATGGTATACTGATCAAGAAGTTGAAATAAATAACTATATCGATTTATCTGAATACATTCCTTCAAAAAATGGAAATGTCCCATTTTATCAACGTAAAAATATTAGTGAAACAAAAATTATTTTTAACAAAGAATTAGATTTATATTCAGCAGTAACATTAACTAATAGTTGGTTTTATTTTTCTGAACGTTTAAAAAAAGCTATACAAAAAGCTGAATTATCAGGTATTTTAATTCATAAAGCTACAGAACCATTATTTTTCTCTTCTTATTAATCTACTTAAATATTACTATTTTTCATGAAAAAATTGAATTATTACAGCTTTGATATCTTTGCTTCAGAACTTATTAAAGACACTAATAACTCAAAATATAAATATTTATCATTCGGCAAATTATATTCAAAATTCACACATAAAAATCATGAAGATGATGCTTTTGGAAGTTCTTTTTTCGATCCAAAAGATAATGATAATTTAAGTGCAAATGATCGAATTCCCCCCATGATTATAAATTCTACGATTTTTATGTAAACGATGGAGCTGAGCAAGTTGATGATTTTATGGATAATCCAGATATAAATTCCTCTTTTGGTTTTATATTAAGTGCTAAAGCAAAAAATATTTTTGAACAATTCATATTACCTGACCATAAATTTTTCCCAGTTAATGTAATATTTAATGGTAAAAATCACGAATATTATTTTTTGTTAGTGGCAAAAGAAAATCAACCTATCAATTATAATCAATCTTCATTTGTAGTTAAGAAAACTAATCAAGATTTTACATTAAATAACTATCATGAATATATTGAAATTCGAGAAAAAAGAACAAAAAATTTAAAAAACTGGAACAAATTCAATATAAAAGAAACTAAAATTGTATTTCATAGAGAATTAGATTTATATTCTAGAATTACTTCGTATGTAGGAATTGATTTTTATCTATCAGAACGTTTAAAAGAAGCTATTGAAGAAGCTGAATTATCCGGTATTTTAATTCATAAAGAGGCAAAACCATTATTTTTCTCTTCTTATTAACTTACTTAAATATTACTATTTTTTATGAAAAAATTAAATTATTACAGCCTTAGTATCTTCGCTTCAGAACTTATTAAAGATACTTATAATCCAAAATATAAATATTTATCACCTAGCAAATTATATTCAAAATTCACACATAAAAATCATGAAGATGATGCTTTTGGAAATACTTTTTTCTTTCCAAAAGATAATGACAATTTAAGAGCAGATACTCGAATTCCTCCTCATGATTATAAATTCTATGATTTTTATGTGGAGGAAGGAGCTGAACAAGTTGATGATTTTATGGGAAATCCAGATATAAATTCCTCTTTTGGTTTTATATTAAGTGCTAAAGCAAAAAGAATTTTTGAAAAATTTACATTACCTGATCATAAATTTTTCCCAGTTAATGTAATATTTAATGATAAAAGTCATGAGTATTATTTTTTGTTAGTGGCAAAAGAAAATCAACCTATCAATTATAATCAATCTTCATTTGTGGTTAAAAAAACTAATCAAGATTTTACATTAAATAACTATCATGAATATATTGAAATTCGAGAAAAAAGAACAAAAAATTTAAAAAACTGGAACAAATTCAATATAAAAGAAACTAAAATTGTATTTGATAGAGAATTAGATTTGTATTCTAGAATTACTGTAGGAATTGATTTTTATTTATCAGAACGATTAAAAGAAGCGATAGAAGAAGCTGAATTATCAGGTATTTTAATTCTTGAAGAGACAAAACCATTATTTTACTCTTCTTATTAAAACCTTGTCAATAAACAAAAAAATCACCTTTTCAAAAAGGTGATTTTATCTACATAATTGTTCTATTATATTTTTTATCTAAAATAAATTCTAGATTAACAACTTTCAATTTTGAATCAGGTTTATTGCCATTTGAACCATTAATAATAGCTTCTCCTTCAATATTTACAGTTAAACTATTATTCTTTTTTTCTAAAACTTCTAGTTTAAGATTATCTATAGTATTATGTTCGAAATAATATAGATTAGTTAAATATTCATCTTTGTCATAATCATATCCTTCTAAACTAAAAAATGTTGTTCCTTTTTCTAAATTCAAATTTTCATCATCCAAAGTAAAAGAAATTTCAAAATTGGGTTTTACATCAATTATCTCTTCTAATTTTTTTGATCTTTTTATTGCTTTATCACACTTAAAATATAAAACTAATTCCCAACTATCTGAACTTTTATAAATATTATAAATAGGTTTATTAATTTCAAATTCTTCTATACCAAATTCACTATGAATTATCTCTAATTTATTTTTATTCATTTTTCTGTTTTTTAAGTCATTTCTAATGTGATTTCAATTTTTTCTGGTTTAATTCCATCTACTTTTTTAAACCCAACAGTCGATTTTATATGTTTAATCCAATCTTCAAGGTTTTTAAAATCAGTCGACCAAGAATTGTCATCTTCTATTTCTCCAATTGTTTCGGGTTTATAAAATAAAGTCAAACTTAATTGTAAAAACTCATCGTTATTAGGAATTTGAAATTGACGAGTGAAATTAAATTCATAATTTTCATCTTTTCCAGTCCAATCGTTTATTCCATATTGATACAAAAGCATATCTTCTTCTTCACGCTTCAATTCAGCCTTTATTTTGTATTTATGGAAAAAAGAAATAAATCTATCCAGGGCTTCTTGAGGATTCTGTATTATTCCCAGTTCCTCTATTAAATATTTTTTAGATTTTAAAGGTTTAATGATTTCAAACTTATTTTTATTCATTTCTTTCTTTAAATAATTTAAACAAAAAAATCACCTTTTTAAAAAGGTGATTTATAGTAATTTCATAAGTTTTTTTTATGCAACAGTAAAATTCATTGGAAATGAATATTTCACACCAACAGGCTTTCCATCAACCATTCCTGGAGCTTTAAAATCAATTTTATTTAAAGCTCTAATAATTTCATTTTTGATTTCTACATTATCAAAATCAACTACGATATTCGTTATTTTAGCATCTTCGGAAATAGTAAAAGAAACTAAAATTTCATGACTCCCTTTTGGTAAGTTCTGTTCATTAAAAACAGAAATTTTAATTTTTTCTGATAATAATTTTGGAAATGTTTTTTGAAGACAAGTTGATGATTCTTCCTTAGTTTCTTCAGAATTACAAACAGATAAAATGGGCTGTGTATCAACCTCTGTTAAGCTTTTGTAATTTTCTTGGGCATTTATTTTAAAAACAGAAAATAAAACTACCCCTAATATTAATAAACTTCTCATATATGTATGTATTTAATTTTCTAACATATTTCAGTGAAAATAAGAGTTTTAAAAATTACTATTAAATTTATTTTAATAATTCTATCGTAATTAATTCGTAGAATTTTCACAATCTAAGTATACAGAATCTATACTATCAAGAAAATCTTGACAAGAGATAGAGTTAATCTGATTATCTTCTAAATTCAAATATTTCAAACTAGATAAGTTTTCTAAATTTTCAACTTTTTCAATTTTATTTTCGATTATGTGCAAACCTCTCAGTTTAGTTAAGTTTTGTAAACCTTCCAATTTTGAAATATTATTTTCATCCAAAATCAATTCATTCAACTCAACTAAATTCCCCAGACCTTCTAATCTTGAGATTTTATTTTTCCATAAATTCAGAGTTTCTAGTTTAGATAAATTTTCTAATCCCTCAATTTTAGTAATTTGATTTTTACATAAAACTAAATTTACTAAATCATTTAGATTTTCTAAACCTTCTATTTTAGCAATTTGATTTCCTGACAGGTTTAAATTTAACAAATTTGTTAAATTTTCTAAACCTTCTATTTTTGAAATGTTATTATTTGACAAGTTCAAAAAAAATAAATTTTTAAACTTTTCAATTCCAATCATAGAATCTATTTTTTTATTAGATAAATCTAGATCTATTACAGAATAATCTGTAAGATTTAAATCATTTATTGTTTTCATAATTATTATAATTAAACCCTATCTGGAAATAATATTCCAAAGTGTTGATTTTGTTCTTCAATAAATTCTTGCCACTGATCATCATAATCCATATCATCTTCCTCTAAAATTTCATCAATTTGTTTCAAATCTACACCTAGAAGATCCATTCGATTAAAATTCAAACAACCAATCAACAAGTAAAAAATATGTCGATTTACATCAGTATTTAATTGATTATTATTTAGCACATTTTGTAAAAACATACACCAAGCAGCTAAATATTCTAAAAGGTCAATTGGAGTATTTTGTCCATCCCAAACAGATTCTTCATCAAATTGTTCAAAGTTCTGTAGATATAATTTTAATAATTCTGTAGATTCATCCCATTTTTTTATTGCTTCTCTAAGGTTAGAAAAAGCTTCAGATAAATTCTCAGGTAACTTATTTTTCAAATCTTTTTCCCAATATGCATCATTCCAATAATCTTCTAATATTTTTTCTCCTTCAAATAATAGAGTAATCACAAAATAAAATTGTCTTCTTGTTGATGCACTCTCAAAATATTTTTTAAACTGATATAAAGCTAAATACTTATCATTTAAATCGAAAAATAAATTATCTTCAATGAATTCCTCCCAAATTTCAAGATAATCATCATTATCCATATTTGGTGTAAGAATTCCAATTTTTGAACTCTCACATTCCACTAATGCAATGGCATAAACTCCAAAATGTATTGAAGGAATAGAATTTTCTCCTAAATAAAATATACCATCAAAATCAAATAATACTAAATCTTGATTTTCTATCGAATTTCTCGCAATATGAGCTATTAAAAGAAGAAGTGCATAATAAGTATTTAAACTTTGAGCATTTAATTCTAAAGATTTATTTTCTAAAATATTTTTAATCTGATTTGTCAAAAATAACAATTCATTTCCTTCAGATTCTCCATCTATAAAAGACTCTAATTTTTGAAAAACAGAAGATAATTCTTGATATTCTCCTAAATTTTTCAAAGTACTCCATGAAGGTTCAATGTATTCACTTTCATATTGAATTAGTTCTAATAAAAATCGTTGTCTTTCCTTTTTTGGTAGAATATTTAATCTCTTTTTGATGGAAAAATAGTTTATTTCAAAAGTCATTTTAAAAAATAGTAAATGGTAATACAAGCTTTCTCATAAATTCTAAAAATAGAATATATAAGAAGACTATATTTCTTAATGCGAACCTTACAAAAATAGAAGTTCTTTTTTTTAAAATATCACCCAATATTGGTGATTTTACAAAAATCATTCTCCAGTATAAATAGAAGTATCAGAAACTATAAGTATTTCTAAATTATATGGTATAAAAGCATCAAAATGACTAGGAACATTTTTTTTCGTAAATTCAATAGCATCGTATATTATTTTTTCATCAGAAAAAAATTCTCTTTTCAATAAACCACTAATAATTGCATCTTCGTTTTTAATTTTAAAAGAAATATAACCATAACCTGAATCTACATAAACATAATCAACAATTTGACCTGGTTTTGGTTCTTTAGATAAATCATGGAACTTTATAACAATTCCATCTAAATTGGTAAAAATTTCGATATCGCATTTCTTGTTTCCAGATTCAAATTTTGTATTCATCATAAGCTTCTTGGAAAACAAGTATCAGTTGCAATTAAATCTGAAAAAACACCAATTTTTGATTCAATTTCATTTGTAGTATAATGATTTAAAATAGGATTTTCTCCAAGATTTAAATCAGTCAATTTTAAATAATATAATGTTTTAAGCGTTTCAATAGAATTTATTTTATTTCCATATAAATATAATTGTTCCAATTTTTCCAGTTGATCAAAATCTTCTAAATTCTCAATAAAATTATAACTCAAATTCAACTGCATAATATTTTTTAATCTGGCTAAATAGTTGACAGACGAAATTTTATTAGCAGAAATATCAAATATTTTTAACCATTTTTGGTTCTCTAAATTTTCAATTTTTTCAATAGAATTATTAGCCAAATCAAGCTCTTCAAGCTTTTTAAGATTCTCTAAATTTTTAATTTTTGAGATTTTATTTTCTCCTAAACATAATTTTTCTAATTCTGATAATTTATCCAAATTTTCAATCTTTGAAATAGAATTATGATTTAAAATTAAAGTAGATAAACCTATTAATTGATTAAGATTTTCTATTTTTTGAATTTTATTTCTATATAGTTTAATGATTTTTAAAGCAATTAATTTATCTAAATTTTCTATACTCTCAATTTCATTTTCAGATAAAAACAAATATTCCATTTTATGAAGATTCTCCAAATTTTCTATTTTCTGAACTTGATTTCCATTCAAATTCAGGTGTTTTAAATTTATTAACTCATTCAAATTTTCAATTAGTTTAATTCTGTTTTTACTTAAAATCAAATATTTCAAATTAGATAAATGATTAAGATTTTCTATTTTAGAAATATCATTTTCACCTAAGAACAAATATTCCAAATGAGTTAAATTCTCAAGATTTTCAATTCTCTCAATTTTATTATCTGTTAAAGCTAAATTTTTAAGTTGCCTATTATCATTTAAAAAATAAATTTTTGAAATTTGATTATATTTTAAAATTAGACTCTTTAAATTTGGAAATCTATGAATTCCATCAAGGTTTTCAATTTTATTCTCAGATAAATACAATCGATCTAATGTTTTATATATAATATTTACTGGATAAATATCATTAATTGATCTTATGGAATTATCACTTAAATCTAAACATTCTAAATTTGGAGCTTTGTCAAGGTTTACAATCAATTCAACTTGATTTGACTTTGCTTTTAATTCTAATAATTTGGAATATGTATCTCTAAAAACTATTTCATCTATCTTATTTTCAGAAATATCCAATACTTCCAAATTTTTAAAATATTTCAATTCTAGGTTACTTTCAAAAAGATTTGTTGAAACATTTAATTTTTTCAAATTTGGAAAAAAATATAAGGATTCAAACCTTGATAAATGATTGAAGGAAAAATCTACAATTACTAAATTTGGATATTCTTTCTTGAAATTAATATTTGTAACTTTATTAATAGATAAGTTTAAATCTCTTAATTTTTTAGGAAATTCTTCTTCTTCTAAACTTTCAATATAATTATATGAAAGATCAATTTTCTCAAGGTTTTTCAATACTTTTAAACTCTGAAAATCTTCTATGTAATTATTGCTTAAATCAAGTTCTTTTAATTTTGATAAATACTCTAAATTTTCAATTACATCAATACTGTTTTCACTTAAATTTAATTCTTCAAGGTTAGGAGAGAAGATGGGTTTGATTTTTTTAATTAAAATAGAAGAAAATCCTAAAGTAATTAGAGATTTCATTTTTTTCAATTGTTCATAATTTTCCAACCAATTATTATTCAAATATAAATAACGTAAATTTTGAAGCTCACTAAAATCAGGAACCTCTTTAATATAATTATCCGAAACATCAATGAATTTTATATTTTTTAATGCTTTCAAAATTGAAATCTCCTCAATAATATTATTTTCAGCAATCAAAATTTCTAAATTTTGAAACTTTTCAATTCCATCTAAAGAATCCAATTCTTGGTTAGCTAAATCTAATTCTGTAACAGAATAATCTTCAAAATTTAAATCATTAACTGTTTTCATTTAAAAACTCTTTTTTAATCATTTATAATTCTAAAATCAAAAACAGGTATTTCATCTCTCATGGAAATTAGATTATCTTTAATGAAAAGAATTCTAAATTTTTGACAATACTCTTTTATATTTATGATTTGACTTATTTTATTTTGCTCTAGACTTAACATTTCTAAATTTTGTAATTTTTCTAAACCTTCAATTTTTTCAATATGATTATAAGCAATATTTAAATCTTTTAAATTATGTAAACTTGATAAATTTTCAATCTTATTTATTTCATTAAGATGTAAATCTAATTCAGTTAAGTCTTTTAGAGAATCTAAATTTTCGATTCTATCAATTTCATTGGAATCTAAATGTAGTTTGCTTAAATTCGGAAAATTTAAATTCTCAATTTTACTAATTGAATTTGATGTTAAATACAGTATTTGTAAGTTCTGGAGAGATTCTAAACTTTCAATCTTTTTTATTTCATTATGTTTAAATTCTAATTCCTCAAGTTTTTCAGGAAATTTTATATTTTTTAAACTTTCAATACAATTCTCACCAATTTCTAAACTTTTTAATTCCCTTAAAAATTCTATGTTTTCAATTTTCTTAAAAGAATTCGTAGTTAAATAAAGATTTTCTAATCTTGTTAAAAAATTTAGATTTTCTAATTTCTCAATTTTGTTAGAACCTAAATTTAGAGTTTTTAAATTTTTACAATATTCTAGGTTTTTAATCTTTTGAAGCTTATTACAGGAAAGATCTAAATATTCTAAATCAACTAGTTTTTCTAAATTTTCCATCTTCAAAATAGAATTTCCCATTAATGAAAATTCATTTAGTTTTTTTAAATGATTTACGTTCTCAATTTTTTCTATTTGATTATAACTTAAATCTAATTTTTTTAAATTTTTACAATGTTCTAGATTTTCTATTTTTTTGATTTTATTACATGAAAGCTTTAAAATTTCTAATTTTTTAAATTTCTCAATTCCTTTCATAGAATCAAGTTCTTCAAAAGATAAATCTAACTCTGTTACAGAATAATCTTTAATATTTAAATCATTTATTATTTTTATTTTAATCATCAAAAATAATTTGAAATGAATCCTTTATATTTTCTATATATTTTGGAATAGGGTTTCCTGTAACAATTAAAAACTCTAGATTATCTAATTCATTTACATTTTCAATTTTTTCAATTTTATTATGTTCTAAGTTCAAAGTATTAAGCATTGAAAGATAATTCAAGTTTTCAATTTTACTAATTTTATTCTCTGATAAATCCAAATATTCTAAATTTAAAAGCGTCGAAATATTCTTAATTTTATTTATTTTATTACCACTCAGATCTAATATTTTCAATTTGGTTAAATTCTGAATGTTTTCAATATATTCTATACAATTAAAATCTAGTTCTAATTCTTGTATATTTTTTAACTCTTCTAAACCTTCAATCTTTCGAATATTATTTCCTCCTAAATATAAAAATTCTACATCCTTAAATTTTTCAATTCCTTGCATAGAATCTAATTTCTTACCTGATAAATCAAGTTTTTTTAAGAAGTAATCTTTAATATTTAAATCATTTATTGTATTCATTTTTGTCAATACATTTTTTAGAGCCATTCTTTTCAAAATTCTTACACCATTTATTTAAATCAATGATATATGCGGATTTATTAAAGATTTTTTGAATCTCTCTTAAAGCAATTTCTGCTTCTGTTTTAGTTTGAAATTTCTCAATTACTGTATAAAACCTGTTATGTTTTTTATAAATCTCAAATTTTCTAAAATCTAAATTGTATTTATAATTAAAGCCTATAATTTTTTCTGCTCGTTTGATTTCATATTTAGCTGATTCCATATTTTTATCACTTCCAACAACAATACTCCAGCGATTTGACGTTTCATTATAATTCTTAATTATTCTTTGATTTTGAATTGACTGTAGAAGTAATTTTTCTGTTGAATAGCTCAATTTGTTTCTTTTATAATAAGGGAAATCTTGCTCAATTTTTTTTATCAATAAAGAATCATTTATAGTAAATGAAATCAAATTATTTTTTGACCAAATAGATAATATTACATTATTTTCAGATTTTATGATAGCATTTTTTCCAGTAAAAGAATCACTCCAATTTTGACTAAGAACATCTTTTTTTCCGTCTTTATTGAAATCCAAAATCCAACTTTCCATTCCACCAAAACTGCCTTCATAACTATAAGAATAAGATAATTTCAAATCATTTGTAAATTGCTTTTTTTCAATATCAAAAACTAAATAATGAATGTGATGTTCTAAACCACCATCATTAAATTCTCTTATAATAAAAGCTTGAAGATTTCCTGAAATATAAAAAGTAAAATTTGCATAATATTTTGAATTATAAATATCCGAATCAATTGATTTTAAAACGGATTTAAAAAGAGGATAATAAGAAGTATCTATTTGAATTCCTTTAAATGGATATAAACTTGTTGAGTTAAAATTTCCTGGATGTCTATCAAATGAATAAATATGTAATTCTTCAAACTCAATCTCTTGAAACAAAGAATTAAATTTCTCTATTTTAGTTTTTTGACTAAAAATATTCTGACTAAAAATAAGAAAGATTATAAAACTCCGAACATTTTTCATAAATCTTTGATTTCAATATTCATAGGATTACCACCAAATGAAATATTTAATTTTCTTTTAGTTGAAGTGAGATTATTTGTAAGATTGATTCGGTAAATTTGGTTGAATCGTATAATAAGTCTGACTAAATTAGTTAAAGTTTCGATTTTCTCTAAAACTTTTATTTGATTAGTTGAAGGTTTTTTAAATTTACTAATCCTTTCAGATTTTCTATTTTTCGAATTTGATTATGACTTAAATCTAGAAGTTCTAAGTTTGACAATTTATCAATATCACTAATTTTTAAAAATTGATTTTCTGCTAAATAAAGTTCTCTTAAATTAATTAGTTTATCTAAATTTTTAATTTGTTTAATATTATTATTAGATAAATTTAATCTTTCCAATTTGGTAAAATTTTCAATTCCCTCCATAGAATCAAGATTTCTATTATACAAGTCAAGCTCTTTCATTGAAAAATCTTCGAAATTTAAATCTTTAATTGTTTTCATCTTATTCTAATCCTCCATCATAGGATACATGCAATTCAAATTTATTTTCAAGCAATTTTTTACAGATTGTATCAATATCTTTTTCTAATTGATTGGACCATTTTCCAAAACCAGAAATATTTAAAGGTAATGTCGAATAAGCTTTTAAATTAGATGTTTTCTCATAATTTACCATCATTTCTCCATCATCATATAAATATTCAGATTTCAAATATTCTACAAGATTATTTAATAATTTTTGCTTTAAAATATTGTTCTTTTTTTCTTGAAGGTATTTTATTTCTGATACTTCAATCATTAATGAAATTTCTACTGACATATTTTTAGTTTTAATAATTACCTATATAAATCTGGATTATAAACATGTGCAATTGGTTCAGAATTTATGACATACCAATCTATAATTCTAAATAAAATTCTATCATAAAGATCATCTTCAGTATATGGATATTCAAAATTTGATAATACTTTGATATCTGATTGAATTTGTTTCAATTGAAACTTATCAAACCCTTCAAAATTCATCAAAAAATCTCGTAAATACTTAATTAAAATTTCAAAACCTTCACCCCAATTTACATTTCCATTCCCTTGAGCTTCATATCTAAGCTTTTCAATTACTCTTATTAATTCTCCTTGAACTGTTTCAGATTGTCCAGATTTTGGGACATATGTTTTCCAGATAAATTTTGCTTTGTCTAAATATTCCTTTTCAGTCATTTTCAACATCTTTATTAAGCAAATTTCATCAAATAATCATAAATTTCATCACCCAAAAATGATGATTTTCAGTTTTTTTCCATTCTATCAAAACTCCAAAAATCAAAAGATCTTTTTCCAATTCTTCCTTTAGTTTTATCTCTAGGGTTTATTTCAATTATTATTTCGTTCCCAATTACCAATTCATTCCAATAAACCAATCTTGATTTTCCTGATGCAGTTACTATAATTTCAGATTCTATTTCTTCTACATATACCAAAAAAATTCCTGAGCCATAATCTTGTGTGATTTTTCCTTTTAAAAGATTTACTTTTTTCATAAACTTTATTTAAGATAAAAATCCATTTTAAATATTTTTAACAACAGTTGTATCTCTAAAATTCAAACCTGTAATATTTTTTTCTTGAAAACTTTCAAATAATTTCATAGAACAAAAAACATCTCCCCTTGAACCTACTTCCCAAAAAGAAAATAAATCCAAATTATTTTCTTTTAAAAATATTTCTTTTAGTTCTATAGAAGCTGTGATGTCATTTTCAGCAATTAATTCTTCTAATTTTAAATCATAATCTTCTACAGATTCAATTTTCACAATTTTTCTAGATTCAAAACCTAAAAGTTCATTTTGGGTAAAGAAAAAGGATTTTTTAAAATCTACATATTTATCCGCATAATTTTGAAATTTCAGGTATTTATAATTTTCATATTTTTTATTTCTATGAATTAAAGTAATTGGATATAATCTAAATTTTCCGATATTAAATTTCTCTAAAACGGAAATTGCTCGTTCACTAACTAAAAATCCTGATTCATTAAGATTATATAATTTAATAACATCTTTTAAATCTTCATCAGAATGTACAATCAATTCTCCTAAATCAATCTCTTCATTTGGTAAATTATTATTAAACATATCACACAACATATCCATATAAGGAACAAATTTCTCTTGATTTTGTTCTCTGTAAAATTGATTATGAATTTTCAATAAATTTTTACTTTTTACTGGATTATGTGATTCAACAAAAAATGTATTATTTTTAGCTGAAGTGAAATCAACTTTTTTAAAATCCTCAGAAATTTCAGCATCTAAATAAATTTTATTTCCCTCAATTTCCCATTGATTTACCATGTCATCTAAAGTCATATCTTTTTTTATTTAAATTACTCCAAAGGCCTATTTATCGGTTTTATAAAAAACTTTTTATCATTCCAATCTGTAAAAGGAATTTTCTTTAATGGAAAAAAGAATTCATGAGTTCCTTGCTCAAAATTTATTTCAATATTGTATTTTGAACTTATTGAATTCCATCCATTCCATCGAAAATCATAATACTTTTCCTCAAAATTTCCTAAAAAAACAGTATCAACCCATAATTCAGCATAAGGAAACCATGTTGGAATTCGTTTATACTTTTGAGCAGAAATAGTTATAAAACCTTTTACATCATCAATGCTTTTTTCTTCAATTTTCAAAAAATTTACAAACTCTACTTGAACTGGTTTTGTTAATATTTCAAATACTTCCTGAAATTTAGTTTTAGAAATATCTAATTTTCTTAAAATTTCCAAAGCTTCATACGAAAAACAAGAATAATGACAGAGAGCAAAACAGCTATTATAAATTACATCTGCTAAAGACTCATGATAATTCGGATTTAGTACAATTTCTTTATACGTTTCTATTTTAGATTTCCATGGAATTGAAGCTGTATAAGCAATAAGTTTTTTTCTGAATTTTTCTGGAATCTTTTCATAAATTTTAGGTAAAATCCAATATCCATCTTCAGTACATTCAAAATAATCAACACCTAAAATATACCAAATTGAATCTACAACTTTTGGATTATCTGAATTAATCATATTTACCAATTCTGAACTAAACCAATCAAGAGCATATTCTAAAAAAATAGAATTATTTTTCACTAATAAAACTTTTAAATCTTTCCATTCAAATCTAATTTCCATTTGAGAACCATAATTTGGTTCAGACTCATATAAATACCTAATCTTTTCGTTTAAATATTCACAACATTCTTTAATTTGAGATACTAAAGAATCTTCTTCAAGATTTACATTTTGAAAAAAACTGATGAATTTAGTCCAATCATTATGATAAGATTTATCGAAATTATATAATTTATTATCTTCCAATTTTACAACTAAATACTTTTATTAAATTCTACTTTCCACCTCTTATATCTCTCTAAAAGTAACTCCTGTCCTTCTTCAGAAATTAAAAAATCAGGAAATTGCTCCTTAATTTCTTCCATATCTTTATCAGAAATATAAAAATGATCAAATGATTTGATACAAAATTCAACATATGAAGGCTGAGTTTCTAATACTTCTTTTAGTATTTTATTTTTAAAACTTCCAAATGTGAAAATTGTATATAAGTTGTAGAATTTCATAATTAGTACTTTTTTAATTTTCACAAATATGCTTTAATAAAGAGTTTTTTAATTCACCCTTTTAAGGTGAAAATCAATATAGATTTATATCTCTATTTTTCATTATTTTTTCTACAATTTCCTTATTCATAAAATAATATTGAAAAAAAGCTAAAGAAGCCCAATTTCCTCTTAAAAGAATTGTATCAAGAGTTATAGGATATCTAAAATCAGTTAAATAAGTAATTTCATTATGACTTAAATCTAAATGATACAATAAATGAATCTTTCTAATATTTTCAATTTTCTCAATTTTATTATGGCTTAAATGTAAAAATTGAAGACAATAAGAATCTTCTAAGTTTTCAATTTTTGAGATATTATTATTTGATAAATATAAGCTTTCAATACATTGTTTTTGCTTGTCTAAATTCTTTATTTTCGAAATTTTATTAAAAGACAAATTAATGTATTTCAAAAAACAAGCATTTTCTAGATTCTCTATTTCAATAATAGAATTATGAGATAAATCAAGATACTCTAGATAAACTAATGAATCAAGAAAATCTATTTTTGGAATTTGATTTTCTGAACATTTAAGACTATTCAATTCTTCGAATTTCTCAATACCTTTTAAAGAACTTATTTTGTTTCTAGAAACATTCAATTCAACTAATTTTGAAACATTTAAACAATCTAAAAGCTCAAAGTTTTTAAGCTGATTATCTGAAACATCTAATTTTTCTAAATTTTGAAACTTCTCAATTCCTTTAAGAGAATCTAGTTGTTTTCCAGAAAGATTTAATTCAATTACAGAATAATCTTTCAAATTTAAATCATCAATAGTTTTCACTTTGATTTATTTTTTACAGTATTCTATCATTAAAATATTCTCCAATTCCATTTCATCCAACCTTCTATTCAAAAATTGTTTTGTAGTATTCATAATTACTTCATAAGCACATTGAAATTCACTTAAAGATTCTTCTTCATTATTAATTCTTTTTAAAGAATAATATTCTCTTGAACAGTAATATGTTTTGTGTAAAATGCCAATTTTTTTACCATAATTCACTTCTCTTCCCTTTTCAATATGTTTAATTTTAGAAAAGGAATAGTATTCTTGTTCTGCCATTAATAAAGAACCTACTTCTTCACATAAATCAAAATTTCCTTTAATTTGATTTCTCTTGTGTCTAATCCTTTCACCATTTTTAAAAAAAGAATAATTAAAAACTGTTCCAACACTATTTAAGTAAACACAAAAAATATTACAATCATCAAAAGTTTTACAAAGTTTAGATGTTTTATTATGTTTTTTCTCAAACTTCCCAATATCTTTAACCTCCCAATTAATATGAAGAGGAATTTCAAAATGAGTAATAATTGTTGAATTACCATAATTTCCAATATAAATTGAATTATTTTTTGGATTTAAAGATAATTCAAGGCTTGTATTACTTCCTTTTATGTATGACTTATAATATTTTCTAACGAATTCTATTTTTGCATCTTCATCTAATTTTTTATCAATTAGAATCATTGATATGTTCCAGCTCATAATTACTTATTATTAATAAAATTCATCTTTAACAATATCTCCATATAACCCAATTTTATATGATAATAATACTTTTTCATAACTATTAATTATTGGAGTTGATCCTAAATTCAATACAATTAAATCTATATTTGTCAAACAAGAAATATCCTCAAAATATTCTATATTATTTCCATATAAATACAAATATTTCAATTTTGACAACTTTTCAAATCCTTCTAATGAAGAAATGGAATTCCAGCTAAGATTTAATGTAGTCAGCTGATTATTCAGTCTCAGTAAACTTACATTTTCTATAAAATTTTGGTCTAAATTTAAAGTCTGAAGTTCTTTAAGCAAATGTAAATTTTCGACACTTGAAATTTTGTTGTCCGACAAACTCAAATGAGTTAATTTTTTTAGATTGTTCAAACCTTCAATTTTAAAAATTTCATTTTCATCTAAAGCTAATTCTTTTAAACTAGTCAAAGTTTCTAAATTTTTAATTTGACGAATTTTATTTCGACTTAAAAGCAAAACTTCAATAGATAGTAAATTTAAATTCTCAATTTTTTCAATTTTATTATTACTTAATTCTAAATAATTGAGATGTAAAAGTGATTGAAGATTTTCTATAAACCTAATTTGATTATTTGATAGATCCAACCATTCTAATTTTTCTAATAATTCTAATCGGTATATTTTTGAAATATGATTATTAGATAAGTATAATGTATGTAAATTTTTAAGTCGCTCTAAACGTTCTATTTTTTTAATTTGATTAAATTCTAAATTAAGAACTCTTAAGTTTAATAAAAATCCTACATATTTAATTTTTTCAATTTTATTATTACTTAATTCTAAATTCTCCAGAAACTCTAGAGATTCTAAACCTTCTAATGCAGCTATCTTATTTCCTGATAAACACAGTTCTTTTAGTTGAATTAATGAATTTAAATTTTCAATTTTCTCAATTTGATTGAATCCTAAATTCAAATTTTCGACATGAATCAAATTTCCAATATTTTCTATTTTTGAAATTTTGTTCGCTCGAAGATTTATCTCTTTCAATTTCTTTAAATTATCTAAATTCTGAATTGACGTAATTTGATTATTCTCTAAATTCAAAAACTCGAGATCATCTAATAAATCCAAACCTTGAATTTTCTTGATACAATTTCCTGATAAATTTAGTTTTCGAAGATTTATAAATTTTTCAATTCCTTTCATAGAAGTTATTGGAATTTCTTCACAGGATAAATCCAACTCTGTAACAGAATAATCTGTAAGTTTTAAATCATTTATTGTCTTCATTTATATTATATGCTCATGATGAATCTTAAAATTATATTGTTTATTTTCAACTGAATCATCTATTGGATTTCCGCCTAAATAAAGATGTTCTAGATACTCTAGATGTTCTAAATTCCCCATTTTTGAAATATTATTATTCTCAAGATTTAAAGAAAATAAATTTGAAACAAATTCTAAATTTTCAATATTCGTTATTTTATTACTTTCTAATTCAATATATTGTAAACTTTCCAAACTTTCTAAATTCTCTATTTTAGAAATTTTATTCTGATTTAGAATTAACCAAAGTAAATTTATATTCTTTAAAGGAGCTATTTCTTGAATTTCATTTTTGGATAAATCTAATTCTTCTAATTGAAATAGTTTTTCAATATTTTTAATTTCTTGAATTCGATTACCAGAAAGTCGCAACCATTTCAATTTTTCTAAAGTATTTAAATTATCCAACTTAGAAATTTTATTATCCCCTAAACATAAGTATTTTAGATTTCCCAAAGAATCTAATCCTTCTATTTTAGTTATTTCATTTCTTGATAAATCCAATAGTTGAAGATTTACAAGATGTTCTAAATTTTCAATTTTAGTTATCCAATTTGCAGAACATTTTAAATATTTTAAAGAAATCAAATTCTCTAAAAAATCTAGCTTTTGAATATTACAAGCTCCAATATTCAATTCTTCTAACATTGTTAAATTCTTGATTCCTTCAAAAGAACTAATATTCCTATTATCAGAAATTGTAAACGTTTCAAGATATTTCATCTTACATAATCCTGAAATTTTTGAAATATTATTTTTTTCTAAATTCAAATATTTTAAATGAATTTGACACTCAAGATTCTCAATATTCACAATAAAATTAAATCCTAAATTTAAATTCTTTAATTGCTGTAACCTTTCAAGATTTTCAATTTTTGAAATTTTATTCCTTCCAAGATCTAATTTTTCTAGATAAACCAACGAATCTAAATTCTCTATTTTTTCAATTTTATTAGATGATAAATCTAGTTTTTGAAGATTTGTTACACCTTGATACCCTCCAATCTCTTCAATATTATTATTTTCTAATTCTAATTCTTCAAGATTATTTAAATTCTCAAGTCCAGATATTTTTTTAATATTATTTCCTCTTAAATATAAAATTTCTAATTTTTCAAATTTCTCAATCCCATCCATCAAATCAATCTCTTGATAAGACAAATCTAATTCTGTTACAGAATAATCTGAAAGATTTAAATCATTTATTGTTTTCATTTATTTTTTAGTAATGTATATTAAAATCATATTTTTTATTTTCTTCTGAATTATCTATAGGATTTCCTTCCAAATAAAGATATTCTAGATTTACAAGATGCTCTAAATTTCCAACTTTTGAAATATTATTATTTTTAAGATTCATAGAGTATAAATTAGAAACAGATTCTAAATTTTCAATTTTATTTATACAATTTTTAAAACAACTTAAAAATTCTATAGAAGTCAAATTCACTAAAAAATCTAGGTTTTGAATATTACAAGAATTAATATGTAATATTTCTAAGTCAATATTGTCTTTTAAATTTTCAAGAGAATCAATATTCCTATTTCCTGAAATATCAAGAGATTGAAGGTTTTTCATTTTTTCTAAACCTTTGATTTTAGAAATTTTATTTTTTCCTATATTCAAATGATTTAAATAAATTTGATTCTCCAAATTTTCTAGATTCTCAATATTATTATATTCAAAGAACAAATTTTTTAACTTCTTTAAATTATCAAGATTCTCAATTTTAGAAATTCTATTATGTCTAAGATCTAATTTTTCCAAATGAATCAGCGAATCCAAGTTTTCATTTTTTGTAATTTGATTAGATGATAGATTTAAAATTCTAAGTTTCGTTAAATTCTCAAGACCAGTTATTTTCTTTATTCCATTCTCCTCTAAACATAAAATTTCTAATTGTTCAAACTTTTCAATTCCATCCATTAATTCAATTCCTTGAAATGCCAAATCCAATTCCCTTACAGAATAATCTGTAAGGTTTAAATCATTAATTGTTTTCATTTTAAAAGAAAAAATTATAATGTATTTTTAAAAATTTATTTCCCTTATACTTATTAACAACAGGATTATATGCGATATAGATATTCGTTAATTCTCCTTTTTCAAATTCACTTATATTTTCAATTTTTGTAATTTGATTGATTTCTAAATTAAGCGTTATTAACTGCTCATTTTTATTCAAATTTTCAATTTTTGAAATAGAATTATTTCCTAAATCTAATTCTTCTAATTGTTCATTTTTCTCTAGATTTTGAATTTTTAAAATAGAATTCCCTCTTAAATGTAAAGACTCTAATGCTAGCAAAGTATCTAAATTTTCTATTTTCTTAATTTTATTATATTCTAAATAAAGAAGAAGTAAATTAGTAATATTTTCTAATCCAGATATTTTAGTTATTTCATTTTCATTCAAGTTTAAATAAACTAGTTCTTTCAATGAGTTTAAACAATCTATCCTCTTGATTTGATTATTATCTAACCATAACCAAGCTAAACTTTTCAAATTATCCAAATTCTTTATTTCTTTGATTTTATTATTAGATAAATTCAAATAATATAAATCCTTTAGCTCATCTAAAAATTCTATTTCTTGAATTTGATTATTTGAAACATTTAGATCTATTAAATCTTTAAACTTTTCGATACCTTTTAACGAGTTTAGCTGTTTTCCTGATATATCTAATATTGTTACAGAATAATCCGTAAGATTTAAATCATTAACTGTTTTCATTATTATTTTTGATTTTCAACTGAAATATTTCATCGTGTTTTGAAGCAAAATTCTTATCTCTAAACATTTCATCTGAATATCTATCATAGAAAATTGTGTAATCAAAAAAAGATAAGTTTCTTAATTCCATTTCAGCAAATTGACTTATGTTCAATTCTTTTATTTCATAATCTAAAAACAAATGAAGTCTTTCGAAATTTTTTAATTCTGACAACTTTTTAATTCCTTCTAAATTGTATTCATTTAGTTCAATTTCATTTTTACTTAAATCCAATATCTTCAATTCTGGAAGACATATTTTTTCAATTTCTGAAATTTTATTATTCTGTAAATTAAATATTTCAATAGGCAAATAATCCAAATCAAGATTTAGAGCTTCATCAATTTCATTAAAAGATAAATCTAAATTTCGCAAACAATAAAGCTCTTCTAATCCTTCTATTTTTTGAATTTTATTATAAGACAAAACCAAAACATTCAAATTATTTAAAGAGCTTAAACTTGAAATTTCGCTAATCTCATTATGAATTAAATTCAATTCTTGAAGATCTACTAAAGATTCTAATCCTTGTATTCTATTGATTTTATTCCCTTCTAACTTTAAGCTTATTAATTTTTCAAACTTTTCAATACCATCCATTAAATCAATCTCTTGATAAGATAAATCCAATTCTGTAACAGAATAATCTGTAAGATTCAAATCATTAATTGTTTTCATCTCCATTCATCTTTAAATCTATTTAATATTACCACACTATACTTTACTTTAGAATAATCAATTTCTACAGTTCCAGGATTCTCCCAAATATCAATTCTTCTAAATCCTTTCTTTATTTTCAAAGAAGAAAAATCTTGAATTTTATTATTAGATATGTCTATATGTATAATATTTTTAAAAGTTAAAAAATCATCGAAATCAAATTCTTGAATATTATTATACGCTAAAGATAAATCCCGAATTTGTTTTAAATTATTGATATTTTCAATTACAGAAATCGAATTACCAGAAAGATTCAAATAACTAATTTTGTTCTTAAAATCTAAATTTTCAATTATTATTATTTGATTGGATTTTAAGATCAAAGACTCTAATTTTTTTAGATTTTGAAGGTTTTCAATTTTTTGAATTTTATTTTTAGTTAAATCCAAATACTTTAATCTTCGTAGATCACATAAATTTTCAATTTTTTCAATTTCATTATTTCTCAAATCCAATTTTTCAAGTTTAGAAAGTTGCTCTAAACCTTCTATTCTTTTGATTTTATTATCAAATAAATACAAGCTTCTTAAGCTTCTAAACTTTTCAATTCCCTTCATAGAGTCTAATTCTTGAGAAGATAAATAAAGTGTTTTGACTGAAAAATCTGTTAGATTTAAATCATCAATTGTTTTCATTTTTAAAAATGAAGAAAAAAAATAAAACTAATTTCATCCAAAAAAGGTGATTTTAAACTTACAACCATAATTCCATTTCCCATTGTTTAAATCTTGGTGTAACTTTATATAATTCAGATTCATCATAAATCATTCTAATGTATTGACTTGTTCTAAATCTTACCCAATCTTCATTTATAACATTAAAATCTTTATCCATTCGAAGAACATTGCAAAAAACAGCAACAGTTCTTTCTAAATAATTTCCTTCTGTTAAAATAAAATATGCACAATCTTTTTTTTCATTTTCATTGTAATGAAGTAGGGGAGTTGTATTTAATTTAGCATTTTCAAAATCTCTAAAAAAACGTATAATTACATCTCTCCAATTTTTTTTATTCTTTGAAGAAAGTTTTTTTGGTGTAAAACTAAATTCCTTCTGTTCTTTTAAAGACTCAATATATTCGCCAATTAATGTAGAAGATGATAAATTTGAATTCAATTCATTTGTTTCAGGAAAACATATTATTTGATTATTATATTCTCTGAATAATTTCAAAGCAAAAATATTAGCAATTGCATCTGGAGTTTCAAAAATAATTTCAATATCATAATTCACACCCCATTTTGTACCTGAAAGAATGGTTTCATTTCCAATATAATATCCAAAAAGTCTTAAATCTCCAACAACAGAATAAGGAAGTCTTTTTCCTTTTCTTCCATCAAATTTCTTCATAGCTATTTTTTATTATTAAAGAAAAATATCAAAATTAAAAGAAAATTCTTTTTTCTTATCTTTTTCTATAATTGGATTTTGCTCCAATTCTAATATTTCAAGATTTTTACAACAATCTAAATTTTCAATTCTAGAAATAGAATTATTATTTAAACTTAGAACAACTAGATTTGTTAGCTTTTCTAAATTCTCTATTTTGTTTATGGAATTCCAGAATAATTTTAATTCTTCAAGCGCAACTAAATTTTCAAGATTTTCTATTTTTTTAATATTATTAAAAGCCAAGTATAACGTTTTTAAAGATTTTAATTTTTCTAAACCTTCAATATATCTAAGTTTATTTTGATCAATATCTAAAAATTCAAGATTTACGAGCTCATTCAAATTTTCTATATAAGAAATATTATTATTCGATAAATCTAAATATTTCAATTGTTTATTTTCACTCAAACCCTCAATTTTCAAAATTTTATTAGCTGAAAGATTTAATTTTTCAAGTTTAGACAAACAATCTAATCCTTCCATAAATTCAAATTGATTATGTGATAAATTCAATTCTTTTAATAGAATTAAATGATTTAACGATTCAATATCTTCAATTTTATTATCACTTAAATCAAGAATTTCCAAGTTTTGTAGATTTTCTAATCCTTTAATTTCTTTTATAGAGTTTTCCGAGATATTTAATTCTTTTAGTTGTACTAAATTCTCTAATCCCTTGATTTCTTCAAAGCAATTTCCCTCAATAGATAAGAACTCTAGATTCTTTAAATTTTCTAAACTTTTTAAATCATTTAAAATATTATCACTTAAATCTAATCGAATTAAATTTTCTATTTTTTCTAATCCATCTAAAGAATTTAAATTCATACCTTTTAACTCTAAAAATGTCAATTTCTCTAAAAATTTCAAACTTGAAAGATTCTCAATCTTATTGTAAGATAAAAATAAATTATTCAGATTCAGTTCTTCTAAATTTTCAATTTCTTCAATCTGATTTTCTTCCAGTTCTAAAACACTCAACTCTTGCAAAGATTCTAAATTCTCAATTTTAGAAATCTGATTTTTTGACAAATCTAAATGTATTAGTTTAGTAAGTTTTTCAAGATTTTCAATCTTAGTAATTTTATTTCCTCTTAACCCTAATGAAGTTAGTTTTGATAGAGTTTCTAGATGATCAATTTTAGTGATATTATTATCTTCAATTACTAAAACTTTTAAATTTTGAAATTTTTCAATTCCTTCTAAAGAATCAATTTCCATAGAAGATAAATCTACAATCTCTTCAGAATAATCTAAATTTGGTATATCATTTATTGTTTTCATATCTTTTTAATTTAATCAAAATTTTATTTTTTTAGAGATTGAAAATCGTTTCCTGAAGGTGCAGAAAATATCTCCAAATCAAATTCTGGAACAACAGCAAAAATATGATCAAATACATCAGCGATTATTCCTTCATAGTTTACCCAATTTTTATCTTTAGAAAAAGCATAAACTTCAATAGGAATTCCTTTTTCTGTTGGTGGTAATTGTCGAACCATACAAGTCATTCCTTTTTGAATATTTGGATTTCTGTTTAAATAAGCTTCCAAATAAGCTCTAAAAACTCCAATATTAGTCATTTGTCTACCATTAATAGAACTTGTCTTTTTATCGACTTGATTTTCTTGATTAAACAACTTTATTTCTGTTTCTTTTTGAGCTATAAATTCAGAAATAAGTTCTATTTTTTTGAATCGCTCAATCATTGTATCTGTACAAAAAACAATGGAATTTATTTTTATTGAAACTGCTCTTTTAATTCGTCTTCCTTTGGATTCTTCCATTCCTCTCCAGTTGGTAAATGAATCTGAAATAAATGCATATGTTGGTATTGTTGTTATTGTTTTATCAAAATTCTGAACTTTTATTGTCGTTAAATTAATTTCCAATACATCTCCATCTGCACCATATTTTGGAACAGTTACCCAATCTCCTACACGAACCATATCATTTAGAGATAATTGAATACTTCCAACAAATCCAAGAATACTATCTTTAAAAGCTAACATAATCACTGCTGCAGCAGCACCTAAACCACTTAATAAAATCAGTGGACTTTCATTAATAGCAATCGAAATAGATAAAATCGCTGCAATGATAAATGATATAATTTTTAGTAATTGAGCAATACTCGCAATAGGTTTATCTTTAAATTTTTCATTGTCTTCAAAAATTTCCTTTACAGCACTGATAAAATTCATAAGAATTTCAGTAATCACAATAACTATAAAAATATCTGTGATCCCCTTTACAATTGGAACAGCAGAAGGAATTTTACTAAAAAATACTGGTGCATAAATATCAACTAAAATCGCTGGAAATAAATGAGCAATAGAATTAATTACATGTTTACTCAAAAAAATATCATCCAAAAGTGTTTTCGTTTTTTGAGCTGCTTTAGGTAATACATTATGTAAAATCTTTTTTGCAATTCGCCAAACTAATATGCACATAAAGATGAAAAGTAACAATTCAAATACATCACGAATAATGATTGAAGTTGTTTTTTCTATTCCAAATTTGATGTGTAATAATTCATCCAACCAATGATCCCATATTTGTTTCTCCATAATAAATTATGAGTTTGTTTATCTAAAAAAATTAGTAATTATTGAATTTTTCGATGTTGATTAAATCTAAATTTGATAGAGTAGAGGAGATAAGAAATCCTTATTTTTTTTTTAAAATTCAAAAGAATAAATTAAATACGAAAATCATAAGTATATCTATTTATTAGTTCCTCTTTATCTTTTATTTTAAAAGGATTTTTTTCTAAACTTAAAATTTCAAGATTTGTAAAATGCTCAATATTTTCGATTTCTGTAATCTCATTAGCCTTTAAATGTAATCTCTGTAATTGTATTAGATTACTAAGGTTTTGTATCTTTTTAATTGTATTTCCAGATAAACTTAATTCTTCTAATTGAATCAGTTTATCTAAATTCTCTAGTTTAGAAATTGAATTGTGATCTAAATCCAATTCTTTAAGTTGTCCTAAATTATCTAAACCTTCAATTTTCTCAATGGAATTAGTGTATAAATAAAGTTTCTCTAGACTTTTAAGGTTATCTAAATTTTCTAATCTAGAAATATTATTATTCGATAGGTTTAAATATTTTAATGAAATCAAACATTCTAAATTTCTAATACTATCTAATTTATTATAAGTGAGATCTAAAAATTCTAGTTTATTTTGATATTCCAAATTTTCAATATTTGAGATATTATTTTCAGATAAATCTAAATATTGTAATGAAACTAACTTTTCTAGGTTTTCTATTTTTAAAATATGATTTCCACTTAAAATCAAAGTTTTTAGCTCTGATAAATTATTAAGAAATTCTATTTCACTAATATTATTATTTTGAGCAACCAAAACTTTTAAATTTTGAAATTTTTCAATTCCTTCCAAAGAATCAATTTCCATAGAAGATAAATCTAAAATTTCTTGAGTATAATCTAAATTTGGAATATCATTAATCGTTTTCATAAAATTCTCTATTCAAAAGACTGAACAATTGGGGAAATACATCCCTTTGATTCAAAATCTTTGAAACCTTTAATTTCTGTATCATCTCTTGCAATCATAACCAATAAAACTCCTTTATTATCCAAAGAAGTTGTCGCTTTCATTACAATTTGAAGTAAATATTTTCCTTTAAAACCGCTATAATCTTCCTTTGATTTTAAAAATGCAGTTGCGATAAAATGATCAGATTCTAAAAAAGTTCCATTAGCCATTTCAACATCAACTATTTCTATGTGTCCTGGAACTCTGAATTGATTAATTAAAGATGTCAATAAAGATTCATTAGTGATTCCTAAGAAATTTTTATTTCTTGATTTTTTCCCTGAAACTTCCGAAACACCATGATATTTTCCAACAGATAATGATTCAGTTAGAATTGAATCTTTATCATATTTAAAAAAACCGACATAATTTGGTGATCGATAATTTTCTTGAGTTTCAATTTCCAAATCTGATGGATATTTTAAGGAAAATGTTTGCGCTGGTAAATTATATTTCAAACAATATGCTTCATCAATACTAAAATCTTTCAATGTTCCACATTCATCATTATAAACTATCTTACTCTTACACGAAAATAAAAGTCCAATGAAACTTAATCCTAATACTATTTTTTTAATGTTTTTTATAAAAATCATCTTATTAATTTATTCATCAATTTAAATAATCCGTCTATTTTTTTAAACATAACGGTTAAACATATAACTAATCAATTTCACATTTGATTAGTTAATAATTGAGCAAATCTCTTAAAAAGAAAATAATTATTTTTCACACAAAACAGGTGATTTTTTTAGCTTCAAAATTTCATAGTATTCTTTCTATTTTATGAATAACATACTCAGATAAATCTTCATTCAATATTTTTGTTTCGATTTTATATTTTCCTTGTTCCAGAAATAAAGTAGGAAATTCGTCTAATTCTAATTCAAAAAAATTGATTCCTGCATCAAATAATAAATATTCTTCTGTAGAAAATTCAATTTCGAAATCAAGTTCCCAGCTTTCAATATTTCTCAATTTTTCTGATTGAATAATTTCCTTATCAGATTCCATACAATATCTAAGAATATAAATTATTTCATCCATTTCAATCAAACTAAAATCAACTTCTTGATGATCAAAAATATCAAAAGCAAGAAACTCTCTATTTAAATAATTAAAAGAAACTACCATTTTTCCTTTTTCTTCAAATCTAGAAACAACTTGATTAAAATCTAAATTTTCAAAATCAGATTTTAAAGCATACAGTCCAGACCATTTTTCACAAGCATATTTTTTAGGTAATAAAATTATCGGACCAATGGTGTTATATCTTTGAAACATTCCAGCTAGTTCTATAATTAATGATTAATTTTATCAATAATAATATAATCTCCAATTCTACTTTGAAAATTCTCATTTTTACTTTCACAAATGTCCCAAAAACCATTTTTAATCTCTACTTCCATAGAAAACATTTTAGATATTCTCTCATCATTCAAAAAATAACTTTCTAAAGTTTCTTTTTCAATATTGCTTTCACAAAGTTTTATAAAATAATTTTTGCTTTGATAAGTAATGTAATATTCTTTTCGTTGCGTTTCTATTCCTTTTTTTGACATAAAACTCTTCATAATTATAGAAGATTTTATTTCTATCTTTTCTTTTTTAGTCAAACTATTTTCAGGTTTATTATTCGTACAAGAAATATGAAAAAAACTAAATTAATACCTATGAAAAGGCTCATAAAACAATTTCTTCTGATTTTCATAATTTAAATATTAGAATCATTAATCTTCTAAAATAATTTCTGTTAAATGTTTATAAATTTCTTCTTTATCCAACTCATTTATTAATAAACATGTTTTAAAAGCATCTTCTTTATTTTCAGCATACCTATATTGAAACCATGCTTTTTCCCATAAAAAATCAAGATTATTAGAATCTTTACTTTCATTAATTATATTTTCACCAATCTTTAAATATTTTTCTTTTTCTTCAATTGGTCTGCCTTGCCAATCTAACTCTTTTAATATTTCATTTAAATTTTTAATAACAGGATTGTTTTCAAATGCTGTTACTTTTATAGCAACACACTTTTGAAAAACCTCATTTGATTTTTCTTCGTCCTCTAAATTATATTCATACATCAATCCCTTTAAATGATAATAATAAATAATTTTATTTGGTTCTTTTACAACAATTTCTTCAATATATTTCAACCCAATTAAAACATCTTCTTTCAATCTATCTTCATCATGCTGACCATATAGAATTTCTGTAAAATCAACTTTATTTTCAAAACTCATTTCATCGTATTTAATCAATAATCGATAAAATGCTAACAATTCTCCTGATAAGTGATATTCTCCCTTTTCAACAATAAATTTATATGCTGAAACTAATTGTTTTCCTAATATTGATTCATATTCTTTTTGATATGTTTCAAAATCAGAAATTGCTTCTCTAAAAACTTCTTCATCATTCCAATCCAATTCAGAAAATAATAAATGTAAAGACTCTCCACATTTCTTAATTTCCTCTTTTAATGAGTCATTTGATGATGCAAAAATTTCAATTATTTCATTTAATTCATTTGCTATTTCATGTTGAATAACCAAACCAAAAGGACTATTATCAATTTTTCTTAAAACATAAAAAACCATTGGATAAACTTCTTTTAGCAATTCTTTATTTTGAATAATTAACTGAAACGCTTCTTGATAGCAATCTGAATCTGATGTTGCTAATAAACTATTTATTTTATTTTTCATTCTTATTATTAAATGGATTATAATCCAAGTTTAATTTTATTAAACTTTCTAAATAATCTAAGTTTTCTTTATTTTGAATTTCATTGAATTCTAAATTTAATTGTTCCAATTTCTTTAAATTTTCTAGATTTTCAATTTTAGAAATCTTATTTTCATATAATTCCAAAGACTTCAAATCAATTAAGTTTTCTAAATTTTCAATTTTACTTATACAATTTGCTGCTAAATCTAAATTCAAAAGCTTTTTACAATTTTTTAAATTCTCGATTTTTTCAATTAAATTGGAATTAAGAGATAAGTTCTGTAAATTTTTTAAATTCTGAATTCCTTCTATTTTCCGAATATCATTATAATCAAGATTTAATGATTCAAGATTCTCTAAAAATTCTAAATTTTCGATTTTATGAATTTCATTGGAATCTAATTCTAAAATTTTTAAATGTTTAAAAGATTCTAAATTTTCTATTTTTTTAATCTTATTTGCTCCTAAACTCAAAATCTCTAAATTTTCTAATCGATTTAAATTCTCAATTTTTGAAATAGAATTCATACTTAAATCTAAAATCTCTAAATTATCTAAAGAATCTAAATTCTCAATATTTGATATTTGATTCCATTTTAAAACAAGCTGTTTTAAAGAAGTTAATTTCTCTAAATAATCAATTTTAGATATATTATTTTTATAAACTGTTAAATATTCAAGGCTCTTAAACTTTTCTATTCCTTTCAAAGAAGTCAATCCTTGATTTGAGAGATCTAAAACTCTACAAGAAAAATCAAAATCTGGATCTTCTTTTAATAAATCATTTACTGTTTTCATTCATAAATTCCTATATATCGTGCATACTGATCTTCAGCATCGATATTAAATATTTCTATTTTACCAGTTAAAATAACTATACCTCTTACATTTAAATCTTCAATTATCTTTGGATTTTGAATTGGATTTCCATAAAGATCCAATGTAAAAAGATTGAGATTTGAAAGATTTTCAATTTTAAAAATTTGATTTTCAGATAAATATAAATACCCTAATTCTGAAAGATGGTTTATATTTTGAATTTTCTCAATTTGATTCTTCGAGAAATCTAATATTCTTAAATTTATATTCTCTGTAAGATTTTCAATTGTTTGAATTTTATTATTTCTTAAATCTAAATTTTTAAGTTTTTTAAATTTATCTAAATTTTCGATTTTTGTAATTTCATTTCCGGATAAATCTAAAGTATCAAAAACATCTTCGTAATTTTCCAACCCTTCCAAAGAAGTTAAACCTTGATTTGATAAATCTAAAACAGAATCTGAAACACCAAAAATTGGATTTTCTTTTAATAAATCATTTATCGTTTTCATTTTTTAATAAATTCTAATCATAAAATCATATTTTTCAGCTTCTTCAGGATTCTCGATTTCCATTTTGTCTCCACCTAAAACCAATTCTGCAACATCAAATTTTTCTATATTTTCAATTCTTTTGATTTTATTATCATATAGATTAAGACTTTGTAAAGAAATTCCATCCAAATTCTCTAATTTACTTATTAGATTATTTTCTAGATCTAAAGCAACTTCACTAACATTTAAAACTTCTAAATTCTCTAATTTCTCAATGAGATTCCCTTCTAATAAAACTTCAAACAAACGATCAGATTTAGGTAAATTTTCTAGCTTCGTAATTTGATTAAAATTGATATTCAAACTTACTAATTGACATAATTTATCTATATTTTCAATCTTAGAAATTTGATTTTCTATTAAATATAAATCCTCTAGTTTTGAAAGATGATTTAAATTTTCAATTCTTGTAATTTTATTATTCGATAATTCTAAATACGTTAAATTTGAAAGAGTAGAAATATTTTCAATTTTTTCAATTTTATTATCCTCTAACAATAATGTAAGAAGGTTTTTAAATTTATCTAGATTTTCGATTTTTGTAATTTCATTTCCGGATAAATCTAAAGTTTCAAAAACATCTTCGTAATTTTCCAATCCTTCCAAAGAAGTTAGACCTTGATTTGATAAATCTAAAACACAACCTGAAATACCAAAATTTGGATTTTCTTTTAATAAATCGTTTACTGTTTTCATATTCTTTATTTATTTAATTCTCTTGATTTTTGAAAACATTTTTCAGCTCTTTCTCTCATCTTTTCCACTTCAGAATTATCATCAGAAAATTCAATTTCATCAACTCTATCCAAAAGAACTTTTCCTAGATTGTAATATAAAATATGTTGGTAGTTTTCGTCTGTTATATATTCAATTGCTTTCTCATAAAAGAAAATTGCTTTTTCAAAATCATTATTCTTTTTCTCAATATTACCAAGGTATAAATAAGTCAAAACACTTTCAGGTTTATTTTTTAAAATTTGAAAAAAACATTGTTTTGCCATTTCATCTAAATTTTCATGTAGATATGATAAAGCTTTATGATTTAATGCTTCATAATTCGTCGCGTCTATTTCAAGAATTTTATCAAAATACACTCTTGATTGGTAGTAACTTCCTATATTAAAAAAATGTATTCCTTTCTCTAACCAATAATCAATTTTATTCATTTTCTAACTTAAATTTTCAATTTTAGAATTAAATGAATCATTAGTTTTCAAAATGGACTTAAAAATCGAATCTCTTTTTAAAATCTTAATTAAATTGGAATTAATTTGTAAACCTTGTTTTATATAATCAATACTTTGATCAAAATTTCCTAAGTATGATTCACAAATTATCAAACATGGATAAACCATTTTTTTTAAAGAAATTTGTTTATTATTTTCGTTCAATATTTCTAATAATTGAACAAAATATTTTTTCGCTTTCTGATAATTTGAAAACTCGTAAAAATATAAACTCGCAACTTCATAAATTACTTTATCATTGGTTGGATTTATATCTATCACCTTGATAAAAGCATTTAATGCCTCTTCATTTAATTTCAACTTATCTATTTCTTCATCAGAATTATAATCAATTAAAAAATCCAAATAATCTAAAATACTTTTTCCAAAATTGAAATAAAGTAAATCCATATGTTCATCATTATAATATAAAATTGCCTTTCTATAATAATTGATTGCATTTTCATATTCTTGGTTTTTTCTTTCTATATTTCCCAAATGAATGTAAGTCAATCCATTTTTTAAATCATGCTTTAAAACTTCTAAAAAAAATTCTTTCGCAGAGCTATCATTAGATTCTCGGACATAAGAAATAGCTTTATGATAATTTGCTAAAACATTAGAATTATCAATTTCAATTATTTTATCAAAATATTGTCTAGCTTGAGAATAATTTGCTAAATCTAAAAAAGAAATTCCCTTTTTTAGCCATATTTCTGTTTGATTCATATCTAATTACTCTAGTATCAGATTTAAATCAATTGCACTTTTATAAACGTCAACTTTTCTCACATTATCCAAATCAATTAAAGCTTCATTTAATTTTAATTTAATGGTGAATCTACCATCAATACCATTCAAATTTGAAATATTAGTTAATGTATTTTTTAAATAATCTAAACTGCCATAAGCATTTAATACTACGGAATACACAACCACTTTTTCAAGATCATCATTATCCATGTTTATAATTAAGTCATATTTAGGATTATCTTTCTCAAAATTTATTTTCAATTTTGAACTAAATAAATTTCTTAATTTAATAACAATTTCATTATTCAAATTTTCTTGTTGCTTCAGAAAATCTATCAAAACATACAATCCAATTTTTGAAATACTATATTTTAAATCATTATCAATCCAATCTGTTTTTATATCATATGGAAAATTATCCATTTGTATTCCAAATATATATTCCTTTTGAACCACCTTTACACTTATCATTTTATTTCGCTTTTTTATAAATTAAAAATCCCAGTGAAAACTGAGCTATTCAAAAATTACTAAATCCAATTAACCAAATTAGCATCTAAAGTTGAGTAATAGATATCATTTATCTCTTCAACACTAAAGTCAATCATTTCCTTTTTAAACTTTAATTTTAAAGTGATAAAAGGATAGTTTTCATTTTCACTAATTGTATTCGAAAATTTCTTTTCCCAATAATCATAATTCCCTTTATTAGATACCTTTGCAAATTCGAGTAATTCTTCCATAAAATCATCAAAATAATAACAACCAAATTCTGTCAAAAAAGCTTCCTCATAATATTCCGAATCATCTTTTAAATATTGAGACAAAACTGCTCTTAATTTATTATATATCTGATGATTCATCATTTCGCATTGTTCAAAATAATCTAACAAAATAAACAAACCTGTTTTGAAAATAATTTGCTCATTTTGATTTTCTAACCACCCAACATTTACATCAGGATGAATATTCTCAATTCTAAATTGAAAACTATTCTTTTTTTGAACTATTTGTATTTTAGTTAAGTCTGACATTTTTAGTTTTCGTATTTTTTTAAAAGAGACTTCAAATCCTTTTCAAAATCTGGATTTTTTTCCATTACTTCCATCAAATCAATATCTCCAGAGTAAGAATAAACAGAAAAAGAATCTAATTTCAATGATATTTCTACATATTTCAGACTTAATTCAAAATTACCTTCAATGGCTTCACAAATTGCTAAACATCTATAAGAATTTAGTTTGTAATGATTTGGTATATTTAGATCACTTATAATTCTTAAGGTTTTTTCAAAATATTTTTTTGCTTTTTGACGAGAGTTTAAATAATAGAAATAAATATTACCCATTTCATAATTTGCTTGAAATTGTTTTGGATTTTCAGCTAAAGCTTTTATAAAATATGACTTAGCCTCTTCTCGCATTTTATCTTGCCTCTCATACTCATAATCTTCATCATTTTCTTCAAGTTCATCTAAAATTGATTTACCTATATTATAAAAAAGTACATCTTTGAATTCTTCTGATTTTAGAAATTCTTCTGATTTTTTATAGGATTGAATAGCTGCTTTATAATTTTCTTCTACTCTCTCAATATTCCCTAAATGAAAATATGGTGAACTATCTCTAAAATCTATTTTTATTGCTTCTAAAAGACTTTCTTTTGCTTTATTTGATTTCCCTTCTTTTAGATAACAAACTGCTTTATAAATGTGAGCAAGTGAAAATTTTGGATTCAATTCTAAAGCTTCATCAAAATATTTTATTGCAGATTCATACATTTCCAAATCCATTAAATTTAATCCTTCCTCAAACTTTTTTTGTTCTTCTGTTTTTTTATTTATTATTTTTTTGAAAAATTCCATTTTATATTTTTATACAATTTCTATTATTTTCTTCTCTTCTTCTTTTCTAAAACTATTCGTTATATGAGTTCCAAAATTTTCAGATTGCCAAAACACATGTTTGTCATTTTTTTCACCATATAATATCTGACTGAAATTTGAATAAAAATCAAAATAAAACAATTGTTCACCTCTATTTGTGGATTGAATCTTATTTCCAGAATGAAATAAAAAATCATAAGGAGGAATTAATTTTCTATTGCTATACTCCAATTCTTCTTCAATTCCATCATAAAAACCTGAATCATATAAATAATTTGAATCCGATAATCTAAACTCAAAAGGAGATTCGTTTTCGTAAACCCCTAAACCTTCCAAAAACTCTTTTCTTAAATCTTTACAATCATTTTTTAATAGATCATCGAAAGACAGTACTTTAAATTCAGCTTTTAAATTAATTTCTTCTTCCCACATTTTCCTAGCATTCACATAACGAAATTCAAAACCATTAAAACATTTATAAAAAGAAAACAAACCTTCATTTATTTTTTTATTAAAAATAATTTTATGAATTTCAGATAAATTTTGAGCAATTTCTTCTGAACCTTTAGGAATATAAATATGCGTTATATATAAATCTTTATTTAATACAATATTTTTAATCTGATTAAAAACATTTTCTCCCAAATTTTCATAAATACTTCCTTTAATTCCTTTACAATCTTTTAAATATTCTATTTGATTAATTTTATGATACATCAAGTATTTATTATAAATAAAAGAGCATGTTAATATTATATGTTAGATGCTATGTGTTTGTTTAAAATTTCCAATGCTGCATCGTTTTTTATTAGTTTAGCTAAATCAAATGCATCTAAACCATCTATATCTTTAAGAAAAGGATTTGCTCCTTTTTCCAATAAAAATTCAAGTGTAACTGACATTTTAGATGTTACCCAATTATCATTTTCATAATATACATTTTGATGTAAAGCTGTTCTTTTCCATTTAGCGCTTACATCAATATGTAACCCTTTATTACATAATAATTCCGAAATATTATGACGCCCTGATTGACAAGCCCAATGATGTAAAGTAAATCCATTAGGACCTGTTTTTATTTTAATATTAGCTCCATTTGAAATCAAAAATTCAACAATTTTAATATGACCAGCAATGACTGCTAATTCAATTAAGTAATTTCCATCAATTTTTTGATTGATATCAAATTCATTATTATCAATTATTTTTTTTATTGTTTCTAAATCTCCATTACGACAAGCTTTCAATAATTTTAATATCTTATTATTACCATCTATTAAATCTTGAGAACGAATTTTCCCATTTGAAGGTCTTGTCATTTCAATTGGAATATTCCCTAATTCTTTTGGTATTTCTAATGGTAGTCTTTCTGATTTTTCTGGAATAAATTGAATGATTTCATTGAATTTTTCTTCTAAAATTAACTTTTCTATCTTTTTTAAAAGTATATAAACTGGAAGTTCATATTCAGGAACTTCTTGAATTACCTGGTACTTATTATAATATTCTGGACAACCTAACCAATAAATTAAAAGAGCTGTAGATTTATCACAAGCTTTATTTGAAATAATTCTATCCAGATTTTTTATACCATCATCCCAATTGTAATGATATGCTTTTAGGAATAATTCTTCTGTTTTTGAAAGTTTCATTAATTAATTTATTTTTTAAAATATAGAATTACAATCTTGATAAAACCTTCTTTTCTATATTTTTATCAGAAAATTTAGAAATATCAGCTCCATAATCTTCAGCTCCAAAAATTGAAATCTCACCTTCTTTTCTTCCAAAGACTACTTGACGAAAATCAGAATAATAATCCAAGAAAAATAATTTATCATTTTCATCTAAATGTCTTACTTCATTTTCTGGGTGTAACAAAAAATCAAAAGGTGGAATAAACTTTTTGACTCCATACTCATATTCTTCTAATGAATCTCCATAAAACTCATACTGAAATAATTTATTAGGATTAGAAAGTTTTTTTTCAAAAATAGATTCATCTTCATAAATAGACAGATTACTAAAAAATTCTTCTCTTAAATCATCATTTTCTTCATAAAACAAATCTTGATAAGAAAGAGATTCATAATCATCACAAAAGAAATCCCAATCAATATCTAATTCATCTTTTTCATCTTCCCAAAATTTTTGAGCATTTATATAACGAAACTCAAAACCATTAAAACAACTATAAAAAGAAAATAATTCTTCTGGAATCTCTTCATTAAAAATTACTCTAAGATCTTTTGCTAATTTTTCTGCATTTTCTTTCGAGCCTTTAGGAATATATAAATGCGTTATATATAAATTTCCCTTTTCTAAAATATTTTTTATCTGATCAAAAATACTTCTCCCTAAATTTTCAAAGGAAGTTCCCTTTTTTCCTTTACAATCTTTTAAATAACTTAATTGTTCAAATAATTCTTGTTTCATTTGCATTATAATTTTGTAATCATTGATGGATTTCCTTCAAACTCTGAATCAATAAAATCTTCCCATGGATTAAGTGAAATCCCTCCATTTTCAATTGCTATTTTATCATAAGTTTCTTGATTAATTCCAAATACCAATTTATACTCATAATCTTCATTTGGTTGCACAACAGGATCATTTATAATGATGACAGCTTTCATATTCTTCGTTTGAAATTCTTTTTCTAAAGGATGAATTCCAATTCCTAAAAACATATGAATTTTAATCTCTTTTGAAAGAATTTTTGTGGCTACATGTTGCAATAAATTATTACATTTTTCTAAATCAACACCAATTTCTTTTGATACTTTAAATGAAAAATCATGTCCTAATTTTGGTGCTACTAAAAATGAATAGAAAGCAAAGTGATCTTCTGTTTCATAAACTTGAACATAACTCAGTGGATTTTTTTTAATACCAGATAAAACAGCACTTATCACAGAAGCTTTTGAATCTAAAAAACTTTTGACAGGAGTTTTATAAATTTGATTAATTTCTTCTAAAGTCTCTGCTAAATATTCTTTTTCTATTTCTTTTTCAATATTTAATTTTAAGATAATTTCTTGAGTTTTTTCGTTTTTCATTATGGAAAGTATTAAAATGAAAAAACACTCTTTTATAAAGAGTGTTTAATTTTTATCTTTTAAAATTATAAATAATTTTATCTGTAGCATTTTCAGATTTAATCAAAACTTCAAATGTTAAATCTGTCGTATTCATTTTAGTGATAACAGCTTCTTCACCTTTAATCATAAATACATTCTTTTCTGGCAAATATGTTCCTTCTTTTCCTTCTTCTTTTTCGCAAGACTTTTCATACATTGTTACCCAAAGTGTATTATCATCTTTTATTTCCATAAAATCCTTCCCACATGTTGTGTGTTCATAAAGTTCTTCATTTTCTTCAATCACACTATAAAAATTCCATCTTCCATAAATTGAAATATCCTCACCATCGTCATCTTTACTACAAGAAAAAGTCAGAACAGATATTAACACCAAAAAAAACCATTTACATTTCTTCATATTACATTTAATTAAAATTATTAAAACTTATTTGAGATTATTTATTTGGTATTTTGCTTTAATTGTTCTAAACCAAATAATTCGGTTGCAAAGTTATCTTGATTCAAAAAAAATAAATCACCCGAAAAAGGTGATTTATTATTAGTGTTTGTTAAAAAAATAATTTATGTTAAAGTCTCATTACCCATCGTTCTATTTTTCTAAAAAAATTATTTATTTCAGATTGTACTTTTCTTTTATACAAATTTTGTAATCTTTGTTTTAAATTAACCATCTGTTTTATCTTTGCATATTTATAAATTATTCTATTTTATCACAACTTAGTGCACCAACTGGCCCGGTAGTATATTGTCTTAAATTTTTATCATATTTACTACTTCCTAGATACTTACGAATAAACCCAAAATTTCGATAACCACAACCTTCATTACTTTTATACAAAATATTTCCTTCAATATATTTCCCCTCAATATTTCCATAGTCATCTTTAATCACTTGCCAATCTAAAGTAATAATAGCTTTTCTAAAATCAACATTTGACCAATTTTTATTTCTGGCCCAAATTCTAACTTGTTGTAACATCTCAGCTTCTAATTCTACATCTTCTCTAACAGCAATAGGTAAAGGTTTAGCATCTAATATTTTTTGCGCCATATTACTTGACATTTCTTTGTATATTTCAGTTCCTTCACTTGCATCAAAATTTATATAACCATGAAAATATTCCTTATCTGAATCCATTCTTCCATTAGTTAATGCAATTCTTAATTTATGTTTGTAACTTCCCATTCTTTCATTAATCCTCTTCATCAAAAACTCTACTCCATCTGAGTCAACTTCAGAATTTTCTAATCTATCAGTCAATAGCTGAAATATAATATAATTTTTATCTAAATCTTTTTCATATAGAGTTTTAACAGTAGTTTGATTAACTATTTCATTTTCTTTTGGTAACATATCTTTTTCAAATTTATCAATACCAACACAAGCCCAATAATTCATATTTCCATAAATATCTTGTGAATAATTCGAAAGTTTATATAAATAACCTGATCGTAATGATAAAGGTAAATATGCAACAGCCCAAATATTATCTCCAACTTTAAAGTCTGTCTTTATTTTAGATAAATCCTCTTGGCCAACAGTAGGTTTTTCAGAAAAAAAAACTATTCTACCAACATTTTCTTGGTGAAATTTAGAAGTTGGATTTTTCACATAAAACTCTGGTAAATAACGAGATTCTTTTTTATTAGAATTATTGATAAATTCATTAAAAAAATCACTTTTAATACCTAAAGTCTTTCTTCCTTTTTTTATATCTTTTCTACTTAAACCTACAACAAATTTATTTTCAATTGCTCCTTTTGGGTCTAATTCTAATAAAACTAAAACACCTTTCATTTTAGTTAAAACTAAATTATCTTCTTTTGAAGCATATGAACCTTCATTGTTTTTTAATGGGTAAAAAGCATAAACTTTTTCTCCCCCAGTTGTCAAAATAGAAACTTTAAAAGATTCATTTCGTCTTTTTACAAGATCCATTTTAATTATTCTCCCTCCAGAAACAAGATAAGAGCCTGTTTCAAAATTCTGTGCAATCGCTGTTGATGTTAAAAGTGAAATCATAAATAGTATATAAGGTTTCATTTCTATTATTTATTTTTTTATTTTTCTAAATATTGCCATTTGGAGAAATCTCCAATTTTATAATAAGCGGTTCTTTTATATTTCAATCTATTTTTTTGAGGTAAATAAGCTTCACTGTCAGACCAATTAGTTTCAGGTACATTTTTAAACATCCAAAATAAATAAGTCAATTCAGGTGCATCCGATTGATGAATATCAAAGTATAAACCTGTATCATCACTTTTTAATAAAAGAAAGAAAATAAATTCTTTTAAGTACAAAGAACCATTTGCATCTAGAAAACTTGTCTTATCAAAAAGTACTTGTGAAATGGATGGAAGTTTAAAAAGAAAATTTAAAATTTCTCCATACCAACCTTCTTTATATTCATTTAAATCTTTTTCTAAATTTAATTGAAAAAGTTTAAAATTTTCGCGAATTATTTTTTCTAAATCTGATTCTTTGGAAGTCATTCTAGCTTCTGCTGAAAACTTTAAAACTTTTGCATATTTTCCTGAAATAGAACCTATAAAATCAACAAATAACTTTGATTGTTCTTCATTACAATAAGAAAATGAAAGTTTCACAGTAGCTGGATTTTTCTTTGTTTTCTTAGATTTTATCCATCTATTATTACTCAAGAAAAAATCAATCTCAGCTTTTGTTGGAGAAGCTTGATTAAAATCAAAAATTGATGCTGTTGCATTATCTAATCTTGCTTTTATAAAATTTAAATAACGATGTTCTGCCTTTAATTTAAATACTTGATTTTCTTTTAAAACAGAAAGTGCTTTCTCTATTTTTGCATCATCAAAAGATTCTAAGTAACTAAAAATAGAAGTTATTTCTTTTGAATTAAAATCTGAAAAATCTATAATTTCTTCTATTTTTTCAATTCCATATTCTGGAAAAGCAATATTACTTTGAGCTAAAAGTTTATGCCCATCAAAAATAAATTTCAGCTTCTTTGGTTTTATTTCTAGTGCTTTGTATAAACAAATAATATCTTGATTACAATAATCTGAAACATCTTCCCAAACACTATCTGAAAAAGTTGTTTTTTCAACAATACTTGTTTTTATCTTTTCATTTTTCTCAGTAAATATTATTTCTTCTTCCTGCTTTATAGCTTCGCATTGTTCCAAATCAAATAGATATTTACTTTGAATATCTTCTAAAAGCATTGGAATATCGTAGACTTTAACAGTCATTAATTTTCCTTTTTCAAATCGATATTGAAGTTTTGTATGTTCAGAATATTCTCTAGAAATTGAGAATAAATCCTGCTTATAACCTAAATTTCTTCTAGCATTATCAATAGCATCTTTATTATCAAAATCATAACAAATTTTATTATCTTCTAATGTATAAAAGCTACCTCCAGAAGTGCCAAATTCTGTAACTATTGGACTTGAATAATATATTTCTCCTTCCTTTAAGAATGGATCTAATTGCTCTGATATATAATTGATTTTTTCTTCTAAATTCATTGAATTTTCTTCCATATTTATTTTAATTAATACATATTTCCTTAAAACAAATTTCTCCTGATTTAAACCCAACTATTAATAATTCTAAATCCTCTGAAACATCAAAATTTTGAATAATTTTATCTTTAAAATCAAGTTCATGTAGTAATTCAAAAGTTGACTTTTCTCTCACATGAATACTATTAGTTGTCATATAAAAAATAAAATCATTTTTGATATTTAAATTGTATGGGATTCCATTTAGAGCTATTGTTTTTATAGATTTACTTTGCTCTGAATTCCAAATTTTCAATTCTTTATTTTTTGACCCTGTTATAAAGTAATTAACATTTAAGCTGCAAATTGTTGTAAATTCAGTTTCATCTTGAAAATATTGAATTTCTCTTATGTGAAATTTATTTTGAGGAAGTTTTAATATAGAATCATATTGAATAATTAGTAGATACTCTTTGTTAAAAACTTCAACATCTGTCATAAACCTTCCTATCTTTTTTCTATATTCTTTTGCTCTAGAATATTTAAAATAACCTTTATTATCTATATCCAATTCTAATTTAGCATAAACCCCATCAGTTGAAATAGAGAAAGATTGATTACTTATTACTTTAAGTTTCTGAACATCTACTGGGTGTAATTGAGCTGCAAATGGGTAACCATAATCTGATGAATTTCTTTGGTATTTTAATCGATCTTCTCCATTCATATCAATAATTCTTATATAACCAGAATCATAACCAACAATCACAAATTCTTCATTTACGGATTCAAACCAATCTAAAGTAGTTACTGAATGAAATAAACGATCTTCATAAATCATTAATATTTTCTCTGATCTCATATCATAAACTTTTAATGGACCTTCCATGAATCCAAGAGCAACTTTATCTTGATTTGGAGAAATTTTTAAACTAGAAACTCCTAAACTTTGTGTATCTATTATTTTCATTTCTAGGTATTAATTTATTTCTCTATGTAATAAAAATCAGCTTCATCATTTCTCAAATAATAAGCAGTAACTCGCTGATATAATAAAATAGAATCTGGCAAAGTAGGACGTGAATCGTCTTCTAAATAAATTCTTGGAATATTGATAAACATCCAAAAAAGTTTTGTGAATTCAGGAAATTCTGATTGAGAAATTTCAATTTTGGTATCTCCATTTTGTTTTAGAATTAGTAAAAGCGTAAACGCTTCAAATCCTGCAGATAGGTTTGCTTTACTAAAATCTGTATTCTTAAAGATTACTTTGTTAATTTCACTAATATTATAAATTTTTACACAAAGTTTAGAATACCAACCTTTAGTGCAAATAAATATTTGATCTCCTATAGCTTCTTCAAATTTATCTCTAAATTCTTCCACAAAATCAGCTATATAATATGCTTCCGTTGTTCTTTTTACTTTAGAAATAAATTGTAATAGCTTCACATTATCTCTAACAATAGCACCAATAATGTCAACTAATAATTTAGATTCTAAATCACTAAAATTCTCAAAAGAAATGGCTTTTTGATCATATGCTTCCTGTAATTTATCTATTGCAAAGTCAATTTCATCTTTTGTTGGAGCGGCTTTTAAATAATCAAATATTGTTGCTTTTGGATTATCTAAACGTATCCTTATAAAGTGTAAATAACGCTTTTCAACACTTTTTTTGAACTCTTCATTTTCTTTAATAATTTCTAAAGCTTTCAATATTTTAGAATCATCAAAAGATTCTAAATGTTCGAAAAGCTCGACTTCTTCTATAATTTCCATATTTTATATTTTATTTTTCAATTAAATAGGCTTCATCACTATCATCTTCTAAACTATATTTCGCTTTTCTTTTATAAGCTAGTTCTGATTCAGGAAAAATTGCTTTTACTCCTTGCCAAGTTGTAAAAGGAATATCTCGAAACATCCAAAATAATTTTGTCAAATCTGACGCATCCGACTGATAAATATCGAAGTATGTTCCTCTGTTTTGATTAAAAATTAGATATAACATGAAAGGTTCCAGACCAAGAGATTGATTTGCTTTCTCAAAAGAAGTTTTCTCAAAAAGAATATTTTGAATTTCGTTTACAATAAATAAATGTGTACAAATTTTAGAATACCAACCATCTTTCGAAATATTCATTTCTTTTGCTAAAGACTCTGTGAATAACTTTTTATATTTATCTATTTCTGTTGATAAAAACTGTTCATTATTGGTTTGCTTAAACTTCATGATCGTTTTCATAAAGTGAATATTATTTTTAACAACAGTTCCAATTAAATCAACAATTAATTTTGATTCGTTATCATTACAATACGAAAATGAAATAAAATCAAATCGTTTTCCCCAACGCTCATTATCTAAGAAAAATTCAATCTCAGCTTTAGTAGGAGCAGCTTTTTCATAGTCAAAAATTGTTGCTTTCTTTTCATTTAATCTTAATTGAATAAAATTTAAATAGCGTTTTTCTACGTCATTTTTTAATGATTCATTCTCTTTTAAAACATCTAAAGATTTTGCTATTTTTAAATCATCAAAAGATTCTAAATAATTATAAATTGATGCAATTTCCTTAGGATTAAAATCTAAAATGTCAGTAGTTTCTTGAATTTTTTCAATTCTATATTCAGGAAAAGCTATGGAACTTTGAATTTGAAAATTTTCACCATCATAAATAAATTTCATTTTTTTTGGTTTCGTTTCCAATAAATTATATAAACAAATGATATCTCCATCACAATAATCACTTACTCTCTCCACTTCTCGATTTTCATATTTCTTATTGATAATTACACTTGTTTGAATTTCATCATCATTATTAGAAAAAGTAATTTCCAGAGATTTATTTAAATACTTTCTTTGATTGAAATCTTGAATAGAAGACTGTTTTAATTCCTCAATAAGCATCGGAATATCATAGACTTTTACAGTCATCAATTTTCCTTTTTCAAATTGAAATAACAGTTTTGTGTGTTCAGGATAATTTTCTGTTATTGAAAGTAAATCACATCTATTTTCAGCATCACTTATTTCCTTTTCTTCTTCAAAATCATAAAATTTCGCATTATCTTTTAATATATAAATACTCCCTCCTGAAATTCCATAAGAAGTAACTATTGGATTTGAATAATAAATTCTATCTTCTTTCAGAAATGGATCTAAAACTTCTGATGCATATTTTATGTCTTTTTCTAAGTTCATATTATATTTTATACCTTATAATTATTATTAATCATATCGATACCAACAGATATAGAAATAATAATTCTCTTCATTTAAATTATTTTTATTTATAGGGTTTCCAGCTAAATGAACAGTTTCTAGATTTGGGGATTTTTTCAATATTTCAATGTTTGGAATTTGATTATCTATGATGTAGAGAAAACATAAACTCTTTAATTTTTCTAAATTCTCTAATTCTGTTAATCGATTATTTTCAAAATCTAAATATTCTAATTTTTGAAGTTGTTCTAAATTTTCAATTTTAGAAATTTGGTTGTTTCTAAGATCTAATTCTCTAAGGTTTTCAAGTGAATCTAAACCTTCTATTTCCGAAATTTGATTACCTCCAAGATTTAGTTCTTCAAGTAATTTAAAATTTTGTAGACCTTGAATTTTTGTAATTCTATTCTTGTTTAGTTTTAATGATTTTAACTGATTTAAATCTTCTAAACCTTCAATTTTTGAAATTTGATTATTCCCTAAATCCAGAACTTGTAATTCTTTTAGATTTGATAAAAATTCAATATTTGTTATTCGATTATTATCTAAAAATAATCTTTCAATATTTTTAAATTTTTCAATTCCTTTTAACGATTCTATTCCTTGATTTTCTAAATTTAGTATCTGAATTCTATAATCTTTAAATATTAAATCATCAATACTTTTCATAAAATAAAAACACATGATCTTTTCAAACCATGTGCTACAAACAGTCTAAATTATTATCAAAATTCCTTAAACTTCACATTTATTAATTTTTGTTTAATTGCATGAGCTTTTTCCAAAATAGAATACTCTCCTATGTTATTGAGATTTATTTTCTTCGATCCTTTATAATAATCTGGTACAAAATCTCTTCGGTGTTTAGGTAAAAAATCAAAAGCATCAATTGTATCACCTTCAACATAAAAAATTTCTTTTCCTAACTTATCAAATAAATGAGTTTCTAAAACGAATAATTCTATATCAAATTTAGAATCATTTTTAATGTTAATTTGAATATCTCTTTCAGGATCGTTTTTAAGTAATAAAGCTTCCCACTCAATCTTTGAAATTGCTTCCATCTTTTGCTTATAAAGAATATTTTTTTCTTTTACTTTTTGAATAGTAGCAAATTCTAAATTGTATTTTTGTTCTCCTAATAATTCTTTTATCTTGAGTAAATCTTGTTTTAATACATTTAATTTTGAAAATATTGAATCATTGTGTCTAGATACATTTTTTAAAGTATAATTTGTTCCAATTTTAACTTCTTTAAATTCTAAAATTAGTTTTTTAGCTTTATTATAACTTTTCACCAAATCACAATTAATCTTTATTAAATCAATCCGACATTCTTTTACTTCTGAATTACTTTGATTATGACTTATAATTTCAGTTGAATTCATACATGAGAATAAAATACTACTTAATCCTAAAATGATAATATGTTTTTTCATTGTGATTTTCAAAAATCGTTTTGATTTAAAATTGATTTTCAATGAATAATTTATTCATTCTAATGTGACAAATTTATATAAAGACGTCTATTTTCATTTAACCCTATATGGGTGATTTTTAATTCACATTCAAAAGTCTATCAATACTTTAAATAAATATAATTTTATATTTAACACCAACATCCTCATAAAAAGCGTATCTTTGCTGCCCCCAAAATTTTTTTTGAAAAATGAAAGTGAGAGTAGTAATTATAGAAGACAATGAAATTCTATTAGAAAGTTATGAAAGTATTATAAATTCTGATAAACGATTTGAAGTTGTAGGTAAGTTTATCTGTTTTGAAAGTGCTTTTCCAAAAATAAAAGAATTAGAAACTCAGATAGTCCTCTCTGATATTGAATTACCAAAAGTAAATGGAATTGATGGAGTTCGAATTTTAAAGAAAAACTTCCCAAAACTTCTGATTATTTTAATCTCTGTACATGAAAACTCTAATTTTATTTTCGATGCACTTCGCTTTGGTGCTATTGGTTATTTAAATAAAAATACTTCACCAGAAAAATTAATAGAAGCTCTTGTTGATGCAAAATCTGGTGGTTCTCCTATGAGTAGTAGTATTGCTCGCAAAGTTGTGAATTCATTTAGAGCTCCTTTGATAAATGAGCTTTCAAAAAGAGAAAGTGATGTTTTGAGATTACTTGCAAAAGGTAAAACTTCTAAATCTATTGCAAATGAGTTAAATATTTCAATCAATACAATCAAAACACATACTCGAAATATTTATGAAAAACTACAAGTAAACAGTAAAGATGATTTAATTGATAAATATGCTAACTATTAATTTAAGGACATATTTCATCACATTTTTTCTTTTTTTCACAGTTATTTTTACGATTAATTCTCAAACTAATTTCAATAAAAATTACACTGTTAAAGATGGTTTAGCTCATGATATCACTTATCAAATGATCAAGGATTCATTGGGCTATATTTATATTGGAACAGATAATGGTATTTCTATTTTTGATGGAACAAATTTTAGAAATATCGAAAATAAAAATGGTTCAAATTATGTCATCGATTTTTTTGAAGACAATAATAATTCCCTTTATTTCTGCACCTGGGGAAGTGGTTTACATAAACTGAACGAAATAACAAATGAAATAAAAACTTATAAAAATATTCCACCTAAAATCAGTGGAATTAAACCTATAAATTCTGAATTAATTTATGTAAATAATTATAATTCTAATTTTAGTATTTATAATACCAAAAAAGAAAAAGTTAAACGATTTTTTTTATATAAAAGAACAGAGAAAAAATATTTTCTTGATACAAAAGTCACTACAGAATTTCCACATTTTGAAACAGAAGAAATTATTTTAGATAATGAAATCATCATCATTGCTGATTATAAATTTAGAGAGCATGAATTAGATCAAATTTTCGCCTACAATATTGAATCTAAAAAACTTAAAAGAATATTTCCATTTATAAATCAGCCAATACATTCGTTTTATAAAAAAGACAATCGTTATTTTCTTTCTTCAAAAAATAATATTTTAATTGTAGAAAATAATAAAATTATTCAGAATATTTCACTTCCTGAATTGAATGAAAAAAATATTTATGAATTAAGGATTCACAAAGGAATTCTTTATTTTCTAGTGTTTGATATTAATGCTGGAGAACGTAAATTTTACTCCTATAATCCAAATTCAAAAGAGTTACATTGTATTTCAGATACTATTGGAATTTCAAGTATGATTTCTGATTATTTGATTGATTCTTATGAAAATATTTGGATTTCAACCTATGGTGAAGGAATTTTTCATTATAAAAACTCAAAAAATAAATTCTTTGGAAAAGACGTTTTTACAGAAAAGGAGTTAAAAGATATTAAATACTATGATGGAGCATATTTAATATTATCACCAAATAATTTATATGAATTTAAAAATAATGAAGTTACTTCAAAAATAAGTGTTCCATATAATGGTGAAAAATTTCAAATTATTCCTAAAAAATCACAAATTGACATCTTATCAAAAAATTATTATAACAAAAAATATAAAAATTTAAATATTAAAAATAGAGAAAGTAAATCTTTTGTTTTTGAATATAAAAATCAACAAATAAAAATACTTTTTAATGAAGTAAAAGTCTATCAAAATAATAAATTAATTCAAACTTTTTTTAAAAATCGTAGTAATAGAATTAATAATGCGCAAATCAGAGATAATATTTTATATATTCTATTTGAATTTGATGGATTAATCACTGTTGATTTAAACACTAATCAAATAACAAACAAATGGAGCAAACTTTCTAATTCTAAAAATCCAAAATTCATTGATTTTCTTTTAAAAAATGATGAGATTTGGATTGGAACAACAAAAGGTCTTTTTAAAATTAAAGAAGAAAAAATTTTAAACATTAATGGTCTTTTAAATGAAAATATAAATGATATCGCAATTGATCAATATGGAATAATTTGGGTTGGAAATCAATCAGGTTTAAATCTTATTAAAAATGATAAAGCCTATGGAATTGGTGAAAATTCTTCACAAAATTCTTCTATTGTCTCTAATATTTTAGTTCACGATCAAAAAGTTTTTGTAACAGGAAATAACGGTTTATTCATCTATCAAAATGATAATGAATTTATACCAAAAAATAATTTTGACTTATATATTGAACAAAAACACAATACATTTCATTTTAAAAAAATAAATATTTTAAATCTACATGATTATATAATTCAATACAAACTGAACCAATCTAAAGAATGGAAAACAATTGAAAATGATTTATCCAAAATTGATTTTAAAGATCTTGATGCCGGATATCATGAAATTGAATTTCGATATAGAGAATTGTCTGGAGATTGGAAACATTCAAATCCTTTTTATTTCAAAAACGATTATTCTATATATTTCAAATCAATTCCAGTTTTAATTACTTTTATTCTTATTGCAGTTTCTCTTTACTATCATAAAAAAAGAAAATTGGATAAATCTATTGATCAGAACTCTGAATTAAAAGATGAATTATCTTCTGTTCGTAAAGATATTGCTCAAGATTTTCATGATGAACTTGGAAATAAAATTGCAAATATTTCATTGCTTTCTTCCATGTTAGAACGAGAAACTGATAATGAGAAAAGTAAAAGAAAAATTCAAAAAATTAGAACTGAATCAACAGATTTATATGAAAATGTAAAAAATATGATTTGGCTTTTCAATGATGAAGAACAATCTTTTAATGATGTTTTCTTTTATTTGAAAGACTTTGGAGAAAACTTATTCGAAAATTCAGAAATCCAATTTCATTCCGAAATTGAAGAAACTAATTTCACATACGATTCTGTATTTTTTGTAAAACAAATCATGTTTATTTTTAAAGAAGCTATGACAAATGTTTTAAAACATAGCAATGCAAAAAATATTTATTTTAATGTGAGAAATAATAAGAATTCCATTTTGATTGAATGTAAAGATGATGGTAATGGTTTTGATAAAATGAATTTGAAAAGACAAAACGGTTTAATCAATATGAAAAATCGAAGTCAAAAACTAACAGCAAATCTTAAAGTCAACTCAATTCTGAAAAAAGGAACTTCTATAAAACTTGAAATTGAATTGAATAAAATTAAAGTTCTGAATAATTAATCGATTCTTTTCATTTTTTAAATTCTGGATTTTCATTCAATTTTCATTCAAAAAATGTTAATTTTTCTACTTCCGTAAATCTAAATTTATGGAAGTAGAAAAGAAAATTAAATATTTATTTTAAATCATATCATCCAATAAATTTTCCACTGGATTTTTAAATCTTTCTTCTTCTTCAAGTGTATTTGTATAAATCATTGTTGTTGCAGGATTCAAATGTCTCAATAATTTTTGAGCATCATCAGTATGACCTCCAGCTTTCAGAATATTTACAGCTGTTGTATGCCTCAAACTATGTGCTGAAAATTCTTTTCCATCCAATCCAATTTCAATCATGGCTTTTTTTACAATTTCACGAATAGTTCGAGTTGAAATTACTTTTCCTTTCGAATTATTAGAAGTTGAAACAAAAATATAATCAATAGAATCTCTGTTTTCTCTTGCTTGTAAATAATTCAAAATTGGAACATATGCTTTATTCGTAAGAATAATATAGTCTTCTTTATCGATTTTTCCTTTTCCCTGTACTTTTAAAATTCTCTTTCCATATTTCCAAGAAATATCCGAAATTCTAATTCTAGTTACTTCAATTCCTCTCAAACCTGTTCGCAACATCAAATTTATAATTGCAAAATTTCTTAAACTTAAAAGTTTTTCTTTATCAGAATATTGTTCTAATAATTCTTGACTATTTGTTTTTGTCAAATGTTGCTTTCTATGAATTCCTTGTTTTCGTTTTAAAATTTTTATTCCTCTTGCAATATTTGGAAAAATTTCTCGGTTTTCGGTCCATTGGTAAAATAGACGAACTACTATTAAATATCCATTAATTGTTGAAACACTTAAATCTTCATGAATTAAAAATTCTTTATAATTGATTAAAATCTCTCGATCTACTTCAGATAATGAAATTTCTTTATCTTTTAAAAACTTAAAATATTTTTTGATTGTTCGTTGATAAATTTTTCTAGTAGATTCTGAAACATCTTGTTCATTCAAAAACTTTGTAATTAGTAAATCTTCCTTAAATAAAAAATCCGGAAGGTTATTAGAAGCAATAGTATTTGGAATATTTTTAAAAAGCATAAAATAATTTTATCAAACAAAAAACCCAAACTACTTAGTTTGGGTTTGTATACAAATATAGCAAACATTTTTCTCCTTTATTTGAATAAAAGAAATTGTAGTTGTTTAAATTTTCTAAGAAAAGTCTACCCAATTTTTAAATAGACATACATTACTAAAATTAGCTATTAAAAAAATATCCATTTGTTGACTCTTTTAATTTTATTTCTACAAATTTTTCTGAAGATAATACTTATAAAATGGTATTATTCGAAGATTTATAATCTGTAATCTATTAATTATTCTTTTCTAAATCTTGAAAAATGATCAAAAAACATAAGGTTTTATCAAAATAGATTATTTTTAAATAAATATTTTTTATAAAAATGAAATTATTAACTATCACAATTGACCCAATAATTTATTTTATTTCAATTTTAGCTGTAATAACAATTATTATAGGTTTTTTCCTAAAAAAAATAAAACAACCATATATCGTTGGGTATATAATTATCGGTGCTATTTTAGGAAAAAACGGATTAGATTTAGTTCAAAGCCCAGAAACTATTCATCATTTGGGTGAATTAGGAATTGTATTATTACTATTTTTCATAGGAATGGAAATAAGTCTTCCTGATTTAATAAAACAATGGAAAGTAGCTGTTTTAGGTACATTTTTACAAATATTAATTTCTGTACTTATTATAATCAGTATTGGTTTTTGGTTTGAATGGCAGATGAATAGATCCATCATTCTAGGATTTGTAATCTCTCTTTCTAGTTCTGCAATTATCATTAAAATATTAGAAACTAAAAATCTTATAAATACTAAAATTGGTAAAAGTGTATTTAGTATTTTACTGATGCAAGATATTTTAGTAGTTCCGTTATTAATAATTACTAGTGTTCTTGGTGGGGAAAAAGAAGACACTTTTGATATTATATTAAAAATAATTGGTGGTTTTTGTCTTATTCTAATTTTAGCATATATTTATATCAAAAAACAAATAAAATTACCATTTTCAAAAACTATCGAAAATGATAATGAGTTCCAAGTATTTCTAGCAATATTTCTCTGTTTTGGAGGTGCATTATTTAGTTCTTTATTTGGCTTATCTCCTGCCCTTGGAGCATTTATAGGAGGTATGTTAATTCATGTTTCTAAAGCAACTGATTGGATACATAATACGCTTCAATCTTTCAGAATATTATTTGTAGCTTTTTTCTTTATAAGTATTGGTCTTCAATTAAACTTTAATTTTATATTCAAAAATTTTAAAGAATTATTTTTAGTTCTACTTTTAGTATATATTATAAATCATTTCATTAATTATGTTGTATTTAGATTATTTAATTGCAGCAAAAACGATTCATTATTAGGTGGTGCTTTTATGGCACAAATTGGTGAATTGAGTTTTTTATTAAGCTTCTCTGCTTATCAATTAAATGTTATTAATGAATTTACTTATAATTTCACAATTTGTTTAATCTCGTTAACACTATTATTAAGTCCATTTTGGATATTATTAACAGAAAGATTTTTTATAAAATCGAATAATCATGAAATCTAAAAGAACAGCACTCAAAGAACAAATAGGTATAGGACCTACCAAATTAATTTATCGAGGAAAGGAAATTCATAAAAAGATAAAAATTCATGTGATGGATTTTAATTTGAATGAATTTGAAGAAAAATATATTCATAATATTTCTGAATTATTACCTTATAAAGATAAAAATACGGTTACATGGTGTAATATTGAAGGACTATCAGATGTTGAATTTATCAGCCAACTAGGTAACGAATTCAAAATACCTAATATCTTATTATCAAATATATTTCAAACCGATTCTCGTTCAAGAATTATGGATACATCTGATTATTTTTATAGCTCAATAAAAATGCTTGAATATAATGAAAAATCGAAAACAATTGAAATAGAAAATTTATCCATTATTTTTTCTAAATCTATAATCTTTACTTTTCAAGAACATAAAGGGGATATTTTTGATTCCGTTCGAAATCGTATACGTACACAAAAAACATTAATCCGAAAATCTAGCACAGATTACATGTGCTATGCTTTAATTGACTTAATTATTGATCATTATATTTATGTAATGAATATTTTAGGTGAATATATAAACGAACTTGAAGACAGTCTATTTGATGCTTCAAATCAAGAAATAATCACTAAAATAAATACAAATAGACAAAAATTAAATTTTATACAAAAAAATATAAAACCGACTAGAGAAATGATTCTAAATCTTTACAAATCGGAATCTGAACTTATTCACGACGAAACACTTATTTTTTTCAAAGAACTAATTAGTAATATAGATCATGTAAACGACTTGTATGATAATTATAGAGAAATTTTATCTGATCAATTAAATATTTATAATACTAACGTAAATAGTAGATTAAATGAAATAATGAAAGTTTTAACCATCTTTTCAGCAGTCTTCATACCATTAACTTTTATCGCTGGAATCTATGGAATGAATTTCGATAATATGCCTGAATTACATTTTAAATATGCTTATTTTATTGTTTTATCTATTATGGTTTTAGTTGTATTTATTATGTTACTTTTTTTTAAAAGAAAAAAATGGTTTTAAGAAATTATAATTTAAGCATTTATTAACAAAATAAATTTAGATACATTATCCTCACAAAAAATATAATATACATTACCAATAATTCATTAAGAGAAGGAAAATAACTCAAATTAAGAGCTATACTCAGAATTTATTTTTTTTCAATTTTATAATTATTGTATTGAAAAAAGCATTAATTTAGCGCCATAATTTTAAGTTAAAATGTTACGTTTTGCTTATTTCGTTTGCAGTTTTTTAAGGAAGATCAAAAACTGTATTGTGTTTTGGAAACACGACGAAAAAATTAAGGTTTCTTCCAACTACAATTTTTTAGATACACTACAGGATCTTCGCCTACGTGGTGTGTATTTACAATTACAAGTTTAGTTTATTATTTCAATTTAGGGTTTTCGAGCTTTGCTATGGTATAGCAAAAGAGCTTGTTTTATAACTTTTTATTGAAAATAATAATGAATACAAAATATAAAAATTTAATAGAACAAACTTTTGATTTTCCGCAGGATGAATTTCATGTTGACGGAGAAAATCTATTGTTTCATAATGTTGATATCATGCAATTGATAGAGCAATATGGAACACCATTAAAATTTACTTATTTACCTAAAATATCTGAAAATATAAACAAAGCCAAAAAATGGTTCGATTCAGCGATAACTAAATTGGATTATCAAGGTAAATACCATTATTCATATTGTACTAAAAGCTCACATTTTAAACATGTATTAGATGAGGCTCTTAAAAATGATATTCATATAGAGACTTCTTCTGCTTTTGATATAGATATTGTGAATAATCTTAAAAAGGTAGGTAAGATTAAAGAAGATACCTATGTATTGTGTAATGGTTTTAAGAGAGATCAGTATATAACAAATATTGCTGATTTGATTAATGGAGGACATAAGAATTGTATTCCTATAATTGATAACTATGAAGAACTCAATCTGATTTTAAATGAAACTCATAAAACTTTTAATATAGGAATCAGAATTGCTTCGGAAGAAGAACCAAAATTTGAGTTTTATACTAGCAGACTAGGTATAGGGTATAAGAATATTGTTCCTTTTTATAAAAGAGAAATAGCTAATAATCCTCAAGTGAGATTAAAAATGCTTCACTTTTTTATCAATACTGGTATTAAAGACAATTCTTACTATTGGAGTGAATTGTTAAAATGTTTAAAAGTTTATATCAATCTAAAAAAGGTATGTCCTTCATTAGATAGCTTAAATATTGGAGGAGGATTCCCAATAAAAAATTCTTTAGCTTTTGATTATGACTATGAATATATGGTAGAAGAAATCATAAATCAAATAAAAATAGCTTGTGATGAAGCAGGAGTTGATGTACCAAATATTTTTACAGAATTTGGGAGTTTTACAGTAGGAGAAAGTAGTGGTGCAGTTTATGAGGTTTTGTATCAAAAAAAGCAAAATGATCGAGAGAAATGGAATATGATTAACTCTTCTTTTATTACAACACTTCCTGATTCTTGGGCTATTAATAAACGTTTTATCATGTTGCCAATTAATAAATGGAACCATCAATATGAACGTGTTTTATTAGGTGGATTAACTTGTGATAGTGATGATTATTATAATTCTGAACAACATGTAAATGCAATTTATTTACCAGTTTTTGAAAAAGAAAATCCTCTTTATATCGGTTTTTTCAATACTGGAGCTTACCAAGAAACTATTGGTGGTTTTGGTGGTTTACAACATTGCTTAATCCCACACCCAAAACATATTTTACTAGAAAGAGATCAAGATGGAAAAATTATCTCAAAATTATTTAAAGAACAACAACAAAGTAAAGAGCTTTTATCAATATTAGGATACAAATAAGATGGAAAAAAGAACTTATGCAGGGATTCCTGAAGAATTTGCAAAATTTGAAACATCAAAAGTAGTTTTAATACCTGTTCCTTATGATGGAACAAGTACATGGCAAAAAGGAGCAGATAAAGGTCCTGATGCATTTTTAGATGCTTCAGAAAATATGGAATTGTATGATATTGAAACCAATTCGGAAGTATATAGAGAAGGTGTTTTTCTTACAGATCCTATTACAGAAGATTCCTCTCCAGAAGCAATGGTTGGTGAAGTATATCGAAATACCAAAAAATATATAAATAAAAAGAAGTTCGTAACCTTATTTGGTGGCGAGCATTCTATTTCTATCGGATCTATTAGAGCTTTCAATGAATGTTTTGATAATTTGACTGTTTTACATATTGATGCACATGCAGATTTAAGAAAAGAATATGAAGGAACTATTTGTAATCATGCTTGTGCTGTATACGAAGCAAATCAGAATACAAATTTGGTTCAAGTAGGAATTCGAAGTATGGATATTTCTGAAACTAGAGTAATGAATAGAGATAAAGTATTTTTTGCTCATGAAATGGTTGAAAACGAATTTTGGATGGAAGACGTTTTAGATCAATTAACAGGAAATGTTTTTATCACATTTGATTTAGATGCTTTTGATCCTTCTATTTTACCTAGTACTGGTACTCCAGAGCCTGGAGGATTATTTTGGTATGAAACTCTAGATTTTTTAAAAAAAGTATTTAAGCAAAAAAATGTTGTAGGTTTTGATATAGTAGAGCTTTGCCCAAATTCTCAAGAAAAATCTTCTGATTTTTTAGCGGCAAAATTATATTATAAAATGTTGAGCTATAAATTTTCTTTAGATAATGAAGAAAATGAGGAATCAGATGAACGAATGGATTCATCTTCAAAGAAGGTTTTAAAATTTAAAGAAGAAATGGAAGACTAATGTTGATTGAAAAACAATTTGAGCCAAATAATTTTGAGCATCAAAATCACTGGTATGAAAAGACATTAAATGCTACAATTCATCCAATTGTAAAGCATTTTTTAAATATGTCTCAAGAGCAAATCATTACTCGCTATTGTCATTTAAATCCGAAAGCAAATAAGGATAAACTAAGAGAGTTACTAAAATACAAATCGAAATATTTTGTATGGTGTGGAGCAGATTTGATAAATGTTACCTCCAATACGGGAAAACGTCAAATGGTTGTTATTGAAAGTAATTCTTGTCCTTCTGGTCAAAAATCGATGCCTCTAATTAATGAATATAGTGAGGATACAACCTATCATCAATTAATAAAAAACACTTTTAAAAACAGCTTAAAGAATGTTAGATTAAAAGGAGTTTTAGTTGTTGTTTATGATAAGAATTTGATGGAAGCATCTGGATATGCGTCAGCAATTGCAGACGTAATGAAGGAAAAAATATATTTAATTCCTTTTGAAAAGGATGATGAAAATCCTAAAATTAAGTTTGAAGATAGTACAATGTACGCTCAGATTGATGGTTCTTGGAAGGCAGTGAAAGCTTGTTTTAGATATTTGACTCAAAAACCTTGGAATAGATTGCCAGTATTTTCAAAAACTAAAATCGTCAATCCGATAATAAGTTGTCTTGCTGGTGGTAGAAATAAGCTTGTAGCAGCAAAAGCCTATGAGATGTTTAATGCTGAAATTGATGAATTTGGATTAAAGATTAATACACCAAACACTGTTTGGGAAGTTCGTAAAAATGAGATTCCACTTTGGGTAAAACAAATGGGAGGACATGCTGTAATAAAAGTACCATATTCTAATGCTGGACAAGGAGTTTATACTATTGTTACTCAAAAAGATTTAGATGAATTTATGGAATTGGATTTTGATTACGATATGTTTATTGTTCAAAATCTAATCGGAAATTCTGATTGGAGTAGTACTTTCAAAAATCAAAAATTATATCATGTAGGTACAATTCCTAACAAAAAAAGTGAAACTTATGTATGTGATATAAGAATGATGATAAGTTCGACAGCTGAAGGGATAAAACCTATTTGTACTTATGCTAGGAGAGCTAAAAAACCACTTCCTTCTGAGTTTGAAAAAGTAACAAACAGTTGGGAGATTCTAGGAACAAATCTATCCTACAAAGAAAATGATGTTTGGAAAAGTGATACCAATAGATTAGTTCTTATGGATACAAAAGATTTCAATTCTCTTGGAATTGGTATAGACGATTTGATTGATGGTTTCATTCAATCTACATTATCTATGATAGCAATTGATAAAATGAGTAAAACACTTATTGGTTCTAAAGGAAACCTAAAAAAGAAGCTTTTTAAAAGTCTAAATGACGATGAAAATTTAATTGAAGAAATATTATGATCAACATAAACCAACACCCAATTTCAGAATTTATTGAAAAATATTTTTTGCATTTCAATGCTGCTGCTTTAGTGGATGCAGCCAAAGGTTATGAAGCACAATTGAAAAATGGATCGAAAATGTTAGTTTCTATGGCTGGTGCAATGAGTACAGCTGAAATAGGAAAAATATTTTCTGAAATTATTAGACAAGATAAAGTACATATCATTTCTTGTACAGGAGCAAATTTAGAAGAAGATATCATGAATTTAGTAGCACATTCACATTATAAACGTGTTCCAAACTATCGTGATTTAACTCCACAAGATGAGTGGGATTTACTTTTAAAAGGTTTAAACCGAGTAACAGATACTTGTATTCCTGAAGAGGAAGCTTTTAGAAGATTACAAAAGCATATTTTTAAAATTTGGAAAGATGCTGAAGAAAATGGAGAACGTTATTTTCCACATGAGTTTATGTATAAATTACTTCTTTCTGGTGTTTTAGAGGAATACTATGAGATTGATTTAAAAGATAGTTGGATGTATGCTGCTGCCGAGAAAAATTTACCTATGGTTGTTCCTGGATGGGAAGATAGTACTATGGGAAATATTTTTGCTTCCTATGTTGTTAAAGGAGAATTAAAAGCTTCTACAATGAAATCAGGAATTGAATATATGACTTTCTTGGCAGATTGGTATACAGAGAATTCAGAAAATGGAATTGGATTTTTCCAAATTGGAGGAGGAATAGCTGGAGATTTTCCTATTTGTGTAGTACCAATGTTATATCAAGATTTAGAAAGAGAAGATACGCCATTTTGGAGTTATTTCTGTCAAATCTCAGATTCTACAACAAGTTATGGAAGTTATTCAGGAGCTGTGCCTAATGAGAAAATTACATGGGGAAAATTAGATATTGAAACTCCAAAGTATATTATTGAAAGTGACGCAACTATAGTTGTACCACTAATTTTTGCTTATTTATTGGAAATGTAAATATGAATAGAGTAATTGTAGATTATAAAAAATTAAATAAAGATATTTTAAATCTGTTGATTGAAAAATATCCTGATGGATATAGTTATGATGATATTTTATCTTTTCAAAATTCTAAAAATGAAACTGTAAAAGTTGTAGAGGTTAGAACAAATGATACGATATACCTAGTTAAAATTAGCCTTGAACTTGAACAGACAATGGAAGATTTCGTTGATAATGATTTTGAGTTTGATGAATTTGATTCATAAAATATTCTGTTTTGAGAATGAAAAGCCTTACATTTTTGTAAGGTTTTTTTTATATTTTTGCGACTATTTTTAAATTCTTATCTAGAATTAATCTTCTAAAGATATTTTAAACTACTCCAAATTAAAACTATAAAAATGAATATAAACTATTGGGTATTATATAAAGAAATCTCATTAACATTTATCTTATTTACAATTGCATTTTTCTTACTTCTTATCTTAAGAAAGTTTTTAACTAAATTTATGGATAAAAATTCTATTGATCCAAATAGAAAAAAAATTATTTTAAATTTATTTTACATTTTCCTATATAGTATAATAGCAGTTATACTACTTTTTATTTGGGGAGTTAATTTAAAAGAGTTTACACTTTTTATCTCTTCAATTTTAGCTGTTTTAGGTGTTGCATTTGTTGCTCAATGGTCTGTACTTTCAAACTTAACTTCAAGTGTAATTCTATTTTTCTTTCATCCAGTCAGAATAGGTGATAAAATTAGGATTTTAGATAAAGATTTTGAATTAACTGGAGAAGTGGTCGATATAACTGGTTTTTTCTTCTTTATTATAACAGATGAAGGAGAGAATATTTCATTTTCAAATTCAATTATTTTACAAAAAGGAATTGAAATTATAACTAAAACAAAAGAAGAGGTAGAGATACCTAAAGAAAACATAGAAGATTAATTTTTATAATAGAATACCTCTTAAATCTCCCAAACTTTTATTTCTTTTCTTATTAATTTCTAATTATTTTTGAGACTTGAAGCAATCATACTTAATTAAAATAAGATTAATTAAAAAATAACACATCTAATAAACTTAATTATAGTAATTTAGAAATAGTTGGAAATTTAAATTTTCTTCATTAAAGTAAGATTTTCTTGATATTATAAAATGACAAAGTAATGAGTAGTTTAAAAATTAGACATTTTGGACCAATCAAAGAAGGATTTAAAGAAAATGACGGATGGTTATCTGTTAAAAAGACCAATATTTTTATAGGAAATCAAGGTTCGGGAAAAAGTACTTTGGCAAAAGTTATCTCTACTTTAACTTGGTTAGAAAAATCTTTGGTTCAAAAAAAAATAACTATTGACGAAACTAAAGAAATTAATTTTTTAAAAGAGCTATTTGAGTACCAAAATTTAAGAAGTTATTTTAAAAATGAAACTGAAATATCTTATAAAGGTGATGTATATACTTTCAATTATTCTAAGAATAATTTTTCATTAATAGAAGAAAATATAGATGTAATTTATTCTATTCCTAAAGTAATGTATATTCCTGCAGAAAGAAATTTTGTAGCAGCAGTTTCTGAACCTAGTAAACTTGAATATTTACCAAAACCACTGTTTACTTTTTTAGAAGAATACGAACGTTCTAAAAAGGAATTAAATTCCAGTATCTCTATCCCAATAAATGATTTAAAATATTCTTATCAAAAAGAATCTGGGAAATCAATGATTATTGGAGAAGGTTTTGAGTTAAATCTATATGAAGCTTCTAGTGGTTTTCAGTCTGTTATACCATTATATTTAGTTTCTAAAAATTTAGCGGAAGGAATTGAACGAAAAGAAAATAAATCTTTTAGTGCAATAAGTTTAAAAGAAAAAGATACTATTGATTCTGAAATGATGAAGATTCTTAATAGAGAATTGGCAAATTTCACCAAAAAAAACCCATATAAAAATATTGATAAAGATGAATATTTTAAAAATATTATCAATTATTTAAATCAAAGTACAGATTTCAATAGACAAATTACAATTCTTAATGTTCAATATAATTCATTTATTAATATCGTTGAAGAACCAGAGCAAAATTTATTCCCAAATTCTCAGTGGGAAATTTTGAAAAAATTAGTTGAATTTAATAATTTAAAAGAAGCAAATAAATTGGTTCTAACTACACATAGTCCATATCTTTTAAATGACATCACACTTCTAGTAAAAGGTTATCAATTACAGAAAAAAATGAATGGTAATTTAGAATTAGAAAAAGAATTAAATTCAAAAATATCATTAAATTCTACGATAAATCCTGATGAATTGGCTATTTATGAATTAGATGAAACAGATGGATCTATTTCACTTTTAGAAGATTATAAAGGATTACCTTCTGATGAAAATTATTTGAATGATAGTTTAGGATATTTCAATGAATTATATGCAGAACTTTTAGATTTAGAAGATAAGATATGAGTTATTTCAAAGAAAATTGTAAACAAACAAATTCAAATCAATCAATAGGAATTTGTGATGATCCACCACCTTCTGAAAGACCTGCTTATCTAGATACATCTGAAGAAAATGAATGGATTACTGAAATTGAAAATCCTGAAGAAAAAGAAGTTACTTTTTATGCTATAGATAACTGTATCAAGATTATTAAACCTAATACAGAAGATGATAAAGAAAGTACTTGTGATGGTGTTTTTATAGTAGAAAAAGACTTAACTTTTGTAGAGTTAAAAGATAGGAATTCTAAACGTTGGTTGAAAAAAGCTAGAGAGCAAATAGAAAACACACATCGTTTATTTAAAAATAATAAAGATCTTGAATCTTTTGAAAAGATTGATGCTTTGGTTTCCAACAAGCAAAGACCACAAGCAAATGTTGGAAATATGAATCATATTCAACAATTTAAAGACAATACAGGATTGACTTTAAGAGTTCAGAGAAAAATTAAAATTTAATCTTAGAAATGAACAATCTATAATTACAATTCTTTACCAAAATCTTTCAATCTATTATAAATTTTTAATCCTACAGAAATCGTTCTAAATACTGGGTTTAATCCCATTATTTTTCCTATCACATAATTTTGTAAAGACATTTTTCTGTGTATTTCAGAAGCTTTTAAATTGATTCCTTTGTAAGAAACTCTAAATCCTTGTAGTTTTCCATTTTTATTGATGGTTGGAATTATTGTAATTCCTTTAAGTTTCATTTTAAAGATGTATTCATTAAAATCTTTCGGGTTTTTATTTAAAGTTTCTTTATGCAATTCATATATTTCTTTCCTTATTCCTTTTAATGCCTCTTTTTTGAGTTTAGGAACTTCTTTACTTCTAACAAATCCTTTTTCTTTTGCCAAATTATCAGCTTCTAATTGACATTTTTTCCCGATAAAACTATCCACATATGCTTTTCCTTTAAAATCAATTCTATTTACAAAAATATGTACATGTTTATGTTTTTTGTCCGAATGCAATATGCTAATATATTGGTGTTTTTCTAGTTTTAATTTTTTTATAAATTCTTTCGTTAACTCTTTAAAATCTTCATTAGATAATTTATTACCATCCATAATACTTGGAGATAAAACAAGACTTAATTCGGTGTTTCTACAATTTTCATTTAATTCTTGTGTAATTCTAAACTCTTTTTTTATTTCTTTACCACTCCCTCCTACTATTCCGCTTTTTTCAAGAATTACAGCTTTTTCTTTTTTTAAAGCATAGTCTATAGCTTTTGCTCCGTGTGCTATGCTCTTCCCCTTACCTACCATAATTTCTTAAATATAATTTTTCAAATATATTTTCAGGTCATGAGTAATCTCGATATAAATTTTAGAATTACTCTTTTGTAATAACGATTTTTTATCTTCTAAAAAATTATAAATTCTTGTCAATAAAAAATAAAATTCAAGATCTGGTTTTCTTTGTTTTACTACTACTTTTCGATTTAAAAGTACTTGCCTAACATATTTAGAAAGATCCATTTCATTTTGTACTGCTTCTAAAACTATCTTATTTTTTTCTTGTTCGGTGCATCTGAATTTAATTATACAATTTTTCATGATCATTTTATTTAAAACACTTGTTTCTTTTATGACCAACGGGAGTAAAACAAGATTGTGTCCACAGACACACATCTTGAAATTATAGGGACCAATTTATAGTATTAATTCATACGCATTTATATTCTATTGTTAATCCTTTTATAAATTAATTCAACCTTAAAAATCACTCCGTTTCATTGCAATAAAAAAGTATAGCACAATGGTCTAATTTATTGTGCTATACTATATTTTTCTAAAAACATCCTTCATCTTTTAGACTGATATACTCTTTTGTTGGATTTATAATTAAATGATCTAATAAATTTAAATCTACAAGTTCACATGCTTTTTTTAATTTTTCAGTAATATGTAAATCTGCATTACTTGGTTTTAAACTTCCTCCTGGATGGTTGTGTACTAAAATCAAATTAATTGCTAATGACTTTAATCCAACAGCTAATATCAATCGAATGTCAACTAAACAACTTTGAATATTTCCTTTACTCAAATTATAAACTCCCATGATATAATTACTGTTATTCATGTAAATGATTTTGACACATTCTTGAACATTTAGTTCTTCTTCTGAATAGCAATTGAGTATAAATTCATGAGCTTCTTTGGAACTTTTAATTTGTTTTTTCAGCTTTAAATATTCTGGAATATAATTTATTTTAATCTCTGTAACACAATTCTGAATAGCTTCCATAATCCTAAATTTTAAATTTTTAATGTTACCGTGGACTAAGAAGTTTTGATAAAATAAAGTGTGAAAAAATTAGGAGTGTCTATTCCAAAAATAGAAACCTAATTTTTTTACAATGTTTTTATTACTTCTTTAAATTTGTAACCTAAAAAGTAAATTTTGTGATGGAAGTAAATGGATGGTAGAGATTATAACCTTATCTTTAATAAGGTGATTAGGAATAAGATTAAACATTTTTATATATTCGATAACTCTAATTAATACATCAGAATTCTAATGAAAAAAACAATTATTGCAATCTATGGAAGAGAAAATGAAGGAAAATCTGAAACAATAAAAAATGTACACAAATCATTATTATATAAATTTCCAAATGCTAAAAAAATACCTGAAAATCAAAAAATTGACTATTCAGAAGATATAAATACTTGTATTAGTATAAATGATTTTATTATTGGTTTTGAAAGCCAAGGTGACCCAAAAAGTAGGATGATAAACGAAAATACTTTAAATAATTTAGCTGAAAAAAACTGTGATATTATTATTTGCGCTTCAAGATCAAAAGGCGAAACAGTACATAAAGTAAATGAAATTGCAAATGAATTTAATTATAATGTTCTTTGGATAAGTAGTTTCTTTAGTAGACAATTAAACACCGAATTCTTAAATAAAAAAGCTAGTGAAAATATTATTGAAATAATTAAAGGTTTGATGTTAAATCAACTTTAAAACTAAAAAGTAAATTTACGGTTTTCCGTAAAACAACTATATAATTTAGTATTACTTTTGAATTCTTAAACAAATTTTTAAAAGAAATGAAAAATTTTTATTTTTTAATTTTCCTCCTATCTACAACTTCATTTATGTTTGCTCAAAATGAAGAGTCATCTACAAGAAAGTTTATTGACGAAACACAAGTAATAAGAATCAATAAAGACTGGAATACTATTGCTGAATTTAAATCTGGTATTGGAGAAACTGTCGAATTTTTTCCTGTAGAAGTAATCAATTTAAAAAATCAAGAAAAAAGAGTTGCTCTTCAATTAGATATGCATATTAAAAAACCTGATATGTATAAAACAGCTTGGGTAGGAATTGAAGAAATAAATGAATTTATATTATTCATTGAGGAAATTGTAATTCCAAATTTAGATCTGAAATTTAAAAAGAAATCTTCTGAATTTATCTTTAGAGCTAAAGAAATTACTTTTTATTATCGTGTTAAAGAGAAAAAAAGAAGAATTACAATTAAGTTAAATGATTATGACGATAATGTTATAAAAAACTATACTTTTTGGACTGAAACACAAGTAGACAAGATTCCTAAATTACTTGAAGTGTTAAAACTTATTAAATAAAATCTGTTCTTCATAAAATAATCTCTATATTTTCAAAATAAAAATATAGAGATTATTCAAAAATTTAATTAACTATATTTCCTAAAAGCTCTTATTGTTTGATAAATCCCATAACTTATAAAAATTCGCCCTAAAATATCAAAGATGTAAAATCCCATTTTTAGTTTTTCTGATTTCAACTCTATATAATCCATCTTATGTGTTGGTATTAAAAATTTAAAAAAATTATGCCATTCATAAGATAATATATCAAATCTTAATTCTGTAGTATAATTTTATTCTGTGGTATTTAATAGAGATAAATAATAAAATATAAAACCTATAGTAATAGTAAAAAAAACTCCTCTAATCCAGGATGTTCTAAATTTATTGGATTTATAATTTAATAATAGAATAAAATAATTTTCAACTGCTTTATAATAAATACTTCTAAACTTATGTTTCCATATAAATTTAATCAACATCCATATCCAGCAAAATAAAATTTTCATCCATTTAATTATCAATTTTGAATAATAATAATTAACTAAAAGCTCTTCAATAGACTCTCTTTTTAATTCTTCTTTCTTTTTTAAAAAAGGTCTTAATATATTTTTTTTAATTCTGACTTATATGTATTTAATTCTAAATAAAAAGCTTTATTTGCTTCAACAAAATCTTCTTGATTCTTTAAATATTTTTTTATTAATCTAAATGTTTCTCTTTTATTTTTCTGAGGAATTACACCTTCATGGGTTATTAAACTTTCATATTCTTCTTTTTTTAAATTTTGATCTTCTGTATCAAAATCACTTAATTCAAAATCATAAATCAATAAATCTTTTTCTATTATTGCTAGCGAAAAATCAATACCTTTTTTTATAGTAGTTCTCCTAAATATCCCTTGTCCTACAAATCTTGAATAAGTAAATAATACATTTTCTCTAAAAGTAACAATAGAAAATACTGAGGTTTTTTCAAAATCAACTTTATAAAAAATCACTTTTTTATTAAAAGTTGAATTCCAAAAATCAACTAAGTCTTTAAATACAATATTGTTAAATTTAGTTTCTTCTTGAAAATTACATTCATGAAATCTCATTTTACCTTCAAAAGTTACATTTTCAAATGAGACATCATTAAAATCACTATTTTTAAATTTATAATTAAATTCACAGTCTTTAAATATCGCTTCTTTAAAATTACAATTAACGACTTCAACTTTTATTTCTTTATTTTTGAAGTAAGAAAATATTTTCAAGGGAAATTCAATTTTAAATTGAATATCTAAATTAGATATAGAAATTTCACTCTTTTTTTTATTTACAATTTTAAATTCTATATTCTTCTCTAAAGATTTTAAATCCTTTATAATTTTCTTTTTCTTCATAACTACCCTCCTACACCATTAATAAAAGTTTCAACAAATAATGTAATTTTATCTGTAATTCTTTGAGTTATTGCCTTTCTTTCTTTTAATTTTGGTCTAGAATTCATTGTATCAATAATCTCATCTCTTCTTGGCATTTTTTCAGTAAATAAATAATTTCCAATAAGTTTTTCTAATTTTATTCTATCTAAATTTTCTAGTTCGTGTAAATCGTAAAAAGCCTTCTCTTTCTCTTCATTTAAAAAAAGTGCAAATCTTTCAGGAATTTCATCTGTATCTTCAATTTTCGGAAGATGTTGATTAATAAATCGTTCAATTAAATCTTTTTTAGATCTTAATTGTGTTTCTCCTGTAAGTAGTTTTAAAATATCCTCTTTTTGCTTTTCTACATCTTCTTCTTTTGCTTCTTTTAATTTTGATAAAAGCTTCAATATATAAGCTACATTAATGTCATCTCTATGAAATAATTCTAATTCAAAATCTATATCATCTAAAATCGAAACTTTTTCTTTTTGAGAATGAACTTTTACCTTATCATGTAAATCTAAATACTTACTCTTATAATCCTCAAAACTTTGAGCATCCATCAAAATATCCTCAAAATCAAATTCTGTAAAAGTTGATAATACATTTTTCAATCTCATTAATTCTCTAAATGCCTTGACAAACTCTAATTCTTCTTCTTCACTTGGCAAATCATTTACACTAGCAACTGTTGGGGCAATTTCGAGCATATTTTTTAGAGCTTCATTAAACTTTTTGATATACTCCTCATAAGAATCTATAATAATCTGATCCTTTGCATTTAAACTTGAAAATAATGAAATTGCTTCATCTGTAGCTTCTTTTAAGTTTCTAAAACTTACAATGTTCCCCTGCGATTTTACTTGATCTAAAATCCTATTCGTTCTAGAATAAGCCTGAATCAGGCCGTGATATTTCAAATTCTTATCAACATATAAAGTATTCAATGTTTTACTATCAAAACCTGTCAAAAACATATTTACAACCAATAAAATATCTATTTCTTGATTTTTGACTCTCTTCGCAATATTGTTATAATAGTTATAAAAAGATTGACTATCCTTTGTTGTATAATTTGTATTGAATTCTTGATTATAATGACCTATAAACTCTTCTAAACTATCCCTTGAATGTTTTGTATCATATGTTGCTGTTTCTTCGGCTACTTCATTAAATTCTAAATCATCATAATTTGGCACAACAAAATCCGCTGTACTTTTATCTTCTTCATTTGCGTGATATGAAAAAATTGTAGCTATTTTTAAATTATGCTCTCCTGCTATTTTTTTCTCATGAAATAAATTATAATACTTTATCAATGTTGGTACACTTGAAACACACATAATTGAAGTAAATCTCCTTTTATGTGTTTTACGATCATGATTTGATATAATATAATTTGTAATATTTTCAAGCCTTTGAGGAGCATTCATTACTTCTTCTTCATCTATCGCTTCAACTTCGATATCTTCTACATTTTCTTTTTGCTTAAAAGTACTTATATATTCAATAGAAAACTTTAAAACATTTCCATCTCCAATCGCATTTGTAATTACGTATTTATGTAAACATTCTTCAAACAACATTGAAGTTGTTCTTTTTCCGAATTGATTTGTTCCTGCATTTTTATCAAAAATTGGAGTTCCTGTAAACCCAAACATTTGGCTTTTTTTGAAAAATGCTTTTATTTCATTGTGTGTTTTTCCAAACTGACTTCTGTGACATTCATCAAAAATGAAAACTATTTTTTTATCTTTTAATACTTCCATTTTTTCTAAATATTTCTTTTTACTGATGGAAGTATTTAGCTTTTGAATGGTAGTTACAACTAGCTTGGTTTTGTCTGTCATTTGTTCTACTAAAGTCTTCGTATTGTTTGTACTATCAATACTTCCTTTACTAAAACTATTAAACTCCTTAGTTGTTTGATAATCTAAATCTTTTCGGTCTACTACAAAAACAACTTTATAAACTTCAGGTAAATTAGTTAAAATCTGAGCTGTTTTAAATGAAGTTAATGTTTTACCAGAACCAGTTGTGTGCCAGATATAACCATATTTATCTGTAGTTTTTACTCTTTCAACAATTGCTTCAGTTGCATAATATTGATACGGTCTTAAAACCATCATCGTCTTTTGTGATTCATTCATCACAATATATTTCGTAATCATCTTTGAAAGATGGCATGGTTCTAAAAACGAATCTGCAAATTCTGATAATTGTGTGATTAGTTTATTTTCAACATCTGTCCAATAAAACGTTTGTTTAAAAGATCTTTTGTCTAAAGAACTATTTGCATAATATTTTGTATTTACTCCATTACTGATAACAAAAAGTTGAATGAACTGAAATAATCCTTGCCCTGCACCAAAAGAATGTCTTTCATATCTATTATTTTGATTAAAAGCTTCTTTAAGTTCTAATCCTCTTCTTTTTAATTCTATTTGGACTAATGGCAAACCATTGATTAACAACGTAACATCATAACGGTTTTTATAAGTTCCTTCCATTGTGATTTGTTGGCTAACTTGAAACTGATTTTGACACCAATGAACTTTATTTATTAATTCAACCGTCTTTTTTTCTCCCTGATCATTTAAATATGGAACTCGATCTCTCAGTAATTTTGCTCTTTCGAAAATGTTTCCTTTATTGATGAAGTTTAATATCTGTTTAAACTCATTTTCGCTAAGCGATATATTGTTATGCTTTTCTAATTGTTGTTTTAGATTTATTAATAAACCTTTTTCATCTTTAATCTCAACAAATTGATAACCAAGTTTTACTAATTGAGATACTAAATTATTTTCTAATATTTGTTCTGGCTGTGTTGTCATTCTACGGGGATAGATTTTATTTTTTATTCTAATTCATCGCTGTTCAGAGCATTTGCACATTCTGAAAATGCTTCTCTGATTTTTCCTAATACATTTTTTCTATCTTTTAATTTTGGTCTTGAACTCATCGCATCAGATAATTCATCATTTGATGGCTCTTTATCACTATAAAAGAAATTGCTAAATATGTTTTTCATTGCTTCAAAATTCAACTCCAAATTATTCGCAAATTCTTTTACTTTATCATCTCTTTTTTCTGTCCAAAATTCTTCTTCATTAAATGTATTGGTAAGAACTTTTAATTTTTTAACTTCTTCATCATTAGCAAATTCAATTTTTTCATCTTTTATTTCATTCTCAACTAAATCTTTTTCTTCTTTTAGAATTTCTTTAGAACTCTCTTTTTTAGCTTCTTCTTTGACTTCAATTTTATTAATTTCTAAATCTTCTTTTTCACTTTCTTCTTTAAATTGCTCTTTTTCATTAATAGAATTATCATTTAATTCATTTTCCTTTTCTAATAAAAATTCATCATTATATCTATTTTCATATAAATCATAGTCGTTTTCATACAACAGTTTACTATATAAAACCCCTTTAATTGAAATAGTTTCATTTTCGTCTAACCAAAAATTATATTCTTTCAGTTCTTCAGAATTATAATCAAATTTATGTTTATAACTCAAATCAATTTCAAAGAAAAATTTTAAAACATACTCTAAATTAATATCTGTCATTTCTTTCACCAAAGTCGCAAAATCTGTAGTAGTTATTCTTTCTTTGGGAACAGATTTTCCATGAGAAATATCGCCTCTTTCAGTTCTTATTTGAGAGGTCAAATTAATTATTTGACCTGATGAATGAACATATTGAGATTCAAATTTCTCATTATGTTTTTCTATATTCTCAAGAGCTTTTTTGAATAACTGTTGAACAGATTTTGCACTTCGACCTTTAGTTTCTTTCTTCTCATCAAATGTATTATCTAATCTATTTAATATTGATTTTGAAATCCCCTCAATTAATGACTTACAAGTTTCAATTGAAATATCTGGATGATCATTAAGATTTTTATTAATTTTATCTAAATGTAATTCGTAATAACTAAAATCTTCATATTTATCAATATTAGAATTAATTATTTTTCTAACTCTTTCCATAACCTATACAAACATCTTTTGTAATAACCCTTTTTTCCAATTTTTCATTTTTTCAATTTCTTTTTCTATTCCTTCTATTTTCAAATCTATTTTTTCTAAAAAAGCAGCAATTTTATTTTGCTCGTCTACATCAAAAGGAATTTTTATTATAAATTGTTCAATATCTTTATTACTGATATTTGGTTGAGCTCCTATAGATAAAATAGATTTTATCTGAATTTTAAATGAATTAGAAAAGACATATTTTTTTATATATGAATTATTATTTTTTTTAGATTTAAAAAGCCCTACTCGTTGATTTAAATAAGAATCAAAATCTAAATTATATTCACTTATTTTACCCGTAGTTGCACCTGACATTGCAATTAGTAAATCTCCTTTTTTGATTATATATTTATTATCAATATTTATTCTGTCATAATATACTATAGTCTCTAAATTTATAAACCTACTGTTATTAGAAATATTTGATATCCTAATTATAGGAATTCCACTAGTTTTAAACTCTGAACTTTTAAATGCATAACCTCCTATAATTCTACATATCTCCCCTAACTTCTTCTCTTCCCAATCAGGAAATTCATTACCATTTTCGTCTTTAAAACGAAGTTCTGGTAGTTTTTCTCCTTTTTTTGGAAATAGTTTTTGCATCATCCCTTTTTTATAAGTTTCCAAACCTTTCTTTTTCTTTTCTAAAAAAGAAATTTTCTGGTCTACTTTTGTCAAGAACTCTGCAATTTTATTTTGTTCTTCTACTTTTGGTAAATATATTTGTATCTTATTAATAGTACTTTTTGATAAACTAGGTACACCAGAAGCTTCTTTATATTTTAACCAATTAATTTTCTGAAATAATAAATATGTAAATTCAGGACTAATTTCTTTAAAAGAATGTGTATAAAATAAAGTATCTACAGTCCAAAACTTTCCAGATATCAGCATTGGTTTATTTATAGTTCCTTTTCTCCCAATACATACACTTTTTCCATTATATAAATATTCATCTATAGATGTCATATAGCCTCCTGTTCCATATACTGGGATATCTCCAGTATCAAGATGTTTATAATCTTTTCCACTACCTATGGTTAAAACATCTACAATCATTTTCTTCTCCCATTCTTCTTGAAACTCTGGAAAACGAAGTTGCGGAATTAAATTATGCTCCATGGTTTTCAGAATTAAAAGGTGCAACAATACCTAATTCATTACAAAAACCAAGGATTTCTTGATCAATTGTAATCATTTCAGCTTCAACTTCATTTAATTCTTTTGCAACCTGATCTAAATCTATAGGTTCTTCTTCTTCAAAAGTATCAACATAACGAGGAATATTTAAGTTAAAATCATTTTCTGCTATTTCTTCGAGAGAAGCAATATGAGAGTATTTTTCAATTGCTATTCTTTTTTGGTAAGTATTAATAATTTTATCTACATCAATATCTCTAAGCTCATTTTGATTTCCAACTTTTATAAAATTATCCTCTCCACTAGCATCAATAAAAACAACATTATCATCTTGTTCTCTACACTTTTTAAACACCATAATACATGTAGGAATAGAAGTACCATAGAATATATTTGCTGGTAAACCAATAACAGCATCTAAATAATTTAATTTTTCAATTAAATATTTTCGAATCACTCCCTCTCCTGCTCCTCTAAACAAAACACCATGTGGTAAAACGGTTGCCATAGTTCCATTATCAGCTAATTGGTGTATCATATGCGTTACAAAAGCATAATCAGCCTTTGTATTTGGTGCAAGTTTTCCATATTGGCTAAATCTTTCATCGTGACTATTCAATGGATTTTTATTTCCTTTCCAGTGTGCTGAAAATGGTGGATTTGCTACAACTGCTTCAAATCGTAAATCAGAATGTTGTGGATTTTCAAGTGTATCTTCATGTTTGATATCAAAATTATCATAATGAACATCATGTAAAATCATATTCATACGAGCTAAGTTGTAAGTAGTTCTATTTAATTCTTGTCCATAAAACTCTGCTACATCTTCTACTTCTCTCGCTACTCGTAATAATAAAGATCCTGAACCACAAGTCGGATCATAAACAGATTTTAGTTTTGTTTTTCCTGTAGTAACAATTTTCGCTAGAATTTTAGAAACTTGTTGTGGAGTGTAAAATTCCCCAGCTGATTTACCTGCTCCAGCTGCAAATTTTCCAATCAAATATTCATAAGCATCTCCTAAAACATCTGATTCAATATCATTTAATTTGAAATCAATTTCACCAAGATATTTAAAAATTTCAACAATGATTTGATTTCTCACTTTTACAGTTCTACCTAATTTTGTTGAATGTAAATCTATATCTTCAAAAAGTGCATTAAAATCTTCTTCCGAACCTCTATTTTGAGTACTTTGCTCAATATGGTTCATTACAGCTTCTAACTCTTCTAAAATATAATTATCTTCACTCTCAGTATTAGCACCACCTTTTGCTGCAAGTACTGAAAATAATTCTGTTGGTTTTAAATAGTAACCTAGTTTTAAAACAGACTCCTCTTCTATTGCTTCTAAAGTTTCTTTATCTGTTACTTTTGTATAATCTTTCTCATCTTCTTCTTCCAAAAGTTCATTAGCATACATTAGCTGTTTTTCTGAAAGATATTTAAAAAATATAAATCCTAATATATAATCTCTGTAATCATCTGCACTTATTTTCCCTCTCAATAAATTGGCAATTCCCCAAAGTTTATACTCCAATATTCTTTTCTGATCTTCTGACATTTCGTGGTTTGTGAAGTTTAGTTATTCTTCTATTTTAATATACTTAAAATAGTAATTTATTTGTTTTCTGCGAAGATACTAAAGGGGATTTTAAAAGAAAGATTTTGGTACAATAATTTTTAGAATTGATAGTAGAACAGTTTTTATTATAATATTATATTTATCAAAAATTTAAAATTCATGTTATGGAACAAAAAGAAATAATATCTAATATCTCTCAAAAAGTATCAGAATATATAACAGAAGAAAAAGAACAATATGAAAAAGAATCCTCATTTTTAAAACTACTAATAGGATTATCATCTGGTAGTTTTATTTTTTTATTTTCTTTTGTTTTTAAAAATAATATAAAAGAAAATGTATCAAATTTTGATTTAACAGTAATAACAATAGGTTTTCTATCGATGCTAATATTATTGTTATGGCACAATAGAGCTATTCTTAAAATAAGTTCAGCTATTTATCATTGTAAAATATTGTATGATTTACAAGAAAAATCTCTTATAAATAAAGAACTAAAATTAGATACAGCTGAAGAAATAATATCATTTAAAAGTCATTTTACAGATTTTAATTTTATAGAAAATTATGAAAAACGTTTTTTAAAAGAAACTAGTTTATATCCTTATTTAAATCATAAAAAATACAGTTATTATGGTATTATCTCTTTATTTATAATACAATATTCTGTTATTACTAAAATTATTTTTTCACTTATAAACTAATTTTTAATCATTTCTTATTATCGATCAAAATTTAGACTAGCTATTTTTTAAGGTTTTAAATTTGAAATATAATTTTAAAAATAAGAAATATGAAAAATTCTAAAAGACCTGTAAATGCTCCAAGTACAACAGGAAATCCATCAGGAAAAGGAAGAGGAAACAACCCACCAAGAACACAGAATTCTTCTAATTCAAAACCTCGAAAATAATTTAGTAACTTATATGCGTTATTTTCGGATAACGCATATAAAAATTGCTTTAGAATGGAAAATAAAACAATCTCTTCAAAAAAGAAACAAATTAAAACTGTAGCTGATTCTTCATTTTTAACTTTTATTACTTTATTCTATATTACATTTTCTGAAAAACCTAATCTATCATATTTTTTTATACCTCTCAATCATAAAAACAAAATGAACTTCGCAGAAAGAAAACAGTTTTTAATTGATTTTAAAAAAAAGCAAGAATTTGAATTAAAATTTTGTTCTAAAAAAAGGATATGTGAAGAATTTGAAATCTCCAAAAACACATTTAATAAATATTTCAAATCTATTTTTGACAAACATGATTTACACAATAAAAGAAAATTTAAATTTTCTGAAATTAAAAATATTTATTTTAATTGGATGGGGAAAGGTATAATATATAGATCAAGTGCAATCTCTAAAAAAGAATTAATTAATGTACTAGAAAATTCAAATTATAAAAAACTTGCAAATGAATTTAATTGCTATTTAAATAATCATGAATTGTATAAGAATCAAGATAAGTTCTCTCCTAAACAAATTGAAGAGTTTTTAGATCATATTGATGTACTTGACAACAAAAAAATATTAAAAAAACTCAACAAACCAGCAATTGATGAAATGAGAAAAATCCGAGATTTATTTGTTTTAGCCTTATATTATGCTTTTGATTCCTAATTTTTTTACACGTTTTATTTATTCACTATACAGTAATATTCTATACTTGTATCTACTATTTTATATTCTTTATACCTTATACTTGATTACTTTTTACATGATTTATTTATTCACTATACAGTAATATTCTATATTTGTATCTACTATTTTATATTCTTTATACCTTATA
>NZ_JADOTV010000015.1 GCF_015767245.1 Aureivirga sp. CE67
AAAAGAATTGCGAGTATTTAAACTCTGTTTCTTACTCTTTGTACGCTGTCAATAATATATAATTTCTTCAATGAACTTCTTATTCTTACTCTCGTAATTGAGAGTGCAAATGTAACACTTTTTTAATTTATAAAACAAATTATTTTTAAAATATTTTTTGTTTTATTTTCAAATCCTCAAAACTGTTACTGAACTTTTCTAAATCCTAAAACGCTTTCCGTTTTAGCGGTTGCAAAAGTAATAACTTTTTTTATTCTGACAAGCTTTTTACAAAACTTTTTTAAAAATTATTTTTCAACCTTGTTTTAGAACTTTTTGCTGCTACAAACGCCGTTACCTTTGTTTGTTTTAGCGGATGCAAATGTACGTGAATTATTCGTTCCTGCAAGTGTTTTTATGAAGTTTTTGCATTTATTTTTGATTGTTTTTGGAGAGGGTTTGGTTTTCAATGGGTTGGGTGTAGAAAAATTTAACCACCCCCAGCCCCTCCTTTTAAAGGATGGGAGTTTTTTGGTTTCGACTACGCTCATCCACCGTTTTGTTTTGGATTATTTTCATAGGACGGTGTCCTATGCTGGGTGATGTCGTCCCGTTGGGACTTTTTATTCACTTATTATATATAGGTGTATTATTATAATGTGAAGGAATTTAGTGTTTACTGAATTTTTATTTGTGATGATACATTATATATATGAGTGTTTTGCGAGAAGGATTGTAGTAGAAAGCTTTTGTTTTTCTAAAAATTAGAGATTCTTAAGAAACGGAGGCGATCTTAGAAGCCCACGGATTCTTTAGAAGATCTTTTTTAGAAATACAAAACTTGGAACGGAAAGCCTGTTCTTTTTCTTCATTTTTTTGAAGAAAAAGACTTCGCCCAAATAAATTATTAGAAAAAAGAGATTTTAAAAATGTTATTATTTATCAATTTTGATGTTCGCTAGTACAAGTTTGTATCTCGTGACCACGCAAATACTAAAAACAATGGGAACACTTTACAAAAGTGTACCAAGTTTTGTTTTAAGAATACTATTGTTTCTATATTTTTTACACACTCCTAACATCTCTCAATAGGGGAATTTGATTTTTATTTTAAAAAAATTTCACATTTTTTTTCGAAAGTGTAACAAGTGGATTTTTTTTTAATCAAAGGGGTATAAACATTAAAAAAATAAATAGTAGCATTATGTCAAAGTCAATTAGAATTATCGTTTTATTTTCTGTTCTTTTAAATACATTATCAAGCTTCGGGTTTTATGAAAAAGATTCTTTATCAAACTCAAATGCGGCAAAACCTTTTACGGTAGAAATTAAAGGAGAAGGAAAACCAGTATTTTTTCTACCAGGATTTGCAACACCAGGAGAAGTTTGGGAAGAAACTGTGGAGAATTTAAACTTAAAGAGAAAATCGTACTTATTTACTTATGCAGGTTTTAATGGAACTGCGCCAATTGAAATGCCTTGGTATGCTACTATTAAAAATGCATTAATACAATATATAAAAGACAATGAAATGTCGGATGTGATTATCATTGGGCATAGTATGGGTGGAAGTTTAGCAATGGATATTGCAGCAGAATTACCAAATGAGATTTCTACAATTGTTTTAGCTGAATCTTTACCATGTATTCGTGAGGTGATGATGCCGAATGTTCCTGCAAAAAATCTAGTTTATGATAGTCCATATAATAAACAAATGTTGAATATGAGTGCGCAACAATTTCAATATACTGCTACGATGATGGCTTCTAACATGACTTTAAAAGAAGATAAAAAAGAAGTTTTGAAAAATTGGATCATGAAAGCAGATAGAGAAACTTGGGTTTATGGTTATACAGATATTTTAAAATTGGATCAGAGAGCTATTTTACATAAAATAAAGAGCAAGACTTTAATTCTTGGAGCTTCTTTTCCTAATGTAGAAATTGTGCAAAAAAATTATGAAAGTCAGTATGAGAATCTTTCTAACAAAACAATCAAAATGGCTTCGAATAGTAAACACTTCTTAATGTTTGATCAGGCAGAGTGGTTTTATGAAACTTTAAATACTTTTTTCGAAGATGCCAAATAATAAAAATACGCTATTTGAAGATATCCATAAGCAATATAGTCCGATGGTTTTGCAAATGTGTTTAGGGTTTGTAAAAGGAGATAGAGATATTGCGAATGATTTGTCTCAAGAAATTTTCATCAGCATCTGGAGTAATTTGGAAAAATTTAAAGGGGAATCTTCTTATAAAACTTGGATTTATAGAATTACAGTAAATACTTGTTTACAATATGTAAAAAAAGATAAAAAGGAAAAAGAGATGCTAAGTTCGAGTGTAGAAAACCAGCCTGCTTTGGTGGATTCTGGAAAAGAAGAAGCGCAGGATAATTCTAGACTTTATAGAGCAATTGGGCAACTGAAAGAAATAGATCGATTAATAATTATGATGGTTTTAGAAAATCAAGATTATGAAAATATTTCTGAAGTGATTGGGATAAATGCTATTAATGTGCGTGTGAAAATTCATAGAATAAAAAAGAGATTGGAAACCATTTTAAAAAACGACAAAAATGATTAGTGAATTCGAAAAAATACAAAACAATTGGAATCAAAATAAAGAGGAAATTGAGCTTCCTGTTTTAAATTTTGATGCGTTGCAAGAGAAAATAAAGAAAAAAGAAAAGGACAATTTCTTGTTCTATTATAGTACCATCATGATTTTGTTTACCACTTTGGTTGTAATCTCTTTGTTCTTTTATTTTGTTGCTCCAGTAAAAGAAATCATTAGTAGAATTGGTGTTGGTTTGATGCTTGGAGGTTTACTTTTCAGAATTGTGATAGAAATAATTAGTATTTACAAAGCGAAAAGAATTAATACTATCGAAAGTACTTTACAAGCTGCGGAAAACTCTTTGAATTTTTATAAGTTCCGACAATTAATTCATCGTGTGATTGCTCCTATAGTTGTTACTCTTTATACGATTGGTTTCTTTATGATTTCACCAGAATTCAGTAAATATTTAGGTTTTTGGAATGTCGTTTTTATTGATGTTTTTTATGTGGTGATTGGAATTGTTCTTTTTTTTGTGATTCGAAAAGGAATTCGAAAAGAGGTTCAGAAATTAAAAGATATTTTGAAATTGAAACAGGAGATTGTTTCGTAAGAAGATACCTTTATGAGGTATTTTCTTTTAGATATAGATTTCTATTTATAGGTTTCTAGATAATTTTTATCCGAAACATACCAAGTACTTTTTATTTGAAGTATTTTTCCATTCGAAAGAACAGTATCAATTTTTCCATTTTTATAGAAAAATAATATTCTATGTGTTTTCATATATTTATAAGGTCCATCCTTTTTACTTTCATTCAGTTTTGAAATTAAATCATCTTTTTCTTCATTTTCTAAAATATATTTCTCAGAATTGAAAGGAATTATTTCAATTTTGGTTATATCTGAAGAATTAAGATTTAGATATTTTGTTTTAGGAATACATGAAATCATCAAGAATAAACTAAACAATAGGAGAATACTTTTTTTCATATTTTTTTTAAATTAAAATCAAATATAGAAAAGTATCACATAGTTTCAAACCTCTAATTTCTTTTAATTCATTTCTTTATATTTAACAAAAAAACAAAATGCGAAGTTTCCTTATTATTTTTCTGTTGTTAATACAAATAAGTGGTTTTTCACAAGAATTTTATTCAAGAGAAGTTAGAAATCAAAAAGCAATTTTTGGAGATGAACTTCTTGATCAATTTTATGGAAAGAAAAATGAATATTCTATTCTGTATTGGAAAGCTAAAGGTTTAATGAAAAATGGAAAAAATGAGGAAGCAATACAAAATTTCAAGAAATTACTTTCTTATGACAAAACACAAAAAACATTTACAAAAGAAGATATTGAAAAAAAGCCTTATTATATTTTTTTAAATCAATCCTGCAATCAACTTGCTGCAATTTACTTAAAGAAAAATAATTTTGAAAAAGCTTTATACTATCTAGATTTATCTAAAAAGTATCCTTTTCTAGAAGAAGCAGGCTATGCAATTGGTTTTTATGTCGTAGAACGAGATTTAGAATATATAAAATGTTATGATGGTTTAAAAAAGTATGATCAATCTATTTCTATTAGTTCTCAATATATTTTAAACATTTCGATAGAAACTTTATGGGATTATGATGAAGCTTATATCAAATCTATTTTTTTAAAATATGGAAAAAAGAAAGCTAAAAGGAAATTTGAAAAAGCTTTAAAAAAAATACAACTTATTTCTGATAAAAAATTTAAAATAGAATTCTTTGATTTCACAAAAGTCATCGATTGGAAATTAGAAAAAAGAAACTATTTATATCGTCGTACAAAAGAAGAAAAATCTGAATTTGAAAAACTTTCTCCAAAAGAACAGATTAAAGAAATTATCAAAAACAGCCATTTTTATAAAACTTTATATCAGTTATTATAATATCACCTAGCAACAAAACAATCTACTTTCAGAACTTCTTCTACTAAAATCGAACAAATTTTTATTTTCATAGTTTTTATTTATAATATCCGTACATCTTATCAAAAAAAGCTAAAACATAATATTTATCAATTTTTTTGTTAAAATATTATCTATTTTCGTTCTCAAAACTTACAAATCAAATAATATGAAACATTTAAAATTAATGTTAATAGCTTTTTTAGCTATAGCAACCATCGCTTGTGACAAAGATGAAGACGAAAATCCACAAGAAAACAACCAAAACAATGGTGAGAACAATGAAGGTGGAGAAACAAATGACACTAGTTCAAAATTAGTTGGAAAATGGAAATTAATTGCTTGTAATTATGAAACTGTAAGAACAGCTGCAACAGATGATTCTGGCGAAGAATTTGTAAAAGATACTGGAGTAATGAAATCTTCTACAACTACAATGACTTTTTCTGATAATCCAAAGAAATTTGTTTTTGATGATGACACTACATGGATATTTTCTACTGAGAATCAAAATGGAGTTTCTGTTGAAAATCAAGAATATTTTAATTCTCATGATTTTAATGGAGATTGGGAAATTGATGAAAATGGAAAACTAAGATACCATAATTCCAATGATATTGGTTTTGATAATTATCATGGTACTATTAAAGAGCTAACAGATGATAAATTGGTTTTAGAATTGATATCAGAATATGTTTATGCTGGGACAACTAAAATAGTTATAAAAAGACATGAAGAATATCAAAAAGTGAATTAAATCATTCTTTAAAAACCAAAAAGAGAATTCTGAATTAGAATTCTCTTTTTTTTATAACTCTCTTACAAAATTATCATCTTCTTCTAGATATACATTTCCTTTCTCTTTGCTAATTTTAAACTGTGTCTTGATTGTTTGATAAGCTCCTTTTACAAAACCATTAATTTCTAAATGCAAATGTGGCCCTGTACTCCAACCTACATTTCCGCTCAAAGCAACTAATTGTCCTTTTTTCACCTCATCCCCTATTTTCACTCTTGCACCACCTTTTTTTATGTGTAAATATTTTGCGATTGTTCCATCATTATGAGAAATGATTACATAATTATTAAATTTTGCACATTTTTTACTTGGACAAGTTTTATTGAATTTTTGTACAACTTCAATTACAACTCCTCCACGAATTGCAGTAATTTCTGTTCCTACTGGCATATCAAAATCTAAAGAAAATTCATTTTTATGAGATTTTTTCCCTCCATAACCTTGAGAAACCAAATACGATTCTGAAATATTATAAGGTAAAGAATATTCATAATCCGTATTTATTTCTTGTGTTACATCTCCATACCAGACTTTAGATTTACTAGAAAAACTATACTTTTTTCCTTTCTTTTTAGGCGAAAGTGTTGTGATTAAAAATTTCTTCGAACTAGGTGGAATTACAAAAATATGATTGTTCTTTTCCTCTCTTTTCATATTTTTTAAACTAAAATCAATTTCAACACTTAGAGGACATTTATAGATATTATCAGCATAAATACTAATGCTTCCATCTTTATTTTTTTCATTTTGAAATTGTAGTTTTTGTGCTTGAATAAGATTAAACACCAAGACAATGAAGAAAAACAGAATTCTTTTTAAACTTTTCATAATAATTTTAAGGTTTCTATGATTTACTTAATAATTGCAAAAATAAATTTTCTGAGGAATTAATCCCAAAAATTAATTTCGAACTGTAAAAAGTAAGATATTTGCACCTCATTTAAAGAAACAAACAAAAATGAATACAAGAATTTTTGCTTTATTGGCAGCACTTTCAACCTCAATTATTTATGGAGTAAGCTTTACTATTGCAAAAGATGTAATGCCACAATATGTAAAACCTTATGGTTTTATTGTTTTAAGGGTTTTTGGAGCAATGCTCCTTTTTTGGTTCATTAGTTTGTTTGGTAAAAAAGAAAAAATTGATAAAAAAGATTATCCAAAAATTGCCATTGCTGCTTTCTTTGGTGTAGCTTTTAATATGCTTACTTTCTTTAAAGGTTTAACTTATACTTCTCCTATTACTGCTGCTTCTATCATGGTAACTGCACCAATTTTAGTTTTAATTCTTTCCTATTTTATGTTGAAAGAAAAAATAGAAACTAAAAAATTAATTGGAGTTGTAATCGGGATGATTGGAGCTATTGTGTTGATCACTTATGGACATAGTGGAGGGAATAATTCAAATGCTATTTTTGGTAATTTCTTAGTTTTTGTAAATGCACTTTCTTTCGCCACTTATATGGTTTTAGCCAAAAAACTTACGAAAAAATACCATCCTTTCACTTTTGTAAAATGGTTATATACTTTTGGTTTTATCATGGTTTTACCTTTTGGTCTAAGTCAAGTAAGCGAAATTCAATGGGAAACGATTAATGATACTATTATGTGGAAAATAGGATTTGTAGTTTTCTTTACAACTTTCATTACATATCTGTTTAATCTATTAGCTATTGATAAATTAAAACCAACAACAGTAAGTGTTTTTATTTATGTTCAACCTATCGTTGCTACTATCTATGCACTTTCTCAAGGAAAAGACAGTTTAAATGTGATAAAAGTTTCTGCTACTTTAGTTATTTTCTTAGGAGTTTCTATGGTGACAAAACCATTGAGTAATTTGAAAAAATTTAAGGATAAACATTTAAGTAAAAAACAAGAATCTATTTCAAGTTAATTATTCAAACAAAGCATAAACAGGAAAATGATCGCTAATTCCACCAATATAGTTCTTACCAAAATAAGTTCTATTTGGTTCTTTTGTCTTTTCATTTCTTGTTCCGATTAAATATGGATCTGTAAAAATATGCGCAGATTGAAACTTAAAACTTTTACTTTTTAGAAGATTATCTGAGAACAATATTTGGTCAAATAAATGCCATCTTCCTTGAAATTTCAGCGTTCCTGTATTTTCATTATAAATAGAAGTCATCGGATTTATCAAGTTTGAAAATAGTGCAAAATCACGCATCAGTTCTGTATTTGGATTGATATTAAAATCTCCCAAAACGATAATTTTCGCATCCGGATTTTCAGCTCGAATTGCTTCTATTTTAGTCTGTACTAAAAAAGATGCTTCTACTCTTCCAGCTTCTTTCTTGGCAGAACCTTTTCTTTTCGACGGCCAATGATTTACAAAAACATGAAGAATTTCTTCTGCTACTTTTCCTTTTACATATAAAATGTCTCTAGAATAAACTTTCTTACTTCCTGTCTTTTTAAGCAAAACTTCAATAGGTTCTGATGCCAATATTTCAAACAAATTTGCATTATATAGAAGTGCAACATCAAGCCCTCTCTCGTATTTTGAGTTGAAGTGAATTGATTTATAGTTCGAATCTTCAAGAAGTCGAAAAGAAGTAATTCTATCTAAAATAGCTTTACTTTCAATTTCTGCCAGACCAATAAACAAAGGTTGGATTTTCGTTTTTTCTTCCAGTAGTTTTATGGCTTTCCCTACTTTTTCAACTTTCTTCTCAAAACGATATTCTCCCCACTTCATCTTTCCGTTAGGAGAAAATTCGTGCGGACTCGTATTCGAATAAGGGTGAATCTCGAAAAAGTTTTCCAAATTATAAAAAGCCACTTGATACATAACTAATTGATTTTATTATATTTATAAAACAAATCTTCTTTTTTTGAAGAAAAATACAAAAGGTGGCAATTTCACCAAATTATTTCAATAATTAAACAATTTTTCAATCTTAATAAATCATAAACAATGGAATATTCTATAAAAAAATACAGTTTTATACTTTCTATTCTTTTTAGCTCCCTGTTATATTCTCAAGATGTAATTTTTACAGCCATTGTAGATGGGGATTTGTTGGGAGGTACTCCTAAAATTATAGAACTTTATGTTTCGGGAGAAGTAAATTTAAACAATTATAAAATTCAAAAAGCAACCAATGCAAATGATTTTGAAAGTGAAATGGATTTATCAGGCTATTATTCGGATGAATTTGTTTATATCGTAGCTTCTGATGATAGTATTTATTTTTTTAACACACATTATGGTTCTGACGAAAATTTTTCAAATATCATTGACGGAGGAAACTTCTTAAATGCAAATGGAAACGATGCTTTTCGAATTTTGGATAAAAATTCAAATGAAGTAATTGATCAAGTTGGTGAGGAAGAAAATTTTGAAGATATTTATAAAAACAGCTATTTATACCGAATTAATGGGACTGGACCTGATGGAGGTTGGGTTTCGGAAAATTGGAATTTTGCTGGAAATAATTTTTTGAATGATAAAACAGAGCAAGAACATGTAGAATTAATTCCTTTTGGAACTTATGATATTTCTGATTCAGGATCTGTAAATATTTTGGAGGAAGAAAAAAATAGTTTTTCAATTTTTCCAAATCCTAGTTCTGGAGATATTATTCACTTAAAAGGAATTGAAAATTCGATAAAAGAAATAAATATTTATGATACAATTGGGAAGAAAATCATCTCGAAAAAAACAGTCGAAAATCACTTAAATATTTCAGGGTTAAAATCAGGAATTTATATCCTACAAATTGAACATTTAGGAACTTTGACAAGTCAAAAAATAATTATCGAATAAAAAATCAAAAGCCTTTTTACTCATTACAAGTAAAAAGGCTTTTTCATAATACTAAATTAAAAAATTAGTTGAACATCCAAGCTTTTCTTAATTTCATTCTTGGATCTGTATCTGGTAAGTCTAATGCTTTTATTTCTGAATTTTCAACAGTTGGCTGAATTGCAGTTCCGTTTAGAACCACTTCTTTACCATCTCTTAAAACTTTCATCTGAATCTCTTGTCCAGCTTCAATTGCCATAGAAGCAAAAATTAAAGGCTGTACGTTATCTAAATTATACGCAACACCGTTTAATTCTTTTAAAATATCTCCACTTCTTACACCCAATTTCTCCAATCCGCTATTCGTACCTAAATAACTTGGGAAGTAAATATCTTTAGTTCCTTTTACTACATCGATAAACGGAGTTTGTGCGTGTAATAAATATCCTACAGGAGTTTCTATTTTTTCACTTGTAATTCCTACTTTTTCAAACAATGCATTATAATCAATTGGTAAATTTCCTTTTACATGTTTTGTAAAGAATTCTCCAATTTCAGGATAAGTCATTTCCGTGATTTCTTTAATGATTTCATCATCGTTAAATGGTTTTTCCATTCCATATTTTTTCGATAATTCTTTCATTATATCTAAAATCCCTGTTTCTCCATTACTCAATTCTCTTAACTGAATATCTAAAGCCATACCAATCAAAGCTCCTTTTTGATATACGTTTCCATATTGAGATTTATAAGGCTCATCCAATACGTTTTCACTCATTTCTGTGAAAGACATCGTATCATTAAATCTTTTTGAAGTTTTGATTTTATCAACTAATCTATTGTAAAAATCTTCTTCACTGATTAATTTTTGATTGATCTGGAAAAGGTTTGCAAAATACTCCGTGATTCCTTCATACATCCATAAATGCTTAGACATTTTTGGTTTGTTGAAATCGAAATAATGAACTTCCTCAGAGTGTACATTTAATGGAGTTACGATATGAAAAAATTCGTGAGAAACAATATCCGTTAAAGATTGCATTAATGCATCTTTTGGCATCTGCTCTGGCATTACAACAACTGTAGAAGTATGGTGTTCTAAAGCTCCAAATCCTTTTGCATCATTTTCTCCTAAAGTTGAAAGGTACACTAGAATACTATATTTTTTAGTTGTATTCATCTCCCCTAAGAAAGTTTTCTGAGCATTCATCATTTTATTCATTTGCTCTCTTAAACTTTCCTCATTGTATGTTCCATTTGGAGAAAAAACATTGATAGAAATATCTATTCCATTTACATTGAAAGAAATTTCTGGAGTTTTATCATACATGATCGGGTTATCGATGATATCAAAATATCTATTTGCAAAGAAATTATCTTGCGTTTGCGTATTATGACTTTCCTTGATTCTTACTTGTTGTAATGAAGTACTTCCATACATATCTTCAGGCTTTAAAACCTTTAAGCTATAAGGAGATTGCTTCATTCCTTCGAAATAACCAATCATTGTATGAAGGTTTAATACAAAGTTTTTGTCTTTATCAAAGTTTGTTCCTGCAGGAGAAAATACTACATCATCTTCTGGTTTTTCATTTTCCGTATCAAAAGTATCATTTGTCAAATAAACGATTTTATCTAATTTCTTAGCATCGTTAATTTTCCAAGAATTGATATCTAATTTCTCAACTTTTAATTCAGCTCCATTTTTATCTAAAGCTTTAAATCCTTCAACATATTGTCCGTAATCATAGTTTTGGTATGTTCCAGGAACAATTTTCGGTAAATGATAAACGATTGTCTCTTCTTTAATTTTAGAAGGATCTACAGTAACTTTCACTTTATCATTTTGAACATCTACTAAATCAATTGTAGTATCAATAGGTAAGCTTACAGATTTACTCGTTTGCAGAGTCTTACAACTAAAAAGCGTAGCTGCTGCAAAAACAGATAAAATAATTTTTTTCATGAATGAGTTTGGTTGGTTTAAATTTTGGACTCAAAATTAAACAACTACTTCTTATAAATCTAAAAAATCCGTTAAACCTTTGTTAAACTGTTAAATAAAACTTAACAACAAAAAAACTAAAACTATACTTATCAACAAGTTATAAACATTTTAATTTTATCATTTTCTCAAATAATTTCACATTTCAAAGATTTTAAATGTCTTAGATAATCGTTTTTAGTTAAAAAAAATGTTAAGCTAAAAACACTCCATTGCTCTTATTTTAAAAATTAAAAATAAAGCTTTAACTTTAAGTAAATCAGCTTTATAAGAATTTCAACTGAATGAGATATGGGAGATAATAAGAAGGAGAAAAAAGATTGGAAAAAAATAGCTGCCGATTTAAAATCGGATGTTGAAAAAGGTTTATCCGAAAATGAAAGTAAAAAACGTATTGAAAAATATGGTTTCAACGAAATTCCAGAAAAGGAAGAAACTATTTTTCAGAGAATTATCAAACGACTTTGGGGACCAATTCCTTGGATGATCGAAATTGCTGCAGTGCTTTCTGCTTTAGCAAAAAAATGGGATGATTTCACCATTATTGTTATTCTTCTTCTCGTAAATGTTATCATTGATTTTGCTCAAGAAGCAAAAGCTTTAAGTGCTCTAAAAGTTTTAAAAAATACACTTGCCAAAAAAGCTTTAGTTAAAAGAAATGGAAAATTTGTTGAAATTGAAGCAAAAAATCTAGTTCCTGGAGATATTATCAAACTAAAAATTGGAGATGTAGTTCCTGCTGATGTTGTTTTAATTGGTGGCGAATTTGTTCAAATTGATCAAGCTGCATTGACTGGAGAATCACTCCCAGTTCATAAATCTGTTGGAGATATTGCTTATAGTAATTCTGTAATAAAAGTTGGAGAAATGGAAGCAATTGTCACCGAAACTGCCATGAATACTTATTTTGGAAAAAGTGCTTCTTTAGTTATTAAAGCTGGAAAAGAACAAAAAAGTCATTTTCAAAAAGCAGTTCTTAAAATTGGAAATTGGTTGATAATGCTGACAATTTGTTTAGCGATTATTTTAATTATTGTTTCCCTCTTCCGTCATGACCCAATCATGGAAGTTCTCCGATTTATTCTAGTTTTAGTTGTTGCATCAATTCCTGTTGCCATGCCAGCTGTACTTTCTGTTACGATGGCAATTGGAGCGATTAATTTGGCAAAAAAACAAGCAATTGTAAGTCGTTTGGCGGCTATTGAAGAGATTGCTGGAGTTTCGGTTCTTTGTAGTGATAAAACAGGGACTTTAACTCAAAATAAAATGAGTACAGCAGATCCTGTTCTGTTTCATGATTTTTCGGAAGAAGATTTATATCTCTATGCTGCTTTGGCTAGTAAAAAAGAAAATAAAGATCCTATTGAAATTCCAATTTTTGAAAAGATTGATAAGTTTAAATTAAAAGATAAGATAACAGAATTCACACAAACAAAATTTACTCCTTTCGATCCTGTTATTAAAAGAACAGTAGCTGATATTTCAGAAAAATCAGAAAAATTTACAGTAACAAAAGGAGCTCCACAGATTATTGCTTCTCTTTGTGAAAATGATGAATTGGAAAAAGAGATTAACGCTAAAGTTTATGAGTTTGCAAAAAAAGGATATAGAACCATTGGTGTTGCGAAGAAAAAAGAAAATGAAAAAGCTTTTGATTTTATTGGTTTAATTCCACTTTTTGATCCTCCAAGAAAAGATTCGAAATCAACAATTGCAAAAGCTAAAAAACTTGGATTACAAGTAAAAATGATTACGGGAGATAATCAGGCAATTGCAAAAGAAATTTCTGCATTATTAGATATTGGAGAAAATATTTTAGATACACAAGAACTTCGACACGAAGGGGCAAATAAAGAACTTTCGATTTTAGCAGAAGTGATTGGAGGAGCTCTTTATAAAAAGCTTTCTCCTGATGTGGCAGACAAAGAAATCAAGCATTTCCAAGAAGAACTTGTGGAAGATGTTTTAGAAGAATTGAAAAGTGCAAATTTACCACATGGACATATCCGAAAACACGAATCGCAAATTATCGAAACGATTGAAAGAGCTGACGGATTTTCGCAAGTTTTCCCAGAAGATAAATATTTTATTATCGATGAATTACAAAAAGCAGATTATATCGTAGCAATGACTGGTGATGGAGTGAATGATGCTCCAGCACTGAAAAAAGCAGATGCAGGAATTGCAGTTTCTGGTGCGACAGATGCAGCAAGAGCCGCAGCAGATGTAGTCTTGATTGCTCCAGGACTTTCGGTTATTATCAATGCAATTACAGAAGCTCGTTTGGTTTTTGAACGAATGAAATCTTATGCAACTTTCCGAATTTCAGAAACTATTCGTGTGATTCTTTTTATGTCACTTTCGATTATTGTTTTCAATTTTTATCCTTTAACAGCAATTATGATTATTCTTCTTGCTTTACTGAATGATATTCCAATTATGATGATTGCTTATGATAATGCGGAAACCAGTAAAAAACCCGTCCGATGGAATATGCGAGAAGTTATGCTAGTTGCAGCAGCAGTTGGTTTTGCTGGATTAATTGAATCTTTTATTTTGTTTTATTATTTAGAAGAAAATCATTTTCCAGAACATATTATCCAAACTTTAATGTTCTTAAAACTGAGTGTAGATGGACATTCAACGCTGTATTTAACTCGAACTTGGGACAAACATTTTTGGAAAAAACCTTATCCATCACCAAAACTTTTCATACCAACTTTTTCAACGCAAATTTTAGCAACATTTTTTGCTGCTTATGGTTTATTAATGCCAGCAATCGGATGGAAATATGCAGGTTTAATCTGGGCTTATGCGGCTGTATGTTTTACCGTAAATAATTTTGTGAAAATGGGAGCTTTTAAACTATTAAGAAGAAAATCGAAGCAAGTATGAAAAAATTAAAACATATTCCAACAAAGCCAAAAGAATCAATTTCTAGAGATGAAATTGAAGCAAAAACAGAAGAACTAAAAGAACAACTTTTCAAACTGCAAGATGTTTTTTACGCTTCTAAAAAATATAGTTTATTAATTATTCTTCAAGGAATGGATACTGCTGGAAAAGATGGAACTGTTCGACATGTTTTTTCTTGTTTAAATCCGCAAGGTTGTACAGTAAAATCTTTTAAAGTTCCGACAGAAGAAGAAGCTTCACATGATTTTTTGTGGAGAATTCATAAAGAAACTCCAGCAAAAGGAATGTTTCAGATTTTTAATCGATCGCAATACGAAGATATTTTAGTTCCGACTGTTCATGAGCTTTTAGAAGGTAAAATTATTGAGAAAAGGTATGAGAAAATCAATCATTTTGAAAGTCATCTAAAAGATAATGATACGATTATTTTGAAATTTTTTCTTCATATTTCATTAGAAGAACAAAAGCATAGAATTGAAAAAAGATTAGAAAATCCAGATAAAAAATGGAAATATAGTCCTGATGATTCTAAAGATGAAAAATATTGGAATACGTTTCAGAAAACTTATGAGAAGGTTTTTAAAAACTGTGGAAAACCTATTTCTTGGGAAATTATACCTGCGGATGAAAAATGGTATAGAAATTATTTGATTGCAAAAAAAGTTGTTGAAGCTCTTGAAGAACTAAATTTAGAATATCCAAAATAAAAGACCATAAAGAAATTCTTTATGGTTTTAATTTATTCTTTTTTATTACTTTGAATAATAAACTTCAATTAATTTTAAAGCATCTTCAGGATTTTTACAGTTTAATTTATTCTTTTTAATGTAAAATTTCAACTGATTTTTCTTATCGCTAAATAATTTTAAAAGTTTCTTATTCGAAAGTTTAGTTTCTACAAATTTACCATCTTTCTTTACAAAGAAAGTTTCATACTTTCTCATTTTAGAAGAAGCTTCTACAGCTCTTGCTCCAGAATAACCTCCATTACCGTCATTTCCTTTTACAGTAACTCGTTTTTTATAATATTCTAAAATTAAAAACTGCTTATCTGCAGGCTGATCATTATAAACTCTAAAGAAATCTGCTACTATTTCATCAGGGTTAGCAAACTCTGATTTGTCAATTTTTAAGAATTTATCTAATTCTTTAGTTTTCTCATTATATAAAGAAAAACTAGAAATACTACTTGTTTCTACTTGAAAAAACTCATCTTCTTTTCCTGAATCACTTTCGTAATTTAAAGTACTATTTACAAGATTAAAATGTAATTTATCACTTTGAAAAATTCTAGAATCAGTAAAAGTTACATATCCAGTTGACCATTTAGTAAATAAGAATGGGTTTAGTTTACTTGTTGCAGAAATTGTTCTAATTCGTCTACTGTCTCCTGAACCAGCTAATGATAATTGTTGATTAGAAATTCCTGTCTGTAGTTGAGCCTCCGCAATAGGTGCAAATGCTAGAAAAGCAAATGCCAATAATAAAATTTTTTTCATCATTTTTGAAGTTTATACTAAATTTTTAGGGTTTTTTATTTGAGATTTGTCAACAAAAATAACGAATAATCAAGTATCAACAATAAACATATTACATTATCTAAATGTTTTATATAGATTTTTATGATATTTGTAGCGAATTCATATTTAAGCATCTATTTTTAATCAATTAAATAAATTTGAGTGCAAACAACTGATAATTTAACAACTACATTTTTAGAGGGTGATATAAAATCCTATGAATTACTCTTTAAAAGACATTATTTAGAGTTATGTTTGTTTGCAAATAAATATGTAAACTGCTCAGAAACAGCAGAAGAGATAGTCCAAGATTTATTTTGCAAGGTTTGGGAAAAAAGAAAAACTCTTAATATAAAAACCTGTATGAAATCTTATTTATATGGAGCTGTAAAATTGAATTGTTTGTCGTATTTAAGAGATCAAGAAATTCGTTCAAAACATTTGAAAGACATCAAAAATAATATAGACACAACTCTATATAGTGATGAATTAGAGGAAAATGAATTGAAAGAAAAGATATATCTTGCCATCCGACAATTACCCGAACAACGAAGGAAAATTTTCGAATTGAGTAGATTTGAAAACCTAAAATATAGAGAGATTGCCGAAAAAATGGACCTTTCTCCTAAAACGATAGAAAATCAAATGAGTAAGGCTTTAAAATTTATGAGAGCAAACTTAAAAGATTATCTAAGACTCATTCTTTTATATTTTTTATTAAAATGATTTAATTATGGAAAATATTGAAGCAAAAATAATTAAATACTTACAAGAAGATCTTTCTGCTGAAGATTCTAAAAAAATAGATCAATGGCGAAAAGAAAATCCTGAAAATGAAAAAACATTTCTAGACATAGAAAAAATCTGGAAAGAAAGTAATTTTTCAGAAGCTGTATTTCAACATAATTTTGATACAGAAAAAGCTTGGAATAAAGTAAAACCTAAGAAAAAAGTAAAAATCAAAACACTTATTTTAGGTTTATCTTCAGCAGCAGTAATTGCTTTTTTAATTTCAATTTCTTTTAAGAAAAAAGACAAACCAGTTATTACTGAAATCATCGAAATTAAAACTACTGATAAGACTGAAACCATTTTACTTCCTGATAGTTCAGAGGTAATTCTGAATAAAAATTCTTTTCTTAGTTATGACAAAAATTTAAAACTGGAGAGAAAAGTATTTTTAAGAGGGGAAGCTTTTTTCAAAGTAGAAAAAAACCAAAATACTTTTGTTGTAGAAACTGAAAATACGGAAGTGACGGTTTTAGGAACAGAATTTAATGTCAATACTAAATTAAAAGATTCTACTTTTGTGTTTGTCGAGGAAGGAAAAGTAGCTTTTAGTGAAAAAAATCAAGCGAAAAAACCAACAATTCTTATCAAAAATCAACAAGGTATTTTTGTAAAAAAACAACATAAAATTATTCAGAATAAAAACAGATCAAAAAATTATATATGGTATAACAATACTTTTTCATTTAATCACACTTCTTTTTTAAAGGTAATTTCAAGTATCGAAAAGCAATTTAAAATCCAAATTATAGTTGAAAAATCAAATTTGGAAAATGAATATTTCACAGCAAAAATTCATAATCCTACACTTGAAAAAATATTTGATGCTTTAAAACTGACTTATAATTGTGAGATTATAAAAACAAAAGAGGGATACATTATTAAATAGTTTTAATGAATAATTTTGATGGTAAAAAATATCTAAAAAAGATATTTTCTGTTTTTCTATTTCTGTTTTTTTCAGGAATAAACTTTCTTTTTTCACAGAGTAAAAATATTTTACAAGAAAAAATTTCGGTTTCGTATAAAGATGCAAAAATCACTACTATTCTAAATGATTTAAGTTCTGATCTTCATTTTGATTATGCTTATAACTCAGAAATTGTCGAAGAAAAAAAAATAACAATCAAGGTTCAAGACAAATCTTTCGAAGAGTTTTTGAATATATTTAGTGACTTGATTAATGCAAGTTTTAAATATAAAAACGGTTTTTTGGTTCTTAAAGTAAAAGAGAAAAAAAAGAATCGAAAACATTCTCTAAGTGGACTAGTATTAAATCTAAAAACAAAACAGCCTGTTTCTAATGTTGTTATTTCTGAAAAACATTTAGGGAAAATTGCAAAATCAGATACTCTAGGAAATTTCCTCCTTGAAGTGGAAGGTCCTCTTGATTTGAATCTTCATTTATCTTTTGAAAAAGAAGGATTTTCTCAGAAAGATATTAAAATAAAGTTTGATAAATCACAAGATATTCAATTACAACTTCAACCTAAACTTAAAGAAAAAGTAACAGGAATTAATTACGATTCTTCAAAATTAACTTCTCATGTTCAGTTAAGTTTTGACGATGAAAATTTAACCAAAGTAAATTCCTTTTTTGAAGATGAATTTAAAACGACAACAAGTAATAATAGTCCTTTTGAGTTTAGACCTTTTCAATTTAGTTTGATTCCTTCAGTTAGTACAAATGGAAAAAAACGAAATGTAAGCGTCAATACTTTTTCGGTAAATTTTATTTTAGGATATGCTGCTAGTCTTAATGGGGCAGAAATTGGAGTGGGAACAAATGTTTTAAAATACAACGGAAATGGAGTTCAAATTGCCGGAGTAGGAAATATAATTGGAGGAAATCAATATGGATTACAAGCTGCCGGAATTTTTAATATTACTTCTTTAAAATCTACAGGAATTCAGTTTGCTGGATTTATGAACAAAACAAATAGAGGTGTAAAAGGAATTCAATTTTCGGGATTTGTAAACTTGAATAGCGATTACTTAGAAGGAATTCAATTTGCAGGATTCTTAAATGCGACGGATAGCGGTTTTGGTATCCAAGCTGGTGGAGTTTCTAATGTTGTAAATAATGATTTTGTAGGAATACAAGTTTCTTCTACTCTAAATAAAGTCGGAGGGACTTTAAAAGGAATTCAATTTTCTGGAGGAGTAAATAAAGGAAATGTTTCCGGTATTCAAGCTTCTCTTTTAAATTTTGCTGAAGAAAGCAAAGGATTTCAAATTGGTATTTTCAATGAAACCTCAACAATGAAAGGATTTCAAATCGGAATTGTAAATAAAGCGGATAATTATGAAAAAGGAATTCCTATAGGAATTGTTTCATTAGTTAAAAACGGAAAAAAAGTTCTACAATATTCTCATAGTTCTATTGGTTTAAATGAAGTTGCTTTTAAGTCCGGTGTACAAAGGTTATATGGAATTTTCACTACTGGAATTCTTTCCCAAAAAGAGGTTAATAAATTTTCTTTCGGTTATGGTTTTGGTACGGAATTCAAGTTGAATAAATGGTTGGATTTGAATTTTGAACAACATGTAAAAAGAATTCAATTTAATCGAAGAGAGGGAGGTAAATATTGGCTTCGATTCGGTACAAATCTAAATTTTTCGATCACCAAAAATTTTGGAATTACTACTGGAGCAAATTATAATTATTTCTTCAACAATAATCTGATCAATTTTGATGAAAGTGATTTGGTTCATAGACTAAGTAATAATGCTTGGATTGATTATAATTTCGGACTTCAAATTAAATTATAGTTTCAAAATATTTCATTTTTTGTAACGTATTTAAAATAGTACATTTGTAAAGTTTTAAGAAAAAGAAACAAACTATTATATGGAAATATTAATTAGAGCTTCACAGTTTTTACTGAGCTTATCTTTATTAATTGTCCTGCATGAATTAGGACATTTTATACCTGCAAGATTATTCGGAACAAGAGTAGAAAAATTCTACCTTTTCTTTGATTATAAATATTCATTATTCAAAAAGAAAATTGGAGATACTGTTTATGGAATTGGTTGGATTCCATTAGGAGGATACGTAAAAATCTCTGGAATGATTGACGAGAGTATGGATACAGAGCAAATGAAAGAAGAACCAAAACCTTGGGAATTTCGCTCAAAACCAGCTTGGCAAAGATTAATCATCATGCTTGGAGGTGTTACTGTGAACTTTATTTTAGGTATTCTTATCTATATCATGATTTTATTTGTTTGGGGAAGAGAATATGTTTCTCCAGAAGCTGTAAAAGATGGTTTTTCGGTAGCTGAAGTAATGAAACCTTTTGGATTTAAAGATGGGGATCAGATTTTAAAAGTAAACGGACAAGTTCCTTTTAATGTTTTAGATGTTAATGCAGATTTATTATTAAAAGATGTTAAAACTATTGAAGTAAAACATTTAGACGGTCAAATTCAAACAATCAATCTACCAGAAGATATCGGAATGAAAATGTGGACTTCAGGAGATGTTAGACCTTTTGTTCCTAGAATTTACACTACAATTGATACCGTATATTCTAAATTTCCAGCAGAAAAAGCAGGTTTTAAAAAGAATGATAAAGTTGTAGCTATTAATGGAGCTCCAATAAAATATTGGGATCAATTTAAATCTATTGTTAGTAAAGATACTTTAAACCCTTTGAATATTGTAGTTTCTAGAAACGGTGTAGAAAAAACATTAACTGTAAAAGCTGAAAAAGGAAAAATCGGAGTTGCACCTGTTACAAAATATCCATTTGAACCAGAAATTAAAACATATACGTTTGGAGAAAGTATCCCTGCAGGAACAGATTTAGCTGTAGAAACATTAGATAATTACATCAGTCAGTTTAAATATGTATTTACTGCAAAAGGAGCTTCAAGTTTAGGAGGATTCATGTCTATTGCAAATGGTTTTTCAACAACTTGGGACTGGAGAATTTTCTGGAGCTTTACAGCATTTTTATCAATCATGTTAGCATTTATGAACTTATTACCAATTCCTGCATTAGATGGAGGACATGTAGTATTCACATTATTTGAAATGATTACAGGTAGAAAACCAAATGAGAAGTTCTTAGAATATGCTCAGATTGTTGGAATCATCATCTTATTTTCATTATTACTTTATGCAAATGGAAATGATGTTTACAAGTGGTTAGTAGCTAAAGGGATTTTCTAAGATTTTAAACTATAAAATATATCTAGAAGCTGTTTCGAAAGAAGCAGCTTTTTTTTGTTTAGTTACATTATTTTTTTAAACTAAAACTTCTTTTTTCTTTGTCTTTTTTTGGGCTAAAAATTCTTTCAAAATAGCAATCGTTTCCTCACGGCTTTCCATATGACTCATATGACCACCTTCCACTACTCTATTCGGAATCTTATGTTCGTCTAATTTTTTAATTAAACTATACGAATCCAAAATATGATCATCTCTTCCGCAAAGTGCTAATACTGGAAATGTAGCATTTTCAATTACAAATGATCTTTGTTTACGTTCTCTCATTCCCATAATTGCAGCAATGATCCCTTGTAAATTTGTCTTTAAAGCCGCATCCGTACAAAAACGAATTTCTTCTGTTAGATTAAATTTCTCACTTTTTGAAAAAAGATTAGCAATGCTTACTCTAATAAAAATTCTTGGATTCATTTTTAGAACATTGATAGAACGTTCTCTTTGAAGTTTTTTCTCTGGGCTATCCGCAAAAGGTGTAGAATTCATTAAAAAAATACCATTAATACTTTTCGGATGCTTTTCAGCCATTGCAAGCGCAACGTAACCTCCCAAGCTATGACCTACTAAAAAGTATTTTCGAAGTTTCAACGATTTCAATACTTCCCTAACACAATCTGCCATTTGCTCCATCGTATGAATGTAGCCAATATTTTCAGTTTTTCCGTGTCCTAATAAATCAATTGTTACAATTTTGTATTTCTTTTCAAATTCAGGTTTTATAAAATCCCACATAAAAAAATTCTCCAAAAAACCGTGTAAGAAAACTATTGTTTTCCCTTTCATATTTCCAGATACAGCAAAATGCACTTTCGCATTTTTGTAATTAAAATATCTACTTACCGTGATTGTTTTTGGAGAATTTGGGGTCATCTTACAAAAAAATTACTCTAATAATTTCGTGTAAATTACGATTTTTTTAGATACAAACTAATTGTAATTTTGTGAAAATTTAAAATAAACGAGAATGATTGAGAATAAAAAAGATGTTTATTTTTTGTCTGGAACGATGTGTAATGAGAAATTATGGCAAGAAGTTTTTGCACTAAGTTCCTCTATTAATCCTATATATATTGATACAACAGCTGGAAGTTCTTTCGAAGAAATCAGTAGAATCATTGATAGTAAAATAAAGGAGGATGCCATTTTAGTTGGATTTTCAATGGGAGCTTTTGCTGCTTTACGTTATACTATTTTTCATCCAAGAAAAGTTTCAAAACTGATTTTACTTGCAGTAGATTCTGAAGGTTTGAACGCAAAAGAAATTGAATTAAGAAAAAGTACAATTCATTTTTTAGAAAAACATCCATACAAAGGTGTTGCTAGTTCTAGAATCAAACAATTTTTACACCCAGACCATTTTAAACACCAATATATGGTGGATGTAATTAAAGAAATGGACAGGGATTTGGGTAAAGAAGTTTTGTTGAGACAACTGACTGCAACTTCATTTAGAGATTCTCTGACGGATAAATTAGATCGAATTAAAATTCCTACTCTGTTACTTTCAGGAGATTCAGATGCTTTGATTAGTTCAGATAAAATGGAATTGATGAAAAACAAAATTGAAGATGCTATCCATATTAAAATTGAAAACTCCGGACATATGCTTCCTTTAGAACAACCAATGGAAGTTATTTATAGTATTGAAGATTTCATAGAATAATACTACGATAGTTTAAACTCTCTTTTAGAAATAATAAAGTATTTTTGCACAGATTTTTACAGATTTAGAAAGAAATCAATTCAAGAAAAGACTTTTTAAATCAAAAAAATAGAAGAAAATGAAGAAATATTTTATTACAGGAATAGGAACAGAAGTTGGAAAAACAATAGCCTCAGCAGTTGTAACAGAAAGTTTACAAGCAGATTATTGGAAACCTATTCAAGCAGGAGAATTAGAATATTCTGATACAGATAAAGTAAGAGATTTTATATCGAATACAAAAACAAAATTTCATCCAAATGCTTATGGTTTAAAAACTCCAATGAGTCCACATGCTGCAGCTGAAATTGAAAATATAGAAATTGATTTAGAAAAAATCGTTTGCCCAGAAACGGAAAATAATCTAGTAATTGAAGGAGCTGGAGGACTTTTAGTTCCTTTGAATAATACAGAAACAATTGCTGATTTATTAAAACCAGAATATAAAATCATTGTGGTTTCTCGTCATTATTTAGGAAGTATTAACCATACGTTGATGACAATTGAAATGATTAGAAATAAAGGTTTAGAAGTTGCTGGAATTATTTTTAATGGAGATGAGCATCCAACTACGGAAAGCATTATTCAAAAAATGACAAATGTTCCTGTAATTGGAAGAATTAATGAAGAAAAGGAATTTACAAAAGAGAAAATTTCTTTCTATGCGAATCAATTACAAGAAAATCTTTTGAAATTATGAATCTAACAGAAAGAGATAAAAAACACCTTTGGCATCCGTTGACACAACATGAATTGCACCCAAATCATTTGGCGATTGCAAAAGCAAAAGGAGCTTCATTGTTTGATGAAAATGGAAAGGAATATATTGATGGAATTGCTTCTTGGTATACTTGTATGTACGGACATTGTAATTCGTATATTATTGAGAAAGTTCAGGAGCAAATGACCAATTTAGATCAGATTGTTTTTGCTGGATTTACACATGAGCCAGCAATCAAAATGTCTGAAGATTTGATGTCAATTTTACCCAAAAATCAGGCGAAAATCTTTTTCTCAGATAATGGATCTACAACTGTGGACATTGCAATTAAAATGGCTTTACAATTTCATTTTAATCAAGGAGAAAAGAAAAATAGATTCATTGCCTTAGAAGATGCTTTTCATGGAGATACTTTTGGAGCAATGTCAGTTTCAGGTTTAGATGTTTACAACGGACCTTTTTCTGATTTTTTATTGCAAATAGATAGAATCCCTGTTCCAACAAAAGAAAATTTTGAAGAAGTAAAAGAAAAGTTTTTAGAAATTATTTCTTCAGGAAAAGTAGCTGGATTCATCTTTGAACCGCTTGTACAAGGAGCAGCAGCAATGAAAATGTATGATAAAGAATTGTTGGATGCATTGATTTTAATTGCCAAAGAAAATAATGTTTTAGCAATTGCTGATGAAGTAATGACAGGTTTTGGTAAAACAGGAAAATATTTTGCAAGTGATTATTTAGAGAACAAACCAGATATTATGTGTTTGTCAAAATCGCTTACAGGCGGAATTGTTCCAATGGGATTGACCACTTGTTCTCAAGAAATTTATGATGCTTTTTTAAGCAAAGAAATTTCAAAAGGACTTTTTCATGGACATACTTATTCTGCAAATCCATTGGCATGTACAGCAGTCTCTGCAAGTGTTTCTTTATTGAAATCAGAAGAAATGCAAAATAATATTCAGAGAGTTTCTGAAAAACATCAAGAATTTGCGAATAAAATAGCCAAGCATTCTTTGGTAAAAACAACTCGTCAACTAGGAGTTATTGTAGCTTTAGATATGGATGTAGATATGTCTAGATACGGAAAGTTACGCTATCAACTATTTGATTTCTTCATGGAAAATGGTGCTTTTTTACGTCCATTAGGAAATACGATTTACATTTTAGCACCTTTTGTAATTACAGATGAACAATTAGAAAAATTATATTCTGTAATTGAAAAAGGGTTAGATTTTATTCAAAAAGCACAAAAACAATAAGTATAACATTTAATTTATAAATTCTTTTTAAAAAGATATTTACGAAATATATATCTTTGTGAGATTAAAGAAGTAAGGACAAATATCGAATGAAGCATATAAGAAATTTTTGCATTATTGCACACATCGACCATGGTAAAAGTACTTTGGCAGATAGATTATTAGATTATACTGGAGCTGTAACAGAGCGTGAAAAGCAAGATCAGTTACTAGATAGTATGGATTTAGAGCGTGAAAGAGGAATTACGATTAAGAGTCACGCAATTCAGATGGAGTTTAACTATAAAGGAGAAGAGTACATCTTAAACCTTATTGATACTCCAGGACACGTAGATTTTTCTTATGAAGTTTCTAGATCGATTGCTGCCTGTGAAGGAGCGTTATTAATTGTAGATGCTGCACAAAGTATTCAAGCACAAACAATTTCTAATTTATACCTTGCTTTAGAAAATGATTTAGAGATTATTCCAGTTTTAAATAAAGTTGATTTACCAAGTGCAAATCCTGAAGAAGTTACGGATGATATCGTAGATTTATTAGGATGTGACCCTGAAGAAGTTATTCCTGCAAGTGGAAAAACAGGTTTTGGAGTAGATAAAATCTTGGAAGCAATTATTGAAAGAGTTCCTGCTCCAGAAGGAGATCCGGAAGCTCCACTTCAAGCATTGATTTTTGATTCTGTTTATAACCAATTTAGAGGAGTGGAAACTTACTTTAGAGTATTAAATGGAGAAATCAAAAAAGGACAACGTATCAAATTCATGGCGACTGATAATGAATATTTCGCAGATGAAATTGGAACGTTAAAACTGGAACAAGAAGTAAAGAAAACAGTTAAAACTGGAGATGTTGGATATTTAATTACGGGAATTAAAACAGCAAGTGAAGTAAAAGTAGGAGATACTATTACAGATGCAAAAGTTCCAACACAAGAAGCTATTGAAGGATTCGAAGATGTAAAACCAATGGTATTCGCAGGAATTTATCCTGTAGATACGGAAGATTATGAAGAGCTTCGTAATTCTATGGAAAAATTACAATTAAACGATGCTTCTTTAGTATTTACTCCAGAAAGTTCTGCAGCTTTAGGATTTGGATTCCGTTGTGGGTTCTTAGGAATGTTACACATGGAGATTATCCAAGAGCGTTTAGAACGTGAGTTTGATATGACTGTAATTACTACAGTTCCCAATGTATCTTACCATGCTTTTACAAATAAAAATCCTGAAGATGCTATTATTGTAAATAATCCATCAGATTTACCAGAACCTTCAAAATTAGCTAGAGTAGAAGAGCCTTTTATCAAAGCAAGTATCATTACACAATCTGATTTTGTTGGACAAGTAATGAGTCTTTGTATTGAGAAAAGAGGAATTATTGTAAATCAAACATATTTAACAACACAAAGAGTTGAATTGACTTTTGAAATGCCTCTTGCAGAAATTGTATTTGATTTCTATGATCGATTAAAAACAGTTTCTAAAGGATATGCATCTTTCGATTATCATCCAATTGGAATGAAAGCTTCTAAATTAGTTAGAGTTGATATCTTATTAAATGGAGATTCTGTAGATGCACTTTCTGCTTTATTACACGCAGACAATGCTTATACTATTGGAAAGAAAATGTGTGAGAAATTAAAAGAATTAATTCCTCGTCAACAATTCGATATTCCAATTCAGGCTGCAATTGGTGCGAAGATTATTTCTCGTGAAACTGTAAAAGCCTTACGTAAAGATGTAACCGCAAAATGTTATGGAGGGGATATTTCTCGTAAACGTAAACTTTTAGAGAAACAAAAGAAAGGAAAGAAAAGAATGCGTCAGGTTGGAAACGTAGAAATTCCACAACAAGCATTCATGGCAGTATTGAAATTAAACGACTAGTCAGATATAAAAAAAGCTTCGAGAATCTCGAAGCTTTTTTACTTTTAATTTTATTATATAAATAACGCTTTTAACTCTGTAGCATCAGCAGGTTTCATTTTTTTAGATAAAACCAAACTTAGTTGCTTTCTTCTTAAAGCACCATCAAATCTTTCTTTTTCAAGTTCCGTTTCAGGAACAATAGCTGGAACTTTTACCGGACTTCCAGTAATATCTACAGCAACAAAAGTATAAATACCCTCATTTACTCTACTTCTTTCTCCACTTTCTCTATCCTCAATCCAAACGTCTACATAAACTTCCATTGAAGATTTAAATGATCTTGAAACTTTTGCTTCTACACTTACCACACTTCCAACAGGAACAGCTTTGTTAAACGCTACGTGATTTACTGATGCAGTAACTACAATTCTTCTCGAATGTCTTCTAGCAGCAATACTACAAGCTCTATCCATTCTTGCAAGTATTTCTCCTCCAAATAAATTATTTAACGCATTAGTTTCACTAGGTAAAACTAAATCCGTAAGGATAGTCAAAGATTCTTTAGGTGTTTTAGCTTCCATGTTTTCGATTAATTTCTGCAAAGATAGCTAACTATTTTTAAGTATAAGAGTCTGTTTTAATTTCTAATATAAATTTAAAACAGACTCTCCATTTATTTAATGTTTAAATAAATTATTCCTTTTCTGGGTTATATCCTAAATATGAAACTTCTTTTTCATTAAAAATGATTCCATATTCTTCTAATTCTTTTAAAATTGGAGTATAAACTTCTTTTGAAATTGGAAGCTGAACTCCTGGAGTTTTAATCTCTCCTTTTAATATTTTAAGTGCAGCGATTGCAACTGGAAGACCTACAGTTTTTGCCATAGCAGTATAAATCTGATCATCTCCTTTTACAACCATACTTGATTCAATCTGATGTTTTTCTCCATTTAATTCGTAACCAAATTTATGAAGCATCACAATCATATCTTTATCTTCTGGAGCAAGTTTCCAGCTATCTGTAAGGATTTTTTCTAAAATCTGTGCTGGTGTAGCATCTTTTAATCCTACTTTTTTATCTGGGTTAAATAAGTCTAATTCTTCAAACTTTTCCCACATATTATCATCTTGCCAAATCTTTAAGTAAGAACGAAGTTTTAATTCTACAGAATCATGTGGATTATAGCTTAAGAATGAATTCATAAAATCACGATAACTCATATTTTCAGAGTTTTCCATGATATAAGTGTCATCTGTCATTCCTAATTGTACAAAACAGTTCCAAGCTCTTGAGAAACCTACTTTACGAATCGTTCCTCTATAAAGCGTAAGAATATCTTCTAATCCATAAACTTCTCTATATTTTAAAGAATCTCTGTTCGCATATCCTTCAAATTTACCATGTCCATCGATATTTAAAATCTCTGTTCTTCTAAATAATTTGTGGTAAGGAATGTATTTATATTTTCCTTCTTGAATGAATTTTGCAGCACCACCTTGACCTGCTAAAACAACATTTCTAGGATTCCAAGTAAACTTATAATTCCATAAATTTGTATCACTTTCTGGTGCAACTAATCCTCCTGTAAAAGATTCGAATAAGATCATTTTCCCACCTTCTTCTCGGATTTTATCAATGATTTGCATAGCACTCATATGATCAATTCCAGGATCTAAACCAACTTCATTCATAAAGATTAAACCTTTTGATTTCACTTGTTTATCTAAAGATTTCATCTCGTCAGAAATATAAGAAGCTGTTACCAAGTTTTTCTCATATTCCACACAATCTTTTGCCACTTCTAAGTGTAAAATAGCTGGTAACATCGAGATTACAATGTCCGACTCTTTGATTAATTCCCTTCTATGTTCAATGTCAAAAATATCTAATGTAACAGCAATTCCGTTTTTGTGATTTTGGATCTTTTCTTCTGCTAACTCTATAGATACATCTGCAACTTTGATTTGTAAATTCTCTTCTTCTGATTTATTTAATAGATAATTAATTAGCGACGAAGATGATCTTCCTGCTCCTATAATTAGTATTTTTTTCATTCTTGTTAAGGCTTGTTTAATATCTTTACGAAATTACAAAAAATTAATATTTGTTATATAAAATACATGAAAATATTTAAAATCATTTTCAAGTTACTGATATTTAATTGTTTAAAAATTATATTATTAAAAACTTTATTTTAAGCATTTTAGAGTATTAAATAGCTAGTATTCACTAAATTTACCATCAATTTTTATTTTTTTATTAACATGAAAAAAGCCTTAGCCTTTGCTGCTTTAATAGGAGGATTAGCAGTAATTTTAGGAGCATTTGGAGCACATGCTTTAAAAGAAAAATTAACTCCAGAAGCATTAAATAGTTTTGAAACTGCTGTTAGATATCAAATGTTTCACGCAATAGTTCTTTTATTTACAAATAGTTACAAAGAATTCAATTTAAAATCTCAAAAAATCCTAAATATTTTATTTTTCACAGGGATTATCTTCTTTTCAGGATCTATTTATACAATTTATTTAGCAAATGTACCAGCTAAGTCTATATGGTTTATTACACCTTTAGGAGGTATTTTATTAACATTAGGTTGGTTATATATGTTATTTTCTTTCCTAAAAAAGAAATAATTTTTTACTTTTGGTTCTTTATTTTTAATACACAACTAATGGAAAATATAATAAAATCTGTAAATGCTTCTGTGGAAGATTACGGAATTAAAAACGCAACTACACATTGGAATTTAAAACCTGAAGAATTACAAAAAATTTGTTTGGAAAAAGGTTTAGGGAAAGAGGCTTTATCAGGTGCTTTAGCGGTGAACACAGGAGAATTCACAGGAAGATCTCCAATGGACAGATTTATCGTGAAAGATGAAATTTCTGCAGATAAAGTTTGGTGGGGAAATATAAACCAACCATTCGACGCTGAGAAATTTGACAAATTATATGATAAAGTTGTAGATTATCTATCAGGAAAAGAGTTATATGCAAGAGATGCATATGCATGTGCTGATGATAGATACAGAATGAATATTCGTGTGGTAACTGAATTACCATGGGCGAGTATTTTTGCAAACAATATGTTCTTACGTCCAACGGAGGAAGAAATCAAAAACTTCACACCTGAGTGGACAATTCTTCAAGCTCCATCATTTATGGCAGACCCATTAGAGGATGGAACTAGACAACACAACTTTGCAATCTTAAACTTCAAAAGAAAAGTAATTTTAATTGGAGGTACAGGTTATACAGGAGAGATCAAAAAAGGAATCTTCTCTGCATTAAACTTTATCTTACCAGTTTATAAAGATACATTACCAATGCACTGTTCTGCAAACATTGGTGAAGATGGAGAAACTGCAATTTTCTTCGGATTATCAGGAACAGGAAAAACAACTTTATCAGCAGATCCAAACCGTAAATTAATTGGAGATGATGAGCATGGTTGGACAAACGATAACACAATCTTCAACTTCGAAGGAGGATGTTATGCAAAAGTTATTGATTTATCTGCTGAAAAAGAGCCAGATATTTTCAATGCAATCAAAAAAGGAGCATTATTAGAAAATGTAATCTTCAAAGAAGGAACAAACGAGGTTGATTTTACAGATACTTCTATCACGCAAAACACTCGTGTAAGTTACCCAATTGATCACATTAAGAATATTCAAGTACCTTCTATCGGGAAAAACCCAAAGAATATCTTCTTCTTAACTGCTGATGCATTTGGAGTACTGCCTCCGATCTCAAAATTAACTCCAGGACAAGCTGCTTACCACTTCATTTCTGGATATACTGCGAAAGTAGCAGGAACTGAAGCTGGTGTTGATGAGCCACAACCATCTTTCTCTGCTTGTTTCGGTGCACCATTCATGCCATTACACCCTACTAAATATGCTGAAATGTTAAGTAAAAAAATGACTGAAGCTGGTGTAAATGTTTGGTTAGTAAACACTGGATGGACAGGAGGTCCTTACGGAATTGGACACAGAATGAGCTTAAAGTACACTAGAGCTATGATTACTGAAGCTTTAGAAGGAAGACTTGATAGCGTACCATTCGAAGAGCACCCAATTTTTGGATTATCTATGCCAACTGTTTGTGAGAATGTACCAACTGAGGTATTAAATCCAATCAACACTTGGGAGAACAAAGATGCTTACAATGATAAAGCTACACACTTAGCAGAATCTTTCCACAAAAACTTTGAGCAATTCAAAGAGTTTGCAAATGAGGAAATTTTAGCTGGAGCTCCAAAAGTAGGATAAGAATTTATTCAAACATATAGAAAACAAAAAACCTCTCTATTACATTAATAGAAGAGGTTTTTTTATAGAAATACACGAAGAAAATGAAATATATTTTTGTTTAATAACCTAAATCGAAATTATATTTTTGCATCATATATTCGAAGAAATTATATAATTCCCAGTTTACATCATAACCATAATCAACACTTGGATCATAATCAATTCTATTTTCATAAATATTAGAATTGTATTTAAATGGATTGTTTACACGTATATTCCATTCTGCAACGTATTGAACATTATGATTTTCTAAATAGCTTAAGCTATAGTATCCTTTTGGTTTTGCAACCGTTTCTAAATAAGGCTGGAATCCAGCATCAAAAACATCAATCTGATATTCTATATCGTCTCCATCACCATCTTTATCATCAGGATCTGCTGTTTGATTTATAGAAACTTTGGGAGAAACATGATCTTCATCTCTGTCTTTCCCAGAATCGCTATTTTTCGTAGATCCGCAAGAAAAAATGAAAAGAGCTAAAAAAATAAACAATATCTTTCGCATAACTTAATGTGTTTATATTATTGAAATTAAAAAATATTACACTAATTTCCTAATAAACAATTAAATAAAAAATTTAGAACTGTGAATTTATTATTAATTATGAAAATATTATAAAATTTGAAATATGGATAAAAATAGATGTCACTGGGTATCAGACGAAAACATATATAAAGAATATCATGATAACGAATGGGGAATTCCAGTTTATGACGATGAAACCTTATTTGAGTTTTTAACTTTAGAAGGATTTCAGGCAGGATTGAGTTGGATTACTATTTTGAAAAAAAGAGAAAATTTCCGGAAAGCTTTTGACAATTTTGATTATAAAAAAATAGCTGAATATGATGAAGCTAAATATGAAGAACTTTTACAAAACGAAGGAATCATTAGAAATAAATTGAAAATAAAAGCTGCTATTACAAATGCCAAAGCTTATATGGAAGTACAGAAAGAATTCGGAAGTTTTTCTAAATATATCTGGGCATTTGTTGAACATAAACCTATCCAAAATCACTTTAAATCTTCGAAAGAAGTTCCTGCAAAAACAGAACTTTCAGACAAAATTTCTAAAGATTTAAAAAAACGAGGATTTAAGTTTGTTGGTTCTACCATTGTTTATGCACACATGCAAGCTACAGGAATGGTAAATGACCATACAACAGATTGTTTTCGACACAAAGAAGTACAAGAATAGACTATAACAAAAGATTAACTCTTAAGTATAAAATCTTCTTTCTGAAAAGCGATAATTTTAATTAGAACTATTTTAAAACTAAATATCATGAAAAAAATAATTCTAATATTAGTTATTGCTTTTTCTTCTTCACAAGTTTTTCCTCAAGCTGATTATGACAAAATAGTCAATGATTTTTTTGAAACATATAAAACAGATAAAGACAAAGCTTTTGATAAAATTTTTGAGACAAATAAATGGTTATCGGAAAATAAAAAAGGAAAAATTAGTGTAAAAACAACAATTCATCATGATGTTTTACAACTAGGAGAATATTTCGGATATGAAGAAATGATCACTACAAAACTTGGAAAATCATTGGTTTTAAAAAGCTTTATTTTAAAATATGAAAGACAACCTATTCGTTTTACATTTATCTTTTATAAAGCAAATGATCATTGGATTTTATACGATTTCAATTATGATGATAATCTAAATAATGAGATTTTTGACAAAGCAAGAGATGAATTTTTAAATCCTAATAAAAAATAAAAAAGAGAGGATAATTTCCTCTCTTTTCTTTTATTTCTTAATGTGCTTCTAGCCAGTTTTGACCTTCTCCCACATCTACCGTTAAAGGAACTGAAATCTTGAATGCTTCTTCCATTTCTGTTCGAATCATCTCCTCCACTTTTACTTTCTCTGGTTTATAAACATCAAACACCAATTCATCATGTACTTGTAAAAGCATTTTTGTATGGTAATTTTCTGTTTCTAATTTTTCTTGAATACGAATCATCGCAATTTTGATAATATCCGCAGCAGTTCCCTGAATTGGCGTATTTACAGCATTTCGCTCATCTGCTGAACGAACAATTGCATTTTGTGAATTGATATTCTTCAAATATCTTTTTCTTCCTAATAACGTTTCTACAAATCCATGCTCTCTAGCAAAATCAACTTGATTTGCAATAAAAGCTTTCAAAGTTGGATAGGTTTCATAATAAGTATCAATCATTTCTTTTGCTTCACTTCTAGTCAAATCTGTTTGATTACTCAAACCAAAAGCAGAAACTCCATAAATAATTCCGAAGTTTACCGTTTTTGCATAACTTCTTTGCTCTTTTGTTACTTCTTCTAAAGGAATTTTAAACACTTTTGCAGCAGTCGAACGGTGAATATCTTCTTTGTTATTAAAAGACTCAATCATCGTCGGATCTTTACTCATATCTGCAATCAAACGAAGTTCAATTTGCGAATAATCCGCAGCTACTAAAATGTAATCTTCACTTCTTGGAACAAACGCTTTTCGAATCTGTCTTCCTTGTTCTGTTCGTACAGGAATGTTCTGTAAATTCGGGTTATTCGAACTCAAACGCCCAGTAGCAGCAACGGTTTGACTGTACGTAGTATGTATTTTTCCCGTTTTCGGATTGATTTCTTTTGGTAAAGAATCTACATAAGTATTCTTCAATTTCACCAAAGAACGCCAGTCTAAAATATCTTGTACTACAGGGAAATCTTTTGCCAATTTTGATAAAATATCTTCCGAAGTTGCATATTGACCTGTTTTCGTTTTCTTTGGTTTTGCCAATAATTTCATTTTCTCAAATAAAATAACTCCCAACTGTTTTGGAGAAGCAATATTGAACTCCTCTCCTGCTGCTTCATAAATTTTATTTGCCAATGCATTACTGTCTGTTTCTAAAGTTTCAGAAAGTTGACTCAAGGAATCTGTATCCAATCGAATTCCTTCAATTTCCATTTTTGCTAAAACAGAAAGTAAAGGCATTTCTATATTTTCAAATAATTCTGTCAGTTTGTTTTCTTCCAATTTCTTTTTGAATATATCTTTCAGTTGGAAAGTCACATCTGCCTGCTCTGCTACCAATGAAGTTTGTTTTTCCAGCGCAATCTCATGTAAAGTAATTTGTTTTTTACCTTTTCCAAGAAGTGCTTCTTTCTCCATTGATTTATACTCTAAATATGCTTCAGACAAAATTTCTAATCTATGGCGCATATCTGGATGTAATAAATAATGAGCAACCGTAATATCAAAAATTTTCCCTTTTACAGAAATTCCAAAATCATGTAAAGCTTTAATAGTTTCTTTTAAATCGTAACCAATTTTTGCAATTGCTTCGTTTTCAAAAAATGTCTTGAATTGTTCTAAAATTGAGTTCGAATCTTTCGTTTTTAACTCTACATAATAACTTTTTCCTTTCTCATAAGAAAAAGCAATTCCAGCAGGATCTCCTGTTTTTGTATTTTTTTCTAAAACAACACTTACTTCCGTTTGCTTTTCTAGTTTCGAAACTAAAAAGCGAAGTGCCGTATCTGTGTTTACATATTGATATAAACTATCTGTATTTTCAATGTTTTTATACTTCGAAGGAATCACTGTTTCAGATCCCGACATTGTATTAATCGAAAATAAATCTAACTGATCCGAACCATTTGCAGCTGGAGCAGCTTTGATTTCTGTTTTATTTTCAGTTTTTGCAGAAGCTTCTACTTTTGGAGCTCCAAACATATTTTGAAGCATCGTAATATTTCTACGGAATTCTAAATCTTCAAAAATTGCCACCGATTTTTCCATATCTGGTTTTGACAATTCATAATCTTCTTCATGAAATTCCACAGGACAATCCAACATAATTGTTGCCAATTGTTTTGATAAAATTCCAAGTTCTTTATTCGCTTCTACTTTTTCTTTCATCTTCCCTTTCAGCTCATGTGTATTTGCTAAAAGATTCTCCATACTCCCGTATTGTTTGATAAACTTTTTCGCAGTTTTATCACCAACTCCAGGAAGTCCAGGAATATTATCCACTGCATCCCCCATCATTCCAAGATAATCGATTACTTGTAACGGATCTTCTACTTCAAACTTCGCTTGTACCTCTGGAATTCCCCAAATCTCAATTCCATTCCCCATTCTCGCTGGGCGATACATAAAAATATTCTCCGAAACCAATTGTGCAAAATCCTTATCTGGTGTCACCATATACGTTTTGTACCCTTGTTTTTCGGCTTGTTTCGCAAGTGTTCCAATCAAATCATCTGCCTCAAATCCTACTTTCTCAATAATCGGAATGTGCATTGCTTCCAAAATCTTGTGAATATACGGAACAGCAATTTTTATTGCTTCAGGAGTTTCTGGTCTATTGCTTTTATATGCTTCAAAAGCTTCCGTTCTAGCAGCCGAACCACCTTTATCAAAAGCAACAGCAAGATGATCTGGTTTTTCTTTTCTAATGATTTCAAAAAGTGAATTCGTAAAACCTAAAATTGCCGAAGTATCTAATCCTTTTGAGTTAATTCTCGGATTTTTGATGAATGCATAATATCCTCTGAAAATCAAAGCATAAGCATCTAATAAAAATAAACGTTTTTGTTCCATAATTTTTCTGTTCAAGACTTTCAAAACTACAAACAATTTATTGTTTTTGACCAATACAATGAAAATAAAAAGAGAATTATTTGGGGCTTCCCTTTCCCTCCTTCCTACGTCGGGAAAGGTCGGGCTTTGCATTGCAAGTTTTATTTTTCAAAAAAAGAACTTCTAAACAATCCGTGGGCTTCCGTTGGTCGCCTCCGTATTCTATGATCTACACAAGTAAAAAATGTTAAAATTTTAAGCGGCAAATTTCATTGTATCTACGTATGGAGTTTTCCGTTTTATAATAGCAAACATTCTAGAAATTAATTTATTTCTAATAATATTTATGGTACTCATTTTGTTTTTTCCTTTTTTGATTCTTCGTTCATAAAAAGCTTTTATTTCTGGGTTATATTGAATGGCGTTTATCGCACACATATTCAATATAGATTTTATACTTTTATTTGCTAAATGTGAGACTTTATTTTTACCTCGTACAGAACTTCCAGAGATATGTGGAAACGGAGCTATTCCGCAATAACTTGCAAACTTTCTTGAAGACTCAAATTTGGTAAAATTATCTGTAAAAATTAGCATTGTAATTGCTGTTTTTTCACCAACACCTTTTATGGAGTTTAATAAATAAAAATTCAATTTTAACTGTTTATTTTTAAGAATTATTTCTTGCATTTCTTTTTCAAGTTTTTCGATTTGTTTGTTAAATTCTCGAATGACTTTTTCTTGAATTTCAAAAATTAATTTATATTGTTTTTTAGAATAAACCCTTTTCTGTTCTTTTAAAGTAGCTTTATAACCAGCTCTTTGTTTTACTAGCTTCTTACGCAAAGAAAGCATGGGTTTTAATTGTTTTAAATCGTCAGTTAAAATCTTAGAAACCACTAATTCCTCTCTTAAACGAAATGCATAAAGTGCAATTCTTTTTGCATCTATCTTATCCTCTTTACCTCTAGTAATCCCAAGTGATCTTTTGATTTCTAAACCTGGAATAATACTGAAGTTTATTTTTTTTTATTTAGATAATCTGCTAAAGAATCTGAATACATTCCTGTATGTTCGAATACAAAAAAGGTCTCTTTTAATGAGAAAATATTATTTTTAGAGACCCATTCTAGAAGTTTTCTGAATCCAGAATTGTTATTATCAAACTGCTCTATTTTTTTTTGAGTGTGAATACAAACATCTATCACTTTTTTACTAACATCGATTCCAATTATTTCTTTGATTTGCATAATTTTTGTAATTTAGAAATGGTTACATAAACTAAGACCTTTAATAAGGACTGAACTAAAATTCTATATGGTTCTAGGTAACCGATAAAGGATGAAGACTAATACGGAGGATAGCTCTAGAAACTAGTTCGCTAACAAGTTCACTTCATCCTTTTTAATTTATACTTTCAATTTAATCAATATCTCACTTAAACTTAAATTACACTTTTTCAATTAGCCGATTTTTAACATTTAAGAAACTTATATAAATCTAAAGGTTTTCTAAGAATAACTAATTTTTGCAAAACAAAAGCTTTTCATTTCAATCCCTAAGCTAAATTTTCACATAAAACAAAAAATCAAATTATTTCCAATCGTTTCAAGGCAAAAGAAGAGAAAAACCAATTTTTCTACAGAATTCACAAACTATCAAATAAAATTCCATTTATTTTTAAACAAAAACACCTCCATCAGTTAATAAAAAAATGTAAATTTGCACTCTAATTTACAAATGAAATGTTAGATAAAGTAAAAGAACTTATAGGCGAAGTAAACGAATTCCAAGCAACAACTCCAGAAGCTGTTGAAGATTTTCGTATCAAATACCTAGGGAAAAAAGGTCTTTTAAATGATCTTTTTGCTGAATTTAAAAATGTTGAACCTGCTTTAAGAAAAGAATTCGGACAAGCGCTAAACACATTGAAAAATGCAGCACAAGACAAGGTAAATACTTTAAAAGACAACCTAGAATCTGCCGATGAACAAAAAGGTTTTTATGGAGATTTAACACGTCCATCTGAACCAATTGAATTAGGTTCTCGTCATCCTATCTCTATTGTTAAAAATCAAATTATTGATGTTTTCTCAAGAATCGGATTTACAGTTTCTGAAGGTCCAGAAATAGAAGATGATTGGCACAACTTTACTGCATTAAACTTACCAGAATATCATCCTGCAAGAGATATGCAAGATACTTTCTTTATCGAGAAAGATCCAGATATCTTATTACGTACACACACTTCTTCTGTGCAAGTTCGCTACATGGAAAATAACGAACCACCAATTCGTACAATTTCTCCAGGACGTGTTTTCAGAAATGAAGATATTTCTGCAAGAGCTCACTGTATTTTCCACCAAGTAGAAGGATTATACATTGATACAGATGTTTCGTTTGCAGACTTAAAACAAACACTTCTTTACTTTACAAAAGAGATGTTTGGTAAATCTAAAATCCGTTTAAGACCTTCTTATTTCCCATTTACGGAGCCAAGTGCTGAAGTAGATATTTACTGGGGATTAGAAACTGAAACTGACTATAAGATTACAAAAGGTACTGGATGGTTAGAAATTATGGGATGTGGAATGGTAGATCCTAATGTATTAAAGAATGCAAATATTGACCCAACAAAATATAGTGGTTATGCATTCGGAATGGGAATCGAGCGTATTGCAATGCTTTTATATCAAATTCCTGATATTCGCATGTTTTACGAAAATGACGTTCGATTCTTAGAACAATTCAAAACTGTACTTTAATTTATAAATATGCAAAAGGAGTTTCATTTTTGAAGCTCCTTTTTTTCTTAAAATAATTATTTATGAAAAAAGATATTTTTATTCCAAAGGTGGAAAATGTTTACATGGCAATCGTGAAAGAGTTCAACGAAACTTATCAGACAGAAGATTGGAATGTATATTTGATCAATGATAGAGATACAAAAATCGATATGGTTATTTGTGTTTCGCAAGGAACAGACCCAGATTCTGGAAAAATTACTACAATGATGCGAAAAACTGTGCAAAAAATGGAAGCACATTCTTTTGCAAAAGTAGAATATCTTCAAGAAGATGTTTTAGCCTTAGATAATATTTTCAACGTTACTTTCTTTGACGGTAATACGATGTATGACAAACAGTTTGTTTTCGAGAAAAACACTGTAAAAGAAGGAACTTTACGTTATATCAAACTTTTAGATAAAAAAGGAGTAATCCGTAAGTAATATTTTGCGAGAGGGATTGCAGTGAAAAGCTTTTGTTTTTCTAAAAAATTAGAGATTCTTGAGAAACGGAGGCGACCTAAGAAGCCCACGTATTCTTTAGAATCTCTTTTTTTGGAAATACGAAACTTGTAACGGAAAGCCCGGTATTTTATCTTTCGTTTTTGGACGAAAGGTAAAATGCTTCGCCATTAAACATTATCATATTTGAAATCTTATGTGATAATTTTATTTAAAATATAACACACCCCTAGCCCCTCTCAAGAGGGGAATTTTTAGACTTCTCTTATGATTTTTAAAGAGAGGCATTTTTAAATTTTTCAAATTATGAATCAGAACTGTCCTTGTGGAAAAAATACTTCTTTAGAAAACTGCTGTTTACCGATTATCAAAGGAGAGAAAAAAGCGAAAACTGCGGAAGAATTAATGCGATCTAGATATACTGCTTATACTTTGGCAGATATTGATTATATTATGAAAACGCATCATCATACTTCGCGTCCTTTGAGCGAATATGTGGAAATTCAGAAATGGGCAAAGCGTGTGAAATGGTTGAAATTGGAAGTTTTGAAAACCAAAAAAGGAACGGAGACAGATACGGAAGGTTTTGTAGAATTTAAAGCGCATTTTAAAGAATTGTTTAAGAAAAAAATCATTCATGAAAATTCTTATTTTGTGAAAGAAAACGAAGAATGGTTTTATGTTTCAGGAACTCATCACTAATTTTTTATGAAAGTTTTTATTATAGGTTACGTTTGGCCAGAACCACAATCTTCTGCTGCAGGAACTAGAATGATGCAGATTATTTCGCTTTTTCAGAAAGAAAATTGGGAAGTTGTTTTTGCTACTTCTGCACAAGAAAGTGAAAATAAAGCGCCGCTGGAATCTCTGGGAATAAAAACTTTAAAAATTCAAGTGAATGATGCTTCTTTTGATACTTTAATTCAGGAAATGCAGCCTGATATTGTTTTATTAGATCGTTTTATGATGGAAGAGCAATATGGATGGCGAGTGAGAGAAAATTGTCCGGAAGCGATTCAAATTTTGGATACAGAGGATTTACATTCGCTTCGAAATGCTCGACTTCAGGCTAAGAAAAAAAATACTACTGAAATGTCTGAAATGCTAAAATCAGATATTTCGAAAAGAGAAATTGCCAGTATTTTTCGTTCAGATTTGACTTTGATAATTTCTAAAAAGGAAATGGAATTGTTACAAGAAACTTTTAAAGTACCGGAGCATATTCTATTTTATCTTCCTTTTTTAGAAAAAGAACTTACGGAAGAAACTGTTTCGTCTTGGAAAACTTTTGAAAAACGAGAAGATTTGTGTTTTATTGGAAATTTCTTTCATGAACCAAACTGGCAAACTGTGCAAATTTTGAAAAAAGAAATTTGGCCAAAACTTCGAAAAAAACTTCCGAAAGCGAAACTTCATATTTATGGGGCTTATGCTGGTCAGAAAGTTTTACAATTAAATAATCCGACAGAAAATTTTATTGTAAAAGGCTTTGCAGAAGATGTGAATGAAGTGATGAAAAATCATAAAATTTGCATTGCGCCGATACCTTTTGGTGCGGGATTAAAGGGAAAGTTTATTGATGCTATGAAAAATGGTTGCCCGAGTGTGACAACTTCTGTTGGTGCAGAAAGTATGTTTGAAGCACATCAGTGGCCAGGATTTATCTCGGACGATTATGAGAAAATTATTTCAGAAACTATAAAAATTTACACTGAAAAAGATTATTGGAATTCTTTACAAAAAAATGGAATTTCGATTATCAATGATTTATTTAGTGTAAAACTTTTTGCAAAAAAATTTATAGAAACAATTTCTAATTTAGATTTAGAAAAACATAGAGAAAACAACTTCTACGGACAAATTCTTCAGCATCATTCTTTGAAAAGTACAAAATATATGTCTAAATGGATTGAGGAAAAAAATAAAAAATTAACATAATCTGTAACATTTTAGTAACTTGATCGTTTTATTTAACTAAAATAAAACAGAGATTACAATGAAAAAACTAAAATTTACTCTTTTAGCCTTAACGCTAACTTTCTTCGTAGCATGTAGCAGCGATGATGATGCTACTACAAACACACAACAACAAGAGCAAAATGATCAGAATAATGATCAAAATGATGATGAAAACAACGATGATGAAGGTCAAGCTTCTGATTCTGTTGCAGATATGTTAGTTGCAGAATGGAAAGTAGATGCTATTGATGTTGGTGGAGATATCTCAACAGGTGGATTAGATGTTGGAGACATTGACGGTATGGGAAAAAATATCACAACACAGTTAAATATTTCTTCAGACCCGAATAAAGTTACTTCTTCTGGTGCTTTTGATTTACATGCAACAATATCGGCAGCAGGAAATGAACAAAATGCAAACCAAGACGCAGTTGATTTAGAAATTGATGCTTCGTGGGAATTAAGCGAAGATGAATCTTCTATTAAATTAATCGATGCAACTACAGAAGAGGAAATCAACATCACAATTTTAGAAATTACAGAAACTACTTTGAAGTTTGAGCAAACAACTACAACAACTGATAGTAGTTCAGGAGTAGAATTAGATATTGAAATGACTATGACTTTTACTTGTACGAAGTTATAATCATATACTACATAAAAGTAAAAAAGTCGCTTTTTAGCGACTTTTTTACTATAAAATGAAAATTAATTATTCGGGGGTTAAAATATCATGTATTTTGTATGTGAATCTGCTGCAAAAATAAAAGGAATCCATTTTTTACAACATGATATTACTCATGTTTTATCAAAATTTATTCTTCTTCTTGCATTTTTTTTGCAACTTTTTCTAACTCCATATACCAATCTTCACCAAATTTTCGGATAAGTGCTTCTTTTGTAAACTTGTAAATAGGAACTTGTAATTCTTTTCCTAATGAACAAGCATCATCACAAATATCCCAACGATCATAATTTACTGCTGCAAATTGAGAATAATCTTTTACTCTGATCGGATATAAATGACAAGAAATTGGTTTTTTCCATTCTATTTCCCCTCGATTGTATAATTCTTCAAAGGCACACATGGCCGTATTTTTTTCGTCAAAAATCACGTATGCACAATCTTTACCATCAATTAAAGTTGTTTCGTGTTCTCCCCAATCATTTGTAGTATATAAACCTTGTTCTTCTATAGCATCAATTCCTTCTTGACGTAATAGAGGTTTTACTTTTGGGTAAACATCTTGCATGATTTGTAACTCATCTTCTTCTAAAGGAGCTCCTGCATCACCATCAATACAACATTGTCCTTTACACTTTGAAATATTACAGACAAATTCTTTTTCTATAATATCTTCTGAAACTATGGTTTTTCCTAACTGAAACATTTTGCAAAAATACATCATTTTTTTATTAAAAAATTCCTAATTTAAATTAACATTAACTTTACAACACTTATTGAATTAATAAAATATATTTGCAAAAAAATTAAATATTAAAAATATGGTACTTGATTTTAAAGAAATCATAACTTGTACAATGGTTTTGTTCGCCGTGATTGATATTATAGGTAGTATTCCAATCATTATTGAACTTCGAAACAAAGTTGGTCATATCCAATCGGAAAAAGCATCTATCGTTGCAACGATTATTATGATTACTTTTTTATTTGTGGGAGAAAAAATCTTAAAGCTAATTGGTATTGATGTGAATTCGTTTGCTGTTGCTGGTGCTTTTGTTATCTTTTTCCTTGCTATTGAAATGGTTTTAGGGATCTCTGTTTTTAAAGATGATCATCCTGAGACTGCTAGTGTAGTTCCGCTTGCCTTCCCGCTTATTGCAGGAGCTGGAACAATGACTTCTATTTTATCTTTAGAAGCAGCTTATGAAACAATAAATATCATTATTGCTATTATTATCAATATGGTATTTGTATTTATTGTATTGAAATCTTCTAAAAAGATTGAGAGTATCATCGGAAAGTCCGGAATTAATGTAATTCGTAAAATCTTCGGAATTGTACTTTTAGCAATTGCTGTAAAACTTTTCGCAGCTAATATTCAAGGGCTTTTCCAATAAGAGAAAAAATACATTCTATATTATAAATTAATCGAAAGCAGAAGTAAATCAGATACTTCTGCTTTTTTTTTGGATATAAAAAAACCACCCTTAAAGAAAAGGTGGTTTTGAAAAAAAGATATTTTAGTTAGTAACCCACAGTTCAAATTTAAACTATAAACTACTTTTTTATTGATACTATTTTATTGATTGTATGTACTTTTTTACTCATTATATTCTATTCTTCAGGTTTCCATCATCCTTCAAGTTTTTCTTTTGTATCTTTTTCTTACCTGATAAAGTATATTTAAAACTTAATGAAAAGAATCTAGATATATTTTTAGAATAATAATCTTGAGTAAAGGTATTGAAATCTGTATTGCTTTTCATTCTTAGAGTATTTAAAATATCATAAGCTGCAAAATTAATTATACCTTTACCTTTTAATACTTTCAATTTAAACCCTACTGAAAGTCTATCCCAACTTGATTCTTCTGCTAATTCGTTTCTATAATCTGTTACAAATTTATTAGTTAAAAACAATGTCCATTTTTTGTTTAAAAAATAATAAAATACAATCTGATTAGTGAAACTTGGTGTTTCATAAATTTTCTCATTATACTTAAAATGTGTATAGAAAAACTTACTATATATCTTTAAGAAAAATTTTGACTTAAATCTTTTAGAAAAATCATGACTTATGGTATAGATTTGACTTTCTCCAATATTCATCGGCCTAGTTTCTAGGATTCCGTCTTCTCTTTCTATAGAAAGCTGAGAGATCATATCTTCTATTCTTTTAGCTCTTACAGAGAAAGTATGACTTTTATATGCATAATCAGCACCTACAGAATATAAATAAGTTGGAGTTAAATTTGGATTTCCTGTTAAATATAATTTTTCGTTAATCTTAATGATATATGGATTCAATTGTCTAAATGAAGCTCTTTGAATACTCTTATCAAAACTTAGAGAAAGATTTTTATGATCTGAAATATTATAGTTATAATTAAACGTAGGAAATAAATCTGTATAATTTCTATCTACAGACGTATCATATAATTTATCTATTCCTTCTAAATTTGTTGTTTCTGATCTAAGACCAACTTCAAAAAAATGTTTTTTATACTCTTTAGTAAGAGAAATATATGCAGCATAAATTGATTCTCTATTTTCAAAATCTTCACCATCTAACTCAAATGACTCTCCTTCAATTTCTGTAAAAATATTCAATTTATTCTCTCTCTCTACATTACTAAGTCTTCCTCCTGCAGAAACTTCCCAATCTTTTTCAAAAATTTTATTCCAATCTAATTTAATATCATAGTAATTAGACTTTGCATCTGTATCAAAAATATCAATTTCTGTATAATTTATTGGATCAAATGTTTCTAATGTAACATTATTATCACTTATAAATTTATTATTCCCTATCTGTCCAGCAAAATGAATTTTACTTCCTTTATCATCATAGTTATATGTGATATTTGTTAGTCCATAATATAATTCTGTAGTTTCTTTTGCATCTGAAACACTAGTATATCTTAGAACATCCTCATTTTGATTATAAATTTGAGATCCAATTTCTACAGAATGTGGTGAACTATTTCTATAAAAACCTTCTAAACCAAATGTAAAACTACTTATAGGATAAAGTACGATTCCAGCCCTTACTCTAGAAAAATAATTATTTAGTTTATGAATACTTTTACCATTAAATGTATCATTCGAATTCTTAAAAGTATTTGTTGTCTCTGTCTTAGTTTGATCAAAATTTTCAAAATAATCTGCTGTGATATAAGCATTCCATTTTTTTGCTCCAAAATAAGAAGAATTCCCAATATATCTATCTATATGATCTTTATCTCTATAACTAATTCTTCCTGTAAAACTAGTATGATATCCAACAGGAAATTCCTTTAAAACAATATTAATACTTCCATTATTATTTGTAGCACTATTTTTGGCAGAACCTGTAGTTTTTACTTCAATTCGTTCAATATTTTTTGAATCTAAGTTGTTTAAATAATTTGTAAGATCATCTCCTGATAGTCTTAACTCTACACCATTTACATAAACAATCGGTGTTCCATTTGGTAATTTAACACTACCATCAATATCTACTAAAACTTGTGGTGTAATTCTTAAAATTTCGGTAGTTTCATATCCACTTTTGAAAGGACTATTTTTAACATCAAAAATAATTTTCCCTTTCTCTCTTTTTATTACTTTTTTATAAGCAGAAATCTCCACTTGCCCTAAAGATTCACTTTCTTCTTCTAATTGAATTTTACCTAAATCTTTATTCCCACTTATATTGATGTTTCTTTCAATAGTTTTATAACCAACGAAACTAATTTTTAATATAAATTTTCCATTTTCTGAAGTCAATTCGAAATATCCATTATCATCTGAAGTCGTATGAGAGGTAATTTTCCCTTCAGTATTTTCTAACAAAATATTTGCGTAAGGTATACTCCCTACATCATTCTGAAGAGTACCAAACACTTTACTTTGAGCAAAAGTTAAAATTGGAATTAAGAATAAAATTAGTAATAAGCCTCTTTTCATAGATTAAAATGTGAAATTCAATAAAGAATTTCAATTAATAATTTTTCATAATTTTTGAATATTCATCTTAGTACTGATGTTAATTTAATACTAAAACAATCATAACTCTACAATATTATTACATTTTAATCAAATACACAAAGTTTTTACCGTAATATTATAAGTGAAAATCAAGATTATTTTTCATTTTCATCAATATTATTCGACTTTTTATATAAATACTTTACTTGATATTTTGGTTTTTGAATTTCAATCAATTCCCTTTTAGGATTATTTTCATTTAAATCATCCTCTTCTTCGTCATTCTCTTCTTCAATTGGTGGAGAAAAATTCCCATCTTGATCAAACCATGTATCAAACTCTGTTTTTGAAAAAGTAAACTCTTTGGGTTTTGGACCTTTCTTTCTATAAATAACTGCGAATAACAATCCAATAATTAAACCTGAAAGATGCCCCTCCCATGATATTTTATCTTCAATTGGGAAAATATACCAAAACATACTACCGTATAAGAAAATAACCATTAGAGAAATAGCTGTCAATCGAAAATGTTTTCGAATAATTCCGCTAAAAAAGACAAAACCAAAAAGCATGTAAACAATTCCACTTGCTCCAATATGATAATTATCTTGCGCTAAAAGCCATGTTAGAATTCCAGTCAGAAAAAAGCCATAGAAAAATACTTTGTTCGCAATTTTTCTGTAGAAAAAGAATAAAATCGTAGTTAAAACTAAAATAGGAACGGTATTATTAAATAAATGATTTATATCTCCATGTAAAAAAGGAGAAAATAAAACACCTCTAAGACCGTAGAATTTTTCCGGATAAATTCCAAAGTTGTTGAAATTACGATTTAGTGCAATTTCTATGATATATACTACCCACATCGGAATCACAAAAAGAAGTGCTTTGTGAAGTTGTGGTATCAATTTTACATTTGTATCCATTTTTCTTATTTTTAAAAACTGACAACAAAAACACTTCCAAAGCTCAAAAATCTACATTTTGACATGTTAAAACTGTCAATTTCACACTATTTTATGCAATTATTTCATATAAATTCACAAAATTCTATATTTGCGTTTTCAAAATTTCTATGAAAAATTTATTTAAAATTATAATTTACCTCAACACTTTTCTATTATTTTCACAAAATAATACAGAAGAAAATCCAATATACACAACGGATTTCTCCCCCTATTTTGGCTCCATACTTCGACATAAACCTGGAATTAGTCATTTGATCACAGAACACCCTACTGGGTTTTTATTGAGTTTTGAAAAAAAGACTTCTGGAAGAAAAGAATGGGAAAGAATTTATAATCATCCAACAATTGGATTTACTTTCTATCATCAAAATTATCATAATGCTATTCTTGGGAAACTCTATTCTATAAATGCTCATTGTGCTTTTAACCTTAGAGATTATCAAACAAAAAATCAATTTATTCTAAAAATTGGTACAGGTTTATCCTACGTTACAAATCCTTATGATAAAATTGAAAACCCGAAAAATAATGCTTTTGGTTCTCATATAAATGCTAGTATTCTACTTAATCTTTATTACCAAAGATTACAAATTTTAGACAATTTTGGTTTAAAAACAGGAATTACACTTTTACATAATTCTAATGGCGGAACAAAATCCCCAAACTCTGGGACCAATGTTTTTGCAGCCATGCTTGGTGTGAATTATGCTTTTGAAGGGAAAAAGAAAGAAAATATAGACGATAAGGTTAATGAAATTCCAATACCAGAAAAAGAAAGAGTAAAATTCAATTTTACTTTTGCTTCTGGAAAAAATGAAACAGATTTAATCGGAAGTGGGAAATTTCCCTTTTACAATTTCTCTATTTATGCAGACAAACGTATTTCTAAAAAATCTGCCTTCCAACTAGGTTTCGAGTATTTCAACTCAAAATTCTTGAAAGAATATATTTATTATAAATCTTTAGATCAAAATAGCGATGAAGAACTTCCAGATTATAAAAGAGCTTCTGTAATTTTTGGTCATGAGTTATTTATTAGCAAACTTTCTGCTTATGTTCAGTTAGGATTTTACATCTACTCTCCATTTACTTACGAAGGAAATTTTTATGAAAACATCGGTATGAAATATTATATCTCGAAAAATATTTTTGGTCAAATAAACTTAAAAGCACATGCAGCAAAAGCCGAATCTTTCAGTTTTGGTATTGGATGCAGAATTTAACTATGAAAAAAATAGCTTACTTCCTTTTTATTGTATTAATTTCTTGCAATGTTGAAGAATTTGAAGAATGTTTTGTAGAAGATAGTTCTATTAGAACTTTTGAGTTTACAGATCTGGATAGTTTTGAAAATTTAGTAGTAAATGAAAATATTTTATTAGAAATAAAAGTTGGAGAAGAATCTAAAATTGAAATAGAAACCACAGAAAGTCTTATTGATCATTTTTCGTTTGAAATCATAAACAATGTTTTGACTTTAAATTTTGAGCCAACTTGCACTATTATCAAAAATAATAAGGTTACAAAAATTATACTTACAACTAATAATTTAAAAAAAATAGAAAACAATACACAGTTTAAAATTTATTCTGAAGAAACTTTAAATTTTCCAGAAATAATAATTTCTACAACTAGTAAAGAATCTTCAGATTTAGCTATTGGCGATTTTGATTTAAAACTAAATTCTAAATCTGTTTCTATAATTGGTGTTGAATTTGCTGGATTTAAAATTAGTGGAAGTACTATTAATCTTAGTATTGCTTTCTTTTCTGGAGCACCTTTTTTAGATGCAAAAAATTTTATTGCTGATCAAGTTTATGTACATCAACAAAGTACAAATGATGTTCATATTTATCCAAAAAAACAATTAACTGGTACTATATATTCCAATGGAAACGTAATATCTTATAACACTCCTGAAATATTGAATGTAGAAGAATTGTACCATGGAAAATTAATTTTAAAATAAAAAAACTGAAAAATGATATACGCTTTTGACACTTATTATTTTGCTGATAATGCTAAAACAGTTTGTGTAAAATTTAAAGATTGGAACTCTGAAGAACCTGAAATGGTTTTTGAAGAAATCATCAAGACTCCTGAAAATTATGAAAGTGGAGCTTTTTATAAAAGAGAGCTTCCTTGTCTTTTAAGTTTATTAGAAAAAATTGACTTGGAAGAAGATGCTATTATAATCGTAGATGGATATGTTACGCTAAATAGTACTAAAGATGGACTTGGAGGTTATTTATTTCATGAGTTAAATGAAAAATATCCTATTGTTGGCGTTGCTAAGAATAACTTCTCGGATGAAGATTCAAATAAACGTGCTGTTTTAAGAGGAGAAAGTAAAAAACCTTTATATGTTACTGCAAAAGGAATTGATGTAGATTTTGTAAAAAAACAACTAGAAAATATGCATGGAGAGTACAGAATGCCAACTCTTTTGAAAAAATTAGATCAATTGACTCGAGAGGACCTAAGTTAGTATTTTTTTGAGTAAATTTGCTGTCAAGAATAGGAAGTGTAGAAACTTCTGGGTAATTTTATAGAATGGAAAAGCTGATTGATAAATATGGAAGGCAAATTACCTATTTAAGACTTGCTGTTACAGATAGATGTAATTTGAGATGCCAGTATTGTATGCCAGCCGAAGGTATCAAAATTGTTCCGCGAAATGAACTTTTGAGTTATAAAGAAATTTATAGAATCACTAGAGCACTTACGGAACTTGGTGTAGACAAAATCAGACTTACTGGAGGAGAACCTTTTGTGAGGAAAGATTTTATGCAACTTCTAGAGATGCTTTCTTATAACGACCTTCTAAATAAAATAAACATTACTACCAACGGAGCTTTAGTAAAACGTCATATTTCTGAGCTTGAAAAAATGAAAATTAATACTATAAATCTTAGTATTGATAGTTTAAAACCAGAACGTTTTTTTGAAATAACTCGAAGAAATAATTTTAATGATGTTTGGGAAGCTTTAGAATTATTAGAAAAAAGTAGTATTAATCTAAAATTAAATATTGTTGTTCAACCTGGAGTTAATACAGATGAAATAGTTGATTTTGTAGCACTTTCAAAAGATCGAAATCTTTCTGTTCGTTTTATTGAAGAAATGCCTTTTAATGGAACTGGAAAACGTTCTATGGAAGAAATTTGGGATTATAGACGAATATTAAAAGAAATTCGAAAAGGTTTCCCAGAGTTTGAAACTTTAACTAATGAAAAATCTTCTACCTCTAAAAACTTCAAACTTTACGATTCGGTAGGGAATTTCGGAATTATTCCTGCATATACAAGAACTATTTGCCATGATTGTAATCGAGTTCGAATTACTGCTACAGGAATGATTAAGAATTGTCTTTTTGACGATGGTGTTTTCAACTTAAAAGAAGCATTGAAAAAAGATATTAGTAATGAAGAATTGAAAGCTTTATTTTTAAAAATAATACCTCAAAAACCTAAAAACGGATTTGTAGCAGAAGAAAACAGAAAAAGAAATCCGAATGTTTCTGAGAGTATGTCTACGATTGGAGGATAATTGAAATTATCAAAAATGATAATTTCAATTTCTATTTTATTGTAGAGCTTTACTGTTTTTATAGTGTAGCCATTTTTCTCCTTTTAACTTTCGCATTAGGTTGTCATAGTTTCTCATATAAACTAAATTATACAGTGCGATTCCAAGACTTTTGATATTTCTTGGATAAGCTCTCAACGTCATCGAAAATCCTGGTGTTTTATAATACATATGGTGCCAATATCCTTCTGGAATATAAACAGCTTCTCCGTGCTTTAAATGTACTTTAAACCCTGTTGCTTTGGCTAATTTTGGCCACTTCTCAAAATTTGGATTATTAAAATCAATATCTTCCCTACTTATCAATGAATAAGGAATTTTATACAAATATTTTGTTTCGCTTGGTGGAAATAAAATACATTCTTTTTCTCCATGAAAATGAAAATGGATTAAGTTACTATAATCAATATCATAATGCATAAATACTCTGGAATCTTCTCCTCCAAAAAAAAGCATCGGCATTTGCTTGATAAAAGGCATTCCAATTTCTGGAAATTTAAAATCATTTCTTAATTCTGGAACTTCTTTTAAAATATTAAATAAAAATATTCTTAATTCGGTGGGTCCTTTTTGTAGCAATTCGATATAGTCTTTAAAAGACATTTCAGCAGCTGGTTCATTAAACTTTTTAGAATAATCTACTGGACTATTATCGTATAAAGGAACTATTTTATCTCCTACTTTTTCTGTAAAATAATCAAAACTCCAATCTTTATTTGCTTTCCAATCTGAAGTTAGATTTTCAATAATTACTGGAGTTTGTGTTTTATAATATTTTTTTAAAAATACTTCTTTGGTAATAGACGATACACGGTCTACTTCTTGTAAATTTAACTGCATATAGTATCGGTTTTTGAAATATTCTAACCTTTAAGATACGCAACAAAATTTAGTATTCCTTTTTTTTATTTACTTTTTTGATTCGGCTTCAATAGTTTACGTCCAATATTTGGACTAATCAAAGGAGAGTTTTTTGTCTTTAAAGTATCGTTTGTTCTTTTTTGCTTACGAATAACTTCTGTAGAATCTTTTAAGCTTTTTAAGTCCTTTAAGAAAAGAGAATCCATTTTAGTCAAATTCGGATTAGACCTCAACTCATCTAAACGATAGACAGCATTAATTCGATCATTTACATTAGAGAAAGCTATTACAATTTTGTAGATTTCACTATGTGCAAGACTATCTAAATTCACATCTTCAATCGTCGAAATATCTTTTAGCCTTAAAGCCTCATTATTTAAAAGATTTAATCGAACTCTTACGGCTGGTATATCTAATTGTTTTATTGCAATCGAATCTTTCACCACTTTTGTAAGATAGCTTAATTCGGAAGCATTACTATAAGCTTCTGGAATAGACATATCTTTTAACCTAGAAACCATTTCATCTAATTGTTCATAGTTTTTCCAATCCTGAAGCTCTTCTTTTGCTTTTTGGTTTAAAGTAATAATTTGTGGAGCTCCGTTTGCTTCAAAATTATTCTCAGTAATTTGCGCTTCTTTTTTTTCTTGTATCTCCTCCTTTTTATCAGAAGAACAAGAAATGATTGAAAAAGTAATGGCAGCTATATAGATTATTCTTTTCATTGTATTCAACTTAAATAAAGAAACATGGTTTCAATTATTTTTCAAAAATAGGAAAATCTTAGGTATCTATATTTTCGAATTGAAGAAAAGCTAAAAAAATATTGTTTATAAAAAGAAAAGAGGCCATTTACAGCCTCTTTTCTTTTTTAATATGTTATGTATCTATTAGTACCAGAAAGTACATAGATCCGAGTTTTTATTACATAAGAAACTATATCCTAATGTTAGGAAATGAGAACCAGTATTTGTTTTTTGGATTTTTGTTAAACTTAACTGATAACCATAAGCAAAGTAAAATTGGTCATATCGCATTCCAAACATTGGAGAAATTGATATTGGTTTTGGACTTTGCTCAGCAGCCATTCTATAGGTAGCTCCTAACCAGTAATAGTTTTCATCTCTGTTATTTTTTAAAAACTTCATATTGATATCCATCTCTTGCCTTCCATCACCAAAATAATGGTGATAAAGTAAAGATGGTTCAAAATATAAATCATCTCCAGCTTCAAATTTATAACCTGTATACAAATAAGCACTTCGGATATTCTCTGGTTCAGATTCCGCAAATGCTTTTGTTTCTTTATTCAACAAATTAGTTGCAGTTAAATTGATATAAAATCTTTTATATCTATACAAAGCTGCAATATCAAAATTTGCTTGTGTGAATGATCTATTATTTTCTACTCCTGGATCTTCATGAGCATCAATAAACTTTGAAATATCAATTTTTGAGTGTGCTAATTTTGCACTAATACCAAAAGATAAATATTTCTCTGAATAATAATCTAAAACTACGTGATAAGCATAGGAAGCCGCAAAATTTGTTTGCGACGTATTCCCATTTTTATCATTTGTTAATATTGCTCCAACTCCCATTTGTTTCCCAACAGTTCCATCTATTGATAAAACTTGTGTTCTTGGAGCATCTTTTAGACCAATCCATTGTGCAACTCCACCTAATCTGATTTTGAAACAATCTCCAATTCCAGCCCAAGCAGGAGAAATCTCGTATGGATTATCCGATAAGTATTGATTCTGTCTTGGTATTTCTTGCGCTTTTAAACTAATAACCGACAGAAGTGTGGTAACTAAAAATATGTATTTTTTCATTTTCTTTTCTCGTGTGTATTATCTATAAAGTGTGAAATTACCTTTAAAAGTTTGGTTTTCTTCATCTTCTAAATCAAGTGTAAACCAATAATCATCTGATGGTAAAGCTTTTCCTTTATAATCTCCATTCCATCCTTCTGAATTCCCTTTATAGAAACCTAATCTTCTACCATATCTATCGAAAATAGTCACTTTCGCATTTGGATAATATTCTAATCCTTCTGGATACCAGTAATCTTTAATACTATCTCCATTTGGTGTAAAGAAGTTTGGAATAGAAATATCAATATATTCAAACTCCACCTCTTTTGTAACAGAACATCCATTTGCATCTGTAACCGTAACTTGATATACTCCAGACTCTGAAACTTCATAAGTATTTGTAGAAACTTCTGTCATGTATTCTTCTGGACTAATCGTGTATGTTAATGGAGCAATACCTCCACTACCTGAGAATGTTAATTCATTGATGAAAGTTCTCTCTACAGATAAGCTTAATTCTTCAATACTTTCTATTTCGATATTTTCAATAATATAATTACATCCTTTTTCGATATGAATAATTTCTAACTGATGAACTCCTTCAGTTAAATCCGTAATATGGTTTGTATCATAGTAAATTTGACCATCAATTATGTATGTATAATCTGTTGGCTCTCCTGTTGATACATTTACGATAATATCATTTTGAGAATAACAATTACTATAATCCATATCATAAGTTGCTTCAAAATCAAATGCTTCCTCTAATACTACTTCTACGAAAGACTCACAGTTATTAGAATCTTTGATATAAACATAGAATCCTTGACCTCCACTTAGATTATCGAAAATAAATTGTCCTTCAACATAATTTCCGTCATATTCTAAACTAGTGTAATATGGTGGCTGTCCTCCTTCCACACTTATTTCAAATGCTGCATTCATATCTCCTTCACAAATTTCTTGTTGAAGAATTTCTACTGAAGAAACCATAGCGTCTTTAGCAATAATTTCTATTTCATCTGTAACAATGCTACATCCATTTTCATCAGAAATTTCAAATTGATAGAATCCAGGTTCTAAATAATCGAATACATTATCATTAGTAAAATTCAATGTTCCATCTATAAGATCGTAATTATAAGGTGGATTTCCTCCTGTTACATTTATAGTTAAACTTCCTAAAAGATTTTCACAGTTATCGATATGTACTATATCAGAGAATGTATACTCTAATGGTTCTGGATCTTCAATTGTAAATTCTTCACTGAATACATAACAATCATCATTACTTACAACTTTAATTTTATAAGTTCCTTCTCCTAAATTATCAAAGTAATAATTCGTTGTTGGTCCTTCAATAATTTCATTTCCTTCATATAAGAAGTACTCTAAATCTCCTTGACCTGGACTAGTTGTAAACGTAACAAAAGCATTTTCTTCTTCTGGACAATTAATCACTGCATTTGTTAGAATTAAATTAATTGATAATTCTGGTACAGGGTCAATTGTAATTGTAATTGGTAAAGAAGCACAACCTGTATCTAAATCTTGTACATAGAAAGTATAATCTCCTGCTTCTGTGATTAAGAAAATTGGGTTTGGATTAAATGATAATCCATTATTACTATAATAATAGTTCCCAGATCCGTTTAATCCTGTTACTTCTACTTGCCCTGGAACATCACAACCTAATTGTTCATGAATAGTCACTGCAGCCATTAAAGGTTCTGGACTTCCTAACTGAACTGTATTTGTTGTGAAAGTACATCCATATTGATCTTGAATTTCAACATAGTATTCACCAGTAGTTAAGTTATCAAAAAGTGTTTGGTATTCTGTAATTAAGAATTGACCATCTTTATAAATAGTGTAAGATAAAAGACCTTCACCTCCAGTTAAGTTAACAACTTCTATAATTCCTGAACTATCTCCACTACAAATAATATCTTGATTTAATACTAAATCAGCATTAATATCTTCATAAGGAGAAATTGTAAATGGTACTGTAAATTCACATCCTAAATCATCCGTAATTTGAACTTCATAATTATTTGGATCTAAGTTTGAGAAAATTCCAACATCATTTGTTGCAATTTCAGTTCCTCCTAATAGAAGAACATAAGAATAATTACCCCATCCTCCTTCTGCAATTGCTTTAATCGATGCAGTTGTAGAACATGTAAATGGCGTTGTAATAATTATTCCTCCATTTAAAACAGCTTCTGGTCCTCCAACTGTAAATACATCAGAAATAATAACACAATTTGGATTATTATCTTGAGTAACGTGAATTTGGTAATTTCCATTTGGAATAGAATTCACTGCAAAAGTTGCAATATCAGGATTCGTTCCTGTTACTACTGGAACTGAAGTTCCAATTGGAATAATTTCATAATTAATACTTCCTGTATAAGCTCCTTGGATTTCTACATTAATCTCTCCATCATTTCCTCCAAAACAAGTTACTGGAGCAACTACTTGAACATTAATATCAAATATATTTGGATCTTCTACTAAATAGTTTGTAGCAAAAGTACATCCTGTTGTTAAATCAGTAATTTGGAATAAATGTGTTCCTATTTCTAAGTCAAATAATCCAGTATTATTAGCTGGAATAGTTGATCCTACTAATTCATATTGATATAATCCTGAACCTCCATTAACTGTTAATTGTACAGTTTCTGGGTTGATACAAGACACTTCTGTAATCGTAGCAAAAGTTACATCAGAAATTTCTTGGAATACTTCAATAAAGATTGCTGTACTAGTTTGTGTACATCCATTTGCATCTTTAACATTAACAATATAATTTCCTGAATCCGCAATGACTAATTGTGAATCTGTATTATATCCTATATAAACTGAGTTATCAGCAGCATTTACTAATTCATACTCATAAGGCAATGTTCCTCCTTGAGCTGTTACTTGGATATTTGCAGAAATTGGTAAGTTATCTGTATTGCAGCTGAATCCTGTAACATCAGTTGTAAATGTTAATTCATTTGGTTCTAAAATTTCAATTGTTTGATCTACTTTACAGTCTTTAGAAGATCTAACAAATACTGTATAAGTTCCAGCAGTTAAGTTTTCAAAAACATTACTTGTTTGATAAATAACATCATTTAAACTATACTCATAAGGAATATCTCCATTATTAGTTATTTCAACAATTAATTTACCATCATTTCCTCCATTACAAGAAACATCTTCTTTAATAATGTTTTCTATAACAACTGGGTTTGGATTATCAAAATGAACTGTAATTTCTTTCTCACATCCATTTAAATTATCTACAACTTTGAAAATATAATCTCCAGCACTAGTAATATCAGTAGTAAAGTTAGAAACTGTACCATTATCAAATTCAGTTCCACTAGGATCTGTCATGATATATGTAAAGTTTGAAGTTCCTCCTGTTGCATTAATCGAAATAGCAGCACTTGGATTTAAAGAACAATCTATTTGTTTAACGATTGTATAATCAATAGTAATCTCTGGATGAATTTCAATATCTTCAGATACAATACATCCGTTTGAATCAATAATTTCAACTGTATAAGTTCCTGCTGCACCTACTTCAAATTGGTAAGAAGTTGGGTTTAAGATTGGGAATACCCAAGCTCCACCATTTATTCTTAATAAGAATGGTGCTGAACCTCCAACATCTGTAATATCTGCATCAATTGTGAAAATTCCATCCGTTGTACAGTTATTTTTAGTTAAAGCTAAAGTTGGTTCTGGTATTTTTATTACTTGTTTCGTTCCTACTAAAACATCACAACCTGCGTCATCTTTAATATAGAAATCATAGAATCCTTCTGCTCCAATAGTCTTCACTGGGTTATTAGAATAATCAGCATCTACTGGTGTTCCTCCTTGAGTTACATAAGCATATTGATATGGAGCAAATCCTCCAGTAGCAGACATAATTAGTGTAGCATCTTGATTACATTTTAATCCTGTTGGATCTGTAACATTTCCAGCTAAATCAAACTCTGGATCGAAAATATCAAAGTCAGGTGTACCTCCTAAACAGAAGTTAGGACCTTGCTCGTATACTTCAATTCTATAAATTCCTTCTGGAATTCCTGTAAATGAATAAGGGTTATTATTTGCTGGTGCAATAAATGTATCTACATAAGTTTGCGTTTCAATATTGAATAATTTCGCTTCAATTTGTGTATCTACTGTATTATTTACTGTAAATTCTACCTCTCCATTTGTATCTCCAAAACAAGTATTTTTAGTATCAGTAACATCTACGTGAACTGCAAAAGTATTATCTATTGTATAAGGTTCATGTAAATATTTACATCCTGCCTTATCTTGCACACCAAAGTAATAAGTTACTCCAGGAACTAGACCTGTATAAGTATAATCTTCTTCTAACTGAGGAGCTGTCCAAGTTAAACCTCCATCTAATGTAAATTGATATTCTGGATTTCCTGATGCTGGTGGTGGTGCATTTAATACAGTTAATTTAACTGTTGCTCCACTACTACAAGTTGGTTCTGTTACATCTGTTACATCTAAACTAATCTCTGTTGGCGGAGAATAGATATAAACCGAATCAAAAGAGATAATACATCCGTTTGCATCTTGGATTTCTGGATAATAAATAAATCCAGCTGGTAAATCCGTATAACTCATAATTGTGATTCCTACATAATCAATAGACCATGTTTCATATGCATTCGTTGTAGAATCATCATTATCTAAAACTCTAAATTTATATGGTGGTGTTCCTCCAGAAATATTTAAGAAGTGAATTTGACCTTTTGATTCTCCTGCCACACAAGATAATTCCTCAATTGATTCAACACTTGCATCTAGAACGGTAGGTTCTGTAATAGTATATGTTTCTGAAACCTGACAGTTTTTACTATCTCTTACAACTACTTGATAAGTTCCTGCAGTTAATCCTGAGAATAAATTACTCGATTGCCAAGTTAAACCTCCATTGATAGAATATTCATATGGGAAAGTTCCATCCGTAGCATTAATTTCTATATAAGTAATATCTCCATTACATAAAATTGGATCTGGTTGTACAATTGTCATTGAAGGTGGAATGTTTGGTGTCACTACCACTTCGTTTGTTTCAATAGTACACCCATTAGCATCTTTTACAATAAAAGTATAAGTTCCTCCAAAGTTTACTTCGTGAATATTATTTGCAGTTGTTGGTGTTACTCCATCTGATAAATAATATTCATAAGGAGTTTTACCTCCTGTTACATGAATTTGCATTTCAGCATTTTCAAAACAAACTAAATCTTCTTCTAAAGTTGCATTAACATCTAATTGAGGATAAATAGTCAAAGTATTAGAAGTAGAAATACATCCATAAGCATCTTTTACTTGTACTGTATAATCTCCATCCGTTAGTGAGTTAAATGTATTTGATGCTTGCCAAACTCCTCCATTTAAACTGTATTCATAAGGAGCAATTCCTCCTGTAGCTGTTGCAATAACTTCTCCATTATTTCCTCCATCATAACAAAGTGTTGGAGTTGTAATCGTAACTGTTGGAACTTCTGCACTGCTAATTTCAAAAGAACTTGAAGTAACAGTACATCCATTTGCGTCTTTTACTTCAACAAAATATGTATTAGGTGTTAATCCTGTAATAATATTTGAATCTTGGAAGTCAACAACTGTATTATTTGCAAAATCTAATAATTTATATTCATAATCAAGAGTTCCTCCATTAGCTGTAACTTGAATTTGTGCTTCAGGAGTATCACATGTACTTGGCACAATTACATCTACAGAAACTGTAATTTCAGCTGGTTCTGTAATTTCAATATCATTTGTTGTTACCTCACATAATGGATTTGCAATATTTTGTACAATTACATTATAAGTCCCATCTGCTAAGTTTTCAATCTCAACTTCATCTGAATTCGCATTTGTAAAAGTAACTCCTCCATCAATTGAATATTGGTATTCTGAATAATAATTTGAAACTACTAATTTCACTTTACCATCATCACTATCTTTACAAGTATTATTTTGAACAAATAATAATTCTGCTCCTAACTGATTTCCATTTTCAATTTGAAAAGTATAATCTGTAATACAGTTTGAACCATAATCTATTTCAACTGTATAATTTCCTGGAGCTAAATCTGCAAAAGTATTTGAGTTTTGCCAAGCTGTTACTGTTGGAGATGTAATTCTATAAGAATAAGTACCTGCTGGATTTGTTGTTAATTCAACTTCTCCATTTCCAGTACAATCATAAGTAATTGTAGAAGTAATTGTTGGTTCGGTTGGTAAATCTTCAATTAAAATTTCATTAAGTTTCTTTACACAACCATTCGCATCTTTAATATAAATTTGGTCAAAATTACCAGCTGTCAATCCTGTAAACTGGATTGCTGTTTGATAATTCACACCATCAATTGAATATTCATATGGAGCACTTCCTCCTGTGATATTCTGAATCTCAATAATTCCTTCTGTTGTACAAGTATAATCTTGAACTAATGTTGCTATAGCATTTGCTCCATCTGCTGGTTCTTCAATCTCAACAACCATTGATTCTGTACAATCATATTTATCTTTAACGGTCACAGTATATGTTCCAGAAGATAAGTTTGTAAATGTAGAAACAGATGAATAGTCAATATTCACTGACCCTGCAATTTTATACTCTAATGGAGCAGCTCCACTTGTTGCATTTACTGTAATCTGTCCGTTTGTATCTCCAAAACATAAAACATCTGTTTTATCAATATCGAACTCTATTTCTACAGGATTATTAATTGTAAATTCTGGACTTGTAATTGGACAAGCAAATGTTGCATCATAAACTAGTACAGTGTAAGTTCCTGGTGCAGTCACAGTAAATTGTGGATTATCAAATTGGAAAGCTCCATTGAAGATATAATAGTAAGGAGCAACCCCACCATCAACAACAACATTGATTAATGCTGGACCACAGTTCAAGTCTTCTAAAACTTCTACATGAACAGTAATTTCAGCATCATTTTCTATTTCTTCTACTACTACAACTTCTTCACATCCGTAAAAATCTGTAATTGTAATCGTATAACTTCCGTCATTTGGTAAGTTCGGAATCTGAACAAAGTTTTCAGTATGTCCTCCAGTTTCTCCACTATAAAGTAAACCTTCAACTTTTATTGAATAAGGAATTGCAACATTCGAAACTTGTAAATTAATATTAACTGGCGCTCCCGGACATGTACTTGCTAGCTCTGATGTAGCATCTACTACAATATCTCCTGGTTCTAAAATAGTAATTGCTGCTGTGAATATACATTCCTCTTCAAGAGTAACTCCTGATTTCACATAAATCTCATAATATCCTCCTGTCGAGAACTCAAATACACTTTCATCTTGCCATGTAACCTGATCTAATGAAAATAAATAATTTGAAGGAACATTATTTATTTTCACTACTGCATTTTGGTCATTACATGTAAGTGGACTAATTAGAGTTGCAATAGGATTAATATAATTTCTCTCAACATTAAAATAAAATATTTCAAAACATGTTGCATTATTAAACTCTAAAGAATAAAACCCTTCCGCTTCATTACCTGTTAAAAGGTAGTTATAATCTGTTGATTTTAACTCAGAAGTCCCATCATCCAAAATCTTAGTCCATACTACATTTGATGGAGTACCAAAATTTGGTTCTAACAAAACATCGTCTACTAAACCACATAACATAATATTTACAATCTCATTTCCAGTACTTGGATCAATTGTAATTTCTCCGTATTCAGCTAAAGGATGTTCTGTAACTTCTGGCTCTTCAATTACTGTAAAAGTATGTGTAATAACTCCACAAATATTTTCTTTTACAATAGTATATACATCTGGAGTATTTACTTCAAATACATTAGGAATAGCTGGGTTTTGAGGATCAATAACATTCCCTGAACTATCTGTACAAACATAACTATTATAACCTTCTCCCGCATCTAGTAAAGTTGCAAGACCAACTCCTTCACATAAATAAACCTCTTCTTCTAGTGTATCATCATAAGAATCTAAAGTTATTTTTACATTTTTAATCGAGTGATTATCTGAATATGCACCAGTAGAAGCTGTAAACCCTAAGTACCCACTATAATTATAATTATATTGTAATGGTGTTGGACCTAAAATTTCTTGAAGTGTACCATTTTGATTTAAATCAATATAAACAGTAATATTTCCATTAACATACTCAATTCTTGCACTCCTATAAGAATTAGATCTAATAATATATTTATCAACATTAACATTTCCAGTTCCTAATTTAATTGTCGTTGGAGAATCTTCAAATGGTTGTAAACCTACCCATTCTTTATAACTTACACCACCATCTACATTTACCTCTCTTAATTGAATCTCTGGGTTGTCATGATAAGCTCCAGCTCCCGTAGACTCATTATTATATGTATCAAATCCTATTACAAGTCCTTTGGTTCCAGAATTGTTCGGAACACCTAATCCAGCTCCTGACACAAAACCTGAAGGAATTTCTTCTAAAAAACTAAATGCAAAACCATCCGCAGGTTGATAATTATAACTATCATAAATTCTAAAATCGAAATCTACTGTCCATTTAGAACAAGCTGTAAGATTTAAAGGTTCTTTATAATATACATATCCTCGTTTACCTGATTGGTTTGGACACAACAAAAGTTCGTCATGTATACCATTTCCATCGAAGTTAACGCTTGCATCTGCAGAAGCATTACCTCCTACCTCCCAATCTGCAGCATTTACAGGAAAGGTAAGATTCACTTCTGTTTGCGCTTGTAAAATACTATTGTAGAATAGCATTACAAAGAGCATCCAAAATAATTTTGTTCTCATATTGTTACGGGGGGTATAAATTTTACTTAATTACTATTAAAATATTTGGTATTTATTTTCAAAAATGTAATTGTTACTTAACAACCAAAATCCATATTTCATTAGTATAACTTCCATCAACTTTTGAATGATAAGTTTTTAAAGCTTCCTGCTTGGTATCCAACCTTTTTAAGTAAACATAATAATAGTTATTCAGCGGTCTTATGAAATAATCTGCTTCCAAATTACTTCTTTGTAAACTGTTCATAAACTGTATAGCATTCTTTCTATTTGAGAATACATTCGCTATTATGTAATACCCTGGTTTTATATCATGCGTTCTATTAATTTGAACTTTGATTATTTCTTCTTCTGTTTTGATATTTTGATTATCTGTAACTGATGTAGGCTCTGTTTCTTCTTCTATAATCTCAGTTTCAGTTTCTTCTTCTTGATCTTCATTATCATTTGAGTCATTGTATCTAAGAACCGATGATGGATCTACTTTTGTTCCGTCATTAATAACTCTTAAAATCCAAATATCATCCGCATTTTTTTTATCAACTAAACTATAATATTGTTTAATCGCTGCATTTTTTGACTTATATACATTCAAATAACTGTAGTACTTATTTGCCTCTGCATTATAAACTATTCTACTTCCTGAAGTAAAGTTTTTATCATTTACTTTATCTGAAAAACTTAAAGCATCTTCTTCAAAATCTGATTCGAAAGCAATTAAATAATATCCTGAAACTTCTTCTTGTGAAATTAAAGATTCTATTCTTGGAGCAAATTTATCCTTTTCTAGTTCGTACTCTTTATCTTTTTCTATTGAATTATTTATATTAGCAAGAGCTTCTTCTAATTGATCAATTCTTGCATTCAATTCATTTTCTCTTTCTTCTGCTTCTTGTGCTAATTGCTCAAATTTATCCTCTTCAGAATCACTATCTGTCGTTTTTGGCAACTTCGCTTTGTTTGAATGTAAGAAGTTATAACTTAAGTAAAGATCATGTGTTGCTCCAAAATACTGAAGTTCATTAGTAAGTCCTTTTTCAATAGTATATCCTAAAGAAAGAGACCCTTCAGCGAAATTAACTCCAATTCCTGCAGAAGCTCCATAAAAACTATTATATCCTGCATTAATCCATAAACGAGGAATTTCTAAAATAAAATTCCCACCATAACTGATATCTCCTTGACCTTCTTTTTCTCCTAAGGCCATCACACTTAATCTTCCTCCATTTAATAATTTACCAGAATCAAATCTTTTGGTATACATCAAATGTCCAGAAAAAGTTTTATCACTAAATGCAGTTAATTCTTTTTTTGTTCTAAAATTATAATCTACTAGATTATTTGAATAGACTCCAACATCAAAGCTTCCTAATGTTAAGTTAAGACCTGGAGCAAAAGTAACAAGAGATTCATTTCCGATCTCTTCTAATAATGGGTCGTAAACACCTGAAGTTTGAATATCGGCTATATTAAGACCACTTTTGAAGTAATTAAGATTAAAACCTAATGAAAGCATTATTTTTTCAGAAAGTTTTATTCCGTAAGCGTAGTTTGCTAATCCACCAAAGTTTTTAATAACTCCAGTAGTATGCTGGTAAATTCCTAACCCAAGACCACTTTTTTCATTTATAGCTCCTGCATAATCCATCATTAGAATTTCAGGAGAATTTTCAAAGTCCACCCACTGAGTTCTACTATAAAGTGTAAAAGCTCTGTTCTTTTGAACTATAAATGAAAAAGTTGGATTCAATAAAAAACTATTATATTTCACAAAGTTATGTGTTGGTATATTTATCGAAACTCCTATTCTCGTCTTATCATCAACTTCATCATCTTGAGCATAGGCTTGTTGAACATTAAATATACCTACAAATACAATTATCGTTAATATAATAGTTTTTATATTCAGCATGCTTGGGGGCTATTTTTAATCGTATTTTATCTAATAATAGTAATCGTTCCTTTCGCTTTAATAGAATTGTTTGATTTAATTATATAATAAAATACTGGTGTGTTTCTTGAGTTTTTTGCTGCATTTAAATCACCTTGAGTAGGCCAATTATTTTTATAATTAACTGTTGAGAATATTCTCTTTCCTCTAGTGTCTAAAATTTCAACATTTGTTTCGTCATTTGTATACATTGATGGTAAGATCCACTTATCATTATATCCATCGTTATTTGGTGTAACAACATTTGGAATCTCCTCTTTTTCAGCATCATTTATTTCTACAGTAATTTCATTGATTACCTCACATTCATTAGAAATTGCTTTAACAGTAAATACTCCAGCTTCATTTACAGAATAAATTGGTGAACTTGATAATAAAGTTCCTGCCTCATTATACCATTCATAAAACTCAGCTCCTTCTACAATAATATCTTGGAATTCTCCTCTATTAATAACAATATTAGTTGATGGAGAAATTGTGATACTTGAAGCATCAAATGTTTCTATTTCAATAGAATCACTTTCAATTGTACATCCATTATAATCTACAGCAACATAATATGTCCCTTCTTCACTTGCCGTAATTGAAAATGAATTTGAATTTTCAATTGGTGAATTATCTTTGTACCATGTATATGTTAAATTGTCATTTTGGTATGTAGATAAATTAACTTCACTTCCCTCACATAATTTATCATGACTAGCTATAATTTCGAATGTAGGTAAAACTATCGCAGCATAAGAATTCGATAAAGTTTCAAAACCTTTATAAGATGCATTTACTCTATAGTTTCCGTTTTCGTCCTCAGAATCAACAACGAACTCATTAACTGATGAATCTATAGATTGATTATCTTTAAACCATTCTAAATCTATATTATAAATTTCATCTGAAGCTATTATTTCTCTTTCCCCATTAGTTAAAATAAATTTAGCTTCTGTAACGGCCATTCTAAGCTCGTTATTTTCACAAGGATTTGAAGAATTTTCTTCTTCTGCTAAATCTTCTCCAATTTGAACCTCTATCCCCTCAGCACCAATTGCAGTTTTTTCTTCAGACATAATTGATTCATTACAGTTTTGTGCCGAAGTAACCTCTACCTTATACACTCCTAACTCTGAAACTGTTAAAGTTGAATCTGTTTCACCATCTAAAATCTCCCCATCCTTATACCATTGAAAAGTAGCATCTGTAGTATTTGCAATTACAGTTAAATGCTCCGTTTCATTTTCTAATAAAACAAAGTAGTCAGATTGTATACTTACAAAGTCAACTTCTAATTCACCATAAACAACTGTAACTTCTTGTGAAACTGATTCACAAAGAGAACTTTTTGCTTCAAAATAATAAACTCCTTCTTGTTCTTGTCCATTAGGAACTGTAAGACTATATAATTCATGTCCTTCAGAGATTAACTCTCCATCTTTATACCATCTATAAATATAACCTGGATCTTGTTCTGTAGCATTTAAAACTAAATCACTTCCCTCACAAACTTCCACAACATCTTCAGAATTTGCTTCAATAACAGCATTTAATTGAGGGGAAATTTGTAACTGAACTTTAATTGTTCTTGGAATATTTGTATTGTTTTCAGAACAAATACCATAATTTAATTCTGCATAGTACTCTCCTGGATCAAAAGTCGTGAAAGCCGTTGAAGTTTGAGTCATTAACTCATCATTTTTATACCAGTTTATTGCACAAGCATTTAAATCTTCTTCACTGTTTGAAAGAGCTAAAGATAATTCTCCAGAAGCACAAACAAATGATGTTGTACCCATCATAGGTTGACCATTAATTAATAAAACTAAATTGGAATCAATAATTTTATAAGCTCCAAAAGAATCTGATGGTTCTCCTTCAATCATCGGAGATGAAGAAACAACCTTAACTCTATAATTTTCTCCATGTGTATTTTCTGGCAATTTAAAAGTTATATTTAAATAAGCTCCTAATTGTGAAATCTGTACATCACTATCAGCAAGAATAACTCCATTATCGAAATTACCGTCAAGATCTGATAGTTTTACTTTAAAACCTGGATTAGATCCAAAGCCTGAAGAAATGTGAACTTTCATCTCGAAATCAGTATGATTTGCAGATGAACATGCATTATCAAACATCAGCTGAGGAGCTGAAATACTTTGAGAATGAACTACATAAGTGCTAATGAAAAATATTAACACAAATACTTTTAGAAATAATTTTTGTGGGGACATAATTAATAATTATTTAAAAAATTAATATAATTTTTCAACTTGTTAAAAATACACATTTTTTTTTTATCAATCCAAAAAATATCATAAAAAAAAAACCTGCCATTTAAATGACAGGTTTTTAAGTCGATATTGTATAGCTTTACCTTACATTAATTCGTCTTAAAAAAACGATATTGTAAATATTGATAAGCATCTCTTGGTAATATTTTAATCCACTTTTTATACTTCAAAAACCATTTTACCTGAATAGATAAAAATCCTTGTTTTAAGTATGCAGCTACAAATGGATGAACATTTAAAGTGATTTTCTTATAATTATTATCTGTAATTATTTTCTCCAATGTTCCTTCAATCTTGTCTATTACAACAATTGGAGCATCAACTTCACCTTCGCCATTTGGGTTTGGCTCTTTGGTTTTGATATTCATCTCTGGTCTAACGCGTTGACGTGTAATCTGCACTAAACCAAACTTACTTGGAGGTAAAATTTTATGTTTTGTTCTATCGAATTGCATTTCATTTCTCAAATGCTCAAATAATTTCTGCCTATGTTCTGCAGAATGCATATCGATAAAATCAATTACGATAATTCCTCCCATATCACGTAATTGCAATTGTCTTGCAATTTCTGTTGCTGCAATTAAATTTACTTCTAAGGCAGTATCTGCTTGTGATTCAGATTTATTGGATCTGTTTCCACTATTCACATCTATCACATGCAAAGCTTCTGTGTGCTCTATCACAAGATAAGCACCTTTGCTCATCGAAACTGTCTTTCCAAAAGATGTTTTTATTTGTCTTTCTATTCCGTATTTTTCAAAAATAGGAACATTAGATTGGTGAAGTTTAACAATAGATTCTTTCCCTGGTGCAATTTCCTTTAGATATTCTACAATTTCCTGATTTAAAACCACATCATCTGTGATAATATTTGTAAAGGAATCATTGAAAACATCTCTTAAAATTGAGGAAGCTCTATTTAACTCACTTAATATTTTTGTTGGGGTCTGTGTGCTTCTACTAATTCTTTCACACATTTTCACCCACCTTTCTAAAGAATTTTGTAAATCTTTGTCTAATTCTGCTACTTTCTTATTCTTAGCAACAGTTCTTATGATTACTCCAAAACCTTTAGGTTTAATACTTTTTACTAGTCTCTTTAATCTTTCTTTCTCGGCATTATTCCCGATTTTTTGTGATACTGAGACTCTGTTTGAAAAAGGCACCAAAACTAGATACCTTCCTGCAATGGATAACTCTGAACTGATACGAGGGCCTTTTGTAGAAATTGGTTCTTTTACAATTTGAACCAAAATATTTTGTCCAGGTTTTAAAACTTCGGTGATTCCTCCGTTTTTATCAATATCTTTTTCAGGTTGAAAATTTTTAAGTGTAAAATCTTTTTCTTTTCCTGAAATTACTCCCTTAAGGAATTTATTTAATGATAATAATTGTGCTCCTAAATCATGATAATGTAAAAATCCATCTTTCTGATATCCAACATCAACAAATGAGGCATTTAATCCTTTTAAAACTTTTCCAGTTTTGGCTAAAAATATATCACCTACTGAAAATTTGTTATCATTTGTTTCTTTATTTAGCTCAATTAATTTACCATCTTTTAGTAAAGCAAAGTCAATATCAGAGGAACTTGATCTAATTATTAATTCTGTTTTCACTCTGAATTGTTTTTAAAATCTATAAAATAATAGATTTGGTTAAAGTAAATAATATCTTGTCTATAATATTTCAAAGAACTCTTTTCAATAAGAAAAAGTAAGCATATGCTTACTTCTTCTTGTGTCTATTTTGTCTAGATCTTTTCTTACGTTTGTGCGTAGAGATTTTACTTCTCTTTCTTTTCTTACCACTTGGCATAATATTGAATATTTTAAGTTAATAAATTTATTTGAACTTTTTAGTCTTCTACAACTTCTACTTTAGTTTTTACTCCTTCAATGAATACTTTCGCAGGTTTGAAAGCTGGGATATTGTGAGCAGGTATTTTTATCGTTGTGTTTTTTGATATATTTCTTCCAGTTTTTTCAGCTCTTTTCTTGATGATAAAAGATCCAAATCCACGTAAATATACGTTGTTACCGTTTTCAAGAGACTCTTTTACTTCTGCCATGAAAGCCTCAACAGTTGCCAATACATCAGCCTTTTCAATTCCAGATTTTTCTGAAATATTCGATACGATATCTGCTTTAGTCATTTTTGTATGTATTTTTATAATAAAATTAAAGGCTGCAAATATAAGCTTTTTAAATAACTTCAAAAAGCTAATTGATTAAAATTTAACGATATAAAAGTATTAATATTGCAAATTCAAAATCTAGAACTATATGTTTCATAATACACTGTTAAAGTGGTACTTAGAAAATAAAAGAAATTTACCTTGGAGAAATTCTTCCGATCCTTATCATATATGGATTTCAGAAATCATACTTCAACAAACAAAAATAGAGCAAGGATTACCATATTATGAGAAATTTATAAATAATTTTCCAAAAGTGGAAAATCTTGCAAATGCAGACGAAGAAGCTATCCTTAAAATGTGGCAAGGACTAGGGTATTATTCTCGTGCAAGAAATCTTCATTTTTCTGCAAAATATATTTTGAATGAATTAAATGGAGAATTTCCGAATACTTATAAAGAGCTTTTAAAATTAAAAGGTGTTGGTGATTATACTGCTTCCGCTGTTGCTTCTATTTGTTTTGATGAAAAAACTGCTGTTGTAGATGGGAACGTATATAGAGTTTTGGCTAGATATTTTGGAATTAACACTCCTATTAATTCTACAAAAGGGATTAAAGAATTTAAAGCTTTGGCTCAAAGTTTAATTTCTGAAGAAAAACCTGGAGAATACAATCAAGCAATTATGGATTTTGGCGCAACGCAATGTAAACCTCAAAATCCTCTTTGTGATTCTTGCCCTTTTAATGAAAGTTGTATTGCTTTGGCTAAAAATGAAATTTCAAACTTACCTGTCAAAGAAAAGAAAACTAAAATTTCTAAAAAGCATTTCAATTTCATCATACCTATAAATAGTAACAACAAAACTATTTTAGAAAAAAGAACTTCAAAAGGTATTTGGTTAAATTTATATCAATTTCCACTTTTTGAAACAAAATCTGAACTTACTGAAGAAAATTTTGAGATAGAAAATATAGTTGAAAAATATAATTTTGATATCAATACTATTAAATTATTTAACAATGAACCTATAATTCATAAATTATCACATCAACATATTCACACAAAGTTTTGGATTATTAACACATTTTCTGATAACGAAAATTTTATGGATTGGGATGAAATCCATCAATTTCCAGTTCCTATTTTAATTCATAATTTTATAAAAGAATTCGAACAAAAAAGAATTTTTAGTACATTTGATACTGAATAAAAACTCAAAAGCTATGGCTGGAACTCTTAACAAAGTAATGCTAATTGGTCATCTTGGAGATAATGTGAAAATGCATTATTTTGAAGAAGGAAATTCTATCGGAAGATTTCCTCTTGCAACCAATGAGACTTTTATCAACAAAAAAACAGGAGAAAGAATTACAAATACGGAATGGCATAATATTGTAGTTCGAAATAAACTTGCTGAAATTTGTGAAAAATATCTTACAAAAGGCGACAAAGTATATTGTGAGGGTAGAATCAAATCTAGACAATGGGAACAAGATGGTGTAACAAAATATACTACGGAAATTCAAGTTACAGATATGACCTTCTTGACTACTAAAAAAGATTTGAATCAAGCCAAAGAAGGAGGAAATCAAAATCAGATAAAAGAAGATAATTCTGTTTTGAAACCTTCTCCAAAAAATGAAGAAGAAGATTTACCATTTTAATAACCTTAAATTTTAATTAATTGGACTCAGGACCCGCCAGTATTATTACATTATTTTTTCAATTCGATTGGATTGTACTAGTTGATACAATCATATTATTAGTATTACTAATTCTTTCCGCAATGGTTTCTGGTGCAGAAGTTGCTTTTTTCTCCCTAACTAGAGAAGATATTGACGAAGCGCAGAACTCAAACTCTGCACAGCAACAACTTGTTGTAAAACTACTAGAAAAACCAAAAAAATTATTAGGAACCATTCTGATTTTTAATAATTTCATCAATATTTTAATTGTACTATTACTTACTGTTATTAGTACGGAGATATTTAAAGGTATCGAAAAAACAATTGTAATTCCTTTTATTGATTTTAATACAGGAATCAGCAACAAAACTTTTTTTGATATTGTTATTGCTACTTTCTTAATCTTACTTTTTGGTGAAGTTCTTCCAAAGGTTTATGCAAACAGAAATTCACTGAAATTTGCTACATTAATGGTAATTCCTCTAAAATACCTTAATATTTTACTTTCTTTTTTAACAAGTATTTTATTAGCAATTACAAATCTTATTGAAAGAGGACTTCAGAAAAATAAATCAGATATTTCTGTAGAAAGATTATCCGAAGCTTTAGAACTTACTTCAAACACTGCCACAACAGAAGATGAACAAAGAATTTTAGAAGGAATTGTAACTTTTGGAAATACAGATACTAGTCAAATTATGACTCCAAGAATTGATATCTGTGCTATTTCGGATGAAGAAACTTTTGAAAATGTGGTGGAATCTATTACTAAAAATGGTTATTCTAGAAATCCTGTTTTCCATGAAAATATAGATGAAATCGTTGGAGTTCTTTATGCAAAAGATTTAATTCCACATTTAAATAAAGAAGATTTTGATTGGAAAACATTAATTCGTTCGCCATATTTTATTCCTGAAAATAAAAAACTGGACGATCTTTTAAGTGATTTTCAAGAAATGAAAAACCACCTAGCAATTGTGGTAGATGAATATGGAGGTACTTCTGGAATTATTTCCTTAGAAGATGTAATCGAAGAAATTGTAGGAGATATTACTGACGAGTTTGATGATGACAATTTATCTTATTCAAAACTGGACAATAATAATTATGTTTTTGAAGGAAAAATAACACTTAAAGATTTTTGTAAAGTTTTAGAGGTTGATGATGCTATTTTTGAAGAAGCAAAAGGAGAAGCAGAAACTTTAGCTGGATTAATTTTAGAAATTTCTTCAAGATTTCCGAAAAAGAACGAAAAAATAATTTTTGAGAACTTTACGTTTATTATTGAAAGTGTAGACAAAACTCGTATTAAACAAATCAAAGTAACAACCCAAGATGAACAAAAAACAACTAACTAATACATTAATCTTTTTATCTTTTTTATCTATATTTTCTTTCTTCAGTTGTTCTGATGAAGATGTGATTCCAAAACCAAATGGTTTTTTAAGATTAAAATATCCTGAGGCAAAATATATTTCTTTTAAAGAAGATTGTCCTTATGTTTTAGAATATTCAGATCAAGCAACTTTTTCTATCAACCAAAGATGTTGGGGAGAAATTAGATATCCAAAACTTAAAGCGACTTTACATTTGACTTATCGTCCAATTAACGGAAATTTAGATGATGTTTTAAGAGATGTAGAAAAATTAACTTGGGAGCACACACAAAAGGCAGACGCTATCAACGCTCCAAAAGTTTATGAAAATGCAAAAGATAATGTGTATGGTAGTTTAATGAAAATTGATGGAAATGTAGCTTCTAATATTCAATTTCATGTTACAGATAGTACCAAAAACCTTTTATCTGGAGCTTTATATTTTGAAGTAAAACCAAATTATGACTCTATCGTTCCAGCTATTGAATACATTCAAAAAGATGTGCAACATTTAATGGAATCTGTTCGTTGGAAAAACTAAAAGACAAAACATATTATAAATAAAAAAGGAACTTTCTCAGTTCCTTTTTTTTATGTTATTTTTTCAAACCTAAAATAGTTGCGACCAATTTTTGTGCAAAATCTTCTGAAACTGACGAAATAGAACCTGGATCTGTAATTTCTGAAGTTGTAACGGAGATTAATTGTTTATCTTCTGGTAAAGTTAAATTATAAACTACCGTTTCCAAGGTATAGGTTTTAGAAACTGTATTATACCCTGGATGATGTACAACAAAGGCATTTGTACCCCAATAATATCCAAATCGATTGTAAACATTATAATAATTTGCAGTGGTATATCCTGGAACATGATTTCTCATTTTTTCAAAATCTACTACACGAGTAATTACAACATTATCAAAACCTTTTTGTACAATTTGTTTTTTAAATCGTTCAATTTGTTTTGTTTTCATTTTTTTAGAAAGTTGCAAATCAGGAAAAACTAAATAACTCTGTTCTGCATCTACTCCATGTTTCTGAAAATCTTTTGTAACTCTATCCTCTGAGATTGTTCTGACTTGCAGTCTATCTGACACATTCACTACAAGTGTTTTTCCTTCACGTATCGTTCCTACATCTGCGGATTTCCAAGCATCGGTAATCCTGACAGCGGAACAACTTCCTAACATAGCTGCTAAGACCACTAATAAAACTATTCTTACTTTCATCACCATATTCATTTAAAGTTTAAAATAAATATAGCCAAAAAACTTATTAATAGCTTGTTAAAAATAAAAGAGGATTATTTTTTCATCTGCTTTCTAAAAGCATAATATGCACGTTTTGAGGCAATTTCTTCTGCTTTTTTCTTTGAAGTAGCTCTACCTTTTGAAACCAATTTATCATCTACATATAATTTAACACTGAAATGTTTTAATTTATCATTTCCAGTATCTTCATATACATCAAATTTAAATTGCTTTTTTTGTTTCTGACACCACTCAATCAGAAGACTTTTATAACTCGTAATTTTTCCTTCTAACTTTGGTATATCTACATGTGGTTTAATTACTCTTTTACTGATGAATTTATGGCAATATTTATAACCTCTATCTAAGTAAATAGCTCCAATTAAAGCCTCAAAAATATTTCCGTGTACATTTTCACCAAATTTGGTAGAAGAAACATTACTTTCAATAAATTGAAGTAAGTCTAACTCTTTTCCTAGCTCATTTAAATGCTCTCTACTAACAACTTTAGAGCGCATTTGTGTCAAATAACCTTCATTTCCTGAAGGTACTTTCTTATATAAGTAAGATGCTATGACTGCTCCCAGCATAGCATCTCCTAAAAATTCAAGTCTTTCGTAATTTATTGGATTCCCCTTTTCATCTACTTTCTTTGCAGAACGATGTGTAAAGGCAACTTGATAATACTCTAAACTTTTTGGCTTAAAACCAATAATATTTTTTAACTCATTGTAAAACTTATCATCTTTTTTAGAATTAAAGCTTACTAATTTTTGAATGAATTTCATTCCTTTTTAGTTGAAATAAAAAATATTAGTCTAATTTCTTAAATAAAACACAAGCATTGTGTCCTCCGAAACCAAAAGTATTACTCATTGCGATTTTTACATCACGTTTTTGCGCTTCATTGAAAGTAAAATTCAATTTCGAATCAATATTTTCATCATCTGTGAAATGATTGATTGTTGGAGGTACAATTCCCTTCTCAATTGCCATTACAGAAGCAATAGCTTCAATAGCTCCAGCAGCACCTAATAAGTGTCCTGTCATTGATTTTGTAGAATTGATGTTTAAGTTATAAGCATGCTCACCGAAAACGTCTTTAATCGCTTTAGATTCTGCAATATCTCCAAGTGGTGTTGATGTACCGTGCATGTTGATAGCATCTACATCCTCTGGCTTTACTTCAGCATCTTTTAAACAATTTAACATTACGTTTCTTGCTCCTAATCCTTCTGGATGTGGTGCAGTAATGTGGTGTGCATCTGCAGATAATCCTCCTCCTGCAATTTCAGCATAAATCTTAGCTCCTCTTGCTACAGCGTGTTCATATTCTTCAAGGATTAAAGCTCCTGCTCCTTCTCCTAATACGAATCCTTCTCTGTCTGCATCAAAAGGTCTAGATGCTGTCTTTGGATCATCATTTCTTGTTGATAATGCATGCATTGCATTGAAACCTCCCATACCTGCTGCAGTAACTGCTGCTTCAGATCCTCCTGTTACGATCACATCAGCATATCCTAAACGGATGTAGTTTAATGAATCGATTAATGCATTTGCAGAAGATGCACATGCAGAAACAGTAGTAAAGTTAGGTCCTCTGAATCCATGCTTGATTGAGATATACCCTGGAGCAATATCAGCAATCATTTTTGGAATAAAGAAAGGGTTGAATTTTGGAGTTCCATCACCTTTTACAAAGTTTTCAACTTCGTTTTGGAAAGTTTCCAATCCACCTATTCCGGCTCCCCAAATAACGCCCACTCGATCTTTGTCTAAAGACGCAACATCTAATTGGGCGTTATTGATAGCCTCATCAGCAGCAACCATTGCGTACTGAGTAAATTTATCCATTCTACGAGCTTCTTTTCTGTCGATAAAGTCAGTCACTTTAAAGTCCTTAAGCTCGCAGGCAAAACGAGTTTTAAACTTTGATGCATCAAAATGAGTAATAGGGCCAGCTCCGCTAACTCCATTTACTAATCCATTCCAATATTCTTCTAAATTATTTCCTATTGGTGTCAATGCACCAAGTCCTGTTACAACAACTCGTCTTAATTTCATATAATTCTTATTTTTGTGCTTCTTCGATATAGCTAATTGCTTGACCTACAGTTCCAATGTTTTCTGCTTGATCATCTGGGATTTGAATATCAAATTCTTTTTCAAATTCCATAATTAACTCAACAGTATCTAATGAATCAGCTCCTAAATCGTTTGTGAAGCTAGCTTCTGCTGTTACTTCGTTCTCGTCAACTCCTAATTTATCAACGATAATAGCTTTTACTCTTGATGCAATGTCTGACATAATTTTTATTTTTTAAAATTTAATTACTCGGCAAAAATATAAAACTTTCTTTAATTCAAAATTTAATTTCTAATTTATTGACTTAAAAACGTTTTAATTATATGCGGCAAAAATAATAAAGATTTTTTATTTAAAACTCCGAAAGTTACTAATAATTTGTTTAATTATGCAATATTATTAAATCAAAGACAATGAAACGAGTTGTTATTTTAGCCTCAGGATCAGGCAGTAACGCTGAAAATATCGCTAATTATTTTAAAGATAATACAGAGGTAAAAGTAAGCTATATTATTACAAATAAAGCGAAAGCAAAAGTACTTGAAAGAGCTGAAAGACTTCAAATCCCATCAAAAATTTTCACAAAACAAGAGTTTTTAGATGGAAAAAATGTAGTAAATTTTCTTAAAAAAGAAGCAGATTTAATCATTTTAGCTGGATTTTTACTTAAAATCTCTCCTGAAATTGTTCAAAATTTCCCAAATAAAATCATCAATATTCACCCAGCTCTTTTACCAAAATATGGTGGAAAAGGAATGTATGGAATGAATGTTCATAATGCTGTAGTAGAAAATAAAGAGAAAGAAACTGGAATTACAATTCATTTTGTAAATGAAAATTATGATGAAGGTGCTATTATTTTTCAAAAATCAGTAGAAGTAACTTCGGAAGACACACCTGAAAATGTGGCACAAAAAGTACATCAATTGGAATATGCACACTTCCCGAAAGTAATTGAAGAAATCATTAATAATCTGTAAATTGTAAGAAAAAGCTTCTGAAACTATGGCTAAATCAAAATTTTATGTTGTTTGGAAAGGAAAAAAAACTGGCGTTTTCACAAATTGGAACGACTGTAAAGCTCAGATTGATGGTGTAAAAGGTGCACAATATAAATCGTTTGAAAATTACGAGTCGGCTAAAGAAGCTTTTTCTATAGGTTATGCAAATTTTAAAGCAAAATCTTCTACCACTCCCAAAAATGTAGGAAAACCAATTATTCCTTCGCTTTCTGTAGATGCTGCTTGTAGCGGAAATCCTGGAAGAATGGAATATCGTGGTGTAGATACAAAAACAAAAAAACAAATTTTTATTCAAGGACCTTTTGAAGACGGAACCAATAATGTTGGTGAATTTTTGGCTCTCGTTCACGGATTAGCTTTTTTAAAATCTAAAAACAGTAAACTCCCCTTATATACAGATTCTAAAATTGCGATGGGTTGGATTAAAACAAAACATTGCAAGACAACTCTTAAAAGAACAGCAAGAAACATTCATCTTTTTGAATTGATCGAAAGAGCTGAAAATTGGCTAAAAAACAACACATTTTCCACACAAATAATTAAATGGGAAACGAAAGTTTGGGGTGAAATTCCAGCGGATTTTGGAAGGAAATAAAAGAATCCTATATATGTTTTCGAATAATATACATCAAATCATCTACTATTTGCTTTATTAGCGAAGGAGGCGTTCCATCATCAAACTTAGAGGAAGTATATTCAAATTCACCTTCATCTACCGTTAAAGTTGCTGTAAGCGCTCCGCCATAAGCTCTACGATTTGTTGGAGATTTTAAATTGGAAATATCTGAAAGATTGATTTTTCGAACATCTCTATTTATTTTTTTCCAAAGTATCTGATCTGTATCAAAAGTTTGACTTACACCATTTTTTTCAAAAGTGGTTTTACTTGGTGTCATATGAACTTTTATTGATGCAGAAGCTCCTCCTGTTGTCTTTGCTACATATGTTACACTCTCAATTTCTTTTGACTGAGAAAACCCTAAAAAAGTAACAAATAATAAAGCGAAAAATATCTTTAGTTTCATAATTTCATTCTTTAGTAAATTAAAATTATAAAATTCAGGAAGTAGTTTTAGTTAAGAAAAAGAAAAAAGGGCTTTCATTTAAGAAACATTTAAATAATAGTTTTTTTGCGAAAGGGATTGTAGCGGTTAGCTTTTCTTTTTTTCAAAAATTTGTTTTTTCTTAGAAAACGGAGGCGACCTAAGAAGCCCACGTATTTCTTTAGAAAAACTTTTTTGGAAAAAGAAAACTAGTAGCGCAAAGCCCGACCCGAAGGGAACGCCCAAATTTGAGTTAATAAGATATTTAAACTTTAAAAAATAAAAAAGACTACTAAACAGTAGCCTTTTCTTTTATCCTTGAACTTGTTTTATGCTTTTCAAAGCTTTGTCTACATTAGTGATATTATCAAAAGTTAGAAGTAAGCGTAAACCTTGTTTAGTTTGTTTTTCTTTCATTTTACAAGCTGTTGGATTCATTTGTACAAATTGTAAAATCTTGGTAAAAGTTTCAGATTGGTAATAATCCGATTGTTGGTCTGAGACAAAATATCCAATTAACTTTCCTTTTTTCATGATGATTTTCTCGAAACCTAAATCTTTTGCAATCCATTTGATACGAACCATGTTTAATAAATCTTCTGCTTGTGATGGTAAATCTCCAAATCGATCTTCTAGCCTTTTTGCATAAGCTACTAATTCTTCTTCGTTTTGAAGTGCATCTAATTCATTATACAAACGCAGTCTTTCTGCAATTACATTGATATAATCATCAGGGAAAAGCATTTCGAAATCCGTATCAATTTGAATTTCTCTTACATAAACTTTCTCTGTTTCTTCGGAAACATATAAGTCTTTAAACTCGTTTTCTTTTAGTTCTAAAATAGCTTCATTTAAAATCTTTTGATAGGTATCAAAACCAATATCATTGATAAATCCGCTTTGTTCTCCACCAAGTAAATCTCCAGCTCCACGAATTTCTAAATCTTTCATGGCGATTTTGATTCCACTTCCTAAATCAGAGAACATTTCCAGTGCTTCAATACGTTTTCTTGCATCTTCCGTCATCATATGATAAGGAGGTGTGATGAAATAACTGAACGCTTTTTTATTCGAACGACCAACTCTTCCTCGCATTTGGTGTAAATCTGAGAGCCCGAAATTGTTGGCATTATTAATTAGAATTGTATTGGCATTTGGAACATCCAATCCACTTTCAATAATTGTGGTAGAAACTAAAACATCAAATTCATTATTCATGAAAGAAAGCATTAGTTCTTCCAGTTTTTTCCCTTCCATTTGCCCGTGACCAATTCCGATTTTTGCATCCGGAACTAATCTTTGTAGCATTCCAGCAACTTCTTTGATATTTTCAATTCTATTATGAATAAAGAAAACTTGTCCACCTCTAGAAATCTCGTATTGTAGTGCATCTCGAATGATTTCTTCATTGAAACGAATTGTTTGTGTTTCTATCGGATGTCTGTTTGGTGGAGGCGTTGAAATTACAGATAAATCTCTTGCTGCCATTAATGAAAACTGTAGAGTTCTTGGAATTGGCGTTGCAGTCAATGTTAAAGTATCTACGTTTTCTTTTACGGTTTTTAATTTGTCTTTTACAGCAACTCCAAACTTCTGTTCTTCATCAATAATCAATAAACCTAAATCTTTAAAAGAAACATTTTTTCCAACCAACTGATGTGTTCCAATCACAATATCAATAGCTCCTTCAGAAAGTTCTTTTAAAACCTGATTTTTTTGTTTTGCTGTTCTAAAACGATTCAAATAATCAATTCGAACAGGAAAATCTTTCAGTCTTTCTGAGAAAGTTTTGAAATGTTGGAAAGCCAAAACAGTTGTCGGAACCAAAATAGCAACTTGTTTTCCGTTGTCTACAGCTTTAAATGCCGCACGAATTGCAACTTCTGTTTTTCCGAAACCAACATCCCCACAAACCAAGCGATCCATCGGACTCTGTTTTTCCATATCTGCTTTTACGGCTTGCGTTGCGCTGTATTGATCTGGTGTATCTTCAAACATAAAGCTTGCTTCCAACTCATGTTGCATAAATGTATCTGGCTGGAATTGGAAACCTTTTTGCAATCTTCTTTTTGCATATAATTGAATCAAATTATACGCAATATGCTTGATTTTCGATTTCGTTTTTTGTTTTACTTTCTTCCAAGCTCCAGAACCAAGTTTATAAACTTTTGGTGGTTTTCCATCTTTTCCGTTGAACTTTGAAATTTTATGTAACGAATGGATACTGATGTACAAAATATCTCTATCACCATAAATCAGCTTAATTGCTTCTTGTTTTTTTCCTTCGACATCGATTTTTTGAAGTCCACCAAACTTTCCAATTCCGTGATCAATATGCGTTACATAATCTCCAATCTCCAGCGTATTCAACTCTTTTAATGTGATAGATTGCTTTTTTTGCGCACTATTTTTAAGCTGAAATTTATGGTAACGTTCAAAAATCTGATGATCGGTATAACAAGCAATTTTATTATCTAAATCCACAAAACCTTGATAAAGCGGAAAAACAATCGTTTCATAAGAAACTTCTTCCTCCATATCTTCAAAAATATCATGGAAACGTTGTGCTTGTTTTTCGTTTGTACAGAAAAGATAATTTTTGATTCCTTCAGAAGTATTTTTCTGTAAATTTTCAATCAATAAATTAAAATGTTTATTGAAAGAAGGTTGTGGTTTTATATTGAATTTTGCTGAAAAATGTGTTTTTTCATTCGTTTTTTGAGTGAAAACAGTTTTAAAATCTGCAAATTGATTTAAAATCATTTCACCATTACAGAAAAGTTCTTTTGGTTTTCCATGATTGATTTCTTTGGAAAGTTTTTCGAAAGCTTCTTCTGCTTTTTTGAATAAATTATCTAAACGATTTGCGATTAAATCTGCATTTTTATAAAACAAAATCGTTTTTGGAGAAATGTAAGAAAGAAAACTACTTCTTTTTTCTTGAAGTGTTTTGTTTTCTACATTTGGCATAATCAAAATCTTTGAAACTTTTTCTGTAGAAAGCTGAGTTTCGATATCAAAAACACGAATACTTTCAATTTCATCATCAAAAAATTCAATTCGATATGGATCTTCGTTAGAAAAAGAATAAACATCTATAATTCCTCCACGAACAGAGAATTCACCAGGTTCTGTAACAAAATCGACTCTTTTAAAATTATATTCAAAAAGAACTTCATTTACAAAATCAAGAGTTACTTTTTCGTTTACGCTTAATTTTAATGTATTATTTTCTAATTCTTTTTTGGTAACAACTTGCTCGAAAATTGCATCTGGATAAGTAACAATAATACTCGGTTTTTTCCTAGAATTGATTCGATTCAAAACTTCTGCACGAAGTAAAATATTAGCATTATCAACTTCTTCAATCTGATAAGGTCTGCGGTAAGAACCTGGATAGAACAACACATCTTTTGGATTGATTAATTGTTCCAAATCATTCAGATAATAAGCAGCTTCTTCTTTGTCATTAAAAATTAAAAGAAACGGGTTTTCAGTCTTTTTAAAAAGTTGCTCAATAACATAGGAAAGTGAAGAACCAACAGTATTCTCTATTTCTATCTTTGATTTCTCTTCAAGCAAAATCGGAACAATCTCTTTTAATTGCTGCGATTTTTCATAAACGGATGAAATGGTTGTTTTATTCAAAAGATTCGCTTTTTCACAAAGATACATTTCTTTGAAAAAAAAGTAAAAATTTTATTACACACCCTTAGCCCCTCTCAAGATGCAGGGCTGTCAAGTTCTAGTCTGATTTATTAATTTTATATAATCGCTGGTGCGAGTTTGTAACTCGTGACCACACAAATACTAGAAACAATGGGCACACTTTACAAAAGTGCACCAGGTTTTCAATTTAAAAAATGGAGGACCTGACAGCCCTGCTCTCAAGAGGGGAACTTAATTTGATTTAATGAACAGTTTCTAAACTTTCTAAGATCATTTCTGGTTGGAATTCTTGAATAGCTTGTTTTAAAATCGAACAAACTTCTTGAATCTCTTCTATTGAATTATAACTATGAATGCAAAAACGTAAACGCTCAGCTCCTTTTGGAACAGTTGGAGAAAGAATTGGTTTTATGTTGATACTATTTTCTTGTAATTTTTTTGCAATATTTTTTACAAAATCATTTCCACTTAAAACACAACATTGAATTGGACTTTCGCTCTCGATGAATTTTTTATCTAAGTCTAATTCTTTAATAGTTTCTTTAAAAAATTGAATTTTAGATTTCAATTCTTCGATAGCATTGGTTGTCTTTAATTCCTCAAAACTTTCTTTTATGGTTAAAAGTGAATGAACTGGCATTGCAGTTGTATAAATAAAAGAACGTGAAAAATTAACTAGATAGTCACAAAGATTTTTAGTTCCTAAAACAACAGCTCCATGACATCCGATTGCTTTTCCGAAAGTGTGGATTCTTGCAAAAACGATATCATTTAAACCTAGAAAATCTACAAAACCTTTTCCATTTTCACTATAAATCCCAGTAGAATGTGCTTCGTCAACGATTAGATAGCAATTATTTTCTTGACAAAAATCTGCGATTTCTTTCAAATTTGCAGCATCTCCATCCATAGAATAAATAGATTCTACAACTATATAAACATCTCCTTTTGCTCTTTGAAATTTCAATTTTAAACTTTCAAGATCATTGTGTTTAAAACCGAAAGCATTTGCATTGGAAAGACGAATTCCATCTCGAATCGAAGCATGAACTAATTCATCATATAATATAGTGTCACCTCGTTGCGGAATCGAAGAGAAAAAACCAACATTTGCATCGTATCCAGAATTAAAAAGAAGTGCGCTTTCAGTTTGATGAAAATTTGCTAAAAACTGCTCAATTTCTTGATACAAAGAACTATTTCCAGAAATAAGTCTAGAACCAGTGCTTCCATTTACATTTTGAAAACTGTGTACTTTTTCTAAAACTCTCTCTGAAATATGTTTGTTTTTTGAAAAACCGATATAATCATTTGAAGAAAAATCGATGCAAAAAGAATTCGTCGAAAGCGTTCTAAATGCATTGTTTTCTTTTCTCTTCTCCAGCTTTTCAGTTAATTTTTGTGAAATTTCTCTCATGTGGCAAAAATACTGAATTCATTTGTTTTAAGCACAAATTCTACTTTTTCTAATATTATTTTAAAAAAGCTGATAATTTTCATTTAAAAAACAAAATTCAAAACTTATTATTGAAGAGTTTATTTTTTGGTGTTTTAATTAATGTTTAACAAGGAATTGGCATAAATATTGGATTAATAAAAAAGAATTTAACCTAAATTTATATTATGAAAACTCTACCAATCATAGCGCTATTTTTTAGTTCGTTTTTGTTTGCACAACAAAACAGCGAATCTTTGGATTATGACCAAAATCCAAATTATAAAATAAGTCAAGAAAAATATATGAAGGAAGGTCAGCAATATGTGGCTTTAGAAGGAACTACACTTCAGCAAACTTATAAAGCTATTGATCCGATGGAAGAAAAAAGAGAATTGAAAGCTCTTAAGAAAAAATATCGTGCACAACGTTTGAAATGGAGACATGAAGAACGTATGGAAAAATATAAAAATGGATATGTAGAATATTATGAAGTACCTAGATCATCTATCAATTTTGGTTGGGGATGGAACAACTGGGGAAGATATTACAATCCGTTTTCATTCAATTATGGATTATATTTTTAATCGAAAATAAACAAGTATATATATCAAAATTAACGAATAGGTAAGTATGAAAAAAGTCATTTTACTAGCTACATTAAGCTTTATTTTAGTATTCTCTTTAGACTCTTGTTCAAGAAAAATACAACGTGTAAGTCCGGATCAAACAATTGATATTAGCGGAAGATGGAATGATACTGACTCAAGAGAGGTTTCAGAGGCTATGATTCAACAAGTTTTATCAGGAGCTTGGTTGGATAGGTATAAAACAAAATTTGGAAAAGAACCTGTAGTAATTGTAGGTTTAGTTCGAAACAAATCTCATGAGCATATTGATGCAGAAACTTTTATAAAAGATATCGAGCAATCATTTATTCGTAGTGGAAGAGTTCGTTTGGTAAAAGGAGGAGCTTTCCGTGAGGAATTGAGAGCAGAAAGAGCAGATCAACAAAATAACTCTTCGCTATCTACTGTAAAGAAATTTGGAAAAGAACTTGGAGCTGACTTCATGTTACAAGGAACAATCAATTCTATTGTAGATGCGCATAAAAAAGAAAAAGTTGTTTATTACCAAATCAATTTAGAATTGACAAATATTGAAACAAACGAAACTGTTTGGATTGGTGATAAGAAAATCAAGAAGTTTATTGAAAACTAAACCTTTCTTAAACAAAAAAATAATAACAGTTCTTAATTATAATTTATCTGAAATGCTCTCTTTCCCTAGAGAGCATTTTTTAAAAAGTGTGTTGTCTGATGAAATATTTATATTATAGTTTTCTTGGTTGTTTCTTGTTTTTGGTAAGCTGTGCTTCTTATCATGAAAAAAGTGCTTCTTATCAGAGCGCTTTAAACAATGGACAATATGAATTGGCTAACAAAGAAATAGACAAAAATAAATTCTTGAAGAAAAAAAGAAATTTGCTTTTGTATTATATGGAAAAAGGAACTGTTGCTCATGACTTACATCAGTATAAAGAAAGTAATGAGTTTTTCAACAAAGCAGATTATGCTATTGAAGATTATCAAAAAAATATTGGAGAAGAAGCATTAGCACTACTTACAAATCCCGAAACGAAAGATTTTGCTCCTGAAGATTTTGAAAAAGTAATGATTCATTATTATAAAGCTTTAAATTATACTTTTTTAAATCAGCCAGATGAAGCTATTGTGGAGTTAAAAAGATTGAATTTGCAATTGCAACAAATCAATGATAAATATCCGGCAGGAAAGAAAAATAGATATACTACAGATGCTTTTGCATTGAATTTTCAGGGAATGTTATACGAATCTACTGGAAATGTAAATGATGCTTTTATTTCTTATCGAAATGCTGTGGATCTTTATGAAAAAAATGGCGGAACTTATTTTGGTGTAAATCTTCCATTACAATTAAAAAAAGATCTAATTCGTACAGCACATATTTTAGGTTTTACGGATGAAGCTTTGAAGTATGAAAGAAAATTTAATTTACGATATGAAAAACCTCAAAACACAGGAGGAGAATTAATAATTTTTTGGGATAATGGTTTAGTTCCATATAAAGATCAAACATTTATTAATTTTTCATTTGTAAAAGGTCAAGGAGGAGTTGTTTCTATTGTGAATGAAGATTTTGATTTAATACTTCCAGTACCTTTACCAAGTAATAGCAGATCTACAAGGTTTTCTGATTTTGAAACATTCAATATGGCAATTCCAAAATATGTGGATAGAAAGCCCGTTTACACAAGTGGAAACGCAGAGGAAGGTTTGAATTCTTATAAGTTTGAAAAAGCAGAAGATTTTAAGGTTATTGCTTTTGAAACTTTAAAAGATAGAATGCTTCGAGAGATAGGAAAAGCTGCATTGCGTTTGGCTGTCAAAAAAACTACTGAATATACGGTGAGAAATCAAAATCAGGATATAGGTGCAGTACTTGGAATCTTCAATGCATTGACTGAAAAAGCTGATACGAGAAACTGGCAATCTTTACCAAATTCTATTTATTATGTTCGAATTCCACTACATCAAGGGATGAATTCAATAAAAGTAAATATTCGAGGAAGAAATGGTGAGAATAAAACACAAACGTATCAGATAGATGGAAATAAAAGAGTACAATTTTTGGACTTTACAACATCGAAAAGTTATCCTTCGCAACAGCAGTGGTATTCATATTAATGATTAAAAAAAGAATTTTTACAAACCTCTATAAAAAGAAACAGAAGATGAAAAGAAACCAATCATCTTCTGTTTTTTTTATTATTTATAAGGTTTTATTTTACAACCTCAACCCACTGACCATCTTTGTGTATGAAATATTCATTGTCATACATAGCTTCTGCTTGAATTCCTGGTAAATAATATTTTCCAAGATAAGTGGCGTTCAACAAGATTTTGAAAGTTTTTGTCTCATTTTTGTTTAAGCTAAAATAGAAATTCACTTTAGCATCACGGATATCAATATGATCCGTTTTGCTACTTTCTGGATTTTCATAATCTGTAAAACGAGTATTTACAATTTCCCATCCTGAAGGAATAATTTCTGTAAGTGCAATATCATTTACATATTCATCTGTCAAGTTTTCGATTGTTAATGTAGCAGTAAATTCAGTTCCTTGCGAAAGTTTAGAAATATTTACTTCTGTTCCGTCCATATTTCCGTAATATACATTTACGTTTAAGTTTCTTTGTTCTACTAACTCTTTTCCAAGTGGAAGTTTTCCTGAAGAAACTAATTGGATATAAACTTTATTTCCTTTCAAATCTTTTACTTTTAAAGAATTTGTTCCAAGTTTAAAATCAAGACTTCTTTCTGCTAAAGCTTTATCAGATTTCAGTTTCTCTGTATTCCCATTGATTATATATTCGATATCCATTGATTTTCCACCATTTTTCTCTACCATTTTTGCTATTGCCAATAAACAATAAGCTGTAGTTTGTGTACTCATCCATCTTTTAGAATTCAAATCTTTTGCAATTCGCTCTGATAATTTTCTCTGACCTTTCGAACCTAAAATTACTTCTGTTTCTAAAGCCATTGCTCTATTTCGATCTCTAGAACCATAAGTGTAATAATCTCTATAATTATCTGTTTCAAAATCTACATTTGCAGTACTCGCAATTTGATTTGCAGCATCTTTTTGTCCTGCTAAAGCATAAGCAGCTGCCAAACGCCATTTTGCATTGTTCGAAATTTCTTTAAACTCACGTAGTCTATTCATCGCTCCTAAATCTGGATAACCAGCTAGTGCTAGTGTGTACAAACGATAAGCTTGTATAAAATCTCCATTAGACCTATTATAAGAAGGTCTCCATTCTTGTGCTTTTTTCTTTTGGAAACGTAGCCAACTACTCAAGAATGAAATAGGTAAACTATATCCTCTCTTTTCAGCCTCAATCATGAAATGTCCAGCATAGTTTGTTCCCCACTCATTTACAGAAGTACCACCTTGCCAATAACTCAATCCTCCGTTTGCTAATTGGAAGTTTCCTAAACGAATAATTCCATTTTGAATGTTTTCGTTGATCTTATCTTTTGTCTGATCATTTAAATCAAAAATAGCATCCATAAATAATTGTGGAAAAACACTCGAAGTAGTTTGCTCTACACAACCATGAGGATAACGAATTAAATATTCCATTCTTCCTGAAAAATCAATTGCAGGAATCGTAGAGAATTGCACTTTTACTTCATTACTTCCTTCAATACCAAATGGTGTAAAATCTATCGAAGTAGTTTGACTATTTTCTACATCATAAGTTTCGATTTTGGTAGTAATAGGATTTGGATTGTAAATAGAAATAGGAGTTTCATAGCTAGCTTTCTTTCCTGCTGAAGAAGCTAATACTTCTATATTACCCATCCCTTCTTTTTCTAAAACCTGTACATCAAAATAAACTACTTTTTCATCTGGCTTGCTAAAAGTTATTTGTTTTGTTTTATCTCCAATTACTTTTAATCCATCACTTAAATTCAGAGAAACATTCACATTTTTGATGTTTTTCTCCATAGCAAAAACAGTTACTGGAAGTTTCATATTTTCTCCAGGACTTAATTTTCTAGGAATCGAAGCCAAGACCATTAAAGGTTTCTTTACAGGTGTTGTTTCTTCTGCTTTTCCATAAGCTCCTTTCGAAGGATCTCCTGCAACAACCATTGTTCTAACCGAACCAATATAATTTGGCATTTTTATTTTATGACTTGCCGTTTCTCCAGCTTTTAGCACAAAAGGACCTAGAACAATAGAAACTGGTTTGAATCTATTATTGTCTTTTGAATTTTTATTCTTGTTTAAAGAACCATCTCCTCCTACAGAGAAAATTTGATCTACACTTCCGTTATAAGCTCCCATTACATTATCATAAATATCCCAAGTTTTCACTCCTAGTGCTTCTCTTTTGTAGAATTCATCCCAAGGATTTGGCGTTTTGAAATTCGTTAAATCCAATAAACCTTCATCTACAACTGCAATTGTATAAGTCATTCTTTTTCCAGATTTTTCTTTCACTTTTATAGTAAAATCTTTTTCTGGCATAATAGATTTTGGCATTTCAATTTCTGGATATATATGTGTTTTCGGATTTTCAACCGTAATCGGAATTACTCCATACAATCGCATTGGAAGATCGTTTCCTGTTACCGCATGAGGTTGAATTAAAGAAATATTGATAAACACATTTGGTGTCATTTCTTCTGTTATATCAAAAGAAGTAGTAGTTGTTCCTTTTTTAGTTTTCACCCATTTTGTACTGATTACTTTCGAACCATTCTCTATACTTATTAAAGCTCGACCTTCCGAACTTGAAGGGAAAGTAACTGTTGCAGTTTCTCCTACATTATAAGCTTTTTTGTCTGTAGAGAAAACTAACATTTTTGCAGATTCTGGATTTGCTCCTGAAGGAGTTCTCCACCAGTGTTCATAGAAATAAACTTTTGTTCCTGTAGCATGTTCTGACTCTGTGTCTGAAACTCGAATGAAATATCTTCCACCTTTTGCATCAGGAATATTGACATCAAATTTTCCTTTTCCTTGTCCATTTGTAGAAATTTCGAAAGATTTAAAAGGTTGGTGATAATCACTTCCAACATAATTTGACAAGTTTTCTTCGCTAGAATTCCACCACCAACGCCAATTGATTTTATAAATATCTACTTTTAATTTTCGATTCGCTTTTGGTTTTCCATCTTTAGAAACACTTACTACATCAAACTGGTAAGGTTTGTCTGTTTCATAAGATCCATATTGATTTGGTTCAGGATTTTTTAAACCAACAAAAGATTCATAAGGTGCAAAATTTTTCGAAGTAACATTAATTGAAAAATCTCCACCTTTCTCATATGCTTTTGTCAAGAAAGAAGCTTGAAGCATTCCTGGAGCTTGCTGTTCTAAATCAATATCTCTAGAAAAATCTGCAAAACCTTCGGCATTTACTTCTCCTTCGAAGAAATTCATTTCTCTAGTTTCAAAACTTCTTGCTAAATCATAGAAAGTATATTTTTTATAATCTTTGAAAGCACTTTTGATTGGTCTTAGTTTTAAAGAAATATTTGTTTTTAAGTTCTTAGCAATTGCTCCATGTAACCAGTGTAATTGAATTTTTCCAGAAATAGGTTCATTCACTGAAAGAATTTCTTCATCAAAATCTAAATCAATTTTTAAACGATTTGGTTTGATCGTTTCAATTTTGATTGTTTTTTCAAAACTAGCTCCACCAACATTTACCGTTGCTAACCAATTTCCAGTTTCATCTGTAGTATTTGTTGGAATATCAAATTTGTAAAATCCATTTGTTCCATGAGATTGTACTTTTTTATAAGTAATCTTTCCATGCGGATCTTGTAATTGCATTTGCACCGGATGATTTGAAGGAAGCGGATTTAATTTATCATCCAAAATAAAATTCAAATGTAAAGTATCTCCTGGTCTCCAAACTCCTCTTTCTCCATAAACAAAACCTTTGATTCCTTTCTTTATTTTCTTTCCAGAAACATCAAAATTACTCAGCGAAAGCGAATTTCCATCTTTCATTCTGATATAACTGATGCTATTTCCTTTCTGAACTGTCGCAAAATATCCGTAAGCTTTTGGTTTTAAAACTGAAAAACCTTCTTGATTTGTATTTGCTTTTGCAATTTCTTGTTGTTGGTAATTATACATCGTAATCGATGCATTTTCGATAGGATTTGTAGTCATTAAATCTGTTACAATAAAATGACACGTATTGTCTTCTCCTTTTTTTACAACAATTCCGATATCAGAAGCAAGTAAGTTTGTAACGATACCTTTGTTATTATAATTATTATCATAATAAGCCGCTTTACAAGGATCTTTTCTATCTTCCCAACGATAAGATTTATACCTTTTATAATTATAAATTAAATTGTCCCAGTATTTTTCTTCTCTTTCATCTGCATCCAATTCTTCTTGATTATTCTCATACTCTTCATATTCATCTTCGTAATATTCATCATCATAATATTCACTTTCTTCTTTATTGTCAATTCCTCCAGCACATTTATAAAGCGAATATTCTTTTTTGAAATTTATTTCGATTTGATAAATAGCTCCAATTTCAGTTTGCATTAATTCTGATAAATCAATTGCATATGTTTTCCATTTTCCATCGTTTTCAATTGGACTTTTAATCAACTCAATTTTCTTCTTCAAAATTTTTCTTCCAACTCTTCGAATGTTATAAGAATCCTGATCTGCAATACTATGATTTTGTAAAAACTGAAGTACATTGTTTTGATAAATTTTTACCACACGAATATCTACAGCACTCAAGTTTACTGCCTGAAAATTATATTTTAAATTTTTAGAATCAGGAAGAATTACGCCATTTGTAACTGTTCTGATTTGTGGTTTAATTTGCTGAAAAGCGATATTTTTTGTGATAGTCTCTTTTAGTTTAAAACCAGTCGTAGATTTTATTCCTTGAAAAATATCTACATTTAATGTTCCTGCAAGACGATTTGGCGTATAAACTTTCAATATATTTCCTTCTACAGAAAATTTTAAATTATTTGTGTTTTCAATAGAAACTAAACCTTTAAAATTTTGACTTTTTTGAAGTGGATCCGAAAAATTGATTTCCACATACTGTTGTGGAGTTTGAACAACATTTACTTTTAAAACTGAAAAATTATTTTTTCCAGGAATCGTAATTTCATCTTCTCCTTTTTTATCACTATCAATAGCTTCTCCATTCCAAGTAACTATTACTTTCGTATCATCATCTTTTCTTTGAATACTATCAATTTTAAAATTGAAAAAATCATTTTGTTTGTCAAAATCTTCCCATTTTATAGAAAGATCTTTTCCAAACTGAGATGCTTTAACTAATTGTTTTGCTTTTTCTATAGAAACAATATCCGAAGTTTTGATAGTTCCATTCAAATATTGCCAATCCGTATCATAAGATTGAATCGAAGTTGTGTTAATCGCAAAATCAGGTTCGATTGTTTTAAACTGAAAAGTATACGTTTTAAATTCCGAAGGAACATTCGTATATAATTTATCCAACGCAACCTTAATTGTATATTCTGTATCTGGTTTTAAACTTTCCTCAGGTAGAAAAACCAATCGTTGACTATTTTCTAAAGATAATTTACCTTTCACATTCGGAGAAATCTTTAGGATATCTTGTGGTATCTCCGAATTTACCTCGAAGGTGGAGACGGGATTTGTAAGCTCAACACGTATTGGTTTTACAACAGAAGTAATCCCAGTAGTCGTGTACTGAATGTAGTTTTTGAACTTGAACAGATTGTCATTATCTGTTGCTTCTGTATTTTTTCCACATTGCGCCAAAAATACTAAAACGCATACCCAAAAGATTTTTTTAAGGACTCTCATAAATGATTGATAGGTAGCAATTTAAAAATTTATCAAATTTAGTAAATTATAACACTTTTATTTTGATTTCTTTCATTAATTTTGGATTAATAATGCACTTTTTTATTAAAAATGCACATAAAAAGTAATTATACATTTAAAAGGAGGAATTATGAAGTTTGCTAAGCCATTTAATCTTCAAAAATGGATTGAAGAAAACAGAGATTTGCTAAAACCACCTGTGGCAAATAAAAACTTATACAAAGAATCTGGAGACTACATTGTGATGATTGTTGGTGGACCAAATGTAAGAAAAGATTATCATTATAATGACACAGAAGAAATTTTCTATCAGTTGGAAGGAGATATCAAAGTAATTGCTCAAGTTGATGGAGAAAAACAAGAAATCGAAATCAAAGAAGGAGAAATGTTTTTACTTCCTGCAAAAATTCCACATTCGCCAATCAGACCAGAAAACACCATTGGTTTAGTGATTGAAAAAAAGAGAAATGATGTGAATATTGATGGTTTGATTTGGTATTGCGATAGTTGTAATCACAAACTTTTCGAAGAATATTTTCCACTAACAAATATTGAAAAAGACTTTATTCCAGTTTTCAGAAAGTTTTATACCAACCAAAATTTGAGAACTTGTGATAATTGTGGAACAGAAATGAAAGTAGATGAAAGATTTATATAATAGGTACACATTTTTGAAAAAAATAATAGTATTGGCAGTTTTGATTTCATTCGTAAGCTGCTCGAAAAACGATGTAAGTTGGAATCCTTTTGAGCCAAATAAAAAATTAGGAGCTGAAATTTTATTAGAAAATGGATTAAAACCAAAAATAGAAGTAACACAAGAGTGTTGGTATTCTATGTTTAAAGAAAATATGCAGCTGAATCTGATTTATCATACAAACGATGATTGTCAATTTTCAACAGGGCAGGAATTTATAATTACGATTCCAAAAAGCGATTCAGACAGAAAACAAAACACGATGGCAACAGATAGTTTAGAAATCAATAAAATGTTGCAAAAATTTGATGCGAAGATTATTTCTCCAATCAAGTCGGAAAAAGATAAATTTCAGCAAATAAAATATGTGTTTAAAGCAGAAAATAAATCAGGTATCAAAATCGACTGGGAAATGTTCGATCGAATCAATGATTTAGAACTTCATTCGAATTTTAAAGAATAAAATATTTAGAGCGCTCCCTTTTCCTTCCGTAAAAACTACAGGAAAAGGTCAGGCTTTCCGTTCCAAGTTTTGTATTAAAAAAAAGAACTTCTAAACAATCCGTGGGCTTCCGTTGGTCGCCTCCGTATTCTATGATCTACACAAGTAAAAAATGTTAAAATTTTAAGCGGCAAATTTCATTGTATCTACGTATGGAGTTTTCCGTTTTATAATAGCAAACATTCTAGAAATTAATTTATTTCTAATAATATTTATGGTACTCATTTTGTTTTTTCCTTTTTTGATTCTTCGTTCATAAAAAGCTTTTATTTCTGGGTTATATTGAATGGCGTTTATCGCACACATATTCAATATAGATTTTATACTTTTATTTACTAAATGTGATACTTTATTTTTACCTCGTACAGAACTTCCAGAGATATTAGGAAACGGAGCTATTCCGCAATAACTTGCAAACTTTCTTGAAGACTCAAATTTGGTAAAATTATCTGTAAAAATTAGCATTGTAATTGCTGTTTTTTCACCAACACCTTTTATGGAATTTAATAAATAAAAATTCAATTTTAACTGTTTATTTTTAAGAATTATTTCTCGCATTTCTTTTTCAAGTTTTTAGATTTGTTTGTTAAATTCTCGAATGACTTTTTCTTGAATTTCAAAAATTAATTTATATTGTTTTTTAGAATAAACCCTTTTCTGTTCTTTTAAAGTAGCTTTATAACCAGCTCTTTGTTTTACTAGCTTCTTACGCAAAGAAAGCATGGGTTTTAATTGTTTTAAATCGTCAGTTAAAATCTTAGAAACCACTAATTCCTCTCTTAAACGAAATGCATAAAGTGCAATTCTTTTTGCATCTATCTTATCCTCTTTATCTCTAGTAATCCCAAGTGATCTTTTGATTTCTAAACCTGGAATAATACTGAAGTTTAATTTTTTTTTATTTAGATAATCTGCTAAAGAATCTGAATACATTCCTGTATGTTCGAATACAAAAAAGGTCTCTTTTAATGAGAAAATATTATTTTTAGAGCCCCATTCTAGAAGTTTTCTGAATCCAGAATTGTTATTATCAAACTGCTCTATTTTTTTTTGAGTGTGAATACAAACATCTATCACTTTTTTACTAACATCGATTCCAATTATTTCTTTGATTTGCATAATTTTTGTAATTTAGAAATGGTTACATAAACTAAGACCTTTAATAAGAACTGAACTAAAATTCTATATGGTTCTAGGTAACCGATAAAGGATGAAGACTAATACGGAGGATAGCTCTAGAAACTAGTTCGCTAACAAGTTCACTTCATCCTTTTTAATTTATACTTTCAATTTAATCAATATCTCACTTAAACTCAAATTACACTTTTTCAATTAGCCGATTTTTAACATTTAAGAAACTTATATAAATCTAAAGGTTTGTCAAGAAGTTCTATTTTTTTTAAAGACAAAAGCTTTCCACTACAATCCTTAGCGAACATGCATTTGATTTATGTTACTTACTAATATTTAATTCTTACCCTTTTTAGAGACAAAACGGTAAAACTCATACAAACGAACATTATAAATGAATGCATTTTCCTTCCTAAAGCCTTTATTTATAATGATTTTAAATAAAATTATATAAAAAATTGAAAGAAAAAGTAAATATCAAATTTTCAAGGAAATTTTACTGTATTTATATTAATCTAAAAAATTAGAACAAACTTTATTTTTATGTAACTCAAAATGAGATTCTTATATTTTATTTTCATTTTCTTAATTTAATCTATTAATAATTGAGAATATCGAAAAATTAACTTCTAAAAATTCCATGATTTTTGTCATATTTTTAAAAAAGAGTAAAAGGTATTTTTACATCGTAAATTAAAAATCAGAAATATATGAGGTTTGTGAAGGAAATCATTTTTGCAGTTGTTTTGCTCTTAGGATTAAGTGCTACTGCACAGTTTAAAGTAGACGCAGAAATTCGTCCACGATTTGAATACAGACACGGATTTAAAACATTATTTCCAAATGATACAGATCCAGCGGCATTTGTATCACAAAGAACTCGATTAAAATTTGATTATAAAAATGAATACTTAGAAGCTTTCGTAAGCTTACAAGATGTTCGAGTTTGGGGAGACGTAAAACAATTGAATACAGCAGACAAAAATGGTCTTTCAATTCACCAAGCTTGGGTAAACCTGATTTTAGACCCTAGCTTCTCAGTAAAACTAGGTCGTCAAGAAATTGTTTATGACGATGCTAGAATCTTCGGAAACGTAGATTGGGCTACGCAAGGAAGAAGTCACGATATCGCTGTTTTTAAATACAAAAAGAATAAGTTCAGAACAGATTTAGGTTTCGCTTTTAATCAAGATGCTGAAAACGTAACAGGAACAACTTATACGGTTCCAAACAATTATAAAGTAATGCAATATGCTTGGTTACACAATGATTGGGATAATCTTGGAGCTAGTTTCTTATTCTTAAATAACGGATTACAATACATCGATGAAGCAGATTCAAAAAATGATGAAGTTCGCTACAGTCAAACAGTTGGAACACACTTAAAATATAATAAAAATGGATTTTCTTTGGTAGGAAACGCTTATTATCAGTTTGGTAAAGATAAAATGAATAATGATCTAAGCGCTTACCTACTTGGTTTGGAGACTAATTATAAATGGACGCAAAAGGTAAAAACAGGACTTGGTGTTGAGTTACAGAGTGGTAATGACAATGGAGCACCTTCTAATGGTGAAAACAAAGCATTTACTCCTTTCTATGGTACGAATCACAAGTTTAATGGTTTGATGGATTACTTCTATGTTGGAAACCACGCAAACAATGTTGGATTATTAGATCTTTACTTCAAAGCTAATTTCAAACTTAACACTAAGTCTAATTTACTAGTTGCTTATCATAATTTCTCAGCTGCTGCCGACCTTCAAGACTATGACAAAAAAGGTCTTGGAAACGAAATCGATTTAGTCTACGCATATAAATTTAAGAAAGACGTAACATTCAAAGTTGGATATTCTCAATTGTTTGCTTCAGAAGGAATGGAAGTATTGAAAAACAACTTTGATGATAACACAAATAATTGGGGATGGGTAATGGTTGTAATCAAACCTACTCTTTTCACAAGTAAATAAGAATTCTACAAAACTGAACCTATCAAAAGGTAGGTTTGGTTTTCAAAATAAAGTTTTAAACAAATAAACATTAAAAGACATGAAAAGGTTACTAAAATTTTTGAAGCCACCAAAGCAATGGCGAGTACCTGCCTTCATTCTTTTAGGTGCTTTTTGTGGACTTTCTCTTTATGCAGTAATTGAGTCCAAAGCGGTTTCTTATCTATCGGACGATCCGAAAACTTGTGCAAACTGCCATGTAATGACACCTCAATATACAACTTGGACAAATAGCTCGCATAGAGAATGGGCAACTTGTAATGATTGCCACGTACCACAAGATAACGTTCTGAAAAAATATGCTTTCAAAGCTAAAGATGGATTTGGACATGCAAGCGCATTTCTTCTTAGAAACGAACCTGAAGTTATCAGAATGAAAGAAGCTGGAAATGAAGTTGTGCAAGATAACTGTATCCGTTGCCACCAAGACCAAGTTACTGATGCAAAAATGAGTACTTGGGTAGAGAGTCACAATGATAGCAGAAAAGACAGACAATGTTGGGAATGTCATAAAGAAGTTCCTCACGGAAAAATACACAGTCTTTCTTCTACAAAGTATTACGGAAAGATTCCGATGGAACATCAAGAAACATTACCTGATTGGTTGAAAAAACTAGTCGAAGAAAATAAAGAAGAAAATAATAAAGAATAAAAAAACCGAAGACAATGAGCAATAAGAGAAAACCCTGGATAAATTGGATGCTATTCCTAGGATCCTTAGTGATAGTATTCTTACTTGGATTGTTGATTTCTTCAATCTCTGAGCGTAAAATGGAAGCAAAATTTGCTTATACGCCGATGACTGAAATTAATGATTTAGAACCTAGAAATGAAGAATGGGGAAAAAATTTCCCAAGAGAATTTCAATCATACTACAAAACTGCAGATAGTTCATACCGTTCAAAATATAATGGAGGTGCAATGATCGATATGTTGGAAGTAGATCCTAGATTAGTTGTACTATGGGCTGGATATGGATTCTCAAAAGATTATAACCAAGGTAGAGGACACTACTATGCTGTTGAAGATATTCACAACTCTCTAAGAACTGGTGGACCAACTGGAGAAGATGATGGACCAATGCCATCTACTTGTTGGACATGTAAATCTCCTGATGTACCAAGAGTAATGAATGAAGATGGAGTTGAAGAATTTTATAAAGGAAAATGGGCAAGATTAGGTGATGAAATCGTAAATCCAATCGGATGTGCTGACTGTCACGATGCAAAGACGATGAACTTAAAAATTACGCGTCCTGCACTTATCGAAGCTTTCGAACGTCAAGGAAAAGATATCAACAAGGCTTCTCATAATGAAATGCGTTCTTTAGTTTGTGCACAATGTCACGTTGAGTACTACTTTGATAAAAATATTCCTGGTAAAGAAAAAACACCTTATTTAACTTTCCCATGGGATAAAGGACAAACAGTTGAAGATATGGAAGAATACTACGATAGTATTCAACACGTAGACTGGGTACACAAATTAAGTAAAGCTCCTATGTTAAAGGCGCAACACCCAGGATATGAAGTTCACCAAATGGGTATCCATGGTAAAAGAGGAGTTTCTTGTGCGGATTGTCACATGCCTTATAAAACAGAAGGAGGACAAAAATTCACAGATCACCATATTCAATCTCCTTTAAATAATGTGGCTAATTCTTGTCAAGTTTGTCACAGAGAAGAAGAGAAAGAACTTATTGCTAATGCTTTCTCAAACCAAGATAAGATCATTGAAAATAGAGATAAATTAGAAGAATTATTAGTGCAAGCTCACGTAGAGGCTAAACAATGTTGGGATCTAGGAGCTACTGAAGAGCAAATGAAAGATATCTTACAAGATATTCGTCACGGACAATGGCGTTGGGATTATGCTGCTGCTTCACACGGAGGTTCTTTCCACGCACCTGTTGAGTTAGGACGTGTAATCTCTAAAGGTATCGATGTAACACAAGAAGCTCGTATCAAATTATCGAGATTATTAATCAAACTTGGATACGAAGGAGAAGTTCCTTATCCAGATATTGAAACAAAAGAAAAAGCTCAAAAATTCATTGGATTACCAATGGAAAAATTAAGAGCTGAGAAACAAAAATTCAAAGAAGAATTACTTCCAAAATGGAAGGAAGAAGCTGAGAAACGTGAGGCTACATATAAATAATAATTTATTTTAAATTATGCATTTAGTTATTGAGCTTGTTTTTATCAAGCAAGCTCAATTTCTCAAATGTTTCTTTTAAACAAGAAAAACTAACTAACTACTGGATCAAACCAAACTGTTTAAAAGATTTATTAACTACTACTAAAAAACATAAGGTATGAAACCCGAAAGAGAAAAGCGAATGTTGTGGGAGAATCCATGGGGCTATACCGAATCCTTCATTATTGGAATAGGTTTATTACTAACCGGATTCGCTCTTGAAATGTTCGTTGGAAAGCAAAGCGCGTTTGAGCTTGTTTTCCCATATAACTTATACATTTTTATATTATTCAACCTTATTTTGGTTGTCTTATACAAATGGTTTTCTAAAAACCAAATTGTACGATGGTTATTAAAAGTTCCTGCATCTATTACTAGTATTTCATTAGTAACTTTTATGGTTCTTTTAATGGGGATTTTTCCTCAAGTTAACTCTACAAATGCACTTGTAAATACATTAGGACTAAACCACATTACAACGCATTGGGCTTTCTTACTAATTATCATTTTCTTTTTGACTTGTCTAGGTTTAGTGACAATCAAAAGGATAGCGCAGATGAAGTGGAAAAACTTCGGTTTTGTACTAAATCATTTAGGACTTTATCTAGCACTTTTTGCCGGAATCATCGGTTCTGGAGACTTACAAAGACTTTCACTAAACACTTATGAAGGTTCTCCGAGTATTCATGCTTTAGATATGAATAATCAAAAAGTAGAACTTCCGTTTGCAATTTATCTGAAAGATTTCAAAATAGAAGAATACAACCCTAAATTAGCTCTTGTAGATAATGAAAAAGGGGAATTAGTACACAATGACGGAAAGAATCTTTATTTGATTGATAGCGGAAAAGTGTACAATTTTGAAGAATATCATGTTCGCATTTTAAAATTCTTACAATCATCTGGTAGAATAGAAAATGGATATGCTTTTGTAAACGAACAAGGTTCGCCACCTTCGGCAGAAATTGAAGTTATTAATACAAAAACAAAGGATACTGTAAAAGGTTGGATTTCTAGTGGAAGTTTCCGTCATCCTTACGAATCTTTGAAAATTGATGATAAATTTTCTATGGTGATGACTATTCCAGAAGCCAAAAAGTTTAGCTCGGATATTTCGATTTTAAACATAGATGGTTCCAAAATAGAAACAACATTAGAAGTTAATAAACCTTACAGTTATAAAGGATATAAATTATACCAATTAAGTTATGACGATGCCATGGGAAAATGGTCAACTCTTAGTGTGATAGAGTTAGTTCGAGATCCTTGGTTACCTGTAATCTATACAGGAGTTTTTATGATGATTGCAGGAGCATTCTATATGTTTTGGATGGGTAATAAATTTAAAAAAGAAACAAAATGACTTGGTTGGACTTCCCAATGTTTTCTATGAGTATCATAGGACTTTGGATAATCGGATTTATATTCTTAGGAATATCATATAAAAAAGAACAATTTATAAAAATATGTTTCGCATTCTTTACGATCGGATGGCTTGTCTTAATCTATTTCATCAAAGATTTATGGATAGAACTAGACAGACCTCCAATGCGAACACTAGGTGAGACTAGACTGTGGTATGCCACATTTTTACCACTAGTTGGTTTTCTTACTTATTTTCGTTGGAAATTCAAATGGTTCTTGGCATACAGCATCGGGATGGCTGGAATGTTTCTAGTGATTAATTATTTAAACCCAGAAACCTATTCCAAAACCCTAATGCCAGCATTGCAAAGTCCATGGTTTATTCCACATGTTTTGGTTTATTTATTTTCATACGCTGTGTTAGCAGCATCAAGTTTTGTTGCAATCAAAGGTTTTATAGGTCTTCGAAAACAAAAATTTGACATTGCAACAATACAACTAGCAGATAACTTAGTTTATATAGGATTTGCATTTTTGACGCTTGGACTTCTTTTCGGAGCCCTTTGGGCAAAGGAAGCATGGGGACATTATTGGACATGGGATCCAAAAGAAGTTTGGGCTTTCTTAACGTGGATGGGATATCTGATCTATATACATTATAGATATTTTCACCCACAAAAAAATAAACAAGCATTAACAATACTTGCTTTAGCTTTCGTGGTATTAATTGTGTGTTGGTTTGGTGTAAATTACTTACCAGTAGCGCAAGCAAGTGTTCACACATATACACAAACGTAATATTTATATATCTTTTTAGTTATAGTTTTAGTTTAGATAGGTAGATTATTTTAGAAAAAAAACCACAGAAATCCCAGTTTCTGTGGTTTTTTATTTTATTCGTTTTTATCATTTTGGGCGAAACCTTTTTTCGTTTCAAAAACTCCAAAAAAGGTCGGGCTTTACGCTACTAGTTTTCTTTTTCCAAAAAAGTTTTTCTAAAGAAATACGTGGGCTTCTTAGGTCGCCTCCGTTTTCTAAGAAAAAACAAATTTTTGAAAAAAAGAAAAGCTAACCGCTACAATCCCTTTCGCAAAAAAACTTCTAATCTTAAATATACTCTTGAGCTTCAAAGTACATGACAACTGCTTCTTTCATCAAAACAGATTGCTCTCCAGGTTTCAAAAAAGGTAAAGCTTCTTTTTCTTTATAATGTGGCCAACCATCATCATCAATAAAATCAAACTCATAATATCCAAAAGGCTCCAAAACCTTGCAAATAGCAATATGCATCAGGTTGATTTTTTCATCCTTTTTGAATCTTCTTTGCCCCTGACCTAATTCTTGAACTCCGATTAAATATATAATAGCATCTAAATTAAGCGTCTCGCCATCACCAAAATCTTCGGAAAGTTTCTTCACAACGATGTCCCATTTTTCTTTTAAACTTAAAGACATATTTTTATTTTTTTAATTCAACAAAAAAAGTGAAATCCGAATTTTTAATATTTTCGAAATAACCAATAATTATTCGCTCTCAGGAATCATTACTCTTTCGACTCTCTGAGAGATAGCCGTCAAAATCTCATAAGGAATTGTACCTATTTCTCTAGCAAAATATTCGATTGTCTCTTGCGAATCAAAGATGATTACTTCTTCTCCAACTTCACAATCGATTCCAGTAACATTTACCATAATCATATCCATACAAACATTTCCAATAATTGGAGCCATTTGCCCAAGAATCTTCACAAAACCTTTTCCGTTTTTCAACTGTCTACTAATTCCGTCCGCATGACCAACAGGAATTGTAGCATATTTTGTTTTTTCAGAAGTAGTAAAAGCTCTGTTATACCCAATTGATTTTCCTTCTTCTACATAAGAAATTTGAGAAATAACAGATTTTAATGAATTTACATTTTGTAGCTTTTTAGTTTCTTCCGCAGCATTTCCAAAACCGTGAAGTCCAATTCCTAAACGAACCATACCAAATTGTGCTTCTTCTGCATAATTAATAATACCAGAAGTATTTAAAATATGATAAAAAGGTTTTTCTTCTAATTGGTTTGAAAGAAAATCGGCATCTTTCTGAAACTTTTGAATTTGTCTTAATGTAAATTCTCTTTCTGCATAATCTTCACTTGCAGCAAGATGAGAAAAAATAGAAGTAACTTTTAGATACGGATTTCTACACAATCTTTTATTTAAAGCATAAATATCATGATGAGAAAAACCTAATCTATTCAATCCTGTATTAATTTTTATGTGTACAGGATAGTTTTCAATTTTCTGTTCAGAAGCTATTTTTTCAAAAGCTTCCAAAACAGTAAAATTGTAAATTGTTGGTTCTAAATTATAGTGAATGATAGATTCGAAATTGAATATCTGTGGGTGTAGAACTAAAATCTTTGTTTTAATTCCAGCCTCACGAAGCGCAATTCCTTCTTTAGCATAAGCTACCGCAAAATAATCGACGTTTTTAGTCTCTAAAAATTTGGCAATAGCTATCGCATCCGAACCATATCCGAATGCTTTAATAACAACCGCTAAGCGAGTGTTCTCATTTAATTTTGATTTAAAATATGCTAAATTATGTGCAATCGCATTGCAATCAATTTCTAAAACAGTAACATGACTATTTTTCATCATTCTTTATCTCCTCTTCTTTATTGTCGTGTTCGTGCATCGCTTTGTAGTAAGCAGCTCTACTCAATGGTTCATACTCTTGTGTTTCTCCAAGTAAAACCAAATCATCGCTTTGTGCTTTTCTATAGCTATAGTTTGCTAAGTTTCCTGTTCTGGTACATACAGCATGAACTTTCGTTACATATTCTGCTGTTGCCATCAGTGCAGGCATAGGTCCGAAAGGATTTCCTTTAAAATCCATATCCAAACCTGCAACAATTACACGCACACCTCTATTTGCTAATTCGTTACAAACTGCAACAATTCCATCATCGAAAAATTGTGCTTCGTCTATCCCTACAACATCCATGCCTTCCGCTAAAATTAATATATTTGAAGAAGAAGGAACTGGAGTAGAATGAATTTCATTAGAATTATGAGATACTACTTTTTCATCATCATATCTTGTATCGATTGATGGTTTAAAAATTTCTACTTTTTGTTTGGCAAATTGTGCTCGTTTTAATCTACGGATTAGTTCTTCTGTTTTACCAGAGAACATAGATCCACAAATTACTTCGATCCATCCAAATTGTTCTGTATGATTTACTGTATTTTCAAGAAACATTTTGTAATTTTCGGGCTTGAAAGGTTATCTAATATCTTTAGTTTTCGGAAACCGTACAAATTTATTAAAAATAAGCACTAAACATTCAATTAAAGTCATCAACTTATGCAAAAAAAATTAGAAGCTGAATTAATGAGCATCGCACATGGGATTTTACAAATGAAAAACCGCGATGATGTAAAGGCTCTTCATGAAAAAGCACAGGCCTTATACGAGAAATTATCTGTTCTAAAATTTTTGGATTATTACCAACAAACCACACCAAATGCAACAGAATCTAAGGAAGAATTACTAGAATATTTTGCAAAAGCGACTGAAAATAAGGAGAGTTTAGACAAAGCTGCGGAGGAAGAAAAGATTCTTTCAGGCGTAAAAGAAGTTCTTACAGAGGAAATTAGAAAAATTAATCTTCAACAAAAAACAGAAGAAAAAAAGGAAGATATTGTTGATAAACAAAAACTTGTCTCTACTGTTCAAGAAGTAATCAAAGAAGAAATTCCGAGACAAGAAGCTGTAAAAGTTGTAGAAGTTGAAAAGGAAATTGCACCTGAAGTTGTTGAGGAAAAAGTAGTAGAAGAAAAAGTGGTAATCAGTCAAGATGAGCCAACTTTAATTGTAAAAGAAGTAGTAGGAACTCTAGAAGAAATCGAAGACGAAGGTGATGTTTTTTCTAAACCAATTTCTAACTTAAATACTGCGAAAGAAAATAAAACTACAAATGCTCCTGTAGAAGAAAAGAAAGAAGAAGTTGTTGCGGAAGAAAAGCCGAAGCCTATGACAGAAGCAGAAAGAGTACGAGAGCAAATTGCAGCAATCAAAAGGCAGGCTGAAAAGCAAAGAGAAGACTTTGAGCATGGACAAAATAATCCAATAACTCATGAAGAGGAGCAGGAAAGATTAAGATTAGCAAGAATCGAAGAAGAAAAAAGACAACAACAATTAGAGCTTCAAAGACAAGAAGAATATAGAAGACAAGAAGAATTAAAACTTCAAGAAGAGGAAGCTGAAATAAGAAGACTTCAAGAGTTAAAACAAAAACAATTAGAGCTTCAAAAACAAGAAGAACTAAGAAAGGCACAAGAATTAAAACTTCAACAAGAAGAAGCACAAAGAAAAGCGCAACTAGAACAACAAGTTGTTGAAGATTATACTTTAGAAGAAGAGTTAAGAAATACACCTTCGGTAGATGAGACTTCTGAAATGTTTAATGACCCAAGCAAAATTCCTACAGGAAACTCGATAAACGACCGTTTTACTGGAAATACTGGAGGAGCTACAGTAAATGCTTTAAACAATAAAGTAATCACTGTTGGGTTAAATGATAGAATAGCTTTTGTTAAACATTTGTTTGAAAATAGTCAGGAAGATTTTAATAGAGTACTTTCGCAATTGAATACGCTTAAATCGGAAAGAGAAGCGAAATATTTTATTACAAAAATGGTTAAGCCTGATTATAATTGGACAGACAAAGAAGATTATGAAGAGCGCTTAATGAAATTAATTGAAAGAAGATTTGTTTAAATATAATAATCGAAAAATATGAAGAGTCAAGATTATAATTCTATTTTTGATAAGGTAATCGAAAAATATCATGTAATTGATAGCGTAGATCAGCCTTTTGAGAATATCTATGATAAAAATACTTTAGAGCATTTATTATACAGAAAATGTTGGATTGATACAGTACAATGGCATTATGAAGATATTATTCGTTTGCCAGAAATTGATCCAATTGAAGCTTTAAGTTTAAAAAGAAAAATTGACGCTTCAAACCAAGATCGTACGGATATGGTAGAGTACATTGATAGTTATTTCTTAAACTTAAACAAAGATGTTGAAGTAAAAGAAGATGCAACTATCAATACAGAAAGTCCTGCATGGGCAATTGATAGACTTTCTATTCTTGCATTAAAAATTTACCATATGAACGAAGAAGCAACAAGAGAAACTGCTTCGGATGATCATAGAAAAAAATGTCAAGAGAAATTAGATGTACTTTTAGAACAAAGAAAAGATTTATCTTCTGCTATCGATGATTTAATCCAAGATATTTCGGAAGGTAAAAAATACATGAAAGTATACAAACAAATGAAAATGTATAATGACGATGAATTAAATCCAATGTTATACAACAAAAAATAATTTTCGAAAGAAAACATAATAAAAAAACTCAAAGTAGCATTTTACTTTGAGTTTTTTATTTGACATATGTTTAATGGTAATTAGAATCTAAATGTAGTACCGAACATTACATTGTCGGCAGTTAATCCATTATCTCTTTTATAATTGCTATATCTTACCTCTAAATTGTGGAATCTAAATTGTCTCTTTTTGCTTAATCTAATATTAAAGATTCCTTTTGGTGGAGCTAGCTTAATTCCAAATCCAATTTTCTCACTATTAAACGAACTTAAATCAAAATCTGAAGTATAATATTCTTGACTTAATTTATGTTCTCCATATGGCTTAAAATACTTTGAACCATTCTGGATATAATATCTATAAAAAGGATAGAATGTAATCGATTTTGTAACTTTAAGAGGAACTTCTAAGCTAATAGTGTGCGCACTTAAACCAAAATCATCAATATAGAAACGGTAGTAAAATCTTGAAATTATTCTTGGGCTAATAAAATAGTTGGTTCTGAAACCTACTGCAGCCTTGATTCTCTTTCTTGGTAATTTTTCTACTCTTACTGTTTTATATTTTTCTACAGCAACTCCATCATCAAAATAAACTCTGTGAAAAGGTGTAGATAATAATCCATTTTGATAAGTAAAGTCTGTTAAAATAGCAGCATTCATTCGCTTATTAATAACAGTTTCATAAGCAAAACCAACATTATAAGTGTATCTATTATCTTTTTCAAAAGTTAATTCTTCTGAATTTTCTCCATACTCATCATCATCGTCGTCGTCATCATCTAATGCTCCTGCCATGATATCATTTCTAGTAAAAATTCCTAAGCGATCATCATCATCGTCGTCATCGTCGTCATCGTCATCATCGTCGTCGTTGTCATCGTCGTCATCATCGTCGTCGTTGTCGTTGTCACCATCATTATTATTTCCATCATTATCTCCGCCATCATCATCATCATCATCGTCATCATCATCATCATCATCATCGTCATCATCATCATCATCATCGTCATCGTCGTCATCGTCGTCATCGTCGTCATAACCATTTCCTTTTTTTGAATCATCTCTCAGCTCTCCAGGGTAGATTAACAACCATCTGTCATAAAAAAAGTTTGCTTTCATTGAGAAAACACTATTTTCATCTTTAGAAATCTTCGACCATTTTACTCCCATATTATAAGAAGTAACATCATACTCTTTAGAATAACCCAAAGAGAATCCGAACGATGAATTTTCTTCTACATTTTTCTCAGTATATCCCAACTGAATATGTCTTCTAGTATCCGAACCAGAAACCGCTGTACTTCCTGCTTGACTTGCAGAAGTAGTATATTTATCAATATTAGCACTAGATGCAGAAGTATAATGATCAATACCTCCAGAAATAGAAAGTTTTCCCGTTTTACTTACCGGAGTTGTAATCACAACAATTGCCTCTCTATTTTCTAATTGTTCTGTCCCGATACCTCCAGTTACTGGCGAATTATCTCCATCTTGTTCATAATAATCGAACAAAATATTAATTTCTGTTGGGTCAGCTTGTTTAATTTCTTCTTGAGAATATCCTTTTAAACCTAAAAAGAATACAAATAGTAAAAGTAAAGCTCTATTTAATTGCAACCACATCCTCCACCTGTTTTTCCTCCATTAGCACCTGAAGCTCCTTCTCTATAGTTTTGAAAGTTTACTTCAAACTGTTCTGATGATCTTGATGATAAAGCCATATCATCATCATTTAAATACGTTTTTTGATAAGGTTTTACACTTGAACAAGATGTAAGAATCCCTCCTAGCAATAGCACAGCTACTGAAAGGCTTTTCATTTTTAAATTCATTTGTTTTTGATTAATTAATTTTTTTCTTGAAGTTTTAAATCTTTTGATGTGAAAATTTCTCCTTGATTATCCAAAATCAAACATTCAATTCCTTTTAATTTATTGATCAATTCGATTCCTTTATTTTTTCCCATAACAAAAACAGAAGTAGCTAGCGCATCTGCCAATTCTGCATTGGGACAAAAAATGGTAACACTTTGTAAACTCTCTACTGGCCAACCAGTTTTTGGGTCAATAATATGCGAGTATTTTTTTCCATCTAAAACAATAAATTTTTCATAATTACCCGAAGTAACTACGGAAGAATTTTCTAGAGGAAACCATCCAAGCGCATTTTCATCATCTTTCGGATTTGCTATTGCGATTTGCCATTTTTTATGGACTGGGTGTTTTCCCCAACAAGTCAAATCTCCACTAGCATTGATTAGTCCTGATTTTACACCTAATTTTTGCAATTTTCTTTTGACAGATTCAGCAGCATACCCTTTTCCGATAGCTCCAAAACCTATTTTCATTCCTTTTTCTTTCAAAAAAACAGTTTGTTTTTCTTCATCCAGAATAATATTATGAAAATCAATTTTTGAAACAGATTTTTGAACAGTAATACTATCTGGTATTTCAGTCATTTTTCTATCGAAAAACCAAACTTTATCAAGGGAAGCAAAAGAAATATCAAAATAACCGTTGGTTAATTTTGAAACCCGAATGCTCCTCTTGATCAAACCAAACAATTCTTTTGAGACAGGAACTGCTTTTATTCCTGCCATCTGATTCACTTTACCCGTTTCTGTATCCGATCTCCAAGAAGAAATTACATCTTCAATTCTCTTTACTTCTTCCTGAGCAAAATCTAGATACTTTTCCCCTTGTTCTTCATTCTCTGCTTCTACCGAAAAAACAAAAGAAACTCCCATCTGAGTAGTAGCTCTTTTATAGATATTCTGAGAATAAATCTTTTGAAAAGAAAAGAGAAATACAAATATTAGTGTAAAATTTTTTAGCATTTTAATTAAAATATTTTTCTAAAAATACTTCTGTAGTCTCTCCTTTATAACCATCGATCTTCTTTAAAATATTTAAATTTTTATCGAAAACTACTACATAAGGAAAAGCTCCTTTTGAATTATATTTTTCAGCAATTGACTCATTATATTTGATTGTTTCTTTTGAAACTCCTCTTTGATTTCTTTTAAAATCAATGTTTACAAAAATATATTTGTCGTTTGCTTTTTCTATAAATTCTGGAGATTCTAAAACCTCAGATTTTAACTGAATACAAGGCTTACACCAATCTGACCCAGAAAATACCAAGATTACTTTTTTATCCGTATCTTTCCCTAAAGCCGCTGCTTCTTCCAAATTAGTATGCCATTTGATTTCTTGGCTAAATCCTAAAACTGTGTTTAAAAAAATAAATAAGAATAGTAATTTTTGTTTCATGTATTTAATTATTGAAATTTTAACAGTGCAAATATATACTTTATTTAGACTTAATAAAAATAATATATTAACAGTTTTTAAGATTCTGTTATATTAACTAGCTCATTTTTAGATTTTTTTTGAATTATTTTTTTGTTTTTAAGATAAAATATAGTCGTAAATTCGGGTAACCAAAAACAACTAAACACTTGTAAAATAACAGATTGCTATAATTTTAAAGTTTTTTATAAAAAAATGGTAGGGTGAAAGCTTTAATGATTGTTTTATAAGTGTTAACTAAAATCTATCAAAGATGAAATACTTAAAATCAAGTTTAGCTTTTTTACTATTGACAGTATTTGTATTTACATCATGTAACAATGATGATGATACACAAGTACAACAAATCGAAACTGTTAGTGTGAAAAAGAGTGAAGGACTAAGAACTTTTTTAAATGTAATCAAGAATTTAAATCTACAAAATGCAAACGCCAGAACAACTACTGATGACGAATTGTGTTTTGATTTTGTGTATCCAATCACTTTAGGATACAATGATGGTTCTACAGTAGAAGTAGAAAGTTTAAATCACCTAATCGAAGTATTAACAGACGAAACTGAAGATTTATATATCGAAGGAATCAACTTCCCATTTGATATTGTTTTCGCTGCTGATGACAATGTAATGACAGTAGAAAGCGAAGAAGATATTATTTCAGCTTTAGAAAACTGTGAGTACATGGAAGACGAAGAAGATTGTTTTACAATCCAATTCCCAATTAATGTAATTATCGGAAATGAAACTGTAGAGTTTACTTCTATGGAAGATTTATACCAAGAAATTGAGTACGAAATCGTATTCCCAATTACTGTTATCGATAATGAAACAGGAGAAGAAATCATCGTTGAAAACTATGATCAATTAGATGAATTAGAAGAAATGTGTGATGAAGACGAAGATGATATGGATATGTGGGATTTTGAATCTTTTGAAGATTGTTTTACATTCAATTACCCATTAACAATGGTAATTCAAGATGAAGATGTTACTTTCAATAACGATGAGGAGTTCTATGATTTCTTTGCAGAATTAGATGAAGAAGATTTAGAAATTGAAGATATTACTTTTGTATTCCCATTCACAGTTACTTTAAGTGATGATGAAGAAACTCAAGAAACTATGGAAAACATGGATGATTTCATGATGTTAATCGAAGATTGTTTAGAAGCTTGGGAAGAAGACAACGGAGATTGGGACGAAGAAGATGAAGACGAAGACGAGTCTGATGAAAATGATAACGACGAAGAAGAAGACGAAACTGACGAAAACGATGATGACGAAAACGATGAAGACGGAAATGAGTCTGATGAGAATGACAATGACGAAGAAGGAAATGAAACTGACGGAAATGATGAAGACGGAAATGAGTCTGATGAGAATGATAACGACCAAGAAGGAAACGATTCTGAAGATTCTGAAGAAAATAACAACGAAGGAGGAAACTAATATCTATATAAATAATTACTCTAAAAACACGATTGTTTAAGTTGAATTTTTAAAACGGATAAAGATTAATTTCTTTATTCGTTTTTTTATAAACAATAACCAAATAAGAAGAGATAGGTTTTAGCACTTATCTCTTTTTTTATTAAACTATAATAGAAAATAAATAATAGTAATTTGGGCGTTTCCCTCCGGGTCGGGCTTTCCGTTATATCTTTTTTGCTAAAAGCAACAGGCTGAAAAAGCAAAAAAGGATGCCACTACAATCCCTAACACAAAAACAAACAAAACCCTCACATTTCTACCAAACAACGCTAAAACCGCTAAGACAATCAAATTAAGCAACTATTACTACATCTCTTTAGATTAAGAACCTTCTCGGTTGATTCTTCGAAGGTAGAATCATCACGTTCTACTACGATTTATCAATTTTAATTTTCGCTGGCACGAGTTTGTAACTCGTGACCACACAAATAACAGAAAAACAGAAACATTCTAAAAAGATTACTAGTAAAACAAAAAGGAAAAGAAATAGAATGAAAATAAGAAAAAGGAGTAAACCCTAAAAACAAAAAAAGTCCCAAAGGGACAATATAAACCAACATAGTGTGCAACACTAGGAATTCTCAAAATCAAAACAAAAAAGTCCCAACGGGACGACATAAACCAACATAGTGTACAACACTATGAACTTTCCCAAAAGGAAAGTTTTAAGCAAAAAAAATCCTGATTCAAAAAAAGAATCAGGATTCAAAGAAAGGCGATGACATACTCTCCCACCAAAGGCAGTACCATCTGCGCTGGTAGGCTTAACTTCTCTGTTCGGGATGGAAAG
>NZ_JADOTV010000016.1:0-31118 GCF_015767245.1 Aureivirga sp. CE67
AAATTCGAATAAAATACTTTGAAAAAAGAGAGAAAATTATGAAAATTGCTGTCGGAATACATAATTTCAGAGTTACACTCAGAAGTCCCTTACAAAATCAATCGTGATAATGTTTAATAGATACACATAATATGGTGAAATATTTTCAAATGAGTGTGTATAGAATAAAGTATCCACAGTCCAAAATTTACCAGTTAAAAAAACAGGTTTATCAATTGTTCCTTTTCGTCCAATACCAACACTTTCACCATCATATAGATAATCATTTACAAATGTCATAAAACCACCTGTTCCATAAACAGGAATATTTCCATTTTGAAGATGTTTATAATCTTTACCACTTCCAATTTTTAAAACATCTCCAATTTTCTTTAATGACCAATCCTTAGGATATTTTACTTCTTCCCTCATATCCCCAAGTCCTTTAAAAATCCAACTAATTTAGCATCAATCGTTGCTTCTTCACTTTTTAGTTCGGCTAATTGTTTTTGTACGGCTTCTAAATCTACTTCAGGTTCGGGTTCGCTAGTGTCAATATATCTTGAAATATTTAGGTTAAAATCGTTTTCTACAATTTCGCTAATCGGTACTATGCGCATGTATTTATCTACATCTTGTGCAGCGTCGTAGGCATTTACAATTTTGTTAATATGCGTTTCTAAAAGTTCGTTTTGGTTTTTCCCTTCTTTATAATCGCCACTAGCATCAATAATGCTTACGGTTCCTTTTTGGGCTTCGGTTTTGTTTTTATTAATAATCCAAACCGAAGCAGGAATTCCTGTATTGTAGAACAAAGCACTTGGTAAACCAACAATTCCTTCTACCAAATCGTTTTCTAGTAAAGCTTTACGGATTTTAGCCTCCGAAGAACCTCTAAAAAGTGTACCATGTGGCAGTACGACTCCTGCTTTTCCGTCTTGTTTTAATACCGAAATCATGTGCTGTAAGAAAGCCAAATCTGCATAACCTCTTGGCGGAATTCCATAGGGAAAACGTCCATATGAATCGGTAACAACTTTGGTGTAATTGGGTGTTACTTTTTTCTCCTTTCCGTCTTTTCCTACTTTGGTTTCTACATTTACTTCCGCAGGTGTCCACCATTCTTTAGCTGAAAAGGGTGGGTTGGCAATCACACGATCAAAAAGCATTAGTTCATTGTCTTCATTTTTGTGTTTTGGGCTTACCAAAGTATCTCCTTTTTGGATGTCGGCATCGTCAAAATTGTGCAGAATCATGTTTAGTTTACCAATAGCCCAAGTACTCAAGTTTTTTTCTTGTCCAGCAAGCGAAACATTGATGACATTGTCTTCTTTTCCACCTTCTTGTTTGGCAATGTATTTGGCAGCCTCAATCAACATACCTCCAGAACCACAAGTTGGGTCGTAAATTTTTTGTTTGGGTTGTGGTTTGATCAATTGTACGATAAGTTGCACTACGCCTTTTGGTGTATAGAATTCTCCACCTTTTTTACCAGCATCATCCGCAAATTGCTTGATCAAATATTCGTAAGCAGCACCTAGTAAATCATTAGATTCTAAATGATCGTTTCGTAGTGAATACATGTTAAAATGACGCAATAAACGTTGTAACACATCATCTGAAAGTTTTTCCTTGTCTCCAAATTTAGTAGTGGTAACTACATTTTCTAAAGAAGAATTTTCACGTTCGATAGCAGCAAATGCTTTGTCAAGCGTTACACCAATATTTTCCGTTTCTTTTTTTAAGTTTTCCCATTTGGCTTCTTCAGGAAGTTGAAAATACGAATCGTCCTCGGCTTCTTCTCTAGAATAACCTTCTTCTTTCATCAAGTTTTCTACTTCTTCTTCAAACATATCATTCGAACGTTTTAAGAAAAGTAAACCAAAGATATAGTTTTTAAAATCCGAAGAATCGATACTTCCTCTTAATATATTTGCAGAATCCCATAACCAACTTTCCAATTGGTCTAAAGATAATTTGTTGATTTCCATTTTATTTTATTTGTTTTTTGCTTAAATAATACAGATTATAGTTTGAAAATTCTATAAGGTTTAAGCTTCTCATTTTTAAAGTCAAATGCTCCTTTTACTAAAGGTACGAATTTGAAAGCTCGAAAATAAGAAATCTAAAGAGAGAAACTGCTAAAATCAGGGAAGTGATTTGTTAATTTTTCGGAAAAGAGTATTCTTAGAAGTAGAAAAGATATAGTGCACACAGTGGGACTCGAACCCACACTTTCTATTGAAAACAAATCCCTCAAACTTGCGCGTCTACCAATTCCGCCATGTGTGCTTATGATGTTGATGTTTACAAATATAAAATCTCTTTTGAATTAAAAAAATTCTATTAAATAGATTTTAAATAAAAGTTAAATTCAATAAAACTAGTATTACTTTAATATTTCTCTAATATTTTTCCTTTCAATTCTTTCTAACTTTATGTAAGAAAACCCTATAAGCCATGAAAGCAACATTGAATTTTAAGATAATACTGTTCGTTTTTTTAGCCACATTAACCTTTAATACAAATGCACAAAACGAGTCAAAAATAGAGAGAAGTAGGCCAGCGAAACCAATTCGTCCGCCACACGTACGACCAGCAAGGCCGATTCATCCACCACATACAAGACCAGCACGACCAATTCATCCACCGCATGTAAAACCAATTCCTGCGCATGTTGTATTTCCGAGTCATCATCATTATATTCCACCATATCGTCATCATGTGAGGCATTATTTTCCGCACAGACCTGTGATTTATTACCATCACGGTCATCCTTATCATTTTTATGATGGAAGATATTGGAGACCAAACAGAAATCGATTTATTTTCTCAGCTCCTCCTTTCGGATTGAGAATTAATTTACTTCCAATAGGATTTCAAACAGTAATTGTAGGAACAGATTCTTATTTCTATTTCAAAGGAACTTTCTATAAGAGACTAGGAAATCAATACGAAGTAATTCATGCGCCATACAATGCTGTTGTTTATGAATTACCAGAAGAAGCAGTTGTTGTCAACATTAATGGGAAGAAGTATTATGAATACAATCATGTTTTATATAAAGTAGTAACAACTCCAAGAGGAAAAGCTTTTAAAGTTGTGAATTATGTAGAATAAAATAGTTCCCCTCTTGAGAGAGTAGGAATTGTTAGATTCTAATAAAACTTAGGATCACACAGAAAGGTTAGTCAACCTATTTACGTTCTTGTTCATTTTTTACTTGTCTAAAAAACGAACCAAAAAAGGACACTTTCATAAAAGGTGTTTTTTTGATAACAAGGTCAAAAAACCGCATTTTAATTACTAAAATTCCTACAAGGATTCGGAATTTCTTAACGTAATTAAAATACTTCACTCATTATGAAAGACCTTTGAAAATCTTCGATTTTTTTAAAAAAATAAAAAATTGAATAGTTCTTCTCTTGATAGAAATTAGCGAAGTATAAGCTCTTTTTTGTGAGATAATTTTTTATAAAGAAAAACAATCATAAGATTTTAAAAAATAACAAAAATCAGAGTGGAATTTTATTACTTTTGCACTCCGGTAATACAAATCAAAATATACGAAAATGCTCATAATTGGAATTGCCGGAGGAACCGGAAGTGGAAAGACAACAGTTGTAAACAAAATCATTAAAGAACTACCTCAAGATGAAGTTTGCATCATTTCTCAGGATCATTATTATAATGAAACGAATGACTTGTCTTATGAAGAAAGAACGAAAATAAATTTTGATCATCCAAACTCAATTGATTTTGATTTATTGGTTTCTCACCTAAAAGAATTAAAGAAAGGAAAAACTATTAAGCAACCAATCTATTCTTTTGTTGCGCACAACCGTTTAGAAGACACCATAAATACACACCCAAAAAAGGTAATAATCGTTGAAGGAATTCTTATTTTCAACAATAAAGAATTAAGAGATTTATGTGATATCAAGGTTTTCGTTCATGCGGATGCAGACGAAAGATTGATTCGAAGACTTCGTAGAGATATCTCAGAAAGAGGAAGAACTATTGATGAGGTGCTAAATCGTTATCAAGATACTTTAAAACCTATGCATCAACAGTTTATTGAGCCAACAAAATCATATGCAGACATCATTATTCCTAATGATAAATTCAATACTGTTGCAATTGATATTGTTCGTACGGTTATTAATGAAAGATTGTAGGAAATTTACTACCTTTACCCTATGATTTTAAAAAAACTAAAAAAAAATATTCTTTTCAAAGTTATTAGTAATAGATTTGTTTTGATATTACTAATTTTCGTTGTTTGGATGCTTTTTTTTGATGAAAATTCGTATTTAAGTCATGTGGAGTACGATAAAGAAATCGAGAAGTTAGAAATCGAAAAAGCTTACTATCAGAAGGAAATCGTAAAAGATAGAAAAATCATAGAAAGCTTTGAGAATGAAGAGAATTTAGAACGTTTTGCTAGGGAAACCTATATGATGAAACGTAAGAATGAAGATATTTTTATTATCGAATACGACACCATTTCGAATTAGAAACAATTGTTTTTTTATATATAATTTTTATTATTAAATATTTTGTGTGAAAAGTTCCTCCTAAAGAGGTTAGAGTTGTGAAAAAACAACAACTTTCAAATACAAATTCAATTGTAATAAGATTTAATTAAAGTCATTTAAAATTTTAGAATCTAAAAATTTAAATGACTTTATTTTTTTACTGACCAAAAACATAGTTAAACCACTTTTAAAACATGAGTGATTTTTTATTTAATGAATTTGAGCCTTCATCTGCGGCTGCTTGGAAGCAAAAAATTCAGGTAGATTTAAAAGGTGCGGACTATAATGACACTTTACTTTGGCATTCTAGAGAAGGAATTACTGTAAAACCTTTCTACTTTGCTGGAGAAACAGAATCATTTGCGCCAGAAACAAAAAATAAAGCTTACGAAGTTTGTCAAGAAATTTATATTTCTGACGAAAAAACTGCTAATTTCCTAGCAAACGATGCTTTGCAAAGAGGAGCAACTTCTATTATTTTCAAATCAAAAGGAGTTTTTGTAATAGAAGATGTTCTAAAAGACATTCCAGAACAAACAAAAATCCAATTTCAATTACAATTTTTAGATGTTGATTTTTATAAAAAACTAATTGATGCTGCGGCAAAATTTATTCTTTATTTAAACCTTGATGTAATTTATCAATTGGCAACTTCTGGAAACTGGTTTGCAAGCGAAACAGAAGATTTTAAAAACGTTGCTACGATTTTAGAATATGCAAAAGGAAAAAATGTTTTTGTTTTAGGAGTAAATGCAGAATTGTATCAAAATTCTGGTGCAACAACAATGCAACAAATTGCTTATGCACTTGCACAAGGAACAGAATATTTAGAGAAATTTGGAGCTGTAATAGCAAATAATATCCAATTCAATTTTGCGGTTGGAAGTAATTATTTCTTCGAAATTGCAAAAATTAGAGCTTTCAAAAATCTGTGGAATACAATCTTAGCAGAATACAATACGACAGTTGAAAATATTGAAGTTTTTGTAACGCCAAGTTTAAGAAATAAAACATTATACGATTATAATGTAAACATGCTTCGTACAACAACAGAATGTATGAGCGCAATTCTTGGTGGAGCAACTACAGTTTCAAATATAGCTTATGATGCTATTTTCCATAAGAAAAACGAATTTGGAGAAAGAATTTCTAGAAATCAATTATTGATTTTAAAAGAAGAATCTTACTTCGAAAATGCACAAAATTTTGCTGACGGAGCTTATTATATTGAAAGCTTAACGGAGCAATTAATGGAAAAAGCATTATACATTTTCAAACAAATTGAAGAATCAGGAGGGTTTATCAAGCAATTGTTTAAAGGAAATGTACAAAGAAAAATCGCAGAAAGCGCTTTTAAAGAGCAAGCAGATTTTGATAATGGAAGTGAAATTTTATTGGGAACAAATAAATACCCAAATCCAAAAGATTTCATGAGTGAAGATTTAGAATTATATCCATTTTTAAAGTCGAACAAAAACACAACTGTGATTACACCAATTATTCGTAAACGTCTTTCACAAAAGATGGAAAAAGAAAGATTGGAAGCAGAAAAAGTAAATGCGAACTCTAAAGAAGAAGCAAATGGCTAGAAAAGATTTTTCAAAATTAGAAATTAAGAAGAGCAATCAGCCAGCAGTTGCTCCTTTAGAACATCAGGATTTTATTGCTGGAATGCCTCCATATTTAAGAGGACCATATTCAACGATGTATGTTCGTCGTCCTTGGACGATTCGTCAATATGCAGGATTTTCTACAGCAGAAGAAAGTAATGCTTTTTATAGAAGAAATTTAGCAGCAGGACAAAAAGGTTTGTCTGTAGCTTTCGATTTAGCAACGCACCGTGGTTACGATTCAGATCATGAACGTGTGCAAGGAGATGTTGGAAAAGCTGGAGTTGCGATTGATTCTGTAGAAGATATGAAAATCTTATTCGATCAGATTCCTTTGGATAAAATGTCTGTTTCGATGACAATGAACGGAGCTGTACTTCCGATTTTAGCATTTTATATTGTTGCAGCAGAAGAGCAAGGTGTAAAACACGAACAACTTTCTGGAACAATTCAAAATGATATTTTAAAGGAATTTATGGTGCGTAACACATATATTTACCCACCAACTCCTTCGATGAAAATTATTGCGGATATTTTTGAATTTACAAGTAAAAATATGCCGAAATTTAATTCAATTTCTATTTCTGGTTATCACATGCAAGAAGCTGGAGCAACACAAGAAATTGAATTAGCTTATACTTTAGCAGATGGTTTAGAATATATCCGAACTGGAATTGCAGCAGGTATGGATGTGGATGTTTTTGCGCCAAGACTTTCATTTTTCTGGGCAATTGGAATGGATCATTTCAAAGAGATTGCAAAAATGAGAGCTGGAAGAATGCTTTGGTCAAAATTGGTAAAACAGTTTGAACCAAAGAATCCAAAATCTTTAGCATTAAGAACACACTGTCAAACAAGTGGATGGAGTTTAACAGAACAAGATCCATTTAACAATGTTGCTAGAACTGCAATTGAAGCGATGGCTGCTGCATTTGGAGGAACACAAAGTTTACATACAAATGCCTTGGATGAAGCAATTGCTTTACCAACAGATTTCTCTGCGAGAATTGCAAGAAATACGCAGATTTATATTCAAGAAGAAACAAATATTACAAAAACTGTAGATCCTTGGGCTGGTTCGTATTTTGTAGAAAATATGACCAAAGAAATTGCAGATAAAGCTTGGGAATTAATTCAAGAAGTAGAAGAGCTTGGAGGAATGACAAAAGCGATTGAAGCTGGAATTCCGAAGATGAGAATCGAGGAAGCTGCTGCAAAAAAGCAAGCAAGAATCGACAGTACACAAGATATTATTGTAGGTGTAAATGCTTACCAATTAAAAGAAGAGGATCCGCTTCATATTTTAGAAGTAGACAACGAAGCAGTTCGTCAGTCACAGATTGCAAGAATTCAAGAAATCAAAGAATCTAGAGATTCGGAGAAAGTAAAAGAAGCTTTAGAAAACATCACAAACTGTGCGAAAACTGGAGAAGGAAACTTGTTGGATTTAGCGGTGAAAGCTGCTAGAGTGAGAGCAACATTAGGAGAAATTTCAGATGCGTTGGAATCTGTTTATGGAAGATATAAAGCAACAATTAAATCGATTTCAGGAGTGTATTCTAAAGAAATTAAAGACGATGCATATTTTGCAGAAGCGAAAGATTTAGCAGACAAATTCTCAGAATTAGAAGGAAGACGACCAAGAATTATGATTGCAAAAATGGGACAAGATGGTCATGACCGTGGAGCAAAAGTAGTTTCTACAAGTTTTGCCGATTTAGGTTTTGATGTGGATATCGGACCATTATTCCAAACGCCTGCGGAAGCTGCAAAACAAGCTGTAGAAAATGATGTACATATTTTAGGAGTTTCTTCACTTGCTGCTGGACACAAAACTTTGGTGCCACAAGTAATTGCAGAATTAAAGAAATATGGTAGAGAAGATATTATGGTAATTGCTGGAGGAGTAATTCCTGCGCAAGATTATCAATACCTTTTTGATAGTGGTGTTGTTGGAGTTTTTGGTCCTGGAACCAAAATTGCCAAAGCTGCTATTGAAATTCTGAAGATTTTAATTGAATCTGTTTCGGAAGAATAAAAGATTTAAAATAATAAAGAAAAAGCGATTCGTTGGAATCGCTTTTTTTGGTTAAAAATTATCATGAAAAAGTTTATTCTTAAAAATCGAAATAAAATAATTTATACTGTTTTATGGTTAATAGGATATTTGTTCCTAACTATTATGAGTTATGATGATAAACATAAATATTTTTTAGGCTTAAGTCTAGCTGCATGTTTTATTTATAGTTTGTTGATTCTTTTTATAAATATTGTTTTACTTAGGAATTCTAGGTGGAAAGTGAATGTTTTTTATTCGATTTCGATTGTCATATTATTAATTTCAAAACTTGAAGTTAATCTTCTACTGGTTTTAATGATTACGAATTTAGTGATGATAAATAGCTTTTCTTTTTTGGAGAGAAAAGGATTAGAATAGAAAAAAGTGATTCAGATGAATCACTTTTGTTAATTTTAAAAATCATATTCTGATTGATTAATTAGAAATTGAATAACATCTTTTTGAGATTTTCCTTATTTCAATAAGCTCATCATTTGTTTGGAATTTTGCTTAATTTCAGAAGGTGTTTTTCCATATCCTCCTATTAAAAATCTACTCATATAGAAATCTATATAATATAGTTGTGAAGATTTTATATTGAAAAAAGAATAATTTCCTTCTTCAGATTTAGAAATGATATAATTCTTATTTCTTTTTACAATTTTAAAAGTTGTAAATGTTTGTTTTTCATTAGTTTTAAAATTGAAATCTTCATCAGTAACTTCAATATCCAATAGATATGGATTATTGAATTCTGATAAACCATTTTTTTGACTAATACTTATTTTTATTTTAGAATCTATTTTATAATTTTTTGTTTGACAAAAAGATAATTGAGAAAATAGAAGTATGATGAAAATTAATAAATATTTATTCATGATTTATCTAGTATGACAATTATTAGAACAATGATAACACCCATCAATATTGTGATAATATTTTTTGGCTTCATTTATTGCACTTTTACAATTGGAAAATTCTCCTAGATAAATACAATTATTTGAATTAGGAAGAAAATAACAAACTTGACTATGAACTTCATGCTCACCTGATTTTTGAGCAGTTTTATTTACATAATATTTCATTTGATTAAATTTTTAAAATTAATAATATGTGAAAATAAATCGCTTTAAAATCAGTTCCTTACGGGTTTCCGTAAAAGCGGAGAATTATCTGATGAAAAATGTTTTTCTGCACAAGGGATTGTACGGGAAAGCTTTTGTTTTTGAGAATTAGAATTTCTTAGGAAACGTAGGCGACCGAGAGGAAGCCCACGGGTTTCTTAGAAATTCTTATTTGAAAATACAAAACTTGTACGGTAAAGCCCGACTCGCAATGTAGTGAAGGGATTGCCCAAATATTTTTTTGAGAAAAATTTTTAAATAACTCCCATGTCTTTCGCAATAAAAACCAAATTTGTTAGATTTTTTGCTTTAAAAATATCTTTTAATCTATTCAATTTTTTCTCGATAGCGCTTGTACTATTTGGTTTAATATTATTTTTTCTTAATTCCTTCTGAATTTTAGTTTGCGTAAAACCTTGCGCTAAATAGTTTAATAAATCAATATCATATTCATTTAAATCTGTATCGCTACTAGAACTATTTGCTTCTGCAACTGATTCCGAAAGATAAAGTTCTCCTTTTTCAACTTTTTCAACAGCTTTTGCTAAATCATCTAAACCATATCGACCTTTACAAACATAAGCTTTCACTCCAACTTCATGGATAAAACGACGTACTTTCTCAATTTTGTTATCCGAAGAAAAAATAATAATTGGCAACTCTGGAAAACGATCTTTAACAACATCAATCAATTCTTCACCAGATTTTAAATCTTGTCTCACATGATTTTCTTCAAAAGATAAATCAGAAATTAATAAATCATACGGATTTCCATTTTCTTTTTCCTTTTGTAATTTCATTAAAGCTTCATCACAATATTCAATAATGTCGAAGTTTGAAATGTTTAATTTTTCAAAAATATGACGTATTCCCGCATTTATAACATCAATGTCTTCAACGATTAAAACTCTTTTAAACATATTTTATTTTTATTTCGGCTTTAAAGCCTTTGTTATTTTCAGATTCAAAATTAACACATCCATTAATGGAAAAAATACGGGTTTCCACATTTGGACGAATTTTTTTTGTTTTAAGATCAAAACCGACACCATTATCCTTATAATTTATTTCTAATTCTTCTTCCGATTCTTTAAATTTTAAAACCACCATTTTTGCTTCACTATGCTTTTTCATATTGATTAGAAGTTCCTGAACAATTTTATAAACAGCTTGTTTCTTTTTTTTATCAAGTTTTGAAAAAGTACAATTTTGAAGGCCTGAAGTAATGATGTTTACCTTCGGATTTTTATAGTTCAGCGTTAAATCCTTAAGTTGCTGTCCAAAATCTTGACGGATTTTTACTGGCTCAATCTCTCTCGAAATATCTCGGGCATTTTCATATACTTTACTCAAAAAAGTTAAAGCATCTTCTTCGTCAGATTTCATTTTTTCCATCGCTTGAAATAAATCATTTGCTACTACATCATGCACTCTTTTAGAATACATAATATCACGATCATGAATCTTTTTAGAAAAGAAAATTTCTTTTTTATGAATCTCTTTTTCGTGTTTATTTTTAGCTTCTAAAGCTTTTTTCTTATTTCGAATTTTGGTAAACCAATAACCAGCAATAGAAATCAGAATTACTATAACAGAAACAAAAATCAACAAAAGTGTTCGTTTGTTTTGCTTTTCAATGACCAACTTGTTTTCTTGGATTTCTTTCTCCTTTTTTCCAAAATTATATTTGACCAAAGCAAATTTATTCAAGTCATTTTGTTTTGCTTCCTGAATGCTATCATTCAATTTTTTATATTCTTTGAAAACAGAAGTTTCATTCAAATCTACTAATGTGTTCAAAGCATTATATAATAGTTTTTTCGAATTATTTTGTTCTGCAAGTTTTTTCGCTTTCCAAGCATATTCCTTTGCTTTTTCTAAATTATTATTGTTTTGATAATACTCCGATAAGTGATTATAACTTGATAATATTCTTGATGTATCTTTTAGTTCGCTTCTTAGCTTTAAAGCCTTTTCAATTTCTTCTAAACCATCTTTAGAATTCACTAAATTCTTGATATGTCCAAGATTTCCAAGAATCAAAGCCTCTTTCTTCTGATTTTTTGTTCGTATTACAATTTCGTAAGATTTTGAAATTTCTTTTAAAGCTTCTAGGTATTTTTTGTGATTTCTATATATAATAGACCTATTATTAAAAATAGAAATACTATCTGATGATTTTGTAGCAAGTTTCAAGACAGAATCATTTAATTCTAAAGCTTTTTTTAAATCTTTTCTTGTATTATATAAAGTTTCTAATTGCGTAAAAATACTTTTCTTATAAATTTTGGTGTAATTGGTTTTTGGACTCTCTTCAATTAATTGTAAACCTTTTGTAGCTGTTTGTTCACTTTCAGAATAAAACCCCATATTATATTCCATTCTAGAAATAAAGTATGAAATATAAGCAGCATTGATTTTGTTGTTTTTTTCAATGTTTCGGTCTAATGATTTTTTTAAATAAGTATAAGTTGTGTTTAAATCAAAAGCATTGTTTTTAGAGTCAAAAGAAGTCGTTATATATAATAAAGTATCTTTTATTTCTTGTGAAAAAGAATTGGTATAACTACTTAAAAAAATAAAAAAAATGAGGAATGATGGGGATTTTGCTTTCATTCCTCAAAAATATAAAAAATTTAACCTATATCATCGTCTTCTGTTGGTGGAGGTGGAGGTGGCGGAGGAACAATAGGATCTTCAGCATCATCATCACAACATGCTTTTATTTCGGTACTTTTTATTTCTTCTCCTGTTACATCATCATTTTCACAAGAAAAAAATGCGAAAATGTGGAAACCCGTAATTATAATTAGTAATGTTTTTTTCATTTTGTAAATCATTAGAAATTCGACAATGGATTTGCTTTTCGATGAATTTTTCATCGATTTGGGTTTGCATTTTGCGCAGAATGCAATTCAAGACGTCTTATGTAGGAAGTGGAAAATTTGTAGATAAAGAAGCTAAATCACTTCCTGAGGTTTTGAGCTTTTTATCTGCAAATTCTCTTATAGAATTGTTACTACATTACTAGCTATTCGTAAATAGGTTTCATTCAATTCTACGTTGCAAATCACTGAAGAATTTCCAATGGACAGTTAGACAGAAAATGGAAAGAATATGGACTTTTTCTAGAGAAATAAAGGTGTCCAAAGGGTGTCTAGCTTTTGTCTAATGAATATTTAAACGAAAAAAATAAAACAAAACCGTTAAATTTTGAACCTTAAAATATGAGTCAGAAAGAGTTATTAATTAAAGTTTTTAAAAAAGCAGAAATGCAATCTGGAAAGAAATCTAAAAATGGAATTGCAACTTATTTGGAGAGTTATTTTGAAGAAAATTATAACTACTTAAAAAATAAAAAATCCTATACTCGCTATTATGATTTTTATATCAACGGAAAAACAGAAGGGAAAGAAGATTTAAATTTAGAATCGGAATTTTTAGATTTTTTAGCGAATTATATCTCTTATGAAAGTTATGAGGATTTTCTATTGAAAAATTCTTCTCCAGAAGAAAAAGAAGAATTTGAAGAAAAGGAAAAAGAACAAAATCCAAAAGTGAAGCCAGAAGTTTTAGGGCTTTTTTATACTCATTTTCTTTCTAAAAGAACTCTATATGTTTTGTGTATTATTTTATTTGTCACTTTGATTTTTAATTCGGCAAAGAAAGAATCAAAATGGATGCAATGGAACGGAGATCATTTTGAAGAAATACTTCTGGATTCCGAAAATTATGAAATGGAAACTTTAAGACCTTTAAATGAAAACCTATTAGAGAAGTTCAAAAAAATAGAAGGAGATTGTGAAACGGAGTATTTTGACAAAAAAGGAGAAGCTAAAATTTGGTACGGAAAAAATGCGAAAAAAGAATTGGAATTTTTTACTTTATATGGCTTGCATCCAGAAACTGGAAAAACATTGAAACCAATTACAAAATATATGATCCGAAATTATATTTGTGAGGATTATTAGACGGATTATAAAAGTTTTATTTATTGGATATGTAAAGTTTTTTTTATCTGGTTAATAGTTAATACATTATGTTTTTATAAAAAGAGACTTTAATTCGATTATTTTAAATATATATATTATATTTATAGCGTTAAAAAAATAAAAAAAACACAAAATGAAAACAATTAAATTATTTATCGGGATCTTCCTGATAACAATGGCTATGAATGCACAAAACAGAAAATTTGATGTATTAACTTTATCTTCACCTGGAAGTGCTCCAACATGGGATATAGGTCATCGAGGTTACTTAACTCTAGGAAATAAGAGAGCAGATAGTTGGGGGCCTTATAGACTTCAAATTTATAATTATGATTACAATTCAAACATGGGATTATTAATTGGAAACAGATTGACTCAAGGTAAGTTTGGAGTTCAAGGTTCCGATAATCAATTTATTGGAGGAGCTAAAAGAGGAGATTTATGTATCGTTTCATCAATGAGTACAACAAGTTATAGTAACAAAGGTAATATCTTTTTAAGTTTGAATGGATCAAATTCTTATACTGGAAATGGGAATCGATTTATTTCTTTAGGATCTAGATTAAGAACAAAAACTTTAAGAGTATTTGATAATGAAAAAGTAGTTGTGGGAAATAATTTTTCTTTTGATTCAGAAGATTATTTATTATATGTTGGTAAGGGGATAAAAACTGAGAAAGTTAAAGTAAATATTGCTTCAGCTAGTGGTTGGGCAGATTATGTTTTTTCTGATGATTATAAGTTAAGAACACTAGGAGAAGTAGAGGATTATATTGAAGAAAATAACCATTTACCTGAAGTTCCTTCTACAGAAGAGGTTATGGAAAATGGAGTTGAATTAAAAGAAATGACTGTTTTATTATTAAAGAAAGTTGAGGAATTGACTCTTTATACAATCGAACAAGAGAAGAAGATTGCTGAAATGAAAAAAGAATTAGAAGAACTTAAAAAATAAATTATATGAAAAATAAAATATTAATTTATTTCTTTTTCTTGGTTTCTGTGATATCTTATTCTCAAAAAAAAGAGAACTTTTATGATGCTATTCAGAAAGAATTAGATGCATTTGCCCCAAAGAATGAAGCAGATGAGGAAGGAAGCACATTTAGAATGTATAAAAGAATGTATGAATATTGGGGAACGAGATTATATCCACATGGAGATTTTAGTATTGCAGCTAAAGCAATAAGTAATTCATACAAAAATTATAATAATCAAACTAGGAATAGATCTTATAGATTTAATTCAGATAATGAATGGAGAAGTTTAGGACCTTCTGATAATCATAAAGATAATAAACAAGGAGAGCAAATTGGTAGAATTGATGCAATTGCTTTTCATCCAGATTATCCAACGAAGAAAATTGTATATGCAGGTACTCCATTTGGAGGTTTATGGAAAAAAGATGGTGCTAATGATTGGGAAATGGCTAACACAGATGATTTAAGAATCGCTTCTGTTTCTGATATTGCAATTGATATGACAGATGGAGATAATGTGTTTATATCTACTGGTATAGGAGATGTTGGAGGCTTTTATTATGAACCAAGTAGAGGAGGATCTCCAAATCCGTATTGGACAATTGGGGTTTATCGTTCATTAGATGAAGCAGAGACATGGAAACCTATAAATGGTGGTTTATATGAAGAAGGTACACCATTATTTGATAATGGAGGTGTGATTAGAAGAATTATTTCTAATCCGAATAATCCTAATATAATGTTTGCTGTTACTTCTGTTGGGATTTATAAAACCATAAATGCTTTAGAAGAGAATTCAAATTCTGTACAATGGGAATTAGTTTTAAACACAGAATTTAATAATCCAGCTTTTTGGGATAAGGAGTTAAAAGGCTTAGAATTTAAGCCAAACGATCCTAATACAATTTATGCTAGTGGTAGAAATATTTATAGAAGTGAAGATGGAGGTAGTACATGGGAGAAAATTACTGGACTAAGTTATGGGTTGGATTTGAGTTCTTTAACTCTTCCTGAAATGACTAATTATAGAGTTTCTAGAATAAATATTGCTGTTACACCAGCAGATGAAGAACGAATATATGCTTATGTTGTTGGGTCTGGTACTGTAACTTTAAAAAAATATAATGATGGCGAATATTACAATTACAATTCAAAGCGTGTTGGAGCTCATATTTTAGAATTTAAAAAAAATCCAGGGGAATTGGAGGGTAGTTGGTCTGTGATTCATGAAGATGTACCATATTATTATAGTACTAATGCTGAAGGAAATGTGTTTGATTCAAGAAATGAATTAAGACCAGATAGATTAGCTATTGCTGCTTCTAATATTGACCCTAATAAAGTATATTATGGAACTACAAAAATAAGAGCAAGAATTCCTGGAGAGTCTGATTTGACAACCTCATTTGAAGATAGAACAAAATATAGCTCATATGGTTTTCATCCTGATGTTCATGCTATTGAATTTAGACCCGATGAGCTCGATATTTATGAAGATAAGAAAACTGGAATAAAAATTAGATACCAGCATATTGCAATAGGGCATGATGGTGGAGTGACTTATTCAAATTATTACCCATATGCAGGAGACCTTGGTCAAGGATGGGAGTATAAAAATAAAGGTTTAAATAATACTCTTATTTGGGGGTTTGATGATCATGATTTTAATAAAAATTTAATGATTATAGCTTTACAAGATAATGGAACAAGAATGATTGATTCCGATAATTATGAAAAATGGGATAAACATTTATTAGGAGGAGATGGATATGCTGCTCAAATAGATGATTATAATGAGAATTTTGCTTTAATTTCAAATGGAAGATTACATTCATATTATCAAAATCAAATACAAAATGATTACAAGTATGTTCCTTCTAATGTATTTACTCCAAATACACTTAAGATGGATCATATGCCTCAAAGAAGAGAACTGAGAGTAGGACTTAGCGAAATTTATGAACGAATTAAGTATAGTGTAGATGATGATGATTCAGCTGAGGATGTTTGGGAAAGAAAATCAGATCTTGAAAAATCAGGATTACCACCACACAGAAGGCAAATAACAGAATATATTATTTCTGATAAAGATCCAAATTATCAATATATTGTGACTTTAGTAGGGGATGTTGAAAATACAGGTATAGGAGGAGATTTGTTTAGAGCTAAAACAGCAGAAACATGTGATATTAATGGAGCTGCTGTATGTTTTGAAAAAATCACAGATAATTTACCAACAGTGTATTCGCAATATTATGGTTTTAAACCTGTTATTACTGGAATAACAATTGATCCTAAAGATCCAGAACGTATTTGGGCTTGTTTTACAGGGTATTATGGTAATTATAGAGTTTGGTATTCTGAAAATGCTGGAGATACTTGGGAGAATGCAGATCCTAATGGTGTTTTAGCTAGTATAAATATGCCTGCAAATAATATTGTTTATCAAGAAGGTTCTAATGATAGATTATATTTAGCTACAGATGTAGGGGTATATACTAAGGATAAATTTTCAGATTGGGAAGAATATGGAAACTTACCAAATGTAAGAGTTACAGAGCTGAAAATAAATAAATGTAATAATTTATTAAGAGCATCTACATTTGGTAGAGGAATGTGGGAAATTGATTTAATCTCAGATGAAGTTTCTGTAAATGATTTTTATACTATAAATCAAGGAGATGACTGGTTATCATACGATAAATTTCTAAAGAATATAAGAGTAGTTGGATCAGTGGTTTGTAGGGCTTTTCAAGATGTTCAACTTCCTGCTTCAAGTAAGATTATTGTTGATGAAGATGCAACTCTTATTATAGAAGAAGGTGTAAAGTTTAATTCTTGTGGAGAATGTGATGAAATAGTTTTTGAAGTAAATGGTACTTTGACTATTGAATCGACTCTTTCAGACAAGTATGTTATTATAAAGGGGCCGAATGGTATTGTAAATTTTCCAAATGAATTTGACTATAATGAGTATCAAAATATTATTACAATTAATGGAGAAATATCAGAAGAATATATTGCTACTAATTTAATTCAATCAAATGATATTACTTTTAATGATGGATACACTGTTTTGACAAGTGGTAATGAGATAGATTTAAATCCAGGTTTCGAAGCAACAAATGATTTATTTGCACATATTGAAAAAAAATATAAAAATGGAGGTTATTATGGAGGTTATTGTGAAGGACAAGAGTCAAGAGAGAGGGGCATAGATAGACAATCTTTAAGATACACATATATAGTTGAAGAACCTGAAGAATATGTAGATATAGATGTTAATAGTAAGATAATTGATCCTATTATTGAAGAAGAAAAAGTTGTTTTAAATTTATATCCAAATCCTTTTAAGAATGAATTAAAATTTGAAACTAATCCAAATGCTAAAATATCAGATGTGTTAATTTATGATCAGACAGGTAGAGTTGTATACAAATCTAAAGAGATTTATAATAATAAAATTATTTTAAATCAAAATTTAAGTCCTGGTTTATATGTTATTTCGCTAGAAGTTGATGGTCAAAAAATAACTAAAAAAGTAACAAAACAATAAAACCATTATAGATAAATATTATCATGTTTAAAATTTTATGAAGGTTTTGTTTAATTTAAAGCTCATTCCTACCCTTTTAAAAGAAAATCTTGATAATTTGTATACCTTAAAACAAATTTAAACGTGATAATATCTAATATAAAAAGGTAAAATTTCTATAGAAATTTTACCTTTTTATATTTATAAAGATTTAAATTAAATCTTTTTTAAAAGATATTGAAATGATAATTTTTAGGTTTTTAAAAGTTCTCTAATTATCATAACATATATAAAAATATTTTATATGATATTTTTTGGTAATTTTGTCTCCATGCTGTAATTGATTTTTGTTTGTGTCAGAGCCAACAATATAATCTTTTACAGCTTTTTTTATTCAATTGATTCTTAAATATCTATTTTTAAACAGATTCAGTTAGTAAATATTTTAATAAATAGTTGGAAATGGGTTTGTAGAAGAAGTTATGGATTAAAATATTAGATATGAATAAGCTTCATTTAGATTTATAAATTATTTTTTTAGATGAAAGTTATTCTCCAACTTTAAAGGTGAAGATGAAGTTGGATGTCAAGGTAGAAAAATAAAAAGAAGACTAATTTATTATTCTTAACAGATTTTAATGGGTTTTCTATTTAAATGTCTAAATTGGCTTACATTCTAAAAACTGGAAAAACATTGAAACCAATTACAAAATATATGATCCGAAATTATATTTGTGAGGATTTTTAGACGGATTATAAAAAAATCTTTATTGAATTTGTAGAGGGTTTTATTATATGTTTGATTATAAATGTTTTGTAGTATTTAAAAAAAGCGTTATTAATTCGGTTAATTTAAATATATATGATATATTTAAAACGTTAAAAATTAATAAAAAAAATACAAAATGAAAACAATTAAATTTTTTATCGGGATCTTCCTGATAACAATTGCTATGAATGCCCAAAACAGAAAATTTGATGTATTAACTTTATCTTCACCTGGAAGTGCTCCAACATGGGATATAGGTCATCGAGGTTACTTAACTCTAGGAAATAAGAGAGCAGATAGTTGGGGGCCTTATAGACTTCAAATTTATAATTATGATTACAATTCAAACATGGGATTATTAATTGGAAACAGATTGACTCAAGGTAAGTTTGGAGTTCAAGGTTCTGATAATCAATTTATTGGAGGAGCTAAAAGAGGAGATTTATGTATCGTTTCATCAATGAGTACAACAAGTTATAGTAACAAAGGTAATATCTTTTTAAGTTTGAATGGATCAAATTCTTATACTGGAAATGGGAATCGATTTATTTCTTTAGGATCTAGATTAAGAACAAAAACTTTAAGAGTATTTGATAATGAAAAAGTAGTTGTAGGAAATAATTTTTCTTTTGATTCAGAAGATTATTTATTATATGTTGGTAAGGGGATAAAAACAGAAAAAATTAAAGTAAATATTGCTTCTGAAAATGGTTGGGCAGATTATGTTTTTGCAGATGATTATCAATTAAGATCTCTTGGTGAAGTAGAAGAGTATATTGAAGAAAATAACCATTTACCTGAAGTTCCTTCTACAGAAGAGGTTATGGAAAATGGAGTTGAATTAAAAGAGATGACTGTTTTATTATTAAAGAAAGTTGAAGAATTGACTCTTTATACAATCGAACAAGAGAAGAAAATTAAAGAGTTAAGTGAAAAATTAGAAAATAAAAAATAAAGAAGTAAAATAAGAATTTATGAATTTAAAATTTAGTAAAATAATTTTATTTCTCTTTTTTGCTTCTAATGTTATTAATGCTCAAACTAAAAATGTTAATTTTTTTACGGCAGTAAATGAACAATTAAAAAAGCAAGAAGAAAAAAAGGGAGATGAAGGAGAGCAAAGTGAAGGGGGTACATACAAAATGTACGAGAAAATGAAAAGAGTATGGGGACCAAGATTAAGTCCTCATGGAGATTTCAGCATAGCAGCAAAAGCTATGGGAGAATATTATGATTATTATAATGAATCAATAAAGAAAAGAACTAATCAAAGATCATCAGATGTTCCAAACTGGAGACCTTTAGGACCAACTAAAAATATTTCTGATAGAATTGGAGGAAAACAAGTAGGTCGAATAGATGCAGTTGGATATCCACCTGAATATGATGGACAATCAAACAAAACATATTATGTAGGTACACCTTTTGGAGGTTTATGGAAAACAAAAGATGATGGTTATAATTGGGAGGTAGCAAATACAGATCAATTGCCTATAGCTTCTGTGTCTGATATAGCTTTTAATAAATTTAATGGTAATCATGTTTTTATATCGACAGGTATTGGTGATTTAGGGGGATTTAATTATGGAGCAAATGCAGGAGGAACAAATCCATATTGGACTATGGGAGTTTATAGATCCATGGATTCTTCAGAAACATGGGAACCAATAAATGGAGGTTTATATGAAAAAGGAACACCATTATATGAAAAGGGAGGTGTGATTAGAAGAATAATATCTGATCCTAATAATCCTAATATTATGTTTGCAGCTACATCAGTTGGTATCTATAAAACAACTAATGCAATGGCTCAAAATTCAAATTCTGTTGAATGGTATTTAGTTTTTAATACACAAACATTATCACTTCATGATGAAGAGTTAAAAGGTTTAGAGTTTAAACCAGATGATTCGGGTGTAATATATGCTAGTGGTAGGAATATTTATAGAAGCAAAAATGGTGGTAATATTTGGGAAGTAATTTCTAATCAGGATTTTGGTCTAAATTTAGATGAATTACCTGGAAGTAATTTGGAAGGATTTAGAATAGGTAGAATCAATATTGCTGTAACTCCAGCAGATCCAAATAGGCTTTATGCTTATGTTGTAAGTCTTGTAGATAATTCTTGTAGTAGTTGGGGATCAACAAAGGGGATTTTACATATTTTAGAATTACAAAATAACATGTGGGACACAGGACAGTGGGAAGTGATTCATGAAGATCTTAATCCTTGTGGTGAAGAAAAAAGAGTTGATCGTATTGCAATTGCTGCTTCAGAAATTGATCCAAACTTAGTATATTATGGAACTACAATCGTTAAAGGAAGGATTCCTCAAAATAATGGGAATTATGAATTTAAGCCTGTTTCTAAATATTGGATGGCTGGTTTTCATCCTGATGTACATGCTATAGAAATGATACCTAATAGTAATACAAGTTATAGAGTTGGTAATTCTCAAGGAAATAGATCGATAGGTTCTGAAAAAATTGTAGCAGGACATGATGGAGGAGTTTCAGTTTCAGGTAACACATTCGAAGGACAAAATACGTCATGGGAATATAGGAATAATGGTTTAAATAATACATTAATTTGGTGTTTTGATGATTATGAATTTGATAAAGATTTTATGATTATTAGTTTACAAGATAATGGTACATGGCTTAATGGTATAGAGGGGAATGAAGATGAATGGGATAAACATATTTTTGGAGGAGATGGATATGGAGTTCAAATAAATGATTATGATAAAAGGTTTGCTTTTTTACTTAATAATGGTGCTTTCAAAAAATATGATTATCTATTAAATAATTCACAATATGAATTGAATACTTTGCCTCCAAATAATTCCATTTCTACTACTTTTAAAATGGATCAGATGCCACAAAGAGAAAGAGAGATTCAAATTGGATTCAGTGAAATTTATAGAAGATTAAAGGATGATGTTTTATCATCAGATACACATGAAAATATTTGGAAATTGAAATCAGATATAGTCAATGATGGTAATTTTGAGCATTGGAATCGTCAAATAACGGATTACATAATATCAGATAAAAATCCAAATTATCAATATATTGCTACTCGTGGTAATACTTTAGATTCTCAATTTATAAAAGGATCATTGTATAGATCAACAACAGCAGAATCATGTGATTTAAATAATCCAAATTCTAATTGTTTTAAAAATATTACTAATAATATACCTGTAGTAATACCACCTGGAGCAGAAGAAGGCTTTACACCTGTTATAACAGGTATTGCAATTGATCCTGAAAATCCAGAAAGAGTTTGGGTTAGTTTAACAGGTTATTATAAAAATCGCAGAGTATTTTATTCTGATAATGCAGGTGATACTTGGACTAATGCAGATCCTAATGGAAAATTGGCTGAACTTAGATTGCCAGCAAATAATATTGTATATCAAGAAGGTTCAAATGATAGATTATATTTAGCAACAGATGCAGGTGTTTATACAAAAGATGCAAATTCTGATTGGTATAAGTATGGAGATTTACCAAATGTAAGAGTTACTGAATTAAAAATTAATAGATGTAATAATTTATTAAGAGCTTCAACATATGGTAGAGGATTATGGGAAATTGATTTAATTGCAAATGAAGATCCAAAGAATGATTATTTTATTGATGAAGATAAAAATTGGGATGTTGACTTTAAATTATTGAAAAATTTAAGAATCAAAAATAATTCAGAACTTACAGTTGAGTCTAATGTAGAAGTATTATTACCTGCTGCTAGTAAGGTAGTTGTAGAAGAAGGCTCTAAATTAATTGTAGAAGAAGGAGCGAGTTTTGTTTCTTGTGGGGAGTGTGCTGAAATAGTTTTTGAAGTTGAAGGAACTTTAATTGTTCAAACAGATAATTTATCACCGAAATATAGAATCAAAAAAGGGAGAAATGCAATCGTAGTTTTACCAAATGGAATTTCTTGTAATAGTTTTGAGGAAGAAATTATTATTAATGGAAGTATCTCAGGAAATTATACTGCTGCAAATGAGATTAATTCAAATAATTCTACTTACAATAATAATAATAATTCACATTTAAAAAGTGGTAGAGAGATTAATTTAACCCCTGGTTTATATGCAACATCTGGCTTCTTTGCGGAAATCATTCCTATTTTAAATGATTGTGTTGGTGGAGATTGTGATGAAGAGATGAAAAGAGCTAATAAAGGAGAGTTTAGACAAACTTATTTTGTAAGAGATAGTGAGTATTCTGAAGAATCTTATGAAGAATCTTATGAAAATTTTGAAGAGAATATAGGAAATTTTGAAGTTTATCCTATTCCTTTTGAAAATCAAATTAATTTTAAATTATCAGATTCTAAAGTAAAGATTAGTAATGTTAAATTATTTGATACTTTAGGAAAAGTAGTTTATTATTCAAAAGAATTGAATTCTAATAAGATAATTTTAGAAAATAATTTAAGTAAAGGAGTTTATATTCTTTCATTAGAAATAAACGGAAAAGTTTATACCAAGAAAATTGCTAAAAAATAGTAAAATTAAATTAATTGCATAAAAAAGCAGGATTTCAATTCGAAATCCTGCTTTTTAGTTCTTATATAAAAATCAAAATTAATCTCTTAATACACTTCTAGAAATAACGATTTTTTGAATTTCAGAAGTTCCCTCATAAATTTGAGTAATTTTCGCATCACGCATTAATCTTTCTACGTGGTATTCTTTTACGAATCCGTATCCTCCATGAATTTGAACAGCCTCTGTAGTTACCCACATTGCAGTTTCAGCAGCATAAAGTTTTGCCATCGCTCCAGATAAATCATAGTTTTCATGAACATCTTTGTCCCAAGCAGCTTTCATACAAAGGTGACGAGCAGCTTCGATTCTAGTTTTCATATCAGCTAATTTGAATGCTAAAGATTGGTGCTCACAGATTGGTTTTCCGAAAGCTTTTCTTTCTTTAGAATATTGTAAAGCTAATTCGTAAGCTCCAGAAGCGATACCTAATGCTTGAGAAGCAATTCCGATACGTCCTCCTGATAAAGTCTTCATTGCGAATTTGAATCCGAATCCATCTTCTCCAATTCTATTTTCTTTAGGAACTTTTACATCTGTAAACATTAAAGAATGTGTATCAGATCCACGAATTCCTAATTTATTTTCTTTTGGTCCAATTTCGAAACCTTCCATACCTTTCTCGATGATCAAAGCATTGATTCCTTTGTGACCTTTTTCAACATCTGTTTGTGCAATTACGATGTAAACTTCTGCAGTAGATCCATTAGTAATCCAGTTTTTAGTACCGTTTAATAAATAGTGATCTCCTTGGTCAAATGCAGTTGTTTTTTGTGAAGTAGCATCTGATCCAGCTTCTGGCTCACTTAAACAAAAAGCTCCAATGATTTCTCCAGTAGCTAGTTTTGTTAAGTATTTTTGTTTTTGCTCTTCTGTTCCGAAAGTTTCAATTCCCCAACAAACTAAAGAGTTGTTTACAGACATTACTACTGAAGCAGAAGCATCAACTTTAGAAATTTCTTCCATTGCTAAAACATAAGAAACTGCATCCATTCCACCTCCACCATACTCTGGTGAAACCATCATTCCTAAGAATCCAAGCTCTCCCATCTTCTTGATTTGCTCTTTTGGGAACTCTTGTTTTTCGTCTCTTTCAATTACTCCAGGTAATAATTCAGTTTGCGCAAAATCTCTTGCAGCATCACGAATCATGATTTGTTCTTCAGTCAGTTTAAAATCCATAAAATTTCTACTTTTCTAGTTGTTTCGTTATTTGAAGCCCAAATATAATTTTTTTTTAGAATTAGCTTAATAATACTTTAATAAAATAGTTTAAAAAAATAAGTATGTGTGTAATTTTTGTATTATTTGTAATTTTAGCATCCAAATATTGTAAATAATGACTAATAAAAAAATAATTCATTCTATAGGGATGATGTCTGGAACTTCTTTAGACGGAATAGATTTGGTTTATGTAATTTGGGATATAGATGATTATTCAAAATTTAAAATAGTTGCTTCAAAAGCAGTTGATTATTCCAAAGAATGGAAGTTAAGATTGCAGAATGCTTTTCATATTGCTACCGAGGAAATCACAAAACTTCATGTGGATTTTGGAAAATTAGTAGGAGGAGAAATTTCAGAATTCATAAAAGAACATTCTATTGAAAATCTAGATTTTATCGCTTCTCATGGTCATACAATATTTCATAATCCAAAAGAAGATTATACACTTCAAATAGGTTGCGGATATCAGATTTCAAAAATTACAAATACAAAAGTTATTTGCGATTTTCGGACGCAAGATGTTGCGCTTGGTGGACAAGGAGCTCCTTTAGTTCCGATTGGTGATGCTTTGCTTTTTTCAAATTATGATGCTTGTATTAATCTTGGAGGATTTGCAAATATTTCTTTTGATAAAAATGGCGAAAGAGTTGCTTTTGATATTTGTGCTGTGAATACAGTTTTGAACTTTTATGCCAACAAACTCGGATTTGCCTATGATGAAGATGGAAAATTGGCACGCCAAGGAAAGTTTAACAAAAATTTATATAATGAGCTAAATAGCCTTGATTTTTATAGAAAACAGGAACCAAAGTCCCTCGGAATAGAATATGTGCATGCACAAGTTTTTCCAATTATTGAAAAATATAACCTAAATGAAAAAGATGTTTTAAGAACTTATGTAGAACATGTTGCATTTCAATTATATTTAACAATTTCAAAATCAAAAAGTCAAAATATTTTAATAACTGGTGGCGGAACTTTTAATAAATTCTTATTAGAGAAATTGTCATTTTATGCATCTTTAAATTTTGACATAAAAAACAGAGAATTAATTAATTATAAAGAAGCATTAATTTTTGCATTTTTAGGTTTAAGACGATTTGAAAATAAAATAAATTGTCTTTCTAGCGTTACAGGTGCGATAAAAGACCATTCAAGTGGGCAAATAATTAAAGTGTAATTTATATATTTGCTCATTCACGAAAAAAAGACCAAAAAAACACACAATGAAAGAATTACTAAAAAAATACGAAAACAAACAACCAGAAATAGTTTTTAACTGGAAAGATTCTGAAACAGAAGCTGAAGGATGGGTAGTAATCAACTCATTAAGAGGAGGAGCTGCTGGTGGAGGAACTAGAATGCGTAAAGGATTAAACATGAACGAGGTTCTTTCTTTAGCAAAAACTATGGAGGTGAAGTTTACAGTTGCTGGTCCTGCTATTGGTGGTGCAAAATCTGGAATCAACTTTGACCCTCAAGATCCAAGAAAAGAGGGAGTTTTAAGAAGATGGTACAAAGCGGTTGCTCCATTATTGAAGAATTACTACGGAACAGGTGGTGACTTAAACGTAGACGCAGATAAAGAAGTAATTCCAATCACAGAAAGCTGTGGAATCTGGCACCCACAAGAGGGGATTTTTAACGGACACTTTAAGCCAACAGAGGCTGAAAAAATTAACAGAGTTGGGCAATTACGTCATGGTGTAATTAAAGTTATCGAAGATGCAACTTTTTCACCAGATGTAAATCGTAAATATACAGTTGCAGATATGTTAACTGGATATGGAGTTGCGGAAGCTGTAAAACATTACTACAACATCTACGGAGGAAATATCGAAGGAAAGAAAGCAATTGTTCAAGGATTTGGAAATGTTGGTTCTTCTGCTGCATATTTCTTAACACAATTAGGTGCGAAAGTAGTAGGAATTATCGATAGAGTAGGAGGAGTAATCAAGGAAGAAGGATTTACAATGGAAGAAATGAAAGATCTATTCTTAGCTAAGGATGGAAATACTTTAGTTTCTGATGATATGATTCCTTTTGATGAAATAAATGAAAAAATTTGGTCTTTAGGAGCTGAGATTTTTGCACCAGCGGCTGCATCAAGATTAGTAACTGAAGAGCAAGTAAATAAGATGATTGCAAATGGATTAGAAGTAATTACTCCAGGAGCAAACGTACCATTTGCAGATAAAGAAATCTTCTTTGGACCAATTATGGAAGCTACAGATAAGCAAATAAGTCTTTTACCTGACTTTATTTCAAACTGTGGTATCGCTCGTGTGTTCGCTTATTTCATGAGTTCACAAATTCCATTACCAATGCAAGATGATGCAATTTTTGCAGATACATCGAATACAATCAAGAACGCTTTAGAGAAAGCACATGCTAGAAATAGTAGTAAAACAGATATTTGTAAGACTGCTTTTGAAATAGCATTAGAACAATTAGTATAAATTTTAAGGAAAAATGACAGCATTATTAATTTTAGTATTTGTAGTAGGATATCTAGCCATTACGTTGGAGCATCCTTTGAAACTAGATAAAACTGTACCAGCATTGCTGATGGCAGCTCTTATGTGGGCTCTATTAGCTGTAGGGTATCACGCAGGATGGTTTAACGTTATTGATGGACATGAAGAAGTATTTAAATTTGTCGAAGGAGACCATCATGCAGAAGAAGGCTTTGTAAATCTTTTATTACACCACTTAGGGAAAACATCAGAGATTTTGGTTTTCTTAATTGGAGCGATGACAATTGTTGAAATTGTTGATTTACATAGAGGATTTGAAATTTTAAAAGGTTGGGTAAGAACAAGTAGTAAGAAAAGGCTATTATGGATTATGTCAATCTTAGCTTTTATTTTATCTGCAATTATTGATAACCTTACTGCTACTATTGTATTAGTGACGTTGTTACGTAAAATTGTTACGAATAAAAATGAGCGTTGGTGGTTTGCAGGTATGATTGTAATTGCCGCAAACGCTGGAGGGGCTTGGTCTCCAATTGGAGATGTAACAACTACAATGTTATGGATTGGAAAGAAAGTATCAGCTGGTGCTTTAGTGCAAAAGCTTGTGATTCCTTCTATTTTCACATTGGTTGTGCCTGTATTTATCGCAACTTTATTACCTGCATTCAAAGGAAATATTCAACTTCCAGAATCAGAAAATAATGAAGACTCAGGGAAATTATTAAGTAGTTCTACAATGTTATATTTAGGATTAGGAATGATTGTTTTCGTACCTATTTTTAAAACATTAACACATTTACCTCCATATATAGGAATGATGTTATCTCTTGGAGTTGTATGGTTAGTTTCTGAGTATATTCACCCAGAAGAAGACTTTACAGAAGAAAGAAAACATTTATATTCTCCACACAAAGCCTTATCAAGAATTGAGATGTCTAGTATCTTATTCTTCTTAGGAATCTTACTTGCAGTAGGAGCTTTAGAGAGTTTAGTATACGGAGTTGCAGCGGATGGAACTACACAAGTAGGAACATTACGTTATTTAGCAGAAATCTTAAATAGTACAATTCCAAACCAAAACGTAGTAATTTTATTATTAGGAGTATTCTCTGCAATTATTGATAATGTACCTTTAGTAGCTGCTTCAATGGGAATGTTTAGTGAGCCTTTAGATAGTTCATTATGGCATTTAGTTGCTTATTCTGCAGGAACAGGAGGAAGTATGTTAATTATCGGTTCTGCTGCGGGAGTTGCTGCAATGGGAATGGAGAAAATCGATTTTATCTGGTATTTAAAGAAAATTAGTTGGTTAGCTCTTATCGGATTCTTAGCTGGATTCGCAGTAGCAATTTTCATGGTGTAATGATTTTTAACACATAAAAAATAGATCAAAATATAAAATCCCACATTTGTGGGATTTTTTTTTAAATAATTTGTAAAACAATTTTCAAATTGTAAATTCGTTCTCTTAAAATATACTAATATTAAATACACTATGATTTCAGAATTTGTACAAAAAGGAACAGAGCTAGGTGAGACAACAACAGAAGCTTTAGCAGATGAAAAATCTCTTTCAATTATAAAATTAATTATGCAAGGAGGCCTTGGAGGTCAATTAATTATTCTTGTATTAACAATTTTATTAGCTGTCGGTCTTTATATTTATTTCGAAAGGTTTTTTGCGATAAAAGCTGCTTCGAAACCAAATAGAAAGTTTATGAATTCTATAAAAGAAAACGTATCAGAAGGAAAGCTTGATGCTGCTAAAATGATGTGTGCACAAGTAAATACACCAGTTTCTAGATTAATTGAGAAAGGAATCTCTAGAATTGGAAAGCCTTTAGATGATATTAGTACAGCAATTGAGAACGCTGGAAAATTAGAAATTTATAAATTAGAAAGAAATGTTAGTATTTTAGCTACAATTGCAGGTGCTGCACCAATGATTGGTTTCTTAGGAACTGTAATTGGTATGATTGTAGCAATTCATGAGATTGCAACAGGAGGTGGTCAAATTGATATCAAACAACTTTCTGATGGTCTTTATACTGCGATGACAACAACTGTAGCAGGGTTAATTGTTGGTATTGTAGCATATATTACTTATAACCATTTAGTAAATAAAACAAATAAAGTTATTTATGAAATGGAAGCAAAAGCTGTAGAGTTCTTAGATCTATTAAATGAACCAATCTAAAAAAGAATATTATGAACATACGTGGGAGAAATAAAGTCAGCCCAGAATTCAATATGTCTTCGATGACAGATATTGTTTTCTTATTATTAATATTTTTTATGTTGACTTCAACATTGGTTACTGTTAGTGCTATTGATGTAGTATTACCAAAAGCTAGTGATGTGAAAACGGCTAAGAGTCAATCAATAGCTGTGAGTATTAAGAAGAATTCAAAGTTTTATATTGGTGATGATAAAAAATCTTTAAACATAAAACAGTTAGAAGAAAAGCTTTTAAAACTTAATCCTGATAAAAAATCAACAATAACTATTCGTGGTGAAAAAAATATTCCTTATCAAGATGTAGTGTCTGTAATGGATATTGCTAATAAGAATAAGTTTAAAATGGTTTTAGCTGTAAAAGGTAATTAATAAGTCATGTCTAATTCAAAGAAAAAGTCGATGTTGCTGACATTAGGAATTATGTTACTTTTATTATTGTTTGTTAGTTTTTACGGAATTTATACTGTTTCAAAAGATAAAGAATCACAAATTGAAATTGTACAGCTTGAGGAAGAAAAGCTAAGTCAAAAACAACATAAAATTAACAATGAGAAAAAACCTAGTCGGCAAAAAATTAGAACTAATAATAAGATAAATTCTACACAAAATAGGACTAATTCAAGTAACAATAAGTCATCTCTATCATCTAAGAATATGGCTTCTGAGAATAGTCCTTCTGAAATTAAAGAGAAACCTGAAAAACAAAAAGTTAATGATGATGTTAATGATATAACAAATCAAATTTTAAATAATCCTAGTGAAGATTCAGATAATGAAAATGATATTCATGAAATTCAAACTGAAGAAGTAAATTTTTCTGGAGGAAGTTATTCTTTAAAAGGAAGGAGTCTAATGTCTGCTGGGAAGGAAGAAGCTATGTGTTCTGATTTAGTTAGAGGTAAAGTTGTTCTTAAAATAACAGTTGACAAGCTAGGGAAGGTTATTAATGTTTTAGGTGATGGTCAAAAAGGTACCACTACTAATGAACAATGCTTGATAGATGCAGCTATTAAATCTGCAAAAAATACAAAGTTTAATAAAGGAAGTTACACACAAGTAGGGTATATTACTTTTATTTATAAAAATAAGAAATAACTTAATCTTATAAATTACGTTATGCTAAAAACAAAACATGAAAAAAAATCGGCGGTGTTGACCGTATTAGTAATGCTTTTATTACTAATTGTGGTTTTTTTAGGAGGGATGAAATATAAAGATCCGCCAGATGAATATGGAGTTGCTATAAATTTTGGTACTTCAGATGTTGGAAGTGGAAATAAGTTTACAAATGAAACAGTAAAAACTGCTCCTAAACAAACGGTGAAAGCACCTTCAAAGCCTGTAGCCTCGAAGACAGTAGAAGATGATGTTCTTGCTAGTGATAATGCGGAAGATGTGCCAACTATTACTAAAAGTAAAGACCCTGTAAAAAATACTACTCCAGAGAAAGATGCTCCTACAAAGGATGCTGAAACTCCTAAAGAAGAGGTAGAGCAAAAACCAGATGATAAAACTACTAATTTATTAGATAATTTATTCAATGGTGAAAAGTCAGATGGAACTACTTCGGAAGGAGATGGAGATGATGATCAGCCAGGGAATAAGGGAAAAGAAAATGGAGATGTTTCTTCTGGAGGTTATAAAGGTGGAGCAAATGGAGGAGGAGGTAATTATCTTCTTTCTGGAAGAAAAGTACTTAAAACACCTAAAAATAAACCAGACTGTACGGAAACAGGTACTGTTGTGATTCGAATTGAAGTAGATGCTTCAGGAAATGTAATTAAAGCGGATTTTCAAGTAGAAGGAAGTGATAATTCAAGTAAATGCCTTATTGAACCTGCAATTAAAGCTGCAAAAGCTACAAAGTTCAATGAAGATAGTTTAGGAAGAAATAGGCAAGTAGGAAAGATTATTTACCAATTTAGATAATAGTTCTACTTAATTAAATAAAAAAATAGCTTACTATGTTTTAATAGTAAGCTATTTTTTTTCTAAAACCTTAGTTTTTAATCTTTTTAAAAATAAAAAAGC
>NZ_JADOTV010000016.1:31218-94388 GCF_015767245.1 Aureivirga sp. CE67
CACAATCTTTATGATTATGGCTTTACTAGTAGCGGGAACAGGACTCGAACCTGTGACCTTCGGGTTATGAGCCCGACGAGCTGCCTACTGCTCTATCCCGCGATTTGAGGTGCAAATATACAATAATATATTTACTATGCAAGTTTATTTTTATATTAAATAAAAAAGCCACAATCTTTATGATTATGGCTTTACTAGTAGCGGGAACAGGACTCGAACCTGTGACCTTCGGGTTATGAGCCCGACGAGCTGCCTACTGCTCTATCCCGCGATTTGAGGTGCAAATATACAACAATATATTTACTATGCAAGTTTATTTTTATATTAAATAAAAAAAGCCATAATCATAAAGATTATGGCTTTACTAGTAGCGGGAACAGGACTCGAACCTGTGACCTTCGGGTTATGAGCCCGACGAGCTGCCTACTGCTCTATCCCGCGATTTGTGATGCAAATATATAACAAAATACTTGAAATGAAAGTGAAATAAGTAAAAATTTCATAAATATTTTTTAACTATAAGGTAATGTGCTTTTTAAATATTTTTTGTATTTGAAATTTATAGAATAAAAAGACGTACCTTTGCAAAGAATTTAATAAAAAGATACTCTAAATGAAGCACAGAGCAGGTTTTGTAAATATTATTGGAAATCCAAATGTAGGAAAATCAACATTGATGAATGCTTTTGTAGGTGAAAAATTATCAATCATCACTTCAAAGGCGCAGACAACTCGTCATCGTATACTTGGACTTGTAAATGGAGATGATTTTCAAATTATTTTTTCTGATACTCCTGGAATTATCAAACCAGCATATGAATTACAAGAATCTATGATGGATTTTGTAAAGTCAGCTTTTGATGATGCTGATATTTTAGTATATATGGTAGAAGTAGGGGAGTCAGAATTGAAAGATGAAGCCTTTTTTAATAAAATTAAAAGATCGAAGATTCCTGTTCTATTATTGATTAATAAGATTGATAATTCGAACCAAGAAGAGGTAGAGAAGAAAGTTAATTATTGGAAAGAAAAAGTCCCGAATGCAGAGGTGTATGTAATTTCGGCCTTAGAAAATTTCAATGTGGAGCCTGTTTTTGAGAGAATTGTTTCTTTATTACCTCCAAGTCCGCCATATTTTCCTAAAGATCAATTGACAGATAAGCCTGAAAGATTTTTCGTGAATGAAAAGATTCGTGAGAAAATTCTTTTAAACTATAAAAAAGAAATTCCTTATGCTGTTGAAGTAGAAACAGAGGAGTTTACAGAATCAGATGATATTATTAGAATCCGTTCTGTAATTATGGTTGAAAGAGATTCTCAGAAAGGAATTATTATTGGACACAAAGGTTCTGCTTTAAAAAGAGTTGGTTCGGAAGCAAGAAAAGATTTAGAGAAGTTTTTTGACAAAAAAGTTTATTTAGATCTTTATGTGAAAATCAACAAAAACTGGAGAAGCGATAAGAATCAGTTAAGAAGATTTGGATATCAAGAATAATATATAAAAAAGAAAGGCTGCAAATTTGCAGCCTTTTTTATTTTTAAACCTGTGGAGGAGTCACAGAACTGTTTACAGTTAAAAGTTTTACATCATTATCAAATAAGTATAAACCTCCTTTATCATCACCAATTAAGTTGATTTTATCAAGAATTGTTCTTGCAGTTGCTTCTTCTTCTATTTGCTCAGCAACATACCACTGTAAGAAATTGTGCGTAGCATAATCTCTTTCTTCTAAAGTGATGTGAACTAATTCGTTGATTGATTTTGAAACAAATAATTCATGCTCTAATAATTGTTCGAACATATCTTTAAACGATCCAAACTCTACAGGAGGGGCATTCAATTCAGAAACTCTTGCATGTCCACCTCTTTCATTCACATATTTGATTAATTTCAGCATATGCATTCTTTCTTCATCAGATTGTGCGTACATAAATGTTGAAACTCCTTCTAAACCTTGGTGCTCTGCCCATGAAGCCATTGCTAAATAGATTTGAGAAGATTCTGCTTCAAATCGAATTTGCTGATTTAGTGCGTCTACTACTTTTTGTGATAACATATTTTATGTAATTAAAGTTCTTTTAAAAAATCTTGAATTTTTTTCTCCAAAGCATCTGAAACAGGAACTAATGGTAAACGAACTTCTTTTGATGTGATATTTAATTCATTCAACATAGATTTGATTCCTGCTGGATTTCCTTCTTCGAAAATATAATCGATACTATCCATTACTTTGTAATGAAGTTCGTATGCTTCTTTTGTTTTTCCTTCTAATCCTAATTGAATCATATGAGAAAATTCTTTTGGTAATCCTTCTCCGATTACAGAAATAACTCCAGCACCTCCAGCTAAAGTCATTGGTAGAGCAATCATGTCGTCTCCAGAAATGATTAAGAAATCTTCAGGTTTGTTTTGAATCAAACGAAGTGCTTGAACCATATCTCCTGCAGCTTCTTTTACAGCAACTACATTTTCGAAATCATTTGCCAAACGAATAATCGTTTCAGGTTCCATGTTTTTTGCCGTTCTTCCTGGTACATTGTATAAAATCACAGGAATTGGACTAGCTTCTGCAACTGCTTTGAAATGTTGGTACATTCCTTCTTGCGTTGGTTTGTTATAATAAGGAGAAACAGATAAAATTCCATCAAAAGCAGAAAGATCTGTATTTTTGATTTCTTCTACTACTGCCATTGTATTATTCCCTCCAATTCCTAAAACCATTGGTAAACGTCCATTATTTACCTCAATGATTTTTTGTTTTACAGCCTCTTTTTCTTCCTTCGTTAGAGTTGCAGGTTCTCCTGTTGTACCTAAAACTACTAAATAATTGATTCCATTATCGATTTGATAATTTACCAATCTCTCTAATGCGTCAAAATCTATAGATTTGTCCTCTTTAAAAGGTGTAACCAATGCAACACCAGTTCCTAAAAACTTATTCATTATAACTTCTTTAAAATATGTAAGTATTTTTTTAATTCTTTCACAAAGGTAGGTATTTGTGATGTATCACAAGCTATCATTAACTGATAAAGATTGTCTTCTATACCAGGAAATCCTACTTTAAATTTGGCTTTTGATTCCAATACAACAAGATTGATAAATAAGTTATCTATATCACTAAAATTCACTAATAAATCAAAGTCTTTTTGTACGAAATCTTTTAGATAATTGGATTTGATTTCTGCATTCCAACCAAAGTTATTTTCTGTAAAAAAATAATCTTCTAAAACTTCTCCTTTGTTATATTCTGCAAAGATTAAAAATTGTAGTTGTGTGTCATTTAAGTCTAGTTCCTTTTTTAAGAGTTTAACAATTTGGTCTTTTTCTTGGTTGCTTTCAATAACAAACCCAACTTTCCTTATTTTAGAAGAGCTAAATTGTCTGTTATTGCTTTGTGAAAGTATTTCTTTTTGATAATATTTTTGAATACTTTTGTTTTTAAAATGTTTTAAGTTCATTTAAAAATAAGTTGAATAGCAAATTTAATTAAAATCATTAGTATTTAAACCATGAAAAAATACATTCTTTTGCTTTTTTCTTTCCTAGTATTAATAGGATGTAAAGACGAAAAGCAATTTCTTTATAAGATTGAAGGAAAGCAGGTGGTTGTGGATGGTAAGATTTCTGCAGATGAAGAAATAACGAAACTTATCGCACCTTATAAAGACACAATTGAAGTAGAAATCAATAAAGTATTGACTTTTACAAAAAAAGATCTAAACCGTTATGACGGAAAATTAGAGAGTTCACTGGGTAATCTATTAGCTGACTTGGCTTACGAACAAGGAAATCCTATTTTTCATAAAATGACAGGAAAAAATGTAGATTTTTCAGTTTTTAATTATGGAGGAATTCGTGCCAATATTCCTACTGGGCCAGTAACGTATAGGAATGCTTTTCAATTAATGCCTTTCGAAAATACTTTGGTTGTAGCAGAAATTACTGGTGAAAAAATGAAGATGATGATCGATTATTTACACAAAGCACAAAGAGCACATCCGATTTCAAAGCATTTTAGAATTACGATCAAAAACGATCAACCACACAAAATGATGGTAAACGGAGAAGATTTTGATGTAAATAGAAACTATTATGTTCTTACTTCAGATTATCTTCAAAATGGAGGAGATAATATGGTTTTCTTCAAAGATCCGGTGAATTTATACAAATTGGATTATAAATTAAGAGGAGCAATTATCGATTATTTCTTAAAACAAGATACTTTACGTGTAACTTTAGATGGTAGATTTCAAACAGTAGATTAATGATGAAAAGAAGAGATTTTTTAAAAAATACAGCAGCAGCATCCACTTTTTTAACTTTAGGAGGATTATCATTGCAATCTTTTGGAAAAGATTATTCTACGAAGATTACAATTTTACACACAAATGACACACACAGTCATATTGAACCATTTGAAGCTGGACATTCAAAATATGCAGATAAAGGAGGAGTTGCAAGAAGAGCCACTTTAGTAGAAAGTATTAGAAAAGAAAACCCGAATACTTTACTTTTAGATGCTGGAGATATTTTCCAAGGAACACCTTTCTTTAACTATTTTGGTGGAGAATTGGAGTTTAAATTAATGAGTATGTTGAAATATGATGCTTCTACTTTAGGTAATCATGATTTTGATAACGGAATTGATGGATTATACAAACAATTACCACATGCAAAATTCCCATTTGTAATTTCAAACTACGATTTTACAAATACTGTGATGGATACGCACACAGAGCCATATAAGATTTTTGTAAAAGATGGAATCAAAATCGGAATTTTCGGTTTAGGAGTTCAATTGAAAGGATTAGTAGACCCTAAGAATTATAAAGAAACTAAATATTTAGATCCGATTGGAGTTGCTCAAGACATGAGTAGAGTTTTAAAAGAGGAGCAAAAATGTGATTTAGTTATTTGTCTTTCTCACTTGGGTTATGATTATGAAATCCATAAAGACAAAGTTTGTGATCTTAAAGTAGCAGCACAAACAAAAGATATCGATTTAATTATTGGAGGACATACGCATACTTTCTTACCAAAACCAACAGTAGTGAAAAATAGTGTAGGAGAAGATGTTTTAGTAAACCAAGTAGGGTGTTACGGAATCAATGTAGGAAGAATTGATTTCTACTTTGATGCAGATAAAAACAAAGCAAGCACTGGAACTGTAATCAGTGTTTAATAGAATATAAATTGATATTAAATTCCCCTCTTGAGAGGGGCTAGGGGTGTGTAAGTTTTAAAACGAAACATCATATTTAAGCAATTTTGAAAATATCAAGTAATAAAAAACCTTTTCTAATTTTAGAAAAGGTTTTTTATTTGAAATATGTGTTATAAAATTAGATTAAAGAACCTAAATATCTTTCTGCATCTAAAGCAGCCATACATCCTGATCCTGCTGCAGTAATTGCTTGTCTATAATCTTTATCCTGAACATCTCCTGCTGCAAATACTCCTGGTAAGTTTGTCTTAGTAGATTTTGGTTGCGTGATTAAATATCCAACCTCGTCCATTTCTAACTGACCTTTGAAGATATCTGTGTTTGGTTTGTGTCCAATTGCGATGAATACTCCAGTAGCAGAAATCTCTTCTTTGTCTCCAGAAATATTATTGAAAGCTCTTACACCTTCTACAACATTCTCACCTAATACCTCATCGATTTCTGTATTGAATTTTACTTCAATATTTTCTGTTTTTTCAACTCTGTGTTGCATTGCTTTAGAAGCTCTCATGTAGTCTTTACGTACTAACATTGTAACTTTATTACAAATGTTTGATAAGTAAGTTGCTTCCTCTGCAGCTGTATCTCCAGCTCCAACAACTACAACATCTTGTCCTTTGTAGAAGAAACCATCACAAGTAGCACAAGCAGAAACTCCACCACCTTTTAATTTTTCTTCACTTTCTAAACCTAAATACTTAGCAGATGCTCCAGTAGAAATAATTACAGTGTCCGCCTCTACAACTTTGTTTCCATCAATAGTTGCTTTGTGGATTCCACCTTTTTCTTTACTGAATTCTACCTCTGTAATAACTCCAAAACGAACTTCAGTACCAAATCTTTCTGCTTGGTTCTTTAAATCTTCCATTAAAGCATTTCCATCCGTTCCTGAAGGATATCCTGGAAAGTTATCTACTTCAGTAGTTGTTGTTAATTGTCCACCCATTTGCATACCTGTATACATAACAGGTTTCATATCTGCTCTTGCTGCGTATATTGCTGCTGTATATCCTGCTGGCCCTGATCCAATGATAAGGCACTTTATTCTTTCATTAGTTTCTGACATGATTTTTTTCTTTTTTTCTTGAAAACAAAAATAACAGATTTCTAAACATAGAAAACTTTATCTTGATAACTTTTTATGATTTTAGTATAATGAAATACAATTCATCCCTAATTTTGCTTTACATTTGACGTAAATAAAAACGAAACATGACACCGAAAATAATTCAGACGGAAGAAGAATACAAAGAGGTTATAGAGAATAATGACAGTGTACTTATATATTTTGGTACACAATCTTGTGGTGTTTCCGAGTCTATGGAAGAAAAAGTATACGGATTAATCGAGGAGAAGTTTCCAAAAATTAAATTTTTTTATGTAAACATAAATTTTTCTCCAAAAATTACAGCAACCTATAATGCCTTTTCAGAGCCAACAGTTTTAGTTTATTTTTCTGGAAAAGAATATGTTAGAAAATCAAGGCATTTCGGGCTGTTTGAGCTAGAAAATGCAATCGAAAGAATTTACAATATTTTTTACTGATTTTTTTAAAAAAGGCTTGCAGGAATAAAAAAAGCTCGTATATTTGCAACCGCAATAACGAAGCAATTCGGGGTGTAGCGTAGCCCGGTCATCGCGCCTCGTTTGGGACGAGGAGGTCGCAGGTTCGAATCCTGCCACCCCGACAAAGCCTTACTAGTTTTAGTAAGGCTTTTTCATTTGTAATACTTTCCTTTTAGATTTAATCAAAATTATTCGAATCATCTTTATTAAAAAATATAGAAGAATAAGTTCCTCTCTTGAGAGCAGGGCTGTCAGGTTCTCTTATTTTATTAATTGAAAACCTAGCGCACTTTTGTAAAGTGTGTCTATTGTTTCTAGCATTTGTGTGGTCACGTTTACAAACTCGTACCAGCGATTCATCAAAAATTGATAAATAACACTTTATATCTTGATATTTTGGGCGAAACCATTTTTCTTCGTTTTCAGAAACTCAGAAAAAGGTCGGGCTTTACATTTCAAGTTTTCTTTTTCAAAAAAAGAACTTCTAAACAATCCGTGGGCTTCCGTTGGTCGCCTCCGTTTGCAAAGAATTTCTAATTTTTTTCAAAAGAAAAGCTTTTCATTCCAATCCCTTTCGCAAGAAAAAAACATTTCGCCAAAAAAATAATTAAAAAAGATGATCACTTAAATTCTCATAATCTGCTACTTATAAAACGGATAGAAAAAAAGTTCATTTTTTAACACAAAAAACGCTTGCAGTTCTAAAAAAAGCTCGTATTATTGCAACCGCAAAACCGAAGCAATTCGGGGTGTAGCGTAGCCCGGTCATCGCGCCTCGTTTGGGACGAGGAGGTCGCAGGTTCGAATCCTGCCACCCCGACAAAAGCCTTACTAATTTTAGTGAGGCTTTTTCTTTTTTATACACTTTTCTGTTTTGAATTCTGAATACTTTCAAAAATTATTAATTATTTTATCAAAAGACTTATATGAATTTTCAAAAAAAATTGTAGATTTTCAGACCAAAAAAATGAAAATGAAAAGAACTTTAATTGTATTGCTATTAATTACATTTAAAACATTCGCGCAAAAAAATATTTCAATAGAATTTCATGATAATGTATACTATGATGTTTTTATAGGGGATGTTAATTTGACAAATTTCAAACCTTGGGAACGAGTTTTAGACTTGAAAGTGTCTCCCGATAAAAGATATTTCTTTTTTAGACATAAAGAAGATAAAGGAAAAGCTTATAAGTTGACATTATATGATTTTCAAACTCAGAAAAAAATTGTTGAAATAATTCCTGGCTTTGGTGGAAGCTTTGAATGGACAATGAATAATAAGATAATTCATAGATGGGGTTGTGGTACAAATTGTGCAAACTTTAGGATGTATGATTTAAGTTTAAATGAAATATTTTTTACGCTATCTAGTGGAGGATTTTCAGAAAGTCCTAAAAAAGATATTTTAGTTCAATTTGGAATGCGAGGAAAAGATTTTTGGATTTTTGATTTAAGAAGTATTCAAGAAGATCAATCTGTGAAAATTTTCCACAAAAAATTTGATGAAACAGATGAAATGAATATTTGGAGCTTAAAATTTGATTCAAATTATAGTTTTTCTATAGAAACACACGATGACGCTTCTAAAAAAGAGGTTTTGAAGTTCAATATTAATGAGCTTTCTTTTAAATATGGTAAATCAGCAGACATAGGAGAATATTACTCTAGATAAAAAAACTAATTACTAAAGAAAACCGAAACTTATTTAATTTAATATATGAAAACAATAAAAATTGTAATGTTGTTATTTCTTTCCATAACAACATCATTTGCGCAAACAAAAGAAGAAAAGATAATGGAAGAGGCAATGTTGCTTTATAACTCTGAAAAAGCATCATGGCATGGAACAGATATTTTTATGGCAAAATATTCAGATTTAAAGTCTGTTGCTGGAGGTTATGTGTCGTACTCAAAAGACGGAAAACACCACTGTATTTTTTATGACAAACAAGAAACTCCAAATGTTTTGGTAAGATTTTCCTTTGATGATGATTTTGATCTGTCAAAAGTGAAAATTGATGATGACAAACGAAAGGTTTCTGAGAAAGAATTGAATCTTATTACGATAAAAAAAATTGCTCATAATAAAGTAAGAACTGATTCTATATTTAAGCATTATGAAAATTCAAATTTGAACTTAGTTCCGATTATCTCTAAGAAAGAGAAAAAAGTTTATGCTATAACAGGACTTAATGTTGGTGGAGTTGTTGTTTTAGGTAATGATTATTTAATGACTTTTAATAAAAAGAATAAACTGAAAAAAATAAAAAGTCTTCACAAAAATATTTTGACTTTTGATACTTCGGATCAAGAAATAAATAAAGGTGCTGTAACAATGCATTCTCATTTAAAATCTTCAGGGTATATGATTTCTCCTGTTGATGTTTGTACATTAATGTTATATGAACCTTATGCTGGTTGGAAGCAACACATAGTTGTATCGGAAAAATTTGTTTCTTTTTTCGATATTAAGGAAAGAAGCTTAGTGATTATCACTCGTAAAGCATATGATAGAATGAATGAACATTTTGAGAAAAAAGAAAAATAAAATGAAAAGCCATTATACTTTGATTCGTATAATGGCTTTTTAATTGAGGTTGTAAGAATTAAATTATTTTTTAGTAAATAATACCATTACCTAGGACTATAAACTGCAAGTTTTACAGGTAAATCCACTTCCATTTTTTCTGCTGCAAAAGTAGCTTTCTCTTTATCAAAAAACCGTTTTACAGGAATTTTGATTCTATGGTTTTCGCTCATTAAGCAAATATCAAAAGCTTGACTTCTAGTTTTAGATTTGTTTTGACTTAAACTTGATGTAGATTGTACAAGGTTTTTAGTTAAAATTCCGATATACGGAAACTCTTCTAATTTTTTCCATTTTCCTACTTTTATTCCAAAATAACTAGAATATTCTTTGAAGCGTTGTTTTTCTATATCGAACATAACTCCTGTAAAAGAAAAAGCAAATAAACCTCCAAAGAAAACAAGCATAATCCCTACTAAAAATCGGAAGTCTATAAATACAAAAATAGAAAGTATTAAAATCAGATATCCGAAAAAGACTATTGCATTCGGAAACATTTTTTGTGTTTTGAAATTTGTCATAGTATAATTTTTTTATAAATGTTTAGAGAAATATACGGAATTATCTGTTTGATTTATAAATATTTATTTTTTTAAAGGTTAAAAATGATTTTTATTTCTAAAATGAATTAAACTTTTAAAACTTTTTAGAGTCTAAATTATCTACGAAAACTTTAAATGACTGAATTATGAGAAATTCTAAAATACTTACTTCGTTTTTGTTGGTGGTTTTTCTATTTGTAGCACAAGATTCTTTTGCGCAAAGAAGAAAGAAAAGAGTTGTAGTAAAAACTCCTAATAAAACGGTGGTTCATACTAATAGAGGAAAAGTTGTTTATAGAAAACCTACTCCAAAAGTGAGAGTTGTAAGAACATTACCAAACTCTACTGTTGTGATTAAGAAAAATGGACATAGATATCATTATCATTCGGGAGTTTATTACAGACATATTAATGGTAAATACGTGGTAGTTTCTGCTCCATATGGAATTCGAGTGAAAACACTTCCAGTTGGTTATAAGACAGTAGTAGTTCTCGGAAAACCTTACTATTATTATCAAGGAACGTATTATGTGAAAAAGAATAAAGAGTATAAAGTAGTAGAAGCTCCAGAAGATGTGGTAGTTTATGAATTGCCAGAAGAAGCAGAGCAAGTGACTATTGATGGTAAAAACTATTATGAGTACAACGGAAAATTGTATAAAGTAGTTACAAAACCAGAAGGAAAAGCTTTTAAAGTAGTAGGATATTTATAAGAATAACATTTTTTAGTGATATTATTGATTGTTTGAGCCGATTTAAGTCTACGGATTTAAGTCGGTTTTTTTTATTAACCTTGAAATATATACATCCTTCCGTGTTTTGTATACGTCCTAGTGGAGGAATACTTTCATTTTTGCTTCATAAATTTAAATAATGTGTAAAAATGAAAAAAGATATTAAGGTTTACTTGTTATGTTTTATAATTTCTCTTTTTAGTATTTCAAAAATAAATGCGCAAAATGCAGAAACTACCCCAAAGAAAATTCAGTTTTCTGCAGGATTTGGTTTAGCTTCTTTTCCAACATATGAAGGCTCTGATGAAAATTTAATACTCCCTTCGGTATATTTTTCGGCTGACTGGAACAAGGGTCAGTACATCAGGATGTCTGTAGCTGGAATTGAAGCAAACCTTCTTCCAAGTAAAAAATGGTCTTTTGGTCCAAGATTAACTTTTCGAACTCCAAGAAATGAAGATTGGGTAGATAATGAATTTATCAATGAGTTAGAAGATATTGATTTGGCAACTTCTCTAGGACTTTTTACAAGGTATAGATTTAAGAAAATGGATGCTAAAATTGAATATACACAAGATATTTCTGGTGTTCACGAAGGAGGAGTAGGAAGATTGGACTTGGGTTATACATGTAGAAAAGGTAAATGGATAACTAGACTTTCTGCTTCTACTTCTTTCGCTACAAAAAATTATATGGAAACTTATTTTGGTTTAAATGGTGAAAATATTGGAACCAGCACAATGGATTATTACTATCCTGAGGCTGGAATCAAAGATGTTGGAGCTGGAATCCGAACTACTTATGTAATGAGTAGAAAATGGATGCTTGTCGGATCTATTAATTATACAAGACTTTTAGGGGATGCAGTAGATAGTCCAATTGTAGAATTAGGAAATGAAAATCAAATTGCAGGAACTCTAATGGCTATTTATAGGTTTTAAATAAAAATACATCAGTGATTTGTATACAATAATCCTTGATTTGTGTAAGTCAAAGCACTGATTTCTTTAGAGTTTTGCTTAAAACATTTTTCAATTAAAAACATTTAACATGATTAAAAAATTAAAACAATTCGGTTTTGCAATTTTATTAAGCTCTTTGATAATATCTTGTAGTGATGATGATAGTGATGATTTCGTTGCTTGTGCTGCTGAAGCTGAATCGGGATATGTTACCCAAGTGAGTGAAGAAAAATCAGATGTTTATACTTCAATTGTAATAAATGCTACACCAAATCAAGTTTGGGAAGTTCTTACAGATTTTGAGAAGATGCCAAATTGGAGTTCTACTTTCAAAGGTTTAGAAGGAGATGTAAGAGACGGAGGTCAAATTAATGCTTTGTTTTTAACACAAGGACAAGTTATTGGTTTTCCTCATGCTTTGATTTATGATGAAGGAGTAAGTTATGGTTGGTCAGATGAAATTATTACGATTCCAGGAATTGTAGATAACCATTTTTATACAATCGAAAACTGTGGAAGTGAAGTTCTTTTTGTACAAACAGATGAGTTTACTGGTAATAATGAAAATATTCCAGCTTTCGGATTGGCAAATGCAGTTTTAGAAGGTTATCAAACATTTAATAAAGAATTGAAAGAAGAAGTAGAAAGAAGATTTAATTAAGAAAGAATGAAAAGACAATTTATAAAATTTAGTATCGTAGTTTTCTCGCTTATCGGATTTGTTTCTTGTAGTGAAGATGATGATAATAATGTGGTAGAAAACCCAAACGAAGAAGTAGTTGAGGAGGAAGAGGAAGAAGTTGATTCTGTCTTTGAAAATTTAGCAGATAATCCAGATGCAGTTTTATTATACCAAACAACTGCACAAGTAACAGGAGCTGAAACTTTCGGAGCTGCATTTACGGATCCACTTCCAGAAGAAGGAAGAAGAGTGAACTTTCTTTTTGAAGGTCCAGTAAATGGAGAAATCAATGGAACTTTAAAAGGAACGGATTACGGAACGATGTTGCCAAATGGAAATGTAATTGTAGATGTTCATGCAACTATTGAAACGAATGATGGAGCAAAAATCGCTGTAAGATATAAAGGAGAAACGGTTCCGAATAGTCAAACAATCTCAGATTTGACAGAAACAGGAACTTTGATTTCAAACCATCCAGATTATGCTCATTTAAATGATATGTTTATTGTAGGAGTAGGAACTTCAGATAATACAACAAATACTTTAATGATTAGTATTTATGGTTTTGAAGAAGATCCTTTTGATGGAGAAAATCCATATCCACATCAAGAATTACCAGATTTTGAAAACTATCCTTATAACTGGGATAATATTCAAGAAAATCCAAACGCAACATTAGTTTATGAAGCTCAAGCACAGTCAACAAATATAGAAGGGTTTGGAGCAAATCCTGCGGAGGTTTTTGGAGGTCAGGTTGCTATTCCAGTAGAAGGAATTCGTATGAATGTAGATTTTGCAGGAACAACTACAGGAGAGTTAAGTGGAAATTTATCAGGAACAGATTATGTGGTGGTTTTACCAAATGGAAATTTAATCGTAGATGTTCACGGAATTATTGAAACAGAAGAAGGAGAAAAGGTAGCTTTAAAAGTAGATGGATTATTAATTCCATCAGAAACTCCTGGAGTTGGAAACTTTTTTGAGTTGGCTTCTTACACAAGTTATTACGAAGGTTTTGAATATTTAAATGAAAAATACATCATAGGAGTAGGAACTTCGGATAATATCAATAATGTATTGACGCTTCGTTTGTATCGTTTTGATGAAAATCCATTATAAAAATAAAATATGAAACAATTAGTAGTTAGTTTAGTTATTTGTCTTTTGTTTAATGTTCAAAATATTCTTGCACAAAAAACGAAAGATTCAAAGGTAATTTTGATTACAGGAACGGCATCCGGAATGGGAAAAGCTTTTGCTGAAAAATTGATCAAAGAAGGTCATATTGTTTATGGAGGAGATATTCAATATAAAAAGAATGAATATTTAAATTCTATTGGAGGTCATTCTCTAAAAATGGATGTGACAAAAGATGATGAGGTAAAGGCTGGTGTTGCAAAAATTATCAAAGATCATGGGGAAATTGATGTTTTGATTAACAATGCAGGTTACGGATTATATGGAGCTGTAGAAGAAGTTACAATGGAAGATGCTTTTGCACAATTTGATGTAAATTTGTTCGGAATGGCACGAGTGACAAAAGCAGTTCTTCCTCATATGAGAAAACAAAAATCTGGAGAAATTATCAATATTTCTTCAATGGGAGGTAAGATTTATACAGGACTTGGAGCTTGGTATCATGCAACGAAACATGCTGTTGAAGGTTGGAGCGATTGTCTACGTGTGGAAGTAAAACAGTTTGGGATTGATGTGGTAATTGTTGAGCCTGGAATGATTAATACAAATTTCATGAATGCAATGATGAAATACATTAAAAAATACCAGCCAAATTCGAATTATCAGCACATGTATAAAAGAATGGCAGAAGCGACTCCAACAACAATGACAGAGCCAGAAGTTATAGCCGAATTAATTAATCAAATTGTTGCTACAAAAAATCCAGAAACAAGATACGTAAAAGGATTTTTGGCAGAAAGATTGATCAATTTTAGAAAGCAACATGGAGATAAGGCTTACGATAATCTTCTATTAAACGGGCCGCAAGGACAGTAATTTGTAATATTATTTGATGAAAATTCCTTTTGCTTGAGTTGAAAAATTTGAGTAAAGGGAATTTTGTTAATTTAAAAAGAAAGAAAGATGCGATTTCATATAGAATTATTGAGTCAAATTCATAATGCACTAGATTTAGAAAAACCAAAAAATCCATTGATTAGTGTAATTGATATGTCAAAATTTAAAGTAAAAGATACTTGGATAGATATAAAGTATTCGAGTTCTCTCTATACAATTACTTTAAAAGATGAAAGTTGTGGGATGGAATATGGAAGAAATACTTATGATTTTCAAGAAGGAGTGATGAGTTTTATTGCTCCAGAACAAGTTTTTAGAATTAAAACAAAACCTTATCAAAAAATAAATGGTTGGATGTTGAATTTTCATCCAGAATTGATTCGAAATACTGCTTTAGGAATGAAAATGAATCAGCTGAATTTTTTCTCTTATAATACACATGAAGCATTACATCTTTCAGAACAAGAACAAGAAACTGTTACAAATTGTATTAAAATGATTGATTCAGAAATTCAAGAAAGAATTGATCGACACAGCAATAGTGTGATTGTTTCGAGTTTAGAATTGTTTTTTAATTATTGTATTCGTTTTTATGAAAGACAATTTCATACTAGAGCTTCAGAAAATAAAGATATTCTCTCGAAAGTAGAATTTCTTTTAAAACAATATTATTCTAAAGATATAAGGCTTAAAGGATTACCTACAGTTTCTTATTTGGCAGAAAATGTTAACCTTTCTCCAGGTTATTTAAGTGATTTATTAAAAAATGAAACTGGAAAAAGTGCAAAAGAACATATTAATCTTCATTTAATTGAAAAAGCGAAAATCATTCTTTTAAATAGTAATTTATCTGTAAGTGAAATTGCTTATGATTTAGGATTTGAATATCCGCAACACTTTAGTAAAATGTTTAAATCTAAAACAGGAATGAGTCCTACACAATACAGAAACGTAAGTTAATAGAAATAAAAAAAGCCTATCTAATTTAGATAGGCTTTTTTGTTTGTGGGCGATGAGGGATTCGAACCCCCGACCCCCTCGGTGTAAACGAGGTGCTCTGAACCAACTGAGCTAATCGCCCTTCTTTATATTTATACTGTTAAAAAGGAAACAGTTTGTGGGCGATGAGGGATTCGAACCCCCGACCCCCTCGGTGTAAACGAGGTGCTCTGAACCAACTGAGCTAATCGCCCTTTTTTATATTTATACTGTCAAAAAGGAAACAGTTTGTGGGCGATGAGGGATTCGAACCCCCGACCCCCTCGGTGTAAACGAGGTGCTCTGAACCAACTGAGCTAATCGCCCTTTTTATATTTATACTGTCAAAAAGGAAACAGTTTAGTGGGCGATGAGGGATTCGAACCCCCGACCCCCTCGGTGTAAACGAGGTGCTCTGAACCAACTGAGCTAATCGCCCTTAGCGGATGCAAATATAAGACAAAAATATTAGTGAGCAAGTTATTTTTTTAGATATTTCTATTTTTTTAGAAAAGTATTTTGCAATTATTTTATTTACAGTGAAATAGAAAGTGTACTTTTTTTGAAGATTCTTAAAGAAAGTTTTGTTTTCTAGGTTTTGTTGGATGTTAAAAGGAAAATAATCGATGTTTGAATTATAATTCCTATCTATATTTGTTGAAATTAATTTTAGAGAAATGAATAAAAAATATATTTATACAATATTATTCTTATTTGTAACAGTTTTAGGTTTTTCACAAAAGAAAGAGGAGAGTATTTTAGAAATACCAAAAGGTTGGACTTATGAAAAAATAGAATTTCCATTAGACTTTGCTAAGAATATATCATACGAAGGATTTGAAGAATTACGTTTTTCGCCTGAAATGTTTAAAACAGAGAAAGAAAAGTATTTTACCTATATTTTTAGTTTAGTATTAAAGAATACTTCTAAGTTTGAAGAAAAAGAATTGACAGATTTTTTATTAAAATATTATAGAGGTTTGTCTAAAGCTGTTGCGGACGGTAGTGGAAAGAAAATAGATGTAAATGAAATTGAAGTTCATTTCATGAAAAAGAAGGATAATCGATATTTTTACGAAGTAGAGTTTTTGGATACATTTACAGATGGACGAAAGATAACATTACAAATGGAATTTGATGTTTTTGAGAAAGATTCTGATATTATTGTGTTGGCTTTAGTTTCTCCAAATAAAGGGAAGAAAGTTTGGAATGAATTGGATTCGTATCGTGAAATATTGATTGAAAATATTAAAAAGTAAAAATGTATACACATTATTATTTATTAGATCTTCAGTTTTTAGGTTTTCGTTTTCATGGATGGCAACCACAACCGAAATTGAAAACAGTGCAGTTGATGCTGGAAAAAACTATTTGTTTTGTTTTAAAACATGATGAATTTAAGGTTTTAGGTTCTGGACGTACAGATGCGATGGTTTCTGCAAATCACTTTGCAGTAGAATTATTTTTGAAAGAAGAATTGGATAAAACTTGGTTTATAGAACTTATCAATAAAAATTTACCGACAGATTTAAAGTTGTTAGGATTAAAGGAAGTTGATAAAACGTTTAATGTGATTCAAAATGCGAAAGTGAAAGAATATATTTATTTGTTTTCTCATAATGAAAAAGCGCATCCGTTTTCTGCTCCTTTTATTACTTCTTTTGTGGAAGAACTTGATATAGATTTGATGAAAGAAGGAGCAAAATTATTTCAAGGAGAACATTTTTTTCATAAATATTGTACAAAGCCAAGTCCGCAAACCGTGTTTAAACGTGAAATACTTCTTAGTACAATTGAGGGAAACACGATTTATGAAGCAAATTTTTTTCCAAAAGAAAGCTTTGTGTTTCGAATAAAAAGTAAAGGTTTTTTGAGATATCAAGTTCGTTTGATCATGGGAACTTTAATAGAGTTAGGTAGAGGAAATGTGACTTTAGAAGAGATCGAAGAATCATTAAAAGAAACAAATGATAGAAAATCATTACGTTATATTGCACCAAATTCAGGACTTTCACTTCATAAAATCGAGTTTATATAAAGTTTTATTTAAAAATAAAATCATAAGTCTAATAAATTAAGTAATTTCGGCACGTATAATAAATTTTGAAATAAAATAACTCAAATGTCAAGTAATTTCGTTAAGAATAAAAAAATATTAGTTACTGGAGGAGCAGGGTTTATTGGTTCAAACTTATGTGATGCTTTGTTAGCTTTGGAGAATGAAGTAGTTTGTTTGGATAATTTTGCAACAGGAAAAAGAGAAAATTTAGAACACTTAAAAGAAAACCAAAAATTTACTTTAATTGAAGGAGATATCCGAAATTTAGAGGATTGTCAAAGAGCAGTAGAAGGTGTAGATTTTGTTTTACATCAAGCAGCTTTAGGATCTGTGCCAAGATCTATTAAAGATCCTATTACAAGTAATGATGTGAATGTTTCTGGATTTTTGAATATGTTAGTTGCAAGTAGAGATGCTGGAGTAAAAAGATTTGTCTATGCTGCAAGTTCTTCAACTTATGGGGATTCTAAATCTTTACCAAAAGTAGAAGATAAAATCGGAAAACCTTTATCTCCTTATGCAGTTACAAAATATGTAAACGAATTATACGCAGATGTTTTTGGGAAAACTTATGGGTTGCCTACTATTGGATTACGTTATTTCAATGTTTTTGGAAGAAGACAAGATCCTAATGGAGCTTATGCAGCAGTAATACCAAAGTTTGTTTCTCAATTTATGAATCTAGAGTCACCAACAATCAATGGAGATGGAGAGTACTCTAGAGATTTTACTTATATTGATAATGTTGTGCAGATGAATTTACGTGCTTTAAGTACGGAAAATGAAGCGGCATTAAATCAAGTTTATAATGTTGCTTTTGGTCAAAGAGCTACTTTGAATGAATTAGTTATTAGTTTAAAGAATAATTTGGCAGAAAAGAATTCTGAAATTGCAAATATTGAAGTGATTCATGGACCAAATAGAGTAGGGGATATTCCACATTCTTTGGCAAGTATTGATAAAGCAAAAGAATTATTGGGTTATGATCCTCAATTTTCATTACAAGATGGATTGAAAGAAGCAGTTCACTGGTATTGGGAAAATTTAAAATGATAAAAAGATTAAGATGAATATAACGGTTGTAGGTTCAGGGTATGTAGGTTTAGTTACAGGAGCATGTTTTTCAGAAATGGGAAATAAAGTTACTTGTATTGATGTAAATGAAGAAAAAATTCAAAAACTTAAGAATGGAATCATTCCAATTTTTGAACCAGGTTTAGAAACTTTAATCAAAAATAGTGTAGAAATTGATACATTAAAATTTTCAACTTCTTTAGCAGAAAGTTTGAATAATTCTGAGATTGTATTTATTGCCGTAGGTACTCCAATGGGAGAAGATGGTTCTGCAGATTTACAATATGTTTTAGCAGTTGCTGAACAAATAGGTAAATTAATGACAAAAGAACTAATTGTAGTTGATAAGTCAACAGTTCCTGTAGGAACAGGTGATAAAGTTAGAAATACAATTCAGAAAGAATTAGATAATAGAGGAGTAGAAATACCGTTTCATATAGTTTCAAATCCAGAATTTTTAAAAGAAGGTGCTGCATTACAAGATTTTATGAAGCCTGATCGTGTAGTGATTGGAGCAGATTCAGATTATGCTATTCAGAAAATGAAAGAGTTATATGCTCCATTTATTCATAATTCGGATCGTTTTATTACTATGGATATTCGTTCTGCAGAGATGACAAAATATGCTGCAAATGCAATGCTTGCAACTAAAATTTCATTTATGAATGAAATCGCAAATATTTGTGAGCTATTAGGTGCAGATGTGAATAAAGTTAGAGTTGGAATTGGCTCTGATAAAAGAATTGGTTATAGTTTTATTTATCCAGGAGCTGGTTATGGAGGGTCTTGTTTTCCTAAAGATGTAAAAGCTTTAAAGAGAACAGCAGCTGAATATGGTTATGAAACTAAACTAATTGGAGCTGTAGAAGAGGTAAATAATAGACAGAAATTTGTTATAGCAGATAAAGTTATAAAACGTTTTGGAGAAGACTTATCAGGAAAAACTTTTGCACTTTGGGGGTTAGCATTTAAGCCAGGAACCGATGATATGAGAGAAGCTCCATCTATATATGTAGTGAATGAATTAGTGAAAAGAGGAGCGAAAATACAAGCTTATGACCCTAAGGCTGTTACAGAAGCGAAAGAACACTACTTGAAAAATATGAAAGAAGTTTCTTATTTCGATTCTAAATATGATGTTTTAAAAGGAGCTGATGCTTTAATTCTTCTTACAGAATGGAAAGAATTTAGATCACCGGATTTTATGGAGATAAAAATGCAATTGTCAGAAGCCGTTATATTTGATGGAAGAAATCAATACAATGCGCTTCATGTTGAGGAAAAAGGCTTTGAATATTACCAAATTGGTAAAAAATATAATGATAAAATGTAATTAATTGAACGTTAATTAATTGTCGAAAAAAAGATGAATCTCTGTTTTTAGTTTGAAAATAACTGAAAACAGGGATTTTTTTTTAGATAAATTAAAAACTTAAAAAAAACATAAAAAGGATTCAAAATTAATATTACTTTAGCGGATATTAAAACACTAGAAGATAAGGAATTTAAATGAAAAATAAAAATATAAAAATCGCAATTATTGGACTTGGTTATGTTGGTTTGCCATTAGCAAGATTATTTGCTACAAAATATGCTGTTGTTGGTTTTGATATTAACAAAGAAAGAGTGTCAGAACTTAATCAAGGAGTAGATTCTACATTAGAAGTGGAGGATAGTTTACTTCAAGAAGTTTTAAAATTAGAAGATTCTGAAACAAGTGGGTTATTTTGTACAAATGATACAGAATCATTAAAAGATTGTAATTTTTATATTGTCACAGTTCCTACACCTGTAGATAAGAATAATAGGCCTATTTTAACACCGTTATATAAAGCAAGTGAATCTGTTGCTAAGTATTTAAATGAAGGAGATATTGTTGTTTATGAATCTACGGTTTATCCTGGAGTTACAGAAGATGAATGTGTACCAATCTTAGAAAAAGTTTCAGGTATGAAATTTAATGAAGATTTTTATGCAGGATATTCTCCAGAAAGAATTAATCCAGGAGATAAAAAACATACCGTAGAGAAAATCTTAAAAGTAACTTCTGGTTCTACTCCTGAAATAGGAAAAATTGTAGATGATTTATACAAATCTGTCATTACTGCAGGAACTCATTTAGCACCAACAATTAAAGTAGCAGAGGCAGCAAAAGTTATTGAAAACTCTCAAAGAGATATTAATATTGCTTTTGTAAATGAACTAGCTAAGATTTTTAATTTATTAGAAATTAATACACATGATGTTTTAGAAGCGGCTGGAACAAAATGGAATTTTTTACCTTTTAAACCAGGTTTAGTTGGTGGACATTGTATTGGGGTGGATCCGTATTATTTAGCTCAAAAAGCACAGGAGGTTGGATATCATCCAGAAATTATTCTTGCAGGTAGAAGAATGAATGATAGTATGGGTCAACATGTAGCTTCAGAAGTTGTGAAATTAATGTTGCACCATGATTTAAAAGTAAAAGGAAGTAATATTTTAGTTTTGGGAATTACTTTTAAAGAAAATTGTCCAGATGTTAGAAATACAAAAGCTGTAGATGTTGTAAATGAATTAAAGACATATGGAGCAAAAGTGGATATTTATGATCCTTGGGCAAATCCAGAAGAGGTAATGCACGAATATAAATTAGAAAGTTTTAAAGAAATTCCAAATAAAAAATATGAAGCAATAGTTCTAACCGTTGCACATGATTCTTATAGAGAATTGGAATTGAATTCTTTGAAGAAAGAAGGTGGTGTTGTTTATGATGTGAAGAATGTATTGAATTCTGAAGATGTTAATGCAATCCTGTAAGAGTATTGAATAATTAAAAATATAATTTTGAAAAAAAACCTTATTATTTTTGGAACTCGACCAGAAGCAATCAAAATGGCTCCTTTGGTAAAAGAGTTTCAGAAGAATTCAAATTTAGAGACAAAAGTTTGTGTGACTGCTCAGCATAGAGAAATGTTGGATCAAGTGTTAGATTTTTTTGAAATCACACCAGATTTCGATTTGAATTTAATGAAGCCAAATCAAAATTTACATACGCTAACAGCAGATATTATTACAGGATTGAAACCAATCTTAGATGAATATCAACCGGATTATGTATATGTTCATGGAGATACAACAACTACCATGGCATCAAGTATTGCTGCTTTTTATTCAAATGCAGAAGTTTGTCATGTAGAAGCTGGATTGAGAACAAATAATAAAAGGTCTCCTTTCCCTGAAGAAATTAATCGTCAGGTTACAGGTAGAATTACGGATTATCATTTTGCTCCAACTGTAACTTCTAAAGCTAATTTATTGAGAGAAGGAGTTTCTGAATCTCAAATTTTAGTTACTGGAAATACTGTAATTGATGCTTTGAAAGATAGTGTGCAAAGAGTTGAAAATATTCAAGATAAGGAAATTGACTTCTTAAAAGAAAATTTAGATTTATCTAGAAAAGTAATTTTAGTAACTGGGCATAGAAGGGAGAACCATGGACAAGGTTTTATCAATATTTGTACAGCTTTAAAGGAAATTGCAGTTCAGAATCCTGAAATTCAAATTGTATATCCAGTACATTTAAATCCAAATGTTCAAAAACCAGTTTATGAATTATTGGATGCAGTTAAAAATATTAAATTAATTAATCCTTTATCATATCCAGCTTTTGTTTGGTTGATGAATAAATCTCATTTAATTATTACAGATAGTGGTGGAGTTCAGGAAGAGGCTCCAAGTCTTGGGAAACCTGTTTTAGTAATGAGAGATACAACAGAAAGACCAGAAGCAGTGGAAGCAGGAACAGTAATTTTAGTTGGGACAGAAACAGAAAAAATAGTTTCAGAAGCAACAAAATTATTAGAAGATAAAGAGTTATATGCAAAGATGAGTGCACTTCACAATCCTTATGGAGATGGAGAAGCTTGTCAAAGAATTGTAAGTTTTATAGAAGAAAAAGGAAATGAATAAAGTAGATGTAGTAATGATTGGTTTAGGTTATATTGGCCTACCAACAGCAGCTCTTATTGCACAAGGAGAATCTTATGTTCATGGTGTGGACATTAATGAAAATGTTGTAAATACAGTCAATGAAGGAAAGATTCATATTGTAGAACCTTCTTTGGATGAAGCTGTAGCATCTGCCGTAGAAAAAGGATATCTAAAGGCAGATTTAAAAGCTGTAGAAGCGGATACTTATTTAATTGTGGTTCCAACTCCGTTTAAAGGAAAGAATGAACCAGATATTTCGTTTGTAGAAGCTGCAACAAGAGGAATAATTCCATTATTAAAAAAAGGAGATTTATATATTATTGAATCGACTTCACCTGTTGGAACAACAGAAAAGATGATGGATTTAATTTATGAAGAAAGACCAGAATTAAAAGATGAATTACATATTGCTTACTGTCCTGAGAGAGTTTTACCAGGAAATGTAATGCATGAATTAGTATATAATGATCGTGTAATTGGTGGAATTGATCAGAAATCTACAGAAAAAGCAATTTCTTTTTATTCACAATATGTAAAAGGAGAATTACATGCTACAAATGCTAGAACAGCAGAGATGTGTAAGCTTGTAGAAAATTCTTCTCGTGATGTTCAAATTGCCTTTGCAAATGAGTTATCTCTTATTTGTGATAAAGCAGGAATTAATGTTTGGGAATTGATAGAATTAGCAAACAAACACCCTCGTGTAAATATTTTACAACCAGGTTGTGGAGTAGGAGGTCATTGTATTGCAGTAGACCCGTATTTTATTGTTTCTGAATATCCGATGGAATCAAAAATTATTGGTACAGCAAGAGAAATCAATAATTATAAATCTTTCTGGTGTGCTGAGAAAATTCAAAATGAGAAATTGAAATTTGAATTAAAGCATGGTAGAAAGCCAAGTGTAGCCCTTATGGGACTTGCATTTAAACCGAATATTGATGATCTAAGAGAATCACCAGCAAAATACATTACACAAAAAGTACTTCAAAATGACCATAATGGTGAATATTTCATTGTAGAGCCAAATATTGAGGAACATAATGTATTTAAACTTACAGATTATAAAGAGGCAACTGAAAAGGCTGATATCATTGCATTTTTAGTTGCGCATGATGAATTTAAAGAACTAGAAATTTCTTCAGAAAAATCTATTCTTGATTTTTGTGGAATTTTAAAATAAAGTAATATTATGCTAGGTATTGTATTACAAGCTAGATTAGGTTCAACAAGATTACCAAAGAAAATGGTATTACCATTTTATAATCAAAAGAGTGTACTAGAAATCTTACTAAAAAAAATAAAAAGTAGATTTAATGATATACCTATTATTGTAGCTACAACATCTAATCCATTAGATGAAGCGATTTTTAAATTATGTGAAAATTTAGAAATAGAATGTTATAGAGGAAGTGAAGATAATGTATTGCAAAGGTTTATTGATGTTGGTAATAAATACAATCTAGATAAATTAATTAGAGTGTGTGCAGATAATCCTTTTTTGAATATTAATGATTTGTCTAATTTAATAAATGAATTTAACGAATTAGATGTTGATTATTATTCGTATTCTTTAAAAGATGGAACTCCAGTTATAAGAACTCATTATGGTTTTTGGGCCGAAGGAGTTAAACTGTCAGCTCTAAAAGAGATTAAAAACCAAACAGAAGAAAGCTTTTATAAAGAACATGTTACTAATTTTATCTACGAAAGATCAAATTTTTTTGATGTTAAGTTAAAACAAATTGATCCAAAAATAGAAGAATATTCTAATATTAGATTGACGCTGGATACACATGAAGATTTCAATTTATTAAAAGAAATTTATTCAAAATTTAATTTTGATAAGGATTATAGCATATTGAATTTACTAGATTGGATCTCTCAAAATAAATTATGGTTAACTCAAATGTTAACTCAAATAAAAAGAAATAGTAAGTAATGAAAACATATGTAATAGGAGAAATTGGTCAAAACCATAACGGATCTGTAGATATAGCAAAATTATTAGTAGATGTTGTATCAAGGCCAATTCATGATAAGTTATTTAATAATGAACTTCCTGTAATGGATGCTGTTAAATTAACTAAAAGAGATTTAAAACAAGAGTTATCTGCATCACAAATGAGTCGAATTTATGATAATAAAAATTCATTTGGAAAAACTTATGGAGAGCACAGAGAATTTTTAGAGTTATCTGATGAAGAGCATTTTGAAGTTTATAAATATGCTAAAGAAAAAGGATTAGATTTTGTTGAGACTTTATGTGCAACAGGATGTTTAAGTATGTTAAAATTATTTACTCCAGATAAATTAAAAGTTGCATCTAGAGATTTAACAAATTTACCTTTATTAGAAGCTTTAGCTGAAACTAAAATTCCTATTATCATTTCAACAGGAATGGGTGGGAAAAAGGAAATTGATGACGCTGTGGATATCATTACAAAATACCATAATGATTTATCAATTTTACATTGTGTGTCAGAGTATCCAACAAAATATGAGAATGTAAATTTAAAGACAATATCATATCTTCAGAAAAATTATCCAGATTTTACAATTGGATATTCAGATCATACAATTGGAATTGCTACACCTTTAGCTGCTATAGCAATGGGAGCAAAAATTATTGAAAAACATATTACGCTTGATCGTGGTATGAAAGGAACAGATCAGCAAGGATCTTTAGCAATTGATGGAATTTATAGAATGATGCGTGATATTCGTAATCTAGATTTATCGATGGGAGTTGAAGATATTTTCATTGAAGATTCTGTAGCTGTAGCAAAAGAAAAATTAGAAAGATCTATTGCAACTAATAAAGATATAATTGCTGGAGGAATTATTACTGAAGAAGATATTCATATGTTAAGTCCTGGAGATGGATTAAAATGGTCTCAAAAAGATCAAATTATAGGTAAAAAAGTTGTTGAGGCTATCTCAAAAGATGAGATAATTTACCCATCAAACGTTCAATAGTATGGAAAAACTACCAAAACTTGTCCTTACTGATATTGATGGAGTTTGGACAGATGGAGGAATGTTTTATGACCAACAAGGAAACGAATTAAAAAAATTTAACACTAGCGATAGTGCTGGTGTTTTATTTTTAAGATTAATAGGTATTCCTTTTGGGATTATTACAGGAGAAAATACAGAGATAGTACAACGAAGAGCAGATAAATTGAAAGTTAAGCATCTTTTTATGGGAATTAAAGATAAGGTTGCTATTGCGAATCAATTATGTGAAGAATTAGGAATATCTCTAGAAGATATTGCTTATATAGGAGATGATATCAATGATATAAAACTATTAGAAAAAGTTGGTTTTTCATGCTCTCCTTCTAATGCACCATTTTATGTTAAAGATAAAGTTGATTTTGTTACTGTAACAAAAGGAGGAGATGGAGCATTCAGAGAATTTGTTGAGCATATCCTATTTAAACATTTCGAGCCAGAAGTAATATTAGAAAAATATTATCAGAGTTTGAAAAAATTCAATCAATAATTTCATGAAGTGGTTTCTACTAAAAGTAATAGCACGAATATTTAAATATTTAAAATCGATAGAACAGTATGTAGAGTACGAAACTATTCGTAAAAAATATCAAATTCCTTTGGACTTTAGATTTAATGGTGAAAATATCCATTTTTATGGAAAAGGGAAATTAGTTATCGGTGAAAATTCTTACATAGGAAGAAATTCAAATATTCAAATTGGAGAGAATCAAATAGTGAAAATTGGGAATAATTGTTCCATAAGTCATAATGTTTATATCTATACTGTTTCTAATTTGTCTAATCAAAACTTTGATACTTCAAGACCTAAAAAAAAGAAAAAAGCAAATGTTACTATAGGAAATGGTGTTTGGATTGGTGCAAATGTATTTATAAATCCTGGAGTTAATATAGGTGATAATGTTATTGTAGGAGCAAATTCAGTTGTAACAAAGGATTTGTCTTCAAATACTATTTATGGAGGTGTGCCTGCTAAGTTTATTAACGATAATTTGTATTAATTCATTTTGTTAAAAAAAATATTTTCTAATAGTATAATATATGGCTTAGGACAACATGTTCCTAAGCTAATTTCTTTAGTTCTAATTCCAATTATTACCCCTTTTTTAACAGATGAGGATTATGGAGTATATGGAATATTAGTTGCTTACATTGGAAGTACTACTGTATTTAAACAATTAGGTTTTTCAGTAATTTTATCAAATAGTTTTTATAAAAACCCTCTACATTATAAGTTTATTTGGTCTAGAGTATTTGGATTCTTGCTTTCTTGGAATGTAATACTTTCAATTTTATATATGCTATTAATACCACTGATAGTACCTGAAAGTGCATCAAATAATTTAGGTTTAATTATTTTACTTTATGTTTTACCAACTTTATTTTTTGATACCATAGTTTTTATAGGGAATAAATTATTACAATATAAACAAAAAGCAATATCATTTGGTACTATAACCGCTATTAAATCTATAATAGGATATTTAGCATTATACTTAGCAGTAGCTGTTTATGATTTAGGATATCTAGGTTGGTTGATTTCTTCTTTTACAATTTCGACAATAGGTGCAATTTTAATAGGGTATGAGATATTTTTAAAAGAGAAATTATTTCCATGTTTTAAGTTTAATTATAAATGGTTACGACGAAAATTTAAAATAGCATTACCTGTAATACCTCATTTTTATTCAGTCTTTTTATTAACTAATTCAGATAGAATCATGATGGATTTATTTGGAGTGTCTGTTGAAAAAATTGGTGAATATTCTTTGGCATATCAAGTAGGTGGTTATTTTAGTTTGGCAGGGACAGCATTAGGAATGGCATATGGTCCAATTTTAATGCAAATGATTAAAAATAAACAACAAAATCAAATTCAAAATATAACAAAAGTTCTTTCTTTGGTATTTATTGGAGGAGCATTTATCACTGCACTTTGGATGAGAGAAATATTTAAAATTTTAGTTCGTAATGAATCTTTACAAGATTCTTATCCATTAGCTATGATAGTAGTTTTTTCATTTACATATTATCCTTTTTATTATTATGTAAATACCTATTTTCAATATAAAGAGAAAACACTTTATTTGTTAAAAATTTCATTTGCAGCAGGAATACTAAATATAGTATTGAATTTATTTATGATTCCATATTTTGGAATCAAAGGAGCAGCAATAAGTACTTTTATCAGTTACCTATATTTAGGTTACTCAGGTATTTTTATTAGATATTTTAATAATTATGATAAATCAAGCTATAAATATTTAGGTTTCGCTCTTGTTACAGTTCTACTGTTTTTATTTACTAATTATTTTCAAGATAATATTATCATCAAGTATGTTAGTACTCTGCTAATTATATTACTAAGTATTATAATTATTTATAAGAAAAAGAAAGTATTGTCTATTTTATAAAAAATGAATGTTTAATTGAAATGAGTAATTATAAAAATGCAATAAACGCACTTTATTTATATCGAAATGGATACATTGAGACTTTAAATAAGGAAAGAAGAAATACAATAATAGGAAATTCCTTTTTATCAAGATTAAAAACTATTTTGTTTAGTTTTTTTAAAGAATTTAAATTATTACTATTTCATCAAAATTTACAAATAGATATTGAAGATAAAATAGTTTGTATTGTAAATTCAAAAAATAATTATGAAGCTCTAAAGTTTTTAAGAGATTCAGATGTTGTTTTTTTGAAAGCTACTGTTTTGGGTAATTCTATGGAGAATGTTATTACTCACAGATTTAAGAGTAAATTTTTTTTCAGCATATTATTTTTCGTTTCTTTGCCTTTTATAATAATAAATAAACAAAATAGAAGAGATTTATATTTATTATATAGAGCTTATGGTTTAAATAGCTTATTTACTAAATTAGTTCAAAAACAGAAACCTAAGTTGGTTGTTTTTGCAAATGACCATATTCCAGAAACAAGAAGTTATATTTTAGCTTGTCAAAAAATGGGAATAAAAACAGCTTATATTCAACATGGTTCTGTTAGTACATATTTTCCTCCTTTAGAATTTGATTTGGCTTTATTAGAAAGTAAATATTCTGAAGCTTCGTATAAAAAAAGTAAGAATATTGATACTGAAATTAAATTGATTGGAATGCCAAAATTAGATTCTGAGATTTCTAAGATAAGACAGAGAAATCAAATAAAAAAAATAGGTATTGCAATTAATCAAAATGATGATTTAAATAAAGTAGAGAATATTATAAGCTCATTAATCAAAAATAATTTCAAGGTAATTCTTAGAAAACATCCTGCTGATGTACGAAAGATAAAATCAAATTTTAAAATTGAAAATGGAAATAATATGAGTGTTTTTGATTTTATTTCACATTCTGATTTTTTAGTTGCTTCAGATTCATCTATTCATGTTGAAGCTAATAGTGTAAAATGTAGATCTGTTTATTATCAATTTCATGATAATAATAGTAAATATGATTATTATGGCTTTGTCAAGAATAAATTTGTTGATGAAGTTAAGAATGCCTCAGAGTTAATTGAATTAGTAGGAAATTTCAATTATAAAACATTTAATTTTAATACTCCAGAAATATCTTACTATAATGAAGCTCTGAAAAGTAATATATATGGGAAATCTTCTATTTTAGCTAAAAAATATATATATGAAAGTATTAATAGTTAGTTTCAGATTTGCACCTTTCAATTCTATAGGAGCGAATAGGATTAATGCTTTGGCAGAGTTTTTCAGAGAAAATAATATAGAATATAAAATTATCACTGCTTATGTAGGGAATCATCATCAGAAGGATTTTATTGTAGATGAAAATGTACATTATGTTTCTTGGTTTGATTTTAGGTCTTTCCGAAAAATTTCTAAAAATAAGTATATAGAAAAGAAAACAACAAAAATTTCTTTACCTAAAAAACAAGGGAAAAAAGGAATGTTATTTTCTTTTATAAAAAGAATAGCATTGTTATTATTATATCCAGATTCTTATATACACTGGGTTAAAGGAGCTAAAAAAAAGGGAAAAGAAGTGGTACAGAAATTTCAACCAGATATTATTTATTCGTCTTCTTACCCATATAGTTCACATTTAGTAGCACGATATTTATCTGTAAAGTATAAAATAAAATGGTTTGCAGAATTACGAGATCCTTGGGTAGATAATCATGTGAAAAAAAATGATGGATTTTTTATGAATTTATTAGAGAAAAAGTATTCTAAAAAAGTTTTGAAGAAAGCTACAAGAATAGTTACGGTTTCTAATATTTGGAAGGAGAGTTTTGAAAAATTATATAGAGTAAAAGGAATTGTAATTAGAAATGGTTATGTTCTAAAAGATAGTGATGTTTCCGTTACAGAAAATGAAATCTTAGATAGAGTAAAAGCCTCTAAGCGAAAAAAAATTGTATATACAGGTTCTATTTTTCCAAAAAACCAAGGTATTGATACGTTTCTAGAAGTTTTTGTGAAGAATGAAAAAATGCTAGAAAATTTTGATTTTATTTATGTAGGTGGGCAAGCAAAATATGTAAATGAAAAATTAAGAGAATTAAATGCTCCTAAGGATAATTTTATTATAATAAATCTAGTTCCATATTTATTAGCTTTAGAAATTCAGAAAAATGCAGATTACTTATTATTATTTAATTGGAAGAGTAATAAAATTAATACAAAGGGGGTGATTCCTGGGAAGGTGTATGAATATTTAGGTTCTAATATTCCTGTTATTCTTTGGAATGAATATGTAGATAATGAATTAGTTTTTTTAAGTAAAAAAATAAATTTCAAAGATAAAAAAGTAATCCAGATTGATACTGGAGAATCTTTATTTGAGGAAATAAATGCTTTTAAGTTTTCTAAAGAAATGAGAACCGTTGAAGAGTATTCTAGAAAGAGACAATTTGAAAAATTAGTATCTGAAATTAAAGAAAATGTTTAAAAAAACAAAAATATATAGTCTTGTATTTAAAATTTTAATAAGTATAATTCTTTTAAATATAAATGGATTAGTATACTTATTGACAGGTTTTACAGGGTTAATATCTCCATTAATTTTACTTTTTAGTATTTATTTAATTATCTATGCAAAACACAGAAGTATTTCGAAATTATTACGATTTTACTTTGGGTATCTTATAATATATTTAGTTTTAGGGCTTATAGCATTGCTTCTTTATTTACAAGTAGGAAGAGAAACAGATAATACAATTTTGGATTTGTTAAAAACAATGTTAATTATTTATGCCTTATTTTTAGGGTATAGAGAGGAGTTAAAACGTAATGGATATAAAATTATCCGATTTACTTTTTGGGTTATTATAATTTCTGTAGTACTAAGTTGTGGTTTGGATTATCTGAAAATTGCAGCAATTCAAGCACGATATAGGACAGATACTCGAATGTCAGGTTTTTTTGCAAATCCAAATGAACTTGCTTCTCAAGCATTATTTTCAATTTTAGCCATACAATATTTATTTAAATCCTATACTAAAAAGATTTATAAAATATTTTTAGGAATTCTACTATTAATTTGTTTTTACACTATGTTTATGGCTTTTTCGAGAGCTATTTTTATTTCTTTTTTCATTCTTCTTTTTCTACAATTAACAGTTTATAAAGGCTTGACTTTTAAAGCTGTGTTTATAGCTTTTATAGGAGTTGTGATATTAGGAATTGCATTACCTAAAATTTATGAAGATTCCAATAGAAGTTTACAAAGAAGAATGGATCGAACTTTGACAATATTTGATGGTGGAGTTTCTGATGAAAATTCTGGAGGTAGATTAGAGCTATATGGACATGCTATGGATTATATAAATGAATATCCTTTAACTGGTATTGGAATGGGGAATATGCAAAGAATTGAAGGAGTTGGGGGAGTACATAATGCATATTTAGCTGTATGGGGAAATGCAGGTATTTTAGCATTACTATTATTTATTTTATTTCTTAGTAAGTTTATTTTTGAGTTACATAAATATGTTATTTCTACTAAAAATACCTTCTTTTTATTTGTTGTTTTAACAATAATGATAAATGGAATTACGAAACTAGGTGTTTATGAATTCAAGATTAATAATCTAATTTTTGCAATGAGTTTTGCTGTTCTGTTTTTTCACGAATATACTAAAAAAATGAAGTTAACTATATGAAAATACTACTATTAACCGATAGTTTTAATGTAGGTGGAGCACAAAGGCAGTTTGTAGCTTTAACTAAAGAGTTAAATAAATATCATGAGGTAGAAGTAATAGTATTTCATCCTCATACTTCTCATTTAGAAGAAGAAGTAAAAGAATTAAAAATTCCAATTTACAAGATTTTAAAAAAATCTAGATTTGAGATTAAATTTATTGGAAAACTGATTAAAGAGGTTAAAAATAGAAATTATGATATTTCTATTTCTTATTTGGATACTCCAAATTTTTATAATGAAATATTGAAAATAGCGGGAGTAGTTCCTAAAATAATTATTAGCCAAAGGAGTGCATATTTTAAAAAAACTTTGACTTTTAAAAAGAAAGTTTTAGAGTATTTTCACACATTTGCAGATGTTATATCTACAAATTCTATTTCGCAAGCAGAAAGGATGAAAGAATGTTTTCCTTTTTTATCTGAAAAAATAGTTTATACTCCAAATATTTATAATATTCCAAAAATACCGATTTCTTCAACTAAAGATAAAAAGGTCAAATTTATTGTTGTAAGTAACACACATTATTATAAAAATCCTTTAAAATTATGTGAAGCAGTTTTGGCGTATTCTCAAAAATATGGTGAACCCAAATTTAAAATAGACTGGTTTGGTCGAATCTCTTCTAATGAAAAAGATAAGCTCGTTATGGAAAAAGGACTAAGTTTATTAGAAGAAAAAGGCTTAGAAAAGGTTTTGACATTTAAGGGAGTGACAAATGAAATTTATTCTAAAATTAATATGGCTGATGCTTTAATTCATTTGTCTGATTTTGAAGGTTGTCCTAATAGTGTTTGTGAAGCAATGTTTTTAAAAAAACCAGTATTACTGAGTAATGTTTGTGACCATCCAATTTTAGTTTCTAATGAAAATGGTTTTTTATTGGATCAAAAAAATCCAATAGATATAGCCGAAAAGATACATGAGTTTTTCCAAAAAGAGGAAAATGAGATAAAAGAAATGGGAGAAAGAAGTTATCAATTAATAAAAAAACAGATGAGTAAAGAAGTTACAATCCAAAAATGGTTAAACTTAATTAAAAATTAGTATTTGTTATGAAAAATAAATTGATGACGAAAGTAAATACAGATTTAAAAAGGTATGGGTATGAAAATAAATTTCAAAAAGCCTTCTTAAAAATACCAGGTTTTAGATATGTTTTTTATTTAAGATTAACACAGCATTATAGAAAAAATAACGTGTTATATCCTTTTTTAAAACTTTATTTGAGACAAATGTCTTATAAATACGGCATCGATACGTATGATACAATTAAAATAGGAAAAGGTTTTTATGTAGGACATTTTGGTGGTATTGTAATTAATGGAGCAGTTGAATTTGGAGATAATGTTAATATATCTCAAGGGGTAACTATTGGACGAGTAGCAAATGGAAAAAAAGCAGGAGCACCAAAAATAGGAAGTTCTGTTTGGATTGGGGCAAATGTAATAATTGTAGGGAATGTGAAAATAGGAGATAATGCAGTGATAAGCCCTGGAAGTTTTGTGAATTTTGATGTCCCGAGTAACTCATTAGTGATGGGGAATCCTGGTAAAATAATAAAGCAAAATTATGAAAATAATTTAGTTAATAATAAAAGTTAATTTATGATATTACAATTTTCTAAACTACCACCACCTATTGGAGGAGTTACAATACATGTCAGTAGATTAATTCATAGAGCAAACAAAGAATATAAAATTGATGTTTTAGATTATTCTAAAGAAAAAAATATGTTTTCGATTTTGAGAAAAGTTTTTTCTGCAAGAATTATTCATATTCATTTAAGTAATAAAAAGCTAAGACTAATCTTTACAATTCTATTTAAATTATTTTTTAAAAAAGTAATTATTACTTTTCATGGAAAATATGATTTTAAAAATACTTTTGATAAATATAGCTTAAAATGGAGTTCAGCTTCTATATTATTGAATGATTTTTCATTTAAGAATGCTCAAAAAATAAAACAAAAAAACACCTATAAAATAGGAGCTTTCATCCCTCCTGTAGAAGAAAATATAATTCCTTTAAAAGAAGAATATTCTCATAAAATAGAGCTTTTAAAAAAGAAATATGAAATGGTTTTTTCTACTAACGCAAGTTCATTAGTATATGATGAAAATGGAGAAGAAATTTATATGGGAACTCAAATTGTAGAATATTTTAAAAATAAAAAGGATATAGCATTGGTTTTTTCTAGCCCAAATGATAGATATTTTCGCTTTTTAAAGGAAAAATTTACCGTAGTTTCTGATAATATTTATTTCATAAATGAAAAGCATGACTTTGTAAATGTTATAAAGCAAACTGATGGGTTGATAAGAGCAACAACAAAAGATGGTGATTCGTTATCTGTAAAAGAAGCTTTGTTTTATCAAAAGCCAGTTTTTGCAACAGATGTTGTAGATAGACCAAGTGAAGTTAATACATTTTCGGATTTTCAGGAGTTTGATAAAAAATACAAATCAAATAATCTTGAAACAAAGATAGTAGTAGATAATTCTTTAGAGATTTTTAAACTTTATAAATCATTTCTAAAATAAATAAAATTATGAAAGAAAAATTATTAAACATATATTTTAATTCACCAATTTGGATTCAGAATTTAATAATTTCTATTAAAGGATATCAGATTAAAAAGAACCGTTTTTCTTCAAATTTTTATAAAGAATTAGATTTTTATCAAAGTTTAGACAATAAATCACTTCATGAAAAAATAGTACTAGAAGAAGAACGTTTAAGAAAGTTTCTTAAGAATGCTAAAAATAGTGAGTATTGGAATAGCAGGTTTTTAAAATATAATATAAATATAGATGCAATTGATATTAAAAAAGAATTAAAGAAGCTACCAATTCTCACAAAAGATGATGTTAGGAAAAATATAGATTTAATAAAAATTAACAAGGAGCCTTTAATTTCTAAGAGAACAAGTGGAACAACTGGAGCAGGTTTAATTTTATACGAAACTAGAGAGGCAGAAAATGAAAGATGGGCAGTATGTTGGAATTATAGGATAAAACAAGGTATTAAATTAGATCAATGGTATGGCTGGTTTGGTGGAATGAAAATAATAAACTCAAATGTTAAAAAGCCGCCTTTTTGGAGAATTAATTATCCTGAAAAGAGAGTAATGTTTAGTGCACAGCATTTGAATGAAAATACAGTTGATGATTATGCAAATAAAATTTTAAAACAAAAATTAGAATGGCTACATGGTTATCCTTCACAAATATCATTATTTGCAGCATTAGTTAAAGATAAAAATTACGATTTTTCATTTGTTAAGAATATAACTTTTGGCTCTGAAAATTTATTAGAAAATCAGAAAATATTAATTAGAAAGGTTTTTGAAAATGCTGTTTTATCTGAACATTATTGTATGACAGAATGTGTTTCAAATATAAGTCAACATAGTAATGAAGAATTATATTTGGATAGATATTTTTCATACACAGAATTTATACCAACTGACATAAAGAATAAATATTGGATTGTTGGAACAAATTTATCTAATCCAAACTTTCCGTTAATAAGATATAATACAAATGATATTGTTGAGATTATTGGTGGTCAAATTATATCAATTGATGGTCGAAAAGAAGATTATGTTATTCTTAAAAATGGAACAAAATTAGGAAGGTTAGATCATATTTTTAAGGGTTTAATTCATATAAAAGAAGCTCAAATTTATCAGCCAGACTTTAATAATGTTGTGATTAGAATTGTAAAATCTAAAAGTTATGATAATCATAATGAAGAAAAAAAATTAATTAAAAAATTAGATTTATGGTTTAAGAATGAAATAAATTTCAAAATTGAGTATTTAGATAAGATTGAACGTACTAAATCAAATAAATTGAGATTTGTAGTTTCTGAAATCAAGAATAAACAATTTTTTTAATGAATTTTAAATTAGCCACACAATTAGTGAAAAACATGGGGCTACGTTACACAAGTTACCGTGTTTTTAATGTTTTTGAACAAAAATCAGGAAGGTTAAAGAAGAAGCATCCAATGCATGTTTTTTCTCAAAACTTTATTTCTTTTGATGGATGGAGAAAATCAAATTTTTCATTTCTTAATTTAAGAAGTGAAACGAAAAATCCTACACAAGTATTAGAAGAAAAAGCTTCAAGAATATTGTCAGGAGAAATTCTTTTTTTTAGTTCAGAATGGAAAAATATTGGTTTAGATTATAATTGGATTACGAATCCTGTTACAGGTTTTGAATATGATATTTCAAAACATTGGTCAGAGATTCCAGATTTAGCCAAAGAAGCTGGAGATATAAAATTTGTTTGGGAGAAATCAAGATTTAGTTTTTTACAAACTATTTTACGTTATGATTTTCATTTTGGAAAAAATAATGCGGAATTTATTTTTTCTCAAATAGAAAATTGGATAGATATGAATCCAGTAAATCAAGGACCAAATTGGCGTTGTAGTCAAGAGATTTCATTACGAATTTTTAATTGGTGTTTTGCTTTAGATTTTTATAAAAATGATAAAGCTTTAACAAAACAAAGATGGGATAAGATTCAAAATACTATTTATTGGTCTTTACACCATGTATATCATCATATTGATTTTTCTAGGATTGCAGTAAGAAATAATCATGCAATTACAGAAACTTTATTTTTGACTTTAAGTGAATTATTATTCCCTTTTATTCCAGAGACAAAAAAATGGGCTAAAGTTGGAAGAAAATATTTTGAAGAGGAAATTGACTATCAAATTTATGATGATGGAACATTTCTTCAATTTAGTATGAATTATCATCGAGTGGTTATTCAGTTATTATCTTTAGGAATAACTATTTCTGAAAAATACAAAAAACCATTTTCAGATAACGTTTATAAAAAAGCATATAAGTCTTTAAACTTCTTATACCAATGTCTTCAGGAAGAAAATGGTTATTTACCAAACTACGGAGCGAATGATGGAGCGTTGTTTTTTCCTCTTTCAGATAGGGATTATAGGGATTATCGTCCACAATTAAATAGTTTGCATAAAATTATTACTGGAAATTATATATATAAAGAGAATTATTTAATAGAAGATTTTTTAGATTTTGAATTAGATTCTAAAAAAATGAATAATTTGACAAAAGTGTTCGGTTCGCAATCATTTGACGTTGGAGGGTATTATATTTGTCGAAATTCTGAGAATTTTACATTTATTAGATGTGGAAATCATAAAAATAAGCCCGTACAAGCAGATAATCTTCATATAGATATTTGGAAAGATGGTGAAAATATAATGAGAGATTCAGGTACTTATAAATATAATACTGATGACTTGACACAATCTTTTTTTAAAGATACTTTAGGGCATAATACTGTAATGATTGATGAAAAACCACAAATGCTCAGAGGAAGTAGGTTTATGTGGTTTTATTGGACTCAAAGAATAGATGCTAAATGGTCAGAAAATAATGATTATTTTATCTTTTCAGGTGAAATAAGTGCATATAGATATTTAAATAAAAAAATAAGACATAATCGTAAAGTTTTTATTTCTAAATCTAAAGATAAATGGATTGTAGAAGATTCAATTTTTAATGCTGATAATTATTCTAAAAAACAGCTTTGGCATTATGATGATTTTAATTGGAACTGGAAATTAGAAAATGAATTAGAAGTAGAGGATAAAAAATCTTTTAATTCAGAGTATTATGGTATCAAAAATGTAGGGAAATGCAAACAAATTTCATTCTCTAAAAAAATAAAAACAACATTTTACATATAATTTATGAAAATATTATTATTACATCAATATTTTTTAGAAGATGATGGCTTTGGAGGATCTAGATGGAATGAAATAGCAAAAGTTTGGACTGAAAAAGGTTATGAAGTTACCGTTCTAGGAGGTATGATGCCAGAAAGAAGTGTATCAAATAAAAATGATTACAAGAATGAAAAATTTGTAAGAAAATTTCAAGGAAAAGTTGAAGTTATTAGATGTTTTGTTTCTTTAAATTACAACAAGAATTTTAGAGGAAGATTATGGGGATATTTTTCATTTGTTTTTTCAAGTCTTTGGGCTGGATTGTTTAAAACAAAAGGAAAATACGATGTTGTAATAGTAACATCACCACCTCTTTTTATTGGGTTGAGTGGGTATTTTATTTCTTTGTTTAAGAGAATACCTTTAGTATTTGAAATACGTGATTTGTGGCCTGAATCAGCAATAGATACAGGAGTAGTAAAAAATAAATTAATCATTAAAATGGCTTATGCATTAGAGAAATTTTTATATAAAAAATCTAAAATGATTAATGTTTTAACTCCAGCATTTAGAAAAACTTTGATAGAAAAGAAGAATGTTCCTGAAGACAAAGTTATTTTTATACCTAATGCAGCTGATTTTTCTTTATCTGAAGAATTATTAGATAATTTTGATCGAGAGAAATTTAGAAAAGAGAACGATTTAGATGGGAAGTTTATCATCACTTACGTTGGAGCACATGGGGTTGCAAATCATTTAGATCAAGTAATAGATACTGGAAAATTACTAGAAGATACTAACGTAGAATTTCTTTTAATAGGTGGTGGAATGGAAAAGAATCGATTAATTGAAAAAGCAAAGGAGAAAAATGTTAAAAACGTTCGATTTATTGATCCAGTTCCTAAAAAAGATGTGTTTAAATATGTATTAGCATCAGAAATGGGTGCCTCTGTTTTAAAGAAAGTAGATACATTTAAGACTATTTATTCAAATAAAACATTTGATTATATGTCTTGTAAAAAACCAATTTTAATGGCAATTGATGGAGTTTCTAAAGATTTAGTTGAAGAAGCAAAAGCAGGGGTTTTTGTAGAACCTGAAAATCCAGAAGATTTCGCTAAAAAAATTAGAATGTATTTAGCTCAAGAAGAAAGGTTAGCTATGGAAGGGAAGAATGGATATGATTATGCAAAACTAAATTTTGATAGAACAATGTTAGCTGAAAAATATTTAAACTATATTTTAAATTTAAAAAAGTAATGTATACGAAATTATTTAAAAACTTAATTGATTACAGTGTTGCTTTAATAAGTTTGATTATACTTTTTCCTATTTTTATTACAATAACTATTTTATTGGCAATAGTAAATAATGGTAAACCATTTTTTTATCAAAGTAGACCAGGTAAGGGAGAGAGAATTTTTAGAATAATTAAGTTTAAAACAATGAACGATAAAAAAGATCAATTTGGTAACCTTCTTCCTAATCATGAAAGAATTACTAAAGTTGGAAGCTTTATTAGAAAAAGTTCATTAGATGAAATACCACAGCTAATAAATATTTTAAAAGGTGATATGAGTTTAATAGGCCCTAGACCATTATTACCAAAGTATTTAAGCTTATACAATGAAAATCAGAAAAGAAGACATAATGTAAAGCCTGGTATTACAGGTCTAGCTCAAGTTAATGGAAGAAATACAATAACATGGACTCAAAAATTTGAGTTTGATGTTTATTATGTTGATAATGCTAGTTTAATTTTAGATTTGAAAATAATTTTTAAAACTTTTTTGAAAGTAATAAAAAGAAGTGATATCAATGTGTCTGAAAAAGTAACAATGGAAGCTTTTAATGGAAAGAATTAATAAAAAAGCAATAATTATAGGTGCTGGAACTTATGGAGAAGTTTATGCCACTTATTTAAAAGAAGAAGGTTTTGATATTATTGGATTTGTTGATGATAATCCAACTACTCATAATAAAGAAATAAACGGAATTTTAGTTTTAGGAGATTCTGATACATTAAATAATGAAGAAATTAAATCTAAAATAACAAATATTTTCTGTTCGATAGGTAATAATCGAATTAGAGTGAAAATGTTAGAGAAAGCTATAGAATTAGGTTATTCTACACCTAATTTTATTCATTCATCAGTTCAATTGACAAATGATATTCAAATAGGTAAAGGAGTATATATTTTACCCAATAGTATTATCATGCCACATACTGTTTTAGAAGATTTTGTAATGATAAGTATGGGAAGTAAAATAGCTCATCATTGTATTCTAAAAAAAGGATCTTTCATTTCAACAGGAGTTAATTTTGGAGCCAATATTGTTTTAAAAGAAATGTCTTTTGTAGGAATAGGAGCCACATTAATGACAGGAATAACTACTATAGGAAAAAATGTAACTATTGGTGCTGGAGCTGTTGTGATAAAAAATGTACCAGATAATGCTGTTATAGTAGGTAACCCTGGGAAAATAATAAAATATAATAAATAGTACACACTTTTGACCTTTATTAAGCAGATAAATAAAAGGAGAAGAAAATGAATAAGAAAATATGGTTGTCATCTCCACATATGGGAGGAACAGAACAAAATTATATAAATAAAGCTTTTGAAGAAAACTGGATTGCACCATTAGGACCAAATGTAAATGGTTTTGAAAATGATTTAAAAGAGTATACAGGAGCAACAGCATGTACAGCATTAACTTCTGGTACTGCCGCAATTCATTTAGGTTTAATTCAGCTTGGAGTAGGAAAAGAAGATGAAGTTCTTTGTAGTACTTTTACATTTGTTGCTACTGTAAATCCTATTATCTATCAAGGAGCAATCCCTGTTTTTGTAGATAGTGAAGAAGAGACTTGGAATATGTGTCCAGAGCAATTAGAAATTGCAATTAAAGATAGAATTGAGAAGAAGGGCAAGAAACCTAAGGCAATTATCGTTGTACACTTATATGGAATGCCATCTAAGATGGATGAAATCATGGAAATTTCCAGAAAATATGATATTCCTGTATTGGAAGATGCTGCAGAAGCATTAGGTTCTACATTGAATAGAAAAGCCATGGGAACTATTGGTGATATTGGGATTTTTTCATTTAATGGAAATAAAATAATTACAACTTCTGGAGGAGGAGCTATTGTTTCAAATAACGAAGAATATTGTCAAGATTCTCTTTTTTTAGCGACTCAAGCAAGAGATGCTGCTCCGCATTACCAGCATTCTAGAATTGGATATAATTACAGAATGAGTAATATTACTGCTGGAATTGGAAGAGGTCAGATGGAAATATTGGATAAACATATTTCTTTAAGAAGAAGAAATCATGATTTTTATAAAAAAGAACTTTCCAATTATAAAAATATTCAATTTTTAGAGGAATTAGAAGGAGGGTTTTCGAATCGTTGGTTGTCTTGTATATTGACAGACTCTTTTGATACTAGAGAAAAGATTAGATTAGCATTACAAGAGAATAACATTGAATCTCGACCTTTATGGAAACCAATGCATTTGCAACCAATTTTTATAAATTATGACAAATATTTAAACGGAGTTTCTGAAAACTTATTCGAAAAAGGTTTATGTTTGCCTAGCGGATCAAATTTAGAAATCGCTGATTTAGAACTAATAACAAAAACAATTAAAAATACCCTTAAATACTAACTTATAAGAAAAAACAAAAACAAAATCCTTTACTAAACCTTATTACTTACACCTTATGATTACAAGAATACTTTCCAAAAATGCGCATAAGTACGCTTCTAGATGGATGGTTCTCGGAATTGACACCTTATTAATTTTCCAGACTTATTTTCTAGCATATGTTATTCGATACAATTTTACTTTTCATTTTGATAAGTTAGATTTTATAGCTGAAATTCCTTTCGTTATTGGCCTAGGAGTTCTTAGTTTTATTATTGTAGGTTCTTATAAAGGAGTAATAAGACATACTGGGCTAAAAGACGCAAATAATGTTTTTATGGCTGGTAGTTTGTATGCAACTTTATGTTTGATTGCTAATGGTCTACAAGAAGTTGTGCCAGGACATTTTGTAAGTTCTTCTATTTCGATAATCATTATCCATTATTTACTTAATATTGTGATTTTGATAACAAGTAGATTTGTTTTTAAAACGTTATATGCGAAAGTAATTTCAGATACAAAATCATATAAAAATGTAGTGATTTATGGAGCAGGAAATTCTGGATTATTGACGCTTCATGCATTGGTGAAGGATACAAAGCATTCTGTAAAAGTTGTAGCTTTTATTGATGATAATAAAAAGAAAGTTGGTAGACAAATTGAATCTGTACCAATTTATTCTAAAGAAAAGATTTCCAAAGAATTTATCTCTAAAAATAAAATTTCAGAAATCATTATTTCTATTCAAACCATACCATCGACAAAACTTTTAAAATTTGTAGATGAATTTTCACAATTAGGAGTAAATGTAAAGATTGTTCCGCCAGTAGATCGTTGGACCAATGGTGATTTGAATGCAAAACAAATTAAAACAGTTAAGATTGAGGATATTTTAAATAGAAATCCGATTGAAATTAATAACCCTAACATTTCCAAAGAAGTTGAAGGGAAGGTGTTATTAATTACTGGAGCTGCAGGTTCTATTGGAAGTGAGATTTCTAGACAATTAACAAAATATAATTATAAATATCTAATTATTTTAGATCAGGCAGAATCTGCTCTTTATGATTTACAGCAAGAATTCAAACAAGAAGGAGCTGTGAATTTTGAAGCAATTGTTGGAGATATTCGAAACAAAACAAGGTTAAAAGAGACTTTTGAAAAGCACAGACCAGATATTGTATTTCATGCAGCAGCTTATAAACATGTACCTTTTGTAGAAGAAAATCCTTATGAAGGTGTTTTAGTTAATGTTTATGGGTCTAAAGTTGTAATGGATTTATCAGTTGACTATGATGTAGAAAAATTTGTAATGGTTTCTACAGACAAAGCTGTAAACCCTACAAATGTGATGGGAGCAACTAAACGAGTCGCTGAAATTTATGCAACATGTTTAAGTAATACTTCAAAAACTAAATTTATCACAACCAGATTTGGTAATGTTTTAGGGTCAAATGGTTCTGTGATTCCATTATTCAAAAAACAGATTGAAAAAGGAGGTCCATTAACTTTGACACATAAAGATATTACAAGATATTTTATGACAATTCCTGAAGCTTGTCAATTGGTTCTAGAAGCTGGTGCTATGGGAAATGGTGGAGAAATATTTGTGTTTGATATGGGAGAATCTGTAAAGATTTTTGATATGGCAGTAAAAATGATTCATTTATCAGGACTTCGATACCCAGAAGATATAGATATTGAAATTGTAGGACTTCGTCCTGGAGAAAAATTATATGAAGAGCTTTTAAGTAATGAAGAAAATACACAGCCTACTTATCATGAAAAAATCATGATTGCAAAAGTTCAAGAGATGAATATTTATTCACAAATAGAAAGAGTTAACTTTTTAGCTGAAAATTTGCAACCAAATAATACGGAAAATATTGTAAGACAAGTAAAAGAAATTGTACCAGAATATATATCAAATAATTCTAAATATGAAAAACTAGATTTACAAGAAGCTTAGAAATAAGTAAGAAACTTTCCCTTTACCAAATAAATTAACCCTAACAGAAGTGAATTTTGGAATTAACGTTTAAAAGAAATTTAATTTTTCCTAAATTCGCAAAAATTTTAAAATTATGAAATTAGAATCCCTGACAGGGAAGTTAAGTTTAGTACTTATTGTCTCTATTTTATTTACTTCTTGTGTTTCCAAAAAGAAGATGACTTATTTGCAAGGTGGGAGTAATGTAGAAAATACATTGGTGAATTATAAAATCAAATTTACAAAAGATGACATTGTTTCTATTGAAGTCACATCATTAGATCAAGAATCTGTAAATGCATTTAATGGTGGTGGAGTTTCAGCTGGCCAAGAATTAAAAATTAAAGAAACTCCAACTTATCTTATAAATTCTAATGGAAATATTAATTTTCCTATTATAGGTGAAGTTAAAATTGAAGGTCTAACAAATGATGAAGCTACAATTCTATTAGAAGAAAAAATCAGTGATTATGTTAAAAACCCTGTAGTTAATATTAGATTGAAAAATTTTAAAGTTACAGTATTAGGAGAGGTTAAAAGGCCAGGAACTTTTGCTTTAGAAGGAGAAAGAGTTACGATTTTAGAAGCATTAGGTTTAGCAGGAGATTTATTAATTTCTGGTAAAAGAAAAAATGTTCTTGTTGTAAGAGAATTGGAAAATAAAAAGGAGTTTATTAGAGTAGATTTAACAAATGAGAATTTGGTGAATTCAAAAGCATACTATTTGAATCAAAATGATGTTATTTATATAGAACCAAATCAAACAAAGAAAGATTCTTCTGCATTTGGTCCTTCAACAGCAGTAACTATTTCATTGCTTTCTACACTAGTTTCATTAATTGCTATTTTAACAAGATAATTTTTATGCAAGATTTTGATAATGACCTTTTTAATGAAGGTAATGGGTTTGATTTTAAAAAAGAGATATTTAAATTTTTGAGACATTGGAAATGGATTTTTCTATGTGTTATAGTTACTGTTGCCATAACTTCCTTCTATTTAAGATATGCAACAGCAATTTATCAGTCTTCTGCAAAAATTTTGTTAAAAGATAGTAAAGGAGGAGGATTAGCATCTCAATTAGAAGCTTTTGAAGATTTAGGAATAGCTTCTTCTAATAGTAGTAATTTGGAGAATGAGATTGAAATATTAAAATCTAGATCATTAATTAATTCTGTGGTTGAAGAATTAAAATTAAACTTTATTTATAAAAGTAAAGGGAGTTTAAAATCATCAGAGATTTTTGAAGCTAAACCTATAGAATTAACTTATTTAGGGAATTCAAAACTTTTAAATAATAAAAAGGAAATTTTTAATATAAAAATCACTTCAGAATCCACTTATGATTTATATGATGTTGAAGAAAATAAAATTGGTGAATTTAATTTTGGACAGAGAATAGGAAGTGAAAATGATTTTATATTAGTTTCAAATGAAGAGATTCATAAGAAGGTAGGTAATAATTATAAAATAGTAGTTATTCCTATAAAAAATGCAGTTAATTCATTAAAATCTAAAATAGTTATTTCAAAAGTAGGTAAACGTTCTAGTGTATTATCTTTAAGTATTAAAGGTGAAAACCAATCCAAAAATAATGCTATTTTAAATTCATTGATTGATAATTATAATAAAAGAGCAATTGAAGATAAATCTAAAGTAATTAAAAATACTGCTCAATTTATTGATTCTCGATTGAAATTAATTTCTAAAGAACTTTTTACTGTAGATTCTGATGAGGAATCTTTTAAAAAGAATAATAAATTGACAGATTTAGCTTCAGAAGCTACACTATTTCTAGATAAAGTTGCATTAAATGAACAAAAGTATATTGAAATCAGTACACAGTTACAGGTTATAAAATTTATGCAAGAAGCATTAGAAAATGCTAGTCAAAAATATTCTTTAATACCTACGAATCTTGGTTTAGAAGATATTTCTATCAACGAAAATATTGCTACTTATAATACTTTAGTAAATCATAGAACAAGAAAACTAGACAATGCAACAGAATTAAATCCAACAGTAATTCAATTAACAAGACAATTGGATGAACTGAAGATTAATTTAAAAAGTAGTTTGCAAAATTTATATGTTACTTTCGAGCTACAGTTAAAAGCTATCGAATCAGAACGTAGAAAAATTGATGCTAAAATAGCCACTGTCCCTTCTAAAGAACGACAGTTTAGAGATATAAAAAGAACACAGGAAATCAAAGAACGTTTGTATTTATATCTTTTAGAAAAAAGAGAAGAAAATGCTATACAATTAGCAATTGTAGAGCCAAATTCTAAAGTAATTGATTGGGCATATTCAGGAGGATTACCTATAGCGCCTAAGAAAAAAATTATTCTTCTTGCAGGAATTTTATTAGGTTTAATTATTCCTATAGGAGTTATTTATGTTTTAGATCTTTTAGATACTAAAGTGCATGATACTAGTGATGTAAAGGCAAAAGTAAAAGCTCCAATTTTAGGAGATGTTCCAAAATCTGAAAAAGTAAATAAATATTTATTAGATAAAAGAGATCGTTCAAGTATTGCTGAGGCATATAGAATATTGAGAACTAATTTAGATTTTATGTTGCCAGAAAAAGAAGATGGAACTGCAAAAATTATTTTTACAACTTCTACAGTTAGTAAAGAAGGAAAATCATTTACTGCAATTCATTTAGCTTCTACATTATCAGATGCTGGTAAAAAAGTTCTTTTAATTGGTATGGATTTAAGAGCTCCAAAAATCATGCAATATTTAGAGATATCTGATGATAAAAAGGGAGTTACTAGTTTTGTGAAAGATAAAAATTCAAGTCTAGACGAGTATATCATTAAAGCACCAACGAAAGAGAATCTTTATTTATTACCATCTGGATTTATTCCACCAAATCCAGCAGAGATGTTGCTGAGTCCACGTATCAAAGAAATGTTTGAGTCTGTGAAAAATGAATACGATTATGTAATTGTAGACACAGCCCCGGTAAGTCTGGTTACAGATACGCTTGCGATTAGTAAATACGCTGACATGTTCTTATATGTGATACGTGCCGAAGTTTTAGATAGAAAACTTCTAGAAATTCCTCAAAAACTATATACGGAGAAAAAATTACCTAACATGGCTGTAATCGTAAACGGTGTTGATCATGAAAAAGGTTATGGATATGGTTACGGATATGGTTACGGAGCACATCTTGAAAAGAAAAAGAATATTTTTCAGAAAATATTTAAAAGATAAATTTAGAATACTTTATTCTTAAGTATTGAATAAATATAGGCTGAGTTAAGTCGATGATGGCTTAGCGTAGTCGAAGTCAAAACCGAAAAAAGAACAAATTTGAATTATCAGATTTGTTCTTTTTTTATTTGGGCGAATCTCTTTCTCTTCGTTTTCAAAACTCAGAAAAAGAGTCGGGCTTTTCTTTCCAAGTTTTTCATTTCAAAAAAAGATTTTCTAAAGAATCCGTGGGCTTCTAGGGTCGCCTCCGGTTCTTAAGAAAATCTAATTTTGAAAATAGAAAAGCTTTCCACTACAATCCCTTTCGCAAAAAAGAAAATTACGAAACAAAATCATTTTAATGAAAGAAACAGTTTCTGTCTAAACATTTATTTCTAAATTACGTTTTCAAATTTAAAATGAAATAAAATCTACAATAACTAATGAAACAATTACTAGTCTCAGTAAGCCTTTTTTCACTGATTTTTGCCTCTTGTACAACAGAGAAAAAAGAAGAGAAAAAAGAAACAAAACCAAAAATAAACACCGAACAAATACAAAAAGATAGTTTAGCAATTCGAGAAATCTTTGATACAGCACTTACAGATTCAGATTGCTATGAGTGGCTAAGAGAATTAACTTCAAATGGAGGAAGACTTTCTGGTTCTGAAGAAGCAGCAAAAGCTGTGAAATGGAGTGAAAAATTGATGAAAGAATTACAATTAGATTCTGTTTGGCTACAACCTGTAATGGTTCCACATTGGGTTCGTGGAACAAAAGAAAAAGCATACTATACAATTAATGGAGAAAAAATAGAAGTTCCAATTACTGCTTTAGGAGGTTCTATTTCAACACCGAAAAATGGAATTTTAGCAGAAGTTATCGAAGTAAATAGTTTGGAAGAAGCAGAAAAACTTGGAGATAAATTAGCTGGTAAAATAGTGTTTTACAATCGTCCGATGGACCCAACTTTAATCAAAACAGGACATGCTTATGGAGGTTGTGTAAATCAACGTTATTCTGGAGCTAGAATTGCTGGGAAGTTTGGAGCTGCTGGAGTAATTGTTCGTTCGATGAGTTTGAAAAATGATAATTATCCTCATACAGGAAGTATGAGCTATGGAGAATTACCAGAAGATAAATGGGTTCCTACTGCTGCAATTAGCACAAAAGCAGCGGATATTTTAAGTGAAAATTTAAAAAAGAAATCAGATTTGACTTTCTATTTTGAACAACATTGTAAAAACCTTCCAGATGTACTTTCTTATAATGTAATAGGAGAATTAAAAGGTTCTGAATTTCCTGAGGAATATATGACAATTGGAGGGCATTTAGATTCTTGGGATTTAGGAGATGGAGCACATGATGATGGAACTGGAGTGGTTCAAAGTTTGGAGGTTTTACAATTATTTCAAAAAAATAAAATGAAACCAAGACATACTTTACGTTGCGTGTTTTTTATGAATGAAGAAAATGGATTACGTGGAGCAAAAAAGTATGCTGAAGAAGCTAAATTAAAAGGGGAGAAACATGTTTTTGCTTTAGAGTCAGATGCTGGTGGGCATACACCAAGAGGTTTTTCTTTTGATGGAAATTTAGCAAATTTAGATAGGATTAAAGAATGGAGAAATCTTTTAGAGCCATATGGGATTCATGAGTTTTTAACAGAAGGAAGTGGAGCAGATGTAAGTCCATTAAAATCGGAAACTATTGTGCTTTCTGGTTATCGTCCAGATTCGCAACGTTATTTTGATTATCATCATGCAGAAACAGATACTTTTGATAAAGTGAATAAAAGAGAATTAGAACTTGGTGCTGCTGCTATGACTTCTTTGGTTTATTTAGTAGATAAATATTTACCAAAACAAGAAGAAATTAAACCATAATTTGACAAGAATAAAATGAGAAAAATAAGTTTTTTAGTTGGAATTTTAGCTGCTTTTGCTTCTTGTACCGTGAAAGAAGAGGTGGATGTAATCTATAAAAATGGAAATGTTTATACAGTAAATGATAATTTTGATAAGGTTCAGGATTTTGCTGTAAAAGATGGAAAATTTATTGCAGTTGGAGGAGATATTTCTGCAAATTATAAAGCTACAAAAGTTGTTGATTTGAAAGGAAAATCAGTTTATCCTGGATTTATTGATGCACATTGTCATTTTTATGGTTTAGGATTGCAATTGCAGAAAGTTGACTTAGTTGGAACAAAAAGTTTTCAAGAAGTTTTAGATAGAATTGTTGCTTTTCAAAAGAAGAAAAATGTTCCTTTTATCACAGGAAGAGGTTGGGATCAAACAAAATGGGAAGTGAAAGAATTTCCTACAAAAGAAAAATTAGATAGTTTGTTTCCAAATACACCAGTTGCTGTTCGAAGAATTGATGGTCATGCAGTTTTAGCAAACCAAAAAGCTTTGGATTTGGCAGACATCACAGTAAAAACAAAAGTTGATGGAGGAGAAGTGATCTTAAAAGATGGCAAACCAACTGGAGTTTTGATTGATAATGCGATGGATTTGGTTTTAGCTAAAGTTCCAGAGCCAACAAAAAGAGAGAAAATTCAAGCTTTGATAGATGCTGAAAAAATCTGTACAGATCTAGGTTTAACAACTGTAGATGATGCAGGTTTGGATAAAGAAGTAATTGAATTAATCGATAGTTTGCAAAAAGCAGGAACTTTACATATGAAAGTTTATGCAATGGCAAGTGCGACAAAAGAAAATTTAAATTTTTATTTAAAAAATGGAAAAGTAAAAACGCCTAAACTAAATGTTCGTTCTTTTAAATATTATGCGGATGGAGCTTTAGGTTCTAGAGGTGCAGCTTTAAAAGAATCATATTCCGATAAACACAATCATTTTGGAACTTTACTTTCTTCTGTGGAAGATTTTGAATCTACTGCAAAACGTATTGCAAATTCAGATTTTCAAATGAATACACACGCAATTGGTGATTCTGCAAATTATGTAGTTTTAAAAACATATACAGATATTTTAGGAAACAAAGCAAAAGAAAGAAGGTGGCGAGTGGAGCATGCTCAAGTTGTTTCAAAAGTAGATTTAGAATTTTATAAAAACATTTTTCCTTCTGTGCAGCCAACACATGCAACTTCGGATATGTATTGGGCTGAAAAGCGTTTGGGAGAAGAAAGAGTGAAAGAAGCATATGCTTATAAAGAACTTTTAGATGCTTATGGGAAAATTGCGCTTGGAACAGATTTTCCGATTGAAAGAGTGAGTCCGTTTTTGACTTTTTACGCTGCTACCGCTCGTAAAGATTTAGAGAATTTTCCAGAAAATGGTTTTCAGACAGAAAATGCTTTAACAAGAGAAGAAACTTTAAAAGGAATGACAATTTGGGCAGCTTATAGCAATTTTGAAGAGAATGAAAAAGGAAGTATTGAAATCGGAAAAAGTGCAGATTTTATAATCTTAAATCAAGATATTATGACTGTAGAAGAAACTAAAATTCCAGAAACAAAAGTAGAGAAAACATACATAGATGGAATTTTGTTAAAATAATTGATTTAAGGTGTTAAAATATTGATTATTAAAAAGTTAAGATTTAATATTTTGTAATTTAAAGGAAGCTTGTCAAATCAAGTTTCCTTTTTTTATGAAAAATACTTTATTGATTTTATTTTTTTTAAGCTCTTTTACACTTTTTTCGCAAGATGTAATTGACAAAATTACAGATAGTACTTGTGAGTGTTTAAGTAATCTTTCAGAAGATCTTTCGGAGGAGCAAATTACACTAGAATTTGGAATGTGTATGATGAAAGCTTCTACGCCATATATGAAAGAATTGAAAGAAGAGTTTGAAATAGATTTAAGGTATGCAAGCGAAGCAGAAGGAGAAAAACTTGGAAGAGTAGTTGGTGTCAAAATGTTAGAAGTTTGTCCAAGTTATTTGATGCTTTTGTTTAAAGATGAGGGAAACTCAGAAGATGTTGATGATGAAGGAATGCAGTTTAAAGGAACTGTTGTTAATATTATTGAAAAGCCATTTTTGATAATTGAAGTAGAAGATCCGACCAAAACAAAATTGCAATTTCATTTGATCACTTTCATCGATACCAATGTTGATATTTCTAATTATAACAGTTTAAAAGGTCAAGAATTTGATTTTTATTATATCCAAGAACCTTTGTTTGATGGAGAAAAAAGAGAATTTAGACCACATAATATTTTGACTGCAATAAGACAATAATTAAAAAGAATAAAAATGGATATTGTTGCAAATTCATATGATCAATCGGCAGCATTTACAGATTTAATAATTGCCCTTCTTTCGTTTATCTTTTTTTTAGCAATCCGTAGAGCAGGTTGGAAAATTGATAGAAGAAAAACAGGAATTTGGGGATTAATATTTGTTTGTATTTCTATTTCCTCGCTGCTAGGTGCAGTAACTCATGGATTGGAAATTTCAGAGCTGACTTATAAAATTCTTTGGAATATTATTTTTCTTTGTTCCGGATTTCTTATCTCCTTTGTTGGTGTTGGAGCTTTGTATGACTTTTACAAAAAAAGACTTTCAGATGCAATTTATTGGTTGGCAGCTGGGATGAGTATTTTATTTTTCTTATTTAATTTATACGGACCCGATACTTTTTTATTTTTTATAGGCTATGAAGTCATTATTCTTCTTTTAGCACTTTTTTACTACAACAGAATTTATCAAAAAACGAAAATGAAATGGACTTCAAAAATGATAATCGGAATTCTACTTTCATTTTTAGCTGCAATTGCACAAACTATTGAAGATTTAAAAATTACGTTGATTTGGGATTTTGATAATAATGGTGTGTTCCATATAATAGAAGTTTTTGCTTTGTCTTTTATGGCAAGTGGAGTTTTAAGTGAATTGAGATTTCAGAAAAAGCAAAAAATTGTAGAAAAACAGCTGGAAGAGAATTTGTAATTATTTTATTTTTTTTCGACTAAAATTTTGATTTAGAATTCAATAATTAAGCAATTGTTATTTTTGTTTAAAAAATGGGTTTTATGTTAAAATAGTTTAAGTTTGCTTCTTGAAAAACTTCGTATAAGTTTTATAGTTAGATGGTTGAAAGTTTTTTGTTTTTGTTTAACGAATTTTTATCATTAAAAATGATACTATTTTAACATAAGATTTGTTATTTCGAAGATTGAATGAAGATGTATAAATATTAGTCGAGGAAATGAGAAAAATGATCTATTTTCTGTTCGTGTTTACATTATTAGTAGCATGTAAAACAGAAGAAAAAACTAAAATTGAGCTTAAAAAAGGAAGCTGGAAAGGAGAAATTTTAATGCAAAATGAAACTTTACCTTTTCTTTTTGATATAGATGAAAAAGACGGAAAATACTCAGGGTATTTAATTAATTCTGAAGAGAAAATTCCTTTAAATGAGATTGAAATTAAAAATGATTCAGTTTTTATTTCGATGCATATTTTTGATATTTCATTAAAAGCAAAAATTAATGGAAATACATTAAATGGAGTTTATGTAAAAAACTATATTCCAAACTACGAGTTACCTTTTACTGCGAAATTTGGTGAAACGAAAAGATTTGAAAATCCTGTAAGTACAAACAAATTTGATGGAAAATGGGATATTATTTTCAAAGATGATGAAGGAAATGAAAATCCTGCTATTGGAGTTTTTGAACAAAAAGGAAATTTGGTAAAAGGAACATTTTTGACTCCAACTGGAGATTATAGATATTTAGAAGGAACTGAAGAAAATGGATTTTTGAAGCTGGTAACTTTTGACGGAAATCATGCTTTTATTTTCAACATGAAATTAAAAGAAAACGGAGAAATAAAAGGAGTTTTCAAATCTGGTTTAAATTGGATTGAAACTTTTACTGGAAAGAAAAATCCAGATGCAAAATTGCCAGATGCTAACAAATTGACTTATTTAAAAGAAGGATACGATACTGTTTCGTTTTCTTTCCCAAATTTGAATGGAGAAAAAGTAAGTTTAGATGATCCAAAATATAAAGACAAAGTTGTGATTTTACAGATTTTTGGAACTTGGTGTCCAAATTGTATGGATGAAACACAGTTTTTAACAAAATGGTATCAAGAAAACAAGGATAAAGATGTTGAAATTATAGGTTTAGCATATGAGATTAAAGATGATTTTAATTACGCAAAATCTAGAGTGGAGAAAATGAAAGAAACATTTAATGTACCTTATGATTTTCTGATTGCCGGAACTGCAAACAAAGAGGAAGCTTCGAAAACATTACCAATGTTAAATAAAATTATTTCTTTTCCAACTACAATTTTTATCGATAAAAATGGAAAAGTGGCCAAAATACATACAGGTTTCTCTGGGCCTGCAACTGGAGAACACTACGCAAAATTTATCGAAGAATTTAATCTGACAATAAATGATTTAACTTCAGAAAAATAAAAGTGAGAATCCTACACTTTTTTTAAAATTTAGAAAATATATTTTCTACCTTTTTTTAATACCATTTCTTGTTTTTTTTAGAATAAGAAATGGTATTTTTGTAAAATCTAAAATTTATATAGAATTTTAACATTTATAGGATTTTATATAGGATGATTTTTAAAAATATTCAAGACTTTAGTTTATTGGTATAAAAATTGAAAGCAGATTTCTAATATTTATTTTAATTATAAAAATAAATAAAGATAATTATTGATAATATTAATAATAAAATGAAGTTGTTGGATATTAAATAATGATTGAAAAGAAAGAAGATAAATCAAATTTTATACAATTTAGAAAAGTTGATTCGTTATATACTAATAGAAATTAAGATATCAAATGAGCTTTAGAAGGAACCTTATAATTTTAATAGTTTTACTATTTAGTAAACCGATTTTCTCACAAAAATCGGTTATTTATGAAAATGATTTAAAGAAATATGATCATGCTCTAGAACTGTACAACGATAAAGCGTACACGGCAGCGAAACATTTATTTGAAGAACTTGAAGATAAGTTTGATAATTCGACAGATTATAAGGCGAATTGTGCTTATTATATTTCAAGTTGTGCTATTCGCTTAAATGAAAGTAACGCGGATGAGTTGATGGATGATTTTGTGAAGAAATATCCAACAAGTGCTAAAAGAAATGAAGCTTTTCTGAATGCAGGTGATTATTATTTTAAAACAAGAAAATATGCGAAAGCATTATCTTGGTATGAAAAAGCATCGAAGAAAAATATACATTCAGGTTCTGAGGACTTTACCTTTAAATTAGGATATTCTTATTTTAAAGTAAATCAGTTAGAAAAAGCAAACGATCAATTTGTAGAACTTTTAGATTCTCCGAAATATGGTGCAAATGCAAAATATTATTACGCATATATTGCTTATAAATTAGAAGATTATGATAGTGCTCAAAAGTATTTTGAAGAAGTAGACAAGAATGCGAATTTTGATGATTATGTTCCTTATTATCGTGCAGATATGAATTTTAAATTAGGGAATTTTCAAAAGGCAATTGATATTGCGCTTCCGCTAATGGAAACTGCTAGACCGACAGAGGTTTCAGAAATTGCAAAAATTATTGGAGAAAGTTATTTTAATTTAGGACAATATGAAGAAGCTATTCCATATTTAAAGCAATATAAAGGAAAAAGAAGAAAATGGAATAATACAGATTTCTATATTTTAGGTTATTGTTATTATAAGCAAGGAGATTATGAAAATGCGATTAATAATTTCAATAAAATTATTGATGGTAAAAATGAAATTGCTCAAAATGCTTATTATCATCTTGCAGAATGTTATTTACAGTTAGATAAAAAACAAGAGGCTTTAAATGCTTTTGGTCATGCAGCTTCGATGAGTTTTTTACCAAAACTAAAAGAAGATGCGATGTATAATTACGCAAAATTGAGTTATGAAATTGGTAACCCATATAAAAGTACACCACAAATTTTACAAGAATTCTTAAATGATTATCCAAAATCTATATACAAAAAAGAATTAGAGAATTTAATTGTAAGTGCTTATGTAACTTCAAAAGATTATGAGGGAGCTTTAGTTTATTTAGATTCTCAAAAGAGTAAAAAGAGTAAAACTTTATACCAAAAAGTTTCTTACTTCTTAGGAGTTCAATATTTCAATGAAGGAGATTATAACAAATCAATTGAAATGTTTACTACTTCTTTAAGCAATCCTATTAATCAGAAAATTAGCGCAAAAGCTACTTTTTGGAGAGGAGAAGCAAATTATAAAGTGAATCTTTTTAATGCAGCATTGATTGATTTTAAAGATTTTATTCAATTTTATTTAGGAGAAGGAATTCCTGAAGCACAAGAAGTAGATTATGATTTGGCTTATGTTTATATGAAGTTGAAAGATTACCCGAAAGCTTCAGATCATTTCGTAAAATATATTGAAAATAATAGTAAAGCAGATCTTGTAAAAAGAAATGATGCATTTTTGAGATTAGGAGATTGTTATTCGATGTCTAAAAAATATTGGGAAGCAATGACTGCTTATAATCAAGCAATCCGTTTGAACAGTATTGATGAGGATTATGCATTTTTCCAAAAATCTATAAGTTATGGTTATGTGGATAAAAATGATGTGAAAATTGAAGAGCTGGAGAAGTTTGTGAATAAATATCCTGAATCAACTTATAATGATGATGCTTATTACCATTTAGCAAATACTTATTTGATCGAGAGAAAAGATAATAAAGCTCTTGAGACTTATGATAAGTTTTTACAAAAACATATTAATAGTCCATTAGTTCCTAAGATTTTGATTAGAAAAGCACTTGTTTATAATAATCAGAATAAAAAAGAAGAAGCAATTGATATTTATAAAAGAATTGTAGCAGATTACCCTAAAGCATCGGAAGCGAATGAGGCTGTAAGAAATGCTCGTCAGATTTATATTACATTGAGTAAAGTAGATGAATATGGAGAATGGGTACAAACGATTGGACATATTAATATCAGTAAGACAGAGCTAGATCATGCACAGTATGAGTCTGCTGAATATCAATATTTAAATAGTGAATATGGAAAAGCAATACCAGAATTTGAGAAATATTTAACTAAATATCCACAGGGGATGCATGTGTTAGAATCGAATTTCTATTTAGGAGAATCTTTAAATTCTGTTGGGAAAACGAATAAATCTATTCAATATTTTGAAAGAATTTTAAATGAAAAGAATAACGAATTCACAGAACCTTCTCTAACAAGATTATCTCAGATTTATGTAAATAAAGAAGATTGGGCAAATGCAATTCCTGTTTTAAGTAGATTGGAGAATTTAGCAACTCTTCCTCAAAATAAGATTTTTGCAAGTACAAACTTAATGAAAGGTTATTATGAAACTTCTGATTTTAAAAAGGCAGTTTCTTATGCAGATAAAATTTTAAAACAGAAAAATGTAGAAAAACGTATTATTTCTGATGCGAAAATCATTATTGCTCGTGCAGCTTTTGAAAGTGGAGATTATATCAAGGCAAAAGAGTCTTATAAAGAAGTAGAGAAAATTGCAAAAGGTAAATTAAAAGCAGAAGCACTTTATTATAAAGCGTATTTCCAATACAAAGCAAAAGATTATGATAGTGCTATGAAAACAATTCAGAAAATCGCATCTGATTTTTCAGCGCATAAATATTGGGGAGCAAAATCATTGTTAATCATGGCTAAGATTTTTAATGAGAAAAAAGATACATACCAAGCTACTTTCGTTCTTGAAAAAGTTATTCAAAACTTTAAAGACTACAATGATGTATTAGAAGAAGCTAGAGTTATGTTAAACGAAATCAAAGCAGAGGCTAAAAAGACAAATGATTCTGTAAAACTTGAAAACCAATAAAAATAGTTAAAAGAAATTATGAAGAAATTAGTTGGTATTTTAATGATGTTGTTTGTGGTTCAAGTTAGTTTTGGACAAAAGACAAAAAAGACAACGGATACAAATAAAGAAGCAGAGGAGGCAGAAGAAGTTTTAGATACATTGGATACTCAGACTGTAATTATTGAAGTTAATTATAAACCTAGAGTATCAGATGCTTTTAAGTTGATTAAGAGCCCTGAAATTGAAGGTGATGATATTAAAAAGGAAGAAATAGACTATTCTATTAAATCGTTTCCTGTGGCGTCTACTTTTACGCCTGCTACAGGTAAAGCAAAAGAATTAAAGAAAGAAAAAATCGAAAGATTTTATAAGAGTTATGTTTCAGCAGGATTTGGAAATTATATTACTCCTTTGGCTGAAGTTTATTTGAATTCAAGTTCTTCTAGATATAACGATTTTGGAATATTTTTAAATCATCATTCTTCGCAAGGAGGAATTAAAGATGTAAAAGTAGATGATCAGTTTTATGATACAAAAATGAAAGTCTATTATAAAGAGTTTTCAAGAGATATGAATTGGGAAATAAATGGTGGTTTTCAATTACAAACTTATAATTGGTACGGACTTCCAGAGAATGTAACTTTTGCTCCTGAAATAATAAGTGCTATAGATCCAACACATACCTATACAAATGGAAGTATTGGGGGGAATATAGATATGGAAGACTCTTTCTTCAAGAAAGCGAGTTTGAAAATTGATTATTTTGGAGATTCGTACAATACTAGTGAAATTCATGTAGTAGGAAAACCTACTTTCGAGTTTCCAGTTGCAGAAGAATTGATTACTTCAAAGTTTCATTTAGAATATTTAAATAATTCTTTTGAAAAAGGATATGTGACTGATGAAGAGTTTAAAAATCAATGGGCTAATTTTGGATTTTCTCCAAGTTTAGAAATTTTCCGTGATGAATTAACGGTAAATTTAGGAGCTAAAGTTTATTATACTTTTGATTTAAAAAATAGTGTAAGTAAGTTTTATGCTTATCCAAACGTGACGGCTTCTTATAAATTAATCAGTGATGTGATGGTTCTTTTTGCCGGAGCTACTGGAGATTTAGAGCAACAAACGTATCAAGATTTTGTAGAAGACAACAAATTTTTAGCACCAAGTTTACTTACAATTCCAGAAGATACGAAGTATAGATTTTATTTAGGAACAAAAGGAAAATTACCTTCTAATATTAGTTACTTCTTAAAAGGAGAATATAAAAATGCAAAGCACAGTCCTTTGTTCATTTATAATTCTTTATTACAGGATAATGTAACAACAGAAACTGAAAATTATAAATATGGAAATTCATTTAGTGTGATTTATGATGAAATAAAAACACTAAGCTTCCATGCAGGAATTGAAGTTCCTTATAAAGATTTCTTGAAAGTAAAAGCAGATGTGAAGTATTATAATTACGATACTACAGATCAAAAAGAAGCTTGGAATTTACCAAATTTAGAAGGTTCTTTAGGAGCAGAGTATAGAAGTGAACATTGGTTTGCAGGAGCTAAATTATTCTTTGTAGGAACAAGAAAAGATCAAGAATTCAATTTCACGAAAAATGAGTTAGAAACAGTGGAGTTAGATTCTTATTTAGATTTAAATTTAAAAGGAGGATATATTTTCAATAATAGATTAACTGCTTTTGTGAACTTGAATAATGTATTGAATCAAGATTATCAGTCTTATTTTAATTATAGAGTTCAAGGATTCCAAGTCTTAGGAGGTGTAACTTATAAATTCGACTTAAACGGAATTTTTTAATAAACAAAAACATATTTAGTTTGATGTCTGAATAAATTAAGTTTAGATATTAAAATACATTTTTAGGAAAGGGATTATAGTTACTATAATCCCTTTTTTATTTTTTAATAATTCAGGTTTATAAGTATTGAAATCAAAATATTAAATCTTAAAATTTATTAAAACTGTTAATGTTAGGGTTAAAAAACTGCTAAACAGAGTTTTATATTTTTATTTTAAGACGACCGGTCATATCTTTGAATATGTTTTTAAGACGACTGGTCATATCGTTCAAAATTTAAATAAAACAAATGAAATCTATTACAGCAAAACTTCACTTATAGCCATTTACCACCAAATACAGCAAAAGACCAAATGGCTATAAGTTTTCAAATCAATTCAAATTCTTTAGTCATGAAAAATTCAGCATTATTAATCGTATTTATTTCCCTATTATTTGTTGCATGTAATAAAGACGTCTACGAAAAAGATGTTACTATCAATGCAAAAGTTTCTCAAAACGATGAAATAGGAAGAAACAGATTTTTAGGAGCAGCTCCTGATGTCAAAAAAGTACAATTCGGATATTCAAACGAATTCGATGGAAATAGTTCAAGAACTACCGTAGCAGTAAACAATCAAGGGAATATTGTAGAAGTTCACCAATCTAGAACTACAAGAAGTGTCTGGTATCACACAGGAAAACTAGATGAGGTGATGAATATTAACTGGTCAGAAAGTAAGAAATTCGATGATGGTCTAGCGCCTTCTGTAGCTATAAATGATCAAAATGTAGTAGTCGAAGTACACGAAACTTCAAATATTTTCACGAGTGATCTTTGGTATCATGTCGGAGTGCATAATGGAAGTGATGTTAGTTGGAGTAAAAGTCATAAATATGATAAAGGTGTTCATCCAAGTATTGCTATAAATAATAAAAATCAAGTTGTAGAAATTCATAAATCTCAAGGAAATTCTGGGTTATTTGCAAGAGTAGGAACTGTTAATCCAAGTGATGGAACTATTTCTTGGAGAAATAATTCAAAATTTGATACGGGGCATAATCCTAAGATTGCTCTGAATAATAATGGAGTAGTAGTTGAGGTTCATAACTCTGAAACCTCTGGAAAACTTTGGTATCATGTAGGATACATAAATGGAGATAGAATTGATTGGGGAAGTTCTTATGAATACCAGAGTGGTTCTATGCCTGATATTGCTTTATTAGATGATGGAACTGTGATTGAAACACATACTTCTGAAGGTGTGAAAAATAATCTTTGGAGCATGATTGGAAAAGTAGAAGGAAACCAGATTAACTGGATTACTAAAAGCTCTTATTTTGATAAAGGAAAGCATTCTAGTGTAGCTGCTACGAATGAATATGCAATACAAGTGCACGAATCGGAAGATCCACTTGGTGGAATTTGGTATTCGGCAAGTAAGTTTATTGATAGAGCAAACTGGATGAAAAATACGATGGGAACAATTGCTGCGAAAAATTTAGGAGAAATATCTATTCCAGGTTCGCATGATGCAGGAATGTATGATTTAAGTCTTGGTCAAACACAGGATCAAAATATTTATGAACAATTACATCATGGTTCTCGTTTCTTTGATTTACGACTAGATGGAAATTTAAATATTTATCATGGACCTGTTGGAGGACCTTCTGTAGATAATATTTTGAGTGATGTTCGAAAGTTTATGGATGAGGGTAGAGAAGAATTAGTAATCTTGAAATTTTCTCACTTTAAAGATATTAATCAAGAAAAATATAAAGTTTTAGTAGATAAAATTGAAGAAAATTTAGGTCAATATTTATTTATCAAAAATGAACAGTTGAGGCTGGGAGGTATCACTATTGGGGAATTTGTAGATGAAGGAGGAAAAATTTTAGTATTAGTAGATGAAAACTTCGCTGTTGATTATCCAATTGAAAATATTTACACTTTTAGAGATTGGTCTAAAAATGATTTAGATAAAGCTGATTTGGTAATGTTTGATGAATATTCAAATACAACTTCATTTGACAATATGCGAAATGATCAAATAAATAAATTAAATGGTTTCAATGGAATTGCAGGAGATGGAACACCAGTAGATATGTTTTTACTTTCTTGGACATTGACTCCTGTTACAGGAGTAGAATTATATGCGCCAAAAGCAAATAAAAGATTAAGTCATGAAGCAAAAAACTTCGATAAAATTCCAAACATTTTATATGTAGATTTTATAGAAGGAGCAAGAGCTGTAGATGTTGCAATGTATTTAAACCAAAGATTTTAATTAAAAACTTTTAATACGACATAGTTTGGCGATTTACTGAAATATCTTTGTGGTATAGAAAAAGAAAAAGTATTGCATATTTGATTTTCGAAATTCATACTGCAAAAATTTTCAATCAAAAGAAGTTAATTATTATAAATCATCATTTTTAGAAGTTTACCAAAAAGAGCTATGGAAACTAATAAGATTTCGGAAATGTAGAAAGCATTAGCTTTCAAAATGTTAGTTAATTTACAATTAATAATCAATCTTTTTCATGGAATTAGGCTTTCAAATATTGAAAGCCTTTTTTTGTTTTATAAAGTTAAACTTCTGATAAACAATGTTTTTACTTTTTAGTTTTATAAAAAACGGGTGTAACTTCATAGTATAATTGAAAAATGTACTGAAATGAGAACCTCTACTTTTTATTTGATTTTTTTATCTGTTTTATTTTTTGCCTGTAATAGTGATGATGATTCTACGAGTGAAACCAATGTAGGAGACGGAAATAATCTTGTCGGAACTTTAGGAGCTGCACCTGATGTTAAAGATGTGCAATTCGGTTATGCGAAAGAGTTTGATGGAAATAGTTTTAAAACTGCAGTAGATGTAAATAGTGAAGGAAAAATTGTGGAAGTACATCAATCAAGAACTACAAGAAGCGTTTGGTATCATACAGGGCAGTTAGATCCTGTAGCAAATGTTGTTTGGTCTGAAAGTAAAAAATTAGATAATGGTCTTGCTCCAACAGTTTGTTTCAATGACAGTGGAATTGTTGTAGAAGCTCATGAAACTTCAAATATTATTACATATGATTTATATTATCATGTAGGAATTCACAATGGAACAGATATTTCTTGGTCCGAAAGTCATAAATATGATCGAGGAGTTCAACCAAGTATTGATATGAATAATAACAATCAAATTGTTGAAATTCATCGTTCGGAAGGAAATTCAGGTTTATTTGCTAGAGTAGGAACTGTAAACCCAGATTCTAAAACAATTTCTTGGAATGATAATACAAAATTTGATACTGGAAATAATCCAGAAATTGCCTTAAATAATAACGGAACTGTTATCGAAGTTCATAATTCAGAAACTTCAGGAAAACTATATTACCATGTTGGTCAAATAAAAGACGGACATATTGAATGGGGACAAGGTTATCAATATGAAAGTGGAGCTTCGCCTTCTGTAGTTTTACAAGATGATGGAACTGTAATCGAAGTACATGCTTCAGAAGGATTGAATGATGATATCTGGAGTAGAATTGGAAAAGTTGAAGGAGATCAAATTGTATGGCATGGAGCAAGTTCTTATTTTGATGATGGAAAGTTTCCTAATGTAGGAGGAACAGCAGATTTTGCTATTCAAGTTCACGAATCAGAGGATCCTTTAGGAGGAATTTATAGTTCTGCTTGTAAAATTTTAGATAGAGGAAATTGGATGATTAATGAAATGCCAAGTATAGGTTCAAAAACTTTAGGGCAAATTGCTATTCCAGGTTCGCATGATGCAGGAATGTATGAATTGAGTTTAGGACAAACACAAGATTTGAGTATTTACGGGCAATTACATCATGGATCAAGATTTTTTGATTTAAGACTAGATGGTGATTTACATATTTATCATGGTCCGATTCAAGGTCCTTCTGTGGATGTGGTAATTGATGATATAAAAAAATTCATGGACGAAGGTCGAGAAGAATTGATCATTCTAAAATTCTCTCACTTTAAAGATTTTAATGGAGATTTGTATAAAAGTTTGGTGGATAAATTACACCAAAATTTAGGTGCATATTTGTATAAAAATGATACAGGAAAAAGATTAGGAGAAATAACAATAAGTGAATACGTTTCTAATGGAGGAAAGCTTTTGGTAGTTGTAGATGAAAACTATGAAATTGATTTCCCTTCTGAAGATATTTATGTGTATAGAGATTGGTCAAAAGATGATTTACAGAATGCAGATTTAATTGTTTTTGATGAATATTCAAACACAACTTCCTATGAAGATATGAAAAATGATCAATTACGAGCTTTAAACGAATATAATGGTAAAACGCCGAGCGGTTATAAAGTAGACATGTTTTTATTGTCTTGGACGCTTACACCAGTTACTGGAGTTTTTATTTTTTCTTCAGAACCGAATGCTAATTTAGGCTTAGAAGCATTACAATTTCCAAAAATTCCAAATATTTTATATTTAGATTTTATGGAGAGTGCAAGACCCGTAGATGTTTCTATTTATTTAAACCAGAAGTTTTAAGATCCATGAACTCAGTATTATCAATTTTTACTGCAAAGTAAGGGAATTCATTGTTTTTATTTTTGAAGAAAATCAGAAAAGGTTTATCAAAAAGAAATTCTTTTGGTTGAAACTCTCTTTCTTCGGTTTTCATTCCAATAGAAGATTCTGATTTAATTTTCGCACCTTTTTCATCTAGAAGAAAAGCAACATGATGTTTTATATAGTCAAGATTTAATGTATCTTTTTTTGAAAGAAGTTTAGTGCTCGATAATTCTTCAAAAGATTGTTCTAAATTAAATTTAATAATAGGAATTTTTAAAACATCATTTTCTGAAAAATAGATTTTTTGCGTAGAATTCTTTTTTCTTTTTTGGTTAAAAATTGTAAAATATTCCTTTAAAGAATTGGCTTTCTTTTTTGGTTTAAAAAGAAATATTTCATCTTCCGTATTTTCTGAAAATAATTGAATTGAAAAATCATTTTTATCCGTATAATGTAAAACTTCAATTTGATTTATAAGCTCACTTTTACAAGAAGAACATCCAAAAGATTTTACTTTGTGGTTTTTAAAAGTCAATTCGTTTTTGTCAAATTCATGTTTGAAAGAAAATGATTTTTCATATTTAGAAGTAAATTGAACAATTCCTTTTTTGATAGAAATAGAATTTTCAAGTTCATTGTCTGGCAAAACATTTTTATGATATTTTGAATGCTCTAATTCTTCAAAAAAAATATTTTTATCTATTAAACATTATCACGATTGATTTTGTAAGGGACTTCTGAGTGTAACTCTGAAATTATGTATTCCGACAGCAATTTTCATAATTTTCTCTCTTTTTTCAAAGTATTTTATTCGAATTT
>NZ_JADOTV010000017.1 GCF_015767245.1 Aureivirga sp. CE67
ACTTACACCTTCTGGAAAATAATTGCACACCTAACACTTGGTTTTCTATTCAAGAATTTGCATTTTTGGAATTTATTCAAACCTTGCGGTTGGTGTGCACCTGCTCATGCAGGGCACACACAATGTACAAAAAGCACCCTAGCGGGTCGCTGCGCTGCTTTTTGTACTAAACGTCAGACTACGCAAAAACTAACAGTTTTACTAGCATAAAATTTTAAAAAATCGTAAATTTAGAGAAGCAAAAACTTCTCTTTTTTTATGGATTTTCAAAAAGGTATCGACAGGCATCAATTACAGATATTTGTTTAAAAATAGGGTGAAAAACTTAGTTTCTAAATTTCGGAACAAGTATTACTCATTTTTAGTCGTTTTAATACATTTTATTCTTCAAAGCATTTCACCTTTGTTTAAATTATTCAAAATTAAAACACTCTTAAATTTGATTTATTTATGTTAAAAGATTAGTTTTAACGAAAATTGTGGGGTTTGTGCGCAGACTCCCGTTGTAACCAATAAACATAAAAAGAACAACTTAATAAAATGACTACAAGAAAAATCTCTATTCTTATAATAATAGTTTTATTTATTGTTGTTTTAGTTTTACCAAACTTCAATTTTCCAATTAAAAACAAAGATCTAATCGGAACATACATTGAAGATTACTATGTATCATTAAATTCAGATCACACAAAAATAAGAGACACTTTAATACTTCGAGAAAATGGCCTGATAAGTAGTAATTATTTCGGTAATGGCTCTTATAAATTCACTAAACCAGATAGAATAACACTAATTCCGGAAACAGGAAAAGATGCTATGACATATACTGTAAATCTTACTAACATCATATTTCAGCCTATAACTATTGAATTAAGTAATACCGTAGATTGGCATCGATATGAAAAAATAAAATCAAACTAGTTACAACAAAGAACTGAGTTAAAACCCAAGTAAAACAGTCTTAAAGCTTATACAATATTTATCTAAGCATATCAGAATAATATTTTGATATGCTTTTTTTGCTTTTAATCTATTTTACCATTATTTAAATTATTCAAAATTAAAACATCCTTAAACTTGATTTATTTATGTTAAAAGACTAGTTTTAACGAAAAATATGAGTTTGTATGCAGACTCCGTTTTGCAACATTACTAAATAAGCTTTGAAAATAATACAATAACCATGAAAAAAAAGAACACAATCTTAATTTTACTAACATTATTTTCATTTTCTCTTTTCGCTCAAGAAAATAATTCTGATGCTGGTGGTCCACCAAAACTTTCTGAACTGTTAGGAGTTTGGAAAAAAGTTGAAATACCTAATGAAGATGAAATTAATACAGTAAATCCTTGGCCTCAAAAATATCAATGGTTTGCTTTTTTCGAAAATGGAAAAGTATATTCAATGATGTCTGATATTGATTATGATTATACCAAAAAAGACATTTTAGAAACATTTAAAGTTTTACCGTCTGACAAAACACCTGACTATAAATTAGAAGGACAATTTTTAACTATAGATAATAAAGAAATCAAAGATTACAGAGAGTTATGGGGAGTGAATTTATTTGCCAAAGATATAAATGAATTTCTAAAAAAAGGTAATTTAATGATGACTCTTGATGATGGAAAAGGGAATGTGATTTATTATAGATTATTAAAACGAATAGAATAATTACTACTAAAAAGAACTAATTTAAAAATTAAGTAAAACAGTCTTAAAGCTTATACAATATTTATCTAAGCATATCAGAATAATATTTTGATATGCTTTTTTATTTTTAATCTATTTTACCATTATTTAAATTATTCAAAATTAAAACATTCTTAAATTTGATTTATTTATATCAAAATGATAGTTTTAACGAGTATTTGAAATTTAGAATAAACTCTCCTTTAGTGTTAATTAAGAAAACTATACTTTAAATTTAAAAAATAAATAAAATTGGATAATAACATTCGACTTACTTATAGGAACGATAGCGAAATTCATTATTTCCTTTTTGAAAATAATAGCACATTCTTATTCAAAGATGTTTTCACTCAAGATAATCAAGAAAATATATCCGACTTTGACTTCTTAAGCTATTCAGAATTATTGAATATTCACTTAAATAAATCACGTTATAATTCTGGTTCACGATATATTTTATTGAGATATAAGGATAAAATCCAATTTATAGATTTGGTAGATGTAATTAATAAAATGCATCTAGACAAAGATTGGCATTACGACTATATTGAAAGCATAAATACTACTAATAAACCATATGAAATAGCTTTTATAACCCATAATCCTACTTATGGTGTTCAAGGAATAAAGATTTTAAAATTCAACAAATCATTTGATTTTGATTTAATCTATGAAATGGAAGATTTGGAGCTTGAAGGTGCATTTCACAATTTAACTTTTAATTCGAATAGCAATAAATTCTCTTTACTTTTATATAATTATAATTACCTAACCATTTGTGAGTATTCTATTGGTAAAAAAACAAAATCTCTAAATGAAATTCCACAAAAGATGTTTAAAACTGAATTTGAGTATTTCAAAAAAGGCATCCTAAAACTAAACATGAAATACTTAAACGATAATACTTTATGTATCGTAAGAAATTCAGATTTTATAATTTTTGATTTAAACGAAGGAAAAACATTAGAAATAATCAATAGAGATTTAGATACATCATATTTAATTACCTCACATTCTTTAAAATATAAAATGAATAAAAAATCTTGTGAAATAGATTTAAATCAATATTGAAGTGATTCTGAGAAATTATTTAAGATGCTTATGATTTTTTCTTACAAAAACTTAAACTTATTAAACAAAAAACTCCCTTTTGTAAAACTTAAAACAGTTTTCGAACATTTTAAATTCTAAAATTAGAAATTTCTTGCTTTTCAAACTTCTTTGCTTATATTCGCAGCGAATTTGGTTTTTCTTAACGGAAAATTAAAAGGGAATCTGGTGTAAATCCAGAACTGTTCCCGCAACTGTAAGTTTTTATGAAACTTTTTACAAATATCCACTGTTTTAATTTAAAATGGGAAGGAGTAAAAAGCTGAAAACAAGTCAGGAGACCTGCCAATTTCGTAAATATTACTATTAACTCTCGGGTAAAGAGTTGGATGGTTTATACGATATTGCTTCCTATTCGTACACAACCCCCTACACTTTCCCTGCAAACAATTTTTAAATGAAAAAAATTATTCTTTGCAGTGTGATGTGTCTTATATCTACATGGATATTTGCACAACAACGTATTCTTAAAGGAACTGTAAAAGACGCTACTACTGGTGAAAATCTAGTTGGAGCAACAATTCAAATTCAAACTACTACAAAAGGTACTGAAACGGATAGCAACGGAAATTATCAAATTGAAATTTCGAATGGAACACAAACAGTGGTTTTTTCTTCTATTGGTTACCAAACAATTACAAAAAACATTCAAATCTCAAAAGATGTTACGGTTTTAAACATTGGTTTAACAACGGAAACAACACAATTGAGTGAATTAAAAATCAACTCCAAACAAAACAAAACATTAGGAGCACAGATTGTACAAAAAGGTGTTCTAAAACTTCGTCCAATTAACAATGCACAAGATATTCTGAAAGTAGTTCCAGGTTTATTCATCGCACAACATGCTGGTGGAGGAAAAGCTGAGCAAATCTTCTTAAGAGGTTTCGATAATGATCACGGAACTGATTTCGCTGCATTTATTGATAATATCCCTGTAAATATGAGTTCGCATGCGCATGGTCAAGGTTATGCAGATATGCACTTTATCATTCCGGAAACTATTGGAAATATTGATTATTTTAAAGGACCACACGAAGCTAGTCTTGGAAACTTCGCAACTTCTGGTGCTGCAAAATTGAAAACAAAAAGTAGATTAGGAAGAAATGTGATCAAAGCAGAATATGGAGCTTATAATTATGCTCGTGGACTGGCGATGATTACTTTATTAGACAATAAAAATTTCTTATCTAAAAACTACGAAAACGCTTATGTAGCAATTGAAGGAACCTATAACGAAGGTTTCTTTGATTCTAAAATGAACTTGAGAAGACTAAATGGTTTTGCTAAATATTCTTTAGAAATCAATAATAAAAACTTTTTGGAAGTTTCAGGAAGTGGATTTACTAGTAAATGGAATGCTTCAGGACAAATTCCTTACAGAGCTGTGCAAAGTGGAATGATTGGTTATTTCGGAGCAATCGATGATACAGAAGGTGGAAATACAGATCGTTATCATGTAAATGCGCTTTTAAATTCTGAAATCAACGAAAATAATACGTTTACAAATAGTCTTTTCTTTGTTGCAAATTCTTATGATTTATATTCAAACTTCACTCTTTTCCAAGAAAATGAAGTAGATGGTGATATGATTTACCAACACGAAAACAGAAAAGTTTTTGGATATAATGGAAATTGGGAAAACAAAAGCTTTTTAGCAAACAAACCTTTAACTTCTGAAATCGGTGCATTTATTAGAGCAGATTTCAATAAAATGGGACTTGACAATGCTGTGAAAAGACAAATTACTTCTTCTGTAAATCATTATGACTTACAAGAAGTAAATTATGCGCTTTATCTTAAAGAAACTTTAGAACTTACTTCTAAACTTACTTTCGTTGCAGGACTTCGTGGAGATTTCTTCACATTTCAACAAGAAGATTTATTAAACAATACAGGAACTGAGAAAGAAAATGCATTTCGTTTTTCTCCAAAATTTAGTTCGTATTACCAAGTAACTCCTTCTGTGCAATTATTCGGAAAAGCAAGTATTGGTTATCATTCAAATTATACGCAAACTGCGATTAGCAGACCGGATATTCATCCTCTTCCAAAAGTAGAAGGATATGATTTAGGAACTGCTTTTAAAATTGGAGAAAAATTCGTTGGAAACTTCACTGCTTGGTATTTAAAAAGTGATGCAGAATATGTTTTTGTTGCAGATGCTGGAGGTTTTGAAAATAACGGAAAATCGGAAAGACTTGGAGTGGAAGCTTCATTTAAATACCAACCTCTTCCGTTTTTATGGTTAGAAGCAGATGGAAATTATAGTCACGGAAAATTATTGGATTCTCCTTCTGGAGAGAATTCTATTCCTGCTGCGCCAAGATTCACTTCTACTGGTGGAGCTGTTTTCAAATTTAAAAATGGAATCAACGGTTCTCTTCGTTACAGATATCTTGGACAAAGACCTTTAGTGGAAGATGAAAGCGTAGAAGCAGAAGCTTATTTCCTAGTGGATGCTGTTCTTAACTATACGAAACCAAAATATGAAATTGGAATTACTGTTGAAAATATTTTCGATGAAAGATGGATGGAAGCTGTTTTTTATGACAGTTCAAAACTAAAAAATGAAACGGAACCACAAGATGATTTCCATTTCACGCCAGGAACTCCATTCTTTATCAAAGCAGGAATTACTTATTTCTTCTAAAAATATGGGAAAAGATCTAACAAAAGCTGCCATCACAATTCAATTTTGTGATGGTGGTTCTTGCAAAAAAGCAGGAAGCGAACAAACTACTAGAGAAGCAAGAGCTTTTCTGAGAAATAATGGATATTGGAATGATATTCATAACATGAAAACTCGCTGCAATGGTCGTTGCGAGGATGCGCCTACTTGGATTATTTCCCAAGAAAATAGCTGGTATAAAAATGTTTCTCCAGAAAAAGGAATTGAAATTTTGAAATCTCATCTGGAAGAAAACAAACCACTAGAAGATTATTTATTATTCAAAAATGGTTGGTCTGAAGTAAAATCGGACAACGAGAGAATTGTAAAGAAACCTATTTTTCAATACAAATTCAATGAAAATTTTGGAGAACATCTTTCTGCTAGAATGATTTCTAGTGATCAATATATGTATCCTCTTTTTCAGTTTTTAATGGAAAATCACAAAGGAATTTCTGTGGAAATAGATGCTGAAACTTTTCTTCTTACGGAAAAACACAAAGCAGATTATTCGGATTTAACTTTTCTAAAAATTTCAGGAAAAGATTGGAATACTTCTTTTGCAATTGGAAAAGTTGAAAAAGATGCTTCTTACGAATTGGCTTCTCAAAAAATCGCAGTTGTGGAAGTTATTTGGAAAAATAGAAACGAAATAGAGGAGAAAAAAGCAATTGTTTTCAAAAGTAGAAAAGGAACACATTTGTTTACAATACATCTTTCTAATAAAGAAAAATTAGTTTGGAATCACATTCTAAAAATCTATCTTGACATGGATTTTAACAACTATAGAATAGAAGAAAAACATGCAAAAACAAATTAGTATTTTAGGTTGCGGTTGGCTTGGACTTCCTTTAGCCAAACACCTTTCAGAAAAAGGATTCAAAATAAATGGTAGTACAACTTCCGAGGATAAACTTGCCGTTTTAAAAGAAAAAAACATTCATCCTTTTCTTTTAAAAATTTCAGAAAACGAAATTGAAGGAAACATAGAAGCTTTTCTTGAAAGTTCTGAAATTGTCTATATCAATTTTCCTCCGAGAAGAATTCCAAACATTGAGGAAATTTATCCAAAACAACTACAATTAATACTAAATAACCTAAAACCAGTACAAAAAATAATCTTTATCAGTTCTACTTCTGTGTATCAAAATACAAATGGAACGGTGACAGAAGATTTGGAAATCAAACCTGAAAAAGCTTCTGGTGTTGCGCTTCAAAAATGTGAAGCAATTTTACAAAATTTACCAAATCCTACAACAATTATTCGTTTTGCAGGATTAGTTGGAGCAGACAGACTTCCTGGTAGATTTTTAGCTAATAAAACAAATCTAAAAAATGGAAATGCTCCAATAAACGTAATACATCTTGAAGATTGTATTGGTTTAATTGAAGAAACAATTTCTCAAAATTATTGGAATAAAATCATCAATGGTTGTGCAGATGAACATCCTTTGAGAAAAGAATATTACACTTTAGCAGCAAAAAAAATTGGACTTACTCCTCCCCTTTTCGCTGAAGAAGAATCTTGTGATTTTAAAATCATTTCCAACCAAAAATCAAAAAACGATTTAAACTATACCTATAAATTTCCAAATCCTCTTGATTTATTATGAAAAAAGGAATTTTACTTTGCGGACACGGAAGCAGAAAAAAAGCAGCAGTTACCTCTTTCCAAAAATTAGTAAAAGTATTGACGGAAAGATATGAAGAAAACTATATGGTTGATTATGGTTTTCTAGAATTTAACCATCCAACTTATGAAGCTGCCGTAGAAAGACTTTATGAAAAAGGTGTTCGTGAAATTATTGCACTTCCCGTAATTCTTTTTGCTGGAGCACATGCAAAAAATGACATTCCTTATGAGCTAAATACTTTACAATCTTATCATAATGATTTGACCATAAAAATGGGAAAACACATTGGTGTTAGCTCTTTTTTATTGGATTTGGCAAAAAAACGTATTGAAGAAACAGAAGCTAAACTTCCGAAAATTGATAGAAAAGATACTTGTCTTTTAGTTGTTGGTCGAGGAACTACGGATCCTGATGCAAACAGTGATGTACATAAATTAACAAGTATGCTTTGGGAAGGAATGCAATTTGGTTTTGCTACTGTTGCTTATTCTGGAACTGCTTTTCCAGATATCAAAACTGGTTTAGAAATCATTGAAAAACTAGATCATAAACGAACTATTGTAGTTCCGTTTTTCTTTTTCACAGGAGTTTTATTAGATAGAATTTACAGTGCTGTAGACGAACATAATCAAAAAAGTGAAAACGAATTTATCTACACAGCTCCTTTCAACACGGATGAATTACTTCTAAAAGCTTTTGATGAACGTGTGCAGGAAGCAGAACAAGGAATTGCAAATATGAATTGTCAGCTTTGTAAATATCGTAAACAAGTTATCGGTTTTGAAGAAGATCTTGGAAAGGAACAAATCGGACATCATTTAAATGTAAAAGGAATTTTGTTCGAAGAAGATGAAAAAATAGATGAAAACAAAAAGTCTATTGGAAATAAATTTAAAAAGATGTTAGGAATCTAGCTTTGGGTGTTTCCCTACGGGTCGGGCTTTCCGCTATATCTTTTTTGCTAAAAGCAATTTTATGAAGAAGCAAAAAAGGATGCCGCTGCAATCCCTAACACAAAAAACATTACTAACTATAAACCAATTTGATTAAGACGAAACAAAGTAAAATTTGAAATTCAAATGATGACTGAGCGTAGTCGAAGTCCGCACAAAATATATTACTAACTAAATTTCGGTGACTGAGCGAAGCCGAAGTCAAATTAACAAATTATGATTACATCAAAAATACCAGTTACAATCATCACAGGGTTTCTTGGTTCTGGAAAAACAACCTTGATTCATCAAATTGTCAAAAATGCCAATGGAAAACGAATTGCCATCATCGTAAACGAGTTTGGAGAACTTGGTATGGATGGTGAAATCTTAAAAGGAGCAGATTGTGGTTGTGAAGAAGAAAATATTCTTGAATTAAGTAATGGTTGTCTATGTTGCACGGTTCAAGAAGAATTCTTACCAACCATGCTTGCTCTGATGGAAAGAAAAGAAGACATCGATCATATCATTATCGAAACTTCTGGCCTTGCACTTCCAAAACCATTATTAAGAGCTTTTAATTGGCCAGATTTAAAACCTCAAATTACGGTGGATGCTGTAATTACTGTGGTAGATGCTGTTGGGCAAGCTACAGGAGAAATTTGTGATAGAGCTCGTGTACAAGCACAAAGACAAGCAGATGATAGTTTAGATCATGAATCTTCTATTGAGGAACTTTTTGAAGATCAACTTTCTTGTGCAGATTTAATTATCATGACGAAAAAAGATTTGGTAGAAGAAGAAAAATTCAATGAAGTTTCTTCTATTATTCAAGAAAAAGTTGGAAAAAATATCAAAATGATTGCTGCGGTAAAAGGTAATATTCCAACAGAGATTATTCTTGGTTTGGACGCTAAAGCGGAAGAAGATGTAGAAAATAGACATTCGCATCATGAAGAACATCACCACCACCATGATCATGACCACGATCACGACCATGAACATGATGAATTGATTAATTCGCATTCTATCGTTGTAGATGCTCCGCACACACCTCAGCAATTAATCAAAGTTCTAGAAGAATTAGTTTCAGCTTATACAGTTTACAGAATTAAAGGAATTATCCATGTTCCGAACAAACCAATGCGAATGATTGTTCAAGGTGTTGCACATCGTTTTGAAAACTATTTTGATAGAAAATGGAAAGAAAACGAGCTAAAGAAAACACAATTGGTAATTATTGGAGAAGATTTAAAAGAAGAAGATTTGGTTTCTTTCATTGAAGACAAATTAAAAGTTTTAGCATAAAAAATATGGTGCATCTAAGAAAAGCTACACTTGAAGATATTCCGGGAATTTTAGAGATTTTGAATTATGAAATCTTGAATCGAACTGCTATTTATTTCTATGAAGCTAGAACTCTAGCACAACAAATCGAATGGTTTGAAGAAAAGCTTGAACAGAAATTTCCTGTTTTAGTTGCTGTAAAAAATGAGCAAATTGTTGGTTTTGGTTCTTTTGGAAAATTTAGACCAAAACCTGCTTATCAATTTACAGTAGAGCATTCGGTTTATGTTTCTAAAGATTTTCAAGGTTTGGGAATTGGTAAAATCTTGTTGGAAGAATTGATTCTTATTGCCAAAAATGATAATTACCATTCGATGATTGGAGTGATTGATGCTAACAACAAAAGTAGCATTGCATTTCATGAAAAATTTGGTTTTAAAGAAGTTGGTGTTTTGAGAGAGGTCGGATATAAATTCGATACGTGGCTGGATATTTCTTTGATGCAATTAGTGTTGAAAAGTTCTGAGTAAATGTTTACACATTTCGCTGGCGCGAGTTTGTAACTCGTGACCACACAAATACTAGAAACAATGGACACAATTACAAAAGTGTACCTGATTTTCAATATTGAAAAGTTCTGAGTAAATATTTACACATTTCGCTGGCGCGAGTTTATAACTCGTGACCACACAAATACTAGAAACAATGGACACAATTACAAAAGTGTACCTGATTTTCAATATTGAAAAGTTCTGAGTAAATGTTTACACACCCCTAGCCCCTCTCAAGAGGGGAACTGAAAATTTTAATGCGTTAGGGATGGTAGTGAAAAGCCCGTAAAGAAAAAACTTTAGAGATTCTTTGCAAACGGAGGCGACCTTAGAAGCCCACGGATTGCTTAGAAGCTCTTGAGTTTTTTCTGCGGACTTGTAACGGACAGCCCGACTCCAAAGTTTTCGAAACTTTGGAGGAACGCCATAACTAAAAAGAAAAAACATAATGAAAATATATACAAGAAAAGGAGATAAAGGAAAAACTGGAGTCTTCGGTGGAAAACGAGAATATAAAGATTCGGCAAGAATTGAGTGCAACGGAGCTTTGGACGAAGCGAATTCGACAATTGGTTTGTTGCGAGCAAAATTGGGTGAAGACCACGAATGGCAAGCAAATCTACATCGAATTCAGAAAGATTTGATGGATATGATGTCGCATTTGGCAAGACCTTCGGATTCTAAAAAAGAAAATCCGAATGCGAGACCTGTGGATGGAGCAGAATTTTGTGAGCAATGGCTGGATGAATTAGAATCAAATATTACTTCGCCTTCAGATTATTTTATTCTTCCTGGAGGAAATGAAATTTCGGCTTTGTGTCATATGTGTCGAACGCAGATTCGTAGAGGAGAGCGTCGATTGGTGACATTGATGTTGGAAGATCCGGAGTGTGTGGAAGATTACATCATGGCGTATGTGAACAGACTTTCGGATTTATTCTTCACGATGGCGAGAGCGGAAATGGACAAAGAAGGTGTTGCGGAGGAAAAATGGCAATTGTTCTTGTATAAACGAAAAAAGAAAAAATAGATGTTGCATCCTGTTGTTGGAGTTTCTGTTGGGCCTGGAGATCCGGAATTGATTACGGTAAAAGCTTTGAAAGCTTTAGAAAATGCGGATATCATTTATTTCACAGGTTCGGAGCATAAGGGAATACGAAAAAGTTATGTATTGCCGATTTTGGAATTTCATCAGATTTCGAAAGAAAAATGTAAGGGATTTTTTATTCCGATGGATTTTAAAAGAGACGGTGCAAAGAAAACTTATTTGGAAACTGTAGAAGCTGTTCAAAAAGATTATTTGGATGGGAAAAAAGTCTGTGTAATCTGTGAGGGAGATATCAGTCTTTTTGCTTCGTTTTCTTATATGATGGAACATTTTCATCAGAGAGAAATTCCGATTTCTTTGATTCCTGGTGTGAATGCTTTTTCGCTAAATGCCGCAGAACAACAAGTTCCGATTAGCTTACTGAAAGAAAAAGTAGCAATTCTTCCGAGAGTGCAAGATATTTCGGAAATCGATGCTTATATGGAAAACTTCGATACCTTGATTTTAATGAAAATCAAATCGGGATGGAATACTTTTCAAAAAGAATTGGAAGCAAGAAAGTATCAATGTTTTTATGGAGAAAAGCTTGGAACTTCTGAAATGTTTTTCACAAAAAATATAAAAGATTTAAAAAACCGAGAAATTCCGTATTTCTCTTTATTAATGCTAAAAAAATGATTGAAGTTATTGGTCTTGGACCTGGACATAAAGATTATATCATTCCGATGGCAACGGAAGCAATTCCTAAAGCTGAGGTGATTATTGGATACCATTATTATTTTCAATTTATAGAACATTTAGTTTCTCCGAATGCAGTTTGTATCGGGAAAGAATTAGGTGATGAAGAAAAAAGAGCAGATATCGCAATTGAACATGCTTTGGAAGGGAAACGTGTTGTTGTTATTGGTTCTGGAGATGCGAGTATTTATGCGATGGCTTCTATCGTTTATGAAAAAGTTGCAAAACAAAATTTAGATATTGAACTAGAAACTATTCCAGGAATTTCGGCTTTTATAACTGCTGGAAGTAAACTTGGAGCTGTTTTAGGTCATGATTTTTGTACGATTTCTCTTTCAGATTTGATGACTCCTTGGAAAACTATTGAAAGAAGAATCAAAGCTGCGGCAATTGGAGATTTTGTGACTTCGATTTACAATCCGAAAAGTGTAAAACGTTATTGGCAATTGGCAACTTTGAGAAATATTTTCTTAAAACATAGAAATCCGAAAACTCCAGTTGCTATTTGTAAACAATTAGGAAGACCAACCGAAGATATTTTCATTACAACTCTGGAAGAATTAGATGTTGAAATGGTAGATATGTTTAGTGTGGTTGTGATTGGAAATGAGCAAACTTTTCAACACAAAAATCATTTAGTAACTCCACGAGGATATTTGAACAGAAAACCAGAAACTGGAGAAGAAATTCAACAAGCAAGTTTTGAAGAAATTCTGAACACACTTCCATTGGAAGATTATGAACCTTCTTTTCTTTGGGCAGCAATTCGTTGTATTCATACTGCTGGAGATTTTGAATATATCAACTATTTGGAAACTACGGAAAATGCCATTGGAATTTGGAGAGAATATTTGAAAAATGGAGGAACTATCGTAACCGATGTGACTATGGTTGCAAGTGGAATTACAAGAGCTTTTACAGGGAAATATGAAAATCAAGTAGTTTGTATGCTAAATGATGAAAAAACTTTAGACTTAGCTGCAAAAGAAGGATTAACTCGCTCACAAGCCGGAATACGTTTGGCTGCGGAAAAATATCCAAACGCACTTTTTGTGATTGGAAATGCACCAACTGCATTGATAGAAATTGCAGATCAAGTAAGAGAAAATAAAATCAATCCTATTGGAATTGTAGCAGCTCCTGTTGGATTTATCAATGTGATTGAGTCTAAAGAAAGAGTAAAAACACTTCCTAATACGCCTTATGCTATTATTTCAGAAAAAAGAGGAGGAAGCAATTTTGCAGCTGCTATTGTAAATGCTGCTTTTACTTATGATGAAAATTTTGTAGAAAAATATAATAAAGAACTTGTTTAAATGGATTTACCTAAATCATTCAGAACTTTTAACAGAGAAGAGCAAGAAATCTTTAAAGAAATCTTGGCAAACAGAAGAGATGTTCGTGGACATCAATTTTTGATAAAAGGAATTCCAGATAGAGAAATCGACCAAATTCTGGAAGCTGCTCTGATGGCTCCTTCTGTTGGATTTTCACAACCTTGGGAGTTTGTAATCATTAAAGATTTGGAAACAAAACTAGCAATCAAAAATAGTTTTGAAGAAAAAAATCAAGAAGCAAGTCATCTATTTGAAGAGAAAAAACAGAAAGCTTATGATGATTTAAAATTGGAAGGAATCATTGAAGCGCCCTTGAATATTGCAGTTTTTTATGTTCCATCTAAAGAACCTGTTCTTGGACAAACTGCAATGCCAAATATGGGAAGATATTCTGTTGCTTGTGCAATTCAAAATATGTGGTTGATGGCTCGTTCTCTAAATATCGGAATGGGTTGGGTAAGTATTTTAGATGCAGAAAAAGTAAAAACTATTCTGAAAGCTCCTGAAGATAGAGAGTTGATTGGTTATTTATGTTTTGGTTATACAGATGGTTTTTACAGTAAACCAGAATTGGAACTAAAAAAATGGGATAAACGAAAACTTTGGAAAGAAGTCGTAGTTAACGGAAAATACGAAGTGAAATGAAATTCATCATTATTGGAATAGGAAATAAAAAAGCACATTTTTCAGAGGAATTAAAAAGTCTTTTTCAAAAATCTACATTTTTTACTGGAGGAAAAAGGCATTATGATTTGGTGAAAGATTTTTTACCAAAAAAACAGCAATGGATTTTTATCAAAAGCCCAATGCAAACACTTTTTGATTCTTATTCTGAAATTGAAGAAAACATCATCGTTTTTGCTTCTGGAGATCCACTTTTTTATGGTTTTGCAAATACTTTGAAAAATGCTTTTCCAAATGCTATTTTTGAAATTCATCCGTATTTTTCGAGTATTCATTTATTAGCAAATCATTTTCATCTTAATAAAAACGATTTAGAAGCCGTTAGCGTACACGGAAGAGATTGGTCGGAGCTTAACTTCGCAATTTCTAAACAAAAAACTTTAATCGGTGTTTTAACAGATTCTAAAAATTCTCCAAATGCAATTGCAAAAAGACTTTTGGAATATGGTTATTCTAACTATAAAATGTTTATTGGAGAAAATATTGAAGGAGAAACAGAACAGTTTTTCGAACTAGATTTAAAATCGGCTTCAGAAAAAGCCTTTGCAAATCTAAACTGTATTATTCTACAAAAAACAGAAAATAAAACAACTTATTTTGGAATTCCAGACACCGCTTTTTTCGGTTTAGAAGGAAGACCAAACATGATTACAAAAATGCCAATTCGACTTCTTAGCTTAAGTCTTTTAGATATTTCAAACAGAAAACATCTTTGGGATATTGGTTTTTGTACAGGTTCTATAAGCATTGAAGCAAAGCAACAAAATCCAAATCTGAAAATTTCAGCTTTTGAAAAACGTGAAGAATGTGATCTAATTTTAGATAAAAATCAAAAAAAATTTGGTGTGTTTGGTATTGATAAATATATGGGAGATTTCTTTGAACAAGATTTAAAAAACATCGAAAAACCAGATACTATTTTCATTGGAGGGCATGGTGGAAAATTAGAAAATTTACTTTCTATTTTAAATTCCATTCTTCCAAAAAATGGAATTATCGTCATCAATGCAGTGAAAGAATCTAGTATTGAAACTTTCAAAAAAAGCATCGGAAATTTAGACTTTTCTTTAGAAAAAGAAACAACAATTCAAGTAGAAAATCACAATCCAATTACACTTTTAAAAGCCATTAAAACAGCATAGAAAAACATGAACGAAAATAAAAAAATAGCAATCATTTGTTTTACCGATTCGGGAACTGAAATTGCGCTAAAACTACAAACTGAATTTCATAAAAGTTTGGTTTTTACAACAAGAGAAAATTACGCTCAAAAAAACTGTTTTCACTTTGAAAAAACAAGTGATGTAATGGCGGATAAATTCCACAAATTCACACATTGGATTTTTGTTGGAGCACTTGGAATTTGTGTAAGAAGCATCGCAGATTTCATTCAAGATAAAACAACAGATCCTGCTGTAATTAATGTAGATGATCAAGGAAAATTCGCACAATCTGTTTTAAGTGGACATCTAGGTGGGGCTAATAAAATGACAGAGCAAATCAGTAGAATCCTGCAAGCAACTCCTGTAATTAGTACTTCAAGTGACAATCAAAATAAATGGTCTTTAGACACTATTAGTAAAGAATTTAACTGGACTTATCAAACCAACACTTCACTTAATGAGTGTATTTCACTATTTATCAATAATAAAAAAACAGCACTTGTATTAAAAGTAAAAGATAAAGGAACCGAATTTCTTGAAAAATCAACACCTAAGAATATTTCCATATTCTATGATTTACAAGATCTTAACCCAAATGAATTTGAATTATTACTTTACGTTGGATACGAAAAGATAAATTCCACAATTCCTTTTATCGCATATTACCCAAAATGCTTACATCTTGGAAGTGGTTGTAAAAAAGATATTGAAAGTGATTTATTCGAAAATGCTCTTTTAGAAAATTTAGAAAAAAACAATATCGCTCCAGAAAGTATCGCAAGTTTAGGTTCTGCTTTTATCAAAGAAAACGAAAAAGCATACTTGGATATTTGTAAAAAATACAACTGGAATTTCAGCACTTTTTCAGCAGAAGAATTAGATTCGATTTCAACTCCAAATCCTTCAGAAAAAGTAATCGAAAAAGTTGGAGTTCCAAGCGTTTCAGAAAGTAGTGCTTCTCTCCTTTCCAACAATCAAAATTGGTTATTAGAAAAAACCAAAATCACTGTTGATTCTGGTAAAAAATTCACGCTTGCAATTAGTCTTGATTCTAAGTTTGAAAGAAGAGCAAGTATCGCAATTATTGGAGCAGGTTCTGGTGATCCGGATTTACTTACCATCAAAGGAAAAGAGCTGATTGAAAAAGCTGATTGTGTTCTTTATGCTGGAAGTTTAGTTCCTGAGAAATTAACACATTTTGCAAAAGAAGGTGCTTTGGTAAGAAATTCTGCTTCGATGACTTTAGAACAACAATTCGAAATCATGGATTCTTTCTACAAAGCTGGAAAATTCATCGTTCGTCTGCATTCCGGTGATCCTTCGATTTATGGAGCAATCCAAGAGCAAATGACGCTTTTTGATGAGCGAGGTTACGATTATTTTATCGTTCCAGGTATTTCTTCGTTCCAAGCAGCTGCGGCTTATTTAAAATCGGAATTTACCATTCCGGAAGTTACACAAAGTATCATTCTTACTCGTGGAGAAGGAAATACGCCAATGCCAGAACACGAGAATTTAGAAGAAATGGCAAAACACAGAGCAACAATGTGTGTTTTCCTAAGCGCTGGGATTGTCAAAAAAGTGCAAAAACAACTGATGGCACACTATCCTTCAGAAACACCTCTGGCGGTATTGTATCGTGTGAGTTGGGAAGATGAGCAAGTTTGGACAGGAAAACTGGAAGAATTAACAAGTATCATTAAAGATAATAAACTAACAAGAACAGTTCTAATTGTCGTTGGAGAAGCTGTGGGAGCTCGTAAAAACCGCTCTTGGTTATACGGTGACAATTGGCATCATATTTTTAGAAAGAAAACGAAAATTACACCTTCGAATAATTAAAATTCCCCTCTTGAGAGGGGTTAGGGGTGTGTATTACAATAATCATAACTAGAAATTGGGCAAAATTGAAATCTAAATAAACTTCAACTTCACTCAATTTTTAGTTCAAAACAAAAAGCAAAATGATTCTACTATTTGGAGGAACTACAGAAGGAAAAAAAGTGGCAACTTATCTTGATCAGATAGGAAAAACTTATTTCTATTCTACAAAAACTGAAGTATCGTTTTCTGGAAAAGGAAATACAGTTTTCGGTGCAATGAATTCCTCTGACATAACAGCTTTTTGTTTAAAAAATAATATTTCTTTAATCATCAATGCATCGCATCCTTTTGCTGAAAATCTTCATAGAGAAATTGCAGAAGCAGCTATACAAATTCCTTTAGTTCGATTTGAGAGAAAACAACTTCCTGAAGAAATAAATCCTTTACTTTTTTATGCTAAAGATTATCCTGAATTCATTCAGAAAATAGAAAGCTTCTCTCCTACTAAAATTTTATCCTTTACAGGAGTAAATACGATTGAAAAACTAAAAACGATTTGGAAAAAACATCCTTCTATTTTTAGAATTTTAGACCGAGATATTTCTAGAAAAGTTGCTGAAAAATCAAATTTTCCGAAAGAAAATCTTCGTTTTGGAATTCCTCAAAATTATGAAGAAGAAATCGCTTTTATCCAAAAAGAAAATCCTTCTTTATTATTGACAAAAGAAAATGGTTTCTCAGGAAAATTAGATGTAAAAATCAAAATAGCAAAAGAATTAAACATTCCATTATTCATTTTAAAAACACCAAAAATTTCGAGTAAATACAAGTATATTCAAAGTGTAGAACAATTAAAACCTTTTCTCCATGAGTGATTTACAAGAAATTCCTAAAAAACCTTTACGTTCTGGTTACACAACTGGTGCAAACGCAACAGCAGCTACAAAAGCTGCACTTTTATCTTTAGTTTTACAAAAAGAAATAATGGAAACGGAAATCACACTTCCCATAGGAAAAACAGTGCTTTTCAAAATGATTTATTGTGCTTATGATTCTGAGAAAGCAACAGCAACTGTTATCAAAGATGCTGGTGATGATCCAGATGTTACGAATAAAGCAAAAATCAGCGCCACTGTTTCTTTGAATTCGAATAAAGAAATTGTTTTTCTTCAAGGAAAAGGTGTCGGAAAAGTAACACTTCCTGGTTTACAAATCAGCGTTGGAGAGCCAGCAATCAATCCTGTTCCGAGGAAAATGATGCAAACAGTTTGTAAAAAAATCATTGCAGATCATAATTTGAATCAAGGTGTAGATATTACCATTTCTGTAAAAAATGGCGAAGAAATGGCTAAAAAAACTTTGAATGCTCGTTTGGGAATTTTAGGTGGAATTTCGATTCTTGGAACTACTGGAATTGTAACGCCATTTTCTGCAAGCTCTTACATCGCAAGTATTCAACGAGGAATTGATGTTGCTATTGCAAATAATTCATCTGAATTACTGATTAATTCTGGTGGAAGAAGCGAAAAATATTTAAAAAATATCTATCCAAATATTTCGGAAGTTTCTTGTATTCATTATGGAAACTGGATTCAAGAAACTTTTGAAAAAGTAAATATTTCGCCAAAAATCAAAAAGGTTTTTATGGGAATTATGCTAGGAAAAGCTGCAAAACTAGCACAAGGAAGATTAAATACACACAGCGGAAAAACACTTTGGGATAAACATTTTATTTATGAATTAGCCAAAGAAGCAAACTACTCAGAAAGTCATGCAAAGCAAATTTTAGACTTAAACATGGCTGGAAGATTAACCGAAATTTTTCCTTTTGAACAAACAGAACCTTTTTACCAAAAACTTTTAGAAAACTGCTATTTCCATTGTAAAAAATTAGCGCCAAATATTCAATTAACAATTCACTTAATTGCAAGTGATGGAAAAATAATCAACTATCAAAAAACATGAGTTTTATTAATTTCACAAGACCACTTTTGGCTGGAATTTTACATTCTTTCGAGCCAGATCATATTTCCGCAGTTTCGGTTTTAGCTGCCGAAAATGCTATTCAGAAAAAGAAAACCAATTGGAAAGTTTTGTTCACTGCTTCGCAGTGGGCTTATGGACATTCCTTGACTTTATTACTTTTTGGAGGAATTGCGCTTTTGTTTAAAACTACTTTGGAAGCTTTTGTTCATGACATTTCTTTTTGGGCGGAATTTTCTGTTGGGCCAATCATGGTTTGGCTTGGAATTGATGCAATTCGAAGAAATCATAAAATCAATGAAATGATGCAAGATCATAAGAAAATTGAGGAACATGAACACACTACAAATGCTATTCATCTTCATGGAAAATCTGGTGAAGAAATCGCGATGAATCCAATCAATCGTTCTTTTTGGGTTGGAATGCTTCATGGTTTGGCAGGAACTGGAGGAGCTTTGACTTCTGCGCTGATTTTAAGTGCTGCAACTTTTTCGGATGCTATCATGATTCTTGTGGTGGAATCTATCGGAATTATTGTTTCCATGGCTGCATATACTTATGTTTTGATTTTTACGATGAGTAGATTTATTGAGAAAAACCTTGCCATTTTTAAGTGGTTAAATGGAATTGTTGGTTTGCTTTCTATCTTTTTTGGAGCATTACTGTTTTATAATACAGTTTTAGCTTGATTTCGGCTATGTTCAATTTCCTATTGATTAAAAAACTTACACACCCCTAACCCCTCTCAAGAGGGGAACTTAATTTCTTTAGTTTATTAATTATGAAAACATCTATTATTTAAAACTATAAAAATATGATTCCTAAAATACAATTTCCGTTTACAGCTATTGTTGGACAAGAAGATTTTAAACTTTGCCTTTTATTAAATCTCATCGACCCGATGTTGGGTGGAGTTTTGGTTTATGGAGATAAAGGAACTGGAAAAACTACGACAATTCGTGCATTGAGCCAATTGATGGGAGCTGATTTTCCTTTCGTAAATCTACCAATTGGAGCAACTGAAGATCGAGTTTTGGGACATGTGAATCTGGAAGTTTTATTCAATGAAAAACGAATGATTTTAGAAAAAGGTTTGTTGGCAAAAGCAAATCGTGGTTTTTTATATGTCGATGAAATCAATCTGCTGAATGATTATTTGATGGATTCTCTTTTGGATGCTTCTGCTTCTGGAGGATATCATTTGGAAAGAGAAGGAATTTCTGAATGGCTAGAAAGTAGATTTTGTTTAGTTGGTTCTATGAACCCAGAAGAAGGGGAATTGAGACCGCAACTTGTAGATCGTTTTGGTTTAAGTGTGGAGATTTCTTCGGAAAAAGATTTAGTACTTCGAAAAGAAATCACCAAAAATAGATTAGCTTTCGATTTGGATGCTGAGAGTTTTTATGAATCTAAAAAAGAAGCGGAAAATAAACTTAAAGAGGAAATTATTTCAGCAAAAGAAAGATTGAATTCAATTATAATTCCTGAAGAAATAATGGAATTAGCAAGTAAAATTGCACTAGAAGCAGAAGTTGAAGGTTTGCGTGCAGATATTTTATTATTAAAAACTGCAAGAGCTTATACAGCTTTAAAAAAGGAAACAGAAGTAAGTAAAGAAAATTTAGAAAGAATCAAGGATTTTGTTTTAAATCATAGAGCAAAAAATAAAGACTCTGAAAATTCTAACAATTCAGATTCTAATAATAATTCTTTAGATGAAAATCAAAATCAAGAACAAAAAAACAATCAAAATTCTCATTCCCAAGAAGATTTTCAGTTGCCAGAAAATGTACTTTCTCAATTGCAATTTTCTGGAGAAGTTTCGGATAAAAAAAATTTATTTTCAAATCAAAACTTTACGCAACCAAAACAAACTATTAAAGGGAAAGATGTCAAAAAGATTGATTTACTAAAAACAATTCAACATAAATTATTGTTTTCTAAAGTAAAAATACATTACAAACAACTAGATAACAAAGCGAATTCTTATATCGTTTTCCTTGTGGATTGTAGCAGTTCTATGGCTATTGAAAAACAGATTTCATTTGTAAAAGGTTTGCTTCAAAACACTTTAGAAAAAAAGAAATTTCAGAAAATCTCTTATGCTTTGGTGGCGATTCAAGATGGAATTGGAAAAATAATTCATCCTTTTACACAAGATTGGAAAACTATTTTGGAATTAGGAAATAATCTTAAAACCAAAGGAAAAACAAATCTTGGTGATGCATTTTTAAAAGTAAAAACATTGATCAAATCTTTACAAAAGAATCAAATTCAACTTTTTGTTTTCACGGATGGAAAAATAAATCATGGAAATGAAAACCCTGAAACTTTTGCAAAAAAAATATTTCAACAACACCTTCGATTTTTACATAAAACAACTGTTGTAGATACTGAAAATGATTTTGTAAAACTTGGTAAAGCGAAAGATTTTGCGGAGGAATTGAAGTTGGATTATGTGAGATTGGTATGATAACCACCCCTAGCCCTTCCTTTTAAAGGAGGGGAATGAATAATTAAATTTCGTACACGAAATTTTAGTTTAAAGCAAAAGTATGTTTACAAGCTCGCATTAACATATAGAATAAATTTTAAAATGAAACAGAATAACAGATTTATGATTGCGGCTCCTTGGAGTAATTCTGGAAAAACTACGTTAACACTTGGTTTTGCTAGATATTTTAAGCAACAAAATAAGAAAGTACAGCTTTTTAAGTGTGGACCAGATTATATTGATACGATTCATCATACGAAAGCTTCAGGATTACAAAGTATCAATCTGGATTCTGTGATGATGTCGGAAGAACATGTGAAAGAACAGTTTGAAATCTATGGTAATTCTTCGGAAATTTCGATTGTAGAAGGTGTAATGGGATTGTTTGATGGAGCAAAAAAAGACAAAGGTTCTGCTGCGGAAATTTCAAAATTATTAAATCTTCCTTTGATTTTAGTTGTACCTGCAAAAGCTATTGCTTATTCGGTTGCTCCACTTCTTTTTGGATTGAAAAATTTTGATAAAAACATCCAAATTGCTGGAGTGATTTTCAATTTTGTGAATTCTGAATCCCATTTTAGTTTTTTAAAAGAAGCTTGTGAAGATGTTGGAATTCCTTGTTTTGGTTATTTGCCAACGAATGAAAAAATTCAAATGCCTTCGAGACATTTAGGTTTAAAAATAGACCAAGATTTTGAAGATTTATATGAGGAAGCAGCAAGTCATCTTGGAAAACATTTAGATTTTGAAGCTATTCTAAAGGCAACAAATTATACTTCAAATTCTATTTCAAAAACAAAGAATCCTTCTTTTAAGCAAGAGAAAAAAATAAAAATTGCAATAGCACAAGACGCTGCTTTTCAATTTACTTATCATGAAAATATCAAACAATTTCAAAAACTTGGAGAAGTTACTTTTTTCAGTCCTCTAAAAGATAAAAAACTTCCAGAAGCAGATCTTATTTATCTAGCTGGAGGCTATCCAGAATTGTATTTGGAGCAATTGGCAAAAAATATAGAAATGAAAAATTCGATTCGAAATGCTTTTGAAAAAGAGAAAAGAATCCTAGCAGAATGTGGTGGAATGATGTATTTGGGAAAAGAAATTGTGAACGCAAAAGGAGAAAAATTTGAAATGTGTGGGATTTTTGATTTTGAAACAAGTATGGAAAATAAAAAACTGCATTTAGGATATCGAAACGTGGTTTTTGAAAACTTTTCTGTTTGGGGACATGAATTTCATTATTCGAATTTGGGAGAAAACACCGAAAAAAATATAGCGGAAATATTTACCTCAAGAGAACGAAAAACAAACACGGATTATTTCAAAAAGAAAAACTGTACAGCTAGCTACGTTCACTTGTATTGGGGAGAGAAAAACACATTACATAATTTAGTTTATAATCTATAAAATATGCATTTAATAGCAGCAATTCCTGGAGGTTGGAATCCAGATGATGATGGGATTTTTTATATCGAACAAAAACCTGGAGATATTGTTTTTTTGAGTTCTGCAGATACAGAACTTCATACTTTAAATGAAGCTTATAAAACATTTCATCAAGAAGAAAATGGAAATGTTCCGAGTTTTCGAATGACAAATCTTTTGTATTTAAAACAAGAATTGACCATCGATAATTACATGGAAGATGTTTTGGAAAAAGCAAAAATTGTGGTTTGCAGACTTCTTGGAGGAATGAGCTATTATGGTTATTTGATTGAATCTTTAACTGAAATGCAAGAGCGAGTTGGGAATAAAGTAGTGTTTCTTTCTGCCTATGAACCAGATGTCGAATTGATGCAACTTTCTAGTTTTTCTTTGGAAAAATTACATCAAATCAATACTTATTTTAATGCTGGAGGAAAAGACAATGCGATTACACTTCTTAAATATATTTCCAATGAAATTTCTGCTACAAATTATGTAATAAATGAAACAAAAGAAATTCCAACACTTTTCTTATTTCATCATCAAAAAGGAATTGTTTCGAATGAAGAATTGAATACTCTTTTAAATCCTGAATTACCAACTATGGTTATTTGGGCATATCGAACGCATTTTGTTTCTGAAAATTTAGATCCAATTGAAGTTCTTTCTAAAACTTTTGAAAGAGAAAATTGTAATGTATTTACTGTTTTTGCTAATAATTTAAGAGAAAAAAACACTCTTGAAGAAGTCAAAAAACTAATGACTTTTGATGGAAAACGAAAGATTGCTTCTATTATAAATACCACAGGTTTTACGATTAAAATGATGGAAGAAAAAGATTTCATTTTTGATCAATTAAATATTCCTGTGATTCAAGCGATTTTTTCTTCTACGAATAAAGATTTATGGAAAGAAGGACTTTTTGGTTTAACTCCAACAGATATTGCGATGAATATTGCACTTCCAGAAATTGATGGAAGAATCATTGGACGAGCGATTTCATTCAAAAAAGAAATTGAAAAAACAGCTTTGACAGATAGTTCTATTTTAAAATATGAAGCATACCAACCAGCTTGTGATTATACGGTTTCTTTAGCAAAAAATTATGCGAAGCTTCAATCTTTAAAAAATAAAGACAAAAAAATAGCACTGATTTTACCAAATTATCCAAATAAAGATAGTCGTTTAGCAAATGGAGTTGGATTGGATACTCCTGAAAGTTGTGCTTTATTTTTGAAGAGTCTAAATGAAAATGGTTTTGATGTTGGAAACGCCATTCCAAAAAATGGAACTGCTTTGATGCATTGGTTTACACAATTAACTACAAACGCAATTGAAACAACCAATACAAGACCGCACGCTGCTATTTTACCTTTAGAAAAATTTCAGAAAATGTGGAACGCACTTTCTTCTGAATTAAAAGAAAAAATAGAAAACCAATGGGGAAAACCTTCTGATGATCCTTATTTTACGGAAAAAGGATTTATAATTCCAGGGTTTCGACTTGGAAATATTTTTGTGAGTATTCAGCCCTCCAGAGGTTATAATCAAGATCCACAAGCGATTTATCATTCGCCTGACTTAGCTCCTACGTATCAATATTTGGCTTATTATACTTGGGTTCAAAAAGAATTTCAAACCAATGCAGTAATTCATTTTGGAAAACATGGAAACTTGGAATGGCTTCCAGGAAAAAGTGTTTCGCTTTCGAATGAAACTTGTTTTCCTGCGGCAATTTTTGATGCAATTCCACATTTTTATCCATTTATCATCAATGATCCTGGAGAAGGAACACAAGCAAAAAGAAGAAATCAAGCGGTGATTCTAGATCATTTAATTCCACCGATGACAAGAGCGGAGAGTTATGGTAAAATGGTACAATTAGAGCATTTGGCAGAAGAATATTATGAAGCAGCTTCTTTGGATACTAAAAGAGCAAAAAGTATTGAAAAAGAAATAGCCGATTTAATCAAACAAACAAAACTAGATGTAGATTTGGGAATCAATTCGGATGATTTGGATGAATTATTGGTCAAATTGGATGGTTATTTATGTGAATTGAAAGAAGCACAAATTCGTGATGGTTTACACATTTTTGGGAAAGCTCCAGAAGCCGAACAATTGGAAGATTTATTGATTGCATTACACAGAGTTCCGAGTTATAATTCTATAGGAATTACACAGGCTTTGGCTAAAGATTTGAATATTTCGGATAATATTTTAGAAGAAAAATATGAAAACAAATGTGAGATTTCTGTGGATGAAACTCTATGTCGAACTTATGGAAAAGTAATCGAATCATTAGAGTTAAAAGCAAAAACATATCTACAAGAAGTTTTAAAACAAAATAAATATCCAGAGAATTTACCTTTAACAAAAACTGTTTTAGAAAAAATAAAAACAGAAACTTTAGGCAAAATTTTAGACACAAAAGAAGAAACTATAAATCTTTTGAAAGGACTAAATGGTGCATATGTTTCTTCAGGACCTTCGGGAGCTCCGACAAGAGGAAGATTGGATTTATTACCAACTGGAAGGAACTTTTATTCTGTAGACGTACGAACAATTCCGACAGAAACAGCGTATCGTTTGGGAGAAAAAAGTGCGCAATTAATCATTGAACGATATTTACAAGAAAATGGAGATTATCCTGAAACAATTGGAATTTCTGTTTGGGGAACCTCAACGATGCGAACAGGAGGAGACGACATTGCACAAGCTTTTGCTCTGATGGGAGTTCGTCCGATTTGGAAAAATACCAATCGTCGTGTGACGGATTTTGAGATTATTCCCTTAATGAAATTACAAAGACCTAGAATTGATGTGACTTTGAGAATTTCTGGATTTTTTAGAGATGCTTTTCCAGATGTAATTTCTTTGTTTAATTCTGCAGTGGAAAAAGTGGCGAATTTAGAGGAAGACTTAGAATACAATCCTATACGAAAAAGATTTTTAGAAGAAAGTGAAAATTGGAAATCAAAAGGTTTACCAGAAAAAGAAGCAAAACAAAGAGCTATGTATCGTGTTTTTGGTTCAAAACCTGGAGCTTATGGAGCAGGATTACAAGCTGTGATTGATGAGAAAAACTGGAAAACACAAGAAGATTTAGCGAAAGTTTATATCAATTGGAGTAGTTATGCTTATGGCAAAGATCGAAAAGGAGTTTCTGCGCATGAATCTTTTGAAAATAGATTGCAAGCCATGGAAATTGTTTTACAAAATCAAGATAATCGAGAACATGATATTTTAGATTCAGATGATTATTACCAATTTCAAGGAGGATTGGCAAATGCTGTGACAACTACAAAAGGAGAAGCTCCAAATATTTATTTCGGAGATCATTCTAGACCTGAAACTCCAAAAATTAAAACTTTAAAAGAAGAATTATTAAAAGTGTATCGTTCGAGAGTTGTAAATCCGAAATGGATTGAAGGTGTGAAAAGACATGGATATAAAGGAGCTTTTGAAATGGCTGCAACTTTAGATTATATGTTTGCTTATGATGCTACAACAAACTTGATCGATGATTTTATGTATGAAGGAATCACGGAATCTTATCTTTTAAATGAAGAAAATAAAAAATTCATTGAACAAGTAAATCCTTGGGCTTTGAAAGATATGAGTGAACGACTTTTGGAAGCAATGCAAAGAGGAATGTGGGAAAATCCTACGGAAGAAATAAAAAAGAAAGTAGAAGATTTATATCTAGAAGGAGAAAGTTTGACGGAATGATTTTTTAGTACTTACTAGCTGAAAGCTGACGTATAGAGAAAACACACACCTAGCCCTTTCAAGAGGAGAATTAAAAAAACATCAATTTACCCCAATCCTTTTAAAAAAAAGGAATTATAAAACAAACATGATAAATAAAGAACAAATAGAATCGAAATTAACATTAATTGGAGCAGGTCCTGGAGATCCAGAATTATTTACAATCAAAGGAATGAAAGCATTGGAGAAAGCAGATGTCGTAATGTATGATGCACTTGTAAATAAAGATTTATTGGATTATGCTCCGAATGCTGTAAAATTTTATGTTGGAAAAAGAAAAGGTTTACATTATTTATCACAAGATCAAATTAATGAGAAAATTGTTGAATTTGCTAGAACTCATAAAAATGTTGTACGCTTAAAAGGTGGAGATCCATTTGTTTTTGGAAGAGGAACGGAAGAAACGGATTATGCGGAGCAATTTGGAATTGAAACAGAAACTATTTCTGGAATTACCTCAGCGATTAGTGTCCCTGCAAGTGTTGGAATTTCTGTAACGAAAAGATATGTTTCTGAAAGCTTTTTTGTGGTTACTGCGACTACTTCAAAGTTTAAAATGAGTGATGAAATTTATACTGCTACAAAAGTAAATGGAACTGTTGTTATTTTGATGGGAATTCATAAGCTTCCAAAAATTGTTTCGGTTTTTCAAGAAGAAGGAAAAGGTCAACTTCCTGTTGCTGTGATTCAAGAAGGAACTCGTGAGAATGAAAAATATGGTGTTGGAATTATGGATAATATCGTGGAGATTGTTGAAGAAAAAGAATTAGGAGCACCAGGAATTATCGTTATTGGAGAAGTGGTTAGAGAAAGTTCGAAGTTGAAGGAATATTATGAATGTTTTTTAGAAAATGAAATCTAAAAAAAATACATTATTTATATTTCATTAATTAAATTGCCTCATGAAAAAAATTCTAGAAACCAACCGATTAATTTTAAGAGAATTTTCTGTTTCGGATGCAGAAAATATGTTTTTACTAAATGAAGATTTAGAAGTATTGAAATTTACAGGAGATATTCCTTTTGATAACATTGAAAAGGCGAAAACATTCTTGGAAAATTATGATCAATATTCTAAAAATGGTTATGGTCGTTGGGCTGTTGTTTTGAAAGAAAATAATGAATTTATTGGCTGGTGTGGTTTGAAATTTAACGAAGAAAACTATACGGATATTGGTTTTCGATTTTTCCAAAAACATTGGAATAAAGGATTTGCTACAGAAGCTGCAAAAGCAACTTTAGATTATGGTTTTGAAACTTTAAAATTAGATGAAATAATTGGAAGAGTAGCTACAGAAAATTTTGCTTCTATTAAAGTTTTAGAAAAATTAGGAATGCATTTTTGGAAACACGATACTTGTAAAGGAATTGAAAATTCTAGGTATTATAAATTGAAAAAAAATGACTATGAAAAATAAATTATACATTATTGGAATTATTTTTTACTCAGGATTTCATTAATTATTTTCAACTTTCTGAATCTTTTTCTAAATTTAAATAACTAAAATTCAAAGTCATGAAAAATAAAGATTCTAAAGAACCTGTTTACAACGAAATTGCATCTTCTTATGCAGAATCGAAGAAATTGTTGTATAGAAAAATGATTGAAGAATATAATTTATTCAAAATTGCTGGAGATATTTCTGGAAAAGAAATTTTGGATTTGGCTTGTGGTGATGGTTATTATTCTAGAAAATTGATGGAACATGGAGCAAAAGCAGTTCTTGGAATTGATGTTTCAGATGAAATGATCAAACTTGCAGAAAAACAAGAGGAAGAAAAACCACAAGGTTGTTGTTATATGGTTCGTGATGTATTGACTTTGGAAAAAGTAAAAGAATTTGATTTGGTAAACGCTGTTTATCTTCTAAACTATGCAAAATCAAAAGAAGAACTTCTGGAAATGTTACATGCAATTTCTTCTAATTTAAAATCTGGAGGAAGAATTTTTGGTTATAATTTTAGTCCTTTTTATCGTTTTACTTATTTTGAAGAAACTAAAAAATATGGTTTTACCGTAAATCAATATGAAAGTAGAAAAGAAGGTGATCCGATTTTTCAAACACTTTATAATGAAGACGGAACAGAATGTGGTTTTGATACGAGATATTTAAATCCTTCTACTTATGATATTTGTTTTGAAGAAGCTGGATTTACGAATTTCAATTGGCAATTTACCACTATGGAAGATTCTCAATTTCGAAATCCATTTTGGAAAGAATTCCTTTGCGACCCGCCTGTGATTGGATTTTCTGCAACAAAAAAGTAAAACTTTGACAGTTAAGCATATGTTAAATTCTCAAAAATATTTTTGTATTTGGACGACTGTCTATAGATTTGCAACATGGAATTGAAACAAGAACTATTAGAAATCGGATTGGAATTATTTTCTACAAAATCTTATCATGCAACAGGTATTCGAGAAATCACCAAAAAAGCAGGTGTTCCAACAGGTTCCTTTCACTATCATTTCAAAAACAAAGAAGACTTTGCTCTTTCTATTTTAGATTATTTTTTTACAAACAAACTAGAAAGAGAAACTAAAATCGTAACTAATTCTTCTTTGAATTCTAAAGAAAAACTGATAGAACTTTTTGAAATAATGATTCAATATCATACAGAAAACTCACAAGGTCCAATTGGTTTTAATGGTTGTATTATTGGAAATTTAGGACAAGAATTATGTAACCAAAGTACTCCTATTTCTGAAAAAATAAATTCCATTTATGAATCTATAACAGAAACTATCACAAATTTGTTGGAAGCAGGACAAAAAGATGCATCTGTAAATTCTAAAATTTCTTCAGAAAATCTGGCTCGCTTTATTTTTGACGCATATGAAGGAGCTTTATTAAGAAGAAAAATAGAAAAAACAGATGCTGCCACAGCAAATTTTATCAAAATACTTAAAGAACTCTAATTAGAGTTTTTTTTAAAACAAATACTAGACGGACGTCCAAATAATAAAAAATAAATAAGAAACCTCAAATACAATTATCATGTTTAAAAACATCAAAATAATACCTATAATAATCTTTTTATTTCTAGGATTCGCAAATTCTGAAGCGCAAACTAAAGATAATTCTAAAAAAGTTTTATTTGTTTTAACAAGTCACGATGCGTTAGGAAATACAGGATACAAGACAGGATTCTGGCTAGAAGAATTTGCAACACCATATTACCTTTTAAAAGATGCAGGAATTGAAATTACAATTGCATCTCCGAAAGGAGGACAACCTCCGATAGATCCTAAAAGTTTGAGCGCAGATTTTGCAACGGAATCTACAAAGAGATATGATTCAGATAAGAATTTACATGAAATATTAAAAAATACATTAAAGCTTAAAGATATCGATGCTAAAAAGTATGATGCTATTTTTTATCCTGGTGGACATGGACCTCTTTGGGATTTAGCAAATGATGCGACTTCTATTTCTTTGATTGAATCTTTTTATGCAAATAAAAAGCCTGTAGCTACAGTGTGTCATGGACCTGCTATTTTAAAAAATACTAAAACAAAAAATGGACAATATATTGTTGACGGTAAAAAGGTAACAGGATTTTCAAATACAGAAGAAGCTGCAGTTCAGCTTACGGAAGTAGTACCATTCTTACTTGAAGATATGTTAAAAGAAAATGGAGGAATTTATTCTAAAGGAAAAGATTGGATGCCATATGCAATAGAAGATGGTTTATTAATCACTGGTCAAAACCCTTCATCTTCTGAAAAAGTAGCAAAATTATTATTATTAAAATTAACAAAATAAAAATCGACTATTTGATATAGTTGACAATAAAATACATAAAAATGAAAGAAGATTTTTTAAATAAACTAAGAGAACGTTATGCTTGTAAGGCAATGAACGGAGAGAAAATTGAAGAAGAAGTTGTAGAAAGAATTTTAGAAGCTGCACGTTTAGCTCCTACTTCAAGTGGTTTACAACCTTTTGAGATTTTTGTAATTACAGATCAGGAAGTGAAAGAAAAAATCAGACCTGTATCTTGGAATCAATCTCAAATTACGGATTGTTCTCATTTATTAGTTTTCGCTGCTTGGGATACTTATACGGAAGATCGAATCAATTATATGTTTGATTTGACAAACGAAATTCGTGGATTTAAAAACGAAGGATGGGAAAACTATCGTCAGCAATTATTAGCTGTTTACCCAAATCAAGATGCGAATGAAAACTTTCATCATGCTGCTAAACAAGCTTACATTGCAATGATGGCTGCAATCACACAAGCAACTTATGAAGGTGTTGATAGTGTTCCAGTAGAAGGATTTACTCCAAATGATGTAGATGAAATTTTAGGTCTTAAAGAAAAAGGACTAAGAAGTGCTGTGATGCTTCCTTTAGGATATAAAGATGCAGACAACGATTGGTTAGTAAACTTGAAAAAAGTAAGAAAACCAATGGATAAATTGGTTACAAGAATATAATTTTAGAAAACTCATGAGCGAAAGTTCATGAGTTTTTTGTTTTTATTATTTCAATCGCTCCCCTTCTATTTTTTTGTTATAAATCTTTTTTACTTTTTTCTTCCCAAAATCATATCGTAGATTGATGTATGCTGTTTTATAATAATTTTTCTTTTTATAAAATGAATATGTGCCTCTGTCTTCCTTCAAAATAAGGTCTTCTCTTGCCAAATCATAAGCTCCGATGTTTACACTAAAATTATTGAAAGTTCTACTCAGCGTAACTTTTAAAGAATGTAAAGCATTTCTTTCTCCAAAAATATTAGTACTTGTAGATGTAAAACCATAATCACAACTGAATTGTAAATCATTTTTCTTAGATAGATTTACGAAGTTTCTCAGATTAAATGTGAAGTTTTTATTTTCATAATCTAAATTAATTCCATTATAGGCACCATTGGTATTATCATAAGTAAATTCAGTTGTAGTAGAAACATTCCAATTTCCATGAAAAAAAGTATTTGAATACATAAAACCTAAATAATAAGAATTGGAATTTCCGTAATTATCTGTCAGAATTTCGATATCGTTATTTGGTAAAACAACATCAAAATCATTGAATAAATCTTGGTCATGGATATATTCAAAATCAAAACTAAAATCATCAAAAAAGGTATAGTTCAACAAAGCTTCATAAGACAAAATTGGTTTTAAATTCGGATTACTAATTCGATAAGAATTTGGTGAAGTATATTCCAAAAAAGGATTCAAATTTCTATAAGGAGCTCGCATAATATTTGAAACTAAATCTAGCGTAAATTCATGATTATCTGAAGGATCATAAAGTAAAAACAAACTTGGAAACAAATATGTATTTTCAATATTTACTTCATTTTTTACCGTTTCTGTTTCACCTTCTGAAGAAAAATGTTCTAATCTTAAACCGAAACCTCCTTCTATTTTTTTAGAAATTACTGTTTCGTAACTTGCATATGCTGAAATCGTATATTCTTTATAGTCAAATTTATTCGATTGCTTTGGATCTGAAACATAGATAGGATTTTCAAAGTTTCCGAAGAAAAAATCGTTATTAATTTTACTGTAATTCCCTAAAACTCCATATTTCAAAATCGCATCATTTTGGAATACTTTGTTATAATCTGTCTTGAAGTTTAAAATAGAAATTTCAATCGCTGGATTTTGAATAAACGAATCAAAAACATCCGATGCATAATTAAAATTGTTATATGATTTTTCATCTTCTTTTTTATAAAAACTAGAAAAATCAATTCGCAAATTACTTCCTAATGTATCTGTTTTTTTATAATAATTTAAATTTCCGAAAAGTTGTAAAAAATTCGGATTTTCTCGTAAAATTTCACTCGTAGAGACAGAATCAATTGCAATTTCATTTACATTTCTAAAAATATTTTCTGTGTGATTTTTAGAGTTTTTATCTGAAAAAACAGCATTGAACTGCACTCCTATTTGCTCTTCTTTCGAAAATTGATATTCAAAATTTAAATAAGGATTAATTCTCTTTTCTTTATTTATTTCTGAGTTTAAAATTTCAGTTTCTAGATTTGCTTCATAATTCTTATAACTATTTATCGCATCCAACCTCGATTTTGAATTTCTTAATGCAACACCTGAAGTCAGATAAATTTTATTTTTAGCATAAGACAAAAAACTACGAAATTGCTGTGAATTATAGAAAGACTGATAAGAACTCAAACTAACAGAACCTTTTAAACCTTCATAATCTTTTCCTTTCAAAATCACATTTATAATTCCATTTTTATTAGAAGCACTATACTCACTTCCAGGATTTTTAATGATTTCAATTCTTTTAATTTCAGAAGCCGGAATAGATTTTATCATGTTTAAAGCCACATCATTTGAGCCAACATTTTTTCCATTTATCAGAATTGTAGCATCTCCTCTATTTCTAATTTTCAGACTAGAATTATTGTGTGAAGTTTCTAAAATTGGAACTGTATTTAAAAATTCAAAAGTGGATTTATTTTTTGAAAATTTAGAAGCAGAAATATTAGTCAACACATATTTTCCTAGTTTTTTTTTCAATTTTGGTTTCGAAGTAATATCTACTGCTTCTAGATTTATCTCTGATTTTAATTGAAGCTTTTTTAAATCCAAATTCGAATCGATTAACAATTCTTGCTCATGGATTTTCTCTGAAAAATAAAATATCGTCAGTTGATATTTTCCTTTTTTTAAATTTTCTAGTTCAAAAAAACCTTCAAAATCTGAGATGGTATTTTTTAATTCTCCAGTATTTTGATGTTTTAAAACTACCTCAGCATAATCCATCGGATTTCCTTGACTGTTCTCAATATTTCCAGAAATTCTATATTGAGAAAAAGTAAAAACTGGAATAAAAAACAAGAAATAATAGAAGTTTTTCATCTTTTAATCAGGAATATCAGTTTCTAAAATTTCATTGTTTTTATAAGCCAGAATAGTCGTTCCGAAATCATGTTCATAAGAAAAAGATGTTTCTTTTAAATCTAAATCCTCAGAAAAAACCAATTGATCAAACTCTTTTATATTTTTTAAAACTTCTTCCGGATTTTCTTTAGAGAAATATCCAGGACCAAAACCTGTAAGCTCAGCACTGAAATTTAATCCAGTCTCAGAATCTTGAATATAAAAAGCATACCCTTCTTCCGTTACATCTGGCTCAAAACCAAGAAAACTAAATAATCGAACAAAAAATTCTGCTCTAATTTTCGGAATCGCAATATTTTTTGATTCTATTCTATCTCCTGTACTCTTTCTTTTATTCTCAATAAATCTTTGTTGCATTTTTTTATTTTTTGGCAACTAAATTTATTAATAATTAATTATAGTACCAATTATATCTTTTTCATCAACAAAACCAAAAAACCTAGAATCAAGAGCGTTATGTCTATTATCTCCTAGAACAAAATATTTTCCTTGAGGAATTTTTAATGGACCAAAATTATCTATATTCCAATTTTCACCATAAACCTTTTTAATTTCAGAATCTACAGCTCCTTTTTTAGACATTCGGATATAAGATTCTAAATTATTTTCTTGAGCAAAATTTTTATCCAAAGAAATAGTTGTTTTATCATCACTATTTCTAAACTTCTCTGTAATATTTGAAAAATCATGTTTTTTTGAAAGCTCTTCAAATTTTTCATTATCTAAAATATAGAAATGTTGAAGATTTAAATTTTCATCAAAATTCTTCCCATTGACAAAAAGTTCTCCAGCTTTAATTTCAAGAATATCTCCTTCTTTTGCTACCATTCTATAAATTACATGAATTTCACCCAATCCCATAATTTCGTCAACTCTTTTGAAAGAAATAAAATCGCCTCTATCATATGAAACTAGATTAGAAACTAATATTTTCGAATTAATTTTAATTGTAGGCATACTCGATGAAGTTGGTACAGTATAAACTCTTAAAACAGCAGTGCTATGTAATATTTGATAAAAAATCAAAAGTCCACCTAAAACAATTCCAATCCTAACAAGTAATTTTTTGTTCATTTTTTTATTTTTAATTTATTTCGGTCAAATGTATAAATTTTGTATTTATATAAATTTTAAACCACTTCATTTTCTTTAACAATCGAATCTCTACCGAAAACTTTTACAAATATACTTTTTAATAATTTTTAATTACATTTATTAACTTTAAATCATTTTTTTAACACATTACGTATAAATACTTATTTTTTTAACATTTTTTTCAATATATTTAAACTCTTTAAAAAAATTAAATGAAAATAACTTTTCGAGTATAAATATTATATCATAAACAAAAAATATGAAAAAAATAACTACTTTGATTGGAGCTTTTGCTCTTGCTTGTTTTAGTTGGAATGCCAGTGCGCAAACAGCTATTTTTAGTTCTGATATGTCTATAGAGACATTTGGGAGCGTAAATTCTCCTGCAAACGAATCTGTAGGAAATGCTATTGATGGAACTTCGAATAAGTATCTTGATTTTAATGGTGCTGACGGAATGGGATTTACCGTTGATTTAGGTGGAGAATCTAAAATTGCGCAATCTATCGAAATTACAACTGCAAATGATGCTCCAGATCGTGATGGTGGTCAATATGAAGTTTTAGGTTCTACAGATGGTACTGAATTTACAAGTGTTGCAACGGGTTCTATTCCTTGTGTTACTACAAGACATTTTACAAGACAATTTAATTTTGAAAATTCTACGGCATACACGCATTATCGTATTATTCTGAGCGAAAGATGTGGTGGTGGAGATGATATGTATCAAGTAGAAGAAGTTCAATTATACGATAGTCCATTTTGTATTGCTCCAACTAATTTAACGGTTACAAATTTAACAACAACTTCTGCTGACTTAGAATGGACGGAATCTGATGATTCAACACTTTGGGACGTAGAATGGGGAACTACAGGTTTTGAGCAAGGTTCGGGAACTATGGTCACTGGAAATACAACTAATGTTGAGAGTTTATCTGGATTAACTCCTTATGAAACTTATGATTTTTATGTAAGATCTGATTGTGGTGAAGATCAAAGTGAATGGGTTGGTCCATATACTTTCACAACAGGATATTGTACACCTTCATCTTCAGGTGGAAATACTTATGTAAATAATTTTACTACAACAAACGGTATCACAAATATTTCTAATTTAGAATCTGGATTTACAACTGGAGGATATTTTGACGGATCTGAGCAATCAGTTCAAACTACAACAACAGGTTCTTTTGATTTTAATGCTGAAATAGTTGGAGGAACTGCAGGTTTTTCTGTTTGGATTGATTGGAATAACGATCTAACTTTTGATAATGAAACTGAAAGATTTTACAATACAACATCTTATCAAAATGGGCCATTTACTGGTACGATTGAAGTTCCTTCTGGAACTGCTGTTGGTGATTATAGAATGAGAATTGTAGTGGATTATTATTCTTCAAACCCTTCAAACCCTTGTAGAGAGGATGATCAATTAGAATATGAAGATTATACGATAAGCATTGTAGATAATGCTTGTGAAACTCCTACAGATGGATTAGCAGAGAATATTTCTATTGATTCTGCTGATTTATCTTGGACTAGTTCTGGGGATACTTGGGATATTGAGTTAGGAACTGCTGGATTTACGCCAACAGGAACTCCAACAACTGCTGGATTAACTACAACTACGCATAATGAAAATAATTTATTAGCATCAACTTCTTATGATTTTTATGTAAGAAATGTTTGTGGTGAAGAGCAAAGTGAGTGGGCTGGACCTTTTACTTTTACAACTTTAGATGAAGTAATTACTCCTTGTGAAGCACCAACTGATGGAGCTGCAAATAACATCACTATAAATTCTGCTGATTTAGCTTGGACTGAAAATGGTTCTGCTGCTTCTTGGGATATCGAATTAGGATTAGATGGATTTACTCCAACTGGAACTCCGACTACTTCGGCTACAACTGATAACCCAACTAATATTGCTGACTTAACAAGTAATACAGCATACCAATTCTATGTAAGAGCTATTTGTGATGATAATCAAAGTGAGTGGGCTGGACCATTTAGTTTTACAACTTTAGAAGAGGTAACTACATGTGAAGTTCCAACAGATGGAATGGCAAATAATATTACAAATGAATCTGTTGATTTAGCTTGGACTGAAAATGGTACTGCTACTTCTTGGGATATCGAATTAGGATTAGATGGATTTACGCCGACTGGAACGCCGACTACTTCTGCTACAACTGATAACCCAACTAATATTGCTGATTTAACAATCAATACAGCATACCAATTCTATGTAAGAGCCATTTGTGATGATAATCAAAGTGAGTGGGCTGGACCTTTCGATTTTGTAACTGCAAATATTGGAATTAACGAAAATGATAATGCAATTGGATTTAATATTTATCCAAATCCAAATAATGGAATTTTCAGTTTAGATATTAATGCTGCAAATGTTTCAGTTGAAATAGTGAATACGGCAGGTCAAATTATTTTAAGTAAAAATAATGTAAATACTAATGATAAAATTGATTTAAGAAATAATTCAAAAGGAATTTATTTTGTAACGGTTACATCGAAAGATAAGACATCTACTCAAAAATTGATTTTAAAATAATTATAATTTCTAAATAAAAATGAAAGGCTTGAATTTTATTGTTCAAGCCTTTTTTTTATCAATAATTTTAACAACCACTAGGATTCGAAATTTGAATGTATTTAATAGTTTCATTTCCTGAATGATCTGTAAGAATTAACTTAAAAAGTGTATATGGAATTGAGTACGCATATACAGTTCCTCGAAAATTATAAGTCGGAACCCAAGCTCCTTCTCCATTATGTCCCCAGTATTCTGATTTTGTCAAATTAAGTTTCTTTACTCTCTCTTTTTGAATTTTATCTGAATTTAAATTTGGACCTCTAAAAAATGCTCCCTTATTATATTTTATTTCATTATAAGAATCTGTTCCAATCCACTCTTCACCAGTATTATTTTCAATTAATCCTATTTTATTAAAAGGATACATTCTTTCCATATACGTATAAGAAACCTTTACTTTTTTGTATTTTTTATTTGGTTTAATATGAATCAATTTATGAGATATTTCACTCATTTCATCAGCAACATAAAGTGTGTCATTTTTTATTTCATAAACCTGTCCTTGAAAATCGAAAATTTCCAAATCAAAAAAATCATTAGAAGCTTTTATACCACAAGTTCCAAAATCTGGATCACAACCTGGAACATCTTTTGGGTTTCTTTCAGCAGGCAATAAAAAGCCACTAAAAACATAACCATTCGTCCCGTCTTCAGATTGCATTTTCACCCATTTTCCTACTACTTTTTTTCCTTCATCTAAAATATCAAAAGTAATTCCAGAAGATTTTATTAATTCTAAATTTTCTCCAAATTCAAATTTCCCAACTTTTTGAGAATTTAAATTTGGCTCTGTTCGAATATTTAAACCACTTTTTGCAATAACTGTATAATATTTCTGTGCATTTAGCGTATTTACTGCGACTAGTATTAAAACAAGAAATAGAAACTTTTTCATTTTTCTTTGAGTTTAAGTTAAATTTTTAACAAAAATAGATTTTCTTTTTAAAAAACACTTGATCAAAAACTATTATTAGAATAAGTTTTTCAGGTAGTTATCAAATTTTTGTAATTTAAATTGTAACAAAACAAATCTTAATTCTACTTATAAATTGAAAATTATATCGAGTGTGGAAAAAGATTTAGAGAAAGATTTTTTAGATAAAATAGATAAAAATCAAAATATAATTCATAAAATTTGCCGGGCTTATACCTCGGATGAAGATTCGCATAAAGACTTGTTTCAAGAGATCACAATTCAACTTTGGCAAGCTTATGGATCGTTTCGTGGTGAGGCAAAATTTACAACTTGGATGTACAGAGTCGCTCTGAACACTGCTATTAGTATTTACCGAAAGAAAAGTCGGCAAGTAAATACTTCTAGCATGGATGAATATAATTTTCAGGTTGCTTATAAACCATATGATTCTACGGAAGAAGAACAATTAGAACTGATTTATAAAGCAATTCAACAATTATCAGACATTGATAAAGCTTTGATTCTTCTGTTTTTGGAAGATAAAAGTTTTAAAGAGATTGGAGAAACTCTTGGTATTTCATACGTAAATGCCAGAGTAAAAATGATGCGAGCGAAAGAAAAGTTGAAAAAAATTATTGGAGTTTAAAAACATGAAATTAGAAGATTTAAAAAATACATGGCAAAATGCCGATCATCATATAGAGAACCAAGACAAAATCGAAATCGAGAAGTTCTTGTCCAAAAAACCTACGACAATTTTCACGAAAATTCGAAGAAACATTATTATTGAAACTTTTATCAATATAATTTTCATGGCTGGTTTACCTTTCATTCCTTTAAGATTAACTGGAAATGGAGAAATCTTTTTCTGGATAAATTACGGAATGGTTGCTGTAATTTATGTTGGATTGATGATAAAAATTAGAAAGATATTCAAAAAAGTTATTGTTTCGAATACACTTTTGGAAACCATTATTAAAACCAAAGATTTGTATGAAAAATACATCCGAATCTATAAAAACGTGAGTTATTTTATGGTTTTTCTTGGTCTTCTTCTTGGTTTAATTTTTAGGTTTTACAAAGAAGAAACGCATCTTTCTCATTTTGAGTTTGCAGACACCGAAAATATTTTATACTTCATTTTAGGAATTATCGGGTTTGGAATCCTAATGTTTTTCGCAGTTAAATACTACATTTATTTAGTTTATGAAAAGCATTTAATTAAGCTTAAGAAAAATTTAAATGAATTAATAAATATAGAAAAATGAGAAAAGTTTTATTATTAATAGTTGCTGTCTTTATAGCTAATTTAGGTTTTGCACAAGGAAAATTAGAAAATTCTACATTGTGGAAAATCACAGGAAATGGATTGGAAAAACCTTCCTATTTATTCGGAACAATTCATATTTATTGTGGAGAAGTTCCTTTTGACAAAGAAGATTTGGAAGCAATGAAAAACACAAACCAACTTGCTTTAGAAATCGATATGTCGAATCCTGCAAAAATTCAACAAGAAGTAATGCAATATTCATTTCTTCCAGCAGGAAAAACAGTAAATGATTATTTGACTCCTGAACAAACTACAAAAATTGATTCTATTTTCAGAGCAAAAGTTGGAATGCCTTTCGCTACTTTTCAAACGATGAAACCTCTTTTGGTTTCAACTTTTATCACAACACAGATGTTAGATTGTAAAAGTACAGAGGGATATGAAACTGCTATTTTGAAAAAATTTCAAGGAAAACAAATATTTGGTTTAGAATCTGTAAAAGATCAAATGGATGCTTTTGATAAAATGAGCATAGAAGATCAAGCTAAATCTTTAGTAGAACTTGCAGATAATCCTGAACAAATAAAAACGTATCTTGAAAAAATGATTGAGGTTTATGATTCTGAAAACATTGAAGAATTATTAAAATTAATGGACGAAGAAGAAAGCTTTAATGAAGAAGCAGCTGCTGCTTTATTAGATAAAAGAAATCAAAACTGGATACCAGTTATGGAAAAAATGATGAAAGAAAATCCGACGTTTTTTGCTGTAGGTGCTGCGCATTTAGCAGGAGATCAAGGTGTAGTTAATCTTTTGAGAAAAGCTGGTTATAAGGTAGAAGCTGAGAATTAATTTTTTCTAAAACATATTTTAAAAACATTCAAATTTCTAAAGTTTGGATGTTTTTTTTTATCTGTTTTTAAAATCTCTACATTTGCTTTCTAACTAAGAAAAACATGAAAAAAACATATTTTAATTGGAGTTCTGGAAAGGATTCGGCACTTGCACTTTACAAACTTCTTCAAGATAAAGAATATCAAATTGATTTACTTTTAACCACTGTAAACAAAGACACAGAAAGAGTTTCTATGCACGGACTTCGTGTGGAACTTTTGAAAAAACAATTAGAAAACATTGAAATTCCATATAAACTTATCGAGCTTAGCGGGAATGTTTCTATGGAATCTTATAATAAGATCATGCAAGAAAATACTTCAGAACTCAAAGAACAAGGTTTTGAATATACTGGATTTGGAGATATTTTCTTAGAGGATTTAAAAAATTATAGAGAAAAAGAACTTGAAAAAGTTGGTCTAAAAACAGTATTTCCAATCTGGAAAGAAGACACGAAAGAAGTTTTAAAACAATTATTAGATTTAGGTTTTAAGGCAATTACTGTTTGTGTAAATGCGGCTTATCTGGATGAAAGTTTTGTTGGAAGAGTTATCGATGAAGAATTCATAAATTCTTTACCAGAAAACGTAGATATCTGTGGAGAAAATGGCGAATTTCACACCTTTGTTTTTGATGGACCAATTTTTAAAAAACCTGTAGATTTTAAGATTGGAGAAAAAGTTTTAAAAACTTATAAACCTGTAGATGAAGATGACAATTGTTTTCAGTCTGATGACAAACAACAATCTTGGGATACAGGATTTTGGTACTGTGATTTGATTCCAAATTAAGTTTTTTTGGTTTAAAATTTCCCGCTTTAGAATTTTAAACCAAAGAATTTATTTTATTCAAAAACAGCAAAACTAAAGATTCTATAAAAATTTCATTAAAACAAATTAACATTCAAATAGTTATATTTTAAACTTATTTAGAAAAGCTTTATAAATGGAAACGTTTTTCCACTTAGATAAAATCGTATATTTGCAGCCTTAAAAATCAGAAAACATGAGAACAAAATCTTCTAAGAAGAATAAGATTAATGTAGTAACCTTAGGATGCTCTAAGAACTTATATGATTCTGAAGTATTAATGGGACAACTGAAAGCAAATGGAAAAGAAGTTGTTCATGAGGATGCCGAAGATGATGGAAATATTGTAGTAATTAATACTTGTGGATTCATCGGAAAAGCAAAAGAGGAATCTGTCAATACTATTTTACATTATGCACAAAAAAAAGAGCAAGGTGAAGTAGATAAAGTTTTTGTGACTGGTTGTTTAAGTGAGCGTTATAAGCCAGATTTGGAAAAAGAAATTCCAGATGTAGATTCTTATTTTGGTACGCAAGAATTACCACAACTTTTAAAAGTTTTAGAAGCAGATTATAAACATGAATTAATTGGAGAAAGATTGACTACTACTCCAAAACATTATGCTTATTTGAAAATTGCTGAAGGATGTGATAGACCATGTTCGTTTTGTGCAATTCCGTTGATGCGTGGAAAACACAAATCGCAACCAATTGAGAATTTGGTTATTGAAGCACAGAAATTAGCTGAAAAAGGAATTACAGAATTAATGCTTATCGCTCAGGATTTGACTTATTATGGTTTAGATCTTTACAAGAAAAGAGCTTTGGCTGATTTATTAAAAGAATTGGTAAAAGTTGAAGGAATTGAGTGGATTCGTTTACATTATGCATTCCCGACTGGTTTTCCAGAAGATGTTTTAGAAGTAATGCGAAATGAGGAAAAAGTTTGTAATTATTTAGATATTCCTTTACAACATATTTCGGATAGCGTATTAAAATCTATGCGAAGAGGAACTACACATGAGAAAACTACAAAGTTGATTCATAAATTCCGTAAAGAAGTTCCAGAAATGGCGATTCGTACAACTTTAATTGTAGGGTACCCTGGAGAAACGGAAGAAAATTATCAAGAATTAAAAGAATGGGTAAGAGAAATGCGTTTTGAGCGTTTGGGAGTTTTTGCTTATTCTCATGAAGAAAATACACATGCTGCAACTTTAGAGGATGATGTTCCTGAAGAAGTAAAGCAACAAAGAGTAGAAGAAATTATGGAAATTCAGAGCCAGATTTCTTTTGAATTGAACCAAGAAAAAGTAGGAAAGGTATTTAAATGTATCTTCGATCGTAAGGATGGTAACTACTTCATTGGTAGAACAGAACACGATTCTCCGGATGTAGATAATGAAGTTGTGGTAGATGCAACGAAATATTATGTACCGATTGGAAAATTTGTTAATATTTTAATTGAAGAAGCTAGCGATTTTGACCTTTATGGCAAGGTTATTGATTAATATATGTTAGCTGTATTATAATAGATTTTATTAGAATTTGAATGGTAAGGCCTGATTTGTTTTCAAACGTATCAGGTCTTTTTTTTGTGCGAAAGGGATTGGAATGGAAAGCTTTTCTTTTGAAAAAAATTAGTAGTTCTTGGAAAACGGAGGCGACCTTAGAAGCCCACGTATTTCCTAGAAATACCTTTTTTGAAAAAGGAAACTTGGAATGGAAAGCCCGACCTTTTCTGCGTTTTTTGGAAACGAAGAAAAATGGTTTCGCCCAAATGCTATTTAAAACCTCTTCTTACCTCTCCTATCTTATTTCTAGAATTTTTTTTCAGAAATAAATTGTGAAAATAAATTCTTCAATTATATTTGAAATTGATTAAAAAAATTAGCTTTCAATTAAAAAATTCTATAAAAACATTTCAAATGATTATAAATACGGCTTTTACTATTGGGATTATTAGTGGTTTTACTATTTTTCTTTCAAATTTACTAACATGGATTCAGGCTTATAGAAAAGGCCGAAAAATTGGTGAAGTCAAGAATTCTACGAGTTATAAATTATTTCGGAAAACTGTTGGTGAAACTGAAATTAGTTTAGGGATATTCCCTATAACTGGTACTTTACTTTTTTCGGATATTAAACCATATGTTTTGGAACCTCATCATGATGGGTATGAAGAAAATGAAATATTGATTAAACAAAGATCTCGTTTTTATTATTTGACTTGTTTGATAATGTTGATTTCAGGTGTTATTTTATTTTTGATAAGTACAACTTTGCCTTTTAATTTTTTGATTTCGACTTATTTTTCTATTGCTACATTTCAGATGGAAATGAGTGCTGGAGATGCTATTTGGGAACTTTTCTACACTAAACCTTTATTTTTGGCTAGTTTTATATTTATAAGCACAGCTTTCTCTTTCAGTAAAACAATTTTGCTTGAGGATAAATCTGTTTCAAAAATTAAAAAGATTATGTTTTACACTTTCTCTATTTTTATTCTTTTTGTTCTTTATAGTGTTGTTTATAGGTTGATTTGGAGTAATTTTAATTTTATGCAGATTGTTTATTTCATAGCAGGTTCCTTTATTACATCTCTAGTGGCAACTTTACTGAATATTGTTATTGCTAAAATTATGGTTAATTTAGATGCTAAGAAAGTTGATACTGCTTTTTAAAATTTAAAAAATAAATAATGAAAGTTACAGCCAAAAAGAATGAACAAGTTGCAAATATGACTTTTGCTTCTATTTATCCGCATTATGTGAGTAAAATTGAGAAAAAAGGTAGAACGATTGAAGAACTTCATCAGGTCATTGAATGGTTAACTGGTTTTGATACTAAAAAACTACAGGAACTTATAGATGAAAACGTAACTTTTAGAACCTTTTTTGAAAAAGCTAATTTGAATTCGAATGCACATTTAATTAAAGGTGTTATTTGTGGATATCGTATTGAAGAAATTGAGGATGAATTTGAAATTTATAGACAATGTCGATATCTTGATAAATTGGTTGATGAACTTGCAAAAGGGAGGAAAATGGAGAAGATATTGAGGGACTAAAATAAAACCTTCTTTTCAAATTAAGAGATAATAAACTTTTTAAATATTATCATTTCAATAAAATAATTTTATGAAAGTCGCTTCGAGAAATTGAAGCGACTTTTCTTATTTCGGTTATTATAATTTCAATAATTTTGAGTGTTGATTGAGTGTTTTTGATATGAAAAACACAATTTTAGCTTTAAATAATTTGTTAATTCACACAAAAACATACATTTGCATAAAATTTACTAATTGGAAAGTTTATGAAAAAAATTACTCTATTAAAAATTAAATTGTTTTTATTATTTGGATTTGTCTCCCAAATATTTTTTGCACAATGTCCAACTTCTGATGTTACACTTTTCACCCAAGAAGATGTGAACACTTATATTTCTAATTATGGTGATTGTAATATTATTGAAGGAAACCTTTTCATTGGTCACACCCAATATTATGGTACATCAGACATTACAGATATTTCAGGTCTATTAAATATAACTGAAGTACATGGTAGTTTAATTATCAGATCTAATTCTGGATTAGAATCTATCGAAGCATTACAAGGAATTACAAATATCACAGGTGATCTTTCTATATACAAAAACTTTAATTTAGATGATTGCTCTATTATTTGTACATTTGATGGCGCTGATGTTATACAGGGGACTAAAAATATTTACAGTAACTCTTTCAACTGTAAAAGCCAAGAAATTATTGAAGAAAACTGTAATCCGTCAGAATGCCCTCCTTTCTCTTTATACTACGAAACACAAGAACAAGTAGATAGTTTTCTTGAAAAATATCCAAATTGTACTGAATTAAATAAACAAGTAAAACTTGAAGGTGAAGAAATTCAGAATTTAGAAGCTTTTTCAAACATTGTCAAAGTGAATCATTATTTTTATATAGAAAATACTAGTATTACAAATTTTAATGGATTACATAATTTAAAAAATGCTACTGCGTCTTTTTATGTCGAAAAAAATGATAATATTAGCAATTTTGAAGGATTAAATAGTCTTGAAGAAATTGGATATACTTTTTATATAAATGACAACAATAATCTTACTTCAACAGATGGATTGAATTCTTTAAAAAAAGTAAACACTTTAACCTTCAGTTACAACTCTAATCTAACAAATTTAGTTCTACCTTCAAGTCTTGAAACTATAACAGAAAGTTTTCGAGTTGGATATAATGATCTTTTAGAATCGATTGAAATAAATAATAATCTTCAAAACAAATTTAATTTATTTAATCTTTATGACAATCCTAACTTAAATTCTATAATTAACCTCCAGAATGACTTAACAAATAGACTTTCAATTTACAATTGTAATTTCACTTCTCTAGATTTCCTTACAAATCTTGAAGATCTTGAACGGTTAAGTCTAGAAAACAATCCGAATTTAATTAACCTAAATGGTCTAGAAAATTTAAAGGAAATAGCTGAAGTTAATATATTGGAAAATGAAAATCTATCTAACATAGAAAGCATCTCTAATCTAGAAAAAATATATAATAATATAAATATCTCAAACAATCCTTCTTTGGAAGATTGTGATGCAATCTGTTCAATCATTCAAAATACTGAAATAACTATTTCTAGTATTTATTTAAACAATAACGGATCAGAATGCATGGATATTGATGAAATATTGGAAAACTGTGACTATTCTGATTGTCCAAAAGAGGATATGACTTTTCTAACACAGGAAGAAATAGACAATTTTGCAATTCAATATCCTAATTGTGAAACTTTAAAAGTTGATATTGAAATAGGAAGTTATGATGAGAGCTCGGATATTACGAATCTTGAGGCTTTTTCAAATATTAAGAAGATAATTGGAGATTTAGAGATTAATAATTTAGAGAGTCTTATAAATTTCAATGGTTTTCATAATCTTGAAGAGGTAAATGGAAATTTTGTCATTTGGAAAACTAGTCAAGTAACAAATATGGAAGGATTTAATAGTCTTACTAAAGTTGAATATGGTGAATATTTTTATATTAGTGAATGTGAAAACCTTATAAATTTCCAAGGATTAAACAGTCTAGAAACCATCAAAATTGATGATGATTTTAATATAGAATATAATACATCATTAATAAATTTTCAAGGATTAAACAACTTAGAAACCATTAAAGCTGGTGATGATTTAGAAATTTATGAAAATGAAAGTCTTATTAATTTTGAAGGTCTTGAAAACTTAAAGTATCTTGAATCTAATTATATTGAAATTTATAACAATCATTCATTACAAAACTTCATTGGGTTAGACAATATTGAGACGTTTATTAGTAACGATTATTTTGAAATTTATGAAAATGAAAATTTAATCAATTTTGAAGGATTCGAAAATCTTACAACAATGATTATTGACGATTTTTATATCTATAATAATCCAAATCTAAAATCATTTAAAGGATTCGAAAATATAACTTCTTTTGAGGAAAATGCTGCAATTAACATTTATGAAAATCAGAATCTTGAAAGTTTATATGGTTTTAATAATCTTATTGTTATTGATGAATTATATATTAGTTATAATGAAAATTTAAAAACATTAAAAGGGCTAGATAATCTTCAACAGGCTAATTATTTAACAGTTACTAGCAATAACAACTTAGATTGTATTAAAGATTTAAAAAACTTAATTAGCGTAACCGATCTATATATTGACTCAAACAATTCTCTTCAATCTTTAGAAGGATTACAAAATGTTACAGTTGAAAACTTATATATTTATGACAATGAAACTCTTTCAGAATGTAGTGCTATTTGTCATTTGTTAAACTTACCTAATGTTTATCATTATATTCAAGATAATATTGAAGATTGTAGTTCTACATCAGAAATAGAAGAAAACTGCTCAGATAATGAAGTTACTTATACAGAAACTGAAATAAATGGTTTTTATGACATTTGTCCGAATACAACTTTTGAAAATTTAGTTATTTTAGCAGAAAATGAAACTATCAGTTTTTATGATTCTTATGATAGTTCCACTCCTATTGCATTAGATTCTGAAATAACAGAAGGAGCATATTATGTTGAGATAATCAACACTATTACTGGAGCTATTTCTTGTCGAAATTATATAGAAATAGAGGTTGAAGACATCATTAACCCTGAAACAATTGTTTTAGAAGATATATCTTCACAATGTGAATTATTAGAAGCTGATATTACAGTTCCTACAACTACAGATAACTGTTCGGGAGAAATTACAGCGACTACTGAATCAAACTTGAACTTTACAGAACAGGGAGAATTTACTATCATTTGGAATTTTAATGATGGAAATGGAAACGATATCAATGTTTCGCAAACCGTAATTATTGAAGACACAACAGATCCTGAAACAATTGTTTTAGAAGATATATCTTCACAATGTGAATTATTAGAAGCTGATATTACAGTTCCTACAACAACGGATAATTGTTCGGGAGAAATCACTGCTACAACAGAAGCTGATTTAAACTTCACAGAACAAGGAGAATTTGAAATAATTTGGAATTTTGTAGATGCTGTTGGAAATGATATAAACGTAACACAAACCGTAATCATTGAAGATACTACAGATCCTGAAACAATTGTTTTAGAAGATATATCTTCACAATGTGAATTATTAGAAGCTGATATTACCATTCCTACAACTACGGATAATTGTGCTGGAGAAATCACGGCAACTACTGAATCTAACTTAAACTTTACAGAGCAAGGAGAATTTGAAATTGTTTGGAATTTCGTAGATGCTGTTGGGAATGATATAAACGTAACTCAAACTGTAATCATTGAAGATACTACAGGTCCTGAAACAATTGTTTTAGAAAATCTAACTGCACAATGTGAATTATTAGAAACTGATATTACAGTTCCTACAACTACAGATAACTGTTCGGGAGAAATTACTGCTACTACAGAATCTGATTTAAACTTTACAGAGCAAGGAACTTTCGAGATTGTTTGGATTTTTAATGATGGAAATGATAATGAAATTGAAGTAATTCAGGTTGTAACTATTGAAGATACGGAAGCTCCAACATTTGAAACTTGTCATGAAAATGTAATCATTGAAATGGGTTCTGGTTGTGAATATCCTATTTTGGATTACACAGAATTTGATTTTGGATTAACAGATAATTGTTCAGATGAAATTACAATCACACAAAGTTTAGAGCCAGGAACTATCATTTCTGAAAGTATTGAAATCGTTTTAACTTTTACAGATATCAATAATAATGTATCAGAATGTTCATTTATGTTAGAAGTTATTGATACAGTTGCTCCATCTTTCGAATGTCCAGAAACACAAACAGTTTTAGTAGATGAAGATGAACTTTATACTTTAATCGACTTTACAACAGACATCCCTGTTTCTTATGCATGTGAGGAAGTTACTTTCACACAAACACCAGAATCTGGAACAGAATTAGAAATCGGAGAACACACTATTACTTTAGAAATCGAAGATGTATATGGAAATACAGATTCTTGTGAATTTTTAATAAAAGTAACAGATGATTTAAATATTAGTGAAGAGAATTTAAAATCAATATCTATTTATCCAAATCCTTCGACTGGTAAATTCTTTATGGAAACAAAAACAGAAATTTCAGCACTTTATGTAACGGATGCTACTGGTAAAATAGTTTTCAAGAAAAGAAATAAAATTTCTAAAGAGTTTGATCTTTCTTCGTTTGATAGAGGAGTTTATTACATCACTATTCAAAACGAAAATAATTCAACAACTCAAAAATTAATATTGAAATAATTTCACAAAAGTCCTCACACTTTTTAAACGTCTCACAATTTCTGTGAGGCGTTTTTTTATTTCATAGCGTTACAAATGTTTAACATTCATTAAATCGATTTCACAAAACATTAATAAAACCTAGTATAAATGATTTTTAACTTAGAGTAAAGCATAAGAGATTTTTTCTTTATGCAAGTATATTGTATCAAAATATAGATAGTTTTTAAATCTTTTATCATGAATAAAACTACTTTTTACTCTATTTTATTTTTCTTGGTTTTTCTTATTCAAACTTCATTTTCGCAATGTCCGCCAAATGGAAATATTTCTCTGACAACACAAGATGAGTTAGATCAATTTATCATTGAATATCCTAATTGCACAGAGATAAATGGTGATTTGATTATAGGGGATCAACACAATGTTACTTCTTATATTTTTGATTTAAACGGAATGCAGAATATTGAAACTATTTCAGGTTCACTTTATGTGGTAAATAATATTAGTTTAATTTCTCTAGAAGGATTAGAAAATCTTACTTCCATTGGAAATGGACTTATCATTAAAAACAATGATTCGCTTTTAAATCTTCATGGGATTGAAAATGTAACCAGTCTTGCTTCTGATTTGGCAATTGTAGATAATAATTCTCTTTTAAATCTAGAAGGAATTAATATTGATACTGTTCATCATGATTTAAAAATTCAAGACAATGGTTCTTTATTAAATTTTCAGGGTTTAAATGTGCATACAGTGGAACATGATTTTCATGTTGAAGGAAATAATTCTTTGGTTAATTTCGAAGGTCTCGGTTCTTTTCATTTAAAAAATGATGTATATATCAACAACAACCAATCTTTGGTTAATTTACAAGGAATGGAAAACGGAATTTTTGATATTATAAATTTAAACATTAATAACAACGAATCTTTAACAACTCTTTCAGGTCTAGAAGGTTTAACAATTATCTATTTCAGTTTTGCTTGTACCGGTAATTCTGCGCTTACTTCCTTAGAAGCTTTGCAAAATGTAACAGCTATTCAAGGACATATTTTATTAAATGACAATTTATCTTTAGTAGATTTCTCTGGTTTGGAAAACCTCAACGGAGTAAATGGAAATCTAAGTATTAATAATTGTCCATCTCTTGAATCTTTTAATGGTTTAAACAATGTGACCTACATTGGAGATTGGGCTTTAATATCCAATTGCCCTCAAATTACATCTTTTGAAGGTCTAGACAATTTAAATTCTGTGGCACTTTCTTTTGAAATTGCAAACAATATAAATCTGACCAATGTAGAACATTTGAGTAATCTTGGAAATGTAGGAAACGGATTAGATATTCATGATAATCCACTTTTAGCTTCGCTTTCTGGACTAGAAAATCTTGGTGCTGGAAAAATAACAATTCAAAATAATGAAATCTTAAACGATTGTACTTCGATTTGTCATATTTTAGATGAACAATATGCCGAATATTTAGAACAAGTTTATATCACAAATAACATTGTTGGTTGTAATTCTAGAGAAGAAGTAAAAGGAATCTGCGACGCTCCTGAATGTCCGACAGATAATCTGATGTTTACTTCACAAGCTGAGGTAGATTTATTCAAAATCAAATTTCCAAATTGTACAGAAGTTAATGTCAATCTTTTTATTGGCGCACAACCAAATGAATATGGAGATTACACACCAACTGACATTTATGATTTAAGTGCTTTTAGCAATCTTACTTCAGTAAATGGATATTTAACTATTCAATATAATCCTGATTTAGAAAATTTAGATCCTTTGGTTAATATAAATAACGTAGGTCAAGCATTAACAATTCGAAACAATGAAACTCTTACTGATATTTCTGGCTTAGAAAATATTTTAAATATTACTGGAGATTTAAATATTCAAACAAATGCAATTTTAAATGAATGTGGAGTTGTTTGTACTTATATTGACAATGCATACGTTCAAGGATCTGTAAATATTTCAGACAATGCACTTGATTGTAGTTCTTCTATTTTTATTCAAGAAAGCTGTGCACCTTCCGAATGTCCGCCTTTTGACTTAAACTATATCACCCAAGAACAAATAGATAATTTTGCTGTAAAATATCCGAATTGTACAGAACTCCAAAGTGTGGTGATTAATGGAGCTGATATTACAAATATTGATGGTTTTACAAATATTGAATCTGTAAACAATCTTATAATAGAAAATACTTCAATTCCAGATTTAAGTGGGTTGGTAAGTTTAAAATATGCTAATGGTCTTTTCTTACAATACAACAATGAAATGACTTCTTTCAGCGGACTTCAAAACTTAGAAACTATCGAAAATATTTTTCAAATAAATTCTAATGATAACATTACTTCTACCGAAAACATTTATAGTTTAAAATATATCAACGGTTTATTTTTAGTAACAAACAATGATAATCTTACGGATTTATCCGCCTTTGCTTCCATTGAATATATAGAAAGTATTACTTTAATTAATAATCAAAATCTAGAAACAATTGCAAGTTTAGAGGATGGAATCGTTGACAATGTTTCGATTACAAACAGTAATATTAATTCTTTAAACTTTTTAGAATTTACTAGCTCTTTAGATGATTTAAATCTGTCTTCTAATATCAATCTTACCAACCTTACAGGATTAGAAAACCTAGAAAGTATTGACAATCTAACACTAGAAAACAACGATAATCTAAACTCAATTGAAGTGCTGCAAAACCTCACGACAATTCACGAAGGCTTACAAATTATAAGCAACGATAATTTAGATGATTGTTCTACTGTTTGTACTTTAGTTGAAAATAGCAATATTACTTTGAGTTCTATTCATATTTCTAATAATGGAACCAATTGTATGGAAAAAGAAACAATCTTAGATAATTGTAATTATTCCGATTGCCCAACAGATGATCTAACTTTCCTAACACAAGCAGATTTAAATCAATTTTTAGTGGATTATCCTAATTGTGAAACTTTGAAAGTGAATGTTTATATTGGTGATGAAAATAGTGACATTTCAGATTTAAGCCCTTTAACAAACATCACGGAAATACAAGGAAATTTAAGCATAATACAAAATAGTTCATTAAACACTTTGAGCGCTCTTTCTTCTTTAACCAAAATAAAAAATAGTCTAAAAATAGGTCAAAACAATCTTACAGATTTAGCAGGTTTGGAAAATTTAGCAGAAATTGGAGATGATTTATTTATTCGTAATGAAAATACTTTAGCCGATATTTCGGCACTACAAAATATTACAGAATTAAAAAGTTTATTTTTTGAAAACTTACCGCAATTACCAAACTTCACTGGACTTGATAATATTCTGAAGATTTACGGAGAATTTAAAATCGTCAACCTAGATCTCATTACTGATTTTACTGGATTTACAAATTTAGAATCTATCATCAGCGAAAATTATTTTGAAATAAAAGACAATGATGCATTAGTAAATTTCGAAGGATTTGATTTTTTAGATACTATTTCTGTAAATGATTTTGTAGTAGAAAACAACAATTCTCTTCTAAATTTAGAAGGTCTAGATAATCTTGTAAATCTGACGGTTCATTTTAATTTTGTTTGGAAAAACAATGATAATCTAGACAATTTTAAAGGTTTAGAAAATCTACTTCATCTAGAAGCTAAAAACATGACTATTTTTGAAAACACTAACTTAAAATCTTTTTATGGTTTAAATAAACTGACAAGTTTAGGTAGTTCAATTTTCTTCCATGTTACTTCCAATCCTAACCTAGAAAGTTTTTCTGGACTCGAAAACTTAAATTCTATTTATTATTTAAAAATCGATAATAATGATAATTTAAAAACACTTCAAGGTTTTGATAATTTAGCAAGTGTAAATAAAATTGACATTGCAAATAATGATAATTTAGAATGTATTAGAAGTTTAAATTCGCTTACTTCTGCAAAAGAAATTGATATTCATAACAATACTATTCTTGATAATTTAGAAGGTTTAAACCAAATTGAAACTTTAGAATTAAACATTCTGTCAATTACAAATAATCCTGCTTTAGACGATTGCTCTAGTATTTGCAATTTATTAGATATAGCAAATGTTGCTTACACTTTTCAAGATAATTTAGAAAACTGTAATACGTCAGGAAATATTAATTGTGTAGAATCTGAAACGGAATTTACGGATACAGTTTTAAAAGGATTTTATGTTATCTGTGGTGATGAAACTTTTGAACATTTACCAATTCCAATCGAAGAAAACGAAACAATAACTTTCTACGATTCTTATGAAAGTACTACTCCAATTGACGAAACAACTTTGGTTACAGAAGATATTTATTATTATACAATTAGCAATGCTGTTTCTGGTGCTGTTTCTTGTAGAAATTTTATTGAATTTAAAATTATCCCACTAAACACACCTACTTTAGATCCACTAACTGCCGAATGTCAACTTTTAGAAGCAGATATCCCAGTTCCAACAATTGATTTTAATTGTGTTGGAGAACTTACAGGAACTACAACTTCTGATCTAAATTTCACAGAACAAGGTACTTTTGAAATTGTTTGGAATTTTGAAGGAAATGACGGTGAAATGTTTGAAATCACACAAGATATCATTATAGAAAAAACAATTCCTACAGATTATCCAATTTTACAAACCATCAATTCTTCTTGTAGTATTTCTGCTGAAAATATTCCTATTCCTACAGCAACTGATGAATGTACTGGAGAAATAACTGCAACAACAGATTCTAATTTAAACTTCACAACAAATGGTTCTTATCAAATTATTTGGGATTTTCTAAATGAAGATGGAACTACTACATCAAGAATTCAATTTGTAAACATTAATGATACAATTCCTCCTACTCCACCAGTATCTTTAGAAACTTATACAATTACTTGTGGAACAACTCTAGATGAAATCCCGAAGCCGACTGCAACGGATACTTGTAGTGGGCAAATTGAGGGATATACTAATTTTGATTTTGAAAATATTCAAACTGGAAACAATGAATTTACGTGGATTTTTAAAGATGAAAACAATAATATTTCAACTGCAAATCAAAACATATTTTTAGATAGTAATACAAATTCTGAGATTATTTCCTGCATTCCAGATCAAGTGGTTGATTTAGACAATGAATGTTCTTATATTTTACCTAATTATGTAAGTTATCCGTATCTTATTCAAGATAATTGTCATACAACATTTTCTTTTACACAATCCCCTGCAGTTGGTACAGAAATCTTCACAAATACTGAAGTTACAATTGCCCTTACTGATTCTCAGAACAATGTAATTTCTTGTTCATTCTTAGTTGCGCTCCACGATAGTTCAGGACCAACAATTCAAGATTTTACGCAAGAAATGAATCATGAATTGGAAGGAACAGACACAACGCATTCGCTCGGAGATTTGAGTTCTGAAGTAAGTTTAGATAATGTTTGTGACGGAAATTATACCATGGAACAAACACCAGAAGTAGGAACAGAACTTGCAATTGGCTCACATCCTGTACAAATGCGAGCGACTGATTTTTATGGAAATTCAGCAGAATGTACAATTATGGTTCATGTAAAAGATGATATTCTTTCAGTTTCAAAAAACAATGAAACAATTCCTATTCATTTTTACCCAAATCCGACTACTGGAATTATTTATTTAGAATACGAACAAGATATTTCATCTATTTCAATCACAGATGTGCGTGGGAGAATCATTTATTTCAGAAAGCAAAATTTTGAAAATAAAATCGATTTATCTAGTTTTTCTAAAGGAATTTATATTTTAAATATTAATGATAAAATGAGAACTTACAGTAAAAAAATTATCTTGAGATAAGAAGTATTATCACATTTAATCGTCTGAGAGAATTTAGTTTAATTTAAAACACACCCCTAGCCCCTCTCAAGAGGGGAACTAGACAACCTTTAATTTAAAAAATTGTAAAAATTTATATAAACAAAAAACACATCTGTAATTAGATGTGTTTTCTTTTATTTTTTAGGGTAAACTTCTAAAGTATAAGTTGGAGAAAAAGTCAAACCTTCTTTTCCTGACATTTGAATCATTGTATTGATTATCTTCTTTGGAATATTTAAGATTGCATTTGTTGAAAACCCATATTTAGAATTGGTCAATCGAACTTCGTATCCTAAATCTTTTTCAATAAAAGAAGTGAACTTTTTCAAATCAATCATGTTTTCGGTCCAATTTCCTGTGTAAGGGTCACAAGTATTCGTCGGGTGTTCCATTTTATAATCAATCTGATTTGTTTTCAAATATTTTTCTACAACATCATAAATTAATGGCTCATACAATCCTCTTGTTTCTTTTGCTAAAGTTTCTAAGTTCTGCTCTGAAATCTCAGGATATTTTTTAGAAATAATACGTTTTCTTTCTGCTAAATAAGAAGTATTCAAATCCATTTCTTTTTGTCCCTCTACTTTTCCAAATCCAACATATTCTGAAATATGATGTAGTTTAGATAGTCTTTTTCTTGTTAAAGGATTCATATGATTTGCACTAGTCATTGAGCAAATAAAGAAGTCCGAATCAATAGTTGCAATTTTTTCCATCCACTCAAAAACATCATAAATATGTTCTAAAACGTCAAAAGAACAAATCACATTTGGTTTGATATTTTCAGCATTTATTCCTTTCAAAAAAGCATCAATATCTCCATGAATATAACTCGTTAAAGGCAAATCTATTTTATGTGAAATTACTCTAACATCTGCAACAGAAACATCGTAAATATCATTATAAACAACTTCTTTAAAACCAATTTCTTTTGCTAAATAAGACAACATTCCACAACCTCCTCCATAATCTACAAAAACTGTTTCATCAATAGATTTATTAAGACCCGAAAGCACTTTTTGTAGCAATTGTCGGTACGAAAACATATAAAAATCAAACTCATTTTTATACTTAGACAAATACTTCTTATTATAATCAGAAATATCTAAGTTTTGAATGTCTAAATTTTGAATTTTCAGCTTTAAATTTTGAATCGCTTTTTCTATAATTTGATTATTATTCATCAGGTTTTCGGTGGAATTTAATTTCTCTCAAAAGTATTTTTTTACAATTTAATATCAAAGTTTTTCTACTTCAAAAAACTCAACATAAAAGTTGTTCCTTTTTCTTGGTCTAAAAGATGAATATAACCTTGATTTGCTTCCATAATATTTTTCGATAAAGTCAATCCAATTCCAGCTCCTTTTTCTCTTGTGGTGAAATATGGTACAAATATTTTATCTCGAATATCTTTCGAAATCCCAATTCCATTATCCGAAATCAACAATTGTAAATTTTGTCTTTTCTTTCTTAATTCAATTTTAATTTCAGCTTGCTCTTTTTGCGCTGTTGCATAAACCGAATTTGTAAAAAGATTGATTAAAACCTGTTCTATTTGCTTTTTATCAATCAAAACTACATCATCTATTTTTTCTTCAACATTCAAAGAAAACTCCATTTTTGGATGCGATTTCTGAAATAAATGTATGCTCTCCTCTGTCAATTCTTTTAAAGAACAATATTCTTTTTCAGGATTTGGCAACTCTGTGATAACACGATAAGAATCAATAAATTCAGATAAATATTCAGATCTTTTCTTAATAATTCGAAGTCCATACTGCAATTCTTCTTTATTTTCTGGCGTATCTTCTTCAACCAAATCCCCAAGATTTTCTGCCAAACTATGAATTGGTGTAATTGTATTGATAATTTCATGCGACATTACTTGCATTAATTTATACCAAGATTCTTTTTCTTTTTTATCAATAACTTGTTGTAAAGTTTCTAATGAAATCACCAAATATTCATATTCTAGTGTTTTGGTCACATTCGTTTTTAAATGAAAAGCTTCAGTATTTTCATGTGAATTAATCGTAACTACTTTTTTCCATTCTTTCCAATTTTCAATATCAATCGTATCTAAAATCGGTTGAATTTTTGGTTGTAATAATTTCCAATGAAAATGTTTTGGAATATTTAGAAACTCCGTAAAAGCATTATTTATCTGAAAAACTTCGATTTCTTGTCCTTTTTTTCTTCGTAAAATCAACATTCCTGTTGTAGAATTTTCCAGAATATTTTGAAAAACTTCCTGTTCTACATCTTGAAGCAAAAGGTTTCTCTTATTCTTTTCTAGCTGTTTTTGTAGTTTTTTAAAAACTGGTTGTTTTTGTTTTTTATCTGAAATTGAAGCTGAAAAATCATCTACCAACATACAGTCTATTACTTTTTCTATTTCAAAAATTGAACCTCGAATCCAGTTTAAAAATTGAATTCCGACAAAAATCAATAATAATCCTACTGCAACAGAAGAAAAAATATAATCTTTCTGAAAAGTAATCTGTAAAACAATACTTAAAAAAACTATGATTAATAATTGTAAAATTCCTTTTATGTAAAATTGTTTCATTCTTGCATTTAATTTAGTTGAAACATTAAAAATTATCATGTATAAATTCTATTTTTAATGAATAACACACCCCTAACCCCTCCAAGATGGGAAATTGTTACTCTTTAAAAATTTGTACGAAAACCTACAAATCATATTTCTCCATTCTTCTATAAAGTGCAGCTCTTGTCAAACCTAATTCTTTTGCTGCTTTACTAATATTTCCTTGATGTTTTTGAATTGCGATAGAAATCAATTGTTTTTCAGTTTGTGCTAAATTCAAATTCTCTTGATTTGTTGAAATCACTTGATTTGATTTTGAAAACTGTAAATCTTCTACTTCAATTTCTTCTCCATCAGCAATAATCACAGCACGCTCCATAATATGCTCCAACTCACGAATATTTCCTGGCCAAGTATAAGAAATCAATGCATTCTCTGCTTTTTCTGAAATTCTAGTAAAATTCTTTTTATACTTTTTTACATTTTTTTGAAAGAAATGATACCCCAAAACCATAATATCTTCCTTTCGCTCTTTTAAAGTAGGAAGATTTATTTCTATGGTATTTATTCTAAAAAGTAAATCTTGACGAAACGTATTTTCAGAAACCATTTTATAAATATTTGCATTTGTAGCACAAATCACACGAACATCAATTGGTCTTTCAATACCTTCTCCAAGTCTCGTAATTTTTCGATTTTGAAGTACTGTCAATAATTTAGATTGAAGATGCAATGGCAAATTACCAATTTCATCTAAAAATATAGTTCCTCCTTTTGCCAATTCAAATCTTCCAATAGTGTCTTTATGCGCATTTGTAAAAGCTCCTTTCACATAACCAAAAAGTTCACTTTCAAAAAGGTTTTCATTCAAAGCTCCTAGATCTACATGAATAAAAGGCTGTTCTTTTCGCTCACTATTTAAATGAATTTCTTTTGCAAAAACATATTTTCCTGTTCCATTTTCTCCAAGAATCAAAATATTTGCATCCGTTGGTGCAGCTTTTTGTAAAAGTTTCATTGCATTTTTCATAGAAGCTGATTTTCCTAAAATCAACTCTGTTTTTTGCTGAAACTCTTGATCTTTTTGTTCTTGAATCGTGGTCAACTGTACATTTTTTCTTTTGGACCTTGCCAAATCAACTCCAGCATTTACAATACTATAAAGTTTTTCTTGATTCCATGGTTTCAAAATAAAATCTGTAGCTCCTTCTTTGATTGCTTCTACAGCCAAATTGATGCTTCCAAAAGCTGTCATCAACAAAACAGTCGTTTCTGGACTTGTTTTTTTCACTTCTTTCAACCAATACATTCCCTCTTTTCCATCTTCAAAACCTCTTCTGTAATTCATATCCATCAAAACCACATCAATTGTATTTTCATTCAAAAGATGAATAATTTTCTTCGGATTATTTGTTGTAAGAATATTTGAAAAGTTTTTTCTTAAACTAATTTTTGCTGAAAACAAAATATCATCATCGTCATCAACAATCAGAATGGTTGTTTCTTTTTTTCTCATAAGACAATGTTACAAGAATGTATGAAAACGAACAAAAAAGTGTTCGTTTTTGAACAGTAGATTTTTAATCAAAACCCCTAAACCCTTATAAAACAAGGGTTTTTAAATTTATTTTTTTAATGGTACACTTCTCGTAATTCATACCATAGAAACAAAAGATAGAATAAACATACTTTTACAAAAGTGTGTTTGATTTTAAACCTGAAGAAGAAATAAAAACATAAACAATGGACAAAGTCATCACAAAAAAGAAATCGTTTTTCAAATCCACTAAATTTTTGATTTTAGCGGGTTGTCTTTTAGTTACTGTTTTAGTGATTTTTAGTTTTAGTCATAAAAAGCAAGTTAACTTAGATCGAAATCAGCTTTTGATTAAAGAAGTAAAATTTGGAGAATTTGAAGATGTTGTTTTATTAAACTCTACAGTTGTTCCTAAAAAATCTATTTTAATCAATGTGATTAATAATGGTTCGATTGCGGAAATTTTTGTAGAAAATGGTGATTTTGTAAAAAAAGGGCAACCTTTAGTTCGAGTTTATAATCCAGAAGCAGAACTTGATTATTTGACACAAGAAACTGCAATGGTAGAACAAATAAACAATTTGAGAAATATTTTAGTTAATGTAAAAAATCAAGAATTACGCTTAAACGAGCAACTTCTGAGTATTACAAATGATTATAAAAATGCAAAAAGACAATACGAACTTGATTCTGTTTTATATGATAAAGGAATTATTTCTAAAAATGATTTTGAAATTTCACAACAAGCTTTTCATTATCAAAACAACAGAAACAGAGCAATTCGTAAAAGTGTAGAACAAGAAAAAATAGATCGAACGATTCAAATAAACGGAATTAATACTTCTATTGCTTCGATGCATATAAGTTTAGATTTCTTGAGAAGTAATAAGGAAAATTTCACGATAAAATCACCAATTGACGGATTACTTTCTTCTTTTAATCCAGAGTTGGGACAAGCTTTTCAAAAAGGGGAATTATTGGGGAAAATTGATATGAATGATGGTTATAAATTAGAAGCAAATGTAGATGAATATTATATTTCCAAATTAGAGTCGAATTTGGCGGGAGAAGTTGTGATGAATTCTGATAAATTTCCGATTTATATTTCTAAAATTCATCCTGAAATTAAACAAGGAAAATTTGAAGTAGAATTATTTTTTAAGCAAGATAGTTTGACAGAAGATATTCGTCATGGAATGTCTTTAAAATCAAAAATATTCCTTTCAGGAAATCATAAATCACTTTTGATTCCTAAAGGTATGTTTTATCAAGATACGCAAGGAAGTTGGGTTTTTGTAGTGGGGAAAAATGGTGTTGCTACAAAAAGAAAAATTGAATTAGGAAGAGAAAATCCGTTTTATTATGAAGTGAAAAGCGGACTGGAAAATGGAGAAAAAGTAATAATTTCAAGCTATGAAAAATTTAAAGAAATGGAATTATTAAATGTAAAATAAAAATAATCTCTGTAAGGAGAGTTAAGGGGTGTGTTTTTTAAATTATGAGAGAAGTTTTAACCTCCCCTTTCTCCTTCTTGATTTTAAAGGAAAATTAAAAAGAAATAAATAGTAATTATATAAAAATATTAAGGATGTTAGTAATTAAAAATTTAAGCAAAATATACAGAACCGAAGAAGTAGAAACAACTGCTTTACACAATTTAAATCTTGAAATTCAGAAAGGAGAATTCGTATCAATCATGGGAACTTCGGGTTGTGGAAAATCTACTTTATTAAATATTATTGGATTATTAGATTCGCCAGAAAAAGGAAATTATGGTTTTGATGGGAAAGAAGTTGCAAACTTAAAAGAAAAAGAAAGATCTGTAATTCGGAAAGCTAATATTGGTTTTGTATTTCAAAATTTTAATCTGATTGATGAATTATCTGTTTTTGAAAATGTAGAACTTCCTTTAATCTATAACAAAGTAAAAGCTAGTGAAAGAAAAAAGCGTGTAAATGAAATTTTGGAAAGAGTAGGAATTTCACATAGAGCAAAACATTATCCGCTTCAGCTTTCTGGAGGACAACAACAAAGAGTTGCTGTAGCTAGAGCTTTGGTTACAAATCCGAAATTAATTTTAGCAGATGAGCCAACAGGGAACTTGGATAGTAAAAATGGAAATGAAGTGATGGAACTTTTTAGTGAATTGCATGCGCAAGGAGCAACCATTGTGATGGTAACACACTCAGAATATGATGCAAAATTCTCGAGCAGAGTAGTAAAAATGAAAGATGGGGAAATCGTTTCAGAGCATAGTAATGTTCAAAAATTGGATGTTTTAGTGCAATAGGGCTTCGGCTTCGCTCAGCCACCAAAGTAAATTCATCTATACCATAAAATAAATCATCATCAAAAATCAATCAAACTAAAAAAACAAAAATGCTAAAAATTTGGTTTAAAATATTATATAGAAATAGTAAAAAAAATTGGTTACATACTATTATAAATCTGCTAGGATTAACTCTTGGTTTGGTTGGATTTATTTTGGTTTCTACTTATTATTTTACAGAAAAATCTTACAATCAATGGAATCCTAATAAAAACGATGTTTATAGAGTTGCACATTTAACGACTGAAAATGATATTTGGGATACTTCATCAGATGCTGAAGGAAAATATTTTTTAAGCGAAATACCTGAAGTAGAGTCCATTTATTATAATAATAATTGGTATGATTCTAAAAAAGTAATCATCGATGATAAAGAATTTTTCACTAGAGATATCACAAAAGGACAGAAAAATTTCTTTGATTTTTTTCCATTTAAAATTATAGAAGGAAGCGTTGACAAATTTTCCGAAGTTAAAGAACATGTTGCCATCTCTAAAGAGAAAGCTAAATTATTTTTTGGTGATGAATCTGCAATAGGAAAAACATTAACTATCGAAAATATTCCTCATAAAGTTACTGCTGTTTTTGAAGGAAATGAAAGATCTTATTTCAATCCGAGTATTGTTCGTCAATATCAAAATGAATTAAACGGAAATTGGGGAAATTATTCTAAAGTGTTGTTTTGTAAATTATCTCCAAATGCTTCTATAGATGCTGTTCAAAAGAAAATGAAATCTCTTTTTCTAAAATACCAATCAGAAGTTCTAGCCAAAGAAATGGGAATTACGGTAGAGCAATATGAGGAAAAATATGGAATGCAACCACTTTTAGAATCCTTATCAGATGTCCGATTAAAAAGTTATGTAGGAAATTCTGGACCAGAAGGAACTGGAGATTATGATCTGATTATGATGCTTTTTGGACTTTCTATTGTTTTAATTATTATTTCTGTCGTAAATGTTGTAAATCTTGCAGTTGCTAGTATTTTAGATCGTGCAAAAGAAGTTGGTGTAAAGAAAACTTTAGGACTTTCAAATTTTAAAATATTCCTTCAATATGTTTTAGAAATTACAATTCATTGCCTTTTCGCCTTTTTATTTTCATTGATTATTGTAGAAATATTACTTCCTCATTTTTCAACTTTTATGTTGTTAGAAATGGACTTTCTTCCAAACATCGAGATTTTAAAAATATTATTAATTACTATTTTAATCGCTTTTTTAATCGCTCTGATTCCAGGAATATTAATGATTAAATTCAAAAGTGTTTCTGTTCTTAAAGGGAATATCGGTAAAACTAAAAAAGGAGTTTTATTAAGAAATATCATGGTTGGAGTTCAATTTGTAATTTCTGGTTTTTTCTTGATAGGAACTATGATTATCTACAAACAAGTAAATTTTCTTCTAAATAAAGATGTTGGTTTTTCTGGAGAACAAGTTTTAGTAGTAAGACTAAATGAACAGAGTTCGGACAGATATAAAAAATATGAATTAGCTAAAAAAGAATTGATAAAACATCCAAATATCGAAATAGTTACGAGTGCTTTTAATGTTCCAAACATGGGAGGTTACAGCTCCACAACTGTGGAAACAAAAGATGTAAGTGTTCAATCAAATACAAATGCTGTTGACTATGAATATTTTGGTATGGTTGGAACAAAAATTATTAAAGGACGAAATTTTAGTGAAAAATATGCTTCAGATACGATTTCAAATGTTTTGATCAATGAAACAGCTGCAAAGAAATTAGGAATTCATGACAATCCTATAGGAAAAAAATTACAACTTGGTTATTTGGATGATCCAGTTGAAGTCATTGGAGTTGTAGAAGATTATCATTATCGAGGTTTTCATACAGAAATTAAACCAAGTCATATCATGCACTGGAAAACGGTAGAATGGATTAAAAATAATAATTTGCATCTTATCCAATTTAAAATCAAAGAAGAAAATATACAAGAAACAATCGCTTTTATTGAAAATTATTGGACAGAAAATATTGAACAAGGTTATCCATTTACCTATGATTTCTTAGATAAACGATTTGCTGTGTATTTCGAAAAATATCAGAAACAACAAACATTATTTTTAATTCTTTCAGGAGTTGTAATCTTGATTGCACTTCTAGGATTATATGCTTTATCAACTTTAACTATTAGACAGAGATACAAAGAAATCGCAATTCGAAAAACACTTGGAGCTTCTGATAAAGAATTAATGCAAGCTTTATTAAAAGTATTTCTGAGAGTTGTATTAATTGCAAGTATTATCGTACTTCCATTGAGCTTTTATCTGATGCAACTTTGGCTTGACAATTTTGCTTATAGAATAGAAATGCCTTTTGGTCCGTTTATCATCACTCCTATTTTACTAATTCTTTTAGTTTTATTAGTTGTTGGTATCAAAGCTTATATCGCTACAAAAGTTGAAATAACTCATTATTTAAAATATGAATAGTTATGCTAAAAATTTGGTTTAAATTATTATTAAAACATCACCAAAAACGCAAGCTAAATAGTTTTGTAAATTATTTAGGGTTGACACTTGGTTTTACAGGTTTAACTTTGATGTTATTGTATTTAAATGAAGAAAAATCATACCATCAATGGCATCCTAAGAAAGAAACTATTTATAGAGTTTTACATGAAAGTCATGCTGAAAAAGAAATTTGGTCTACAGCAACTTTTATTGAAGGACCAACCTATAAAGAAGAAATTCCAGAAGTAGAAGATTATTTTTTGACACAAAATTATTATGAAAATAGAATCGTCAGAAATGAGAAAAAATCTATCTACAGTGAAAAAATATTACATGCACAATCTAACTTTTTCGATTTCTTTCCATATCCAATTATGGGAGGAAATCCTGAAAAATTAAAAGAAAGTAAAACACATGTTTCTGTTTCTGATGATTTTGCAAAAAAGATTTTCAGCACTACAGATGTAGTTGGAAAGAATCTGTTTTACAATTCTGAAAATTATATCATCACTTCTGTGTATCAAATTCCTGAAAAGTCATATTTCCAACCAGAAATGATTGTGCCACTGAGAAATCTTGACATTGATAATTGGGATTGGTTTTCGAAAACATTGTTTTGCAAAATCACAGAAAACGCAGATCCAAAACTGGTTTCAGATAAAATGGATCAAACTTTTAGCAAATATCGCTCCTCTATTGGAGCTAAAGAAGAAGGTTTGACTTTAGAAGAATATGAAGAAAAGCTTGGAATGTCGGTTTTTATTGAGCCTTTATCAAATTTACATTTAAAAACAATCGCAGATAATGCAGGACCAGAAAGAAAAGCAAATTATCAGATGATTATGATTCTTCTTGGTTTATCAATCTTATTATTGATTATTTCTGGTTTAAATTTCATCAATTTAGCCACAGTTACTTTAACACAAAGATCGAAAGAAATTGGAATCAAAAAATGTTTGGGAACTTCTCCTTTTGTTTTAAGCAAATATTACTTTTTTGAAGTTTTGATTTTTACAATTATTGCGCTGTTTAGTAGTTTTATTTTGATTGAAATTATACTTCCATATTTTAATCAATTCATGAATATTGAATTACATCTTTTCGATTGGAAAACGCTACTACAAACTTTGTTCATTGTATTAATTTTCACCTTGTTTATCAGCGCAATTCCTTCTATTTATTTTTATAGAATTGAAATGATTAAAGCCTTAAAAGGACAACAATTTAAAACCAAAAAAGGGAAGTTTTTCAGACATTTTATTTTAGGAACACAGTTTTTGATTTCAGGATTTTTCATTATTGGAATTTTAGTGATTCAAAAACAAGTCGATTTTATGATGTCTAAAGATTTAGGTTTCTCTGGAGATCAGATTTTAATTGTAGATTTTCACGAAGAAGAAGACAATCTAAAAAAGTTTGATTTAGCAAAAAAAGAACTAATCAAACATTCCTCTATTCATGAAATTAGCACAAACTCAGTTCCTCCAGGAGATGATTTTATCACATTCGCCTTGAATTATCAAGATCAAATTATTGATGCAAAAATAAATCTAATCACACCTGGATATTTAGAAATGTATGATATTCCTATTCTTAAAGGACGAAGTTTTAAAGAAAATATTGCTTCTGATACTTCTAGTAATATCATTATAAATGAAGCTTTTGCAAAACGTTTGAATTTTTATGATAATCCTATTGGGAAAAAAGTAAAACTTGGAATTGAAACAGATAAATATGATGGTTGGTCAACAATTGTTGGAATGGTTAAAGATTATCACATTCATGGTTTTGACAATGAAATCAAACCTATGATTTTGACAAGTTTCAAAAATGTAGAGTGGTATGCTAATTTATTAAATTCGATTCAGTTTAAAATTAGTTCTGAAAATATTCCAGAAACCATTGCTTATATCGAGAAGTTTTGGAAGAAAAATTATCAGAAAGAATTTCCTTTTAAATATGAATTTGCAGACGAGAAATTTGCAAAAAGCTATAAAGAATATCAACAACAGATGACTCTTTTTGAAATTCTATCTTCTTTAGTAATTCTTATTGCAACATTAGGTTTATTCGCGCTTTGTAGTCTGACAATTCAAGAAAGATATAAAGAAATCGCTATTCGAAAAACACTTGGAGCTACAACAAAAGAAATGATGATTCCGTTGATGCAAGTTTTTTTCAAAGTGGTAATTATCTCCAGTATTTTAGTTTTTCCTATTGCTTTTTACATGATGCAACTTTGGTTAGATAATTTTATTTATAGAATTCACATGCCGATTCTACCTTATATCATCACACCGATATTTCTGACTTTTTTAGTTCTGATTGTGGTTGGAACAAAAGCTTTTATCGCAACCAAATTAAAAACAACACATTATTTAAAATATGAGTAAGCTATTTATCAAAATCTGTGTAGAAGGAATTTTCAGCGAACGACTTTTGGAAATTTTAGAATCCGTTTTCTTATTCCTTAAAAAACTTTTTTTATTGTTTTTTTAAATTAAAGTTTTGGGTTAAACTTTAAAAACAAAAAATCCGAAGTGATGTACTTCGGATTTTTTCATTTAAATAGATTTATTTTACTCAATTAAGATAAGTTTTTGACCTATTCTTAATGTTTTATTTCTACTGATTTTGTTCAGTTTACAAATCTGAGTGATGCTCATATTGTTTCTATAAGCAATCTTAGAAAGTGTATCTCCACTTCGGATTCTATAGATTTTCTTCTGAACTTTGCTAGATTTCTCTGCCTCTTCTTTTGTAGAATGAACGGCTATCTTAGGTTTTCTACGAGAAGAAAAGTTTACAGCATTTGTATATTTTCTAGAAACCCAAAGATCTTTCGCTCTAATTTCGTTTTTATCTGAAAAATCAAATAAATATTCTGGATTAATTGGCTGTCCTTTATAACGAACTTCTAAGTGTAAATGGCTTCCACGAGCATTTCCTGTAACTCCTCCTGTTCCTAAAACATCACCTTGCTTCACAATTTGATTTTCTTTCACCAATTGTTTCGTCATATGTGCATAAACTGTTTCCAATCCGTTTTCATGACGAACAACAACAGTTCTACCATGTCCTCCATGCCATTTTACATAACGAACTTTTCCTGGTAAAATCGCTCTAATAGAATCTCCTTTTATAAGATCAATATCAATTCCATTATGTGCTCTACCCTTTCTCCAACCAAATCTTGAAGTAATCACTTTATCTTTGTCAATTGGGGAAGTATAATTTAGGGTATCAAATTCTAAATGGAAAGGTTCTTTGATCGTTTTACGATCGTATGCGAAAAACTTTTTATTAGACCAGTTTTCGTTCAAAAAAGCCATTTTTTTAGCTTTAATTGCAGCTTCTCTGGCTTTTTTCTCAGCTTCTATTCTTTCAAGTTCTAATCTTGCTTCTTCTAAAGCTTTGTTAAACTTCTTTTGTTCAGCATTATAGTTCTTGAACTTTGTAGAATATATAAGTTGTTGCGCTTCTGCTTTGAAGCCTATGGATATCAATGTTGTTAGTAAAACAATGTTTAAAAATTTCTTTAAAGACATTTGTATATTTATTAATTAAACATAACTTTTAAAACTACAGGGGTTTTAAAATATTGTGCATATATAAGTATAAATGCGCTTAGAATACTAGTTTTTTTGTTAAATTTTTTATAATATTCTTAATTAAATTTTTAATTATATTCAAATATTTTATTTTAAAAATAACTAATATTCAATTTTAAACTCATTCAACTAAATTTATATTAATAAAATTAATGAATTTTTAAAAAGAATATAATAATGAAAATGTTAAAAATTAACGCATTATTTTTAGGTAAATTTTAGCTTAATGTTATTTAATTTTAAAAAAATAGCCTCTAAACGATTTTGGATATGTATCTTTGCAAATTCATTTTTTAGATATAAGAATTATGACTGGAGAAAACACTTTTGATGATTTAAATTTAAGTACATCTTTGAAAAATGCTCTGCATGATATGGGAATTGTGCATCCTACAACAATTCAGGAAAGAGTATTTTCTGAAGTAATGGCAGGAAAAGATGTAGTAGGAATTGCTCAGACTGGTACGGGTAAAACCTTTGCATATTTATTACCTAGTTTGAGACAATGGAAATTTTCAAAAGGAACTGCTCCACAAATTTTAATTGTTGTTCCAACAAGAGAGCTTGTAACACAGGTTGTAGAAGAAGTAGAAAAGCTTACGGAATATATGAATGTTGTAGTTCGTGGAGTTTATGGAGGAACAAATATTAGAACCCAAAAAGATCTTATTTTTCAAGGTTTAGATGTATTAGTTGCTACTCCAGGTCGTTTGATTGATTTATCATTGGATGGAGTTTTAAAACTAAAAGAAATCAAGAAATTTATTATTGACGAGGTGGATGAAATGTTAAACCTTGGATTTCGTCATCAGTTAATTCAAATTTTTGATCTTTTACCAAAAAGAACTCAAAACTTGATGTTCTCTGCAACACTTTCTGAAGATGTAGAAATTTTAATTCAAGATTTTTTCAACAATCCTCAAAAAGTAGAGGCTGCTCCTTCTGGAACACCTTTAGAGAAAATTCAACAATCTAAATATTTCACACCTAACTTTTATACAAAAATCAATCTGATCAAATTATTGATGGCTCAAGATGAAACAATGCAAAAAGTTTTAGTCTTTGCCGGAAATAAAAAGATTGCAGATGCTGTTTATGAAACTTTACAAGATGATTTTGAAGATAAAATTGGAGTAATTCACTCGAATAAATCTCAAAATAAACGTTTCTTATCGGTAAATAGTTTTAAAGACGGAACCTATCAATTATTAATTGCTACGGATGTTGTTGCGAGGGGAATTGATGTAGAAGGAGTAAGTCATGTAATCAATTTTGATTTACCAAATATCCCTGAAAACTACATGCACCGAATTGGTAGAACTGGACGTGCAGATAAAGAAGGTATTGCAATTAGTTTGATTTCTGAAAACGAAAAAGAGAATTTAGAAAAAGTAGAAGCTTTAATGAAATTGGAAGTTCCTACAAAAGAATTACCAGAAGATTTAGAAATTTCTACAGAATTAGCTCCAATTGAAATTCCTAGAGAAGATATTCCTGAGTTAAGAATCAAAATTCCAGTTAGAGAGGATGTAGGACCTGCTTTTCACGAAAAAAAGGAGAAAAACAAAAAGGTTAATATGAAGAAACGTAAAGCAGAGCTAATGCGTGAAAAATATAAAAAACCTAAAACAAGAGGACAAAAGAGAAAACGTAAATAAAATAAAAAGGGGATTTGATTAATCTCCTTTTTTATTTTCAAATAATATCATCTAATATTTTTATACAAAAAAAACCATATCTGTATGATATGGTTCTTTTAAGATCTTTCATATATAAATATATGTTATTTCGCTTCAGCAACAACTGTTTCGCTTTCTTCAAATTGTTTCTCTAAGTTTTGAATTTCTTGCTTAGATGCCATTCCACAACTCTTTGGTGATGATTTACAAGAAGTTAAAGACGTTGAAAAAGCAAAGCTGATCGCTAGTAAAAAAATAATTTTTTTCATGTTCAATAGTTTTTCCGTATCAAAGATATAATAAATTCGTGAATTCTGAAAATTTTAACTCTTTATCTATAACGTTATATTCAATCAATTGTGATATAATTTCTTCAAATTCTTTTTTATTTAACTTTTCTCCCTGATTCCATTTCGTTAATTTTAACCACTTTAGGATATCTTCCTCTTTTTGCTCATAACGTTCCGAAAACATTTTAGAGTATTTTTGTTTATTTTCGAAAGTGTCAAAATTTTTAGTTTTTGAATTAATTATCCTAAGAATTTTCACAATTTCTTCTTCATTTGAATCTAAAATTTCATCTCGAACTGCAATCACAAAACATGGCCAAGGCGTTGGGCAATCTCCTACACGATTGAAAGTCCCATTATCAACAAGTGGTTTTGTTGTAAAATGTTCCCACATAAAATAATCTGCTCTACCTTCTGTCAAAGCATCGATCCCTCCTTGAAGATTTCCTACAATCTCGAATTTTAAATTATCTGTTTCCCAATGATGATTTTTCGCATTTACTTTTGCCATTAATTGTGATCCAGAACCAATTCTACTAATTGCTGCTGTTTTTCCTTCTAAATCTTCAATGGTTTCATAAGAAGATTTTCCAGCAGTATGAATTCCCCAAATAAGTGGTGAATCTACATAAGTCTGAACAATTTTTGATGGATTACCTTCTGAAATATCTTTTATGACACCTTCCGTAAGAATAATTGCTATATCAATTTCTCCGCTTCTAAGCGCTTTATTCATTGCTCCAGTTCCACCAGGAAAATCTTTCCAAACTAGATTTATATTTTCAGATTCAAATAATTTTTCTTCTATTGCTAAATGCCAAGGAAGATTAAAATGCTCTGGAACTCCTCCTACAGTAATTGTTTTCATTTGTTATTAATTATAAAAGGTATAAAAATAAAAAAAGCTTTCTTACGAAAGCTTTTCAACAGAATATTTTAAATTTTATTCGGCTAATTTGTCTAAAGTATACTTGATAATATCTTCAACAGCTTTGTATGGATTTTTACTAAAAGTCATATTTGCTCTGTTTGCAATAATTGCATTCATTGAACAAGCATGATGTCCTAATAATTTTGCTAATCCGTAGATTGCTGAAGTTTCCATTTCAAGGTTAGTTACTCTTGTTCCGTTATATTCGAAACAATCCATTTTTCTGTTTAAGTCGTTATCTTGAATTGGTAATCTCAAAATTCTTCCTTGTGGTCCGTAGAATCCTCCTGCAGTTCCTGTAATTCCTTCAAAAGTCTGATCACTAGAAAGTTTTTCTTCTAGCATCTCACTATTTCTAACAATATAAGGTCTTGCTTTTCTTGGACTCCAATTTGTGTGGGCAATAAATGCGTCTTCCATTTCTTTTTCAAGAATATGTTCTGCATCATATGAATGAATCAAACCATCCATTCCTAAACCATATCTACCTAAAACGAATGAATCTACAGGAATATCTGCTTGTAAAGAACCAGAAGTTCCGATACGTACAAAATTTAATGGTGTAATCTTATCTTTTATTGTTCTTGTTTCAAAATCAATATTAACAAGAGCATCTAACTCATTTAAAACAATATCAATATTGTCTGGTCCAATTCCTGTTGAAACTACAGAAAAACGTTTTCCTTTATAAGTTCCAGTAATCGTTCTAAATTCTCTTTTTTGAATATCCTCCTCAATAGAATCAAAGTGTTCTGCAACAATTGGCACTCTGTGCTGATCTCCTACTAAAATTATGTTTGTTGCAATATCTTCTGGTCTTAAATTCAAATGATAAACACTACCATTTGGATTGATAATTAATTCTGATTCTCCAATCCTTCTCATATTAAATTCATTTAGGTTAACTAAATTATCTAGGTAATTATATTTTAACAAATCCTGTCCAAATTACTAATTATCACATGGAATCACTAATTAATAAAGTTAGTTCCTTGTTAAAATTAACCACCTACTCTCTTCACGTTGTATCCTTCTTTCTTAAGGATTTCCATTATTTTATCTCGGTAATTTCCTTGAATAATGATCTCCTCTTCTTTTACACTTCCTCCAACTCCACATTTTGTTTTTAGAAGTTTTGCTAAAGCTTTCAAATCTTCTTCTGATCCAATAAATCCTCTAACGATAGTAACGGTTTTACCTCCTCTTCCTTTATTAGAAAAAACGGCTTCTAGTCTTTGCTCTTTTGGTGCTAAAGTATCTGCTACCTCGTCCGACCCATATTCAAAATCATCATTTGTAGAAAACACAAAACCTCCTAGAGCAGATAAATCATTTATCTTTTTCTCTTTTTTTCCCATAATTTATATCTAAAATGTTTTACGGCTGCATAAATTAAAATACCAAGTCCTATAAATACAAGAGCAATATAGCAAAGATGACAATGCTCTTTTACTTTCATAGCTCCGATAAATATTGCAATACTTAGCATTGCTAATTTGATTGGACTTGCTTCACTCATTTTTTCTTTATTTTATTGTAAGCAAAAATAAGTACTGCTAAAGTCTCAAAAAGTACTCCAATCCCCATTAGTAGAGGAGCTTGTTTCCAGTCGAAAAACTGAGAAACAGCTCCTATAACTAATAAGAATATTCCAAATGTGAATGTTGAAATAACTGTTTTATTCATTATTTTTTTATAATAATCCTAATTCTCTTAAACGCTCATTTAAGAATTCTCCTGCAGTACAGTCTTCATAAAGTTTAGGATGCTCTTCATCGATACAATTTTCTAAACAATTTAAAGGCATATCACTCTTTGGGTGTGTGAAGAAAGGAATTGAAAATCTTGACTCTCCCCATTCTTCTTTTGGTGGGTTTACTACACGGTGAATTGTAGAACGTAATTTGTTGTTTGTTAATCTTTGTAACATGTCTCCAACATTAATTACTAATTGTTCTGGTAATGCTGTTACAGAAATCCACTCTTCTTGTTTGTTTTTAACTTGTAGTCCTGCAGCAGAAGCTCCCATTAATAAAGTAATTAAGTTAATGTCTCCATGCTCTGCAGCACGTACTGCACTCTTAGGCTCCGATTTGATCGGTGGGTAGTGAATTGGACGTAAAATACTATTTCCATTATGAACGTATTTATCAAAATACATTTCATCAAGGTCACAGTATAAAGCTAAAGCTCTTAGAACATAAGTTGCTGTTTTTTCTAATTGCTTATAAATTTCGTTTCCTGTTTCGTTAAAGCCTTCTACTTCTTTAACGATTACATTTTCTGGATACTGTGCTTTTAATTCTGCGTCGTCTTCTACTTCTTGTCCAAAGTGCCAGAATTCTTTTAAGTCACCTTCTTCAAACCCTTTTGCACTCTCTTTTCCAAAAGAAGTATACCCTCTTTGTCCTCCGATTCCTTCGATTTCGTAAGACTTCTTAACGTCTGTCGGCAAGTTGTAAAATGCTTTGATCTTGTCATAAAGCCTTTCAGATAACTCATCAGATAGGAAATGCCCTTTTAATGCCACAAATCCAATTTCTTCATAAGCTTGACCAATCTCTCTTACAAACTTTTGCTTTCTTTCCTCATCTCCTGATAAAAAATCAGCTAAATCTACGCTAGGTATATTCTTCATCTCTCTTAATTATGTTTGTTGTTTATTTATTTTTTCTTTTTATGAAAAGGAATCACATACGAGATTGTATAATTAAATGTAATTCCAGAGTCGTTGGCATAAACTCTCTCAAACCCAGGAATGTATAAATTCCTAAAATTATCCGGTTGTTTACTTGTAAAAAGTTTTTCAACACTAACACTTGCTCCTAAAAACAAATTTTTAAATGTTTCTACTTTCATACCAGCGACTAATGCTCCCCAGTGAGCATCCAAATTATCAAATTCTTGAGGAGTTTCAATTGTTTGCTGTGGAAAATAATCCCCAATTTGATAAATTGTATAACTGTTTAATGTTTGTGAAAAACGACCATATCCATAACGAAATCCAAAATAAATTTCATTATTCATATCTAACCAATTTTCATAAACATTATAATTTAAACCAATAGTTCCGTAAAAACCTTTGGTTGTAAAATTCAAATAATCTTCTTCACGAGTGTGGTCATCAAAACCAAACTCACCTGCGATATAAAGATTTTGGCCAATTCTATAATCTGCAACAACCTGAAAAGCTTTCTTATCTTTTTCAAAAGCTGTAATTATAGGTTTGCTAATATCAACTCCAATACGAATACCTCCGTATTTTTGTTTAGCTGCCAAAGAATCTGTTTTCTCTTCTTTATTTTGTTGAGAAAAAGCAGTAAAAGATAAAAGGAAAATACTAATGGTAAATGTTAATATGTGTTTCATTTTCATCTTTTACATTATTATTTAAAATTTCTATTTCTCTAATCCACTCTGTAGTATAATTCGGAATTTCTAACTCATCAAATACAGTTTTAAAACCACATGATCTTGAAACAAATTCGTCTTTTCCACCATAAGTGAATTCAATATTATCTACTAGTTCATTATTTGAAAACAAATACTTTGTAAAATCTTCTGTTACATCCAAAGGAATTGCAATAGAATCTGTATTTACTCCAAAATAATCAGGTAAACTATCTTTATCTTGTGCCCAAACATAAAAATCTGTCACCTGTTTTCTTTCTGTTCTATCAAAGTTATTATAAAATTTAATAATTAACCTTGGAGTTGTAGCATCCGTACAAATTTCATCTCGATCACAAGATATCAAAGTTGCGATGATAGACAGAAAAATGAACATGTATTTTCTCATAAAATAATCTTTAATTATATAAGCTGCAATTTACGATTTAAAATTTCCAAAAATCAGAAGATTCTGAAAATTTTAGCGTTTTTCTAATAAAACAACATTCTCCACATGATGTGTTTGTGGGAACATGTCTACAGCTTGCGTTTTAACTATTTTATATTGCTCATCCATCAATGCTAAATCTCTTGCTTGTGTTGCAGAATTACAACTTACATAAACTACTCTTTTTGGAGCAATTTCTAAGATTTTTGCAACCACATTTTTATGCATTCCGTCTCTTGGTGGGTCTGTAATAATTACATCTGGATGTCCGTGTGTAGCAATGAAAGTATCATTGAAAACATCTTTCATGTCTCCTGCAAAAAACTCCGTATTATCAATATTGTTTGTTTTTGCATTTAACTTCGCATCCTTAATTGCATCTGGTACAGCTTCTACTCCAATTACTTTTTTCGCTTTTTTAGCAACGAATTGTGCAATTGTTCCTGTTCCAGTATATAAATCATAAACTAATTCTTCTCCAGTTAAACCAGCAAAGTCTCTAGTGATTTTATATAATTCGTATGCTTGTTCTGAATTTGTTTGGTAAAAAGATTTTGGTCCAATCTTAAAACGAAGTCCTTCCATTTCTTCAAAAATGTGATCTCTTCCGTGATAAAGAATAATATCTTGATCATATAAAGTATCATTCGCCTTACCATTAATCACATATTGTAACGAAGTAATTTGTGGGAATTTTTCTAAAACAGCTTTTAATAAAGCTTCCCTTTTTTCTTTATCATCTTGGAAGAACTGAATCACCAACATGATTTCTCCAGTAGAAGCAATACGAAGCATCATAGTACGAAGCATTCCTGAATGTTCTCTTGGATTAAAGAATTCAATATTATTTTCTATTCCATAGTTTTTGATGAAATTACGAATTTCATTTGAGGGAGCTTCTTGTAAATGACATTCGTCGATGTCTAAAATCTTGTCCCACATTCCAGAAATATGGAATCCACAAGCATTTCTGTTCGAAACTTCTTCTTTTGATTCGATTTCTTCAAAAGTCAACCAACGTGAACTTGAGAAAGAAAATTCCATCTTATTTCTATAATTGTAAACTGTCTTACAACCTAAAATAGGTGTAACTTCAGGAAGTTCTACGTGTCCAATTCTAGTTAAATTATTTACAACCTCTTTTTCTTTATATTCTATCTGAGATTGATAATCCATGTGCTGCCATTTACAACCACCACAATATTCGAAGTGCTTACAAACTGGCTCCGCTCTTTTCTCAGAAAGTTTATGAAACTTAATCGCTTTTCCTTCGAAATAAGCTTTTCTTTTTCTTCCTGTTTGGATATCTACTACATCACCTGGAATTGCATTTGTTAAAAAAATCACTCTTCCATCAGGAGCTTTAGCAACACTCTTTCCTCTTGCTCCTGCATCAATTACTTCTATATTTTCGAAAATATAATTTTTCTTCTTTCTTCCCATTCGGCAAAGATACTATTTTCTAATAAAAAAAGCATCTCTATTTTAAAGAGATGCTTAAAATTTTTAAAACAAAGTGCTTTATTTTACACTTTTGATATAAGCTGAAATATCTTCAAGTTCTTTATCAGATAAAGTTTTCGTAACAGCAAAATTTGCTTGCATTACTGCAACTTGTGCAGGGTCTGTATCTACGATTGCTTTTCCATTTCCTTTTAAGAACTTTACCATGTCTCCATTTTGCTCATTATAGATTTTTGCGATATCTTTTAGAGCTGGACCTACTAATTTAGACTCTTCTTGGTGACAAGCTGTACAAGCTTTTTTAGAGAATAAAGCTTTACCTGCTGCGATATCTCCTCCTTGTGCATCAGCTGCTGCATCTGTAGAAGTAGATTCTTCTTTTTTAGGCTCTTCTTTTTTCTCTTCTACAGCTTCTGTTTTTGCTGGCTCCGTAGCTGGAGTTGTCTTGTCTGCTTTTTTGTCATTTCCACAAGAAACAACTAATAGACCGATTGCTAAAACTGCAAGTGATTTTCTTAACATCCTTATTGATTTTTGGTTTGAATTTAACTTTCTTTCGAAATTATTTATTGAACACTTTACAAAAGTAGAAGCTACTATTTTTCAAAAAACTGATATTTATCATGTTTTTAAAAGTAATTTCTCTTATGAAAAAGTAAAATTAATAAAAATCAAAATAAAAATCATTTAATTAACTATTAATCAGTGCTTTATATTTTATTAATTTTCAAACAAGGTAACTAAGAATAATTCTAAATTATAAGTTTAAATAAGCATTAAGTTTAATTTTCTTTAACAAGTATTCAAGAAGAGTTTATTCTATCTATTTTGAGAATTAGCAGGAACAATATTAGAGTCTAAATTCCTATCATAATTTATTCTGTAATTTTTCATTTTCATATTTTGAAAAACTATGAAAGTATCATCATTTTTTTCTTTACGCAATACGGCTTCTTTTTCTAAGTATAATCCTAAACCATCAACAGCAAACAGAAGACTATCTCCTTTTTCACAAATTATTGTAGTCCAACCACGATCATAATCTGCTTTTTTCACTTTACAATTACATTCATCCTCAAATAAAACATAATGATATTTCCTAAGATTCTCTGCTCTTTTATTATCAAAATAATTGACCATAATAAGGAAAAGTGTTATTTGTGTTGGAATAAAAATTAATGCGAAAATATTCTTTTTAAAAAAATGCTTCATCGCTATAAATCACACAGTGTGTTAAATCATCTAATTTTTAAGTAAAAATATACCAAAATATTTTAACAAAAAACCAGCACTTCAAAAAAGTACTGGTTTTCAATTATATTTAATAAAAATTAAAATTCTATTTCACATACACAGTTTTTATGTTTACAAATTCATGTAAAGCATTAGAAGAAAGCTCACGACCATAACCAGAATTTTTCACTCCTCCAAAAGGAAAACGCGGATCTGATTTTACAAAATCATTAATTGCAACGCAACCTGCTTCAATTTTAGCAGCGATTTCTTCTGCTTTTTCAATATTTTCTGACCAAACTGCTGCACCTAAACCAAAAGGTGTATTATTTGCAATTTCAATCAATTCTTCTTCCGAATCAACAACAGTTACAACTCCAATTGGCCCGAAAAGTTCTTCATAATTTGCATAAGTATTTTCTTTATCAACTTTTACTAAAGAAGGCGAGAAAAAATTTCCATCACGATCTCCTCCTACTAAAATTTCTCCTCCTGATTTTTCTAAATCTTCTAATTGTTTCTCTAAAGTATTCGCTAAATCTTCTCTAGCCATGAAACCAATCTGCGTATCTTTATCTAAAAGAGAACCACTTTTAATCATTTCGATTTCCATAATTGCGGCACTGATGAATTTTTCGGCAACTTCTTTTTCCACGATAAATCTTTTGGCAGAAATACAAGTTTGCCCAGTATTAATCAATCTTGAGAAAACTGCATTTTTTGCTGCTTTTACAATATCAGCATCTTTACAAACTATAAAAGGGTCAGAACCTCCAAGTTCCATTACACTTTTCTTTAAGTATTTCCCTGCAAGCGAAGCAACATTTCTTCCTGCTGGTTCACTACCTGTAAGCGTTACACCAGCAACAATTGGATTTTTGATTACTTCCTCCGTATCTCTTTTATCTAAAACTAAAGCTTGAAAAACTCCATGTGGCAATTCTGCTTCTTCAAATAATTCTTGCATTTTCAGAGAACATCCTGTAGTGATTTGCGCATGTTTTAATAAAACCACATTTCCTACCAAAATATTTGGAATCGCATAACGGAAAACTTGCCAAAAAGGGAAATTCCAAGGCATAATTCCGAAAATTGCTCCCATAGAATCATAGCGAACATAACTTTTTTGAAATTCTGATTCGATTTCTCGGTGATTTAAACTTTCCTCTACAATATTGATATAATAATCGCAAAGTGAAGCACATTTTTCAACTTCAGCAATCGATTGTGAAATTGGTTTCCCCATTTCTTCTGTGATTACATTTGCATAGTCTAACTTTTTTGTCAAAAGCAATTCTTTCACATTATTGATTAAAAATTTTCTTGCTTCTAGAGTTTCATCTTTCCAATATTTGTATGCATGTTTGGAATCGTTTAATTTTTCATGTAATTCTTCTCGAGTTAAATACGTGTACTCTTTAATTACTTCTTGGTTTTCCGGATTTATAGTTTCGAATTTCATGGTTAATTCTAGTTTAGTTTTGAATTATCAAAATTACTTTTTATTTTACTTTTATAGCTTAGGGATTGTAGTGAAAAGCTTTTCTTTTTTAAAATTTTAGAAGTTCTTAACAAACGGAGGCGACCGGCAGCGAGCCCACGGATTGTTTAGAGATTCTTATTTTAAAAAAGAAAACTTGTAACGAAAAGCCCGACCTTTTTTAAAAGGGAAGCTCCTTGTTATTTAATTTACACTTCTATTATCTTTCAAAATTAGATTTTCAAGTTCAATAAAATTTCGTAAATACAGAGAGTTTTACAAATCTATTCACGTTCTTGTTCATTTTTTGCTTGTCCAAAAAACGAACCAAAAAAGGACACTTTCATAAAAGGTGTTTTTTTGACAACAAGGTCAAAAAACCGTATTTTAATTACTAAAATTCCTACAAGGATTCGGAATTTCTTAACGTAATTAAAACAACTACACTCATTATGAAAGACCTTTGAAAATCTTCGATTTTTAATACAAAATCTAGAACTTGACTACCTATCTTTCAAAAAGAAAAATTTCACTATTAAAAATAATCATAAAAAAAGCGACAACAAAATGTTATCGCTTGAATGAAAATTAATCTTTTCTATATTTTTTAGTTTCTTCGAAAACGTGTTCTAGAATTTTTTGTTCTACTTCGTCGTAAGCAACATTTCTGCGAGCCATCACTTTTTCAGCAACTTCGTTTACTTTTCGCATTTGGTAAGTAATCATTTTTGAAGCTCCTCCCCAACTGAAAGATGGGATGAAATTACGTGGAAAATTACTTCCAAAAACATTTGCACTAACTCCAACAACAGTTCCTGTATTGAACATTGTATTGATTCCACATTTTGAGTGATCTCCCATCATCAGACCACAAAACTGCAGACCAGTTTTAGCGAAATTCTCTGTTTCATAATTCCAAAGACGAACTTCTGCATAATTATTTTTTAGGTTTGAATTATTTGAATCCGCACCGATATTACACCATTCTCCAAGAACTGAATTACCTAAAAATCCATCGTGACCTTTGTTTGAATACCCGAAAAGAACAGAATTATTCACCTCTCCACCAACTTTACAATAAGGTCCGAAAGTAGAAGGTCCGTAAATTTTTGCTCCAAGTTTTAGAACCGCATGATCACAAAGTGCAAGAGGTCCACGAACTAAACTTCCTTCCATTATTTCTGCATCTTTTCCAATATAAATTGGACCAGTAGAAGCGTTTAAAGTAGCGAATTCCACTTTTGCTCCTTCTTCGATGAAAATATTTTCAGGATTTAGAACATTGTTTGTTGAAGAAATTGGCTCAGACTCTCTGTCTTCTGTAAGAAGTTTGAAATCTGCTTTGATTGCTTCTCCGTTTTTTGAGAAAATATCCCAAGTATTTTGAATTTGGATTAATTCCTCAGAGAATTCGATGATTTCATAAGTATCAAAATCAACTTCTTCTTGGTTTTCTGTTGTGAAAAAAGCAATTATTTCTTCGTTATAAACCACACATTGGTTTTCTTTCAAATCTTTGATTATTGAAGCCAAAGCTTCTGAAGGTAAAATGGAAGCATCAATCATAATATTTCTTTCTGCTTCAATCATCGGATATTTCTCTTCTAAATATTCTTCTGTGATTGTCGTTGTTGTGAATCCAAGATATTTTTCCCATTTCTCACGAATTGTTAAAATTCCTACTCGGATGTCTGCAACAGGTCTTGTATATGTATATGGAAGTAAGTTGTTTCTTACAGCTCCATCGAATAATATATAGTTCATCTTTTTTCGTTTTGTAAGCGAGTATAAAAGTAAGGGAAATTTTGGGAATAATCTTAAAAATCAAATTACGGTAAATTAAAACATGTTAAAATAGTATTATAAAAAGCATTAAAATATTCTTTATATTTACCGAACCTAAGGTAAAAGAAAATTGCAGTTTTCATATTAATTAACAATTATATATCACACAAGTTTAATAGTGGAATAATTTTGTATTTAAAAATCATTCTACTATCAAAAACCTATTGTGAAGTATTTTTAAAAATCATTTTATGAAAAAAATAATATTTAATACCTTTTTATTTCTTCTACTTTTTACAAGTTTTTCATATTCACAGCAACAAGTAGTGGATAGCCCATCAGGATGTGATTTTTTTCCATCAAGCAGCTACACTATTGGTACTGTTAATGAAAATGGAATTGAAATAACTTTTCAGTCTATTGTTAAAGCAACAGAAGGTAATGAAGTCCCTCCAGGACACACGTTAGAATTTTATATGCCTGGTGGTTTTGTTTTAAATGCGGGAGTAAATATAGCCAATATTCAGTTTCCTAACCAACAGTCATTTCCAATTTTTCAGCATACAGAAACTTTTTATCCTGAAAGTAACCATACAATTTCAAATACACAATTAAATTTTAATGTTGATACTTTTTTTCATTATGATAGTAATGGGGATGCTGTATCACTTTGTTGGAATCAAGATTTCGGATTTAATAAATTCTACAAAGTTAATTGGGACTTATGTGAAGAAGTTACATTTGACATGGATATCAATTCAAATGATGGAACAGTAGTTGATTTTTCTTTCATTCCTAAATTTCATAATCAAGAAACATTTCTATCATCTGGAACTTACGAAATAATTGACCCTTCAACTGGTGCTATTTTGTATTCTGATGAACTATTTAATAATAATAAAAATTTTAATATTGATTTCATTAACAATGTACCAGCTGGTACAACTAAAGAATTCATCATTAATGCTTCAGGATCTGTATTAGATTGTAAAAACTATTATAGTGAGAAGTTTTATGTTGAAAATCCTGGAACAACTTGTGAAGATCTTGATTTTGATATAAATTATAATTTGGAAGATACTAATTTAAACATTACAATTGGAGGTCATTTTAATCACCCTGTATACAATACTATAAATGCATATCATTTGAATGAAATCATTCTATTAGATTCTAATGATGCTCCGTTATATTCTACAACAATTACTAACTTTACAACATCTTTTGGTGACGATATTCAAGAAAATATTGATTTAATAAATTATATAGAAGGATGTTCTGAAGAATTTAAAATAAAAATAAATTCGGTTATTTCTTATGGAAATCCAACACTTACTAACATTACTGTTGTATGTGAAAAAGAAACTATTATTGAAAATATTATATATGGAAATGAAAATGAAACATGTGAAGATTTAGACTTTAATGCTGGATTTACATATAAAACATTTCCATTAACTATGAATAATGCTCTACTATTTGAACCTATTTTTGAAAATTTCCCATCAGGTTGGGAAATTGCAGATATCTATTGGAAATTAGAGCCAGATGATAGTAATTGGTTTGACACTGAAATTTTAAATATCGACCAAACTCTTATACCTGAGCATTCTCAGTTAATAAGATTAATCGATTTTCCAATTAATGAAACGCTTTCTTTCAGGCCATCTATGGTTCTAACTTTACGAAACCCTTGTAATGGGGAAGTTTGCCAATATGTTTTTGATAGTAGATTAGAAACTGAAGAGAATTTATTTGAATCATTTAAAATTGAAAATTATTTAGTGTGTGAGTTTCCAGAATATGATGTAAATGTAGAATACACACCAACATCCTCTACTAGTGGAAAATATTCTTTTAATCTATTTGAAGAATTAATTGATGATCCAAATGAAACATATTCTATCAAATGGACAATTAGCAAGTTAGGAGAACACTCTACAGTAACAGAAGAATATATTACTTATAATGAACCTTATTTAATATTTGACAATACTCCAATTGAAAACTCTTATGATGTTACTTTAGTTAAAGCATTAGTAAGATACTCAGGAGAAATAAATACTTGTAGACAATTAATATATTTTGAACATTACAACCCATTAACAAACTATCAAATAGATTATAGTTATTTACAAAATTATATTATGAATCAACAAGATTTAAATTACTTTTCTGATTTTAGTAGCTTTAATTTAAACTCTCCTCAAAACAACGGAAGTTTTATGATTAGCCCAAACCCTGCGACTGATATACTTAATATTTCTATTGTAAATTCTGATATGATAAATGAAAACTCTTCATTAGAGTTATATGATTTCACAGGTTACAAAGTTAAATCTATTTCAAACATTAAAGAAAAAGAGTTTAAACTTGATATTTCAAAATTAAAGAAAGGTCTTTATCTAATAAAAATGATTTCAAACAATAGAATTATTCAAACTGAAAAAATTATAATTAAATAATTTAAATATAATCTTAAAAAAGAGGCTGTATTTCAGCCTCTTTTCGTATTTATTTACTCTCAAGAATTATAAATTCACTTCTTCGATTTTCTTCATGTTCAGTGTCATTACACTTCACTCCTTCTTTACATTTATTGATAATTCGGGTTTCTCCATATCCTTCTCCTACGATTCGATTTGGATTTATTCCACCTTCATTTACTAAATAAGCGATAGTAGCTTTATTTCGCCTCTTAGAAAGACTTTCGTTATAAGTATTACTTCCACGTACATCTGTATGAGATTGTACGTCAATCTTAAGATTAGAGTACTTATTCAGGATTTTGATAATTTTCTTTAACTCAACTTTTGAATCTTTACGTATTGTTGACTTATCAAAATCAAAATAAATAGGATTTATCTTAAATATTTCTTTTAAATCCTGCCCTACTTTTAAATCTTTTGGATTCACTTGGACTACTTGCTCATTTCCATCTTTATCCTCAAAAACAATAGTATCTTCAACAATTCCTTCAGGAATTAGGCTTAATCTTAAAGTAACAATATTTTCTTTTTTTCTTCTAGGAATGTAAATTTCTGTTTCATCTGGAGTATATTTTTCTTTAGCTCCTACAACTTTAAAAGTAGTTCCACATTCTACCTTAAAAGATACCGTTCCATCAGCGTTAGAAATTGCTTCTGGACTTGAAACAACATTATTCTTATTATCTAAAACAACATTTGCTCCAGTAATAATTTGATCTGTTTTTTTATCCTTTACAATTCCATCAATAATCTGATAACATTTTGGCACTTTAAAACTATAAATATCATCATCTCCTTTCCCGTTTTCTCTGTTTGAAGATAAAAAACCTTTTCTATTGCTAGACAAATATTCAGTATAAGCAAAATCGTCTTTTGAGCTATTAATTGGTTTTCCTAAATTATCTACATAAAGAGTTTCTTGGAAAGAATCATCATGTTCAAATTCTCGAATAACATAATTATCAAAACCTCCTAATCCAATATGACCATTCGAAGCAAAAAATAAATCTCCTTTTTCATTAATAAAAGGAAAAGATTCTTGACCTTCTGTATTTACTAAAGATCCTAAATTTTGAGGTTCCTCAAGATTTCCTTCTTCATCTAATTTTGCAACATAAATATCCGATTCTCCAACGGTTCCTGGCATATCAGAAGCAAAATAAATCTTTGTTCCATCTTGATTAATTGTTGGGTGCGCTACACTATAATCATCACTGTTTATTTTCAATAATTCTTCTTTCCCCCATTTTCCATCTTCATTTTTTCTAACTCGATATAATTGTAATCTGTTTACACCATCTGAATCTGAATGTTCTTTTTTTCCGATAATATTATTTCTCGTAAAAAAAGCATAATCACCATTTGGAGAAATTACAATAGAAGATTCATGAAGTTTCGTGTTTAGTTTTTCATCAAAAGAAATTATATCATTTTTCTCAGAATCTACGATATATAAATCTAAGAAAGGTTGATTATTCCATTTATATTTTTCACCTTCTTTTCTGTTTGAAGCAAAATAGATAGTATCCTTATAAAGAAAAGTTCCAAAATCAGATTTCTCACTATTAAATTTAGCATTCGTTAATTGAATTTCATCTGATTTATTTGGAATCGTAGTTAAATAATCTCTTGACTCCTTAAATAACTTTGAACGAGAATCAGATGGACTTTTTTCTGCAAATTTCAGCATCCATTTATCTGAATCTTTATAATTCCCTTGATATTTATGAGCTTGAGATAATCTGTAATAATAAATTGGATCTACAGCATCATTATCTTGATTCAACAATTTAGAATACCATTTCACTGCATCTTCCATCTTATTATTATAAAAATAAGCATTCCCCAATTTTTGATAAACTTCAGGAGAATCTGCACCATTTTCAACAGCTTTTAAGTATTCTTCTGTTGCATCGATATATGCAAGTTTGTCGTATTTTTTATTTCCTTTTTTCACTTTTCCTTTCTGCGCATAAAATGCCGCAGAACAGAAAAATGATAATATTATTAGTAGTATTTTTTTCATTTTCTATTTTTTTAAAAGAATCTAGGTGATAAATAAGAGCTTTGTTTTCTGAATTCGTAACGTAACATTACTTCATGACTTCCATCATTATAATGACGTAGTTCTGTAGTAGAATAATCATAAGCATATCCTATAAAGAAATCTTTGGACATTTGAAACCCTACCAAACCACTCACAGAATCATCCCAGCGATATGCTGCTCCTACTGTAAATTGATCATAGATTAAAAAATTCGCAGATAAATCAACTGTTAAAGGTGAACCAGAAACTGCTTTCAAAAAAGTAGAAGGCTTAAATTTTAAATTATTACTTAAATCAAAGACATAACCTCCAATTAAATAATAATGAAGTCTTTCTTTTCCTACTGCATATTCATTTTCTCTAAAATGCTTTGTAGTCAAAAAGCTTGGAACAGACAACCCAACATACCATTTTTCACTATGAAGATATAAACCAGCTCCTACTGACGGAGAGTATTGATTAATATTTTCTTCATAAACCTGATCTGGATTCTTGAATTTTCCTTTACTCCAATCTGTTTTTAAATAATCAAACCCAGCTTTTACACCAAAAGATAATTTTAAATCATTTTCATTCAAATCAATTGTATAAGAAAAGTTTCCATTAACATATAATTGATTTGCAGGACCCAGTTTATCATTTACAACTGTCAATCCTAAACCGATTTTTTCATTTCTCAAAGGCGAATGAATTCCAAAAGTTTGTGTTTCTGGAGCCCCAGATATACCGATCCATTGTGATCGGTATAATCCAGAAATACTCAGTACATTTCTCTGCCCTGCATAAGCAGGATTTACAACCATTGTATTATACATGTATTGTGTATACTGTGGTTCTTGTTGTGCAAATCCGTTTTCAATTTCAACGAAAAATGCTATTGACAAACATCCAATTATTTTTAATAAGGATGATTTTTTTAATATTTCTTTTATTGTTTTCAAAGCGTTTCAATTTTTATCTATTAATATACAACCATCCTTTAATTGGCTCTGTTCCATCATTTAAATTTAAAATATAATAGTATGTTCCAACTGGTAATCCATCATCCTCCTTGATTGTAGCATCAGCTTTAGATGTTCCATCCCATTCGTTTAAATAACCTTGTTTTTCATAAACTTTAGTTCCCCAACGATTGTAAACCTCTAATCTATTATTTGGATATCTTTCAATACAATCAATTATGAATGTATCATTTACTTGATCTCCATTTGGTGAAAATTCATTATATATCGTCAAACATAAAGGTTCTGTAGTAGCAGAAGCGATATTATTATTTTCATTTGCATCTAAACCTCCTTCATAAGAAGCTATCTCAGCAATATTTTCATAATCTCCATCTCCTAAAACCTTCACTTCAATTTCTAAAAACTCTACTGCATTTACAGGTAAAGCTTCAATTGTCCAAACTCCAGATGATTCAGAATATTCTCCTAGGGTCGTTTCAGCATTAACAAATTCATATCCTGAAGGTAAAATTTCTGAAACTTCAATGTTATTAGCTGTTACATCTCCTTCATTCATAATTGTTATTGTAAAAATCACATTATTTTCAACCACTGGAGTTTCTTCATTTACTTCTTTTAAAATAGAAATTTCAAATAAAGCATCAATTATTAACTCTGTTGGATCATCTAATGTGTTTCCATCTGTATCATCTCCATCATCAGAAATATCAGAAACTTCTTCTCCTCCAGGCGTATCCGCTGTTGCAATTACAATATTTTTCACTCCTCCAACATCTACATCTTCTTGCGTTAAAACATATGTAGCTTCATAAGTAACAATTTCATTAACTTGAATAGTTCCTTCACTACTTCCTAAAGAAGCATTTGTAAAACTCGGTCCAGAAGTTAGCGTCAATAATTCATTGTCAATATTTTGAAAAATATCTTCTAATTCTAAATTTGAAAGAGTTACATTTCCAACATTTTCAATAGTTATTGTGTAAATAATTGTATCACCTACACCTAATTCACCATCTCCATTGTCTTGAATTTCGGCAGTTTTTTCAACATCTAAAGAAGGATTTCCTTGCGTTGCTGAATCAGGAATTACAGTTTCTGTTTCATCATCTTCTGTATTACCATCTGCATCATCACCATCATCTGAAACATCTGAAACTTCTGTTTCATTTGGACTTTCTCCTGTCGCAGTTATACTATTTTTAATTCCTCCTGAATCAACATCTTCTTGAGTCAAAATGTAAGAAACTGTGTAAGTAGCAATTTCTCCAACTTGTAAAGTTCCTTCAACACTAGATTGTGATGCATCAACAAACTCGGTAGTCAATGTTGATTGATTTCCATTAAAGTCTTCAAAAAGATCTAGTAAAACAACATTCGACAATGTTACATTTCCAGTATTTGTAACAGATATATTATAGATAATTTCATCTCCAGCTCCTAATATTCCATCTCCATTATCAATAATTTCATCAACAATTTTAACAGCTTCTATCGAAGGATCTTCTGAAATCGTAATTTCTGTCGGATCGTCTTCCGTATTTCCATCGGCATCATCATTATCATCCGAAACATCTTCTACAGTAGTATTCTCTGGTGAATCTCCACTTGCAAAAACACTATTCGCAAATCCTCCATTGTCAATATCTGATTGCGTTACGGTATAAGAAACTGTATAAGTAGCAACTTCTCCTACTTGCAAGATTCCTTCTAAACTTCCCATTGAAGCTGAATCAAAAACACTTGCTAAAGTTTGTGGATTTGAAGTTCCATCTAACTCCGTTAAAGTGTCTACAATCGAAACATTATCTAAAGTGACATTTCCAGTATTGCTTACTAAAACAGTGTAAGTAACGACATCTCCTACTGCTAGGTTCGAAATATCACTTGTTACTGTTTTCACTACTTCTATCGAAGGATCTTCTGAAATCGCAACTTCGGTTGGATCGTCTTCCGTATTTCCATCGACATCATCATTATCATCCGAAACATCTTCCACAGTAGTATCTTCTGGAGAATCTCCACTTGCAAAAACACTATTCGCAAATCCTCCATTATCAATATCCGATTGCGTTACAGTATAAGAAACTGTATAAGTAGCAACTTCTCCTACTTGCAAGATTCCTTCTAAACTTCCCATAGAAGAAGAATCAAAAACACTTGCTAATGTTTGTGGATTCGAAGTTCCATCTAATTCCGTTAAAGTATCTACAATCGAAACATTATCTAAAGTAACATTTCCAGTATTGCTTACTAAAACTGTATAAGTAACGACATCTCCAACTGCTAGGTTTGAAACATCACTCGTTACTGTTTTCACTACTTCTATCGAAGGATCTTCTGAAATCGTAATTTCTGTCGGATCGTCTTCCGTGTTTCCATCCGTATCATCATTATCATCAGAAGTGTCATTCACTTTTGTATCTTCTGGTGAATCTCCACTTGCAAAAACACTATTCGCAAATCCTCCATTGTCAATATCCGATTGGGTTACAGTATAAGAAACGGTATAGGTAGCAACTTCTCCTACTTGTAAGATCCCTTCTAAACTTCCCATAGAAGAAGAATCAAAAATACTTGCTAAAGTTTGTGGATTCGTTACTCCATCTAATTCAGTTAAAGTATCGACAATCGAAACATTATCTAAAGTAACATTTCCGGTATTGCTTACTAAAACAGTATAAGTAACCACATCTCCAACTGCTAGGTTGGAAACATCACTCGTTACTGTTTTTATA
>NZ_JADOTV010000018.1:0-61473 GCF_015767245.1 Aureivirga sp. CE67
CAATTCTTCATAGTATCTTTTAATTTCGTTTTTTTGAGTGATTTCATGATGTATTTTGATTTTTGGCGAAACAAAAATATCATTTTTTTGGAATCACTCTTTTTTTATGAAAAAGCCGTGTATCTTTTTATTAGTTAATAATAAAGTTTTAATTTTTTTTCATCATAAAATTTACTTTAATTCTAATTTTGAAATATATTTGAATAATAAATTTAATGCGTTCTTAGATAATTGATACGTTATTAAGAAATTCCAACAATGAAACAATCTAAATCTGTAACACAAAAAGTCGATGATTTTTTAGAAAGCTTTATGAATGTACCTCATGACACAGCTACGCTTATACGAGAGCTTTCTGGAATTTTTTTATTATTTATTATAGCTGTTATAGCATGGAGAATTGCTAGAAGAATATTACACAAAGTTCTTCCAAAAATGGCAAGGCGAACTAACACCATGTTGGATGATATATTCTTTACAAAAAGAGTAATCAATTCTATTGCACATCTTGTTCCTGCAATAATGATTGATATTTTTGCTCCACAATTTTTCCAACATTATCAAAAATTACTTCCATTTATCATAGTTATTACTGATATTTTCATTGTTGTAATTATCGCTGAAATAATTATATGTTTTATCAAATCTTTGAGAGAACACTTAGAGATGAATCCAAAATTTAAAGACAAACCAATTGCCAGTCTTTCACAATTAGCTAGAACTTTTATTACCATTATCGCTGTTATCCTGATTATTTCAATCACGATAAACGAAAGTCCAGTTGCTTTACTTACAGGGCTTGGAGCTATGGCAGCTGTGATTATGTTAGCTTTTAAAGATAGTATTCTTGGTTTTGTAGGTAGTATTCAGCTGAGTTTAAATGATATGGTGCGAGTTGGAGATTGGGTAACACTTCCAAAATATGGTGCAGATGGAAATGTTCTAGAAATAAATCTTACAACCGTAAAAGTGCAAAACTTTGATAAAACCATTACGACTATTCCTACATATTCGTTCATTTCAGATTCTTTCAAAAACTGGAGAGGAATGGAAAATTCAGACGGAAGAAGAATCAAAAGAGCAATTAACATCAATGTTTCGAGTGTAAAATTCTGTACGCATGAGTTGTTAGAAAAATTAGAACAAGTACATTTAATTTCAGCATATATTACAGAAAAAAAAGTTGAAATTGAGCAATATAATTCGGAGCATAAAAAAAATTCGCTTACAATAAATGGTCGTGCTCTAACTAATATTGGACTTTTTAGAAAATACTTAGAATTATATTTAGCAAAAAATCACAATATTAATCATGAAATGACCTGTATGGTAAGGCAATTACCACCAACAGAAACAGGAATTCCAATCGAAGTTTATGCTTTTTGTAATAATAAAGAGTGGGTTGCCTATGAAGGAATCATGTCTGATATTTTTGATCACATCATGGCCTGTGTTCCACTATTTGATCTTGAAGTTTTCCAAAACCCAACAGGAACGGATTTTATCAATTTTACAAAACAAATAAAATAAATGCAATCTTTATATATTTTAGCACTTGTTTTATCGATTTTCACGGGTTCTTTACTTCTTTCTAAAGTTCGAAATCAAAGAGAAAATTTATTATTAGGTCTTTTCTTTTTAATGTTTTCTATTGATATGCTTGTGAAAATTGGTCCTTTTAATTTTGAAAATATCTTTTTAAAACTGACTATACAGTCTTTAAATATTATTCAATTCATATTTTTATATTTATACATTGATTTTTATTTATTTAGAAGAAAAAATACAACAAGAGACCTAAGAAAACATTTATTTTTTTTATTATCTGCGCTAGCTCCTTTACCTTTTATTTTTCTTTTTGTACATCCTGACAACCAGCAGAAATATATTTTATACTTTCTAGTACCAATAATTGTTTTTAATGTTTTTTATTACTTCTTGATAATTTTTCTAAAAATTAGGGACTATTATGTTTTAGAAAATAAAAATAACTTAAAGTTTTTCTGGACTGCTTTTATCTATATGAGTTTATATATTCCTTTTATTAGTAGTATCAGTTTTTTTATCATAAGCCATTTTAATTCATTTTTCTCAAAAGATTGGTTTGAGATTTTAAGTACTTCATTAATTATTATTACTTCTCTATGTTTTCATACTTTAAAATTTAGAAATCCTGCCGTTTTTCATGCAGGTAAAAAATATGTAATTGAAAATATTGAGGAAAATGTTATTTCAAAAAAAATAGTGAAAACAGATAAAAATAAATATGTAACCTCCACTTTAAATGAAGAAAATGCTTTACTGATCAAAGAAAAATTAATGGAATACATTGAACTTAAAAAACCTTATCTGGATCCAGAAATTAATTTACAAAAAGTAGCTTCAGATTTAGAAATTAGTAAGCATCATCTTACAGAAGTTTTAAATATTTTCCTTGAAAAAAACTTTTATACTTTTATAAATGAATATAGAATTGAAGAAGTAAAAAGTAGATTACTTGACCCAAAATATAATAACCGCACTATAATTTCAATTGGAATGGATTGTGGGTTTAATTCTAAATCAGTTTTTAATCAATCTTTTAAAAATCACACAAAATTAACTCCTTCAGAGTTCAGAAAACAAAACTTGGAAATTACTAATTAACAAACAATTAAAAGTTCGTCTTACTTAATTAAAACTCGTACTTGTCCTAAATAATTAATTGAAACCTCTAACATTCCTTTTGTTTATAATTTTGTAAAAAAGATTTACATAACCCCGATTTTTTATTTCAAAAAATCAAAAAAAATTATACAAAAGAAAAATATGGAGATATGGGATATTCACCAATTCAATGAATATTTCAAAATTAAAACCTTTGAAATTTTACACCTTTTAAAAAAAACTGAAAATATAAATTTAGATCCATCAGAAAAAATCAAATTTGACATTAAAAAAGAAGAACATTTGATTTTTCTAAAAAAAACTGTATTAGAATTATATTTATTTTTAAAAGAAATTAGCCCTGAAAAATTCTTTTATGTAGAAAATATTTTAGAAAAGAGAGATAATGAATTCTCAGAGATTTATGCAACTATTGATACTCTTTTATCGTGTTTTAATGACCGTAATTTAAGTATGATGATATTGGATAAAAATATCTTATTCTGGAAATATTTACGAACTTTTCTTGAAAATGAATTAGAATTTAAAGGTACTTTAGAGTACATTATGAATGAAAATAGTCTGGTAGACTTAAAGCCCAATTTAAACTAATCTATACTCTTAATAGAAAATACCATGATTGATTGGTATTTTCTATTTTTTTATAAAAAGCTTTCAATCGCTAATTTATATCCTTTTAATCCAAAACCTATAATAATTCCTTCCACATTTGGTGATAAATAGGAATGATGTCTAAAACTTTCCCTTTTATGGACATTTGAGATATGCACCTCAATCACCGGAGTTGTAATTGCTGAGATAGCATCTGCAATCGCAATTGATGTATGTGTATATGCTCCAGCATTTAAAATAATTCCATCATAGGAAAAACCAACTTCATGAATTTTATCAATCAACTCCCCTTCCCCATTTGACTGGAAATATTCTAATTCTATTTTTTTTGTTTGATATTCTTTCATCAAAATATATAGATAATCTTCAAAAGTTTGACTACCATAAACTTCTGGTTCTCTTTTCCCCAAAAGATTTAAATTCGGACCGTTTATGATTATTAATTTCATATAAATAATTTACAAAAAAAGACGGAAGTTTTGCTCCCGTCTTTCAAAAATACAAATAAATAAATCTTTAAAATTCATATCCAATGGAAACTTGGAATACTGAGTTCTTGGCATTCTCATTACTTTCTACTTCTATTAATCCAAAGTTGTATCGTCCGTGAATAAAAATCCCTTCTGGCGCTTTATATCCAAAACCTACACTACCGTCAATTCCAAATGCTTTTTTATTGGAAAGATCTGTTTTTGTAACTGTAGTTACCGGATCTGGCAACAATGGAACTGTTTTTTTAATTTCAATACTATTATCCACTAAAAAGGCAAATTGTGGCCCTGCGTCAATACTTAAACCTTCTACTAAATAATATTTTGCATAAATAGGTAAATTGATGTAATCTAATTTAATATCCGCATGATATCTATCTCTGATATTTGGATCATTATCATTTGGAAAAGAAAAATTACTTTTCGCTCCTTGTGCAGAATAAAGTAATTCGGGCTGAATCGAAAATTTATCTGATAATTCTAATTCCAACACAACACCAGCTGTCCATCCTGTTTTAGAATCTCCACCATAGATATCACTTCCGACAAGATTAGAAAAATTCACTCCTCCTTTAACACCGAATGAAATATCCTGTGCGCTTACCAATCCAACGTTACCTACTAACAATAAAATAGTAACAATTAAATTCTTCATAATAAATTCTTTAAGGTTAATTACTTACGAAATTACTTATAATACAAAAGCATATTATTTAAAGAAATTATAATGTTTACTAATTATATATTAATTAAGATATAATTTTAAACTAAAAAAATATAATTAATAAAAAAAGCGAAGTTTACACTTCGCTTTAAAAAACTATTTATATGTAATTTTCTACCAAAATTCGTAACCGATTGTTAACTGGAAAACTGAGTTTTTAGATTTTTCAATATCTTCAATATCAATTAAACCAAAATTGTATCTACCTTGAATAAAAATTCTTTCAGGAAACTTGTATCCAAGTCCAACACTTCCATCAATTCCAAATGATTTTTTCTGTGGTAAAGTTGTTTTGTGGTATGTAACCGTTGGTTGTGGGTTTGTTGGAACTGTTTTTGTAAATTCAATATTATTATCAACAAGAAAAGCAAACTGCGGACCTATATCAATACTTAGTCCATCAACAACATAAAACTTTGCCAATATTGGCACATTAATGTAATCTAAATTTACTTTTGCATCAAAATAATCAATGAGTGACATGTATTCTGGATTTGGTCGAACAAAATTTACATCTCCCCCTTGTGCAGAATAAAGCACCTCTGGCTGGATTGAAAATCTGTCTGAAATTTCGAACTCAACAACAATACCCGCTGTCCAGTCTTTGATTGAACTTACATTATAAGTTCCAGTATTTGTCAAACTTGCAAAATTGATTCCCCCCTTTACTCCAAACGATATTTCTTGAGCTTGGGAGGTTAAAAATCCTCCGGTCAATAATAAAATTGTAACTAAAAGTTTTTTCATAATGAATTTCTTAAAGGTTAATTCCTTCCGAAATTACTTATTAATGCCAAGCGGAAAGTTTAAATATTTCACAACAAATCCTAATAAAAATCTAATTTTAAACGTTTTAACAAATATTAAAGAAGTTTTTACAGACTATTTAAGGTTTCCATTTACGATTTAAAACCTAAACAATATTTATCCTAAAAGTACTAAAATAAAGAAGAGCACGAAACTTTAAAGTTTGGATTATATTTCTGTTATATTAGATTTTATTATTTTAGCGAAAATCTTAGAAAACATTGGAAAAACGAATTATATTATTAGTACTATTTTTATGCTTTAAGCTAAGTTTTGCCCAGCATAAATATCCTCAAAATTATTTTAAAAGTCCTCTGGAAGTTCCATTATTGCTATCTGGTACTTTTGGAGAAATGCGAAGCAATCATTTTCATGCTGGTTTAGATATCAAAACGAAGCAAAGAGAAGGTTTAAAAGTATTGGCTGCTGCAAAAGGATATGTTTCTAGAATAAAAATTTCTATGTGGGGATATGGAAAAGTAATTTATGTAGATCATCCAAATGGTTATACTACTGTTTATGCGCATTTACAAAAATTCAGTCCAAAGGTTGAAGAATACATTAAGAAAAAACAATACGAACAAAAATCTTACGAAATCGAGTTATATCCGGAAGCCCATGAATTGGATCTTGAACAAGGAGAACTTTTAGCTTATTCTGGGAAAACTGGAGGTTTCATCCCTCCTCACCTACATTTCGAAATTAGAGATACAAAATCGGAAAGACCTATAAATCCACTTTTGTTTGGTTATAAAATTAAAGATACAATCAGGCCAACTATAAAAGGAGCTTTTGCCTATCCTATTTCTGAAAATTCTCATATCAATGGTTTTACTTCTAAGAAAAAATTAAAAATCACAAATGCTGGAATTGGAAAACTGAAAAGTCAGAAAATAACTGCAATTGACACGATTGGAGTTGGAATTCATGTTATTGATTTATTGAATAATTCTTTAAACAAAAACGGTATTTACAGTCTTGAAATGAAAGTAAATGGAAAGAGAAAATACTATTATGAAGTAGAATCTTTTTCTTTTGATAAAACTCGAAAAATCAATCTTCACTTAGATTATCATCATTTTAAAAACAAAAAAGAATTTGTTCAGAAATGTTTTATCGAACATAATAATGATTTGAGTATTTATAAATTTCTAGAAAATGCTGGACAGATTGAAATTCTAGATGGCTTGGATTATAAAATAGAATTGGTAGCAAAAGATTATGCAGGAAATACTTCTACACTAACAATTCCTGTAAAAGGAGAAAGAAAAAATATTCAGAAAAAAGCTAAAGACTTTAGCGATCATACTTTTGTTGAAACTTCTTGTAATACGACAATTCAGGAAGGAATAGCAACTGTTATTTTTCCAAAAGAAACTTTTTATGACAATGCAAATATTAAAGTAACACAGAAAGATAATTTTGTAGATGTTCATCAAGATATTATTCCGCTTCAGAAAAAATATACAGTAGCTTTTGATATTCGTGATAAAAAAGAATCGGAAAGAAAAGGACTTTATATTGGAAGAATTACTGGAAAAAAATATACGGTTTATCAAAATTCCATTCAGAATGATACTGCAATTTTTGCAAAAACAAAGTATTTAGGAAAATATAAGCTTATAAAAGATACTATTCCTCCTAAAGTTTCGTTGAAAAACTTTAAAGACGGACAATGGATTACAAAGTATCATTTTCTGAAAGTAAAAATCTCTGATCCAAAAAGTGGAATCAAATCTTATTATCCAACTATTGATGGAGAATGGATACGTATGGAAAGAGATTTAAGAACTGGAGTTTTGACCTATCGTCTGTCTGATAAAGAATTTAAAAAAGCAAAACATGAGCTAAAAGTAGTCGTAGAAGATAATGCTGGAAATAAAAGCACATTGAAAGCTACTTTTTATCGAAAAAAATAATTTAAACATCAAAAATTAAACAATCAACTAAATTGAAAACGAACTATTACTTAACCATAATATTTTTATTTTTAACATCCATCGTTTTTGGTCAAAAAGCAACAATCAAAGGAACGGTAAAAGATCAATTTGGAAAACCAATTGAAAATGTTACCGTAATTTTTGAAGGAGATGGAACTACCACTGCAAAAGATGGTACTTATACTTTAACAACTACAAAATTTGGACGAGGAACGATTACTTTTATGCACGTTTCTTATGCGGAATACAAAAAAAGAATCTCAACATCCAAAAATAGAACTGTAACTATTTCTCCAAAACTTCGTATTGAAGAAATTGGCGAAGTGGAAATTGAAACTAAAGAACAACGAAATGCTGTAAAAGGTCAACAAAGTGTAGATATTGAAGATGTCAAATTTGTACCTACAGGAAACGGAGGAGTTGAAACTTTAGTTAGTACCTTAATTGGTGCTTCGAATAATAACACTTTAAGTACGCAATATAATGTTCGTGGAGGAAACTTTGATGAAAACCTAGTTTATGTAAATGGTTTTGAAGTTTTCCGTCCATTTTTAATTCGTTCTGGACAGCAAGAAGGACTAAGTTTTATCAATTCAGATATGGTAAAAAATATAGCCTTTTCTGCTGGAGGTTTTCAAGCTAAATATGGAGACAAACTTTCTTCGGTATTGGATATTACTTACAAAAAACCTAGAAAATTTGGTGTGACAATGAACGCAAGTTTACTTGGTGGTGGACTGACTGTGGAAGGAACAGGTTTAAAAGACAAACTTAATTTTATTGCAGGAGCAAGATATAGAGATAATAGTTTATTAGTAGGAAGTAAAGACATTGAAACAAACTACAAACCTAGATTTTTAGATATCCAATCATTTTTATCTTATAAAATTACAGACAAATTTACTTTAGAATTTTTAGGAAATGTAGCTTCGAATCAATACGATTATATTCCTAAAACTAGAAGAACTCGTTTTGGAACAGTAAATAATCCTTTAGAATTAATTGTGTATTATAATGGTCGTGAAGAAGATGATTATTTAACTGTTTTTGGTGCTTTAAAAGGAATTTATAAAGTAAATGATAATTTAAAACTAGAACTGACTACTTCTGCTTATAACACACAAGAAGAAGAATATTATGACATTGAAGCTTTTTATAATTTAGGGCAAGTAGATGGTGATTTTGGTTCGGATAATTTTGGAGAAACTTTATATGCACAACAGATTGGTTCACAACTTTCGCATGCGAGAAATGATTTAGATGCCTTAATTAATAATGTGCAATTAAGAGCAAACTATAAAAAAGATAATAATGAAATTGAAGTTGGAGCAAAATATCAAATAGAAGATATCCAAGATAGAATTATTGAGTGGGAAATGATTGACTCTACTGGTTTTTCTATTCGTCCTATTCATCATGCTGCAAACCAACAACCTTATGAGCCTTATACTGGAGAGATTGTTCCTTTCCAAAATATTAGAGCTAGAAACCATACGAAAATAAGCAGACTTTCGGCTTATGCGCAATATAGTAGAAAAGCTTATTTAAATGACCATGAAGTTTATTTCAATATTGGAGGAAGAATGCAAACTTGGACTGTAGATGATGAAAAATCTGCAAATGTTACACAAACTGTTTTTAGTCCAAGAGCACAATTTGCAATCAAGCCAGATTGGGAAAACACAGATATGTTATTTCGTTTTGCTACAGGAATTTATTACCAACCTCCTTTTTATAGAGAATTGAGAAATGCGGAAGGAAACGTAAATCCAGATGTAAAAGCACAAAAGGCTTATCATTTTATTTTAGGAAATGAATATAGTTTTAAAATGTGGGGAAATAGAAAGTTTAAATTAGTTACGGAAGCGTATTATAAAAACTTAGATGATGTAAATATTTACACGGTTGATAATGTAAGAATTCGTTATGCTGCAAATAATAATGCTAAAGCTTATGCTGCTGGTTTTGATATGCGATTGAATGGAGAATTTATTCCTGGTACGGAAAGTTGGCTTACTATCGGATTATTAAAAACAGAAGAAAACTACGAAAACAGAGGTTATATTCCTAGACCAACAGATCAAAGATTTAAATTGGCTTTTGTTCTACAAGATTATGTTCCAACAATTCCAAATTTAAGAATGTATTTAAACATGGTATATAATTCTGGTGTTCCTGGTGGTTCTCCTTCTTATGCAGATCCTTATTTATACCAGACAAGATTGAATGCATATCGTAGAGCTGATATCGGATTAATCTATGTTTTTACAGATGCTAAAAGAAGATATGAGTCTGGTTGGCTAAAGAATTTCAGAGAACTTACTTTAGGTGTAGAATTGTTTAATATGTTTGATATTAAAAACTCTATTACGAATACTTGGGTACGTGATGCCTATTCAAAAACTTCTTATGGAATTCCAAATTACATGACAGGAAGAGTATTAAATGTTCGTATGACTATGAAGATTTAAAAACTCATTTTATGATATAAACAAAAAGGCTTTTCGATTGAGAAGCCTTTTTGTTTTTACTCCTCTCCCTATACTGAAAACCAATTCCCCTCTTGAGAAGAATCAGGGTGTGTTACACAGCTTAAACACTAAAAATCAAAACAATAAAATATGGCTTCGGCTCCGCTCAGCCACCGGTTTACACCACGGAGATTGAGCGGAGCCGAAATCGGGTTTTCATTTGAACGAAAATCAATAACGTGGCTTCGAGAGCCTCAGCCACCAGTTTACACCACACCACGGAGATTGAGCGGAGTCGAAATCGGATTATCATTTGAACGAAAATCAATAACGTGGCTTCGGCTCCGCTCAGCCACCGGAGAGCATCCATTAAAAAACAAAAATCCCCCAATGCGCACAAAGGAGGATTCATTTAAATATATTAAGTTGTTGTGATTCTTTTATAGGAAGGTTAGCTTCTAACGAATTTACCGATAGATTCTAATAATTGTGGATTTTCTTCAAGACCGATTCTTGCTACAGCATAGAATTCGCTCATCCAATCGTTTAGGGTATCAAAGGCTTCGTCTTTTGCTTTGGTAGCACTTTGCGACTCTCCTTTTTCTTGATGGTAGTCAAATTTGGCAGTTTCTACATCTGTTAAAAGCGCTGCTGTGTTTGTGATATCTTCTGCTGTGATTTTTAATCGCTCAAGTCTTGTTTGTAATTCTGTGTCTTGCGCTACTTTGTTGTAGAATTCCTTTACTTGTGTAATCCATTTTGAATAAGATCTACCAATTGCATGAGATAGACCTAATTTTTCTAAAATAAGAGGTTCATTTCGAAATATTACTTTGGCTTTCTTTCTGTGTAGCGTATAAACGGTGTTTAGCTGCTCTTTTTTTCTAGAAAATACTTCGTAAGCCTCCGAGGTTTCGTCTTCCTCTGTGTTCATGAAGTCATAAGCTTCTTTGGTTCTTGATAAGATATCTTTTCCTTCCTGAATTACTACCTCATCATAACCTAAATCTGCCATGATTTCTTTGATTTCGTTTTGTGTTTCCACATTTCTTAGTGCCATTGCATATAGCTCTAATAATTCTACATTTGTTAACTTTTTTTTACTCATAAATTTTTAGATTAATGTTAAACAATCCTTTTTTAGATTCTATTTTATATTAATTAAAAATAGTTTATAAGCTGAATATAAGCTTTTTAACGTTTAAATAATAATTTTTGACATATAGTTTTCAAGATTTAGCAACTGGTTAATTATACATGATGCTTTACAAATGCATTTTTCTTCGTTGCATTTCCGTTTTTCCACTCTACAAATGTATTTTTCCTCATTACATTTCCATTTTTCCACTCTACAAATGCGTTTTTCCCCCTTACATTTCCGTTTTTCTACTTTACAAATACGTTTTTCCCCATTACATTTCCGTTTTTCTACTCTACAAATGCGTTTTTCCCCATTACATTTCTGTTTTTCTACTTTACAAATGTATTTTTTCCTTTTCAATTCCGATAAGGTTCAATTATAAAAAAAGAATATAATAATTATTGATTTAATTGTAAAACACTTCGGTTACAGTTTCAACAACTATATCATTTCAATTATAACATATTGCGGTTAAAGTAAACTGAGCGATTAATCCAGTAAAGAATTCATAATTATTTCAATTATAACATATTGCGGTTAAAGTAGCAGCTTTAACAGGTGCGGCAGTCACTCAAGTTGTATTTCAATTATAACATATTGCGGTTAAAGTTTTTCGCCCCTTTTCTTTAACTAATCGGTTTATTATATTTCAATTATAACATATTGCGGTTAAAGTTTTTAGTAAGTTATCGGAAAAATTTAAAATAGATTTATTTCAATTATAACATATTGCGGTTAAAGTGGGGAACCGGAAAGTCCTTTATTTTAGGATGGTTCAATTTCAATTATAACATATTGCGGTTAAAGTGGTGAAGAAGTGTATATCGACAATGGAGAAGCTATATTTCAATTATAACATATTGCGGTTAAAGTCGTTATTTGATCCGGAAAGATTATATAACAATGTTCATTTCAATTATAACATATTGCGGTTAAAGTACAAAACCCTGAAATTAGATGGGAAGTAGGAAATCGATTTCAATTATAACATATTGCGGTTAAAGTAAAATTTTATCTGAAATATTCAATTTTCCTTTTCCTATTTCAATTATAACATATTGCGGTTAAAGTACAAATATGATTACAAAAAGACGGAAAAAACAATTAAATTTCAATTATAACATATTGCGGTTAAAGTTTAATCCAACCATGATGAGATAAAATACTACATTCTATTTCAATTATAACATATTGCGGTTAAAGTTCACAGATCTAAAGCTCTTTATGTAAGGAAATATTTATTTCAATTATAACATATTGCGGTTAAAGTTTGAAAAAAACAATCTAGATCATTTACAAAAACCTGATTTCAATTATAACATATTGCGGTTAAAGTAAAAGCAGTAAATGATATTCGTTTAATGTTAGATAAATTTCAATTATAACATATTGCGGTTAAAGTCCTGTTATTATCTGTAGATATCGCGCGAAAACCTCGATTTCAATTATAACATATTGCGGTTAAAGTATCTTTTAGATGTGGAGGAAGAGCAAGCCGAAATATATTTCAATTATAACATATTGCGGTTAAAGTAACTATTGAATTAATGCTTCAAAGAATTACAGATTTATTTCAATTATAACATATTGCGGTTAAAGTTGGAATGGAGTTGTTTAATAATGTTATGCAGATGCGATTTCAATTGTAAAATACTTCGGTTAAAGTTGAGAAATTTCAAATCATAGACGGGTAACACAGATTATTTCAATTGTAAAATACTTCGGTTAGAGTTGTTGATAAGTCCACTATCATAAATTTTATAATGGAATTTCAATTGTAAAATACTTCGGTTAGAGTGGGTTTTAGTCGCTCCTCGGGAGGGGGAGTAACTCTATTTCAATTGTAAAATACTTCGGTTAAAGTCAAGATGGAAGTGAAAAAATGGTTACGTATGAAACATTTCAATTGTAAAATACTTCGGTTAAAGTACATCTTCAACCGATATATTATATTCCAATCCAGTTATTTCAATTGTAAAATACTTCGGTTAAAGTGAGTTGTAACCAAGTTAGAGTGTGGGTGCAAACGCACATTTTAATTGTAAAATACTTCGGTTAAAGTAACAGAACTAACAAAAAACACTATAGAAGATATAGTATTTCAATTGTAAAATACTTCGGTTAAAGTAATTGGACAAGTCACTTTCTTGATTCTTTAGCATAATTTCAATTGTAAAATACTTCGGTTAGAGTGGTTATTCAAATATGCAATTTGATTACAGATATTAATTTCAATTGTAAAATACTTCGGTTAGAGTCAAATACAAATAAACCCAGTCTTGTATGGATTACAAATTTCGATTGTAAAATACTTCGGTTTAGAAAAAAAATATTAAATATTTCAAAGAACAAAAGAGTTCGACATCAAAGATATCGAACTCTTTTAAATTAATGATATACTGTTCGTAATAATTCTAATAGTTGTAAACGAACAGTTGAAAGTGAATTACAATAATTCAAATAGATAATATTATTATTGATATATCTTCCTCTTCCAAAATAAAAAACTCCTTTAGAAAAAGAGATTTTCTCATTTATAGATTGAAAATCATCTACATTATTTTCTTTATCATATAAGAATATTATTGAATCATGAATAGAATCTTCAAAAGCGGAAAATTCATCTATTAAGCAAAATAAAGTATTTTTAAATCCATGTTGATTCAAAAATGACTCAATAAAATTATTATGACTTTTGCTTAAAATTATAATTGAAGTTTCTTTTTTTAATTTAGATAGTCTAGAATTCTCGAGAATTAAATTTTCAGCTTCTTCTATTTGTGAACTAGTTAATTTAGATAATTCCAAACTTACACTTTCTAATATTTGATGTTTCATTTCCTTTTCAACATCTTTTTTATTTTTCCAACCAATAAATCCTAAAACAAAAAGAATTAATAAAACTATTGTAGAAAATACCCAAAAAAGATATTTGAAATGGTTTTCCATATTTTGTCTTTCAGTAATTGCTGATTTGACAATTTCTTTTCTTGTTTCCTCTTTCAATTTTATGGAATCTGTTACAAGTTTTAATTCTCTTTGATAAAGCTTTTTACTAAAACTTATTTCTTTAATAATTAGCTCTAAAGAATCAACTTTCTCCTCTAATTCTTTAAACTCTTTTTTAGATTGTCCAAAACTTACAATAGAAATAATCAAAAAGATAAATAGTAAATGTTTTTTCATTGTATAATCAGTTTTGCTTGTTTGAATATTCCTTTTTCTTTCATAGCAAGTTTAACTTTAACAATATCTCCGATGTTATAATTTTCAGTTTTCTTGACTCCATTGATAATTAATTTACACTCTTCATTGTTCTGAAGTGTTTTTCCAATTATTTTTTTAGGCTTTGTTTTAATGATTTCAACTATTTCAATACTTATAATATCATCTTTTTGTTTCTCACTAATATCACTAACTTTAAGTTCTTCTTTAATTTTTATAAGCCTTTCCTTTTCTTCATTAATAGCTTTTTCTTTAGCTATTGTTTCTTTTTCTATTTTCTGAGATTTAGAAAGTTCTTTAGCTTTTAAAATTTCTTGTTGATAATCAGTATGATTATTTTCTGAATATTCTTCAATGATACACCAACCTAAGCTTTCTCCTGTAAAATGATTCAAAAATAAAGTTGTTGGAGCTTCTTTTTTGATTTTATCAATAGCATCACCTTTAATATTATCAAATGCCAATTGTATAGAATTTTGATACATTGATTTCCCAAAACCTAAACATACTAACGCCTTTGTATGATTTTCTTTTTCAAAACTTTCAATCATACTCAAATAACTTTCTAATTGTTCTTGATAGCTATTTAGCTTATCATTTTCAATCATTATTAGAGCTTTGTTGATAAAATCTTTTGAAAATTGATTTAAGATTTTGAATATTCCTTTACTTGAAAAATCTTTAACATTATCATAATGCCCAATTTTTGAGATTACTTTTTTATCTAGTTTACTATTCTTAATAAAAAAATCTATTTTAATTGTAGTTTGTTCTGAAATAGCTTCTACAATACTCGGAATTTCTAATTCTCCTTCACCAATGTTATACCTTTCACGATAAACTTCTATAGCTTCAGTTTTATTCTCTAATAATTCTGAATCTCTAATTCCAAATAAAGAAAAGTGTCCATAAAAGTTCTTTTCTTTCGTATCAAAGAATTTTTCAGCTTCCTTTATAAATTGTTTTGAATTAATAATAAAAGATTTCTTATGATATTCAGGATTTTTCCTTTGATTCTCATCTTCTCGTTGTTTTAAAAATGAATTTACTTGTTGTCTTTTATTTTTATAAAAATCATAAAACATCGCATTCCTAATAGAACCTTTCAAACTAGAACCAGGGATAAAAGCTTTTCCTTTCGAATGAATATGTCTTTCAATCTGAACAGGATTATCTTCTATTTTAAAATCAATTCCCTTAGAAAACAAACTTTCTTCATAAGCATTATGACTTTTTAAAAAATCTAAAAACTTCTTGTTTTTATCTGTAGTTTGTTGAGGTAGGTTTATTACTTCCTCGATATAACTTTCCATAAAAACTTCATCAGATAAAAGCTGTTGAAACTTCTTCGAATCAATAATCTTAATCTTCCCACCATCACAAACATAATCTGCAATAGGAGAGAGAGCAGCTTCATGACTTTTTATACAAACTGGACTCAATGTCGTAATTTGTAAAGGAATTATTGTATTGATTTCTATTTTTTGCTTTTCTTCTGTTTTAAGAGTTTCCATAATTTTCATGAATTGGTAAGGTTAAACAAATCCCCAATCGTTTAGAAGGTGCATTATCATCTTTACTTAATTCTACAACCTGCCCTTTAAAATCAGAAGTATTTAAAATAGCACCTTCTGAAATCATTTGAATAGATTTTAAATAATCAAATTTTCTTTGTCTTCCACCTCTTTTAATTGTATCATAGTAATTAAACTTCTTTAAATCATCTAAACTTTCAGGAATACTCAATCCTAAACTCATATAAGTATCAGATTTAAAAGAATAGTTGAAATCAGTATTAAAACAAACCTCTTCCACAAAACCGAAACCACTGCTTTTTCTTCCTCCCAAACCTTCAAAGCGAATCAAATCAACAGCAAACTTGAAAAGGTTTTTTTCTTTTTCCGTTAATGAGTTTTCATCATATAGAAAATAGAAATGTGTTTCAAATTTTGCGTGTTTTTTTCCTGTATGTTTCGGAATCTGAATAAAAGAAATAGAGTAAGGATCTTTTTTATCATCTTCAGAATCAAAAAATCGCTGTTTTACTTGAATTGTAGTTCCTTTTTCAAAAGGTTTTGGCAAATCTTTATTTTCAATGGTATCAGCGTCAAAATTCTTTTGCAAAAACTTAAGAGAAACAAATTTTGTTCTTTTTACCTTTTTTATAATATGACTATCGCTTTTCTCATTCACCAAATTACTAGCATGAATTGGTTTTGGAAGTAAATAATGAATCTCATTTTTTTCTATGTTTTTTAAACAATAAAACAAAGAAGAAATCTTGATTTTATGCTTCTCAAAAAGTTGGATAAAGTTCTCTATTTCTTCTGGAGCATATTTTGCAATGTTTTGAACCAAAGCAGCAAACAAACTATCGGAATGCATCCAATCGGAAGTGTCAGACAACCCAACTTCATTATCCAAAGCAGTTTTTCCAAAATGAAAACGACTGTTTGGTCTTACTTTTAGAATAATTGCTTTCATTCTAGTTCATGTTTAAAGGTTCTGTCTTTGGTTCTGATATATTAAACTGAACAAAAGGATTATCCTCAATAATTGATTTCTCAATTTTAAAACTTTCATTGTTTATTTTATGCTCTTCAATAATAACTTCTTTAAAAGCAATTTGTCCAGAACCTCTACTTCCTGCTCCTCCTAAATAATCCATTTCTAATAATTTCATTGCCATAGCAATTTCATCTAAATCATTTTTAGATTTTTCATTTTCATACTGATCATAAACCATTTCAAATTCAAATCTTGCTCCTTGTGGAACACGTTCCAGTGGTCTAGGATTTGCTTCACCTGTTATTCTCTTAATTGAATTTTCGTATTTAATTTCAGAAAATTCCATATCCATATTTTCTTTCATATCTTCATTAATAGACTTTGTATTCAGATAAGCATCACGAACTCTTAATAAAGCTTCCGCTCTCTCATCTTTTCCTACTTGATTTGCTCCATTTCCAAAAATATTTCCTGTTCTCCCTCCTAAAGTTCTATCTGTTTCAACATTCGGACTACCTTTTGCCTTTGCCAACATATTTCGCAACTTTCCTTTTAAAGAGCTTCCTGGAATATATGGAATTCCGTTTGCTGTTTTGATGATATTATTATCTACACCTCCAATTTCTATAGTTGCACTCGAACCTCCAATATGTAACCCTGTTACAACTTCAATGTTTCCTTTGATAATTATTTTTGCTATTAATTTGTCCATTTTTGTTTCTTCTTTTGTCATGATTTTATTTGTTGTCTTTTGGGAAATAGAATTTATGATAAGCTAAAATTGCTTCCATATATTGTTTAAAAGCTTTTACTTCTTCGTATGTATTGATATTTTGAATATCTTTTTTCATATCAATAACCAAATCTTTTCCTTTTCCTCCTATTCTTGCAGCAGTATAAACCATCTTTGGTTGCAATTGTTTCATTCCAGAAACATTATTTTCCTTTTTGATTAAATTATAAATATTACGAAGTTGTGTTGGAGTAATATCTGATTTTCCATTGCTTCCAAATTTATGTTTAACATATTTCTCAAGTTTCTCAAAAAAATCATTTGGAATATTTTCTTGTGCTAAATCTGTAAATTTTGGTCTAACCAGTTCAAATTGTTTTTGCGTATTTTTCTGACTCATTATTTTCTTTTTTTCTAGTTTTTAATTCAGTAATTCTTGCAGCTAATGGAAATTGCATTGGATTTGTTTTCAATTTCCCTTCAGATGTAATCGTTTCAATCAAAGCATTTTCATAGGGTGTAAAAAAGTCTTTTATCATTTCATCAACAAGTTCTTGTTTTGATTTATCATCTTGTGTTTTCATATCACGCAGATAATATTTCAAACGCCAGACTTGTTCTAATGGAAGTTTTTCTCCTCGTTCGATTCTTTTTTGCGCACTATTAAATCCTTTTGCACTTCGCTTGATTTTTCCCAAAAAGCTTTTCTTAATGATTTCTTTTTCAAGCATTTTTTGAATAGTTTCGGAATGCTTTAAAGCTGTTTCATAATTATTCCATGAAAAAACTTCATCCATAATACAAACAGCATCTTTTACAACATCACCATCTTTATCTTCATGTTTTTTCGCATTAGAAAGATATTCCTCCGTTATTTCAGAAATACGAACCACAGGAGTTTTCGCATTTACCAAACTAATTCCAGCAGATAGACTTACATCATTCAATTCTTGAATCCCTTTTTTAGCATCTTTAAAAGTCTTTTGAATTTCTAAAGCAAAAGGTAAAATAGCGTCCCAAGCTCCTATAAAAAAGCAATCATCTCCACCACTAAAAACAGTATAGACATTGTTTTTATATTGATACTCAATATCATCACATTTATCTTCAATATTTTTAGTATCGGGTTGTTTTTCTTTAAAACATTTATTTTTAATAATATTTCGAATGCTTTTTTCTTTCTCACTATCCATCAAAAAGAAACCATTAAAGAATTGATTTATCTTTTCAAATTGCTTTACACCTTCAATCTTATTTTTAAAAACAGTTCCCAAATTATCAATATCCATTTTTAAAACGCCAAGAAAATCAGAACCTGTTCTCTCTTCAGCAAAATGTGCCAAAGCATCAAATTCAATAATTCCACCTTTTGTATAATTCTCAGATAATTCTTTTTCAGGATTGTTAGCTTTAAATTCTTCTATCAACTTTAAAAGAGAAGAATCCCATTTAGGTAAATAATTTGAATACTTTTCTTTTAACTCAATATATTCTGTTTTGATTATTTTATCAAAAGTTTGAAAAGGATAAAACATCCTTTGAAAATCATCTTCATCAATTCCATCTAAAGACTGGTAACGTTTTCTATTGTTTTCTTTTACCAAATAACTCCAAGCTGTTTCATAATTTACTTCAGAAGCATAAGTTAATCGTAGCAATAAATCTTTTGTTTCTTTTTTAAATTCCTTTTCAACCTTTTCAAGAATGGAATCTAAACCTGTTAAAATCTCGTTAGATTCACAAATAGCAAAGAAACCTCCACCTCCTTGATAATCATTCCATTGCTCATTTTTAGTTTTCTCATCTGTTCCCAGAGTTTCCTTCAATTTCTTCAAGTATTTTTTTTCTAATTCTTGAATTTCACTAGAGCGTAGCTTTAAGTTTTTTGCAGCTCCTTTTGTTTTGACATTAAAGATGTATTCCTGAATTCCAGAAAAATCACCTTTTATAATAGTTATACACATTTCTTATGTTTTCATGATTATTAAATTTATTTTAATTGTAAAATACTTCGGTTAATCGGTGCTACAGACGGTCGTACAGTACTACCTAACGTTTTTCAATTGTAAAATACTTCGGTTAAAGTTTGGATTCATCGAAGGCATACCTGTACTTCAGCAATTTCAATTATAACTTATTACAGTTAAAGTTCCCTCAATTTAAAGGAGCTGGTAAATTCATTATGACTAAAGGTAAAACTTGACATTTTCAATTATAATATATTTCGGTTTAAGCTCAAATGGAAGAGAAAGCAGAACTTCAAGGACTACCATTTTAATTATAATATATTGCAATTAAATTTGTGCTACGATGACAGTCATGCAAAACCCTATATAGTTTCAATTACAACATATTGTGGTTAAAATCTTAAATATAAAAATGTCAAAGAACGAATAATTATTAAGGTTTCAGAAGAATCATTCCTTCAAAACCTCAACCATTCCACAACCCATACTAGAATCCACACCCAAACCAGCGTTATATAGGATTTCATGAATTTCGATAGGAGCAGTCAGTTCAAAAGTGTATAAAAACATTTTGTTTCTAGTTTCTCTTTCTGTCATTGGATTAATACGAAACAAACGAGAACCTAATCGTTTTACAACTTTAAAAGACATTTCATTTTCTTGAATATTTTCTTCCATAAAATCATGAAATTGTAGATGTTTTTGTTTTTGTTGCAGATTGTTTAGCGCATATTTCGCATAAATATCTTTATTCTTTTCTGGGTCTAAATGCAAAATCCTTTCATTTTCATCTTTAGCAGTTAAAAACACAGGACTAATCGTTTTATATTGCATCGTTTCAAGAAAAATTGGTTTCGTTAAAACAGTAACTCCAGTCACTTCAAAATCAATCCCATTAAAACGATTTCCAATAAATCCTTTTTGTCTCATAAATAAACCTTTGATAAACTCCTGTGCAGCTTCATCTATCATAAAAGCAATTTGTACCGAAAACGTATTTCCTTTTAGTTCAAAAAGCTTTTGTTCTTTCCAAACTTTAAAAGGATACAAATTCAGCTCAGAAATCGTAAAGAATTTAAATGTTTTATGTCCAACTTTATAACCATCATCGTGTAAGAATTTTGAAAACTCTGCATTCGCAGTTCCTATTGTTTTATACACCCAAGAAGAAAGTGCATATTGATAATCCATTGGCAACATTCGGTTGCGTGAGGTACGAGTAAATTGTAATTTAATTCTCATTCTATTTTTTTCTCTTTTTACTAACAGTTGCGTAAAGCTAAAGAAAACTTTTTGTTTAAAAATGTGGCTTTCCGTAAAATCACAAAAAATAATACTTGCTTTAAAAAAACTTTCTCCCGAACTTGTTGTAAAGTATTAATTAACAATAAATTTTACATGATCACTTGTTTCGAATCTATATTGAAAAACCCTACACAATCTTTTGTTTTACTTTTTGTAGTGCAGCACCAAGGCTCTGTACCTCAAGAAACGGGAGCGATGCTTTTGTTGTCTTCTGATGGAAATTTGGTAGGAACTATTGGCGGAGGTTTTTTAGAATTTTCATGTTTGGAAAAAGCGAAAAAACTTTTAGGAAGAAACACTGCAGTGTTGGAGAGAATAGAAATGAATGCGAAGTATTCTAAAGATGCGAAAGCAATTTGTGGAGGAAGTGTGGAAGTTTTGATTACAAGCAAAGCGACGAAACAAGTAGAAGAAATAACGAAAATTGTAGCAAATGAAAAAGAAGGAAAAGAAACTACTTTTTATATAGATTGTGAGGAGAACTCTGAAAGTTTTGGAATGCTATTTTCAGAAGTAAATGAAGAAAAAACACTTTTAAAAATCCAGTTAGAAACTCCAAGAAAATTAATTGTTTGTGGAAATGGGCATTGCGGAAAAGCAATTGCAGAACTAGGAAATTGGCTAGGTTTTGAAACAACACTTTTGGATAGAAGACCTTATTTGGAAGAAAAAAATACGGAAATTCTCTATGTAGAAAATGATTTTGGAAGTTTTGTTAAAGAAGAAAAAATAGATCGAAATACTGCTATTGTTTTGGTACATAAAAACCATCAGGAAGACCGTGAAGCTTTAGAGTTTTGCTTAGATTCGGATGCAAAATACATCGGAATGATAGGAAGTAAACGAAAAGTTGCTTTTTTAAAAGATGCTATTTTAGAAGAACAATCTTTACCTGAGAATGTTTGGGATAAACTTTACACACCTATCGGAATTGATATTAATGCTAAGAAAGTAAAAGATATTGCACTTAGTGTAATAACAGAAATTGTAGCTGTTTTTAATGAGAAAGATACTTCGAGTTTAAAATCCTTTTCTAGAGAAAGAGAGTTGGTTAAAAATGTGGCTTCGAGAGCTTCAGCCACCAGTTGATACTTCGGAGATTGAGCGGAGTCGAAATCGGGTTGTCATTTGAAGAAGAAAATCAAGGCAAGACATTGGGGCTTCGGCTCCGCTCAGCCACCGGTTTGGTGTTGTACCGAGAGTAATGTGGCTTCGAGAGCCTCAGCCATCGGTTGATACTTCGCAGATTGAGCGGAGTCGAAATCGGGTTCTCTTTTGATGGAAAAAATCAAGGTAAGACATTAGGGCTTCGGCTCCGCTCAGCCACCGGTTTGGTGTTGTACCGAGAGTAATGTGGCTTCGAGAGCCTCAGACACCGTTCAAGAGTCCTCTACCCTACTCAGCACCAATAAAAACTAACAAATAACAACTAAAAAGCATTTTAATAAAATAAATAATAACTTTTTTAAAAATATTTATTGATAAAATAGTATTAGTGCTTTTTTATAGCTTCTACATAAAAACCGTTGTTTTTACTGGTTTGATTTAAGTTTTATTAATTTTAAAATAGTTATAGATATTGTTAAAATAAGATAATACAGTTAAAGTTATGAGCTTTATTTTCTATTTATGATTACAAAATAGTTTTGAAATTACGAATATTTTTATAATTTCGTGTCCGCTATTATGAAAGTGTAAATATTACGCAAAAAAAGAAAGAGTTTGATTTTAATAAAGAACAAAAACAACATTTAAAATAAATATTAACTAAAATCAAACAAATGAAGAAACTTAATCTAATTAAGAAATTACTTTTAACTCTAGTTGTAGGAATCGTGATGTTTTCTTGTAGTAAAGAAGATAATCCAGAAACAAATCAAAGTGAGCAAGATAAAAACATCGTTAGTGAAGTATCTGCAGGAAACTTAGCAAATCACATTTTATTTGGAGAAGGAAGCGCGAATGCTAGAGTAACACGAAAAAAGAAAGTAAAAACTATTTTTACTGTACCAGATCAGGAAAATAATCCAGCTTTTTATATCGTGAATTATGAAGGTGGAGGATTCGTGATTATTTCTGGAGATCGAAGAATGGAGCCTGTATTAGCTTTTTCTGAAACAAACACATTTGATACGGAAGAAAAGTATTATCCAGGAGGTTTAGTAGGTTGGATCTATGAAACAAAAACGGACATTGAAATCCTGAGAAGAAACGATGAAAGACCAAGTGCTTTGGTAGAAAAATTATGGAAGAAATTTGAAAGTGAAGATGTAGATATGCTTTCTACAAAACAAATGAAATCTAGCTCTGATTGTACACCATATAATGTTCAAAGAGGGCCTTATATTTCTACTACTTGGGGACAAAGTTGTGGTTATAACTCAATGACACCTGCTAATGATTGTGGACCATGTGATCATTATTATACAGGATGTGTAGCTACAGCAATGGCACAAATCATGAAATATCACCAATATCCTTCAAACTATAACTGGGCTGGAATGCCAGATAATTACGGAACTACTTCTACAGCGATTTTAATGGCTGATATTGGAGAGGCTGTAAATATGGATTATGGATGTGATGGTTCTTCTGCGAATACAAATAGTGAAGCTGCGCCTTCTTTTACTGGAGATTTTAACTATAGTTCGGCTTCTTTTGCAGATTTCAATATTACTACAGTAACAAATGAGTTAAACGTTAGTAAGCCAATGATTTTAAAAGGAGGAAAAAACACTGGTTGGTGGATTTTTGGAGTATACTCTGGAGGTCATGCTTGGGTTTGTGATGGTTATTTGAATACCATTGATCCTTGTGAAGGAAATACTCTAAAACTAAGAATGAATTGGGGATGGAATGGAAGCTATGATGGATGGTATAGTTCTAATAATTTTAACCCTGGAAGTAAAACTTTTAATTATAAGAGAGGAATGGTGTATAACATCAGACCATAATATTTTCTATTTGTAAAGTAAAACTTTACGCTAATTTCAATATCATAAGATAAGTTAATTTTTCTAAGCTGTATTATTCATTTAATACAGCTTTTTTGTTTTTATAAGTTTTAGAATTATCAATTATTTAAGAGAGGATCATGGATTTATGAGGTAACTTTAATTAGGGTTTTAGCTTTGTTTAGTTGATGAAATACAAGCAGATTGTTTTGACTTCGACTTCGCTCAGTCACCGTTTAATGATTAGGATTGGAGACTGGAAAGTTTTAATAGTTTTTGAAAAAAACATAACAAATGTCTAATTTTTGATGATCGCTGGCGCGAATTTGTAAACGTGATCACACAAATGCTAGAAACAATGGGCACACTTTACAAAAGTGCGCCAGGTCTAGGTTTTCAATTAAAAAATTAGGAGAACCTGCCCCTCCTACCTCTCAAGAGAGGAGTTTGATTATCTGTTTAATTTGATACAAGATTAAATAGGATAAATTATAGTATCGTTTAAAAAAATGAATTATGGTTAGGAAAATTATTTATGTTGTTGGATTTCTTTTTTTGGGTTTACATGCTTTTTCGCAGGATTGTCATAATGTTTTTTTACAAACACAGACCGATGTAGATAATTTTAATTGTACAGAAATTACATATAATTTAAGAATTGGAAGTATTCGTGGAGATAATCCTAATATTACAAATTTGAATGGCTTGTCTTCTTTGACAAAAATTCGAGGAACGCTTTTTATTTCCAATATGTCGAATCTTACTTCTTTACAAGGTTTAAATAATTTGACTACAATTGTAGCTGATGATACAGGATTTAGCGAAGTGCATATTTCTTATTTGTCTAAAATTAAAGACATGCAAGGTTTGAACAATTTAACTTCCGTTCAAGGAACATTACGAATTACACATAATGATAATCTAATTGATATGGACGGTTTGCAAAACCTAACTACTTTGAATAGTGCTTTAGAAATTGCTAATAATGATAAATTATTATTTCTTACAGGACTGGAAAATATAAATTATTTGGGTGCTGGAAGAATTTCAGGAATAGGAATTTATTACAATCCTTCTTTGGTAAGTATTTCACAATTTAATTCTCCAAATGCTTTTTCAGATGCTCGGTTTTTGCATGTACATCATAATAATAATTTGATAGAAGTTACAGGTTTTCAAAATGCTCATGGTTTACAAGTTTTTAATCTGACAAATAATCCAAAACTAGATGTTTGTAGTGGTTTTTGTAGACTTACGGAAAACACTAGTGGATACATTCAATTGATGATTAATTCTAACAAAAGAGATTGTAATAATTTAAATCAGATTCGTTCTGGTTGTAATGAAGAATGTCCAACGAATTTATTTTTTAAAACACAAAATCAAGTAAGTAATTTTAATTCCAATTGTAAAATAATCCAAGGAGATGTAGTTTTGAGAGGAAATAATATCCAGAATATTCAAAATCTAGGAGAGATTACTACAATTCAAGGTTCGCTTTATATTTACGATAATTCCCACCTTACAAGTTTAAACGGATTTGAAAATCTAAAATCCATTAGTGGAAATCTTGTCATTGATCATACTGCTATTTCGGATATTTCAAATTTAATCAATGTGTGTAATATCGGAGGAGATATCATTATTCGAAATAATGAAAACTTGGATGATTGCCAGATTTTATGCGGTATGAATAATCAGATGGAAGGACATATTACGCTTGGAAATAATAAAGAGAATTGCTCCAACTTTTCAGAATTATTAGCTACTTGTGAATCAGATGCAGAGGTAATTGAAAATAGAATGCGAATTTATCCAAATCCAGCAAAACGTTTTATGAACATCGAATTTCCAGGAAACGAAATGATTGAAAGTGTTACAATTTCAAATGGTTTAAATATGCATATGGAAATACCTGTAGAAAAAGTAAGTAGTAATATGTTGTGTAATTTGGAGAAAATCAAAACTCCAGGAATGTATTTTATTACTGTAAAAACTTCTAAGGGAACTTATCGTCATAAGATGTTGATACATTAGAATCATTGTCATTGTGGGCTTCGGCTCCGCTCAGCCACCGGTTTGGAGTTGTGCCGAAAGAAATGTGGCTTCGAGAGCCTCAGTCACCGATTTACAACTCGGAGATTGAGCGGAGTCGAAATCGGGTTGTCATTTGAAGAAGAAAATCAAGGCAAGACATTGGGGCTTCGGCTTCGCTCAGCCATCGGTTTGGAGTTGTGCCGAAAGAAATGTGGCTTCGAGTGCCTCAGTCACCGATTTACAACTCGGAGATTGAGCGGAGCCGAAATCGGGTTATCATTAGAACGATAGTTTATTCTATATCTAACTTCGTTCAATCTGTTTATAAACTCTTTAATAATTCAATAAGCAAAAAGAAAGCAAGATTGATATTTTTAATAAATTTCATTATGATTATTACAGTATTCTTTGTTTTATGATGGAAAAGTTTAATTTTCTTCGTTAAGAATTATTAAGATATTTTATATCTTGCCGGTTAAATATTCGAATTAAAATATGAAAAAAATAACTACTTTTTTACTTCTTTTAATAACCGTTTTTTCTTTTGCACAAGAAAGGAAAGGAGAGCGAAAAGCAAAACTGGAATATTCGGATCCGGAATATATCCAAAAACTTTTGGAAGATAAGGCATATGAATTTCCTAATAAAACAGAGTTTTCTTTAGCTTTAATCAAAAATGGTGAAGTAAAATATTATGGATTTGTAAAAGAAAAAGATAGCGTAATTGCGGTACAGAATCAAGATGCAATATTTGAAATAGGATCAATATCTAAAGTTTTTACTTCAACGCTTTTAGCAGATTTGATCAATAGAAAAAAAGTTAAGGCAACAGATGAGGTAAATAAAAAACTTCCTTTCAAAATGAAAGATACGGTTCGTTTTACTTATGAAGAATTAGCTTCACATACTTCAGGGTTACCTAGACTTCCAACAAATCTAATGACAATCGCTGTAGATATGAGTAATCCTTATGCCGCATATACAAACGAGTTTTTAGAAGATTATTTAAAAAATTCAGTATCGCTATATAACAAAGGAAAATATGCTTACTCAAATGCTGGAGCAGGAATTTTAGCTTATGCTATTGAGAAAATTGAAAAGAAATCTTATGAAGATTTATTACAAAAGAAAATTTTCCAGAAATATAAAATGGAGAATTCTACTACGCAAAGAGATAAAGTTACAAACAGATTTGTTGCTCCTTTAGATTATAGAGGAAATGTAACTTCTAATTGGGATTTTAAATCTTTAGCTGGAGCTGGAGCAATTCTTTCTTCTACGGAGGATTTAGCTAAGTTTTTGGAAGCAAATTTACTTGGAAAAGATAAAAATTTAACGATTACTAGAGAAGAAAGAGCGAAAGTTAGCGAAAGAATGAGTGTTGGTTTAGGTTGGCATATCATTAATAGAAAAGATAATCATAAAGTGTATTGGCACAATGGAGCTACTGGAGGATACAGTTCTTCGATGATTCTTGATGTTGAAAATAATCAAGCAATGGTTTTACTGACAAATATTTCAGGACTTTCTCCAAGAACTGGTTTAGTTGATCAGATAAATTTTATGATTTTAAAACATTTATTTGAAACAGCTGAGAAAAAATAATAAATAAAGATTTTCTCTTTTGCGTTAAAAAGATAATGAAGCATACTTTTTTTAAAGTATGCTTTTTCTGTTTATAAAGAGATTTTGATTGAAAGCCACTCCCCTAACCTCTCTCAAAAGGGAAACTTATATACTAGTCATAATTGAACTAATCCTCATTAATAAAAGGCTCTAGAAAACCTATAATTGAAGTTCCATCTTTGTTCCAACGAATTCCATGTCCACTTTCTACACGGATTTCGTAAACCAACGCATGTTTGTAATGAAAGAAAATATTCCACCAAGTTTTATTTTCAATCATTTGCTTTATTTTATTTTGGACAAATTCATTTTTCTGCTGCGGATTTCCTTTTATTTCTCCCCAAAAATCATCATTGGTTCTCCCAACATGTTTTTCCCAAGCTCTTGTTGCAACACAAATTTGTGGATTAAAAAGCTCAAAGCAACTTTGAATTAAAGTTTCTTTTAAAGGAGGAATGGCAGTAGCATCTTTAGAACTTGCAGAAGTAAATCTTTGTCCTAGAAGTATCAATAAATAAGAGAAAGGAGAATTCTCAATCCATTTTGCCCAATTTTTTGCAATCGGTTTTTCATTTTCAACTTTTTGTAAAAAATATTTTTTCACTTCTAAAAGCGAAGGAGTTGTTTCTTCATTAAAATAAGGTAAACGATTTTCTGAAACTGGATTTTTTAAAAGATATTCAAGTTCTTTAATCAAAAAACTCCAATGTTCCTCGTTTAAAATTTCAGAATATTCTTCTTTCCATTTTTCAGAAAGAAACGCTTTACTATTTTCAGGAATTACATACATTTTTTCAAATTTAAGCAAAACTAAAAAAGTAAAGCGAAGTGTTTTTGCGTAGTAAAATATTTCGGGATTAAAACCCTCCTTTTTTAGATCTAATTCTAGAAATACTTTTAGAAGCCAAATCAGAAACAGTCAAAGAAGAATCAAAAGTGGAAAAGTCATCTTGATGAAAATCTTTTTCAATATAAACTTTTGAATAATTAGAAAGTTCTTTTTCAATTTGCTTGATACATTTCTCAAAATAGTTTGCTCCAGCAATTTCGATTGCTTTCACTTTGATCTTATGATTTTCAGAGGCAATTAAATTATTCAAAATCTCCATAGAAACCTTGAAATCTTTACGATTCAGATCCCAAAACCAATCAAAAATCATTTCTTGGATATCCTCATCATTCTCTGAAATTAAGTCAAGATAATTATTTTTCAAAAATTCATGTTTGTTTGTTTTATGAATCTTATCATTAATGGATTTTCCGTTTTTAGTGTAAATAGTAAAAATGTTCTCCTTTATATATTTTATACTTTTAAGTTCGCCAGTTTTATAATATTTATAGATGATATTTTTCAACTTATCCCAATGATAAATCAAGATCTTTTTTTCAGAATAAAGTTTAATCGCATTTTCATTATATAGAAAATTAGAGTTCGTCATTTTCAGTTTCATATTTAAAGTAAAAACCCGTTATTTTATACGGATTTTTACTTTTGGTTTTTAATTTAATTCAGAACAATTAAATCCTAGAGTTTTAATTCTTCCTATAACTGCATTCATACTAGCATTATCACTAGCCTCAATTCTCAAAACCTTATCGATATCTTCCATATCGAAAGTCCATTTCAAGATTTCCGAATCATTTTGAAACAAGTCGTTTACTTTTTTTACTTTTTCCTCTGTTTTGATGTCTGTTTTTAGAATAAATAGTTTCATTTTATGAGTCTTCAAGTTAGTTTTCTTCGTTAGTACTTTTTCTATTTTTATAGTTTTCATAAGCTTCTTTCCCTTCTGTTTCCCAGAAATCCTCATAATCTTTCCAATCACCCGAACAACAGTTTTTGTAAATTTCTTTAGAAAAACGGTTTTTCTTTCTATACTTATGATGCTTGTGTTTATGTCCTTTTCCACCAGAACCAAAAAGAATTCTAGCAAGAACAAATAATCCTACTGCTTGCCAATAATCGATTTTTGGTAATTCGAAAATTGTTGGCATCAAATAATTCCATAACCACATGATTACAAATCCAAATAGAACTGCAAAACATGCAATAGCGATAATTCCTAATATTACTTTTCCGATGATTACACCAACGGAATCAGTTTCAAATCTCTTTTTTAAATGCTTAATCATCATTTTTTAATTTTGTATTTATTTTTTTGTGTAAAATAGACAATGCTCTGTGTCTTCTTGACATTAAAGTTCCTATTGGAACTCCTGATTCCTCTGATATTTCGTTATAATTATATCCTTCAAAATCGATAGCTAAAATGATATCTCTGTAGTTTGGTTTTAAGTTCATAATGCTATTTTTCAATTCTTTTTTTATTTCATCTGGATATATATTATCGGGTTTTCCGTAAAAAATGTCAATAAACTCATTTAACTTTTGTTCATTCAAATCAATATCATATTGATCTGATTTATTTTTTCTCATAATGTCAATAATTTTGTTTTTCACAGATTGATAGACAAAACCACCAACATTATTTATAGGAGAATAATTATCAACACCTGAAAATAACTTTAAAGCCACATCTTGAATAATATCTTCTGCATCTCGATGGACACTTTCGCTTATTCTTGATCTGATAAAAGATTTGAGAACATGATATTCTTTCTCAAAAAAAGCTTTTAGTTTTTTATTATTTTCAGATTCAACAGACACTTATAAACTTTTATTTAAACCATTCTACACTTATAAAGACGCAACTTTCAGATTCTATTGCATTTTTTTTCATTTTTTTATTAAAAATATTATAACCCTCATAAAATTAAATATTTAACCATTAAAATTCCGTTTAAAACAAGTCTATTTTTAAGTTAAAAATTACTTAAACAAGTAAATATACGTATCCGGTTACATATTTTTTTATACATTTGCGTAACTAGTTACATAAAAACAACTATAAAATGGAGAAAGATTATATAAAAAGCCAAGGATTAATTGGGGTTACAGCAAGAGTTAGAAGACTGAATGATCGATTAATGTCAACAGGAAGAAATGTCTATAAAGCTTTAAATCTAGATATAGAACCAAATTGGCATTTAATTCTTTTATTATTAGAACAAAATAAAAAAATGGCTGTTACTGAAATATCTTCCACATTAAAATTTTCACATCCGGCAGTTATTAAGATTCTAAAAAAAATGCAAGAAAAAGATTTTTTAATTGGAGAGAAAGATCCAAAAGATCAGAGAAAACAGCTTTTTTCTCTATCAGAAAAAGCGATTTCTCTTTTACCCGAGTATAAAGAAAAGTGGAAATTAATCGAAGAAATTCAAAAAGAATATTTCGTTTCAGAATTTCTAAAAGCATTAGAAAAACTGGAATCCAAATTGGAAGAAACACCGATTGAAGAAAAAGTAAATGAATTTATAAACAAAAAATAATATGGTAGAAATAATAGGCTTTTTAGCATTGATTATTAGCGTAATTGCAGTTAGTATGACAAACATTGTTAGATATAGAATCATACATCTGGCTTCTAGTATTGTTTATGTTTTATACGGATTTATGATTTCTGCTTTTCCAATAATTATTGGAGCTCTATTATTTATGACAATTCATCTATATCACTTATGGAAACTAAGAAAAACCTTATAAAAATCATCAAAGTAACTAAAGAAGATATCCTCGAAATTCAATCTATTGCACATGAAACTTGGCCAAATACTTTTGGAGAAACCATGTCTAAAGAACAAATAGATTATATGTTAGACTTGTTTTATAATGACAAATCTTTAGAAAACCAAATGACTGAATTAAAGCATCAGTTTAAAATGGCTTATTTAAATGAAAAAGCTGTGGGATTTGTTTCATACGAACTGAATTATCAAAACCTTAATCAACTGATGATTCATAAAATTTATATATCACCTTCTGCACAAGGAAACGGGATTGGCAAAAAAATATTCGAAAATCTTGAATTAATAGCTAAGAAAAATGGACAAAAATTCTTTCGCTTAAAAGTTTATATCAAAAACAAAAAAGCAATTGATTTTTACCTAAAACGAGGTTTTAAAAATCAAGGAATTGAGTACACAGATATAAAGAAATATGTGATTGAAGATTATGTAATGCTGAAAGAATTAAAATGAAAAATAGGTTGAAATTTATAGGAATATTATTCTCAATATCACTCTTTTTTATTTCGTGTGATATGAAAGAAAACACATCAAAAATGAGCAAAAATTTAAATATAGAAAAATATACAGGTTCCTCAGAAAGTGAAAAAAGTTATTTAATTTATAATAATAAAAATGCTTTATTGATAGATGCTTTGAGAAAATCTTCAGAAGCAAAAGATATACTTAAAACCATTAAAGATAAAGATTTAAATCTAGAATATATTTTAGTAACACATGGTCATCCAGATCATTTTGTCGGTCTTGGAATTTTAAAAAAGGAATTTCCAAAAGTCAAAATTATTGTTTCAAATCAAGGAATAAAAGATGAAATAATATTTTGGGCTAAATTCATGGAAAAGAATGGACAATTTGAAAATGAATCTCCTATGAAATTGAAATCAGAAAAAAATAAAGATGGTTTTGATTATCATAAAGAAATAAAAATATTCGAAGGAAATATTCTAAAACTTAAAAATGGTGGTGAATTTTTAATTTCATCAAATTATAGTCCATCAGAAGCAGATTTTATTTCTACAGTTTATTCTCCTGATTTAAATATTCTATTTTCTTCAGATTTATGCTACAACAAAGTACATATGTGGCAAGCGATTGATTTGAATAAAATTAAAAATTGGAAAAATCATTTAATTTCATTTAAAGAAAAATATAATTCGAAAGGAATTCAAGTCTTTCCTGGACATGGTGAAGAAACAGATGATACAATTTTTGACATTAATATTAAATACATGGAAGATTTTCAAAGCTTAATATCTCAATATAAAAATAAAGATAAGATACTTGAAGAAATGAAAAGTAAATACCCCGAATGGAAACATGGTGACTTCTTTCTACCTCCTAGTATAGATTTTCATTTAAAAAATGAATAAATTGAAAAAGCCAAGATTTTATAAATTGTATAAAATCTTGGCTTTTTTATATTTTCTTTTTGAATTAAAGAATTTGTGCAGTATGATCTTTTGTTTTTACTTTAGAAATCACATCTTCAATAATTCCATTTTCATCAATAATGAAAGTAGTTCTATGAATTCCATCATATTCTCTTCCCATGAACTTTTTTGGTCCCCAAACTCCATAAGCATTGATTACTTCTTTTTCTTCATCAGCTAATAAAGAATAAGGTAATTCATTTTTAGTTTTAAAATTCGTTTGTCTCTTTTCAGAATCCGCACTTACTCCTAAAACATCATATCCTTTTTCTTTAAAAGTTTCATAATTATCTCTCAAATTACAAGCTTCTGCAGTACATCCTGGCGTGCTAGCTTTTGGGTAAAAGAATAAAACAAGTTTTTTTCCTTTAAAGTCGCTTAAAGAAACGATTTCTCCGTTTTCGTTTTTTACTTTAAAATCAGGTGCTTTATCTCCTTTTTGTAATGTCGTCATAATGTTTAATTTTACTATCGTAAAAATAAGTAAAAATGAACAAAAAAGAACGAGTACAATTTGTTATTGATACTTTAGAAGAATTATATCCTGAGACGCCAATTCCTTTAGATCATAAAGACCCATATACATTACTAATTGCAGTATTAATGTCTGCCCAAAGTAAAGATGAACGAGTTAATCAAATCACACCTTTATTGTTTGAAAAAGCAGATAATCCGTATGATATGGTGAAGTTGACTGTTGATGAAATCAGAGAAATTATTAAGCCTGTTGGACTTTCTCCGATGAAATCAAAAGGAATTCATGGTTTGTCTAAAATTTTGATTGAAGAGCATGACGGAGAAGTACCACAATCATTTGAGGCACTAGAAAAACTTCCTGCAGTAGGACATAAAACTGCAAGTGTAGTTATGAGTCAAGGTTTTGGAGTTCCTGCTTTTCCTGTAGATACACATATACATAGATTGATGTACAGGTGGAATCTGACAACTGGAAAAAATGTAGAAACTACTGAAAAGGATGCGAAACGACTTTTTCCAAAAGAACTTTGGAATAAACTGCATTTACAGATTATCTTTTATGGGAGAGAATATTCTCCTGCTAGGGGTTGGGATATTGAAAAAGATATTATTACAAAAACGATAGGTAGAAAATCAATACAGTAAAACATAAAAAAAAGCTTATATCACGTCGATATAAGCTTTTTATGTATAAGTTAATTTAGGTTCATTTCTATGCATCTGTCTTTCTTATCTTTAACAACTTTTAAAGATTTAGAATAATTCAATAAAAATTGAATAGTCTCCTTCTTCGGTTCCTTCTCTCTGCCTTTTGAAGATTTTTTAACGTATGTATTCATTTCATATTGTTTAATTAAGCATTTCTGCTAATTTATACATCTAAAACGAAAATACGAATATTTTATTGTACTTGGTTATATTAATATTTGTTTTTTGATTAATTTAATTATTAGGCATTCGATTTAAGAGAATGTTCCGATTTATTCTAAAAGTTTAGTTAACTAAAACGATTTCGTGTTTATCAATTAATTTTCTCAAGTTTATCAAAGCATAACGCATTCTACCTAAAGCAGTATTAATACTTACACCTGTAGATTCTGAAATTTCTTTAAAGCTCATATCTTTATAAACTCTCATTTTTAAAACTTCTTTCTGATCATCTGGAAGTTTAGCAATTAATGATCTAACATCGTTTTCGATTTGAGACTTGATCATTTGTTTTTCAACGTTTAATACATCATCACTAATGATTGAGAAAATATCAAAATCATCTGTTTTGTTATTAAACATCTGCATTCTGTTAGATTTTCTGAAATGATCGATTACTAAGTTGTGTGCAATTCGCATTACCCAAGGTAAGAATTTTCCTTCTTCATTATAAACACCTCTTTTAAGTGTACGAATAACTTTAATAAAGGTATCTTGGAAAATATCTTCTGCAATTTCTCTGTCTAATACTTTAGACATGATGAAGCTGTAAATTTTTTGTTTGTGTCGGTTGATAAGAATTTCAAGTGCTCTTTCGTCTCCTTTGATGTAGCTACTAACCAATAGGCTATCCTGTAATTTTAATTTGCTCATACCAAATATTACTTTTAATTATACAATGGACCACTTGCAATGAAGCAAGCGTCATAAAAAATCAATATGTTATTATAATTTTAAAAAAAGTAATTTTTGGCTATACGCAATATTGTTTGGTTAATATGTTTCAAATATGAATTAAATTTTTCTTAAAAACAAATAGATTCACTAATTTTTGTTAAAAAAAATACAAAATGAATTTTTTATTTAATTAAATATAATAAATAAATCAATAATTTGAAAATATTTTATTTAAAAATCTCAAAACTGAGATATTTATAATAAATATACGAAATATATTATAGATATCGGAAGCAATAATGAAACATTAATGTTAATTTAAGGTTTACAGAAGGTGATTTTATCATTATTATTATTCGAATTCTAGTTCAAAACTCTTGATATAGCTAAAGTTTTAAAAAAATATGTTTCTAAAATCGAATACATTTAAAATATGAATAGCAGAATTATTAATAAAATGTATTTTTTAGATAGAATAAAATAGTACTCTACTTATGTAGTTAGTTTATTTTGAAAACAAATGAAAGTTATTGTAATCCTTTTCAATGTATATTAGAACTCGAATTGAATTTTTCCATATATAATTTTGGATTCTCAACATGAGTAAAGCCATATTTTTTATAGAGCCATGGTGATCTTGTAGTCATTAAAATCCAACGCCTCAAATTTTGCAATTCTTCATGATTCATAATTTCTTTCATCAAAAGATTACTCAGACCTTTCCCACGATGATCTTTTAAAATAAAAACATCTCCAACATAAGCAATTGTGGAATAATCTGAAATAACTCTTGCAAAGCCAATCTGCTCATTATTTTTATACAAACCAAAATTTAATGAATTCTCAATGGATTTCTGTACTTTCTCAAAAGTAATCCCTTTTCCCCAAGAAGAATCTGAAGAAAGAAAATTATGAATCATTTCAATATCTAGCTTTTCAGCATCTGTAGAAACAGAATATCCAATATCTTGCCTTTTAATATTTTTCATATTTAAATTATAGACTTTAGAAATAAATTAAATTCTATTTAAAATACGAAAAAACACCTGCTTTTAAAAATCTTCTAGACAATAAACTTTATGCTTACTAGCTGTTTCAAATTCAAAAATTAACGAATCATTTATTATTTTGTATCTACATTTATTTTCTAAATATTTCTTCTGCTCTTCGTAAGACAAACGTTTTTTACATTCTTTAATTTTTAATCTTCAAGCAATTCTATTTTATAAATAGACGGCATAAAAGCTTCTACTTTTTTATATTCTCCAGAACAACAAGAAAACTCAGAGCGTTTTAGTCCCCAATTAATTTTAAACTCTTTTCCGATTAAATCTTTATTGGCGGCTAATGTTCCTTTATCATACAATTTTAAATCTCCAAAATTATTATTTCCAAAACCAAAATCGAATTCCTTTCCATTTTCATCTACAAAATTAATCTGTAAATAATCTGCAAGCTCTACATTTTTAAAAGTCACATAAAGCGTCAATGGAATATCTTTCCATTCATTTCGCATATTTTCAATTTCTGCTTCTAATTCTTTTCTATAATCTTTAGGACATTTCAAAATATATCTATTCAGTTCCCAATCTACTAACTGACGAGATTTTCTAACTTTCCCTCTAGCTCTTTTTTTCTTAGTTTGTGGAACTACAGAATCTTGTTGTATTAGAACTTTTTTTGGTTCTATTATCTTTGCTTCGGAAGTTTTTAATTCCACTTTTTCATCAGAAGTTTGCGTAGTTTGTTTTTGTTCAACTTCTTGCGCTATATTTTCTTTTAAAGTATTCTTACAAGCAATCAGAGAAATTGCTATCAGGGGGATTAATATTTTCTTCATTGATTTATTCTAATTTCTCCAAAGATACTATTAATGTGAAGGTCCGTCAAAATAAATTTCTGTGATTGCTGTATCATCGTATTTTTCTCCAGGATAAACTTCCAAAATCTCAAATTTTAATCGCCATTTATTTGTTTTTTGTTTTAAAGTAATTTTTAAAGATTGTTCTGCATAAACATCCTGAAAATCAATAATTCCATAAAACACATCATCTAGAAACATTTTCATTTTCTTTACACGATTATTAGCTTTCCAAGATTTTTTACTTTTCACATAACCATTTACAAAAATAATTTCCTCAATCATCGGATGGTTTTCAGCAAATTCAAAAGTAATTGTTTCGCCAATTCCTGATCCCTCCTTCCCTTCTACCCAAGCAGTTTTATAACTCGAATCTGAAATATTAGATGCTTTATAATTATACTTTGTTGAAGCTTTCAACTCGGAAGAAGTTTTTACTGTAAAATTTGCTCCACAATACCAACTACATCCTTCACCTACAATATCCCACATATCTTCAAAAACCATTGCGTCATATTTTGAAATCAAAGCTGATTCTTCTTCTGTCATTTCAGACCAATCTTTATCTTTTAAAAGTATATTAATCTTTTCCCAGTCCGATTGTACTTTTAAACTAAAATCTAATTCTGCATAAATTTCTGTTTTTAAAACATTTTGAGATTGTGCAGAATAACTTAGAAACAATATCAAAAAACCGAAATATTTATTTTTCATAATGAACTGATTTAAAATTTTATTCCAAAACTAGGAGTTTCATCTGATGTTTATTAATGATGAAGTAAAAAATTTTCAACATAGCCTAAGCTATGATTAAAAATTTTTACAAATCAGTGATGAACATGCTTGAAACGAATTTTGAGTTTAAAAATTTAAATCAGTTCAATATAATTCTATATCCTCTTTTGCTTCTTTTATAGTTTCAATTTTATTTAATTTTCTATAAATCTTCATCGCTTTAATTTTCTCTGAATTTTCTAAAAGCTCTATGATTTCTTGGGTTAAAATATTTTTATTAGTAAAAATAGAAACTCCATGATTTACAGACCCTTTACCAATAGACTGAATTCTACCTTTTGGCTCCCAATCGCCCCAATCCAACCCACGTTTAAAATCTCCATGTTCTTCTTCATTTTTCTTACAATAAAATCCTTCAGCATAATTAGCTAAATAATCACAACTAGAACATTTTTCTGGAACAAATATCTCAATATCGTTTACTTTATTTTTCAAAACTGGATTTGTATTTCCAGAAATTCCGCAAAAGCCATAATCTAACTGTAAATAAGAATTTGTTTTTTTAAAATCTCTTATGCATTCCCCTTCCAAAAGATTTTCACAAGAATTACATTTTGAAGGTATTTTTCCTTTGCTGATAAAATACGAAAACGGCACCAAATTATATGCTCCTTCTTTCTCACATTTTGGAAATGAATTTCTATACATTTTTTGTTTTATTTATTTTTCCACCATTTATTTTCATTCAGATATTCACTTCCATCATTAAAAGTTTCCCAACCATTTTTTACATATTTTGGACAAACTAACATTTCTCCATCTCCACAATCAAAATCAAAAGTGAATGGTAAACGGTAATCTCCCCAAATACATTTTTTGATTTTTCCTGTTTTATAACTTTGCCAAGTTCCTACATAAGTTCTGTTAAAATAACTATCTGCAGAATCAAAAGAGTCATCCAAAGCAATTAACTTTTTAGAGAAATCGAAAGTAATTTGACTTTCAAAACTTCCTTTAAATACACCAACATGATTTTGTGTTTTATCTTCAAAAAATTCATAAGTAGCAAAAATATTTCCTTGTTTTAAATCTAAATCACTTTCTTTAAATTCAATTATTTTTTGAATTCTGATTTCCCCTTTAAAATCACAAATATTCCCTTTTACATTCGATTTTCCATAAATTTTAAAAACCCGTGGATTCTCAGTATCCTGTTTTGCTTTATAAATGTAAAATTGTATTCTTTTATAATCTAAACCAATTACACCATTCTCAGCTTGTTCTCCAGAAAGAAATAAAGATTTCACATCGAAATTAAATCCTTTTACAGAATCAGTAACATCAAACGAATCTTCTTCGTAATTGGCAATTTGAATATCTAAATATTCTTTACTAAAATCTTTTTGGTTGGGATTAAAATTTTCGCATAAATGCCCATTAAAATAAGGGTCAAAATGTGCTGAATCCTCTTTACCTAATGAACAATTTTGATTCTCACAATAATTTTTCGTTTGCGAAAAAACAATAATTGGCAATAAGTAAATTAATAGTTTGAAGTTTTTTTTCATTTTCATCATATTCTAAAAATCTTTAATCCTTCATTTTTATATTTACTTAAAAAATCAATCAAATTGATTAAATTCTCTTTTTCAGTATATTTTAATTCTACAAACTTCAAAGCTTCAATAAATTCTTCTAAATCATTAATTACAGAAGGTTTTTCATCCAAACCATAAAATCCAATATCTTCATTCCATTCTTTCAAAACCTGAACATAATTAATTTTCTTTTCAACCCAATAAACATCATATAATTTATTCATCAACTCAAAAAATATTGGTTCGTGTATTATAAACTCATTATTCTTTTTCATTGATTTAAAAACTATATAATCTTCAAATTCACCAAAAGCTATTTTTTTCATTTCATTTTAATTTCTAAAATTTGAAAAAGATAATGGTTCTATATCTTCTTTTACATATTTATTTACTTGCAAATAATTCATCCAAGCATTTGCTCTTTCTAAAGAAGTACATCCATACACATTATGGGAATTACATAATTTCTCAGGAAAACCTAGAGTTGTATTAAAATGAATTTCCAATAATTTTATCAGTAAATAAACACCATTATCTTCCACTCCACCGCCACCACCAACAAATGCAATCTTCAGATCATATTTTAAAATCTCATAAACTTTATCGAAATCAAAAGTTCCATCAGATTTTTTATAATCTATTCCTATTTTTTCTAAATAATATTCATGAAATTCTTTTTTACTAAACTTTCGATAGTTCTTCAAAAACTCTTCACGAAAATTAGCATCATCGAAATCTCCTAAAATTGCAAAACCAAAATCTCTTTCTAAAAAATTATATTTATCATAAGCCTCAAATGGAGTTTTATTTACTACACTTAATGCTTCTTCAATTTGATCATAATAAATTTCTGAAAATATCTTATCAAATTTAGACTCATATTCATAAGTATCTTCCTTTTCTAATTGTTCTAATTGTTCTAATTCGGCTAAAAAATCAAATCTCACATTATCATAATTTACTTCTGATGATTTCTCTTTTTCTTCTTTGAATTTTAATTTAGTTTTAGCCTTAGAAATTACTTCCTTAAATTGTAGTTCATATTTAGGATTTAACTTTTTAAGTTTTTTCAATAATAATATTGTTTCCAAGGAGCTATTCACAAATTTATTTGAATAATTATTACAATTCCCAATAATTCCTAAATGATCATAATAATAAGATTTTATTACATAACATTTCAAATGCTTTGGATTTTGCAATAAAGTTTCCCAATTCTTAGAATAAAACTTATCAATAATTTTCCCAGCAGAATATGTTAACTCCCAATTTTTCTCGTAGATAATTGCCCAATATTCAAAAGCCGTGATATTTTCAATGGTAAGCTCTTCAACTATTTCGTTTTCTAAAAATCTTCTTTCTTTTACAGTTAATTTAGATTTCAACAATTCAATATTTTTTCTTAATTCATCATTTCCTAAAAAATCAATTTGATTTTCTTTACAATAATCTGTGAGTTGTACCAATTGTTCTAAAAAATCATAAGCAAAAGAAGGAATCACATAATTATAATCGCTTAAAAATGTTCTTTTTTGTTTTTTAATACCTTCATTTACTAAAACTAAATCTGATTGCGTTAATTCAATAAAAGCATTTATGGCAATTGAATCATTTTTAGAAAACATTTTATCAAATAAAGCATCAACATGATTTGTATTATTTATTGAAAGTTTAGGATTTACAAAAATATTTCTTCTCTCATCCCATTTATTATCTTTATAATATTTAGAGAAAAAAGCAACGACATTTATTCTTACTTCTTCATAAAAAGCTTCTTCAATATTATATTCTAATTTTCCATAATCTCCAATAACTGCAAGGTTTGTTCTTGTCAATAATTCCATTAAATCTATAACATCTTCTTTTTTTATATTGTTTTCATCAAATAAATCTTTAGTCTCATGTTTTCCATAAATCAATGGTTTTTGAAACCTTCTATATCTATTTTTAAGATAAATAAAAGCAATTTCTAATAAAGCTTTTGGATTTTTATTTTCAATCAGAACATCAATATTATTTTCTTTAACCCAATCTAATTCCATTAACTCCTTTTTTTTATTTAAAAGTTCATGAAATTTAAAATCTGTCAATTCCGTTAGTTCATATACAACTTCTCTTTCTTCAAAAGGAGTTAAAACAAATCCATTTATAGCCTCAGAAAAAACAATTTTATCTTTATTTTCATTCAAAAATGCTCGGAATGATTTTGTACTTATTGAATTCTCCTCTAAATTAATTTCATTCTTCAGAAAAAAACAATTCTCTTTAATTAATCGTTTTGCAATTTGTGATTCTGTAGAATAAATGACCATACAAATAAATTCTGCTATTTCTTTTTCACTATCCAAATATTTTGAAATTTCATAAAGAGCTTCAAAATCCCCTTTTCTCATTTTCTCATCTAACTCATACATCTCATGCCCATAAGAGAACTCAGGTAATGTGTGATTTTTATTTTTATTTCTTTTATATTCTCCACCCCAAAACTTTTTTTTCTTTTGATTCTGATTTATCGAATCGTTTAACCGATCTTGCGCTACAGAAAACATAGTATTAAATAAAACAAAGAGAAGTAGTATTTTTTTCATAGTATTTTGTTTAAGCTTTCAATTTTAAAACTCTTTTTTTCAAGTTTTATTTTTCATTTTTTCTCTAAACATTTCGTGTCTTAGATCTTTTCAATTTATATTTATCAGATAATTCCAAAGGAATTTGTTTAAACGAATCTATAGTTATTGTTTTTAGAACTAAATCCACCACACCAATTTTTGTTTTTCTAAAATATGTTTCAAAATCTTGAAAATATTCTTTCTGAAAATTATCAATTTGATTACCATTTAAATACAAAACAGCAAGATTTTTCAACTTCGAAATCTTTGAAGGAATTGTTTTTAAATTATTTTCACTTAAGTTTAAATTAGTCAAATGTGTCAGTTCAAAAACTTCTTTTGGTATTGATTCTAAATCACATTTTGGCAAACTCAACAAACTTGATTTATTAAGTTTTACTTGTGCTATTTTTTCTAAAATTTCTTTTTTCATAGTTTAATATTCTTCATATTTCGTTTCAGGGTAATTCAAATATTTCGCTTTGTACTTTCCATTTTCATATTTTAAAAGCAAATCGAAATTGGTAAACCCTTCTTGAAAGCTTCTATTAATTTTTAAAATAATTCCATTTTCTGTAAAAGTTATATTTTTTACTTTGTCATAAGCTCCGTCATTAGCCATTAACTCAAGAAAATCAACTTTTTTATTCCAAGTTGCTTTTTCAAAAACACTATCTTTTACAATTTCCACCAAACCAAAAAAACTTTTTGACTCATCTTTAAAAACAACAGGTTCATTATAATTTGCACAAAAAGTTAGACCTTCTTCATCAGAAACTCCAATTCCATAAAATTCAGTTCTAAAAAGTTTTATTTTTTTCTGATTTGAGTCAAGGGTATCCAACATCGCATCACTTATTTTATAGACATCTCTTCCATCCATTATTCCATTCTTAAAAACATTTCTAACTTTCAAATAATTAAATGCATCACAATATTCTTTGTTATTATACAGACTATCTGACTTTGCGATAATATTGACAAAACTTCCTTGTTTTAAATTTAAACTATCTATTATTTCTAAATTTTCATTCAGCAGTTTAATAGACTCTCCAATTAACACAGCAGTTCCCTTTTCCGGTGAAAAAGATATTGGTGAGATACTATTATTTTCAGAAGTTATTACTTTTTCTTTCTCAATTTCAAGTTTTTCATTTCCCTTGTTATCAATTAAAGTATCTTTGATTTCTTGTTGAATAATTTCTTTTTTCTCGTTATTAATTTTAGATTCTGAAGTATTACAACTTAAAACTAAAAGTGAAGCAAATAAAAGGTAGATTCTTTTCATAGTTTAATATTCTATTCGTTTCCATTCAGATTTATTCAAATATTTAGCAATGTATTTTCCATTTTCATATCTCAAAAACAAATCGAAAAACATATAAGAATCATGCATAGAACTTTTAATTTTTAAGATAATTCCATCTTCAGTAAAAATTACATTTTCCACTTTTTCTTGCCCAACATCATCTTGATTTAATTGAAGAAATCCAGCACTTTTAAATTCAGATTCTTTTCCAGAAATAATATCTTCTTCAACCTCAACCAAACCAAAAAAACCTTTTGATTCATCTTTCAAAACAACAGGTTGTCTATATTTAAAACATAAAGTAAGACCATCATCATCAACAAACCCAATTCCATAATATTTAGTTCTAAACAGTTTTAGCTTTTTATTTTTTGAATCAATAGTATCTACTATTTTTTCATCAATCTTATAGACAAATCTTCCATCTAGTACTCCTTTTTTCAACATAAAATTCACTTTCAAATAATTAAATGCATCACAATATTCTTTTTTATTATACAGACTATCTGACTTTGCGATAATATTGACAAAACTTCCTTGTTTTAAATTTAAACTATCTATTATTTCTAAATTTTCATTCAACAGTTTAATAGACTCTCCAATTAAAACAGCTGTTCCTTTTTCAGATGAAAAAGATATTGGTGAAATACTATTATTTTCAGAAGGTTTTTCTTTTTCTTTCTCAATTTCAAGTTTTTCATTTTCCTTGTTATCAATTAAAGTATCTTTGATTTCTTTTGGAGTAATTTCTTTTTTCTCGTTATTAATTTTAGATTCTGAAGTATTACAACTTAAAACTAAAAGTGAAGCAAATAAAAGGTAGATTCTTTTCATTTTTATAATTTTGATTATTTAATTGCTAAAATCTAGGATTATTCATAGCAATCGGAGCAAATATAAAAACTAAATCTATTTAATTTTGAAAATGAGTATAAATTAGATTTTAATTTAATTCTCGTGTTTAAAATTTTTTCACCTTTAATTTAAAACTTTTATACAAAAAAAACAGATTCCAATAATTATCAATAAATTAATGGAAACATTAATAACTAATGGAATTTTTCTTTTTCTTAAAATAAAAAATAAAGTAAGATTTAACAGACTCATCATAACAAGAAGTATTAATTCAAATAAAGTCAAACATAGATAAGTCCATCTCAATCCATAATGGCAACCATAATAAACTAAATTAATATAAAAATAAATGGTTGTTAAATTTAGAAGAACTAATAAACTAATTGCAATGTAATTTATAATTTGAACTATATATCTCATTTTCTCTACACGTTCTTATTCATCTTTAAACTTCTTGTATTCTAAAAAAGAAAAAACCTTTTCAAAATATGCTTCTCCTCCAACTTTCCAAACATTTAAATGATTTGCACCATCTACTTTTAAAAACTCTTTTTTAGAACTGATTATATTAGAAAAATTTTCTTTTCCATATTTTATATTTATTCTCTTATCTTCATCCCCATGAATCAATAAAATCGGCTGATTTATATTTTTACAATATTTCATTGGTTTTGCATCTTCCTCATCAAATTCTGCAATATCTCCAGCTCTCGAAACTAAATAATCAGTCAATAATTCATCTTTAAAACCTAAATGATATTGAAAATAATCATGAACAATCGTTTCAAAATCGGTGAAAGTACTTTCTATAATTCCGAACTTAATTCTTGGATCATTTCCCATAGCTTGTAAACCAATTGCTCCACCTAAAGATTGTCCCCAAACCCCAATATTTTCAGTGATTTTTTCTTCTTTTTCTAAAACATCTAATAGTTTTGAAATATCTTTTTTCTCTTTCACACCAAAAGTACAATGCGTTCCTTCACTCTCTCCATGAGCTCGATGATCTATAGCAACAGAATTATAACCTTGATTTGCTAATTTTTGACTTAAGGAAATAAAATGTTCTTTTTTGGAACGAATTCCATGAAGTAAAATTACAGTTCCTTTCGGATTTTCATGATCTGAATAAGTTATGTAACTAGATATTTTTAATCCATCAAAAGTTTCAAAATTGAGATATTTACCATTAGTATTTTCTATTTCAAATTTTGGAGAAATCGTTTTAGAATTCCCCCCTCTTACAATTTCTATGAGTGGGTTTCGAATTTCAGTAATAAATCTTGGTACGTAGAAGTGTATAAACAAAGCCAAAATAGCAATTAAGGTAATCGCTATTTTTAATAATTTTCTCTTTTTCATTTTTGGTATTCATTTGTTGCTATAAACAACAAAAGATTCTACTGAAATATTGTATTTCAGATAGAATCTTTTTCTTTTCTTTTTTTAGTCTAAAAATGGTTCTTTACAAAATTCTGAACACCTTCCGTCATCACAACGCATTGCAGGAAAAATACAAAGTGCACCATTACCACCATTAATTGTTTTCTGAGCTGATTTACTCAAAACTTTAGCACTCTTAAGTTTTTTAAGTTTTTTCATGATAAAAAATTTAATTATTATTCAATATTCTAATTTAAACCAATATAAGATATTTTTTTAACACGATAACATAAATATCGTTATTTTTTTAACAATTAATTATTTAAAATTCTTAAACAATTTTAATTTTTAACAATTCTAGTAATTAGAAAAATCAATGATCTAAAATTAATTTTCCATTTTAATAATATCTTCTTTTGTCATTTTTTTATATTTCATCGCTTCCTCTTTAATAATTTCATTAGAAGTATCTTGAATTATTTCATCTAAAACTTTATTTGATTTTTCATTTTCACCTAATAATTTCAGATTCAAAGCTCTATTCATTCTATTCATATCGTAATTTTCTGTTCCTTTTTCTAACTTTTTCAAAAGTGAAATATATAATTCCTCTGCTTTCTGATATTTTTCTATCGCATTTTCAGTTTCTCCTTTTTCATCATAATAATATCCCTCAGCCATATACAAATCTGGGTTTTCTGGACTTAAAGAAATCATCTTTTGCAAGGTCTTAAAAGCTTCATCTCTTAAACCTACCTGATTTTGAAATGCCATTTTATTAGAAAAAGCAATAAAATAATCTGGTTGTATTTCTGTGGCTTTATGCAACATTTTTATAGCTTTCAAAATACTATCTTTTTCACGATGAGTAGTTGCCAAAACAACAGCATGGTCGTTTAAAAATTGGGCTTTAGAATCTACTATCAACTTTTTTTCAGTAGGTTTATCTTTTGAACCACAAGAAAATAGACTAATTGCAGCTATGAAATAAAATATTCTTTTCATTGATTTAAATTTCCGATAATTTATAATTCAAAAAAACCTTTTGTTTTTCTATTTACAAAAGGTTTTTTGATTTATTTTTTAGTAAAATGAATTATTGAACTTACTTAAACTTTTTTGCTAAAACTAAGAGTTTTATCTGATGTTTATTGATGGTGAAGGGAAAAAATTTCAGCATAGCCATAGCTATGGTTAAAATTTTTCACAAGCCAGTAATGAACATGCTTGAAACGAATTTTAAGTTAAAAAGTTTAAATGAGTTCATTAAGTACAACTTGTAATTTCTACTTCAAATAAACCATTTTCTTTAATTCTTAAATATACTTCATCAACACCTAGTTGCCCTTGAAAAATTATTTCATTCTCACTCCTTGAAACAAAATCTAAAAGATAGAACTTATTACTTTCTAAGCCTTCTCGTGTATCACTTATCATTTGATGATATACTTCATTTAAAGTCAAATTTCGGTATTCTACAATTTCATAAAAACAACCATCCAAAGAATAATATGTTTCTTTCGCATTTGGATAAAATGTATATTCATACTCAATCGAAATACTTTCTGAATCAGCAGTAATATACGCACCTTTTTCTTTGGTTTCTCTTAATGATTCCCCTCTAAAATTGATACTTTTAAGACGCTCATGTTTCAAAAAAACATTTGGTTTCTTCATAGAAAAATCTGAGCTAAAAACATAACCATCAACTCCTTTTGGTTTTATCCAACTTCCTTTTAAAGAGAAATTCTTTGAAATTTCAAAAACTTCTTTTGTAGGAATTATTTTCTCTACCAAAATTGACTTTCCTAAAGAAATATTATGATTAGTTTTTGATTTAAAAGTAGGCTTTTCATAAATCTTTGCTCCTTTTATATTTATCACAAAAAAAGAGTCATTTATTTGTTGACTTTGACAAAATGGAATATTAAGCAATAGTCCTAAGAAAAAAAGAAAAAATTTCGTTTTCATATTCATATTTTTAGTTCTCTCGAAAATAATATTAATTAAAGATTTATCCTATAACGGGAACCAGTGAATCTTTCTCAATAACATAAACAACCATCTTTTAATTCAAAACGCAACCAATCTTCAAAATAATGTTCTCTGCTAAGTTCTAAAATTTCTTTTTCTTTGAGTTTTAAATTCTTTAAATCTAATCCTACATATTCTTTTGAGTTTCCTTCCACATTTTGAAGGTGAATATAAATTTTATTTTTATAGAAAAACAAACCTTCGATGAAATTAGAATACGTTAATACAATCTCATCTTTTTGCAAATCATAAACGGACATTCCACAGTATCCTAAATCACATTCTTCAAAATTCAATAAATATTTGTTATTTATAATTTTTGAAATAGAACCTCCTGTCATTTCAGTTACTTTTCCTTTGTTATTTACAATTATTGTTCTACCATCATAACTTCCATGTTTTGTTAAAATCAAATGATTTGGAACAGCGTCTTCTAAAAAAGAAATTCCTGCAGATCCACCTAACGGATCGATATATTCATAATCAAATTTTTCTGTTTTTTCATTATAAACTTCAACAAAAGCGTCACAAACAGTCTTTTCATTTTTTATTTGAATTATACGAACGAAAGTTTCTCCAATATTTTTCACTCTGATTTTAAGTTTAATCTCAGAAGCTTTGTAAGTTTTTCCTTTGAATTTAAACTCCGTAATTTCTTTAATTCTAGATTTATGCATAAATCCAGAATCTCCATCCATATTTGTTATTTTAAACCAATTTTCATTTGCTAATTCTTCAAAATAAAAATATTCTTCTTCATATACTTTAAATTTTATTTTTGACTTAGAGGTTTTTTGTTCTCGTACATTTGTATATCCATCTGGATCATTAATTTGACCTAATTTTTCTTGAGCTATTATATTCATTGTGATTAAAAAACATAGCAATATAATTTTAAAATTCATGCAATCTTGTATTATTTCAATTCGTAAATGATTAACTCTTTTTCATTTTTAATAATTATTTTATCATCCTCAAAAATATTATAACGTATAGTCATATCTTTTTCTTTTAAAGTTTTATTTCCCGCATCCCAACTCACTTGAAACTCTCTCATTTTTTTAAAACCTAAAGTATCTAAATTCAGCATCAATTTACCATATTCATTCATGCTATAAATATTGACTCCCAAAGGAACTCTATAAGAATAAACAGAATCTATTTTCCCTTTATCATCAAAAATATAAGATTCATTTCTAAGAAACCTTTCTCCTTTAAAATGAAAAACACAAGAAGTTGGTGAATTTGACTCATCATCTTCACAATGATTCGCATTCGACTTATAAAAATTCCATTTTGCAACTATCTTTCTATTCTTATTTTCTTTACAAGAAATAAAAAATAAACTTAAAACAATAAGTAAAAACCTACATTTCATCTAATCAAAACGATAAGTAAATTTTGCAACTCCATCTTCACAAATTACTCCTTCTGGTTCTTCTGGCGCCATACAATTACTCACAACATCCCATTTCATATTAAAAGCTTCTTGAAGTGCTTTATGTTTTGCTACTTTATCTAAAAAAGCAGAAACATCTATATTTTTAGAATAAGCAATAAACCCTTCTGGCCCACCACAAGCTTTATCTCCATAACTTGTAAATGACCAATCTTCTGAGTTTTCACAAGTTTCGCTTTTGGATAAATTTTCAATCTCAGAAAACAAATTCTGAATTTCTAACATTTCTTGTTGTCTTTGATCATCGTCATCATCATTACATGAGTTTAATGTAAAGACTAGACTTGATACGAATACAATTTTTAATAAATTTTTCATCATATTTAATTTTTAGTGGAAAAAATGTTTACAAGGATGCTTCTTTTCTAGCCAATTCTGAAAAGCAACTATAGTTTCAAATTTTAATTCTTTTCTTTCCGAAATTTCTAAAACTTTTATAGGTAATTTTGATATTTCTAAAGCTTCTACTAAATGTTTTAAAATGGATTGATGTGCTTCCCAAAAAACCTTTTTATCACAAAAATAATCTTCGCCATAAAGTGTGTAACTATCACCATCCGATAAAGTAATTTGGTGTTTTGGTTGAAACATTTCCTTTAAGTTTTAAAATCTTCACAAGTTAAAATTATATTTATTATATAACGCATAGAAATCAAAAACTATCAAAATTTCTATTAAAATATTTATCTATTATTATTTTTCATTACTTTCGAGAAAATTAATCAAAAAATTAAAAATCATGTGGAAAGAAAATTTAAAAAAATATGATGAAATCGTAGACAAATGCGAACGATTTGAAAGAAAAGGAAAAACAATGCCTTATACTTCGGCAAATGGTTACATGTTTTCTCTTTTAAATAAAGATGGAGAATTCGGAATTCGTTTCTCTAAAGAAATTCAAGAAAAATATATAGAGGAACTTGACTCTAGTCTTTTTAAATCTCACGGAGCTGTTATGCGCGGATATGTTTTAATTAAAAACGAGATGTTGGATAATCATGAAAAAATGATCGAATTATTGAATGAAAGTTATGATTATGTGATGACCTTAGATCCTAAATAGTTTTATGATTTCTACACAATTATTCATAGGTATTTATTTACTTATTTCTGTTTTAATAGTTTTAATGTTTTTTATCAAAAGTAAAAAAGCACTCTCTATTTTCCCAGATTTAGATTCTGTTACGATTCTTTTTAGAGAAAAATATGCTTCAGGTCGTTCGAACAACTCTTTTTTAACCAAAATAGGAGGCTCTAAGAAGACTCTTGAAGTCATTTTAACAACACAAGAGTTTTGGGTCAGAGGGAACATTATTACAGCTGCTGTTTCTCTAAAATTTGATTTAATCCATAAAATTCCTTTTTCTAAAATTAAAAAAGTAGAAAGAACAAATGGCTCAATGATTTCAATATATTTTGTTTCTGAAGCGAATGTGAATACTAATTTAGAATTAAAACTAAAAAATCCAGATCAATTTATTGATATTTTAAAAAGAGAAGCTCATGTGTAAAATTTCAGAACATTTAAAGTTTTGTACTTGTAATGAAAAAATCAATCTTAAGGAAAATTATTGGGAACTGAAAAGAAGGGCTAAAGGCTTTATTCTTGGTCAACTTATACATTACCCAGATGATTTTGATATAAATAAAAAGACTATTTTGAAAATTACGGATAATTTAAACTCTAAAAATTTATTTGATTTTGATTATAAACCTGAAGAAGAAGATAAATTAAAATTGAGCTTTAATAAAGGGGAAAAAGAATCTATTATTCATTTTTTATTCAAAAACGGAAAATGGGAACGTTTTTATGAAAGTGGCCTTAACAATAGTTTTGATTATTTAGAAGATAGGGATTTGTATTTCCCTTTTATATCTGGTAAAATAAATAATCCTTTTGAAGATAAATAGTAAAAAAATAAACTTAAAACCAATTCAATGGGCTTAAAATCTGCTAAACTAAATCATGTAGCAATCAGCTGTAAATCTCTTGAAGAATCAATTGACTTTTATACTAAAACTCTAGGATTTCAAATTCGAGAAGATGATAGTAATTTAAATGTAAAAGTTGCAATCGACAATTTTACTTTTATAGAACTATTTCCTTTTGATCAATATAAGGCAGGTGGAAGAGGTAATATTCCTCATTTTGCTATCGCAATCGAATCTTTGGAAGAAAGTTTGGACTATTTATCTACCAAAAATATTTTCCCAGTACGTGGTCCTTTTCATATCAAATCTAAAGATTTACAAAATACAATTCGTTCCGTAGCATTTATTACAGGTCCTGACTTAGAGGAAATTGAACTTGTTCAGAATTATTAATAATAGAACAATAAGCTCTATGAAAAAGATACTTTTATTAGAACTAATTTTAATTATAATAAACATTATTTTAATAATTCTTATTCCAGAAAACTCGGAACCATTAAATATATTTTCTCAATTTGTTATGGATGGTTATTCCTTTTTCATTTCAATTAATTTATTCGTTTTTACACTTTGGTTTCTAGGCATTCAATTTTTAAGAAAAAAGAAATGGATTTTAGGTATAACTTTATTTTCTCTATTTTCAATTCTAGTTTATTTCACTTTAAACTTTTCATTCTCTTTTTGGAAAGAGACGGAATCATTAAAACAGGATTTACTAGTTTATAAAAGTGAGGATAACAAATCTGAAATTATTATTCAAAAATATACAGTAAATGATTCTACAAGATTTCATATAATAAAAACAAAACCAATTTCAAACAAATATTATAGAATTTCTGAAAATATTTCTTTCAACAAATTAGAAATTCATGATTTTCTTACATATAAAGACAAAAAAATACGTCCTTGTGATGAACTTAAAAAGTCAATTTACTATGATAAAGCTTATTATTTAGTTAGCAAATGTAAATGAGAATTTATATAATAGACTTTCACAGAAAAATAATAAACCAACCTCATTAAAATGAACCAAAATTTAGAATTGATCAATCAAAAAGTTTTTAAAACTTGTGATTTAAAACTTTCCGATATAAAAATTGAACCTGAAGGGAAAGAATATGATGCTTGTAATTTTAAGCTAAATCAATCAAAAGTTTTTTCTAGAAGTTCAAAAATTACACCTAAAAAAGTAGGACAATTTGTAACCTTTTGGAGAAGAAATAAAGAAGGCATTACAGAACCTCATCATGAAATGAATTCTTTTGATTTTTTAATTATTAATGCAAAAACTGAAAATAATTTCGGGCAATTCGTTTTTCCAAAATCAGTTTTAATTAAAAAAGGAATCATTTCTACAGATAAAAAAGAAGGAAAAAGAGGATTTAGAGTTTATCCAAATTGGGATATTCCAACTAGCAAACAAGCTATTTCAACTCAGAAATGGCAAACAAAATATTTTTACGAAATCAATAATGAAATTGATTTTGAAAAAGTTAAAGAATTATATACTAACAAATAATCTCATTTGAAATCAATTAGAATGTTTAATTAGAACTATAACACACCCCTTGCACCTCTCAAGAGGGGATTTTTTTAATCTAAAAATAATATCAAACAGTTTCTACTTCTTCATTTTCAGTAGAAACTTGTTTTGAAGAAGATTTAAAGTGTAAAAATATTTCTTTTATTGAAAGTATATTTAGTGGAAATTCTAAAAAAACATGTAACATACTCAAGAAAAATAATGCCGTAAATCCTGTTTTAAAATCATAGATATATAAACCTATTGATAAAAGCCAAATTATTAAAACTGCAAACAATCTTTTTCTAGAAAATCCTTTCGCCCATCCGATAATAGAAGTTTTCGAAAACCAATTTAAATAATGATAAGTGTAAGCAAATGAAATAAAAATTTGCATTCTCAAACCAAACTCAGAAAACACATTAAACTTTCCTGCTTGCAATTCGTTGAATTTTGATGCTACAAAACCACTTACATTTAAAATATTACTCTGAATAACTTTATCCATAACTTCTCTAGACGGTTTTGTATGAATCAAATCTGAAGACAAAAAAGAGATTATAAACGGTACCGAAAATAAAACTAAAGCCAAATAATATCCATTTTTACTCTTGCTTTTTATCGCTCCATAAATGATAAATAATAAAGTAAATAAATACACATGAATAAGAGTTGGAAGGAAAATGGCAACAAAAATATAAAGGTCTGGAAGATAGGTTAAAGCCAAATAAGAAACCGGAATTATCACCAATAATGAAACTAATAAATATTTGGTTTTTCTTATAAATAAAAGACTAATAGCGAACAAAAACCCAGTCAATAAATAAAAACCACCGTGCTGAAAAATCTTTCCTATTTTAAGTTTTAATTCTGGTGTAATTCCAAAATCAAAAAACTTTACAACTGGATAAATAGACATTAAAACAGTAAGCACCACAAATAAATTGATCCATTTTTTATTGGTTGAAACAAAATATTTCTTTTCGTGCAACCAGTTTATTTCTGTCAAATAATGAAGTGGACCAAGAAAAGCGTAGGAAATTAAAAACAATTCGAAAGGTAAGATCACAGCAATAACTAGAGAAATAATTACAAGAAAAATATTATAAAGATCGATTTTTTGAGTATTCATGGTTTTCGTTAATTGAAATTGAAAAGTATTATTATTTTAAAAAACACACAAATAAGACTATAAATATTAATATTTTCTTAAAATAAGTTCAAAAAATAAAACTCTTCTTCATAGAACAAAGAAGAGTTTTATTTTTAAATTAATTATCTCGTTCGTACAAAATGATTTTGAACCAATGCATTTAAAAAAATCTTAGACTCTACACATTTAAAATCTAATCTTTGTGACAACTTTGAAAACAACGGAATTCCCTCTCCTAGTAAACAAGGAATTGTTGTTATAATTAAATCATCAATCAAATCTCTTTCTAGAAAACTTTGAATGGTTCTTCCACCATCAATATAAAGATTCAAATAACCTCTTTTGTTTAAATCTTCTACAATTTTATTCAAATCACCATTTACAATTTCTACCTTTCCTTTATATTTTGCAGGAACTTCTTTCAAACTATTACTCAACACAAAAACAGGAATCTGATATGGCCATTCTATATCAAAACCACAAACTGTTTCAAAAGTTGTTCTTCCCATCACCAAAGCATCCATTTTACTTGTAAAGTCATGAAAACCTAGGTCCAAATTATCTGGATTTGGGATCATATTTAACCAATCGATTCCTCCATTTTTATCTGCAATATAACCGTCTAAACTAGTTGCTATATAAACTTGATTCGTTGCGCTCATAATTTTCTTTCTTTTATTTTAAGTTACAAAATTACAAGCTGCTCTAATTTTAAAATTGTATAAAATTTACCTTTGTTTTATTTTTCTCTTAAAAAATCTTTGGGTGTAGCTCCACAAAATTTCTTAAAAATCTTGATAAAATGTGATTGATCATAAAAACCCGCCTCAAGACCTATTTCTATCAGTTTTTTTGAATTTTTATTTTGCAATAATTGAATAGCAGTATTTACTTTTTTCAATTTTACGTATTGACCTGGTGTGAGTAAATAATGTTTTTTAAATTTTTGAATAAAACTTTTTTGAGAAATAGAAATCGACAAATTAAAATCTTTCAAAGCTCCTTTTTCTAATAATTTTGTAGAAATATAGTGTTCAAATTTAAGCAAATCGCTATCCAATTGTTCCTTATCAAATAATTCTAACAAGTATTTTTCTACTTTTTCAAATTCAAAATTTTCAGTCAAAAATAAATGTTCAAAGAGAATTTCCGACAATCGATCCATGGTATTAGAACCAAATTTCTCTATCAACATTCCATAGCAATACGGTTTCAAGATTAATCCAACCGAACTATAATCGCCTGAAACTTTCGTTTGAAAAGGACTTGTCTTTAATCCTGAAATAATTTGATGCTCATTTTTATTCAAGATATTTTCTACATTTTGACCTTCTACATGAAAAACATCACCATAATTAAAAATCAATTCTGTAAACAAAGGTGCATGATGACTCGCATTCAAATCAATTTTTGAAGCTTTCCCTACCCAAATAAAATCAACAAATTGATTTAAAGGAAATTTTGGACGATATGTTTTCTGGAAAATCATTTCTAAAAATATTCTTTTACAAAATTAAGTCTTATTTCTGGTTTTGATTTTAAAAGTGATTACATAACGAATTATAATTTATTTCCCATGTGAAACATATAACACTTCAAAATTTCTAGAATCCATAATAATTAGAAATGTTCCTCCTCTTTTTCCTTTTGGTAAAGTTCCTTTTACAAGCCAATAATCGTCTATTTTAAAAGTATTGTATGGTTTTTGTTTGACAATTTTCTCTTCTCCATATATATCAAAAAGAACAAATTCGGCAAATTCAATTACTTTCTTTTCTGTTTTTAATATAGATTCCTTTCCTATTAAATTGTGTGTCTTTTTATTAGATAATTTCTCTTTTAATAATACCTCCGCTTCTTTTTTAGTTAAATTAACTCTCTCAGCACTCTGGCTAAAAGCAAAAAAACTAATCAACATAAAAGAGCTCATTAAAATCGTTTTTTTCATTTTTATAAATTTTATTTTCATTTTCTATCCAAATTCAAAATAAACTGTCTTTGAATTATTTTTAATCCCAAACTCAATAAAATCTAGAAGATTTCTTAAATCATGACCAAAATTATTTCCGATATAACCTTCGCTTAAGTTTTTATTAAATTCTGAAAAGTAAAAAGCATTATCCAAAGTATCAAAATCGGTTTCTTTTAATTTTGAAGGAAGATTTTCAATTTCACTCAATTTTTCAATAAATTGCTTTAGTTTTTCTTGTACTTCAAAAATATTATTTTCAACTTTTTTATTTAAATCTAAATAATTTTGTTTTCTCTCCTCATACTCTTCTGGCTCATCTTTAAGATGTTCAATAGATTCATACATTTCGTCCTCGCTTGCATATTCACTCATATCGTAGAAAAACTGTATATCTATTTTTATCAATTCTCCTAATTGATTCAACTCCGAATGCTCTACAACACCCTGACGATGTATAAAATTGCAAAAAGTTCTACTCAACTTTGGTTCACTTAAAATATCAAGAAATTCTTCATTTTCATATAACTCCTCTTGATTATCTAATTGTGCGGAAATATCTAATCCCATTTTTTTATTGTTTTATTTTATATTTTTTCCACAAATCTATCCCGATATTCTCATTTAATTTCGTAATAAATTTTCTCAATAGCTTCTTCTTTTCTTATTCCCTTTTTCATTCAAATTTTAAGCTTTCTTCAAATAAATCACTTTTCTTTTAGTTTTCAAAACTAATTTTCGATCTTTCAAATAAAGGATTTTTGACTTTTTAATTTTAAAATTCTTCAATTTTTTCGGTCCCCATTTATTTGCTCTTTTTACATTTCTTTTAATAACATTTTTTTCACCCAAATACTGAAAAGTTCCTTCTTCAGAAGTCTGCCCGTAATCGTTTATAGAAATCAAACGAAACTTTCCATCTTTTCCAAAAATATACAAAGATCTTTGATGATCACCTCTTGGAACAACTTTCTCATTGTCTAATTCTTCTAATGTTTCTTCGGATAATTTAGCTCCTTTTTCTAAAATTATAACTTCCCATTTTCCAATTAATTCTTGAGGAATATTATTTTCTGAAATTTCTTCTTGACTAAAAGCAAATTGTAAACTCAAGAAATAGAATAAAGTAAAAAGTTTTTTCATTTATCATTATTTTAAAACCAAAATTATTAAAACAAATTCTCTACCAAACTATAAAAATTATGATCTCCTTTCTTAAAAATTAAAATATATTTACACAAAAAACATAAAATGCAAAATTTTAAGATATTCATAGGTTCTCTATCCACATTACTTTTTGTTGGATTCGGACTTTTATTATCTAAACTTTTTAACTCTGAAATCTGGATTTTACTTTGTCTTATTTTAATTCCTTTTATCGGATTTTTCACCTATAATTCAAAACACAAAAAATTTGGAGTAGGAATTTTACTTACTTGTATTCCTATATTTTTAATAGCATTTTTTGTTGTTTCTGTAAGTAGAATCCATTAGAATTCCTGTAAATTAAATATTATTATAAGCATAATAAAAACTACTATGATTTTTGATTTCCCATGAAGGAAACAATACTTTTGCAAAAAAGAAAAATAATGCATCCACTACGAAAACATCTTGAAGAAATTATTTCTATAAATGATGAAGAATTTGATTTTATTTTAAGTCATTTTAAAACTTTAAAAAGGAAGAAGCATCAATATATTTTACAAGAAGGAGAAATTGCGACAAAAGAATTTTGGGTTGTAAAGGGTTGTCTAAAAAGTTATTTTTTAGATGAAAATGGTAAAGAATACATTCTACAATTCGGTATGGAAAATTGGTGGATTACAGATTACGAATCGTTCATCAACAAAACAGAATCTAAAACTTCTATCGATTGTATTGAAGATTGCGAACTTTTATATATTACTTATGACGATCGAGAAAAACTAACTTCTGAAATGCATAAAATGGAGCGTTTTTGGGCAAAAAAAAGTAAATTTGGTCGAATTGCTTTACAAACTAGAGTTTTATCTTTATTAAAAAATTCTACACAAGAGAAATATGATTTATTATTAAAACAATACCCCACTCTTTTTCAGCGTGTTCCTAAAAAAATGATTGCTGCTTATCTTGGTGTTTCCAGAGAAACACTTAGTAGATTAAATAAAATGTGACATACATCACTTTAAATTAGTGATTTTCCTCCTTCTCAAAATCTTCATTTCAAAACACCTTTGTAGCATAATTATTTAACAAAAGAATTATGCCATATGTAAACATTAAAGTTACAGATGAAAATGTAACAGATCACCAAAAACAACAATTAATCAAAGGTGTTACGAATTTACTTGTAGAGATTCTACACAAAAAACCAGAAACTACACATATCGTTATTGATGAAGTTCCTATTACAAATTGGGGCTTTAATGGAAAACAGTATTCACAATCTAAAAAATTTAAAAATGAAAAATAAAACAGTAATCGTCACAGGAGCATCATCAGGAATTGGAAAAGAAATTGCAAAACACTTTATCCAAAAAGGAAGTAATGTAATTATGAATTCTTCTAATGAAGCGAGTTTAGAACAAGCTTTTATCGTTTTAGGTTCTCCTTCTAATGCCGAATTTCTTGCTGGAGATATCAGTAAAAAAGAAACTGGAATTCAACTTACCAAACTTGCTTTAGAGAAATTTGGTTCTATTGATATTTTGATAAATAACGCTGGTGTATTTTCTCCAAAACCATTTTTAGATGTAGATGAAGAAGATTTGGATTTGTATTGGAATGTGAATCTAAAAGGAACTTATTTTACTTCGCAAGCGGTAATTCCACAAATGCTCAAACAACAAAATGGTTCTATTATAAACATCGGAACTGTTTTAGTAGATCACGCAATTGACGGATTTCCAGCTACGGCTCCACTGACTAGTAAAGGCGCAATTCATGCTTTTACAAGACAATTGGCGGCAGAATTTGGTAAAAATAATATTCGAGTAAATACAATCGCTCCAGGAATTATTCGAAGTCCGCTTCAAGGTAAAATTGGTGTGGAAGATGCGGATAGTTTAGCTGGGTTGCATTTATTAAATAAAATTGGAGAAACAAATGATATTGCAGAAGCTGCTTATTATTTGGCAACTTCAAGCTTCGTAACTGGCGAAACAATAAACGTTTCTGGAGGACATACTGTTGGACATTCAATTTAATTATTTATGAAAAAAGACGATATAAATAAAATTGAAACACTTATTTCCTCGTATTTTCAAGGAATTTATGAAGGAAATATTTCTGAATTGGAAAAATGTTTCACAACGAATACACAGATTTTAGGAGATATTAAAGGAGTTTCATATCAAAAAACTATTACGGAATATCTTGAAGGTGTCAAAAATAGAAAAAGCCCTAAAGAGCTAAACGAAGTTTTTAACATGAAAATAATCAGTATTGAAATATTGGGAGAAATTGCAATGGTAAAAGCACAGGTTCCTATGCTAGGCTACAATTATTTTGATTTTCTGTCTCTTCTAAAAAAAGATAATACATGGAAGATTACACATAAAATTTTCACACATATTGATTAAAAATAATATTACAGAACCTCTTTGAATAATCAAAGAGGTTTTTTGATGTTTTTAATTTAAATTCCTTTTTTGATTAAAATTTTATATTTACATCGAATTAAAAATAAAAACATGAAAAAAATATTATTTACTTTCTTTATTTCTTTTACTATTATTTCTTTTGCTCAAAACACTAAAAACTTTGAATCTATTGCCAATAAAGAAATCAGTACTGAAGTTCAAGATCTATTAGAATTAAAACAAAATCTTAAATATTTTATTGGAAAAGATGGAATTGATGAAATTGATGTCGAAATCATGAGTAATCAAGGTTTTTTTTCAATGATTCTAATGAATTCTATTCAAAACAAAGAAGAAAATAAAAAACTTACTTATCAAGTAGTTCTAGAATCTTTTGTTGAATTCAAGACAAACGAAGGTTACCAAAATTATAAAACTATTTATCCTTTTTTGAAGGAAATTGAAAGTAGACCAGCAGATATTAAAAACTGGGAAAATGACAAATTGCTTTTTGAGAAAATTGGACTACAACCTATTAGAATTGAAAAAATTCATGAATATTTAAAAGAAAATTCTAATCCAAATATTACTTATAAAGAGTTTATGGAAAGTTTCAATCAAAAAGAAAAAGCTGAAACTACCGTAAATCAAGAGAATATTGAACTAAATCTTGATTCTAAAAATATTGGATATGCTAAATATTTAGAAGAAAGTAAACAAATTGGAAAACCTTTATTACTATATTTCACTGGACATGCTTGTGTTAATTGTAAAAAAATGGAAAGCAGTATTTTTAGAGAAAAAATGGTTTATAAAACATTATTCAATGATTATATTTTTGTAAGTCTTTATGTAGATGAGAGAACTAAATTGCCAGAGAATCTTTGGAAATATTCAGAATTCACGAAAAGAAATATAGATTATATCGGTGCATATAATTCTGAAATTCAAATGAAAAAATTTCAAACAAATGCACAACCATATTTTATTATTTTAAACGAAAATAATGAAAAAATAGATTCTATGTTTTATACAGATGATGAAAATGAGTTTTTAAACTTTTTGAACAAAGGACTAGAAAAACACAAAAACTAATATACATGATCACAATTCAATTTGTATCATAATATATAGATTGTCAAGTTTTCTTTTTGAGAGAAGCTAGAGTGTGTTTTAAATTAAACATAATTCTTTCATAGAATTTAAAACTTGATAATAACAAATACTACCAAAATCCCTATTCTCGTTAATAGGGATTTTTTTTATAAAAAAACTCCTTTATTATTTATCTTTATATAAAACACATCTTAAAAGTTTTATTTATGAAAAATAATAGAAGAGATTGGTTAAAAACAGTTGGATTAGGTATTGCAGGATTAAGTCTTAGCTCTTTTGATTTTTTAGAAAAAACAAACCTAGATGTAAAAATATCTTCAAGCCTAAAGTTTCCAATTTCTCTAGAATCGAATGAAAATCCATACAGACCTTCCCCTCTTGCTAAAAAAGCCATGATGAAAAATATAGATTTCAGCAACAGATATGGTTGGATTCAAATTCCAAAACTTAAAAAAGAAATCGTAATTCAAAACAACGTAAACGAGAATAATATTCTCCTAGATGCTGGTTCTACAAAATTATTAGAACTTGTACTACAATTTGCAGGGCTTCATAAAGGAAATTTTATCACTCCTGAACTCACCTATTCCTACTGGATGTCTCCTTATAATATTTATGGTTTAGAAAAAATCACCATTCCTCTTAAAGAAAACAAACATCAAGATTTAGAAAAAACATTAGATACCATTAATAATAACACAAAAATGGTTTTCATTTGTAACCCGAATAATCCAACAGGAATTTTATGTAAACGAGAAGAAATTATTGATTTTATCGACCAAGTTCCAAAAAACGTGATTATTTTAATTGATGAAGCATATATAGAATTTACAGATGAAAAATCTTTGTGTAATCTAATCTTTAAATACCCTAATTTAATTATCACAAGAACGTTCTCTAAAATAAGAGGGCTAGCTGGTGCAAGAGTTGGCTACGCGATGGCTGATAAAAATATGATAAAAACATTATGTGAATTACAATCTTGGCCGAATGGTAGCCTTAGTAATATTTCTATAGCCGCTGCAATTTCCGCTACAAAAGATGTAGAATTTCTTCAAAAGACAAAACAGTTAAACAATACCGTAAAAGAATATACAATCGATGCTTTAGAAAAATTAAATATTAAATGCATTCCTTCTAAAACGAACTTTCTTTACCTTTCTCTAGAAGAGTATCCGAAAGATTATTTCAAACAGCTAGAAAAAAATAGAATTTTAGGAACAAAAATTTATGAAGAAAAAGGAAAATGGACCAGAATCACCATTGGAACTATAGAAGAAATGCAATATTTCATTCAAGCTTTAAGCTAAATTTCGGCTTTAAAAAATCTCATTTAAATAAAATTCTAGATTTAAAACACATTATTTCTTCAGATTTATCTTTCTAAACACAAGAAATAGCACTTTTTTATAATCTAACTCCTCCTCTTTTTAGTAGTTCTTTTTATGAAAACAGTTCATTTTATATTTTTTTGAAAAAAAAGTTGATTTTTTTTATCCTTTTTTTCACAACGGATTTTCAAATAATAATAAATTATTAATGAATATTTTACGTTAAATAAACACAAACTAATTCCAAATAGTTTCACATTTTTTTTGATATTTTTTCAATTAATCTCAGGAAAACACTTGCAAATTAAGAATCATGTTGTATATTTGCATCGCTTTAAAAGCGGGAGTAGCTCAGTTGGTAGAGCGTCAGCCTTCCAAGCTGAATGTCGCCGGTTCGAACCCGGTCTCCCGCTCAAATAAGATTCGTTCTTAAATATTATTTTTTTATTAGTTTTTTCTATCTAAAAACTTCTAATTGCGAGAGTAGCTCAGTTGGTAGAGCGTCAGCCTTCCAAGCTGAATGTCGCCGGTTCGAACCCGGTCTCTCGCTCGAATAAGATTCGTTCTTAAATATTATTTTTTTATTAGTTTTTTCTATCTAAAAACTTCTAATTGCGAGAGTAGCTCAGTTGGTAGAGCGTCAGCCTTCCAAGCTGAATGTCGCCGGTTCGAACCC
>NZ_JADOTV010000018.1:61572-86673 GCF_015767245.1 Aureivirga sp. CE67
TATCTAAAAACTTCTAATTGCGAGAGTAGCTCAGTTGGTAGAGCGTCAGCCTTCCAAGCTGAATGTCGCCGGTTCGAACCCGGTCTCTCGCTCGAATAAGATTCGTTCTTAAACATTATTTTTTTATTAGTTTTTTTTATCTAAAAACTTCTAATTGCGAGAGTAGCTCAGTTGGTAGAGCGTCAGCCTTCCAAGCTGAATGTCGCCGGTTCGAACCCGGTCTCTCGCTCGAATAAGATTCGTTCTTAAACATTATTTTTTTTATTAGTTTTTTTTTATCTAAAAACTTCTAATTTGCGAGAGTAGCTCAGTTGGTAGAGCGTCAGCCTTCCAAGCTGAATGTCGCCGGTTCGAACCCGGTCTCTCGCTCGAATAAGATTCGTTCTTAAACATTATTTTTTTATTAGTTTTTTTCATCTAAAAACTTCTAATTGCGAGAGTAGCTCAGTTGGTAGAGCGTCAGCCTTCCAAGCTGAATGTCGCCGGTTCGAACCCGGTCTCTCGCTCAACAAAAAAGCCTTAATCAATTTAGATTAAGGCTTTTTTTGTTTATAAATTTTTCGTCATAACTAAATGCCTTGTTTGATAGCCTATTTCTTCATAATAATGTATTGCATGAATATTATCTTCAAAAACATTTAATTGGATTTTATCAATTTCATTTTCTTTTGCAATTTCTTCTGCTTTATTCATTAAAAGTTTTGCAACACCTCTTTTTCTATGGTCTTCTTCCACGTAAATATATTTTACATAACAAAGCTTTAGAGGTTCTATTTCAACCTTCAAAAGCAATACTCCTGCAATTATTTCAGGTTTATCTTGTTCAATTGCAGTTAAAATTTTTAAAGTTCCATTATCCTCACTTTTACGTAATAAAGTAAAATTTGCTTTTGTGATATATTCAGCTTCTTGTTTTGTCCAACTATAATTAGAAATCAACCTACAAATTTGTTCTTCAGAAACCACTTCTATAAAATGTTTTCTGTCTTTCTGTTTCATTTCATTATTCAAAACTACCTTATAAACCATCTCACTTTATTTTTAATTCTAAACTTTAAATTACAAAATAATCATCTTAATATTTCTATAAAAAAATGACTTTATCTTCAGAAAAACCTGAAAATAAAGTCATTTTAATACTAAATTATTTAATGCTTAAATTCTTATAAAATTTGAAGGTTTTACTTCAGAACTAGTTTTTTATCTACACTTAATAAATCTTGCAAACAACTAACCGACTCATATGAAGTTCCCCAAAAAGTACCGTGAGCTCTAAAACCAATAAAGAATAATTTATCAACCGAACCTAAAGTTTTAAAATCATATACATCAAAATATAAATTATGTGGAACTACACTGAAATCGAAAGATTTATCTTCCACATCTTCCATCGGTTGCATACATTTGTTATCTCTTCTAAAATTTGACGAAAAAACATCTGCTTGACAGAAAACATTTTGCCAAACTACTTTTTTCATCGCATCAGATTCGTTTCTATTTGCAAAATAATTTGGATAATATTGTTTGATAAAATCATACGGACAACCGATTGTTACAATCTTAGAAACATTTCGCTGGATAGTTTGAAGTGGAACTCGTTTATAAGGAAAAATAAGGTCTAAAAGTATAATAGAACCGAAACTATAACTGTGTAATTCTAATGTTGTACTTTCTTTATTTTCATCAACTTTACTGATCAAAGTTTCTAATTTCCCAATAATTTCTAATTTATTTTTACCATAACTTAAATAATGATCTACACAAAGATATTTACTTGACATTTTCGTCATATTTTCATGCATTTCTGGGAAAAATACTAGAGCTACAGTGGTCATCGAAACGATTGTTGCAGAAATTTTTTGAACAGTTTCTAAAGTGAATACATATTCTGTAAAAGGTATGTTCCATTTAAAAGCTAATAAAGATTCTATTTTCGTTCCTGTAAGTTTGTCCAATAATTCAAATAAAACAGTAACAATCGAAGGAATCATGAAAATTCCAAATAATGTCAACATCATAAAAATCATCAGCATGAAAAATACTTGTACTTTTTTATCAAAAGAAAGATTTGTTTTTCGATAAGAAACTACCGACATTAATTTCCAAAATCTTATGCTTAAAGTACTGAAAAGATAAAAAGCCTGGATAAATATTTTCTTATTTCTAAAATGAGAAGTCAATTCTTCATTATAATTATATCCGATAATTTCTACAATTTTAGATTCTGCTCCATCTTCGATACTTTCAGAAATCACAGCTCTTTTTGCGCTAAAATTATGCGCATCTCCATAACTTATATCATCGTATTCTACGGAATATCTTTTATGTGTATTATCATTTATTTTTTCCAAAGAAATCATATATCGTTTTACATACGATTCTAAAGAACTATCTTTTTTTTCTTTTCCAAGTTCTGGTAAATAAATTATTGATTTCATAGTCTTTTAGTCCAAACTTAATTCTTGTAATTTCAATATAGTTTTCCAATTTCGAGTAGTTGCTCCTACTTTTAATTTATTTTCAATTAAATTATTCGAAAGTTTTGATTTTCCTGCGCCATCAGGTGTTTTAAAATACATTCTATTTTCAACTAAATTCCATTCTTCAGATTTAAACTGAATTTCCTTAAAAACCTGTACTTTATCTTGAGAAGGAATTTCATCTAAAATAGCAACAAATGTTTTATTTAATTCTATTGGTTCAAAAGGAATTTCATCAATAGTTTTAATCCATTCTTCTATATTCCTTAAAATTACTTTTACTTCAAAACCATATTCGTTTTCTATTATTTTCTCAATACTATCAGCAGTTTCTTTCTCATTTTTTTCTGTAGTTAAAATAATATTTCCACTTTGAATATAAGTTTTGACAGCATCGTATTTATTCTTTTCTAGCAATGTTTTAAAGTCTTTCATCAATATTTTTCGGTGACCTCCAACATTGATTCCTCTCAATAGTACTATGTATTTTTTTTTCATAACCAATTATACAAAAAAAGTGACTCAAATTTTAACAATCTGAATCACTTTTTTATTAAGAAATAAATATTTTAAATCTTAGTGTTGGTGTCCTTCTGGTCCGTGAGCGTGACCATGATCTAACTCCTCACTAGTAGCTTCTCTTACTTCTTCGATTTTACCTACGAAATATAAATCTTGATCCGCTAATGGGTGATTTAAATCCATAGTTACAGTTTCTTCATTGATAGAAAGAACTTTCGCTGGTAAAACGTTTCCGTTTTGGTCTTGTAAAGGTAAAATAGCTCCAACAACTAATTGCTCAATTACATTTCCTTCGTGCATGAACATGTCTTTTGCTAATTCGATAACTGCATCTTCTCTTCTTGTTCCGTAAGCATTTTCAGATTTGATACCAAAAGCGAAATCATCTCCAGCTTTTAAATCTTTAATGTTATTTTCGAACTCAGGAATCATTTGTTGTACTCCAGTTAAAAATACTAAAGGTTTTTTTCCTTCTGTAGACTCAATTAATTCTCCTTCAGCGTTATCCTTAAATAACTTGTAGTTTACAGTTACTACCTTTTTTGTGTTATCACTCATAATTTAAATTTTAAACAAATATACATTTAATAAATTGGATTTTACTAAATGAATTTAGAAAAATTATCTTGAAAATTGTAAACTTTTAAATAGAAAAATTTTCCGGTTTTAGCTTTAGAATTCATCTTTATTTTACCTTCATATTTTAATACATTTACATCGAGAATATAATTTAGCATACCCTAAACCGTTGATTGTTTATATTTTATATCAATAATATTATATTTAGGTAAATATTTAAATTTTATACTACAAATTATATAACAAAAATTATAAAAATATTATTTTTGTATCAAATTTTATAAGGCATAAATTATGCAAAACATTCTATTTAAACAACTTATTTTAAGTTTCCTTTTTTTATTAAGTTTAAAATTATTTTCTCAAAATTTAGTAATCAATCCTAGCTTTGAAGATTATACAAAATGCCCTGATACTTTAGGAGTTTTTGAGAGCTCTTTAAAAAGTTGGTCTAACCCTACATTAGGTACAACAGATTACTTTCATAAATGTAGTGAGATAATGAGTATTCCTAAAAATTATAATGGAAATCAAGAGTCTAAATTTGGGGATTCTTATGCTGGAATTTTCGTTTACGCTCCAAATAATTATAGAGAATATGTTCAAGGAAAATTAAGTCAAAAACTTGAAAAAGGAAAAAAATATAAAGTTTCTTTTAATATTAGTTTGGCTGAAGTTTCAAAGTTTGCTGTAAAAAGAATTGGAGTCTTACTTTCCGATCAACATATAAAAATCAATACTTACGCAGAAATCACGAAAGATAGTTTGATGTATCAAATTGGTAGAAATTGGCAATACAAACCTGTGCAAAGTAAATCTTATTTTAGAGATAAAGAAAATTGGACACATTTGACTACTGAATTTGAATCTAATGGAATGGAAAACTATATTGTTATTGGAAATTTTGAAAATAATTATACACACAAAACTCTTGTAAGTTCAGATTATAATAAAAAGAATATTTCTTATTACTATATAGATCATATCACAATAGAAGAAATTATTAAAAAAAAAGAAGAAGAAAAGAAATTTGCGCCAGAAATTGGAAAAGAATATGTGTTTAAACATGTATTATTCCATCATGATAAATGGGATTTAGTAGAAAAATCTATTTTTGAATTGAACCAATTGTTTATTTTCCTTTCTGATTTTCCTGAAACAAAAATTATAATAGAAGGACATACTGATAATACGGGTTCTGATGAACATAATGAAAATTTATCTATAAATAGAGCGAAATCCGTAACAAAATATTTGATAAATTTAGGTGTTGATGAAAACAGAATTCAGTATAATGGATATGGGAGTAAGCAGCCTGTTGCAGAAAATACAACTTCAGAAGGTCGTCAATTAAATAGACGTGTTACTTATAAAATCATTCGAAACTAGATATTTAAGAATTTAACAAAAGCAAAAGAAAGCTACAAATCAGTAGCTTTCAAAATAAATTATTTTTTTTCTTATTTTTTTTATAACTTTTTTTAGTAAAAATTTATATTTGCAAAATATTAAATATAGAGATGGAAAAACTGAAAGAACGCTGGGGAATAAAATCTAATTTACAGATTATCTTAATCATGTGTGCATTTGCTGTAAACGGAAGTTTAGCAGTAAAGCTTGCAGATCCTGTTACAAACTTTTTTGGCTTGTATAGAGGAGTTACAAATCCTTTTATTTATTGGCCTTTCAGAATATTACTTATTTTCCCTATTTATCAATTTACGCTTGTTTTCGTAGGTGCTTGTTTTGGTCAGTACCGTTTCTTCTGGAACATGGAAAAAAAGATGTTAAAACGAATTGGTTTTAAACGTTTTTTCAAAGAAGACTAGTTTCCAAACTTAGCATTACAAGCAAAAACTCCTTCATCACCAAAATAATCCTTTTGTTCAATCCAAGGTTTATGTAAGAAATTCATTTCAATAGTTTTATTCGCTATTGAAAATGTATTAGGTTTTTGTGGATTTATTTTAAAGAAATCCGAAACTGGAGCTTCTATTTTACTTGTTGTAGTTCCATAAAAAACAAAAGTTGGAATTGGATCATTATTTGTCTTGAAATTATTCTTAATATTTTGAGAAATTTGAATAGTTGGATTATCAGGATTTGTATTATCCAAGGTTAAAAGCATTGATCCTCCATAAGTTTGATTTTGTTGCCAAGTTTTCAAAATTCCAACCATCATATTGGTTACTTCATAGGTAGCCGAAATTGTATCTTTTGTTTTCTGATGTAATTTAAAATCGTGAAGTTTGAAAATCATTTTGGTTTCATAAGTTGGCAAAGAATCCAGACCTTCTGATAAATATTCTTTTCCTTTAGGAGTTCCAACAAAATCATGTGGTTTAAACACTTCTTTCTTCGTACAAGAAGTTATCAATAAAGTACATAAAAAAACAAAGATTAAATTTCTCATAATAAAAGTTTTAATTACACTTTAAATTACAAAAAATTTAATCTTTCAATTCTAAAATATTTTTTAAATATTTATTTTTCAGAAGTTTAAACAACTAATCAACTTTTTTCAACAAAGCCAATAATTTTTTATTCTGGTCGTATAAATACAATTTCAAATCTTTGATTTTATAACTTTCAACTTCTCCTAATATTTCATGAACACTTTGAGCTAATTGTTGGTTTTCTCTACAAGCCATTTTTGTAGATCCTAAATCTGAAATCGATAATTGATTTTCGTTTACGTTTATTTTTCCAAAAAGAGAATTACAACTATCATTCCCAAAAATCATACTTTCTTTTAAATCAAACTCAATTCTTGGCGCTTGTTCCAGTCCTTTTGGCACTTCTTTATCTTCAATATTTTCAAAAACCCAAATATCATTTAGCAATGCAACGTCATTTTTTTTCGCACATTTACAAGAAGCTACAATTGCAATTAAAACTAAAAAAATCCACTTTTTCATTCTTATCAAATTAAAATTCAAACAAAAGTTACAAAGATTATTCTAGATAAAACACTTCTGATTTCTTTATTTATAAATCGTTTTTCTATTCCCCTCAAGCTCTGCATAAAACATTCCGTCAAAATAATATTCTACTTTATCATATTTCACAGGAATGATTTCATTTCCAGCAAAATCATAAAATCCTTGCTTCAAATCTTTCATCACTTTGATCAAATGATCTTTGATGTAAACTTTGCTATAGTCATAAACAATCGGAATAATTAATTTTCCTTGCGCATTATAATATCCATATTTCCCATCTACAATTACTTCAATTAATTTCTTTTGCACATAATATTCTGCATGATTAAATTGAACTGGAATCACTTCTTTTCCAAACTTATCAATAAATCCAATTTTATCTTTGATCATTACTTTCGCTACTCCTTGATAAAATTTCCCTACTCGATCGTATTTAAAAGCTGTAACTGGATGTCCATTTTTATTAATAAAACCAAACTTTCCTTTGATAATCGCAGCAGCAACTCCTTCAGAAAAAACACCTACATTTTGATAAATAATTGGAATTACTTCTTCTCCTTGTTCATTTATAAAACCAAATTTATTCTTCATCTTCACTTTTGCCAAACCATCCGAAAATAAATCGGCAAAATCATATTTTATTCTTGTTACATAAGCTCCATCTCCAGCCAAATAGCCCCATTTTTCATTGAATTTTACACGAATCAAACTTGGACTTAAAATCTGATACTCATCATAACGGAAAGAAGAAATCAGATTACCTTTCATATCATAGCAACCATATTTTCCATTTTTCAAGACTTTTACCAAAGAATATTTTATCACAGGAACCAAATCAAAAATCGGATTTACAATCGTATTTCCATTTTTATCAATGACACCATACTTGTTTTTATATTTTACAACTGCCAATCCATCTTTAAACAAATCGATTTCATCGTATTTTATTCGTCCAATTTCTCTACCATTTCCATCTACCAAACCATATTTACCATAAGAAACTACTTTCCAAAAACCATCTACAAAAGCTTCTATTTTATCATATTTTATTGGAAGAATTTCATTTCCATTTCGGTCAATTATTCCGTATTTATTATTCAATTTCACACGTGCAAATTCATTGACAAAATTCTCTGCATAATCATATCTATATGGAATTTCTTCTTCTCCATATCGATTGATATAACCATATTTATCAAAAAGTTTTACTGGTGTAAGCTGAACATTTATATTCTGCTGAGAAAAAATTGTAGTTGAAAAAAATAAAAAGGAAAGTAGAAATGTAAAGTTTAATTTTTGTTTCGTTTTTAGTCGCATCTTTAGCCCAAATTATTGTTAATTGATTTAATTCATAATTTGTTGCGGGGATCTTGTAAAAACTTTATTATTAATATTTTACGAGGTGTAAATATAAAAATATAATGCAATTTTTTAACACTTTTAACCTATTTTTTTTATTAGAGGATGAAAAGCTTTCGTTGCAACAATCACTTTATCACCAACTTGGATATTTTCTTCTGAATTTTCTGAAAAAACTTTTACAATTTCATTTCCAACCAAAATAGTATAAATCAAAATAAATGATTGTTTTTGAACTTCCAATATTTCTCCAACAAACTGAAACTTCCCACTTAGTTTTGTATTTGAAAAAATCTCAATTGGTTTCCCAGATTTTACAACTTTTCCATTTTCTAGTGTAAAAACTTTTGTTGCCAATCTTACAATTTCTGAAACATCATGACTTACTAAAATTGTGGTTAATTTATATTTTCGATGAATTTCTTGAAGATAGTTTTGGAGTTTTCTTCGCATTTCATGATCCAAAGCAGACAAAGGCTCGTCTAATAATAAAATTTCTGGTTTTTGAACTAAAGCTCTTGCAAGCGCAACTCTCTGTTTTTGTCCACCAGAAAGTGTATTTGGATAATTATTCAAAAAAGGTTTGATTTCCATCAGAGAAACCAATTCTTCAATAATTTCAGAAGAACTTTTTTTAGGTAAAGCAAATTTTAAATTCTCTAAGACAGTCATATTTGGAAAAAGCGCAAAATCTTGAAAAACCATTCCTACTTTTCTTGATTGTGGTTTCAAATTAATTTTTCCTTTCGAAGAAAACCATTTTTCATTTTTAATTTCAATCGTTCCAGAATCTGGTTTCAGCAAGCCAGCAATCATTCGTAGAATAGAAGTCTTTCCAACACCCGACTTTCCATATAGAACTACAAATTCTTCTTCGGCAAATTCTATATTGATATCTAAAAAAATATCTTGAACCTCAGAACCTAATCTCTTTTGAATATCTATCTGAATCATCCTACAATTTTATTTGAATATTTTCCATTCATTATATATACGAAAAGTAAAATCACAAAAGTAATCGCAAACAAAATAATCGAATATAGATTTGCGACATCATATTGTAACGCTTCCACCTCATCATAAATCATGATTGAAGCAACTTTTGTCTGATTCGGAATATTTCCTCCAATCATTAAAACTACACCAAATTCCCCTATTGTGTGCGCAAAAGTCAATACAATTCCTGTCAATAAAGAAGCTTTCATAAAAGGAAGTTGTACTTTCAGTAATGTTTCTAATTTTGATTTTTTCAGAAGATACGCAGCCTCGATTATAGAATTTGGAATTGTTTTAAAACCAGACTGAATTGGGTGAACCATGAAAGGAAAACTATAAATTATAGAACCTAAAACTAAACCTTCAAAAGAAAAAACAAATTGTAAATCAAAAGTCTCTTTTAACCAAATACTAAACGAATTTGTTGGGCTAAAAACAAGTAGTAAATAAAAACCAATTACGGTTGGTGGTAAAACCAAAGGCATACTTATGATTGTTTCAATAATTGGTTTGATTTTCGATTTGGAAACAGAAAGCCAATATGCAATCGGAATTGCAATTAGAAACAAAATAATTGTTGTGACTAAAGCTAATTTAAAAGTTAATATTAAAGGGTTCCAATCAATCATAAGAAATCATAATTTCATTTGGGTTTATCATCGCAAAAACCTCATCTTTTCTAGAAATAGTCATCGCTTTTAAACTTTTTGTAGTGATAATAGCATTTATGTTTCCTATTTCAGAAAGCAGGGTAATTTTGCTTAAAATCTTATCTTCAGCAATATTTTCAATCGTACATTTCAGAATATTTTCAATAGAAGTATTTGGTTTTTCTTTAGATAAAATCACTTCTGTTTCTTTCCACATACAAATGATTTTTCTGTTCAAAGTCAAAAACTCCGAAGTTTCAGGATTATCAATAAGCAAAATATTAAACAAAACTGAATGAATCTGAACATCTAACAAAGACAAACCTCCATCAGAATTTAAACCTACTATTTCTCCTTGAAAACTATTCATTAATTATATCCATTTTGTTTTAAAATTTCTTTTGCAATATCTGAACTTAAAAAATCATAAAACTGTTCTGCTTCTTTTTCTTTTTTTCCTTTTAAAACCACAACAGTTTGCTCAATTGGATTATAATATTTTTCTGGAATCAAAAACCAATTTCCTTTTTCCGTTTTGTTTGGAATATGAATTGTTGAAAAAGCCGTAAAACCTAATGTTGCAGATTTTGTATCAATAAATTGATTGGTTTGTGCAACACTTTCTCCAAAAACTAGTTTACTTTTCAATTCTCCTAACAAATTCAAATTTTGAAGAACTTGTTTTGCTGCCTCACCATAAGGAGCTGTTTTCGGATTTGCCAAAGCGATTTTTTTCACTTTATCTGAAGAAAGAATTTCTAAACTTGGTTTAAAATCTTCTTTTGTCCATAAAATCAATTTTCCAAAAGCAAATGTTTTTTGTTTCCCTAAAATCTTATTTTCTTTCTCCAGTGCTTCTGGAAATTTTTTGTTTGCCGAAATAAAAATATCATAAGGTGCTCCAGCAGTTATTTGTGCTGTTAATTTCCCTGAAGAACTTACAATATATTCCACAGGAATTTTGGTTTTTTTAGTGAACTCCTCTCCTATTTCTTTCATTGCATATTGCATATTTGCTGCTACTGCAACCAATAATTCCTTTTTTTCTGGTTTTGAATTACATCCAATTAAAACAGTTAAAATGGTAAAAAGAAAAAATATTTTTTTAAGCATTTAGTTTGATTTTAGAAGCAAATGTATTGGAAATTTCACAATAAAAGGCAGACTTTAGTCATTTAGAATCATATAAATTTCTTTTTGAAAACTTTTTAAACTCTAAACTTTATTAGGATTAAAGTTATACGAATCAATTATTAAAAATGGATGACACACCCCTAACCCCTCTCGAGAGGGGAACTTACTCATACAATCTAAGTTTTGCTTCTAGTCGATTGATTTTTTTTCGTAATTCTCTATGTTTTCTTTGTAAATGTAAAATAGCATCAATTCCTTGAACATTAATTCCTAAATCATTGTGAAGTCGAATCATTTTTTCTAAATCGCTAAAACTTTCAACATCTACATAGTCTGTTTTTTCTATAGAAACTATCGTGATCAATTCAAATTCTATAAGTTCGTTTACAAAATCTGGTTTAATCTTATAAATCTTACAAATTTTTTCTATGGTAAAAAGTTTATCTTCCATCATGCTACTTTTTGTTTAGAAAGTTCTGTAAATAATTCTTTTTCCTTATCCGTAAGTTTTGTTGGAATTTCAACTTCAAAAGTCACAAATAGATCTCCTGAAACATCTTTTTGTTTATATTTCGGAAATCCTTTTCCTCTAACTCTCACTTTTGTATTATTCTGCGTTCCTTCTTTTACTTTCAATTTTATTTTCCCTGAAATTGTTTCTACAATTGTTTCTCCGCCAAGAACTGCAGTGTATAAATCAATTTTTTTATAAATATAAATATCTGCTCCAACTCTTTTAAAATTCGGATTTGGCAAAATATGGAAAGTGATATATAAATCTCCTTTTGGACCTCCGTTCATTCCTGGGCCTCCTTGTCCTGAAATCTTGATGATTTGTCCATCTTCTACTCCAGCTGGAATGGTAAATCGTAGTTTTTTTCCATTAACTTCTACAATTTGTTTTTGCTCCACGAAAACGTCATTATCTGTTAATTGCAAAGTAGCATGAAAATCTTCACCTTTATACTTTACATTCTGACGATGAAAACCTCCAGTTCTTCCGCCTCCTCTTCCTCCAAACATGGCTTCAAAAAAATCGGAAAAATCTTCTCCTTCACCAAAATTAGAACTATAATGTGTTTGATATGAATTTCCTCCTTGTTGTTGCTGTTGTTGTCTTCTTTGTGCTTCTTCAAAAACATCAGAATGCTCCCAATCTTTTCCGTATTTATCGTATTTAGCTCTCTTTTCTGGATCGCTTAAAACTTCGTTTGCTTCGTTTAGTTGTTGGAATTTCTTTTTAGCGACTTCATCATCCGGATTGATATCTGGATGGAGTTTTCGTGCTAATTTTCGGTAAGCTTTTTTGATGTCTTTTTGTGAAGCTTTTTTATCTACACCTAAGACTTTGTAATAATCTATATAATCCACTGAAAAATAGTTTTAAGATTAAAAATCAATGAATTATAATTTACAATTTTATATAGAGTTTTAAAAATATTTATTAAATATTATCACGTTTGATATTATATGAGATAGTTTCATTAAATAAATAACACACCCCTAGCCCCTCTCAAGAGGGGAATTGAAATACTCTTATAAAAATCATTCTAAAAATATTCGATTTTTCTTTCTATGATTTCTTGTGCTACATTGTTTTTGTAGATTGTTTTTTGAATCCAATTGAAGTTTTTGTCATAGGCGTAGACATAAGTAATTTGGTCTACTAAAAACATTTTCTTTTTGATTTCTTTGGCAGTTGGTTGCTCTATTTTGAAATTCCCTTTTTTGATTAAATTCCCTTTTTTATCGTATTCAAAAGTTGTTTTTTCTAGTTGTAATTTCTTTTTATCGGCGAAATAATTTTCTAAAATGATATTTCCGTGTGAATCATTTTCAAAGGTTTTGTAGGAAATAATTTGTGTCTCATTTTTGTATAAAGTCTCCGATTTTAATTTTCCTTTTTTATCATATTCGTAGACCGTTCTGTATTTCATATTTCCATTTTCATCAACGACTGTAAACATTTGTAGCACTTCGTTAGCATCATAATGATAAATCATTTTTCCGTATAAAGCCCCGTTTGGATTGTAGCGATTCATAGAAATGCATTTTCCTCTTGTATTGAATTCGAAAATATATTTTTTCTCTAAAGCCCCACCTGAAGTAAACTCATTTTTCTCTTTTAATCTTCCATATGGATCAAAAATAAAAAGTGATGTATTTAAAAGTCCTTTTTTGACAACTACTCCAAAATTTTCAGCAACTTTATATTTACTTTCTTTTATTGATTTTACTTTTTTATAAAGCTTCATTTCCTCTGTTGTAGAAGGGTAATCCTGAGCAAATACAAAACTTGTAAAGAGAATAAAAATGTAAACTATATTTCTCATATGATATTTCTGTTTTATCTAAGTATTCAAATATAAAAACTCCTCTCTAAATTCATAAATTTTATTCAGGATATTAACATTAAAGTAATTTTTTAATTAATCGAAATTTATATTTTTGCTAGAAACAAAATATTCTATGAAAAAATTAACACTTATTTTATTAATATTATTTTCAAAAATCATAATTGCTCAGAATAACGAAAAAGAAACTTCTTCCTCTATTTCTAATGACTATATTACAATGGATATAGCAACTCCTTTTTATCTGAATTCAAAGGAAAATAATACCCCAAGATGGAATTTTGGATTTATCAAAACGATAAGTAATCATTCGAAAATAGGAATTAGTACAGGATATGGAGCTGAAGCTATTTCTTTAATTGAGACAGGAAAAGATTATATTCTTTTTGAAATTCGTCCTGAATATTATTACATCTTAAATCCAACCAGCAAAACACTAAAATATTTTTCTTTTGAATTCGGGTATATTCAACAAAAACAATTGCTTGTCGATGATCATTATTTTTATCAAGGTGATCTTTATAATTACTATAAAGCTGACTATAAAAGAGAAAAATTTGTCTACAATCTAAAGTATGGAATGTTTATTAATTTTAGTAAAAGAATTGGTATGAATATTTATACTGGAGCTGGAGTTCGTCATCGTAAAAATACTTTTACTAATGTTGAAATTAAAGATATTGAAATCGATGAAAACACTGGTCATTTTCCTCCTTATTATAGAAATAAAGGCGATAAAGTGAATTTCGAATTTTCTTTAGGTTTCAAACTTTATTATCGACTTTATTAATTTTTGAGTAATATTAACACTTCAAATAAAATTAACTAAGATTACTTATTGATATGAAAAACATCTATTTTATAATTATTTATTTCTGTACTTTCTCTCTTTTTGCTCAAGTTGATAATTACGCGAAAAACAAAAAACAATTAGAAGAGATTAATGCTATTTATGAAAAAGAATTAAAAGAAAAACCGAATAGCTATGAACCATATTTAAATCATGCTAATAGACTTGCTAAACTAAAATCTAATGCTTCTAATACTGCTGTTGAATATTATATAAAAGCTATGGATTTAGATTCTACAAATAATAGAGAAATATACAAAGGACTGGGTGACTTTTGTTTAGAAAAAAAAGATTTAGAATTGGCTTCTATGGTTTATAATGCAGGATTAAGATTCACTCCAAATGATTCCTATTTTATTCAAAAAATTGAAGAAATTGAAGAAAAAGAGAAAGAAAATCAACTTTTTCGAGATCTACATAGTATGCCAGTTTATGATGAGAAAAAAATTACCGTAGATATGAGTTTTGAAGAACGAACAAATTATAATGTTCTTTTCAAGGAAGTTAAAAAAGGTAAGTATTCTTATGAAAAATTAAGTTCGACTTTTAAAGTTAATCCTGAAAAGCTTAGTCCTAAGGAAATGTTTTATCTTACGATTGGTTTTACACAACAAGATAATTTTAAACCATACAATTTAAATGATGAGAATAAACTAAGAGAATTAACATCGGACGGAAAAATTGATGAAGCTTTAGATTTTGGAACAAAAGTCATTTCAAAAGAACCTCTAAACATTATTATTTTAAACGAATTATTGTATTGTTATCGAGTAAATAAAGATGAAATAAACATCAAATTTACAGAGCAAAAATTGACTAAAATACTTGAAGGTATACTTTATTCTGGAAATGGAACTTGTGAGGATCCATACCTTACAATTTGTCCTAAAGAAGAATATTATTTTGGTTTTTATTTGAATTATAAAACTATGAAAGTTGTAAACACACAAAAAATGTGTGGAGAATTATTTACTGACGAAATGCTTGCAAAAGATAAAAATGGTAATGAAAATTATATTTATTTCAACTATACACCTATATTTAAAACTTTAGTAAAAAATTAAACTCATGAAAAACAAACTATCTCTAATTCTAGTACTTTTATTAAGTATTAGTATCTGTTTTGGTCAAACAAAAAAGCAAAAGAAAGCTTTAGAAGTTGGTCAAGAAGCGATTATCAAAATTGATGCTGGTGAATTTGAAGAAGGCATTAAACTTCTGAAAAAAGCACAAAAGATGGACCCTGAAAATATTATTTATCAATACGAAATTGGTTATGCATATTATATGCAAAAAGACTATGAAAAAGCAATTAAGCAAGTTGAGAGTTTTTTAGATCATAAAAATGTTACTGCAAATCATTTTCAACTTTTAGGAAATTGCTACGATTATTTAAAAAAACCTGACGAAGCTATAAAAGCTTACCAAAGAGGGATTGATAAATTTCCAAATGCTGGAAAACTTTATACAGAACAAGGAGTTGTAGAGTATTTTAGAGAAAATTATGACAAAGCTATTGAACTTTGGGAAAAAGGAATTGAAGTAGAACCAAGTTATCCTTCTAATTATTATTGGTTAGGTAAAATTTTCTCATATACGGAAGAAAGAATTTGGGCAGTGATGTATGGAGAAACATTTGTAAATCTTGAAAGAGGTTCGAAAAGAACGGAAGAAATGAGTAAAATTTTACACGATACTTTTAAAGATGCTATTTATATAGAATCTGACTCTACAGGTGGTGTAAGATTTACACAATCAATTATAATGTCTACTGAAGGTGAATTTAAAATGCCTTTTTCTATGGAATATGCAATGGGAATGACTCTAGCTTTAACTCCACATACAATGGCAAAAGAAAAAGAAATTAATATTCCTATTTTAAATCAGATTAGAAAAGACTTTGTAAATCATTGGTTTAAAGAAAAAAAGCAAAAAAATTATAGCAACGTAATTATTGAATATCATAAGAAATTAAAAGATGTTGGACATTTCGAATCTTATAATTATTGGCTTTTAATGAAAGGAGATGAAAATTTATTTGTGGAATGGTATCAAAAAAATACGGATAAGTTTAATCAATTTGTCGAATGGTATCAAGAGAATCCGCTAGAAATGGATAAATCAAATTATATTTCAAGATTAAAAAATTAAACAAAAGGAGCTCTACAATGGAGCTCCTTTTGTTTTTATAATAATTTAATTCCGTTCTCAGAAATTGAAATTTTCTTTTGTTTATAAAGTCCTCCAATTGCACTTTTGAAAGCTTTTTTACTCATCTTGAAATGATATTTAATAGAATCTGGATCACTTTTATCGTTACACTCGGAATAGCCTCCTTCTTCTTTTAATTTTTGAAGAACAGCTTCCATATTCTGATCAATCGAATTTCTAAATCCTTGCTTTTGAAGAGAAACATCTACTTTTCCATCTTCACGAACTTTCTTCACAAACCCTTCTAATTTCTGTCCTTCTCTTACTTTTTGATAAACTTCGTTTTTATAAAGCATCCCTTCATACTCTTCATTTACTAGCACATGAATTCCGATGTTTGTAAATCTTCCAATCACTATATCTACCTTATCTCCTATTTTCAATTCGTTTTCTTCCATTTGTTTATAAACTTTTAAAGTATGCTTTTAATATTTTATCGTTTTCTTCACTTGGCGTAAATAATTCCAAGATTTTTGGTTGTTCTGATTCTTTGTAAAATTCAGTTAATTCTGAATCTAATTCTTCTAAGTTTACTGCTGTTTTATATTCAAAATGAAACATTTCAGCTAATTGTTTTGCAGTCAAATTATGAGGAGTTACAAAATAATCTTCTGCATTTGTTTGACTTGGTCCAGGAATAAACTTAAAAATCCCTCCACCAGAGTTATTAATTAAAATAATACGAAAATCTTTTGGAATATTCGCATTCCACAATCCATTACTATCGTAGAAAAAACTTACATCTCCAGTAATAAAAGTAGTTTGTTTCTCACTTGCATAAGCTGCTCCAACTGCTGTTGAAGTACTTCCTTCTATTCCACTTGTTCCTCTATTACAAAAGAAATTCAATGATTTATTTACATCAAAAAGTTGTGTATAGCGAATTACGGAACTATTACTTAACTGAACATTCGAGTTATCTGGAATTTTATTTAAAATAGACTCAAAAGCTTTCATGTCCGAAAAAGGAATCGAATCCATATATGAAATATGTTTTTCTTTTCTATTCTCTTTTACGGAAAGCCATTTTTGTTGATAATCACTTTCTACTTCTTCTGTCAAAAAGAAAAATTGACTAAAAAAGTTTTCTGGTGAAATCTGAAAATGATTTGTCAAACAATGAAATGTATTTGGTGCATTCTTTTTAGAAATATGCCAATGTTCAGCTGGTTTGTATTTTCTTAAAAACTGTTTGATTCTTTTAGAAACTACCATTCCACCAAAACTTAAAAGAATTTCTGGAGCTAAATCTTCCAATTCTTCTTCATTTAAAGGTGTGATTAATTTATCAATACTATTAATAAATTTGTCATTAGGAATATTAGAAGTTGTTTCTGTAAAAATTAAAACCGAAGGATCTTTGATCATTTTTTCCATCTGAATAGATAATAATTCCGATGGATAATTCTGACCAATTAAAACAATTTTCTTCTTTGCTTTATTCCATTTTTCAGCATAAATATCTAAATAAGAAACTTCCAAAAACTTTGCATCCATTTGACTTTCTTGGTAAATTTCATCAGAAGATTCTTCTATCTGAAAATCTGAAATAATTTCGTATAAAGGTTCGTCCATTGGAACATTTATGTGAACTGGCCCATTTTGATCCAAAGCAGTTTCTAATGCTTTTTGTAATAAAACTTGGTTCGATTCTGAATCATGTTCAATTAAATTAGCACTATATAAAATATGTTTTTCTAAAACATTTTCTTGACGAATGGTTTGTCCATCCGCAATATCAATCAAATGTTTTGGTCTATCAGCAGAAATGACAACTAAAGGAATATTATTATAAAAAGCTTCTGCTACTGCTGGATAATAATTCAACAAAGCTGAACCTGAGGTACAAACAATTGCAACTGGTCTTTTTGTTTGCTGCGCTATTCCTAAAGCGAAAAATGAAGCACATCGCTCATCTACTACGCTTAAAGCTTTTATATTTGGATAGTTTGAAAATCCGATTGTTAAAGCTGCATTTCTAGAACCAGGAGAAATTACAGCAGTTCTAATTCCATATTTTTCACAAGTAAGCACAACATCTTGTGCTATTTTCTTTTTAGGAAATTCTTGCATGTATTTGAGTTATTTTACAAATGCAAAGGTACGTTTATTTCATAGTTTACTTAAAATTAATTTAAAATAAATATTTAAGAGTTTTAAATTTTTAGTCAAATCAAAAGTTTACTCACAAAAAGCAAATATTCTTTTAAAATTTTAATCGTATATTCGCAACTTATGACGAATACAGACCTAAAAGATTTAAAACAGATACTATCTACACCAAAAAATATTGTGATAGTACCTCACAAAAACCCTGATGGTGATGCAATGGGTGCTTCTCTTGCTATGAAATTATTTTTAGAGAAGAAGAATCACACAATTGATATAGTAACACCAAATGATTACCCTGATTTTTTAAAGTGGTTACCAAAAGCTAATACATCTTATAAATTTGATATGCAAAACCGTCAATCTAAAAGAGCTATCAATAATGCAGATTTGATTTTCTTATTAGATTTTAATGCACTTCACAGAGTTGGAGATGACATGGCAAATACTTTAAAGAAATATGAAGGAACATTCGTAATGATTGACCATCACCAACAACCAGATGATATTACAAGATTTATCTACTCGGATACAGAAATGTGTTCAACTTGTCAGATGGTGTACCATTTCATCGAAATGTTTGGGGAAAAAGATCTTTTAGATAAAGATATTGCAACTTGTATCTATACAGGAATTATGACAGATACTGGTTCGTTCCGTTTTAGAAGTACAACAAGTACAACACACAGAGTTGTTGCAGATTTAATTGACCTTGGTGCTGATAATGCCAGAATTCATAACAATGTATATGATACAAATTCATATTCGAGAATGCAGCTTTTAGGAGTTGCTTTAAACAATATGAAAATGATTTCTGATTACAAAACAGCCTATATCACTTTAAGTCAAGACGAAAAAGAACAATTTGATTTTAAGAAAGGAGATACGGAAGGTTTTGTAAATTACGCTCTTTCTCTTAAAGGAATTGTTTTAGCTGTAATTTTTATTGAAGATAAAGAACAAGGAATTATCAAAATGTCTTTACGTTCAAAAGGTAGTTTCTCTGTAAATGAATTTGCTCGTTCTTATTTTGATGGTGGTGGACATACAAATGCTGCAGGAGGAAGATCGACATTAAATATGGAAGAAACTGTTGAGAAATTTATAAACTTACTACCAAATCATAAAGAAGAAATTTCAAAATCCTATGAAGAATAAATATTTTTTCATCTTAATTCTTGCTTTCGGTTTTCTTTCTTGTAGTGAAAATACTCCTAGAAAACCTATTCAACATAGATCAGGTTCTTATTTTAAAGAATCTGTAGAAATCAGTAAAAAGCATAATGATATTGAAGAAACAGAAATAAAACGTGTGATTGCTTTAGATAGTTTAAACAATTATGAAGCTTCTACATTTGGTTTCTGGTACTATTTTGATAAAAAGAATGAAGATAATAATGCTTCTTCTCCAAAAGCTACAGATATTGTAGATGTTAACTATGAAATTTTAAATTTATATGGTGAAGTTATCTATAAAAAAGAAGAAATTGGAGACAAAAAAATCATTATAGATAAAGAGCATGAAATTCAAGGTTTAAATGAAGGTTTAAAACTGATGAAAGAAGGAGAATCTGTAACTTTTGTTTTTCCATCTTACATGGCTTATGGATTAAATCTTCAACAAGAAGATCCTAGAATTGGACAAAAACAGCCACTAATTTATAAAGTAGAATTAAAATCAATAATCAAAAATAACCAAAAATGAAAAAACTAAATATAGTATTTTTATTTTTTGCTGCACTTATTGTTTCTTGTGCTCCAGCAAAAAAGTACAAAGATTTAGAAGATGGTGTTTATGCAGACATCGAAACTAACAAAGGAGATATCCTTGTAAAATTAGAATATAAAAAAGTACCTGTTACTGTTGCAAACTTCGTTACTCTAGCAGAAGGTATCAATACACACATCACTAAAGCAGAATTAAAAGGAAAGCCTTTTTATGATGGTTTAAAATTCCACAGAGTTATTGCTGATTTCATGATTCAAGGAGGAGATCCGAATGGAAATGGTTCTGGAGGTCCAGGATACAAATTCATGGATGAATTCCCAAAAGATGAAAACGGAAATTTATTATTAACTCATGACGGACCTGGAGTTTTATCTATGGCAAACTCTGGACCTGGAACAAATGGAAGTCAATTTTTCATCACACATAAAGAAACTCCTTGGTTAAACGGAAAACACACTGTTTTTGGTAAAGTAATCAAAGGACAAGAAATTGTAGATGCAATTGCTAAAAATGATACGATTAATAAAGTTGTAATCATCAGAGAAGGTGCAGATGCTAAAAACTGGGATGCTGCAAAAGCTTATGATGAAGGAATTGTTGCTGCTAAAAAAGTTCAAGAAGAAAAAGCTAAAAAATTCAAAGTAGAAATCAATGAAGGTGAAGCAAACGAATTACCATCAGGTTTAAAAATTGTAACTAAAAGAAAAGGAAACGGAAAATCATATGCTCCAGGAGAATTGATGTATGTTACTTACACTGGATATTTTGAAGATGGTAGAATTTTTGATTCTTCAAAAAAATCAGGAAGATCTTTCCCATTCAATCCAGAGGAAAGAAGAGTAATTCCAGGATGGATTGAAGGAATTCCAATGTTAGAAGAAGGTTCAAGATCTTTCTTACACATTCCTTCTCACCTTGCTTATGGTGAAAGAGGAGCTGGAGGAGTAATTCCACCAAATGCTAATCTAATCTTCGAAATTGAAGTAGACAGTATCAAGCCTCTTCCAAGAAAACAAGTTGACGGTAAAAAATTAAAATTAAACAAGCCTAGAAAATAATTCTACGTTTAAATAATATTTAAAATAGCTATTCTTCGGAATGGCTATTTTTATTTAAAATTCATACAAAACGAAAAAGATGAAATTAGACTCAAAGTGGGAAGAAATTCTTTCTGATGAATTAGCAAAATCTTACGTAAAAGAACTTCAAGACTTTGTTACAAACGCTTATAATACTACAACTATTTATCCTCCAAAAGAACAAGTTTTTGCTGCATTTGATCATTGTTCTTTCAAAGATGTAAAAGTGGTAATTATAGGTCAAGATCCTTATCATGGTCCTGGACAAGCACATGGACTTTGTTTTTCTGTGAACGAAAATATCGCCATCCCTCCTTCTTTGATTAATATTTACAAAGAAATTTGTGAAGATTTAGAAGTTGAAACTCCAAATCATGGAAATTTAGAACATTGGGCAAAACAAGGTGTATTGCTTTTAAATGCTACTTTAACTGTTGAGGCAGGAAAAGCAGGTTCACATCAAAGAAAAGGTTGGGAAAAGTTTACAGATGCAGTTATTCAAAAAATAGCAAATGATAAAGAAGAAGTTGTTTTCATGCTTTGGGGAGGTTATGCAAAGAAAAAAGGACGTAAAATTGACAAAACAAAACATTTAGTTTTAGAATCTGGGCACCCTTCTCCTTTAAGTGCAAATCGTGGCTTTTGGTTTGGAAATAAACATTTTAGCAAAGCAAATTCTTATTTAAAACAAAAAGGTAAAAAAGAAATCGAATGGTAAAGCATTCGATTTTTTTTATAACTACAACCTTGAATTCTATTTTTATTAGCAAAAAAAATCAAATTTAAATAGCTAAAACTTGTCTTTTTGCAAAATTATTTAGAGATTGCACATTCATTTAAAGAAATAGCTTTATGAAATGTAAAAATTGCAGTTATGCTAATTACCATGAAGGCTTGCTTTGTTTGAATTGTAATAAGTTACTTTATTCACACGAAATAACTTTAAGCAAATTAGAACTTAAGCAGTTTCAGTTGGAAAAAAGACATCAGAATGAAATGAAATTTCTTAGAGAAGAGATTTCATCGATTAAGTCATTATTGATTACTGAAAAACAAGAAGAAAAAAAAGTTGTTAAACCTATAGAAAGTATAATTCAAAAAGAAATTATACAAAAACCTGTTGTTGAAGAAAAGAAAGAAATTGTTCGAGAAAAAATTACTCCAACTCAAAAAATTGAGAGTAAAACAGAAACTCCAACAAATAAAGAAGTTCTTGAAGCACATAGAGAATTTGTTCCAAAACCTAAACGAAAAGAATTTAAAACTCCTGCATTTTTATTAGAACTAACTGGAATCTTCGCTCCTTTTCTATCAGGATTCGACTTATTTAAAAAGTTATACCTAAAGTTTAAAACTGAAGGAAAACTTCCAATTTTCTTTATGACCATTGCTGGAATTGTAGCAATTTTATTCGGTTTAGGGTATTTCTTACAAAGTGATTTATTAGGAGTTTATAGTGAATTACTGAGAAATATTTTAGGATTTGGTGTTGCTGCTTTAGTTGGATTTTTCGGAGTACGACTTCAGAAAAAAGAAAAATTATACCAAGAATTTGGTAGCGCTTTAATTTCTCTTTCGATTTTATTAGGATATTTGGTCACGTATTATACTACACAAATGACTAATTTCCCAGTATTTTCTTCAGCGAAAATCGGATTTTTACTAATTGTAGCAAATACAGGAATTGCAATATTTTTTGCTTTTAGATTTGAAACAAAAATAATTGCACTTTTAAGTTTGGTTGGTGGAGCTTTAACTCCATTCTTCTTAGGAAATGAAGGAAATAGTGATTTATATTTCGCTTATTTATGGATTCTTATTTTTGCTGCTAACTTCATAGCTAACAAAATAAAATGGAAAGAACTTAACTATGTTTCCTTCTTATTATTTGTAGCAATTATGGAAACTTCTCTATTCTTTTCACCGTCAGCATCGATCTTTTTTATTGCCATTATTCATGCTTTCACTTATTTATTTTTCTACATTATTTTATTTGAGAAAAAGAAACTTAAGAAATCATTATCAAAAGATATGATCGTGATTTTAGCAGGAAATATTTCGCTTTTATTATACCATCTTTACGCATCTATTGACAATCCAACGTATCTTGGATTTACATATATCGGAAACGCTTTAATCTTCATTGGAATCTTAGCTGTTTATTGGAGAAATATTTCAAAGAAAGTAAAAGTTGGATTATTTATTACAATTGGGGCATTCTTAGGTTTTGCAATTCCTTGTTTATTCTCAAAAGATTTAATTGGTTTATTCTGGGCTATAGAAGCATTTTTATTAATCATTTTAGGTTTCCATTTTTCTTTTCCAAATGTTCGAAAAGAAGGTTATTTAGTATTGCTTATTTCATTGACAAATCTAGTTTTAGATATTATTAACCTTGGAATGTCTTGGAGGAATCATGATTTTGAAAATGGATTCATCGGTTGGGTTATTTTAGGAATTGTACTTTTAACTTTAATTGTTTTAGGTAAAAAATATGAAAAGGAAACTTCGCAAAGTGAAAAATACGTTATCGGATTTACGAGAGGATTTTTCCCACTTTGGTGTTCAGCAACATTATTCTTAGTTTCACACGAACTTATAGGGAATTATGCTTTCAATTTATTCATCATTCCAATGTTTGGTTTGATTTATTGGGGGAAAGTTTGGAAGTCAAAATTCATCGAGGCTTTCGGAATTTTACATTTTATTGCTTTGTTGGTTGCATTTACAATTTCTAGTCTAGAAGTAAATTCTCTTCGCATTTCAGAGCAGACACCTTATGGTATAATTGGAATTATTTCTTTCATTTTATCCATGTTTCTTTTAAAATCTTTTTATCAACTTATTAAATACACACAAAGCGAAAATTATCAATTCATCAGCTATTTACGTGAATTATTCTTCACTTTAATCCCATATATTTTTGCACGTCAAATCTTTAAATATTTCGGAACAAACATCTTAGTTCCTTTTATTTGGGTTTCTACATTAATGACTTATGGACTTTATAAATGGCGAAAAAACAGCACACTTTTAGTAAGTTCATTTATATTATTTGTGTCGGCTTTTGCTATCAATGTCATGGAATTCTCTTTAATCGGAGGTATATTAGGAATCATCTCCATTGTAGCAATAGTTCTTATTGAAAAAGGTTTGGATAATGAACTTTTAGAAAAATCAAAATATTCTGTTTTAATAATTCTAAGCCCATATCTAGTTTCGATTTATATTTTAAGAATATTATTTGATATAAAACTAATTCCAGCGGACTCTGGAATTACAATTCTTGGTGTAATTATTAGTGCTATGTTTTTATTTCATCAAAAATATAAATTATTGGACAACACTAAAGTTTTTGCAATTTACATCAGTATTTTCATCAGCCTTTTAGGAGGAGTAATGTCTTTATTTGTTAATCAAGCAGTTTTTTCATTTGGTTTTTTACTTCTACTGATTTTTATTCAATTCTTGTATAATTCGAGAAATGAAAAATATGGTGTTTTCTATAAAAAACAAGGTGCTTGGAACCTACATTTTCTATTTATACAATTCTTAATTATTGAAAGTTACGTGCTACTAATTCCAATTTTAGGAATGGATATTAATGGACCTGCAACAACTATTTTCTTAGCAATTCATGCAATTGTTTTAGTTTTTGTAGCTCTAAAAAAACAACTAAAGTTCTTAAACAGATTCTCTATTTTCTTATTTGTTATTGGAATCTTAAAGTTGAGTCTACACGATATTAAAGATTTTAGTACAAACTCGAAAGTTCTTGTTTTTGTTCTTCTCGGTGTTTTACTTCTTGTAGCATCCTTTGCTTATGTGAAGTTAAAACCAAAGTTCGAAAAAATTGAAAATGAAGAGTTAGAAGGTTTGGAATAAAAAACAAAAGCATATAGATTAGTCTCTATATGCTTTTATTTTTTGATAAAAGAAAAATTTAGCTTATTTAGTAAACATTATCACGATTGATTTTGTAATGGACTTCTGAGTGTAACTCTGAAATTATGTATTCCGACAGCAATTTTCATAATTTTCTCTCTTTTTTCAAAGTATTTTATTCGAATTTTCTCTTTGATTATTTTTAATCTTTTTACACCAGCA
>NZ_JADOTV010000019.1 GCF_015767245.1 Aureivirga sp. CE67
TTTACTACAAAGATCAAAAGAAAAATTGAATTTTAAGCAAATAAGAACAAAGTTAGCTTATAATAAAGATGAGTTGAATAAGATTTTTAAATCAAATTTATTTTTATGAAAAAGCCGTGTAAACAATATCACGTTTGAATTCTAATCAAAAAAAATGTTTAATCTAAAATACATCCCCTGGCGCTCTCTAGGGAATTCGATTATCTATAAATAATTTTAGAAATACTTTATAATACAAATATTTATTTTTTTTCATCTAGCGTGTAACAACTTTCAACTTAATTCGTTTCTTTAAAAAACATTTAATTATGAAAAAAGAAAATTTACTATTAGTATTCATTTTTATTTTCGGTTTTGTTTTAAATATTAACGCGCAAACCGTTATTGGAAAGATTAAAGACACTCAGGGAAATACTATTCCTTATGCTGCAATTAAAATTGGAAAATATATTGGAACTACTTCTAATGAAGAAGGAGATTTTGAAATAAATCTAGATCGTTTTCCTAAAACTAATTCTATTGAAATTTCGAGTTTAGGATTTGAAACTTTAGAAATAAACACATCAGATTTTACTTCAAAAGAATATATTTTACAAGACCAAATCAATGAAATTGGTGAAGTTGCTATTACTCACAAAAATTTGAGTGTAGAAGAAATTTTAGCAAAAATAAATGAAAACATCAAAACCAATTATGTTGATTCTATTCAAGGAAACGTATTTCTAAGAAATTCTTTAGATGCAGAAGCAAAAGAAATTGAAATCAAAGCATTAAAATCTCCATGGTTCACTAAAAAAGAATTAGAAAAAGTCAATGAAAACATAAATCAAGAGATTAAAAACACTTTTGATAGAAATACAAAAAGTTTCGTAGAGTCATTTAATAAATTTTACCAATACAATAATGTGTCAAAAGTAAATGTAAAAAAATCTATTTCGATTGCTGATAAAGAAAAGAACAGTTCTGTAGATAACATTGGTAATCAGATTCAAAAAAAATTCACTAAATACCTTGATTCTACAGTAACATATAAAGTAAAAACGGGAATTTTTAAAGTAGAAGATTCCATGAAAGTTTCAGATTTTGCAGTTAAAAACACAGAAGAAAAATATAAGGACAAAATTGTAAAAAACTCTTTTACGTATAAGATGGAATTAGACAAATTAATTGCTGAGAATTCTCTTACTGGTGGAGAAAAATCAAGGTTAGATTTCATTTTTAAACCAAAAAAATATCGTTATGAATTAAATGAAATCACAAGATATAATGGTGAAAACGTTTATGTAATTTCATTCAAACCAAAAAGATCTTCTGCTAAATTTGAAGGACAAATGGTCGTTTCTACAGAAGACTTTGGTGTTTTTAGAATTGATTATAAATATGCAAAAGGAAAACATGGTGAGTCTATAAATCTAAAACTTTTAGTAGGACTTGCTTTCAAAGATTTTGGCTGGGATAATACAGTTATTTTTAATAGAATTCCAACTGGAGAATATACTTTAAATTTTGTCAAAGCATATTCAGGAACTTATATTTATGTAAACCGTTCTTTTAAATTTATCAAAAACAGAACAAAAAGAAGTGAAAAGAAAGAGAAAACAAAACTTGATTTTAAGTTTGTTTTAAATATGCATTCTACAAAAGAATTGATTTTCATGCAGCCAGAAAATATTTCGAAAAAAGAATTTGATGCAATTAAAGTAGAGCAACAGTATTTCTTAGAATATTTTTCAAAATATAAACCAGAAATTTGGAATGGTTATAATATTATAAAACCAACTAAAGAATTATTAGAATTTGAAATTGAGGAATAAAATATTCCTCTTTTTTTTAATAAATATTTTCGTTTCTTAACTTTGCAAGAAACATAAGATATATAGCGTGCAAAAAAATAAAGACGAAAAGAGTAAAAAAACTCTTACTGAAATTGAAGGAGTAGCTCAACCAGATAAAATCAATCAAAAATCTATTAATTTTATTAAAAGAAAAAGAATAAAACAACCAAGTGTTGAAGAATTTATTCAAGAAATTATTTCTGGTAATATCTCTTTTTTAAGTCGTGCTATTACTTTAATCGAAAGCTCGAATCCTAAACACCAAGAAAAAGCAAATAAGATTTTGGAAGGATGTTTACCTCATGCTAATAATTCTTATCGTATTGGGATTACAGGAGTTCCTGGAGTTGGAAAAAGTACTTTTATCGAATCTTTTGGAAATGAATTAACGAAAAAAGGACATAAAGTTGCAGTGCTTGCAATAGATCCAAGTAGTTCCATCAACAAAGGAAGTATTCTTGGAGATAAAACTCGAATGGAAACTTTGGTAAATAATCCAAAAGCTTTCATCCGCCCTTCTCCTTCTGGAGAATCTCTTGGGGGTGTTGCACAAAAAACTCGAGAAACGATTATTTTATGTGAAGCTGCTGGTTATTCTCATATTATTGTAGAAACTGTGGGAGTTGGGCAAAGTGAAACAATGGTACATTCTATGGTAGATTTCTTTTTATTGCTAAAAGTTGCTGGAACCGGCGATGAATTGCAAGGAATAAAGAGAGGGATTATCGAAATGGCAGATGCTATTGCAATTAATAAAGCAGATGGAGATAATATAAAAAGAGCAAAACAAGCAAAATTAGATTTCTCAAAAGCTCTACATCTTTATCCATTAAAAGAAAATGGTTGGACTCCAAAAGTTTTAACTTGTAGCGGTTTGAATAATTTAGGAGTTTTAGAGATTATTTCAATGATTGAATCTTTCTTTGAAACTACGAAAGCAAATAATTATTTCACTAAAAGAAGAGAATCTCAAAATCATTTTTGGTTCCAACAAACCATTGAAGATGCTCTTAAAAGGCAGTTTTTTGAAAATAATAATGTGAAAAATAAAATTTCAGATTTAGAAAGTAGCATAAATCAACATAAGCTAACACCATTTGAAGCTGCAAAACAGTTATTGGAATTGTATTTTATGAAGTAATTTTTAATCTACAATTTCATTAATATTCGTATAAAATTCTATTTTAGCAAAAAATCTCACAAATGAATTATAATTTAGAATTTATACGATTCTTAGCTGTTATATTAATTACGTTTACACATACAAAACATGATTTTACAGAAGGTATTTTCCATACAATTATAGAAATTATTCCAACTTATGGAACAGTAATTTTATCCATTATTTCTGGTTATTTATATTGGAAATATTCTAAAAATAAACCAAACTTAATAAGAAAAAAATTTAATAATTTAATTATACCATTTTTAATAGCAAACACTTTAGTTTTATTACCAGTTTTAATTTTTAATTTTTTAGGATACAATTTTTTGGAGAGATATAATTATGATCTCACAATGATTTATAATGGTTTATTTTCTATTAATGATTATCCTATAAACCCTCCAACATATTTTATTCGTGATTTATTTATAGTTTTTCTTCTAGTTGAATTAATACTGAAAAGAAATCTTTATACTTTGATTATTATATTACCTCTATTATTTTTTGGTAGATTAATGAATCGATACGACATTATTACTCTCTTTGTATTAGGATCAACATATGCTTATTTTGAAGAAAAAATCAATAAAAAATACTTAATTAGTTTATTTTCAATAGTTACAATTCTTGCTTTCATGTATTTTGAATATTATTCAAAATATCCATTATCAATTTTAGTATTCCTACTATTGATTGATGCCAAAATCAAATTCTTTTATACAGGAGGATATACTTATTTACTTCATTTATACCATGCACCAATTATTGTCGCTACATTACCTTTTATAAAAAAATTTACTTCTAATTTATACTTACAAGTAATTTATCAAATAATTGTTCCTTTTATAATGGTCTATATTCTTTTTCTATTTATCAAAAAAGTACCAAAATTAAAATTCCTCACAGGTGGTAGATAAATTAAACATAAAAAAACTCCATTAAATAATTAATGGAGTTTTTTGTTTTATAGAAATACTATTTAAAACAATTTCTTGATAACATCTGCTTCTGTAATACCTTCCGCATCTGCTTTATAATTTTTCACGATTCTGTGTCTTAAAATTGAAACTGCAACTTTCTGAACATCCTCAATATCTGGAGAGAATTTTCCGTTTACAGCTGCATTTGCTTTTGCTGCTAAAATTAAGTTCTGAGAGGCTCTTGGCCCTGCACCCCAATCTATATACTCATTTACTAATTCATGAGCATTTGCAGTATTAGGACGCGTTTTAGAAACTAATTTTACAGCATATTCAATTACATTATCAGCAACTGGAATTCTTCTAATCAAATGTTGAATTTCGATAATCTCTTTTGGTGAAAATAGTGGTTCGATTTTAACAACATTATCTGTCGTGGTATTTTTTACCACCATTACTTCTTCATCAAAAGAAGGATATTCTAAATTAATTGAAAACATAAAACGATCCAACTGTGCTTCTGGTAAAGGATAAGTTCCTTCTTGCTCAATTGGGTTTTGTGTTGCCAAAACAAAGAATGGTAAGTCTAATTTATAATGATGTCCTGCTACTGTAACAGCTCTTTCTTGCATTGCTTCTAAAAGAGCAGCTTGTGTTTTAGGTGGAGTTCTATTAATCTCATCAGCAAGAATGATATTACTAAAAATAGGACCTTTTATAAATTTAAAATTTCTTGTTTCATCCAAAATTTCACTACCTAAAATATCTGAAGGCATTAAATCTGGTGTAAACTGAATTCTTTTAAAATCCAATCCTAAAGCTTCTGAAACTGTATTTACTAACAATGTTTTCGCTAATCCAGGAACTCCAACTAATAAGGAATGTCCTCCGCTAAAAATTGATAATAGTACATGCTCCACAGCATCTTCTTGACCGATTATTTTCTTAGAAATCTCTTTCTTTAGTTTGGTAAATTTTTCTACCAATTGATTCACAGCAGCAACGTCTGACATATTATTCTTATTTTAACCAATTACTTTTAAAATCACATTTTTTATAACTATCACTAATATTGATATATGTATTTTCAATCTTTTCTTCCACCCATTTCGAAATCATCTCTTCTTTCTTTCTCTCTAGAGTCAATTCTTGAATTTTAATATAATCTTGACTTAGAGTAGCCGTGTGTGGCTCAATTCTCTTTTTAACCAAGATAATTTTAAACATCTTTTCTCCACTTCTTCCTCTCTCAAAAAATGGTTCTGAAATATCTCCTTCTTGTAAATTACTAACTCTCTTATATAATTCTGGGTCTACTAATTTAGACAATTCAAAATAAGTTCCGTTAGAAACTGGATTAATTAAAACCCCTCCATTATTTTTAGTATTCTTATCCTCAGAATATTCTTTAACAGCTTTTTCAAAAGTAGTTTTTCCTGTCAATACATCCGATCTGATTCCCGCTAATAAATCATGAGTTTTCTTTAATTGCTCATTAGAAATTTTAGGTTGTAATAAAATATGCATTACATCAATTTCTTGTCCTCTAATTTTTGCAACTTGAATGATATGATAACCATAAACAGTTTCAAATGGATCAGAAATTTCTCCTTCTTCTAAACTAAACGCAACTTCTTTAAATTCTTTCACAAAAGGCGCATCTTTTGTAATAGTATACACTGGAGTTTGCGTCACCCCTGGATCTTGAGAATATAGAATAGATTTTGTTCTAAAACTAGCTCCTTCAATAACTTCTTTTTTATATTGATTTAATTGATCAATAATTCTTCTTTCTTCCTCTACAGGAGTTTGAACATTTACAACAATTTGTGCTAATTCTACTTCAGTTCCAACTTCAGGAACTGCACTTTCCTTCACAAGATTTTGAAAAAAGGTATTTATCTCTTCAGGAGTTACATCAATTCCTTCAACAATAGCTCCTTCTTTCCCTTGAATTAAAACTTGTTCTTTTTGAATTTCGAAAAGTTCTTTTCTTAAATCAGCTTCATCATCAAAACCATAATATTCAGCAACTTTTTTAGGATCTCCTCCTAATTGTCCTGCTAAATAATCAATTTTTCTAGAAACTTCTGATTCAATTCCTTCTTCATTTACAGGAACACTATCAATAACTGCGTGGTGTGCTAAAAGTTTACGTTTCATAATTTCTTCAAGCATCTCACAATCAGTAATTTTTATTTTACCTTCTGTTTTTTGCTCTAGTTCTATTTTAAACTTCTCGATATCAGAATCTAAAACTATATTTTTACCAACAACTACAGCTACTCCATCAATCTTTTGTTTTTGAGCTTGAACATTAGTAAATTGCATTAATAGCATCAGTGCTATAAATAAAAACTTTTTATTCATTTTTTTGTGTGTATATTTCAAATTGTTTATTCTTTCGCGCATCATCAAATAATGTTTCTTCGATTTCTTTTAATAATTCTAACTTTCTTTTTTGTAAAATTATTTGCCTTACTGTTGGTTTAATATAAGAAATTGGAGCTGTATTATTTCTCTCCAAGACATCTTTAATATAAACTAAATTCGTAACTAAAGAATCTTCTTTTTGTATTAATTTCTCTTTTTTGATTAAATCTTCTTTTACGTTCATTTCTTTCAAAAAAGGAATCTTTTTGTAAACATCAGACATTTTTACCCAAGCAGAATCATTTAGATAAAAATTATTAAACTCTAATTTTTTAGTAACTAAACTATCTAAATCCGATTTTTTTTCAGATTTAAACAAAGTCATCAATTCGTCTTTATTGATTACATTGTTACCAAAACTCAAAAATTTAAGTTTAACTAATGCCTCATTAAGTTTAAAGTTTTTATTATTTTCTTGATAATAAGAGTCAATCTGAGCTTCTGTTACAATAGTATCTAGTTCTTGCTCCACAACTGCTTTTTTGTAAGAATTAATAAACAAATCTTCTCTGTATTCTTGAACCAATCGATTATATTTCGAAGTTTCTTCCTCTAGATTTGTTTCTGCTTTTCTTAATAAAAGTTGTTTTTTCGCCCATTCGTTAATATAACTATTAACAAATATGATACTATCCTCTTTAGACAAATTAGCAGGTAAATCTTCTACCAATTGATCTTTATACAAAAGTTTATTGTGAACTTTCGCTACAAACTCTCTATTTTCTTCATCTTTTAAACTTAAATATTTACATGAAGAAACAAAAATACCTATAAAAATGAAAAATACTATTCTTTTAAACACTATTTATTCTTTTCTTGATTTATAATTTCATTAAGAGTATCCTGATTTATGATAATTTCATGTTTATTTCTTAAATCATTCACCCATTCGTTTTCAATATATCCTTGATAATCACTTATCACCTGCCCTCTAACTTCTTTCAATTCTTTTGGTCCAGCTTTTAAAACATCCTTCACAAAGATTACCACATATTGATTCTGTCCTTCTTTCATCACTTTTGAAACACCTTTTTTCATTTTCATACCTTTTGGTAATACTCCTTCTGTTGTTTCAAAAACACCTTCTTTAAACAAAATAACTGAATTTTTATCCTTATTAAATTCTTCTCTTAATTTGCTTAAATCTTGATTTTTCTTTAGAGCTTTTCTTACTTTTTTTAATTTAGCTTCCTCAGTTGAAGTTGCAATAATTACATCTGCTCTATCATTCCATTGATACTTATCTTGATGATTTGCAAAATATTTTTGTAAACCTAAAGTATCCTTTTCTGATTTATCCCAAATTTGCTTTTGAAGTAAATCAAATAATAATAATCCTTCTTTATATTCTTTGATAGTACTAGCAAAATCTTCATTTGTAAGATGTAAATTATCTTTAAAATAAGTCGCTATTTGTTTGTTTAAGAACTTGTCAAAAGATGCTTTATTACTTTTTTGTCTAGTCTTATATAGATATTTGTAATAAACATCCTCACGAATCTTTTTATCGTTGATTTCTAAGATAGTTTTAAAATTGTCTTTTCTTTCTTTCCAGTTTTTATAATTCGCAACCGTTTCAAAATTATTTACAATTTTATACTCCTTTTTTAATCTATTTAAAACTGTATTTCCAACAATCTGAGCTCTATCACTTCTTTCGATTTTACTTTTCAAGAAATCTTTTAGTTTCTCAAATGATGGAGTTGGATATTTTTTAACCAATTTTACAATATGCCAACCATATTTAGTTTGAAAAGGTGCTGAATATTCTCCATTATTTTCTAATGAAAAAGCAACATTTTCGAATTCCTCAAGCATTCTTCCAGAACCAAACTTTGGAAGTTTCCCTTGATTTTTAGAACTAAATTTATCATCCGAATGCTTTTGTGCTAAAAACCCGAAATCTTCACCATTTTTAATTTGCTTATAGATTTCGTTTATTTTTGTCTCAGCATCTGGCAATTCGTTCTTAATCATAATGTGTGCCACTTCTACTTCACCACGAGATTTTCTATATTTGTTTGCTTTCGCAATATGATAACCAAATTTTGTTTTAAATGGCATCGAAATCTCCTCTTCCTTTAAATTATAAACAGCATTTTCAAAAGGATAAACCATATTAAACGCAGAAAAATAACCTAAATCTCCACCATTTTCTTTCGCAGAAGGATCTTCAGAATACTTTTTAGCAACTAAAGCAAAAGATTTTCCAGAAAGAATTTCTTTTCTTGCTTTAATCAATTTATTATATGCTTTTAAAGTATCAGCAGGAGAAGCATCTGGTTTTACAAGAATTAAAATATGACTTGCATTTACCTCATTAACAGTTCTATCGTATGCTTCTTGAACTAGTTGATCTGTAACTTTTGTATCTTTTAAGAAAGGTTCTGCTAATTGCTCTCTATATTTATTATATTCTTTTACGAACGAAGGATTTTTATCATACCCTTTTTCCTCAGCTTCTTTTACTTTTAATTTATAATTGATAAATAATTCAAGATAGTTTTTTACATCTTTTTTATTCTCATCATTTACAATCGAAGCATTTTTATGAAATACTCTTAAAAACTCTTTTGCATAAACTGGTTCAGAGTCAATAGTAAATAATTGTTTATTATCTTTTTGTTGTGCAGTTACTGAAATAGAAAAAGCTAAAAGTGTAGCTAAACAAAGTTTTTTTATTATCATAGTTGATTTAATTTGATAGAAATACAAATGTAAAAATTCCATAATATAAAATGCAAAATACCTACTTATTTTCATAGATTTTTTCTGATAAGTAGATATTTTCTAAATTTATATGCAATATTATTTCCAATTCACAAACGATAATTTTTGGTAGTTATTTTAAGAGTTTTAAATTATAAAGAAATAATTCCTTGAATTCCTTCCAATTCTTTGTATTTATCAATAATTGCATCCGAGCTATCCATATTAGCTACTATAGAAATACTTGTGTACTTTCCTGTTTTAGAATTTTTAGTATTTATCACAGCTCCCATGTGGTTGAATCTTTTTTCGATTTCTCCAAGTTGCGTTCCACCTGCTGGCACGATAAACTTAAACATATATTTTGCAGGAAATTTTGTAGTTTCCTCTAGTTTTGTTTTTAAATTCTTGTAATACTCTTCTTTATTCTCCATCTGAAATTTCTTTCTAATAATTATACTTTAATTTTCCTTTAAAAGGCTAGCAAAATTACACTTATTTACTTGGGTTCGCAATAATATAATATTGTTTTCATACTAAACTATTTTTTAACATATTTTAATATTCTAAACCTATGAATATCTATTAAAATCAATAAACCTGTATTATAAAATACAAAAAAGGCTATCTTTTACAAGATAACCTTTTTAAATATTATTTAAAACTCTTAAATCTTTTCGATTATTCAATGATTAATTTATCAGAATAAGATCCTTTTTCAGATTCTACTCTAATTAAATAAACTCCAGAATTAAGATTTTCTAAGCTTAATAAAGTATTGTTTTGATCCGCAGACATATTTCTTTCTAATACTGAAGCTCCTAAAATATCAAAGATTTGAATATTTTTAATTGCATTATCAGCAGAAATAGAAATTTGGTTCTTCGCTGGATTTGGATATACAGAAATTGATTGATCTTTAAACTGATCTGCAATATTTAACACTCCAAAAACTGAAGTTGCAGTATTTGTAACAATTGGATGGTTTGTGTCAAAGAAAATCTCCGCAGTATTCTCTACAGTATCGTCTAATTTTAAAGTATCTAAAGTTTTGATTTTAAAGAAAACATATCCATCGTTTTTATCATCTTCCCAATGTAAATAAATATCTTCAAAAACAAACTTCACAGTATTTCCTTCAATAAATGTCTTACATTCATGACTAGCATCAATAACTTTTAAAGTAGAAATATCAAACATTTCAGGATTAATCTCATCCTCCACAACAATGTTCAATGCATGTGCATTTCCAGTATTTTCAAAACGAATTCTATAAGTTAATTCCTCTCCAATCATATCTAAAGTTAAGAAATCACCTTCCATACATTTTTTATCATTCGGATCAAATGCATTAATTACTTCATGATCATAAGTAGCTGTAACTGGTGCACCAGGAATATCTAAAGTAGCTGATAAATTTAAAATATCTCCTTGTGATAATGGATCTGTAGGATCATTAGCAGGATTTAAAATAAAGTCAACGATTATTTCTTCTGATGAAAAAGGTGCTAAATTTTCAATATTCCATGTTAATGGGTTTCCTATTAAGTCTGGATTTACTGTCGCTTCATCATAAGTCATAACAACTGCATCATATGAAAAAGTTAAATCTCCTGTGAAACATGTAGTTCCCTTGTTAGTATAAATAATTTTATATCTTACTCTTGCTCCTGGTCTTGCATCCGTAATTGGTAAAATTTCAATTTCAAAATCATCGAAATCTCCTAATTGTGATAAAATAAAATCTTGTGTAATTGTATCTCCTGTTCCATTAGGGAATGTTACTGTAAAATTAGCAGGCGTAGATTCAAAATAAGCAGGGTTTTCAATTACAGGTGTTACTGTATAAGTACCTGCTTCTAAAGGAATTTTATACTCTCCTGTTGCATTTGTAACTACATAGAAAGGAGTACCACTTCCATTATCAATTTCTAATTTAATATATTCTCCTTGAATATTAGTTGTTGTACAACTAGCTGCTCCAAAATCATATTCAACATTACCTTGTAGTAAATATGTAGATGCTAATGGGTCATATTCACAAAAATCATTTACAGAACAATCTACATAGTTTTGTAATTCTACTAAATTCTGGTAATATTCTAAATTATAATCATTAGCACATAAATAAATTAAAGATAAACCTTCAAGACCATCTCCATCTTCTCCTAAATACACTTGAGTTTCATTATGAATAAATAAAGCATAAAACAAATTATTATCATTAATATATAATTCTGTTAATGCCGTATTATTATTAAAGTCTAGCTCTAAAAGTTCATTAAAAGCTAAATCTGCATATTCTAAATTCGTCAAATCAGAAGCATCAAAACTTGTAAGCTCATTACTTTTAAGATTTAAATATTTTAAATTCACATTTGTTGCTAAATCAACAGTTACAAAATCATTTCCTCTTAAATTTAATTCTTCTAGATTTGTATTTATTCCTACTTCTAATTCAGTAAAATTATTCCCTTGTAAGTTAAGTTTTCTTAAAAGAGGATTTCCTGTTAAGTCTAATTCATAACCATTTTCAAAAAAGTTATCACGTAAATTTAAATCTTCTAGAAATCCATTTTCAGTTAAATCTAAATTAGAAGCCCCTTGCAATTGATTATCTTTTAAATATAAATTTTTAAGAGCTATACATTTTGTTACATTTACTTGCGACAATTGGTTTTCATCTGCATAAATTGTATGTAAAAACTCATATTCTTCACCATCAGCATATAAAAAAGTTAATGCATTTAGATTATTTTCAGAAATACCTATTGTCTCAAGTTTTATATTATCGTCTAAGTTTATATTAAATAAACTATTATTCGTAAGTCCTAATTTTTTTAAGTTTATATTACCTGTTAAATCAATTGCTGAAATATTATTATTACTTGCATATAATTCTTCTAAAAACTCTAGCCCATCTGTAATAACTCCAATAATAGAATTTTGATTTATTGAAATTTTCATTAAAGCTGGGTTTATTGAAAAATTATAAGTTCCTGTTAATGAATTATTACTAAAATCAATCTCTGTTAACTCAGGGTGATTGCCAATAGTAATACTAGACAGTTCATTATTTTTTAAATTTAATTTTTTTAGTTCTGAATTATCATTAAAATTATATGTACCATCAATACTATTAGTATGTAAATTTACCTCAATTAATTCGGTATTTTGGCTTAAATCAAAATCTTGAAGCTCATTTTGAGAAACATCAAGTCTTAAAAGATTAAGAAAATCTGCAACATCAAGAGCCAAGGAATCATTAATATCAGAAATTTTATTATTTGGTGCTGAAAAAGTTAATAAATTTTCACATGAATTTATATTACCAATAGTACTTTCAGTAAGTTCATTAAATCCTAAATATAAATATTCTAAATTATTTGGAGTTCCAGTAGGTAAATCAATAGATTCTAAGTCATTCGAAGAAAATCTTAAATTTTTTAAAGCTGATAAAGCTGATAAATCTACAGTTGTAGCATCATTATAAGATGCATTTAAAAATTCTAAACCTGTAAATTCCTCAATACCTGTAAAGTCAACAATATCATAACCACTTACATCTAAAAATGTAATAAGTGCAGCATCTGCTTGGTCTATTTCTCCAGGATCTGTTGTACTTTCTGGAACCGGTGCATCTGCAATACCATCATCATCCGTATCCACTACGTTTTGAGTAAGTAAGGCATTCTTAAAATTATCGTCATTAAACGTAATTTGTGAAAATGCCATTGCACTAACCAAAAAGGCTAGTAAAAAAATGTACTTTTTTTTCATAATGTTAATATATATTTAATAAATGTTTCTGTTTTAGCACTCTCAATCTCTATTTTCATCTAAAAGATTAAAAGTATTTATAATTAAAGCTCTTCTTTTGCGAATAATTCTTAAAGAATTACTTAATTATTTTATAACCCTAAAACTACAAATAAAATACTTTTTTTTTACATTAAGAATAAAAAAAATCTAAAAAATTTGATAGCTAAGTAGGAAGAATTGAAATATTAAATATAATTACAACTTTTACTTAAAATTAATTATTAAATATTTGAAGCTTAAAAAGTATCCCAAAAAGTATAAAGTAAACTAACCACACAAAGTCCGAAAATAGAATATTTTACGGTAGCAAGATATTTATTTGTAATAGGTCTAGCCTGCGTAAGAAGTACAATTGCAGCAAAAGACAAAAAGACAGACAACATTGTTATTGTGTCCAAAGAAGAAAACTGGTTTAAAAACATGGAATGATATAAAGATATTTTTTCTTCTACAGAATCCGAATTATGAAAATAGCGAACACCAACCCAAGAAAGTAGTGCATAAATAGGAAACATCGAAATGAATAAACCTATTTTAAATTTAAGAAGAATTTCTTTGCTCATAGTCCAATAATTTAACAACCTACCATAATAACTCTTAAAAATTAAGTTATAACGTATTGAAATTAAGAATATTATTAAGCAACCACAAAAAAGAACTCTTATTTAACTAAAAATTAAATAATTACACATTATAATACAACTTTTAACATCGTTCTGCTTTTATTCACAGTTTCTTTCCATTCTAGTTCTGGAACACTTCCATCTGTAATTCCTCCTCCAACATAAATTTTTGCAATATTATTATCAATTTCCATACAACGAAGATTCACGTATAAGTCTGTGTTTTCATTCAAATTTAACTCTCCTAAAAACCCTGTGTAAAATTTTCGATCGTAATTTTCTTCTTTAAGTATAAATTGTTTTGAAATTTCTTTTGGCATTCCACAAACTGCTGGTGTTGGATGCAGAGTTTCAATTATCTTTCCTAAATGTTTTTTCTCTTTTATTTCTCCTTGAATCAAAGAACAAATATGTTTTACATTTCCTGCTTCTTTCGTAAAAGGTTTAGAAACTTGCATATTTTCCAGATATGTTTCTTCTTCCTCTAGATTTGCAGTTTTTAAATTTTGAATAATAAAATCCGTTACAATTTTTTGTTCTACAATTTCTTTTTCACCCCAACTAAAATCTGAATTCCCATCATTCAAAGCTGTTCCTGCCAAAGACATAGTAGTAAATTTTGTTTCTTTTACTTTAAATAAAGTTTCTGGAGTAGCTCCAAGCCAAGTTCCAACTTTCGGATGATACCAAATGTAAACAAAAGCGTGTTTATAATTATGTAATAATTTCTGGAAAATCTGAAAAGGCTGATCTGAAATTTGTTTTTCTACAGTTCTAGACAACACTACTTTTTCAAAATCTCCTTGATTTATTGTAGAAACTCCTTTTTCCACCAAAGAAATATGAAACTCTTTCCCATTTTCGTCCAAATCAAAAACAATACTTTCTTTTGGAAGTGAATTTGTTTCAGTTAATTCAAATTGAAAAAACTGGGAATTATCTTTCGGAAAATAAATCGTTTTATTTGAAGAATCAAATGGAGCAAAAACAAATCCTTTTTCTGTAAAATCTTCTATATAATGAACCTCATCCGTTTCTTGACAAAAAGTATTCACCAAAGATTCTCCAGATTTCCTATAAGCTACAAAAGGTTTATTTTCTTTAATTATCTCTTCAATTCTATTCATTTTCCTTCTAAATTTCTTCTGAAATAAATTTAACCTCCCCTCTTGAGAGGGGTTAGGGGTGTGTTTTTCATCAATACTATTTAATTTTATTGACTCAATTTTCAACCTCCAAAAATATTTTTCATTCAATTATTTCACTTTGCAATAATACGCAACAATTCTTGTTTTATCTCACTAAATCTCGACCAAATTAAACTATGCCCCGCATTTCCTAGTGTTATCACTGTTAATTGTTCTTTCGGAAACTTCTCTTCCAAGTACAAAGTATTCTCATATGGAACAATTTTATCTCCTGTTCCTTGCATCACCGTTATTGGAGATTTCTGATCGATCCAAATCGAATCATATTTCCTCAATTCATCTTTATGCGACATTTTTTCAATCGCTGCTGATTTCCAAATTTTTGGAACCATCCAACGTGTACTCTCCCATTTATAAACATTCAACATCGCTGGCATCGGCTCCACATCCGCATGAACTGCTGGAGCTAAAAGCACAATTTCTTTAAACTTTTCTTTGGTTGCCAAAACAATTGATCCTCCATAAGAATAACCAGCTAAAATTGTATTTTCTGGTTTTAATTTATATTCTTTCAATATTTCTTCTAAAAGAGAAACGTCAAATGCAATCGAATTTTGTGTTTCTCCTGCACTTGACATTCCAAAACCTACTCGATCATAAGAAAGCATATTTACTTTACTTCTCAATGTCGAATCGGTCATATATTTTTTAAAATCTGTAGCACTCCCTGGAGTTCCATGTACAAAAACAATTGTTGGAATATTTTTCTCTTCCGAAGTAGATTTCACATAAACTTCTCGAACTTTAAAATCTTTAAAAGTACAATATTGTATTTTTGGTTTTACACCCAGCTCCTGAAAATCTTTCATGATTTTTTTATCTGGTTTTGGTGTCGAAAATTGGTAAAAAGCAATCACCAAGCCAATAAACACAATTATTATAAGTATAAAAATCACCTTTAAAGTTTTAATTATTGTTCGTTTCATTTATTCATTTTCTTATTTAAAATACAATAAGCATACTTTACAAAAGTACTCCAGAGATAATACATAATTATCAAAATCTTTAATCTTAATCAAAAATCGAAGATTTTCAAAAGTCTTTCATAATGAGTGTAGTATTTTAATTATGTTAAAAAATTCCGAATCCTTGTAGGAATTTTAGTAATTAAAATACGGTTTTTTGACCTTGCTGTCAAAAAAACACCTTTTATGAAAGTGTCCTTTTTTGGTTCGTTTTTTAGACAAGTAAAAAATGAACAAGAACGTGAATAGGATTACTTTATTTCCTGTATTAGTAAAATCTTAATTAAACCTATCAAATTCACTCACCTTAAAACATCACTTCTTCCTTGGCAAAACAATATTCGTCAACTTACACAACGAAATCAAATTATCGTCTTCATCAACAACTTTAATTTGCCATAAATGCGTTGTTCTTCCTTTGTGAATAATTTTCGCAATTGCTCTTACAGTTCCCTCTCTTTTACTCTTCACATGATTTGCTGCAATCTCAATTCCTCGCACATCCGATTCCTCTGGATTTACAAAAATAAAAGAAGCCGCACTACCTACACTTTCTGCCAAAGCAACAATCGCTCCTCCGTGCAATAATCCCATTGGTTGATGCACTCTAGAGTTTACAGGCATGCTCGCTTCAACAAAATCTTCACCAACATCAGTGTAAGTTATTTCTAATGTTTCCATTAGCGTTTTCGGGGTAAATTTGTTTAATCTTTCTAGTATTTGTTTTTTATTCATTGATAAATCTTTTACACAAAAATACGTTTTATTTCAACATTATGTAATAGCTTTGTACTTTCAAACACAGAAATCATGATATATAAAATTAGAGCCATACTAGATGTACCAGAAGATGTTTTTAGAGACATTTTAATTGACGGAAAAACTTCATTAGAAGATTTACACAAGACACTTACAAATAGTTTTGATTTTAATGGACAAGAAATGGCTTCATTTTTCAGAACAGATGAAGATTGGAATCAAGGAGATGAAATTCCTTTGGTGAATATGTCTGATGATTTCGACAAAAAAGAAATGCGTGATTTAAAAATTGAGGACGAACTTCAAAATGTAAATGACAAATTGATTTATGTTTACGATTTCTTCTCAATGTGGGCATTTTTTATCGAACTAAAAGAAATTAAAGAAAATACAGATAATATTGAATTGCCAACTATTGCACTTTCTTTCGGTAATGTACCTGAAGAAGCGCCAGAAAAGGAATTCAAAGCGGATAAAAAACAACAAGATCCTTTTACATCTTCTATTCCAGGAATTGACGAATTTGATGATGAATTTGGAGGTTTCGATTCTGAAAATTTTGAAAATATCGATGATATAGATCCTGATAAGTTCTAGTATACTTTATTTGCTCTCCTCTTGAGAGAAGTTAGAGGTGTGTTTTTAAATCATTCTCCAACAAATAATAAAATATATTCTAAAAATAAACCAAAACGGCACTTAGATTTTTTCTTTGTGTCGTTTTTTTTTGGGCGAAACCATTTTTCTTCGTTTACCAAAACTCAAAAAAAGGTCGGGCTTTTCCCTCCAAGTTTTGATTTTTCAAAAAAAGAAATCTACGTCATACGTGGGCTTCCGTTGGTCGCCTCCGCTTCCTAGATTTTCTAATTTTTTGAAAAAACAAAAGCTTTCCACTACAATCCCTTTCGCAATTAAATTTAAGATGGTGCCTGAGGTTCTCGAAGGCACTCAGCACTAAAAACAAGTGGGTCAATCACAAATATAACTGTCGGAGTAATTCCTCAGTGTGTCTGAGTAGTTCCTTCGACTTCCTCTTCCCTTCCTTCAAGTGTCTCAACTATTCCTTCCTCTTCCTTTTCTGTTCCTTCGAATGGATTTGTCGTAAGTACAACTGTCTTAGTAATAAAATCTAGTTTTCATGTTTTTCTTAAAGCCTAGAGTCTTCAAGCTTTTAAAAAGTATATTTAAAACTCCTTCTTTACTTGTTAAAAATATTAGATTCTTATATATTTGAACATCTGCTGCTATGAAAATTCAAATTTCACTAAAATATTATAGTTACAGATATAAGAGAAATAACAGGAATTCCTGTTATAGTTATGTTACCCAACATTAAAAAAAATATGAAAACATCAATTAAAAAACTTACAACTAATAGTAGGTTAATCAAAGAACATTTAACTAAATACAAAGATACTTTTCAAGCATTAAAAGAATTAATTAATAATTCTATTCAAGCTAATTCGAAAGTTATTACAATAAAATTTGAATATGTTGATGATTTAGAAGTTAAAGGTCCAATTAAATCAATTCAAATAATAGATGATGGGGAAGGAGTTCCATTTAATGAGTTTGATAATAGGATATTGGAGATTGGAACAACACATAAAGTAAAAGGTCAAGGGATAGGAAGATTTAGTTCGCTTCAAATTGGTCAGTTGATGCATATTGAAACTGTTGGTTATAATAAAATTGAAAAAAAGTATAGCAAAACAAATTTTAGTATTGATACAGTTGACATGGAAAATGCGCAACTTGAAAATACTGATTTTAAAGTGGATTATGAATATCTTAATGGTGATAATAGTACATATTATAAAGTAGATATAGAATTATTACATCATAATAAACAGGGGAAAATCCCTAAAAGAAATCAGATTTCAAAAGAATTTTTAAAAGAAAATATTCATCAAGCTATTTTTGAAAATTATCCATTTGAAATTTTTAATAATAAAATCACTTTTAATGTAAATGGAAAAGACTTACAAAAAAATGATTTTGTTATCAATAGTCCAATATCAAAAAATGTAAATTATATTGATAACAAGGGAGTAGAACATGAACTAAATTTTTATTTCTACAATGTAAAATCAAGTTTAAATAAGGTGAAAGTTTTTTTTCAAACTGATAATGCAGGATTGAAAAGTGTATCTCATCAATATACATATTCTTCTGATTGGTATACTCCGGATTTAGGAACATGGTTTATTTACATAGAATCAACATTATTAAATTCAGATCTATTTAGAAATTTAGATATTGAATCTTTAGGTGAAAAAGAAGTAAAAAACATAAAAGAAACTATAAAGAATACAATAAATGATTTTTTTAAAGCCAGAAATAAAAGATTTGATAAGTTTCTTAATAGATTAGAGAATGATAAGTATTACCCTTATAATGAAAATGAAAAACCATCATCTGGTTCACAGGAAGTTTTGTTTAAGAAAGTAGCTTATTTATTAGAAGATGAACATAAGTTAATACAGAACGATGATAAAATTCGTAATTTTTTATATCCATTATTAGACAAAGCAATTAGCAATGGGAATATTGAGTATATTTTTGATAAAGTATTGAAATTGTCCGATGAAAGCCTTGAAAAGTTTCATAATCTATTAGAAAAAACTGACTTAGAAGATGTAGTTCAATTTGCAAGTATTGTTGCAGAAAAAACTGAATTTTTAGAGTTTTTACACGAATTGACATATGGAGAATTGTCAAAGCATTTAAAAGAAAGGAGTCAACTTCATAAAATTATTGAACATCAATTATGGTTGTTTGGTGAAAATTATAATGGAACTCCAAAATTATGGTCCGATAAAAAAATAGGAAATATATTAAAAGAGTTGAGAAATGAATATTTTAATTATGAACCAAATGATGTTGATGATAATTTAATAAAATTAGATGGAGATGGATTGAATAATATAACAGATTTATTCTTCTTTAATGAAAAAATAACAGATTCAAATGTAAGAGAAATAATGGTTGTTGAACTTAAATCTCCTAAATGCTCAATCAGCAAAAAAGAATTGAATCAAATTGATGATTATGCATTTACTTTAGAGCAACATTCTGCTTTACCTAATGAAAAAGTTAAATACAAACTAGTTTTAATCTCCTCAAAACTAACTAAATATGCGAAATCGAAAATTAAATCAGCAAGGCAAAAATATCCAGACACACCATTTTTATATGATAAAAAAACGGAAAAGAATATTGAAATTTATGTATTAGAATGGTCTGAGTTAATTGAACAAAACAATAGAAAATTAGGTTATTTATCAAATAAATTAAATGTAAAAGATAAATCTGTACAAGATAAGTTTGAAAAAGAATACTCAGAATTGATAGATGAAAAAATTTCAGCTCAATTAAGATTAATAAAAAACGTTGGGTAACAATGAGCAAAGAGCATGCTCCGCACGCTCCTTGCTCTAATACGCTAGTTAACAACATAAAGAAATGAGTAAAACATATGTCATAGGAGATATACACGGATGTTATGAAGAATTCATTCAATTGACCAAACAAATTGGAATAACTGATGATGATTTGATTATATCTGTTGGCGATATTGTGGATAGAGGAGCCAAGTCTGTAGAACTATATGAGTATTTCAAAAATCGAAAGAATTCAGTAGTTCTAATGGGAAATCATGAACGAAAACATCTAAAGGGAGTTTTAAGCTATTCTCAGGAGATTGTTAAAGTCCAATTTCAAGATAAGTATAATGAATTCTTGGAATGGCTTAAGACATTACCATACTTTTATGAGACTGAATCAGCAATAATTGTCCATGCATTTTTTGAACATGATAAAAAACTTTATGAACAAAAGGAAGAAGTCTTAGCTGGAACCAACTCTGGAAGCAGGTACTTGGAAAATAAATACGAAGAAGGAAAATACTGGTCAGATTTTTATCAAGGAGAAAAACCTATAATTTATGGACATCATGTGGTAGGAGAAAAACCAAAAATAAAGAATAGAACTTATGGAATAGATACTGGAGCATGTCACGCAGGAATGTTAACGGCAATTGAGTTGCCTAATTTTACAATCCACAAAATCAAAGTTGAAAAGGATTATTGGAAAGAAGAACAATCAAAATGGCAAATTCCTGTTCTTGAATCTAAAGACTGGGAAAACATGAAAATCTTTCAAGTTCATAAGCAAATTGAGAAACTTGAGTATAAGGAAGAACAAGAAGTAAAAGACTTTCTTAAAAATCAAAAAATATGGATTTCAGAGATTGAGAACCTTATTGGGGCTTTAAAAAACAAATTGGAAGATTTAACATTAGAGTTGAAAAATAGATTTACAGATAACTTTAACCAAGAAGTTTCAAAGCTAGATTTTAGAACTTTCATCTTCAAAGCCAAATCTAATAATTTAACTATAGAAGATTTGAGAAAAAATCTTGATACTCCCCAAAAAGTAATGGATTTAGCAGAGAATTTGAATATTGATAAAATACCAAAAAGAAAAAAACAGTAGATAATTACAAAAATCATGGACAACGACTTTTGCTTTAAATGTGGAACTAAATTATTTTTTTTAAAAAATTCAAATAATATTCTATCGAGTGAATGTGAAAAATGTGGACAAGGTTATGGCAAAGAAAAAGGTAAAACACTAATTGAAAGTAGAGGAAATTCTTCTTTATCAATTCCTCTTTACTTTATAATTTTTGAAAATAAAAAACTATCCAATGAAAGAATAAATCAAATTGCATCAAGCTTTATTGATTATGATAAGAGGTATTTAAAAGTATTCCTTGAGGATATAAATAACGAATTAACCAATCCTAAGCGTAAACTTACTGAATTTCATGACTCAGTCGGATCAGAAGAAATAGCGAGAGATTATCTAAGTCGATTGTCAGAAAGAATTCAAAATCTACTCAAACTTAAACTGTAGAAAATAAAAACACTATACAACAAAGAACTGAATTAAAATTCGAGTAAAAAAATACATGAAAAGAACAAACCTGATAGAGTTAATTCTAATTACAGCAGCGATAGGTACTGCAATAGGATCTGGAACAATTGGTATGAAAACGGATAAAATTGTAACAAAAGGACGAGTAATCGAAGGTAGTGGGCTAAATCGTTATAAAGGAATAGAAAATGTGGCTAATGCAATAGACACAGGATTTGACGGAGGTGCAATTGGACTCGGAATAATTTCTGCTGCATGTATATTAGGAATTGTTTGGATTGAGATAACGAGAATCAAACTAAAAGAATAAACGTATTACAACAAAACCTAAACTGCATTAAAACGAAGTTAAGCCGTAGCATCAAACTATGTAAAAACTCACAGTTTTACTAGTGTAAAATTTTAAAAAACATAAACTTAGAGAAGCAAAAACTTCTCTTTTTTTATGTATTCTCAAAAAGGTATAGCCAAGCAACAATTTCATTTTTTTGAATAAAACCATTACGTCCTTTAAATCAGCTCCCCTCCCATTTCAGTTTCAAAATTAAAATCTTCTTAAGCTTGATTTATTTATGTTAAAAGACTAGTTTTAACAAAAAATCTAGGGCTTGTATACAGCCCCTCTTTATCTATAATTATGAATAAGAAAATTATATTTACCATAGGACTGTGTTTAATCTTAGCACAAAATTTTTACTGTCAAATTCCAAGTCAATCTCGTTTTCATCAAAAAGAAATAGATCAAATTGAAAATATTGAAAAATATTTTGATTTAAGTAAAATTGAAAAATTTGGATGGCATATAAATTACGAAACTGAAGGTATAGATTCGATTGGTGTTAATTGGTCTGAACAATGGAACGTAAAAAAGGTGTACTCTTATGGTAGCCCATTAAAATTAGACTATAAAAACGCTTTTACAATTAACCTTACACGTGTCAACACTGAAAATAATATTTGGAGAAAAATAATTACAATCACTAAAAATAATAAATCTGAAACTTCATTTAAGATTAGATCGTATGCATTAGAATTTGACAACTCTGATTTTAAATGCCAACCACTGGAATCTTTTCGAAAGGGAGAAAAAATAAAAAGCTCCAGAACTGAAATATTAATCGATTTTATGTCTGGTAATAGCTTAGAATTTTCTACAAGACTTGGATTTGACACAAGAAAATATAATCAGAATAAACTTTATAAATGTTTTGTAGCTAATTCAGATATTATCGTTACGCTTAATCATAATACTTATATCAAACCTTTTGATTTTAGTTATTATGCAAATCATGATAATAAATATTTTTTCGATTCTATCATGTTAAAAAGATTTTCAGAGTTTTTTGATAACCAACCTTTTGATTTCTTTAAAGATTTAAGTGCTCTAAAAACTAAACATTTAGAAATTGATATACCTTTTAAAAATACAAGTTTAAAATCACGTCGTGGGCAAATTATTTTCAACAATAATCTTGTTCTTGGTCAATTTTACATCTATTTTGAGAAAAAAATAAAGGAAAACACCTATGCGTTTAAATTAGAAAATGATGAAATTGTTGAGATAAAGCTTAAAAAATTAAAAAAACATCTAAAGAAATTAGGTTTAAAAAACATCGCTGTGAATTTTGAACAATTACATGAGTCTGCCACACCAAGAATTAGAGTTGAGTTTTTATTGGAAAAATAGTTATACAATAGACATTATCACGTTTAAAATCTTATTAGAAAGTTTTAATTATTTAAAAACACACCCCTAGCCCCTCTCAAGAGCAAGGTCGTCATGTTCTAGTTTGATTTATCGACTTTTGATGATCGCTGGCGCGAGTTTGTAACTCGTGACCACACAAATGCTAGAAACAATGGGCACACTTTACAAAAGTGCGCCAGGTTTTCAATTAAAAAATTAGGAAAACCTGACAGCCCTGCTCTCAAGAGGAGAACTTGATAATCTGTATAATTTAAATAAAGTCAAACATGATAAAGTTTAATATAGAAAATTACTTTTCTAACAAAACTTTACGAAAAACAATAAGCTTCCTCTATGTCATTAAACTAGCATTTACACAAAACTTGATAATTAAAACAAAATGTCAAAAAGCATTCATACAACACATAAAGATTTAAAAGGATTAACAAGAGAAGAGATTAATGATCAATTTGGTGATCCTCATTCTGATTTAGCTCAGTTAGCTAAAAAATCAGCTTTAAAAAAATCTGTTAAGCAGAAAAGAAAACAAGATATTATATTTGAATCATGGGTCTGATAAAATTGGGATTTCAATGCTTGGAGACTTACCTCCTACTCTATGTATTCAAAAGAATGTGAATTATTAAAAACTAAAAATGAAAATAAGCTTATTTAACAAAAAGAAAAAAATAATGGACATAAAAGAAGAATGGAATAAACTAGGTAGTGAGTACGCTAGTGGAATTAATGAAATGGTTGAATTTGCAGAAAAAAATGGATGGGAAAATTGGACTGGAAAAGAGCCTGAAGATAAAAGAGAGCATTTAACAGATGAAGTCATTAAATTATTAAAAGAGGCTAACAAAAAGGGTTCTATAGAAAAATTCAGAGAAGATTTTCCTCCAGCGCATTCTCCTTTGATTAAATACTTTGAAGCAAAAGGTCAAAGTATTGAACAACTTCATTTCATAGAAGATGAGAAAATCATTTTTCTGACAGGTACTGCTTACCAAAAAAGACAAGCTTACCTACTTAATAACAAAGAATTAATTGAACTCGATTCGTCTATTGATGCAATTGGAAAATCTAAAAGAAATAATGTTTTTGCGATAGCATCAAACAATAAGATAGTTACGACTAATGGTTGGCAAGGAAATATTATTGAAACTTTTGAATTATCAGAAACAAAAGGATTAGGAATAAACAATCTAATCCCCTTCAATAATGGACTTAAAATTCTTTTAACTACATCTGAAGGAATTTACATTTTATCATCCAAAGAAGAAAAAATGATTCATCCAATTCCTGACACAGAGGATAGCAAATGGACTTCTTATATAGATATGGAGAATGCTACAATTTCTAATGATAATAAATTCATTGTTGTTGGAGATCAGTGTGCAGACCACAGAATATTAAATGAAAATGGTGATCAAATTGGTGAAATTGGCCCACAATCTTCTTATCCACATTTTTGTCTTTTCTCATCAGATGATAAGCAACTAATTACTAACTCTTGTCATTTTTATAATGGAATGACCATTGGAGTTTCTACAGAAAACATAGATGGATTAAAGGTTGAGGCCTATGAGGAAAGTGATAATTATACAATTATTGACGAGGACATGCGTGTCTACGTTGGACTGACTACAAAAGACTTGTATATTTTAGGTGATGCTTATGGATACATCAAAGCTTTTAATCAGCAGGGAGAATGTATTTGGAGGCATTTTCTGGGTTCAACAATTAGTGGAATAACAATTTCTGACGATGAAAAAACTCTATGGGTTGGTTCTTGTACAGGTATGGTTCATAAACTTAAATTGGGTAAGGGACTCAGAGATAACCATACAATTGGTAATGGAAATCATTATGAAGATTTCAGATTAATTTTATGGAAAGATGAACCAAAATTGATTTGGTAAATAAACTAAAATTAAGTGGTGTAATTTTTACTATTTACTCTTTACAGAATGTAAAAATTACACCAATCTTTAATATTAATTAGAAAAAACATGGGAATGAGAACCACATTATATGGATATATAGAAGAAATGGATTTTTGGAATGAAAATGTTCGAAAATTGGTCAAAACTCATAATAACAATATCATTAGCTCTTTAAAACCTAATGATAATTGGCCTCCAGTTTCAAAAGAAATGTTCTCTATAACCAATAATATAGATGAATTAAGTCCGAATTTAGAATATTCAGGAAGAATCATTCATTTTGGTGTAAACTTAAAATCTGTAGAAAATGAAATTGACGAATGGATTGAAAAATTTGAAAGTTTATTATCTCAATTAATATGGAAAGAATCTAAGGTGCATTTTCAAACTGAATATTGTGAATTAAAAACTTTGAGACAGAGTCTTGATTTACAAAAATATAATGTAAATAATGAAGAAAAACTTCCTGAGTTAATAAAGAAAAAAGATTGGAAATTTAATTCGACATGGAATAAATAAAAAATAGATTCTATGAAAAAGCCACTACCTAAAATTAAATTTTGCACTTATAATAATTCTATAGCTGAAGAGGGTTTGGAAAATCCAAAAAAGAAAGTTCTCACAACCGAAGAAATGAATTTAAAAAGACAAAATGAATTAGAATTAAAGCTTGGTATAAAGAAATATCCTTATGTTATAGAAACTGAAAAAGCAATTAATCAAGGTTTGTATTTAAATACCAATATTGAATGGTTTTTATTTAGACACAAGGATAATTCATTTGATATTTTAGGTTCATCAAATGCTTCAAGTGGTAAAATCAATGATATTATTACATCTGATTATGTACTTGAGCTTTTAAATTCAAATGAAAAAATATTTGATTTTGAATATTCGCCAAAAGAAAAAGATGCATTATACATTTCTGAATCTTATGAGTACAGTTATGTAATGGGACATGAAAGACCTTCAATCTATAAGTATATGAGTTTTAAATTTGAAAATAATCAATGGGGTAAAAATAGAATTTCTCAATTTGAACGATTTGATAATATTGCTAAAGGAAAGATTCAATTGACTGATTTATAAAACAAAAAAACTATGAATTTAAAAGATTGGATTTATGAATATGATTCTCCAGATAAACGTCAGGAATTAGAACATATCTTTAAAAATTCTAGTCCTTTGACAGATTCTGAAATTAATCAGTTGCTGACAGAAAATTATGTGAAATATGAAGGTGCTGGTTACCTCCTACTTCATACAGATTCAGAAAGATTAAAACATCGAATTCCTGAATTACTTACTTGGATTCAAGATATGAATTGGCCTGCTGCATCTAAAATTCATGAATTATTGGTGTTATTTGGTGAAGATATAATTGATCCGATAAAAGAAGTTTTCAAAAAAGATCCATTTGATTCTATTTGGCATTATAATATAATTTATGTGTTGTTTGAAATTGATAGTTTTAGGTTAAATGAATTAAAAAATGATTTGATTCATTTGGTTAAAAAAGCAGATGAAGATGGAGCTGCTTTAGCTGCTTTAGAACTACTTCATAACAAAAAGATTTTGACTCAAAAGGAAATTGACCAACTTATTGATTATTTGATAAAATACTTTGAAAACAAGCAATCTTGTACAGAAGATTTAAATGAATTAATAACCAAAATAGACAACAAAGAACTATATTAAAAATTGAGCTATATGAAAAAAATTACACTATTACTTCTCACAATTATTTTAATTAGCTGTAAAAACAAAAGTATTGACGGAATTATCATTGGAGAGACTTTATTAGCACATCAATCTTTAACTGAGAATCGTAAAATGGAAAATCTGATTAATGAAGCTCTAAAAAAAGACAAAATTGCAATTATTGAAATAAAAGATTTTCCGAATGGCGGAGCTGCTAGCACTTATGATTTAGGATATGTTTTGACTCAAATCATTTACCGAATTGGAGAAAATGATTTTGCTGAGATTTTAATTGAGATTCCTGAAACAGAACGTATTGGTTTTGATGGATTAATAGACGTAGGACTTGAGTATGGAGACAATGATTATGATGGAAAAATGGATAACAAAAGAATGGCATCTGAATTTCCTAAACTTTCCAAAATTCTGAATAAACAAAAAACAGAAGAAGTTTTATATAAAAATTCATATTGGAAAAAATTAAAGTGTGGTCTTTATAAAAATAAAAGTGGAGAAATTGGATTTCAAACAGAGGAAGTCTTTGAAAACGGAACTTTTAAAAATAATTTTTTAACATCCATTTATTTTGATTCTGATTCTTTAGTTATTATTAAAGATTTATCAAATGTAGTTGACACAATAACTTTTAGAAATATTGGAGGTAATTATCATAAAGATAAAAACTATATATATGAACATAGTGAAAGAAGTGACGGAGGCTATATAAAAATATTAGATGTTGATTTTGAGACTTTTGAAACTATTGGAGATTGTTATGCAAAAGATAAAAATAATATTTATTTAATTAGATATGGTAAAATAGAAAATGTTGATTATAAAACTTTTAAAACAGTAGAAGGAATTGGGTGTTTTGCTAAAGATAAAAATGGATATTATTTTTGGGATGAAAAAATTAAAGAAGAGCACTATTCTGATATTAATGAAATTATAATAGAATTAAATAAAAAAGCTTCTAAGTAAATATAAGCTTCCAATATACAACAGAACAAATTGCATTACACATAAATTATGAATCCTATAAAATTCGAAATATTTAAAACCAAAGACTTATTCGAGTATCATTTCTACCCGAAAAATGAAGAATTGATTATTGAACAAACTGAATATTTTTCAAATAATAAGAAGCTTTGGAAAGATTGGTGTAAGCAAGAAGGACTTCCTGTATCTTACGATAAGTATAATATTTCAAATCTTGCAACTGGAGAAAATGTGCTTCTATACATGATTTTGATTTGGGAATTAAGTAAGAAAATGCAATTACATGGAGTTGGAATTTGGGAAACAGAAACAATCGAAAAGATATTAAAGCAAACACCAACACTTATCAATTGGGAATTTAAATTAAATCATGAATTAATAGTTAAAGGGAATTATCAAAGAAAAATTATTGGATTTGAAAAAGCGGAAAACCCTATACTCTCACAATACAACAAACCTATAAATAAAACACCTACAGACAAAACAGGACTTTTTAAACTAAATACTTTTAAAGAATTGGTGGATTTTTTAAAGCCTGGATTTTTTGAAGCTAATAATCTTTCAAACTTTTTTATTTCAGAAAAACCTAATTCTATTATTAATTATTTACAAAGTTCTGATAAACCAAATCTAGAGAGCTTACTTTCTAAAAATGATATTTTTATTGGTCTTTTAATCGGACAAGATTTGGGATACTATGATTATTTGTTGATTAAATCAAAATCAGATATCACTGAAAAACTTGAGCGAATTAGTGATCAAATAAATGGATTTGCAAGAGACTATATTGAAAGTATTCAGACTATAAATAACTCTATCGAAATGATGGAATTAATAGAAGAAAAACTAAAACAGCACTTTAATTGAATTTTGGACGTTTTGCACAATTCAATTAAATAATCAACGAGTAATGACAAAACAGATAACAGAATTTTTAAAATTCAAGGATACAGAATATTTTTTGGATCATTTTTTATTAGAATTCTATTTTCAAGAATTTCCAGAAAGAAAACCTGAGGGAGAAATTGAAACTTGTATGTGGAGAGGATATTTCTCGGATTATGAAATCGTAAATGAAGAATTATTTGTAGCAAAACTTCATGTTTCAAGAAAAGGAAAGTACAAATCTGTGCTAAACGAAGTATTTCCTAAATCAAAAAAAATGATTTGGTTCTCAGGTTTAATATTAATAGACCAGCATAAAACAATGAAACCAAACACTAATAATAACTTTGAGGAGAACTATTTAATTATTGAAATAAAAAATGGAAATGTTTCTGAAATTAGAAAATATAACAGGGAAAGATTAATTCAATTTAAATCAGAGCAAAGTGAATATTTTAAATTAACCGAAGAATACGAAATACTTAAAGAAAAATATAAAATAAAACTAAAACAGAATTACGAATATAATAAGGATAAAGTACCCAAAAAAGAATTAAAACGTTATAAATTTGAACAAACAAAATTCGATGAATATATTGATATGTTTATATTAAATCATTCAAAAGAATTTTTAGCTGACTAAAAAACTATGAAAGTATACATTCAAACAAATGAAAATGGAACATTTTACAACATAAATGATTATACGGCTTATGTTGGTTTTGATGCCTTGGGCTATGAAATTGAAAAATATGTAGATGCCGATTCTGTAAAAGACTTAGACAGAGAATCTATTTTTGTTGGTGGAATTGGAAGTATAAGAAAACGACTTAAAAATCTTGGTTTGGAAATTCCTGAAGAATTTGAATATCCAGAAGAATTGAGTCAATTTCTTGGGCGAAAAATATGGAAATCGACTTTGGAAGAGGTTATGAACGAAAATAAATTCCCTGTTTTTGTAAAGCCATTACAAACAAAACTTTTTACAGGTAAAGTTTTTTCTGGTTTTAAAGATTTTATTGGTTTAAAATATGATAATGAAGTTCCTGTTTGGTGTTCTGAAATAATAAATTTTGAAACAGAATGGCGTTGTTATATTCGCTATGGTGAAATATTGGATGTTAGATACTACAAAGGAAAATGGGATAATAAAATTGATTTAAAAATGGTAGCTGATGCAGTTTCAGCCTTTAAAAATCAGCCTAATTCTTTTAGCTTGGATGTAGGAATTGATGCAAGCGGAAATTGTTATTTGGTAGAAATAAATGATGGTCATAGTTTGGGAACTTATGGAATTGGTCCAATTACTTATGCGAAATTTCTTTCCGCAAGATGGAGTCAATTAACTGGTACGAAAGATTATTTAAGGTTTTAAAAAATATTAAGAAATAATTTAAAAAGAAATAGAAAAAATATGGTTTTAACAGCACTAGTTGGATTGATTCAATCAATTTTATATTATGTCGTTTTATATTATGTTGGAAAAATACTTACTGATTCAGAAGATGTAAGAAATTTCTTTGGGATTTCATCTTTAAATGAGAAAAAAGTATACTTCGAATCGACTACTCGTTTGATTGAAAAAATCGGAAAAATATTAATGATTATTGCTATCGTTAGTATTGTTTTCTCTGTATTTTCAACAATAACTGTATTGTCAAGAATGTAAAAAAATAAGTTTATTTTCATCAGCACTCATTCAAATAATATTTAAAAATTATAAATCCTTACCTCCTATTTTATAGGATTTTCACCTAAATATGAGAGACTTAACTGCGATAAAATTTGTAGAAAAATTAAAAGAACTTTTAAACAAAAATCTTATTACATCGGAAAAAGAATATTTGTTTGAAATTTTAATTCCGGAAACGAAAAACAATAATCCAATTCTGACTAAAAACTTCCTATCAGATTTATATGAAAATTATAATTTATCAGGACGTGCAATAGGTTTTAATTTTCTTGGGAAACTTGAAGAAAATTCAGAATATGTTTTTTTTGTGCTTCAGGATCCTTTTTATATTGGAATTGAAAAGAAAACAAAAGAAATAGTAATGTTTGATCCAGAATTTGAAATGGTTCATTTAAGATTAGCAAAAAATATTGAACAGTTTTTTCAAGTAATTCTATTAATTTATGAATACGGACTTCCTAGTTGGGTATATGAAAAACAATATTCAAAAGAAGATCGAAATAAATTATTTGAGAACATTACTAAAATTCTAGATTCTAAGTATTTGACTTATTACGAACAATCTTATGGAAATTAAACTATTATAAATGAAAAAGAAAAAGTATAAAATATATTTAGGAGAACATTTAATTGGGTTTACAAAATTAGAAAAAGCAGATGCTCCTATGGGAGTAGCTTTTGGTGAAATTGAATTCACTAGTAATAAATATGGCTATGATTTTTTTCGAGATTATTGTGAAGAAAATGAGATTTTATATATTGATTTTACAGAGGATTTTTATTTATCCACTTGCGAAACTATTGAGGATTTGAAAATAATTAGTCCTGAAGGGACAGAAATTAAAGGTGTTGGAAATCAAATTTCAATCATTAAAAACGAACTAAATGAAATTTCAATTCAAGGAATTCCAAGCTCAATTTATGAAAAGGAATTTCCTCATCACGTAAAAGAGTACGAAGAGCAATTTAAATAAGAAAACGAATTTTAAAATAATAATTTACAAACCTCACTCCTATTTTATAGGATTTAATTTAGATATGAAAACTCTCACAACTATACTAATTTTAATCATCAGTCTATTTTCTTTTGGTCAAACTGAAAAAGATCTTGTACCAGAACTTCGCTTAGAAATTTGGGATAAAGAAAACTCTGATAATTCCATCAAAATTGAAACTTTAATTTATGATGAAATTCCTAAATATATTGATTTTAGAGGAACAGTAGTTCAAGCTTTAAAATGGACAGATTCTAATGGAGAAAATATTCTAATCCAAACGATAACGGGAGCTTTTGATTGGAAAGATTATGAAGAAAACTCTACAAATTATACAATTCAAGATAAATCAGAATTGTATGCTTATCTTTTTCAAAAAAGAGCGTCAGATAAAGAATTTAGAAGAAAATGGCGTGTTTATGATTATACAGAATGTTATGGAGTAGATTGGTTTACTGGTTTTATTCCGAAAGCTACTACTATCACGGATTTGGATAAAGATGGAGTTTCAGAAATAACTTTACCATATGTTTCTATTTGTCGTGGAGGCGTTGATCCTGGAAGAATGAAAATAATAATGTATGAAGGCGGAACTAAATATGCTTTAAGAGGTTCTACAATGCTTATGTGTAAATCTGAACATCCTTTTGGTGGTGATTTTAAACCAAGTGAAAACTTAAAAAATAAAAAAGTATTTTCGAAGTTTCTTATAGAACATTGGGATAGAAATAAATGTGAGAATAGAAAATATTATTAAAACTTCAAATTATTAAATTGATATGAACTTAGATATTTTAAAGACTAAATTCCAATTGACAAAAAAAGAGATTACACTTAGATTGTTAAGAGTATCTTTAGCAATAATTTTTAGTATTATTTTATTTCCTTATTTTGAAGATTTCATTACTAAATATTCAAGTGAACTCGTATTATTCTTTTTATTTTCTTCATTTGTTGTTTTGTCTATTTCAATAATAGCTGCTCTAATAATTGGAATAGTGAAAAAGCTTTTATTCAAGAAAAAAGAAACCGAAAATAATTCATTTCAAAATATATTTTATGTTTTCAGGTTACTATTAGTAACAATCTTTGCTTTGTATAGTTTGACGCAAATTCAAATATATTGGACAGGATTAATATTAATATTCATAGAATTTATTGGTGTACTAAGTAATAATGAATTTAAAAAAATAAAATAGAGTTTTAAAAAGAAAAATAAATCTATTAAACAATAAATAATAATGAAAGGAATCTGGAAAGGTACTTACTGGTTTACAAGTAATGTGCATGATTCAGTAAAAAAGAATCGTACTGAATTCGAAATAACAATAGAAAATGATGATAATTCAAAAATCTCAGGAACTATTTTCGATAATATTGAAACTGGTGGTACAAGAGGAATTGGAACTATTTCTGGTACTGTTAAAGGGAATAAAATAAAATTTGTAAAAAGAATGCCTATAAAAACTATTATTTTTCCAAATGGAGAAAAAATTGAAAAAAAGGAACCACACAGTCCAATTTATTATGAAGGAAGTTTAAACAATGAAACTAATGAGTTTGAAGGAACTTGGAAATTTAAACGAAGAATTACTATTATAAATGGAAAATTAGGCTATACTCCTGAAACTAAAGGAGCATGGAAAATGAAAAAAATAAGATGCTAAGAAAAAATGATTTTAAAAATATTTTAGAAGAAAAATTAAAAATCGCATTGTTCGACAAAAATGAATTTAATGAACAAAAAGCTATATCTTCAATCGAGAAATTTTATACAGAATTTGGATTTAATATTCCTACAAAACATTTTATTTATGAACATGTTAATGAACTGATAGAAAAATTCCATGAATGGTCTTCAAAAGAGTTTACAGCTGTAAATTCATGGGAATGGCAATTTCCAATGACAAGTCCAGGGTTTTGGATGCTTTATATGATAAAAGATAAATTTCATTTAGCACATAAAAGAGAATTTGGACCTAATAAAACAAATCATCAAATATTCTTTGATGGAAAGAATGAAGTATCTAAAGAACTTTTAAAAGAAATGTGGAATGAACATTAAAAAATCTTTGAACTACAACCTTTGTTTTACCTTTTAGATTCTGAAATTGAAGAACTTTATGATACGGACTATATTGAAGATTATTTTGATTCTTTATTAGAAAAAACAAGTCAAGAATCTTCATCTGAAGTATTTTTTATAGGTATGGATTTTAAACTAGTTTACGAACTTGCTGTATTTGAATATTTAATAAAATATCATGACATAAAACGAAATTCTAATTATATAGATTGCCTTAATGAAATTTTAAAACACTGCGGTTTAGTCATTTCATTTAAAGAATGTTTTATAATATGTAAGAAAAGAAAATTTCACCAAGAATGAATTAAAATAGACTTACCAACCATCATACTTTAATATAAAATTTTACCAACAATGAAAAACGAAAATTTGATAGAAGATTTATCTTCACAATTAAGCAAACCAACAGGAGAAAATGGAATCGAAGTTGGAAATGCAATGAACCAAACGAATAAAGAAATGATTACTTCTTCTATAGACTTATTAGAAGTTAAAAATCATGATAAAATCTTAGAAATCGGACATGGAAACTGTTCTCATTTAACTGAAATAATTAAAGATAAAAATGTTCATTATTCTGGTCTAGAAATATCAGAAACTATGAAGAAAGAGGCTGAGAGAATAAATGAGAAATTCATAAAATTAAATCAAGCGCAGTTTTTGATTTATGATGGAAATAAAATTCCGTTTGAAGACCAAAAATTTGATCAAATATTTACTGTAAACACTATTTATTTCTGGGAAAATCATGAATTATTTTTAAATGAAATTTATCGAGTTTTAAAACCAAATGGAAAGTTTATTTTGACTTTTGTAAATGAAGATTTCATGAAAGATTTGGATTTTGTAGATGATAATTTTCAATTATTTAATGAAGAAAAAGCAAAAACATTATTAGAAAAATCTGGGTTTAAAATAATTTCTATCAAAAATAAAACGGATAATATTAAGAGTAAAATTGGTGATTTGGCAAATAGAGATTATATGGTGATAATTAGTGAAAAATCATAAACCAAGAAACTTTTTCATGAGAATCAATATTGGAGCATTTGAATAAAATTTTAGAAAAAGTATAAATGAACAAATTAATTAAAGAATATAAGAATGAAGTAATTTCCTTAACTGTAGTATTAGGATTATTCTTGTTTGCCTATAAATTATATCGAGATTACCCATTTAATTTTGTAAAAACAAAGGAAACAGAAGCAACTATTATTGAATCAAGAAAAGACTGGGCTATAAATAGCTGGGGAACTTCCAAAACAGTTTGGTGGTATACCATAAATTTTAATATAAATGGTATTAAATACAAAGGAAGTTATTTAAAAGGGATTGAAAATCGAAGATTAAAAAATGGAACAAAACTCTTACTTAAATACTCTGAAAGTAATCCTAAAAACTATGTAATTTTAAGTGTAAAGGAAGAGTGAAAATTGAGAAAAAAGAAGAAAATAATAAATAAAAAAACTATGATACAAAAAATAGGAATATTTGTTCTACTAATTCTGTTATTATCAAGTTGTGATCCTTATTATTCAATTACGGTAACTAACAAAACTACTGAAACTGTCAAAATATTAGTTAAGCAGAACAACAGGTTTAGAACAGAAAAACAAAAAACTCTAACCACAGTTGATGGATTTGATGTTTATGAATTAGCTCCAAATGAAAATATAAAAGTTGGAAATGCGATTGGTGAAATTGATAATGACATCCCTTTTGATACACTAAAAATTATTCGATATAACGATACAATTACCGCAAATACTCTAGAAGAAATCATAGATTTATTTGATAAAAAAACTTTTGGTGGACTTAAAAAACCATATAATTTGAGAATAAAATAAAATGAACACACTTCAAGCATTAATCAATTTTATTTCTAAAGATAAATTTTCTAAGGAATTATGGAAAAATAGAGGATTAAATAGCTCTAGCAAAGAAAAATGTAACAAATTGAATACATTTTTAAACAAATGTGCTAATGAACTAATTCTTTCTAAAAAGGAAGATTATAAAAACTGTTTTGATAGTTTTTTAAGTCAATTAAATTCGTATGATTATGATACTGAAGAAAGAGAATTTATCGTTACCTATTTTTTAGAATTATCCGAGATTTGTGGATTGGACTTTAAAGAAAATTTGATGAAATGGATGTATGGAGAAGAAATTTATGAATTTATCAAAACACAAAAATCTTCGAGTAAAGATATTATCTTACATCATTGTACAAATTGTGAGGAAAAATTCAAAACCGAGATTTTAGAGCGTGAAAAAGGAATTCCAGATTTTTCTTATACAATTATAAAATGTAATGAATGTTCTGCACTAAATATGATTGAACTGGGACCAGAAATTAAAGAATTCTTATTCGGGAATTATCAGGTTATAGAACATTTAGCCAAAAGTGATTTCACTAAAGAAAAAGCATTAGAAAAATTAGAGTCTTTGAAGATCAAATAAATATTAAATTTAGCTTACACAAATCATTAAAAAATGAAAACTACTCTATCTATACTAACATTTTTAATTATACAAATTAGCTTTTGTCAAATTGCTACAATCAAAGACCCGGATGGTTATACGAATGTAAGAAAAGCTCCAAATGGAAAATCCAAGATTATACATAAAGTATATGAAGGAGAAATATTTTTTTATGAATATCATGAAATTGAAAATGGAGCTAAATGGATTCCTGTCTATATAGAAGTAAAAGATTCTAAAAATGAAATTGAGGGATTTATTCATATTTCTCGATTACTTTTTCTTAAAGATGCAAAACCTTATAATGGAAACGATTTTCACTTCAAATACCATCTTTCACCCTTTGATGCTACAAACAGAAAAATTGAAAAGCAGGAAGATAAATGGGTTGTCAGCATTGACGGACAAAGACCTTGGGGAATTGATGGTTATCTTCCACACATTCAGGTTGACAGTATAGATGTAAAAATAAACGGAAAAAAAATTAATATTGACAAACATTACTTTCAAGATATTTTTGAGGTTAGAAATGAATTTAAAATCATAAAAACTGGAGAATATTATATTGTTTACCAATTGAATAGTGATGGCGCAGGAGGATATTTTCTTGCTTGGGTTTTTGATAAAAATGGACTTAAACAAAAACTAGTTGGGAGTTTGATTTAAACTAAAAAACTCTTGTCGTATTATTTCTTGTCTCAATTTAAAGTTTCTTCTATATTTGGACATCTGCTGCTATGAAAATTTTATAATCACAAAATATTTATGGTTACAGGTTTAATAGAAATAACAGGGATACTTGTTATGCTTATGCTTTAGACAAAAAATAAAAACGAATGAAATTATTATTAAAATTTATCCTACTTTTTACAATTATTAGCTGTAATAGTCAAAATACATTAATTGATAAAAAAGTTGATGAAAAAGGGAATGTTCTTAGGGAAATACACAAAAAGAATAATTCGGATACTCTTCTAGTAAAAGAATATTTTGAAAACGGAAAAATTAGAGAAACATATGAATCCTTGAATGGATTAGATAGAAATGGAAAATCTATAACTTATTATGAAAATGGTAATGTTTTATTTGAGCAATTCTACAAAAATAACAAACTAGATAATTTTTTGAAATGTTTTTATCCAAATGGAAAATTGCAAAGGGTTGAAAAATATAAATCAGATTTTCATATCGACTCTACAATATTTTACAATAAAAAAGGAGAAATATCACAAATTAAAAAATATAAAGAGCTTTGTAAATTTGGTAATAATTCTTGTAATATTTCAGTAGTGATTTATAATTTAAATTCTCCTGTTTATTCTTATGAAATCATTAATGGTTTGAAGTCAGAAAATCATACTATAATTGATGAAGTGGCATATAATAAATTAATGAATCTTGATAATAAAACCTCAGCAATTGTTAAAGGAGAAAAGATTTTTAATAATAACTGTATGGCTTGTCATAGATTGGAAAATGATTTTATAGGTCCTAAATTAAATTGTATTCTAGAAAAAAAATCAAAACAAGCAATAATCAATAAAATATCAAATTCTAATACACACCATAAGTCAAAATTGACTAAAAATGAAATTGATTTATTAATAGATTATTTAAAAGAAAAATGCCAATAAAATCTAGGGAAAATCATTATGAAATTCATTCATTTACTTATTTCTCTTTTTTTTATTACTTATAGTAGTCAAACAGAGAAAAATCAAAAACTAATAAACTCTCTTATGGATAAAACAGCATAAAAGCATGGAAAAATGGAATAAATTTCTAAACTAAAATCTAAAGAAATAAGCTTTTTTAAATAACGCTATATATTTTAAACTAGTAGAAAAAATTACAAAACGTTACCACCTATTAGAAATATGAAACTTCATAAAAAATATGAAACTAATAAAAAACCAAACTATGAAACTGAATATTATTTTCTTGGTTATTCTTTTTCAAACAAGCAATATTTTAGGACAAAAAATAGATTTTAATCTTATGGAAAAAAAATTGGGAATAGAAATTCCGAGTGACTATATAAATTATCGTGGAAATGATCTAAACAAAGAAAAAGAAATTTATTTTAAAATCGATAATTGGTTATTTTGGGATATAACAACATCTATAGAACAAACTTTAATTCTAAGAAAAAAAGGAGCAATATCTGATAAAGATTTTGCTTTTGCTACTAATGAGGATAATGAAGTTTTATTTTATCAAAACTCAAAAAAATCAAGTACAAAAATTTCACATTTAGATGAAGGTAATGATAAAACATTCTATGCTTTTTCATTTTCTGAATTTCAAAATACGGCTAAAACAAATCGTTTGATTAATGAAATAGAAACTGTTGGTTATGAAAATCAAGATATAAGTGAAATTAAAAATTGTCCAGGAAGTTTATGCAATTATGCCTCTGAACTTATGACCTCAGAATTTGATTACAACTACTCTTTAGAAAGAAATAAAAAAGCACTTGAATTATTACTTATAGCTGCTGAAAAAGGACACCCTGAAGCAGCAAATGAAATTGCTGACTATTATTATTATCAAGATAATGTAGATATCGATAAAGTTATTGAATGGAGAGAAAAAGCGATTAAATATGGAAGTAAAGACGATATTTATGAATTAGCAGATTTTATAATTGACAATAAAATTGAATCTATAGATAAAGCTATTACGTTACTTGAGAGTTTAATTTCAGAACAATGGTTTAAAGAAAAAGCACTGTTAAAACTTTCAAGGATTTATATGAGAGGTACAGGTGGTAAATTGAATTATGAACTAGGGATTAAGTACGCAAAAAACTGTGCAGAGATGAATAATTATAATGCTTTATCTGATTTGGCTTTTTATTATTACAAAGGTAGAGGTGTTGAAAAAAATGTTCCTAAAGCATATGATTTATTGGTAAAAGCTGAAAATACAATTATTGAAAAAACAGGTAGTGGAAATTGGGGTGACTTCATTAAACAACTTGAAAAAGAAATAACAAAAAACTAAAAAATGAAAAAAGACGAATATAAAAGTAAATTTAACGAAGAAGACGCTGTAGGTTGGTTTAGTATTGATGAAGTAACAACTAAATTATACCCTAATCAGGAACCTAAACATTTTGGAACCATCATCAAATATATGCTAGGTGGTGAAGATCCATTAGATGGAGTAAGTATTTATGAAAGTAAAAACCAAAAAGATCATTACCATTTTGTTTCTTATGGAATGTCTAATTTGTATTATGACATAGAAAACTGTGAAGAAGAATACAGCAGATGGGGATTTGAGTTTACTTTTAGATTAGCTCCATTTGATGAAGATCCTGAAGAACCAAAATGGGTTGTTTCTTTAATGCAAAATCTGGCTAAATATGTTTTTAACAGTAAAAACTGGTTTGAAGAATATCATTTTATTCCTGCAAATGGTCCTATCAGATTAAATACAGAAACTGACATTACTGCAATTGCATTTATCGAAGATCCTGAGATGGGAAGCATTGATACGCCAAACGGAAAAGTTCAGTTTTTGCAAATGGTTGGAATTACAACAGAGGAATATAAACAATTAAAACTAAACCCTAAAACGACAGAGGTTAAGTTATTACTGGAAAAATTGAAAAAAGAAAACCCGCTATTAATAACTGATTTAAAAAGAAAATAAAACACACTCAAATTATGAAACTAAAAATTGTTGCATTTTTATTAATTCTTGTATGTGGAAATGTTTTTTCTCAGGAAAACAAGCTAGAATTAATGATAAACTTACTTTCCAATGATAAAATTACGGAAGTTAATATCGAGGAAGAAAAATTTGTAAGCTCTATTGCAAAGATTACAGATTATTGTAAAGTAAATTTTGAGAAATTCCCTAAATCACAAAAGATTGGAATATTAGTAACTGTTCATAAAGAAGGAAAACCTACTTATGAAGTATATTCAAATCCTAAAATAGATAAAAAATTAAAGAAGAAAACTTTAAAAGAGCTAAACAAATTGGAAATAGAAAACACTAAACTTGTTGATTTTTCAATATTCATTTCAATAAACAGCACAAATAATGGAGAAATAACCGATTTTGAGGATTATGAAAATCCTGTTGAATTGAAAATAAATGCATATAAAAATGCCGATTTAGAAACAAAAATTAAATTGAACAAAGAATATGCAATAAATGAAGTATTGCCTGTTTTGAGTGCTTATCAAAGAAGGGTAGATGATAAATTTAAAGGTGTTAAAGAATTTGGTAACCTGATACACAAAACTGATTTTAATAAAAAACAAAACATAGAAGCATTAACCAGTTTAAATAATAATTATTGGTCAGCAACCTTGGAAATGGAAAGAGGAAATCAACTAATTCCTATAACAAAAATTTATGCATTAGTATCTCAAGGTGAATTTGACCATGCTCTAAAGTATATTGAAATTCTTCGCCCTTTTTCAAATCCAGAAACTATTTCAAATGATTATTTAGAAAATATTAATTACAGATTAAGTTTATTTAGTCAAGAATTGGAAAAAGAAATTCATAAAGGAATTGTTAAGCATGATAAAGGACAATATCAGAATGCTATAAATATCTATAAAAATATTCTTGAAATTTATCCAAATTCTTCTTGGGCATTATATGAAAAATATTATTCTGAAAACGTATTGAATACAAAAAATCAAAAGGTTACTATAAGCGACAAAAAAGACTGGGATATAGCAAAGGTTGAAATTTATAAACACAATCCTTTGTACAATATGAATGTTAGAGCAAGTAATGGAAAAGAAGCATATTTATTATTTAGGCGACAAGAGATAAATTTCTTGTTTAAAGATAAAAATGAAAGATTAAATGATTTTTTCAAATATGCAGATATCGCATCTGATTTGAGTGTTTATGATTTTGCTGCACAATTATTTTGGCTATCAGCAACATTTGATAATGATAATTCTCAAAATTCAATCAAGCATTTTTTATACTGCGTTGATAAATTAGGAAACTCAGAGGTAAAATCCTATTTCAAGGGAGATTTTGATGATGTATTTAAAGAAATTGAAAAAGAAAAAGAATCTAAAATGAAGAATAGTCCAATCTATAAATCCATGAAAAATTAAACATAATAATAATAATAATAATAATGGACCAGAAATTATAATAAATGAAAAGAAAACCTACTATAATCTTACTAACTCTATTTATCATTTCCATTCAAAATTCATATGCAACCGTTGAATATTTGGTTGTAAATCATTTTACCAAATAATTATATTGGGCTGAAACAGATCACCCACTAGATATATTGGTTGGAAAAAAGTTGGGGATGTTTTTGAAGTTCAAGAACAATAATTTTTAGATTTGAGATATACTTACACCAATAATCCTTTTTTGATTGAGGAAGGAATTATCCTTACGATTCTTTTTTCTTTTTTAATTTTTTGGATTATGAGAAAAAGAAAAATTAGTGGTTTTCAAGCTATGAGTAATTGAGAGAAATTTTGGGTTTTAAAACATGAATAAAGTAATATGATTTTAACTATTATAGGGATTCTCATTGGGCTGATCGGAGCCTTTGTGTTGGTTATTTATTTAAGATATTTTATTCCATTGAGACCAAAAGAAGAAGGTTTCGTGATAATTTTTAATCAAAAAACTATGAAGCAAATTTTAATTCTTATTACAACGATAATCTTTTTAAGCTGTTCTAAAAATTGTAAGAACAAATATAATTTTTCTAATACAACAGAAAATATACCTGAAATTTCTATAGATTTTAATGAAAGTAAAAAAGAAATAAGACAACAGATTGAAACTCATTTTTCGGAAGATTTGTGTAAAAAATGTGATAAGGTAGAATTCAAAATTCCTATGAAATTTGATAATAAAAAAGGATTTTTAAAAGTCTATACGGATTACGACTACCCGATTTGTGAAAATTGTAATATTCCATTAAGATTAAAAAACGAATATTCAATTTCTATAAGTTCTAATAAATCTATACTTGTAAATACTACAATTTCTTCTGTAGACTCTTTAAGTTCTAAAATTGCTAAGTATTATAAAAATGTTGGAAATCCAGAAGGTACTTTTCCAAAAAGATTTGATCAGGTATATTTTAATTTAGATTGGAATGAAGGAGTTGATAAAAAAATAATTTTGAAAGTATTACATGAAATCTCTAAAGGACATCTGGAATTTGTAGAAGAAAAATTGATGAAAGACAAAGAAGATTTTTGTGATAAAACTTCCATAGAAATAAATTCTTTTAAAGAAAAATATCCTTTAAATATTGAGCTTGATCTTGGTATTAAAGATATTATGGATTTGAAAACACTTGAACGCTTTCAAAAATAAAAACAACAAACCTACTCTTAGGCTTTCTACTATATTTGCGAATCATACAGTTAGGAATAAATTAGAAATGAACAACTTAAAATCTGAATTTAAAAAATACATTAAGAAAAATGAGTTAGAAATCAATTTATCTGACTTTACTACTATTGAAAAATCCTTTAATCATTCTTTAAGGTTTGAACTTGGTGATAAACTAAAAAATGGGACAAAAGAAAGGGTAAATCAAGCTAAAAAAAGAGCATTAGAGATATTCAATACTTGTTTTGAAAAAGAAGATAATTTATTTGTTTTGACTTACGAATGGAATACAGAAAATAACTTTTTAGCTAGAACTCCAGATTTTTTATATCAAATTTTACAAGTTGAAAAATCACAAGAGAAACAAAAATTATCCTTGATGTATTTTAAAGATGAAGAACCCGAATATGAAGATGGATTTTTAGGTGTTTATAAATTTAAAAAAGCTTCTATTAATTTGGAAAAATTATTCGAAGGCATTGCTAATACGGACATGGGATTTAATCCAACTATCCATCAAATTGTATATTTTTTTGGTGAGACTTCTAAAAAAATGTTCTGGATGTATGATGATAGAGGGTGTTTAATTATGTCGCAAAACTTGATTGATTTGAAACCCGATTACAATACACATCAAAAATGGCTATGCGAAAGATATAAAAAAGACTTTAAAGAAAAAAAACAATATGATAAAGAATAAAATTAAAGGTTTAGGAGAAATAATATTAAGAGTTCAGGATATGGAATTAATGAAAAAATTCTATGCACAAACTATTGGACTTGAATTAGTAAATGCATCTGAAAATTATTGTTTTTTCAAAATTGCAAATGGATATGGTGGACATGATCAGACGCTGGCTTTATTTGTAAAATCTAACCTCAACGCTTTCCATGAAAAATTTGGAGATATCAAAACGATGCAAAGCACTTTACATCATTTTGCTCTTGAAATTGATAAAAAAGATTATGATTATTTAGTGAATTTCTTTGAAGAAAATAATCTTGAATATGTAACAGAAGTTTTTGAATGGACGAAATGGAAATCTATTTTTGTGAAAGATCCTGAATTAAATATCGTAGAATTTGTTTGTTATGATGAAGAAATTGAAGCTACATTGAATGAGGATTAAATGGAGATTAAATTTATTTTTGACAAACATTATAAGTAAATAAATGAAATTAAAAACTATCATTTTTATAACCATACTATTAATTTTGACTTTTTACTCGTCAGAAATTAGTTTCATGCCAAATTATATCGATCGTCCTGATAAATGGCATTTATTTTTTTCAATGTTAGGATTTTATTTCTTACTAATGATTGAAATTATTTGGAGTGCTTTAAAGATGATTAAACTTAAAAAAGTATTATGGTTTGACTTAATTACTTTAATCCTAACACTTATATGTTTTACTAGTCTAAATAACTCTAAAGGAAATTCTCAAGAGTTTGGCTATATTGGACTAATTTTATTATTATTGATATTGCTATTAAATAAATTTCTGAAAAAGGGAATAATGAATAAAACCTCCTAATAACTTTGAAGGAAAAGAGCTTTTCAAATTTTTAATACAACACAATTTTTCGATTTGATTGTTACGCAATGAATAGTGAAGGCATAAACCAAATAATAAATAAAATTAGAAAAGAGTTTGTAAATTCAGCTTATTATTTTTTAGTAAGATGTTTCAAAATTGGTCTTTTAGATGAAACTGAAATGAAAAATTATTGTGATATTATTGATACTGGTATTGATCTTTTTGATTAAAAAAAATAACTATCATTTATTTAAATGTTTTCTTCTATATTTGTTAGTCTTTAACTATGAAAATTAAATATCCACAGAAATTTTATAGTTACAGATATAATAGAAATAACAAGATTTCTTGTTGTAGATATGTTATAAATAATAAAGGTATGGGAGATAGAAAAAAATTTGCAATAAAGAACACATACACAACTCATTATTCTCACGTAAATTTGAATAATAACGAATTTTCAATTGTGTCTATTGAAGAAGATAATTTCCCTCCAGAATATTTTTTCTTCTCTGAATATTTAACTGACATTATTAATCCTGAAGAAATTTGGGGAAAAGGTCTTTTTCTATTGAATTTATATAATGGAGCAGTAAACATTGATTTATTTAATAATGAATGGGATTCTAATGTTAAATTTACTAGACTTGATAATTGGGTTACAAATGAAAACCTAACTCCATTCTCAACTGAAAATATTTTACCAATTAATCCATTCCCAGAAAATCTTCAAACAGAAAATGAAAGTAAAGAAATGTTGAAAAGAACAAACTTTATTACTTATTCTTCTTTTCTGGCTAAAAGTGAAAGTGATGTACTAAGTTTATTATTATTGGCTGGAAATGACCTAGATTGGGTTACCCTATATGCCATATACGATACATTAAAATATTATTCACAAGATTTTGATAAATTAATATCAATTTGTGGTTACTCAAAAAATGATATTAAAGCTTTTACTGGCACAGCTAATAACTTTGGTCTTTTAGGAATTAATTCTAGACATGGTGAAATGGGTTGGAGTCAACCAAAAATTACAAAAAGTCTTTTCGATTCAAAGAAAATGATTTTAGAAATGGCTAAAATATATATAGAAAGTAAATAAAACTGTCCATAACAAAATATAACCTACATTGAAACAAAAAAGAGCAACGTTCCTAACATTGCTCTTTTTAAACTAATCCTAACTAACTAAACTATAAACTAATTTTATATCTTAATTTGGTGCATTTAACTCATCTGGTGTAAGAGGCACAGCTGGTGATTCTACTGCTTTTACTCCCATATTTGTTACCAAACTAGCAACACCTTCTTCTACTATATCACTTTTTTGAAACTTATTAGCATCCAATCCCCAGAAATAGTGTCCATTTGCTCTGTCTGGATAATTTACCCCAACATGACCTTCAATAGAAACTGGAACCTTATAAGTTACCTCACTTTTTACTTTATCTGCTACAATTACAATTGTTTTCTTACTTCTTGGTGGTACTTTTGCAGTAACCGAACCAGTAAGCGTTGTAGTTTCATTTTCTGTTCCTCCAGTAGAACCTTCCGCTCCTACCGTTACATTTACAGAAGCTTCTGCTCCACCAATACCAGGAATACCAACATTCACTTTTTTACCAATCGTAAGAGAAGAACTTACTTTTACGCCCCAACTCTTCGTTTGTCCTCTTTGATAACTATATGAAGAAGTCATCGTAGACTCTTCGTCAGATTTGTTTACTAACTCAATTGAAGTTACATCCGATGGAATTGGTAAATCTTGATCTTCAACAGTCACCACAGGATCGTTGATTTTCACACTACTTGATAATCCCATACGCTCACTTACGTTTGGACTAACAACTCCAGAAATATTCTCTCCTGGGTTTAAGGAAATACCATCTGGTTTTTTTCCGTCTAATCGATAAATTTCTTTGATTTGATCTACTCCTGCCCCATTATCTGGCTGGAATCCTAATTGTCTTAAATGTGTAATTGTAAATGGTACTTTATCATCTCCATCAATAGAAGCTGTAACGTCTCCATTATTTTCTCTTCCTTGTGTTTTTTGTACTAAAACATCTTCATCTACAATGTTCCATCCATTGTTTATCATATCTTCCACTGAAGCATATCCTAAGTCTTCTAATGTGGTTCTTTTTTGCTGAGGAGTTTCATTAAATATTGTATTATCTGGTTTGAAAGCTTCCCTTTCGACGTCCTCATCTTTGTTACATGATACTACTGCCAAGGCAATAAATAATATCAATAAACCTCTTCTCGTATATTTTGTTAGAGTTTTCATTTTTTTAGCTTTTAATAGATTACTGAATGGTATAGAAATAATAATCTAGGTTTTGATTTGTGAAACGACAATATGACCAGTCGTCTTAAAAATGAATAAAAAAAACTCCGAGAAAGAATGTAGAATCCTTTATCGATTCTACATTCCTATAAATAGTATATACACGAATTTAAATAGATTTGTGTTTATGATCTTATAAAGGTTGCGCTGGTGATACTACAGCTTTTACACCTAAATGTAAAACTAAACCAGCAACTCCTTTTTCGGCAATTTCGCCATTTTGGATTTTACTTGCATCTTGTCCCCAGATATAGTCATCTTCGTATTTGTGATTTTTAGATAAACCAACAACTCCTTTAACTTTCATCGGAACTTTGTAAGTAACCTCACTTTTCTTTCTATCTGCAATGATTGTTACAGTTCTTTTACTTCTTGGTGGAACCACAGCGCTTACTTGCTCAGAAACACTTGTCAATTCAGATTTATTTCCTCCTTTTGTTCCACTAGCACCAACTGTAACACCAACATTTGCTCCTATAGTTGTCATTCCTTGAATTCCTACACTTACGTTTGCTCCTACTGTTAAAGAACCACTAGCTGTAACACTCCAATTTGAAACATGTCCTCTAGTATACGTATATGTAGAACTCATTTTTGCTTCTTCAGCTCCTTCGTTTACCAACTCAAAAGTTGTAACATCTGCAGGAAGTGGTGCTTCGATTGCTTTTACAGTAACTTCTGGTTCACCAACTACCACATCTGTTTTTACTTCTAAGAAATCCGTAACATTCGGAAATTTCACCTCACCTAAGTATTCTTTTTCTGAAAAATAAATCGCATCTGGCTTTTTTCCAGTATACTCATGTGTAAAAATATCTTTAATTGCATTTAAACCATATTTAGTATCAGGTCGATATCCTAATTCTCTCAAATGTTGAATTGTAAAAGGAACTCTTGCTGCTTCACTATTTTGGTTGTAAGTAAATCTTTCTCTTTGATTTCTATTAGTAGAAACTGAATCCTCTGGACTTTCATAGATAATTTCCCAACCATCTTGAATCATTTCTTCCACTGAAGAATAACCTAGTTCGTTTAAAGAACTTTTTCTTTGTTCAGTTGAATTTTGAACTTCAACTGTTTCAAACTCAGCTGCGCGAGTTACTTCTTCATCTTTACTACAGCTAGCTGCAATAAATAAACTTAATAAGATAGCTGCACCTTTTAAGTTTTTGAAATTCATTTTCTTCATTTCAATTGTAATAGATTAAATTAGTAATTTTTGTTTTTGCTGTATTTAAAAGAACGTAGTTCGATTTTCTATTACAAAGATATGACCGGTCGTCTTAAGTCTGTTTTAAAAAAAGTCTAATTAACTTGAATTTAGTACGATAAGGCTATTTTTTAATTTTTATTTTAGGAAAGAAAAGATTTTTTTAACATTTCTGGTAGAATAGTCTTAAATGTTAAAAACAAAGATACGAAAAAGGCAGGTTTTAAGATAGGTATGGTTGCTGTTTAACTTTATTTTAAACCAAGATTTCTTCTATTTTATATTCTAAAAAAGGAAGTATTCCAAAAATTCTTCCTTTTTCAAATTATTTTCTCCTAGGATAATCGCCACGAAAACTACAACGAGCTCCATGATAATAATCACAATCTTCTTCTGTAATATGAACTTCTTTTTCAGAAAATTTAAAAATTAATTTTCCACAATTCTTATTCGAAAATTCTCCCTTTCCAGATTTTATGGAAATCAAATCTAAAATTTCTCCCATACAATATGGACTTCCAACTGAAATATGAAAAACGTATAAATCTCCTCCAACATATTCGATATTCAAATCTTCCTCTCCTTCGCTATAATAAGTTCCATAAAGTCCCGAATAAGAATCTTCACTTTTTGTAATTACTTTTTCAGAATTCTTTTTTAAATCAAAACTCAAAATTCTTGTTTCTTTTTTATATCTCTCCTGAATCCATTCTCCCTTAATTCCAAAATCTGATATTTCCCCTTTAAATCCCGTGAATCTGATATCAGTATCTCCTTCATATAATTTTATATTTCCATTTTCAACAGTTCCTCTTAAAACAATATTCGATTTATATTTCTCATAAAAATAATAACCATAAACTTCTTTATTATTTTTAATATTCAAAACCATCTGAATTGGATATTTCCCAGCAATTTTCCCTGATAATTTGACAAGTTTTCTTGTATCTTCTGCTTTCAACACATTTGAGAAAAGCATAAACAGCATTAAAAAAACAACTTTTTTCATCTTTTAATTTTTAATAGAATTTTAAATTTAGTTTCACAAATAAACATAAATATTCCAACTCATCCGCTTTAGCCATTATAGAAGTATATAATTCTCCATTAATTTATCAGAAAACGATTACTTTTGAAATATTAAAAATTAATCTTAAAATGATTTCAAAATACTATTCTATCCTATTTTTAATTTGTACTATCACAGTTTCCGACAAAAATCCTATTCTATTTGAAGATTATAGATTATATGGAGATGTAAAAAGTATGACGACTATTTCATATAAATTAAACCCAGAAGTTTATAATGATGAAGATTGCCTTTGTGGTCCTGAAGAAGTTAACTTAAAACCTACCGAAAGAACTGAAAAAGAAAGAGATTCTATCGTGTTTAAATATAATGGAAATTATATCGAAAAAATTGAAAACTATAATAATGGTTGGCTTTCTTATGAAACATTATTTAAATATTCCGGAAGTCTACTGATTGAAAAAACAAATATTACATTCAGTGGCACGGAGGATTTTCCTAATGAAATTTATAGAACAGAATACGAATATAACCCTAAAAATATACTAACTACTACATTAAATTATTTTCAAGATAGTTTAAATAGTAAAGTTTTATTTAAAAATAATCTAATTCAAGAAAAATTTATTTTTGATAACCAAAGTTCTATTTCTGAAAAATTAAATTATAAATACAATAATTTAAATCAACTAATTGAAAAATCAGCTTATGACAAAACAGGCAAGCTTTTATATTCTATAAAAAATAATTATATAAATTCAAGAGATTACTCAAATGAATGGTATACCAGCAAAAATGAATTAGATACAAAAACGACTATTGAATATGATGAAGAAGGAAATTATACTGAAAAAATATTTTATGTAGAAAATGGTGAATTACTTTTAGATCATTCTACTAAATACAATAAAAATGATGATATAATTATGAGTATTTTTTCTTCAGTTAATCCAACTGAATATACATATAAATACGATAAAAATGGAAATTGGATAGAAAGAATAGAATATTTAAACAATAGTCCTATCGAAGAAACTGTTCGTATAATTGAATATAAAAAATAACTTCAAAAAAACACCTATAAAATATGGCAGCATTTATAGGTGTTTTTGTTAAGAGTCTGTTTAAAAATTGTATCAGAATTGTTATGTAACTTATTAAGATGCTATTTTGAAAGCTTTTTTAGAGTTCATAGCATCGCTATGGACGAAAAAAAAGATAAAAAAGAGCTTTTAAGAAGTCTATAAAACTTTTTGATATAAATTTAAATAGGCTCTAAGCAAATAAATAAAAAATTAGTCCCAATCTAGAAGTCGTTTCTCCCCTTCTAGTTGTTGAATTTCTGTCACATCCTGTGACATTTCTATAACACCTCTATACTTTTTTTGTTTATCTCTAATTGCAAAATATCGAATATGAATAATTCTTCCACGGAAATTAAACCAAAACTCCGCTACATCTTTCGTTCCTGCTTTAAACTCTTCTAAAATTCGAAGAACCGTATTTACACTTTTCGGCGGATGACAGAATCGAACTTCTCTTCCGATAATTCCTTTACTTCTCGCAAAGACTCTGTCTTCTCCTCTATTGTAAAAAATTACTTTATCATTTTCATCTACATAAGTAATATCTACTGGTAAAAAACGAAGTAATAAATTAACTTGTTCAGGAGTCATATATCCTTCATCATAATGAAAAGTATTATCCGTAGAAAAAGGTAAATCTCGCACCGTATGATCTTCACTCGGATGTACATAAGTTTCTTTTGGTTTCGGATAAGCCTGTGGTTTTTCTTTCAACATCCACCCTATTTCCTCATCACCTTCATAAAACTCTTCCCAATCCTTTTCATTTAATAATTCCATTGCATTTGGGAAAAGCCTTGTATCTTCAACATACATCAGATTTTGAAGATTATCTAACAGAAAATTTAAATTTTCATAAATCGATTTTATATCTTTTTCGGCATTGTGCTTTTCGATAATTCGAATCATTTTTCGCAAATTATCATGAAAAGACCACATTCCTTGGCTTGGTCCATTCCAACCATATTTTTCTAAATAAGGGAAAAGTTGATTTTCTTTCCTTACAAAACGTTTTTCTACAGTTGCTAATTCATTAAATGCATTATAATATTTCTGAAATTCTTCTTCAATATTTATATCTCTAATCTCATCAATCAATCTATGAATCAACTCCGCCTCTTCATAATATACTTTCACTGGATGTCCTTCTGGCAGCTTCTCTACTGTTGGTAAAAACGTATTCATAATTTCCTTCTTTTTTTTACTTAAACTATATTTTGTTAAGTTGATTTATATTCACTTTTTATAAGATACAGTTGTTAGTTTCTCTTTGATGGAAGCAAAATTATTATGTTTTTTTGAGATAAAAAAGATAAATCTATCTTTTTTTCTTTTATTTAAAATTAAGGAACACTCATATTTCACTATTTTATAAAAATACTATACCTAAATAACATTATGTTAATTATCAAGCTCCTTTAAAAAATACACAATATTATTTTATTGTTACCTTAATGTTATTTTTTTATTATTTAACATTTTTAAAAACTAATAGTATCTTAACTGGTAAATCTAATAGTTAGAAATTTCATGTTAACAACATACTTCAAACTATTAATTTACAGTGTTTTAAAAAATAGTTTATTTTAACATATTTTCAGGTAAATAAACTCTTTTTTGTGAAATAGAATCGTGAAAATCCCTTATTCTTTACAATAAAAAAACACTTAACGTAAACACCTACTATTTAACAAGTTAAACTTCTACTTCTTTTATTTTTCTTTATAGGAATCAATTTTTAAAAACTTACGGATGAAGTTAAATTTTTATTTTTTAAAAGCTTTTTTAAATAAAAAAGCTAAAAAATTAATACTCTTTTTAGTATTAATAATGAGCTTTAACAGTATAATAGCACAAGAAGGTTATACTGTAACTTGGGATGAAGAAGTTGGTTGTCGAGATTATTTAATAAGAGAACAAGCAAGTAATCCTGACATTTCTATTCCTGATGATGATTGTATTTTTGTATGTAGCAATAATTCTGTAATATATTCTGTTTCTGGTAATACCTCAAACATTTCTTCTGTAGCATGGGAAGTAACTGGTGGTGATATTCAAAATACTTCTGGTTTTAATGCGAATATTCTTTGGGGAGATACAGGTTTAGGATCTGTAAAAGCTATTATCACAAATAATGATGGCGAAATAGATACGCAAACTATTTGTATTGTAAAAGCAATAAGTCCAAGAGCAGATTTTAAAATCGGTTCTGAATATAACGAAGATACTTATTTAATGTGTCTTGATAATGATTTATACTTCACAGATTTATCTTCTGATAACAATAGCTCTCCTATTGTATCTTATCTCTGGGATTTTGGTGATGGTAATTTTTCAACAGAAGCAAATCCTGTTCATAATTATATTAACCCAGGAGAATACACTGTATTTTTAACAGTAACTAATAATTGTGGATGTTCAGACACCATTAAAAAACAAGTCTTTATTGAAGAAAAAAAAGCTTTTCCAATAGAGTGTCCGAGTATTGTATGTTTCAACGAAGTTGCTTCTTATAGTGTTCCAAATGATCTTTATAGCTATTGTAATGGGAATCTAGAATGGGAAGTTGTTGGAGGTACAGTTATTTTCAGTGAATTTACAATGGTAAACGTTCTTTGGAATGACGGAGTGAAACTACAAGAAAATGGAGGATTTGGTTTCGTAACTGTTAAAACTGGTAACTGTGATTCTATTTGTGAAGGAGATATTACTATAAAAGTTCCAGTTATTTTAGATAGAACAGATATTATAGGAGAAAATCAAATTTGTACAAATCAAAGTAATTTATACGAAATTCCACAATGGCCTACAACTGAAGTAACATGGAATGTAATTGGTAATGATTCTGGAACATCAATAATTCAAACTGAGCAAAGAAACAGAATTTCATTTAAAGCATTAAATCCTGGTACTTATTCGCTTAGAGCTGATTACAAAAATACACTTGTAGGTTGTGATGGTTATGCAACCATAACTATTGTAGTAAAGGACAATATTAGTATTATTGGAGAAGAAACTCTTTGTTTTACTCCTGGGCAAAGTACTGTAAGTAATTATGAAATTGAAGATGCTGAAAATATTCAAAATAATGAAAATATAGTATGGTATTTAAAAAAACCAAATAATTCAACTCAGAATTTAGGAACTGGAACATCAAAAAATATTACATTCTCATCTCCTGGAGAATATATTATCAGTAATGGCGATGGAGTATGCGGAACCAATAGTTTTGTTGTAAATGTTTTAGCTCCAGAGTCTGCACCTAATATTAATAATAATTCTTTACCTGAGGATAATAAAATATGTTTCGATGTTTCTTATGAAATACAAAGTGCGAATGACGAAGAATTGTATTGGGCTATTGAAAATGGAACTTTTATTGGACCTAATATTGGTACATCAGTTACTGTACAATTTACGGAATCTAGTTCAGGAGACTATACGGTAAGAGCATGGTCAAAAATGGACACAGCTCCTTATTGTGATTCTGAATTAACTTCGATTTCTTTTACACCTGAAGTAGTAGATTTAGAAATAGAAGGAGAAATTGATGTTTGTAGTAGTACTTCTTATGAGTATACGAATTTAATCAATGGTACTAATTTAAGTTATGAGAATGGAGATATCTATACTTGGTCTTTAGAAAACAGTAATTTAGGAAATTTTGAAGATGGGAACACCAATTCTTCTGTGAATATTCTTTGGAATAATGTTTCAAGTACTGAAAATACTATTCTAAAATTAGAAGTTGAAAGATGTGGTGTTGTTTATGAATTTGAAAAAGAAATAACTATTTATCCTGGGCCAGAATTCGAAATTGTAAATATTTCTGACATTTGTGTAAATGAATCTAATTCTTTTCAAATAACTGGAATATCAACAGGAAATATCGTTTGGGATTTTGGTAATGGAGATACTATAACTACTTCTACCCCAAATGTTCTTTATACCTACCCAGAAACAAATGGAGATAATACGGAATATACGATTTCTGTAACTGTTACGGATCCTGACAACTGTATAGGGACTACTACCAAAACTATGGATGTTTCGGTATTTGGAGCTCCAAAAGCTACTATTACTCCTTATGATAATCTTGTTGCTTGCGAAATTTCTGAGATCACAGATTATACTCTAACTGTGAATACAGAGCAAAATTTAGCAGATATTACAGAAATCGAATGGTATCATGATACCGATTCAGATTTTTCAAACGGTGGATACACTCTTTTAAGTAGTTCTACTTCAATTACAAGTGAAATCAATCAATTTGGTTTTTACTATTCTCGTCTTAAAAACAACAACGAATGTTGGTCTATCACAAATATTGTACATATCAAACAAAAATGTGATGATGAAGACGCTAGTGGTAGTTGTACAACTCATGATGGAGATATAGATATATCGCTTACAAAAGATGGTTGTAATCAGATTATTGCATCTGCATTGCCAATAGGATCTAATATGCCTATTACTACTTCATGGACTACAACTGCAACAAACGAACTGACACTTATCTCTAGTACACCAACTACAGCTATTTATCAAGCTAATACACCGGGTGTTCATTCAATTTATAATGAAGCTATTTATGGTGGAACTCTATGTAATATTTCTTCATTTTCTCAGATTATCATTCCATACATTGCAGATTTAAAATATAGTGTAGAATGTGCACAAGATCAAAATGGATATCAAGTGACACTTTTCGATGCTTCGAATACGATGCCAAACGCAACGGATTTCACTTACCAATTTTTCGAGGTCAATAGTGGTACTTCTACTCCTATTACTCCTGTTAGTACTAATGCTGAACACTCTCTTGTTTTACAACCTGGAACACATACTTTTGAAATTGAAATCATTGGTTCTTTTGATGGAGTTGTGCAAGCTCCTTGTAGAGCATCAGTAGTAGTAAATTTACCTGAATTACCAAATGCTAATTTTGATATTAGTTCTACTGAAGTATGCGAAAATGACCCTGTTTCTATTACTTTAGAAGGATCTATAGACCCTGAAAGCACTTACTTATGGATATTACCTAATGGAGAAGAGAACTCTGCAACTGTACCTACTATTTCTACTACAGGAACGTATGGTCCAAAACAAATTTCTCTTACAGTAACCAACAAATACGGATGTACATCTACTTTTTCTAAAGGAATTGTTATCAATAAAAATAATCTGGATGGATCTGTAAAAGCAAGCCCTGATATAGCCTGTAAAGGAGAAAATATCATCTTACAATATGAAGAAGATCTTGATACGGATACACCTACAAATTATTATTGGATGTACAATGGAGAGCAAATAGCAGAAACAACGGATCCATTTCTTGGAGACATTCCAGAAGAAGAAGGAATCGTGACAAAATCAGGATATTATTGGGTAAAAGTAAGCGATGATAGCTCTACATGTACAACTTCTATTTCTGAAGGTACTAATATTTCCTTTAGCAATAGTCCTTCTGTTCGTATTCAAGGAAAACCAGCAATTTGTGAAGATGAAGACATCACTTTAAAAGCTTCGGTTCAAGGAGATAATTATTTATTCATTTGGTCAAAAAATGGTACTCAAATAAGCACAAATCCAGAAATAGAACTTAACAATCTAAATCCTGGAACTTACAATTACCAACTAGAAACAAAAATCCCTGACGGAAATGGAGGTTATTGTACACAATATGATACACATTCACTTACTGTTGTTCCTCTACCTAGCCCAATGCAGTTAAATTTCTCAGTAGTGAAATGTGAGAATCCTTATACAGTTAAAATTGTTGCTTCAGGAGATGATAATGGATTTTATACTTGGAGTAATGGGATGACAGGAAACGAAATCCAAGTGCATGAAGGTGGCGTATATCAGGTTCGATTTAAAAACTTCACAGGATGCGAAATTACAGAAGAAATAGATATTCCTCATAGTATTGAATCCTATTCTTGGATTGTTCCACAAGGTTGTTATGATATGTGCGGAGTAAGAGGAAATACTCCTGGTGATCCATATTTAGTTGGCCCAACAGACACATTCGAATCTTGGAAGTGGATTACAAATAATGGTTCACCTGCAGGAGGAGAAGGATTCCCAGAGGATATAAATATAAATCAATCAGGAAACTATGGTCTTTATTTAGAAAATAATGATTGCCAAGAAACTATAGAAGGTCCATCTATAAATTTAGAACCTTGCAAATGTGATTTACGCATCTCTACTTCAAATTATGCAGAAAGTTCGTATTATGAAGGGTACTGCAGTTATAATATTAATATTGGAATCCCTAATGATTTTAATGAACCTATGTCTGTAACACTACAAACAGAAGTAGAAGGAGTAACAATAATACCTAGTAGCTTTTATATAAATGGAAATTCTACATTGAATTCATCTTATTCAATATATGTAAATGCAGATACACCTATAAGTGAAATCAATATTCTATATGAATCTACTGTGTTTATAATTCCAGAACCAGAAATTTGTATAGTACAAAAAGAAATCATATTAGGAGAGTGTGTTGCTGAAGCTAGAAAAAGTTCAGAATCAAGTAGTACTGTTCTAAATCAAGAAGAAACATTAAATAATATTTCTATTGCTCCAAATCCTGCACAAGATTTTGTGAACATTCATTTCGAATTCGCTAATTCTAACTATTCTCAAAAATCTATAGAGATTTATAATATGCAAGGACAATTAATTTCGAACAGAAAACTAGATATTAAAAATGGAACGATTCAACTTGATGTGTCTCCATATCAATCTGGTCTATATTTAGTTCTTCTTAAAGAAAACGAACGTATTTTAAAACGAGAAAAACTAAAAATTAATTAAACACTACTTAATCCCCCTCCTTTTAAAGGAGGGGCTAGGGGTGGTTAAAAAACATCTCAAAATAAAATTTCCCCTCTTGAGAGGGGTTAGGGGTGTGTTTTAGATAAAAAAACACACAATAAAATTTCCCCTCTCGAGAGGGGCTAGGGGTGTGTTAAAACAATTCCTCATATAAAAAAAGTAGTATAAAATTAATTTTATACTACTTTTTTGTAAATTAAACAGCGGAAATAATAAACAAAATCAAAAAAATTAACAAAACACCAACACTCTTAATCCCTCTCCTTTTAAAGGAGGGGCTAGGGGTGGTTAAAAAACATCTCACAATGAAAAAAACTACACTACAAAAATTACTTTTACTATGTTTCCTAATCTTTTCTATAAAACAAATCTCCGCACAAGAATTACAATGGGCCAAAAGAGCTGGAGGTGATTCTCAACTAGATTGGGAATGGGAACGAATACGATTTATGGGAACAGATGCGCAAGGAAATGTATATGTTGCAGGACCAATCTCTGAAAATGGAACAGATGTAGACGGTGTGGAACACGAAAACCATGGTACTCTTTCTGCTGCTACAGCAGACGTGATGCTAGCTAGTTTTGATTGCGAAGGGAACCATCGATGGTCTAAACTTATGGGAGGATATAGAACAGACAAAGTATCTGGTCTACAGGTAGATGACGAAGGAAATTCCTATATCACTGTAAAGCTTGTAACAGGAGATCAAGCTGTAGAAGGAGGTTTATATATAGATGGTCCAGAAGAAACCATCCCATTTGACAGTAGTGATACTGTTGGAAAACAATCTATTTTTATTATAAAACATGATACGAACGGAAACCTTCTTTGGTACAAAAGCCCACAACCTGAAGACATTAATAGATCACAAGCTTATAGTGGATCTGGTACACGAGGGTTATTTTTAGATGAAGAAAATCAAAAATTATATTGGATTGCAAATTTCAAAGGTGTGGGAGGACCTTTACAAATCAATGAAGATATACAAGTAGATGAAGATGAAACAAAGTTTTTTATTATGGAATTTGACACAGATGGAAACTATCATACAGCAAACTCTATAGATATGACATCAAGTCCTGATACAAGTGTTACTGAAACTAAATTTATCAGAAATAAAGAAACAGGTAATATTTATGTAGGTGGATATGCAGGATATGCGAATAATCCTGTTTTTATTGGGGAAGAAGAAATTATGGAAAATTTGTACGTAGCTGCTTTCAGTCCGACAGGAGATGTGCTTTGGTGCAAACAAAGTGCTAATGAAGGGGATATTAAATGGTCTCAAATTCATGACATTGCTATAGACTATGAAGAAGAGGAACAATTTATTTATCTAGCAGGGCATTGGGTAGATGACCTTGAATTTTTAGGGTACATCTTTGAAGAAAACGAAGAAGTAGTCAAACCAGAAAAAATGCTGTTTATAAAACTAGATACGGATGGAAATAGCATTTGGTCTAGAACCTTATATTCTGAATCTGTTTTTGTAAATTATTATACCGCAATTGGTTTTTTTGGTAATAAAGTAGCTATTGGAGGTGCTTATAAAGTAGTGAAAGAAGAAGATGGAACAATTATTCATGATAAAGAAAACAATGGTATTGACCTTGGTGTCTTAGTATTTGACAAAGAAGATGCAAGCTATATTTCTAGTGATTTTGCAAATAATACTGCTAGCGGAATTAGTAGAATTGAAACTATTGCTCCAGACAAAAAAGGTAATTTCTATCTTGGAGGATATATGGCAAATGAAATTGAATTAAATGGAGAAACTATTAGCACTTCAGGTACTGAAAAAGATTTAATTCTTGTAAAATACGGACATGAAAACTGTGATTGTGATACGCCAATTGCTACGTTTGAAAGTACAAAAGACGAAGAACAAACCTATACTTTTAACTATACAGGTCTAGAAGATTATGATACTATATCTTGGGATTTTGGAGATGGAAATACCAGTAATCAAAACAATCCAACACATACTTTTCAACAAGATGGAGAATATACGGTTTGTGTTACTACATCCAATGATTGTGGACAAGACACTAAATGTAGGACTATAAACACTACTATTTCAACGCAAGAGTTTGTAAAAAATAATTTTAGCTTCTACCCTAACCCTGCTAAAAATCAATTATTTTTCAAAGGAATTCATACGAAAACTCCTTACACAATACATAATGCGATTGGACAAGAAATTCAAAAAGGAAACATTGAAAACAATCAAGCTTTAGATATTTCAAATCTTCCTACAGGTACCTATTTCATTCAAATTAATAATTCTAGTAAAATATTTTATAAAAATTAGCCACAATCTCCCCTCCTTTTAAAGGAGGGGCTAGGGGTGGTTAAAAAACTATATTTCACATCATTAACCTTAAACAAAAATTAAAAACATAAAAAAACACACCCCTAACCCCTCTCGAGAGGGGAATAAAATCAAACCCTTCTCTTTTGAGAGCTCTGTTCTCAAAAGAGAAAAAAAATCCCCTCCTTTTAAAGGAAGGGCTAAGGGTGGTTAAAAAACATCTCACAATGAAAAAAACTACACTACAAAAATTACTTTTACTATGTTTCCTAATTTTTTCTACAAAACAATTCTCCGCACAAGAATTACAATGGGCCAAAAGAGCTGGAGGTGATTCTCAACTAGACTGGAAATGGGAACGAATACGATTTATAGGAACAGATGCGCAAGGAAATGTATATGTTACAGGACCAATCTCTGAAAATGGAACAGATGTAGACGGTGTGGAACATAATAACCATGGAAGTCTTTCTGCTGCGACAGCAGACGTGATGCTAGCTAGTTTTGATTGCGAAGGAAACCATCGATGGTCTAAACTTATGGGAGGATATAGAACAGACAAAGTATCTGGTCTACAAGTAGATGCTGAAGGAAATTCCTATATCACTGTAAGACTTGTAACAGGAGATCAAGCAGTAGAAGGAGGTATATATATAGATGGTCCAGAAGAAACTATCCCATTTGACAGTAGTGATACTGTTGGAAAACAATCTATTTTTATTATAAAACATGATACGAACGGAAACCTTCTTTGGTACAAAAGCCCACAACCTGAAGACATTAATAGATCACAAGCTTATAGTGGATCTGGTACACGAGGGTTATTTTTAGATGAAGAAAATCAAAAATTATATTGGATTGCAAATTTCAAAGGTGTGGGAGGACCTTTACAAATCAATGAAGATATACAAGTAGATGAAGATGAAACAAAGTTTTTTATTATGGAATATGACACAGATGGAAACTATCATACAGCAAACTCTATAGATATGACATCAAGTCCTGATACAAGTGTTACTGAAACTAAATTTATCAGAAATAAAGAAACAGGTAATATTTATGTAGGTGGATATGCAGGATATGCGAATAATCCTGTTTTTATTGGAGAAGAAGAAATTATGGAAAATTTATATCTAGCTGCTTTCAGTCCGACAGGAGATGTACTTTGGTGCAAACAAAGTGCGAATGAAGGGGATATTAAATGGTCTCAAATTCATGACATTGCTATAGACTATGAAGAAGATGAACAATTTATTTATCTAGCAGGGCATTGGGTAGATGACCTTGAATTTTTAGGGTACACCTTTGAAGAAAACGAAGAAGTAGTTAAACCAGAAAAAATGCTTTTTATAAAACTAGATACAGATGGAAATAGTATTTGGTCTAGAACCTTATATTGTGAGTCTGCTTTTTGGAATACCTACAATGCAATCGGTTTTTCTGGTAATAAAGTAGCTATTGGAGGAACTTACAAGGTGGTAAAAGAAGCTGACGGAACAATTATTCATGATAAAGAGGATAATGGAGGAAATCTAGGTATCTTAGTATTTGACAAAGAAGATGCAAGTTATATTTCTAGTGATTTTGCAGATAATACTGCTGGTGGGATTAGTAGAATTGAAACTATTGCTCCAGACAAAAAAGGTAATTTCTACCTTGGTGGAAATATTGAAAATCAAATTGAATTAAATGGAGAAACTATTAGTACTTCAGGTTCTGGAAAAGATTTAATTCTTGTAAAATACGGGCATGAAAACTGTGATTGTGATACGCCAATTGCTACGTTTGAAAGCACAAAAGACGAAGAACAAACCTATACTTTTAACTATACAGGCCTAGAAGATTATGATACTATTTCTTGGGATTTTGGTGATGGAAATACCAGTAATCAAAACAATCCAACACACACTTTTCAACAAGATGGAGAATATACGGTTTGTGTTACTACATCCAATGATTGTGGGCAAGACACAAAATGTAGGACTATAAACACTACTATTTCAACGCAAGAGTTTGTAAAAAATAATTTTAGCTTCTACCCTAACCCTGCTAAAAATCAATTATTTTTCAAAGGAATTCATACAAAAACTCCTTACACAATACACAACGCTCTCGGACAAAAAATTCAAAAAGGAAACATTGAAAGCAACCAAGCTATTGATATTTCAAATCTTCCTACAGGTACCTATTTCATTCAAATTAATAATTCTAGTAAAATATTTTATAAAAACTAGCTTCGACTACGCTCAGCTACCGAATTTCAACTACGCTCCAACTCTCCCCTCTTGAGAGATGTATTAAAACCTTTAAAATAGTGCCTTCGAGAACCTCGGGCACCTTTGAGAGTAAAAATACTGAATTCATATAAGCTTTTTAACTCAAAAAAAGACCTTTGATTTCTCAAAGGTCTTTTCTATATATTTATTTAAAAATGTTTATTTATTCTATCCCAAATGGTTTTGTTTTTAAATCCTCTGACCATTTAACACCGTATTTCTTATTTAAATAATCAAATATCATTTTGTTATGCTTTTTTATTATTCGAACAGTAATAGGATCAACAAAATTAATTTTTTTCTTCATTAAACCAACTCCATATTTTTCTTCAAACTGTAAATATTCTCTTGATTTTGAACTAGGATTTTCATCCATTATAAAATTTAAAGTTCCATTCGAAATTCGTTCTTCAATTTGTTTATTTGACAAATCTGTTACCAAATTATTTGCAAAAGAGAAAGCGAAATCACTTTTGTTTTCATTTTTTTGAATCAGTCGAATAGTAATCGTTTTTCTATTTTTATTAATTCTTTTTGGATAAAAAATGTAAGCTAAAAAGTCGTCAGATTTAAAATTGAATTCATATTTTCCTTTTTCAGGTAAAGTAATTTTGAAATTTTCAGCTTTTGTAACTTCTATATTTTCATTTAAGTTTGCTATTCTAAATTCTCCGGATGTAAACTCCATGCCCGTTAAATTTACAAAAACCACATCAGCAATTATTTCTTTTTCATTTGCTTTAGAAACTGTAAAAGTCAAAATTAAAATCAGAGTTAGAAATGTTTTTTTCATCATTTTTATTTTATTTTAAAAGGTTAAATTTCGATTACTATAAAATGATCTATTCTTAGTTAATTTAGTATATAATTAATGAATATAATCTTATTGATTTAGTTCAAATCAACTATTTCATAACGTATTTTTTGCAACAATTATTATTAATAATCTCACCAAATCTACCTAAAAAACTTTTAATAAAAAAAAACACCTATAACGTTACCAACTCAAATATAGAAGATTACATTTTCAAACACAAAAAAGAATCTATAATTTAAAAATCTCCTTTCAGATTTTTCTAATGGCTCGATTTTTATTAAATATTTTAAAGTAATTTTTAACAACTCGTATTTTAATTTGTATCGTTTTATTTATTTAAAAATGTTTTAAGTGGAATGATTTTTTGCAAAAGGGATTGTAATGGAAAGCTTTTGTTTTGAAAAAAATTAGATTTTCTTGGGAAAAGGAGGCGACCGGAGGAAGCCAACGGATGACCTAGAAAATCTTTTTTTGAAAAACAAAACTTGAAATGAAAAGCCCGACCCGAAGTTTTGACGGAGGGATTGCCCAAAATAAAATTCTAAATTTATAGATTACTTTTAGTATCTACTTCTTCTGTTTCTTCACTCTCCTCCTCTATTTCTTCTAATTTTAATTTTCTTGCAACCCAACCAATCGTTGTTCCTTGAATCAGAAGTGAAAAAACTACAATGATAAAAACACTATTGAAAATCAGATCGGAATGTTCTACTTTTGCTGTAAGTGGAATCAAACCAAAAACAATTGGTGTGGCGCCTCGAAGTCCGACCCAGGAAATAAATAGTATTTTTTTGAAAGAACATTTTTGAAACATTAAAAGAATTGCAACTACAATTGGTCTTCCGATAAAAACTAAGAAAAGTGTAACTAAAAAAGAATTGTCTAACTCTGGAATTAAGTCTTTTGGAAAAATTTGGAGTCCAAGAATTGTGAATAAACTAATTTCCATCAACCAAGAAATACTATCGAAAAATTGATAGGAAATTTGCTTGTATTTGATTCCTCCATTTCCGATTGTAATTCCTGCAATATACATGGCTAAAAGTAAATTTCCACCTACCGAAGGAACAATTCCAATCAAAAAAACACAGGAAGAAAGTAATAAAATTGGGTATAAACCTCTTGTTTCTAATTCTAAAATATTATAGACAAAAACTACGAATTTCCCTGCTGCGAAACCTATCGCCAAAGCAATCACAACTTCTTTTAAAAAAGACAATGTAATATCAATCGGGTTTAGTCCACCTCCCAACAAAATAGTTGTTAGAGCGATTGTCATAAAATAAGCTACTGGATCATTGGTTCCAGATTCCAACTCTAGAGTTTCTGCAACATTTTCTTTTAATTTTAGTTTTTTAGATTCAAAAATGGAGAAAACTGCAGCAGCATCTGTAGAAGATAAAACCGAACCGAGTAAAATTCCTTCCAAAAGCGTCAACCCAACACAGTAATAAGCGAAAAATCCGACAGCAAAAGCAGTCATTAAAACACCCAAAGTTGAGAGTGTAATTCCTTGAACCAATACTGGTTTTATTCTAGAAAATCTTGTTTCTAAACCTCCAATAAAAATGATTAAACTTATGGCAATTGTACTATATTGTTGGGCAAATTCTGGATAATCGAAAACAAAGTCATAAGTTCCTCCGTTTCCAATTACGAAACCTAATAAAAGATATAGGATCAACCCAGGAATTCCATACCTCCTTGACGGTTTATTGATAATCACCCCAATAAATAATAAAACTCCAGTAAGTGTCAGGATATTACTAAAATTTAACTCCATAAGGTTTACTTTTTATTTTTTTAGAAAAACTTAAATAAAAATTATCACGTTTGAAATTATTTGAGAGAATTTTAATTATTTAAAACACACCCCTCACCCCTCTCAAGAGGGGAATTTAATAATCTGTAAAAGATTAATACAGAATGAATCGTGATAATGTTTAATAGGAGAAATAATTATTTGGGGTCTATATTTTTTTAAACAAAAAATTCCCCTTAGAAAACTAAGAGGAATTTGTTTTATTCATTTCTATATTGTTGAATAATCAACGAATCTTTTCCTTTATTGATTGGGATAATTTTATCTAAATTTTCATTTGGAACTGCAATTGATAAAACATAATGTTTGATTTCCCATTTTCCATTTTCATCATAAACAACTCCTGAACCACGACAAACTCCAAGTTTTGTATCTAAAAGCTCATCAAACCAAGCATATTTTCCGTCATCACCAACATAAATATTTCTGGTCAATGTTTTAAAATCCCAAGTTTTGTTTTTATCGAAATATGGTTTACTAAATACTTCAAACTCATCACGAGTCCAGTTTTCACTAGCATCTGTTCCGATATAAACTCCATCTTTTGACATTGCTTGGATATAATCTTGATGTAAAGCATCTGCTGCCGAACGATGCCATTGATTTAAAAGTGTATCGATTTTTGTGATTATTTCAGCTTTTTGAGCTTTCGTATATTTTTTGGTTGCAGGTTCTGTACAAGCTGTAAGAGCTACAAATGAAATAACTAAAACGTAAATTATTTTTTTCATAATAAATGGAATATTTTATTTTTCCTTTAACTTCTGCAAAATAAAGAGTTTTATTCTTATGAATTACATTTTTATTTTACAATATTATAATTAAACTTATTTAAAAAAAGATCTGAATTTAACTTTCAAACATTTGCTTTATTCATTTTTTTCTTGATAAAAAAACGAACCAAAAAAATCAAGACTTTATTTTTAAAATCAAAAATCTACAAAATTTGAAAAAGACGAAAAAACTCGCTATCACTCAAACAACTTTTCGTCTATCTTTTTTCAAAATTCTTGATTTTTACAATTTTAAAAATAGGTCGATTAAATTTCAGAAAACATTTTAAACAACTTCATTACTAAAATACTGATTTTTTCATTTCATTTCTCATTTCTACTAAAATTTAAAGTGATTTTGCAATTCGGTATTGATTTTCTACAGTTCGGTAGAAATAATTCTAAAATCATGACAAGTCACCTCATCTTTGTATCAAACAAAACAATAAACGATGAGAACAAAACTATTTTTTATTTTAATTTTATTTACGCAATTTATCTTTTCTCAGAACACAATTTCAGGAAAAGTAATCGATGAAAAGAGACAACCGATTTTTGGAGTAAACGTCTACATTCAAGGAACTTTTGATGGTGCAACTACAGACGAAAATGGAAATTTTTCTTTTGAAACAGAAATCACTGGAGAACAAACTATAATTGCTTCTTTTGTTTCTTATGATACTTATGAAAAAAGTGCTGAAATTTCTTCTTTAAAAAATATTACAATTCAACTAACTCCTGCTTTAAACACTTTGGATGTGGTAGAATTAGATGCAGGAAAATTAAAATCTGGAGTTGCTGAAAATGCAGTTATGAGTCCAATTGATGTAGTAACAACAGCAGGTTCTGCAGGAGATTTTGTTGCAGCATTACAAACACTTCCTGGAACACAAACAAACGGAGAAGATGGAAGATTGTTTATTCGAGGTGGAGATGCTGGAGAAACGCAGATTTTTATCGATGGACTTCGAGTATTTCAACCTTACATTGCTTCTGCAAATAATGTCCCTACTCGCTCTCGCTACTCTCCTTTTCTTTTTCAAGGAATTTCGCTAAGCACAGGAGGATTTGATGTGGAGTTTGGAGATGCACTTTCTGCAATTTTAGATTTGGAAACCATTGATGAACCAAGACAAAATGAAACAAACATTTCTATCATGAGCCTTGGGGGTGGAATTGGAAAAGTAAAAAAATGGGATAAAAGTTCTCTTACAATAAATGCGAGTTATATCAATCTTGGTCCATATGTACAATTAATCAATGATCGTTTTGATTGGAAAAAGCCTTATGAAACTTTAGGTGGAGAAGCGGTTTATCGTCAGAAAGTTGGTGATGGTTTATGGAAAGTTTATGGTGCTTTCAGCATGTCCGATTTTGATGTAATTCAACCTAGCATCAATCTTCCTGAAGGTTTTAGAACAGGATTAAAAGACAGAGATTATTACATGAATACTTCTTATAAAGGAATGATTACAAATTCTCTGAAACTTACTTCGGGTGTTAGTTTTTCTTATAACCATAAAAATATTCAGTTTGATGATACAAACTTAAAATTGGATAATATTGGTCTGCATGCAAAAGTAAAATTAAGACACAATGTTTCAAATATGTTGAAATTTCAATATGGAGCAGAAACTTTTTATACAAATTATGACGAACATGTTTTTCCAATAAATTCAAATGAAATAAAATCAAATGTAAAAGATAATTATAGCGCAGTTTTCACAGATGCTACCTTCTTTTTCTCTCAAAAATTAGCAACAAAAGTTGGAGTTCGTGGACAATATTCTGAAGTTTTAGATGCTTTTAGAGTTGCGCCAAGAGTTAATCTAGCTTATAAATGGTCTAAATATGCACAAGTCTCTGCAAGCTACGGATTGTTTTACCAAAAACCTGAAAATGATATTTTAAAATATACTACAGATTTAAAATTTAGAGAAGCAACACATTATACGGTAAATTTTGATTGGAGTAAAAACAATAGAATTTTCAGAGCAAATGCTTTCTACAAAACTTATGAAGATTTAATCAAATACGATAGAGAATTTAATGATTTTACTTTTGAAAACATCAATAACTCTGGAGATGGATATGTAAAAGGATTTGATTTTTTCTGGAAAGATTCAAAATCGATTAAAAATTTACAATATTGGGTTTCTTATACTTTTACGGATTCTCAGAGAGATTATAAGTTTTATCCAGAATTAGCACAACCAAGTTTTGTATCAAAACATAATTTCTCTTTCGTTTCAAAATATTGGATCGGGAAATTAAAATCGCAAGTAGGATTAACTTATTCTTTCGCTAGTGGAAGACCTTATACCAATCCGAATACTAATGAATTTTTAGGAGGAAGAACTAAAGCTTACAATAATATAAGCTTCAACTGGAGTTTCTTAATTTCGCAACAAAAGATTCTTTATTTCTCAGCTACCAATTTATTTGGATTCAAAAATGTATTTGGATACGAATATTCTGACAATCCAAATATAAATGGGCAATTTGATAGAATGGCAATAACTCCAAGTGCTGACAGAGGATTTTTTGTAGGATTTTTCTGGACAATTAGCGAAGATAAAAAATCAAATCAACTAGATAATTTATAATATACATTACGTTTTGTTTTCAAAAATCCACAACTACATTTTTTAGTTGTGGATTTTATATTATTGTGTACGACAACATTAATTTGATTCTTCTAACATTTAAGTATAATTATGTGTTCTTTGGCTACAAAAAGAAAAAATAAGAGTAAATTTGCACGAATTAAATTAATATTTGAAAATGTTTAGAAAAATGCCACCATATATAAAATATATTTTCAAGAATATATTTTACTTATTCTTTTTCTTTATTTTACTAAGAATCTTGTTTTTCACTCTTGCTTTTAAAGGGATGGATCAGTTAGGAAATCGTGAAGTTTTTAGAGCTTTAAAATACGGATTACGTTTCGATATCCGAACGACCTTTATCTTGCTTACACCTCTAAATCTTTGGGTTGTTTTAGCAAATAATCGTTTTTTCAGAAGTAAAGTTCATCGTTTATTTTCAAATATTTATTTAACCATTGTATATCTTGCTGCAACTCTTTTTGCTTTAACAGATATTGGATTTTACGATTATCTTGGAGAAAGATTAGATGCTACGGCACTTCGTTTTCTAGATAACTGGCAAATTTCCGCAAAAATGGTTTCTGAAACGTATCCTGTATTTTGGGCTGGTTTTGGTTTATTAATTTTTATTGTAATTCTTTATAAATTCTTCGATGGAAAATTTTCAAAATTCATCAAATCAGACAAAATCATAAAAGGAAAAAAGAAATTTGCATACTTTTTCTTGGTTTTATTTGTAACTGCTTTTGGAATTTACAATAGTTTTAGTTTTTACCCACTTCGTTGGAGTCAGGCTTTTTTCTCAAAAAACAAAACAATCAACCAACTTTCCCTAAATCCTGTACTATTTTTCTATGACAGTTATAAGTTTAGAAATGAAGGATTTGAAATTCAACCTGCAGAAGATTATTTCCCTGCAATGGCTAATTATTTAAATATCAAAAATAATCCAGAATTAGATTTTAAGAGAACAATTCCACAAAATGATACAATTCAGGCTAAAAAACCTAACGTTGTAGTTGTGATGCTGGAATCTTTAGGAGCAGTTCCGATGAGTCATTTTGGAAATCCAATGAAGGGAACTCCTAATCTAGATAGTTTATACCAAAATAGTATTAGTTTTAATAACTTTTTCGTACATCGAATAGGAACTGCGAGAAGTGTTTTTGCAAGTATCACAGGTTTACCAGATGTTGTTAATGCAAAAACAGCTTCAAGAAACCCAAACATTATCAATCAACGAATTATTTATGATCAATTTGATGGTTATGAAAAATTGTATTTCTTAGGAGGAAGTGCTAACTGGGCAAATATTCGTGCTGTTTTCCAATCGAATATTCGTGATTTAAAAATATTTGAAGAAGGTTCTTATGAAACCGAAAAACGTTCGGATGTTTGGGGAATTGATGATTATGAGCTTTTCAAAGAATCGGATAAAGAATTGAAAAAATTACACGATTCAAACAAACCATTTATTGCTTATATCCAAACTTCTTCAAATCACAGGCCTTTCACAGTTCCTGATGAGAGAGAATCTTATAAACCTCTTACTGAAAGCGAAGTAGATATGGTTCTTTTAGACAAAGCTGGTTTTAAAAATATCAAACAATATAATGCTTTACGTTATTTAGATTATAATGTGAAACGTTATATTGACAGAGCTAAAGAAGCAGGATATTTTGATAATACAATTTTCTTATTCTATGGAGATCATAATACTTCGATAAATCCTTATACACATATGGAAAGAAAAGAATACGAATTAGAAATTGGTCAATACCACGTTCCTTGTTTTATTCTTGCTCCTGACTATATGAATATTGAAAATAAAGAATATGATTTCCCTTCGAATTTAATTGATATTATGCCAACTTTAGCAAGTACGGCTGGGATTAAATACACAAATTATACGCTTGGGATTAATCTTTTAGACACTACAAGAACAAAGCACAATGCTTTTATCTATGATCAAATTCAAGGAGAGCCTGCTCTTGGAGTAATTGGTAAAGATTATTTTTATAAAACGAATATTTCAGGCTCAAAAAGTATTTTACAAAACCTAAACAATGGTTCTTTAGACGATGTGAAAACTGAAAATCCGTTTGTTACAGAACATTTAGATAGCCTGGCTAAAGGTTTTTATTATGAAACAAAATACTTGTATTATAATAATAAAAAAGACGAAAAATAAATTTTTATATTTAATAATGTAAATAAAAATCCCATTTCAATTATGAAATGGGATTTTTATTTATCTAATTTTTATTTCAAACCTCGTTTAATTAAAATACTATTTTTTAATTATTTAACACTAAAAAGTTCTTCGTAAAATATAAATATTTTAATTTTTTAACATTTATTTTTAATTAAATTTAAACCTATAATCTAAAAATATTACTCATGAAAAAAATTACTTATTTATTACTCTTTTTCCTAATTATTGCTTGTAATAACGATGATGATTTTACAGAAACAAATAATCAAAATCAAGAAGAGCAACAGCAAGAAGAACAAAACAATGAAGAAGAGAATAACGAAGAAGAAAACAATGAAGAAAATCAGAATGCTTTTTACGAAAATATTTTTTCAGTAATTGAAAATGATGACTTATTAGTTCGTGTGGAAAGCTGGGAAAAAACAAATGAAACATTTTACATTGTTAACTACTTACCTGACTATAATGAACTTTTTATAGTTTTAATTTTTAATGAAAATGGAGAACTAGTTATTTCTTTTGATAATTCAGAATATTATCATGAATACATTAGTAATTATTATGGACATTTAGAAGAAATCTATTATAACAACACAATGAATTCAGATTGTAACTCTGATAATCCATTAGAAGATTATTTATGGCTAAAAACTTTTAAACATATTTTAGATAATAATGATAAAAATTCATTTATTAAAAAATTTATAAGAACTAAAGGAGGAATAAGTGAAACAACTTTCTTGGTTAATATTTGTAATAGTTGTACACCTAGCTCTGATTTTGGTGCAGTTTACGAATTAAACTGTTTAGGAGAAATTATTGGAGGACACCCAACAAAATTTCAAGATAATAATTGGTTTGATTTCTCATATGATTATGTAGAATCTAGTATTATTTTTGAAAAAAATGTAGATACTCCAGAGCATGATTGTTCAGAAGGAACTCAAAACCCAGAAGATTATCAATGGGTAATTGATTTAGGTAGAGTTAAAGTTTCAGAAAACGAGTATATAGACATCCCTGAAGATCATCCTACAATCAGAAGAGTTTTATACGAATATGAATATAAAGGTGAAAAAATTTATTATTTAATAGCTAGAACTGAATCAGAGGTTGATTCAACGTATTCAAAAATTATAATTAATTGTAAAGGAGAATATTTAGTTTCCATGAGCCAAGATACTTCAAGTTGCTGGGGAACAACATATCACGATAATTTATCATTAATTTTTGACATTGAAAATATGACACCTTCAAGTACAGTTCTTGATATTGGAGGCCTAGCTCTATAAAATATAACCAAAAAAGACTTCTAGAAATAGAAGTCTTTTTTTATATCTGTGATTTTACCCAATCTAAGGATTTTCTTAATAATTTAAATTCTTTAAAACGATAACCAACATATACCTGAGCATACCCTCTATTATTTGTAATATTCGAAAGTCCTCCGTCTTCTGAGTAGGTTAAACTATCTAAAGTTGCACTACATCCAAAAAATAAATTCTCTGCATTATAACCTAATTGAATTCCAAGATCTGCTCCTGCTAAAATATAATCATTATAGTATTTTTTGTTTTCTGAAACATCTTCTTCAAAATTTAAAAAACGATAGCCAACCAAAGGAGAAATATAGGAAGATAAAAACCAATGCTTTCTGATTACCCAAGTATAATAATATCCTCCTTGTAATTTCACATCAAAAGCATTTTCTACTGATTTTATATTCTCTACTCTATTTGAAAATCTTTGATACTGATAATCTAAAGAAACAATAAAACTACCTGCACTTTTTCTTTGTAATCTAGTCTGATCACTTAAATTTCTCAAAGAAAAGTTTTGGTTGAATATATAAGAAGTTTCACCTCCCCATTGTATAATTTTAAGATTTGGAAATTGGATATATGGATCTCTATCTTTTTGCCAGTTCGGAATAAAGTCTCCAGAATTTACGACATAAAATCCTCGAATATTATGATATCTAACTTGCTGTAACCATTTTTTAAAAAAGAATCGAAATTGGTAATTTCGGTAGGAAGAATCTCCTTTGAGATGCTCATCTCTGTTGGAAGCAAAATTGGGTGCAAAACCAAATGTAAAACCTATAAAATCATAATTCAATGAAAAATTAAGTTTTACATTTGTGTTTTCTGCAATTTCTAGAATTGTATTATCAGATTCATCATTGATATAAAAAATATCATCTCTAGTATCAAGATTCAATTTAATAATTATCTTATTTGGAAACGTAGAAATATATGTAGTATCTACTTCATTTTTATTTTGCGAAAAGGTTTTTAAACTTAAAAAAAGAATAAAAAAAAGGTTACAAATTTTCCTATAAGAATTCATCTGAATTTGATTAAATTACCAGCTGACAAATCTATGTTTTTTTATATTATCCTCTTCTTCTTTCTAATAGAATCATCATCATTAAACTTAAAATGATTTTTTCACTGTCTTCATTCATATCTTTTACTTTCTCGATTTCAAATTTTCTACCAAAGAAAGAAGGTTCTTTTTTAAGTCTTACTACTGTTTCTCCTCCTTTATCCATCACTTTATAAGTTGGGTTAAAAAGATATCCTGTAAAAAAGCTTAAAACTGGAATCTCACCTAATAAAGAATCAAAAACCTTAACCCATGCATTTTCTTCACGAATCATAAATTTTTGCTCTCTGTTCTCATCGATAATTTCATATTTAGCATTCCAGATAGATGCCCATCCTTTTCTTGCTACTTTTCCAAGTTCTTGACCTTGATCGTCTGTAAAACTATAGGCTGCCGAAAAATCAATCCATTTATCTGCTTTGATATTATAATTTACTTTCTCTTTGCTTTCATTATTGTAAATTAAAATATCTTCTTTCATCTTGAACATCTTTTGCCTTACATAAGCAATTGTTTGGTCATTAGCATCTTTGGCAGTAAAATCATTTGCCATAGTAGCAACATTGAATTTAAATTTAATCGGAAATTGTAATTGATTTTCTTTCATTGTTTTTTTATTTGATTGAAGCCCTAATTTATAAAATGTTTTTAAACAATTAAGATTAAATCTAATTATTATTCATAATCTTTAAAAAAGCATCACAATATTTTTTCATTGAAAAATCAGATTTCCTATCAATTGCTGTATCAACCATTTGTGTGTATTTTTCATCATTCATTTTTTGAATTTTATAAATATATTTCAAAAAATCATCACTATTTTCACACAAAAATCCATTTTCATTATCTGTAATAAAATCTTCATTATCTCCTTCATTACTTGCCAAAGTAGGCACACCAACAGACAGATATTGCTTTGCCTTAAAAACTGATTTAGAAATACTAAAAACATGATTATTCAGTGGATATACACCAACATCAAAAGTTTTTATTTCCTCATAAACCCATATATCTTCTTTCCATTTTAAATTTTCAGGAATTTGAAGTTCAATATTTGGATTCTCTTTAAAATACTCTCTTATTTCATTTATATCTGAAGTAACTTTTACTCCTACAATTTTTAAAATAATTGGAATTTCAATTTTTCTTATTCCTTCAAAAAATAAATCATACATATTTTTTTTATGTGAAAAATCTACTGATGTATTATTTCCATTCCCAAAATCACCTAGCCATCCTACTGTTAATTTCTCATTTCTTTTTTCTTTTAAAACCTTATGTTCAACAACTGGTGTAGTTATAAAATGTACATTTTCATTAAACTGTTTATGGAACTTCAAGAGCTCTTTACTTCCAACTGTAATTGCTTTTGATTTTTCTAGAAAATATCTATAATCTTCCAAATTAAATCTAACTTGTTCTGCATCATCAATATCAAAAATCACTTTTTCATGTTTAAAAAAAGTAAGAAGTTTTAAAAGTTTTGCGTAAAAAGAGTTAGAACACGTTTTTTGAATAATGATAAACGAATTTTTCTTTTGAAAAAATAAAGCTTCTAGATATGTTTTTAAAAATTTCCTTTTTCCTCGAAAGCTTCTGTCAGGATAAATAAAATCATAACTTATTCCATAATTTTCTAAAAAATATTGCAAAGGATAATTTGCTCTATATCTCGTACTAGCACTTTCTAAATCAAAATAAGAGAACAAATAAATGTGTTCCGTATTCATAGTCGTTTTTTATTATTTCTTATAAGAAATACAATATTACAAATAATTCTAAATGCAGAATTAATATAATGCTATAAAAACAAAATCATTCGTGCTATTTTCACATAACACGAATGATTTCTTAAAAGTAAGTTTTGTTTCATAACTCTAAACTTACTACTAATATAGAACTTAATGTGGTGACACTATTGCAAGAAAACTAAATAAACTGCGAAGGCAACAAACAAAATACTAACAATAGATAGAAAAACAGTGTTTACTCTTTTCCTTTTACATACTTTTCTAATTCTATTCTTGTATGCGTGTATACATTCATTATCACGTTGTTCTACATTATATTTATCTAATAAATTTCTGTACCTAGAAAACCTTTTAGATTTAATTTTTTCACGTACGGACAGTTTTATTAAACTACGTTGTCGCATTCGATCAAAAATGCTATTAACCGAGATTCCTCCTACTGCCATAACTTTAAGATTAGTTGATTTTTATAACATAAAATTACAAAAAACAACTGGAAAAACCTTAATTTTTAACCTTTTACAACTTCGTTTAAATGATTCTCTATGCAACTAAAATCAACTATTATTTTATCTAAAATTTTAGTTATTTTTTTGAAAAATTTAAAATATGAGAATCTAATCTAACTCTTGTAAACATTTCGTAAAATTGAATAATCCAACTTCAGTAAGTTCTTGATCGTTTTCATCTTTTTTATTCTCCAAAATATTCTGAAAAGCAAGAATCATTAAATCCATTTCTTGATTCCAGATTTTATTCATTTTTTGAATTTCTTCTTTGCTTAAATCTGCTTTTGTAGTTTTTTTATCCAAAACCCAATCTGGGATAAAATCTCCTTTTTCATTTTTTTCTTCCTGATAATCAGATAATTTTTGAATCAAAAATGTTGCAATTTCTTTTTTGATACTCTGTTCCTCTTCTTTCTTATTTTTCATTTTTTAGTAAAATGTTGTTCAAATATTTTATTTAATTAAATCTAGTTCCTTTTTTCGAAATCGAATTTACAAATATTCACTTCTTTTTGTATTATTTTACTATTATTAAAAAATATTTTTCGCTTACTCTACCATTACTTTCTTTTCACACTCCATAATAAAAAGTAAATCTGAAATATCATTGAGCAATTCTGATTCTATCTCCATATTTTCTAAATAATAAGCTTCTAAAAATTGTTCTTGTGCTTCCATCCAACTACATATTTCTTTTGCATCTTTTGAAATTATTTTAAATATAGAATTATTATGCCTTAATGAAACATAATTAATCATGATAAAATCAACCAAACACTGAATCGAATAAAGGTTTTCTTTGTAAAACCAATTATCCAATAATATCTTATAATCTCCTAAAAACTCTCCTAATTCAAAAAACAAACTATCTGGAGAAATCAATTTATATGCGTCATTTTGCGTCATTTCTTTCCACCATTGAAGTAAAACTTCAAAAATTATTTTTTGTTCAGAATCTTGCCAACTTCTCCATTCTAGATAATTCAATTTACTAAAAACAATATATTCATCAATTTCATTTTTTGGTGAAATCATTAACTCCAAAATTCTTGGAAAAAAATGTTTATAATCCGAAATGTTCCCCCAAGTAGTAACTGCCTTAAAAGCAAATCTGGATAAATTTTCTTCCTCCAAATTTCTTAAAGGTTTTTCCATTAAATTTTTCTTATGCTCATCCGAAACACAACATGGGCAAGACTCTATTGAGTTTGATAAATTATAAACAGAAAAAACCTGATATATTTCTTCTATCATTTTCTGTAAATTATCTGTCATTTTTTTTTTAGAACGAAAATACATGATTTATTTTATAGTTTATTAAAATACTATCTTGAAACAATTTTTAGAATGCACAGCATCGTTATGGGTGAGAAAAAATACAAAAAAGAGCTTTTAAGAAGCATCTATATTGTTTTGATATAAGTTTAAACAGGCTCAGAAACTATAATTCACATTCTATAGATATTTTTTTTCTTTATTCATCATGACAAAAAAAACTTTAAACAAAAAAAATAAGCAACACAACAATTTGAAAAACAACAACCTAAAACCTAATAAAGCTAGGTCAAAATTACAATAATCAACATTTAAAAAATATTTTTCATTTTTTTAACTTAAAAAACAAAAATATTTTCAAATAAATATTTAAAAACAGTTAAATATTTTGCTCAAAGACTGAATAAGTTTAACTTTGCCCCTCGTCTTAAAGAACAAGAGAGTTTTTAGTTTTAGTTTCAATTATAATATTAGATCTTTCCTAAATTAAAATTCCAAACTACATCTATTTTGTTTTAAAGAATCAAAACTTCTTTAATTTAGGCTAAACCCTATACTAAAGAATAATTAAAATCGAATAATAATCATAAATAATAAACTATGTTAATTATACCTGTAAAAGAAGGAGAAAACATCGATAGAGCTTTAAAAAGATATAAGAGAAAATATCGTAACACTAAAGTTCTTCAAGAATTAAGAGCTAACAAACAGTACACTAAGAAATCTATCGCAAAAAGAGAACAACTTATCAAAGCGAAGTACAAAGAAGTTTTAGCTTCAAGAGAAAATATTTAATTGAATTATTTTCATTTAAAAAAACCATTGTTTTATTCGAATCAATGGTTTTTTTGTTTTTATAAGTTAATTTTTATAGATTTTCTCTTTCTTTTCTCCCAAAAACACCTCTGTTTTTCATTCATTACTACATAATAACTTTCACTCGTCAACAAATCAGACTTAACCAATCTAACATCGAAATTTTGCGCTTCTAATACTTTATTTACCAATTCATAAAAACCATATTCAAAACTAAATCTAAAAAACTTACTATTTGATGTCAAAACTTCTTGTTTAGTTTCTATTTCATACTTCTCTCCTTTTGATGTCAAACTTATTTTTGCAATAATAAATTCAAAATCTTTGTAATTCGGATTTGGCTTTTTTTCTAATGCAATTTGTAAATCTTCATATTCTAATTCTGGAATCAGTTCTTTAAACTCCGCTAAAACTACTGGAAAAGCTTCCTCTACTTTTTTTGGCAATTTATGCTTTCTCAAAAACTTTTTTGGCTTCAAGATTTTATATTCGTCGAAAACACTAAGTTCTTGATAAGTTTTCATTGCTTGTAAAGAATCTAAAGTCTTTTTCTCAATCAGATCTAATTTATACAAATCATGAAGGAAAATATTCTGTTCTTTTTGCTTTAAATCTACTTTGGAATAATAGTCATCTGCCAATAAAGTCAATACGATCAAACCTAATTCTATTCGCTCCTCAATCATATACATTTTAGATTTTACTAGCTGAAATTCTCTTTCATCAATTAATTCTAATTCCAGCAAATCTTCTAAAGTTTTGGTATAATGCTTCCCTAGAACACTTCTTTTTTTATGAATCGACTTTGGAGAAATCAATTGCATTTTATAGTCCTTAAAAAGCTTACTTTCTTCCACATCGACAAAAGCTGTTTGGCGATTTTCTTCAAGGTTTTCAATTGCATTTTCAATCTTTGCAATTTTAGCTTTTTCTAAATATTCATTTCTTTTTTCAATAAACAATTCTGTGAATAACTCATATTTTTCTATTCCACTTTCAATGTTCAATTTATGTATTTCTTCACGGACTTCTTCTCGTATTTTTTCAAACTCTGAAACACCATTTCTATAAGAATAATCTGTGTAAAATGCATCTAATAAAAAAAGTAACACATCTCGTTTTTCCAAACAACCAGCAGTTTTACAATTCTTATTTTGACTTTTTATTTTTGAAATCAATTCCTTTTTTCCTTTTCTAGATAGAACTTCTTTTTTATACAATTGTTTTGCAAATGAAATACCTTCTTTCTTTGAAATACTTTGAGAAAAAGTAATTGAAGAAATCAGAAAAAATAGGAAAAAGATTTTTTTATTCATGTTGATAGCGGTTTTTTACCAATTTTCATAAAACTCGTCATAATCTGGTTCTTTTGAAGTATCATAACCAAATTTTTTCAGTTCTTCTAAGGTAAACTTTTTTTGCAAATCAATTGAAAAGTTTTCTTTTAAGATTATTTTGAAAATCATACTTTTAATCAAATCATATTGTAAACTATATACATCTATAGTATTTAAGATTATCAGGATTTAAAATTCTTTTTTTCATAATTAAATTATCATTTAAACTCCTTCAAGTACAATTCAGGAAAGCTTTCTTTTAAAAATTCATATTGTTTTTCGTTCAGAAATATAAAATTTTGATATTGATCTGGCTCTCCAATTGTATAAATTTTACCATCATGACCATTTTCCGAAATTGCTTTTATAATCAAATACAGAAAATCTCTATGCAACCAATCACCTTGCATTACTAAGTTCTCCAGATAAACTTTATCTTCAAACTCAAAACTGAAAAGTGTTTTTTCTTTTTTAAATAAAGTTTCTTCAAATGTATCTTTTATATTTTTTGGTTTAAAAACACCTCTCGAGGCTTCACCAAAATCCAATGCTAATTCTTCATAAGGATTTTCAAGATTTTCGGATTCCCAATCAAAACCAACAATAGTTTTTGGAAATTTAAGAAGTAATTCTTCGATGGAATTTATAAATGAATAATCTATATTTTTCAGTCCTTCCTGATATTCTTCCTTTGTTAAATGTTTGAAGAACTTTTTCTTTTTAAGTTTCTTAATTATTTTTTCTATTTCCGCTGTCGAAAACTGATTATCAAAAGTAAAATTCATTTTAAAAAAACCTGAATATTCTCCTTCTTTTTCCCAAATGGTTCTTTGTTTTTTGTTTAAATAAAGAAATGTATGTTTTGAATATTTATAACCACTCATCTGATGTAATCTTTTAGTAGAATTTACATCTCTCAGATATTTATTAATCACACTATTTAATTCTGAAGAAATTTTAAACTCTAATTTTTCTCCTTCTTTTAAATAATCGTAAAAATCCTGTAATTTATAAGTTGTATTATTACTTTTAAATTCAATTTGAATTTCAACTCTCTTAACTTTTACATCCTTTTCTTTTTCAAAGCTTATTTTTAAATCAGAAAAATCAAAACCTGGAATAATTTGTTTTAATTCTTCAAATATTTGCTGATATCCTTCTTGAATATTGTCCGCAGAGAAATCATTTTCATCAAAAATCTTTACTTGTTTTGAATGAGATAGAATTTCTTCATCAGATTTCAACTTCTTTTCTTTATAAATACTCAATTTCTCCATTGAAGATTTTTCCAATAACCTTGCTTCGTACAATTCTTTTATAAACTTAATTTGCTCTTTATTTTCATCATCAAAACCCTCTATATCTTCGATGATTTTCTTTACATAAAGCAAACTCATTCTTTCAGTTCTTTCTTTTATTTTAGGTTTTACTTCTAAAAATTTATTATAAACTTCTTCAGTTATCAAACCTATCTGAAATAAATCTTCCATAGTTTTAGAAAATGTTTTTCCAAAAGCACTTCTATTTTTATGAATTAAATCTTTAGTCAGTTTTTGTAAAGTTTCTTCTCCTAATTTTCTATCAAAAAAATCAATATCTACCTTATATCTTTTTCCAACAACTAAACTTTCTATCATATTTTCATCATCATAATCACCTACAGAACCTGTAAACGAAATTTTTCCCTCATAAGATTCATCCGAAACAATTGCTTCTTCAATTTTTAAACCTTCCCAATTCTTATAAAAGTCTTCTTTAATTTTCTCAAATTCCTCTCTTAGTTTTTTATAATTCTCTTGATTTACATTTTCACCTAAATATTTTTTAGACAACTCATCTTGCACCTTCATCATTTCAAATGTTCCAGTTCTATATAAAAAAGTCTTCTCAAAACATTCTTCAAGATATTTGTACAACAATTGTTTTTCTATTTCAAAATCTGGATGTGTTACTAAATGATTATTTAAAGTATTTACAAAATGGTTTTTTCCATTTTCAGATAAAATCTCAACTTCATGAAGTTTTTCAGCATAATTGATTGCTTCTTCTTTTGTAATTTTTTGAGCAAATGTATTGGTAAGCATGAATATGGTAATAAATAGTAGTAATCGTTGCATTTTTATTTTTTTGGCAAATGTAATAGTTTTCAAAGATTAAACATTGTCACGTTTGAAATCTTATGAAAAAGTTTTATTTAATTTAAAACACACCCCTAGCCCCTCTCAAGAGCAGGGCTGTCAAGTTCTAGTTTGATTTATCGATTTTTGATGATCGCTGGCGCGAGTTTGTAACTCGTGACCACACAAATGCTAGAAACAATGGGCACACTTTACAAAAGTGCGCCAGGTTCTAATTAAAAAATTAGGAGAACCTGACAGCCCTGCCTCTCAAGAGGGGAACTTGACAATCTATTTATTTTATACAAAACCAAATGTGATAATATCTATTAAAAAACAAAACATCTTCTATTTCAAACAAAAATTATAAATTATTCTGGCCTTAGAACGATTAAAATCCCAGGAATCAATAGCAAAAGTTAGTGTAGAAAATTTGGAAAATATTTCTTTTAATTTTTTGTATTCTTTTGGATCCACAATTACGATAGCTCCATAATCCTCTATTTTACATTCAATATTTTCTTTTTCATTATTTGGCAACTTGATCTGCAAAACTTTTCGTAGCGTGAAATTATCATTTTGATTAAATAAATTTACCAATTTATAACCATGTTCAAATAAATTGATTGCATAAAAATCTTTATAATCTGAAACTCTTACCAAAAGTGAATCTATTTGATTGGTATAAGTAAAATATTCACCATCTAGATATAAATCATACCTTTTTACCGAATCAATTTCTCGAAAAGCATCTAATTCATAATAAACTTTCCATTTATTAAATTCAATCTGCTCCGAATTTTCCTGTGCTAAAATCAAATCAGACCAAAATAACAAAACGAAAAAGCAGCAAAACTTATAAAACCTCATCTGTAAAACCTTAATTACTAAGCTCTAATTTAAAATATTTTCTTCAACAAAAAAGGTGTGACATTTAAAATATCACACCTCTTTCTATTTCTTATTTGTCAAAATAAATTATTTCTCAATCATTCCTAGTTCAGACATTATAAAACTAAAATGTTCAGCTCTTTCCTTTTCAGCAGCTTTATAACTAGTTGCTCCATGATGTCCTGCTTTTTTTGCAACTTTCAATAAAATAGGATTTGTTTGCTTTTCATTACGCAATAATTTTGCTACAAATTTATACGAATGAAATGGCGGCACACGATCATCATTATCTGAAGTAATCAAAAGCATCGTAGGATAATTCACACCTTCTTTTATATTATGATATGGAGATATTTTATACATATTCTCAAATTCATCTCTTTTAGTCACAGTTCCATATTCATCCAAATGAAAACTTCCTACACTAAATTTCTCTTTTCGTAAAATATCTAATGGAGCATTCATAGGAACTACAACTTTAAACAAATCTGGTCTTTGAATTCCGGCAGCTGCAACAATAAATCCTCCATGAGAACCTCCTTTAATCGCCAATTTATCTGGAGAAGTATGATTTTCTTTAATTAAATATTCTGAAACATCAATCAGATCATTAATCGCATTTTGTTTTTTAAGATTTTTCCCATCATTCTTCCACGATTCACCAAAACCTCCTGAACCACGAATGTGTGCAAAAACATAGATTCCTCCACTTTTTATAAAATGCACAACTTTAGGGTCAAATTTTGCATCTACAACCAATCCAAAACCACCATAAGTATCAATTAACAAAGGATTTGGCTTATCTTTTGAAATAAATTCTTCATCATAAACCATAATTGCAGGAATTTCTTTTCCATCTCTTGAAGGTACATAAACCTCCTTATATTTGATATTTTTACTATCAAAAGCAATATGTGTTTTCTGGTTTAATTTCTTTTCAAATGTTTTAATATTTAATTCAAAAAAAACTGATGGCACCGTATACGACTGAATAGTATAATAATACTTTCCATCTTCTTCAGATTTCACAAATTTCGACAAATTAGAAGCAATTGGTAAGACATCTGTATAAAGTAATTCTCCATCATAATTATAAAAAGTAACAACCGATTTTAATTTCTCTTTAAACACAACAAAAATTCCATCGTCTACAATATTTACATCTGTCATATTACTATTATCATAAGCTGGAACAATTTCTCGCCAAGTTTTTGTGTTTTTCGGATCAATTTCTACAAGAATACTTTTCGAATCTTTATTTTTTACACTAGCAATCCACTTTTTATTATTTGGATTTTCTCCTACAATTTTTATTGTCGACTTCGTATTTCTTACCAGAGGTCTAATTCTTGGTTTAGTTTCATTAAAATCATAGAAATAATAACTTTTCATATCCAATTTTTCATCAAACTCACTTATAATTAAATATCTTTCATCATCTGTCACCTGAAAATCCAATTGAATCGAAGGATTGTTTTTTCTTTCAAACATCAAGATATCTTCCTCTTGACTTGTTCCTATTCTGTGGTAATATATTTTTGGTGAAGATGCTTTATCAAATTTCTCTGCTCTGTCGAATTTCTTATAATAAAATCCATTTCCTCGCCAAAGAATAGAAGAATAACGAACATCTTTTATTTTATCCTGAAGTCTTCTTTCTTTCTCAAAATCAAAAACTCTTACTTCTCTCCAATCTGTTCCATTTCTAGAAATGGTGTAAGCCAATTTTGATCTGTCTTTATTAAAATAATAAGAAACTATTCTTTTTTTCCCTCTTCCTCCTATGTTTAAAGGATTTACTAATAATCTATAGTCTTGTCCTTTTTTTAGTGCATAATACAACGATCCTTCAGAAGTAGAACTATGTGCAAATTTTCTAATTTTAGGATAAACATCTTTTACCGAAAGATCCTCTTTATAACCATAGCTTTGGTAGAAGTCTAATTTTGTAACTAAATCTGCTTTTCTTTTACATGCATTCAAATATTTTTGAGAAACTCGGTTTTGCTTTCTTACCCAAGCTTGCACATCTTTATCTTCTACATTTTCCAAAAAACGATAAGGATCTTCTACTTTAATAGTATCAAAATAAACCTCTTCATTCGCTTTTTCTGCAATTATTTTTTTTTCAAATTTTTGAGCGAAAATCAAATTTGTAAAAACTAGTAACAAACCAGTAATTATAATCTTTTTCATGTTCTTTAACTTTTCAATATTTTTGCAAAAATACTTAAAGTTTTCTCATAAACAACTTTAGAAATCTTATTAAAAAGTTATTTCATAATATAAATCTTAAATAATTTAAAATAGCAACTAATACTATTTAGAGCTATAAAATTTCATCCTTAGATGAGAAGGTGATAATTTAATAAACTTCATAAAAAAAGCACGGTTAAAAAACCATGCTTCATATAAAATTATTGAACTCGTTTAAACTTTTTTGCTAAAACAAGGAGTTTCATCTGATGTTCTTTGTAGTAATTCTTAGTTTAATTTTGTCATTCCGTTTTGATCAATAATTTTTTTCTCATTATCCAAAATAGAAAAACTTAACTCTTTCCAAGCTGTTCCTTCTAATCCTTTTAGAGTTACACCTTCATCTGTTTTTGAAATTGTAAACTTAAAGTTTGCCAAATCTTGACTTTCTTTTGGTTTTGTATCTTTTAATGAAGTCATTCCAAATTCATCTATAGCTTGTGGTTTATCATTTTTAAGAGAAAAAGATAAATCAATCCAAGCTGTTCCTTCTAAACTTTTCATTTTTAAACCATTTTCCGTTTTTTCAATACTTATTTTAAATTTTTTATAACTCGGAATCTCCACAGTTTTCTGGGCGTTTAACTTTACACCTATCATGAAAAGTAAAAATAAAACAAGGGCAAATACTTTTTTAAAACTAGATTTAGATTTCATACTCGATACTTTAATTTGGTTAAATTCAATGTCTTGCAAATATACAAAAAACATCCTAAATTAAATTTAAACACCTGCAAAACAACTAGTTACATAACTTAAACCATTTTCAAAAAAGAAACAACATCTACAATTTCACCATGCATTTCATTTTCGATAATATATTCATAAACTTTTGCTGTGTCATGTGCAGAAATTCCATTAAAACTATCTAATCCGAACAACTCCATTGTTTCTTTTACATAAGCTGGACTCACAGCATTAATACGTAAATCAGATTCTTCCAAAGCCAACGTTCTGACCAAAGCATCTACGGAACTACAAGCCACTGCTAAAGTTGCAGTATTTGGCATTCCAACAGAACGTACAATTCCTGAGGTAAAAATGATAAACGAATTTTCTTTTAAATACTTTTTTGCGGCTTTATAAATATTCACATTTCCATAAAGTTTTGTTTCCAAAGCAAATTGAAAATCTTTTTGTTTTAACTCTAAAACTGGAGCCATTTCCCCATCTCCTACTGTAGAAATAATCCCGTCTATTTCTCCAACTTTTTCAAATAATTCTTTGATCGATTCTTCATCTTTCACATCTACTTGAAAATCTCCTCGTGTATGACCAACTGAAATTACTTCGTGTTTTTCTTTTAATAAATTCACAATTCCTGTTCCTACAATTCCTGTTCCTCCTATTACTAATATTCTCATGATTTCTATTTTTATTTAATTTATTTCTTCTATTTCGATAACCATTTCACCACGAAATCTACAAGCATCTCTGGTTGATCTTCTTGTAAAAAGTGTGATGCATTTGTAATGATATCATGTGGTTGATTTTTGGCTCCTTTAAAATTCTTTTGAAACTTTTTATCATAACCTGCTTTTGCCAAAAAAGGATCTTTATCGCTAAAAAGTGTCAATACTGGTTTTTTCCATTCTTTTAGTTTTCTCCAAGCTTCATTAACTTCATTCAAATCTGTTGCAATAATTCGAGGCATCGTTCTTGGTCCTGCTTCATATTTTTTATTTAAAAAAGGAGCATCATAAGCCAATTTTTCTTCTTCAGAAAGATTGTAGGTTGTCAGAATTTGTACAATTTCTCCAATCTCTAAATGTTTTGGATTTGAAAAATATCCTGCCCAATATTTAAAATTCTGATTCTCTTTAAAATCAGAAACAGTTACATTCTTTTTCGAATTTGCCATCCAGTGCATCACTTTTGGGAAAATCCATTTTCCAATTCCTTTTACCTCAGCCAAAGCTGTATTGGAAACAATCAGATGATCCAGCCAATTCGGATTTTCAGCCAAAACTCGCAGACCTATCATTCCACCCCAATCTTGCATAAAAGCAATCGCATTTTGAATTCCCATTTTTCGAACAAACAATTGCATCCACTCCACATGATTAGAATACGTGTGCATTTCTGTATTTTCAGGTTTATCTGATTTTCCAAAACCTATCAAATCTGGAGCAATTACATGAAAACCGGCTTCTACCAATAAAGGAATCATCTTTCGATATAAATAACTCCAAGTTGGCTGTCCATGAAAAAGAAAAATAGTTCTCAGATTTCCTTTTCCCTCTTCCAAATAATGCATTTTCACACCATTTAGATCCATATAATTGGATGCAAAAGGATAATCTTTTAAGTCTTCAAATCTATCTTCTGGTGTTTGTAAAATATTTCCTGTAATTTTCATTTCTATTCATTTTCGGTTGTAAATTCTTTGTAAAATTAGAATGAAAAGTATATTTTAGCAACTAAGTATACAAAATATACTAGTATCCTCAAGTATACTATTAACAAAAACAAGGCATGATAGAAAACAAGACGCCAAAGGAATGTTTGGAAAAACTACTACCCGTACGAGATGCATTGGATGTATTCCAAGGAAAATGGAAAATTCAGATTATAAGTGTGCTGATTTATTACGAAAATTGTAGTTTCAAACAATTAAAAGAAGCTGTGAAAGGTATTACACCAAAAATGCTTTCTAAAGAATTGAAGGATTTGGAAGTAAATCTTTTGGTAGATAGAATTGTAGAAAATACAAGGCCTGTAAGTATTAGTTATGAAATAACCGAATATGGAAAATCTTGTACTCCCGTGATTAAAGCTTTATACAATTGGGGAGATACACATCGAAAAACGATTATTGAGGAAATTGAAAAGAAAAAATAAATTATGAATAAAGAAAAAGTACAATTCCATCTAAAAAAGAATCATCCAGATTTAAAAGAAATTGAATTTTACCTTGGAGAAAAATTAATTTCAAATAAACCTGTTTATGTTCCAGCTTACATTTCAACTTTAGATAAGTTTTTAAAATCATTAAATTCAAAAAATTATTCAAACAGCGAGTTTAAAAATCTAACTTATCAAGAGAAATATTTAAAATTAATTAAGGAAATCAACAAAAACCAAAAACAATATTTTAAGCATCTTTTTCAACTAGATGAAACTATTGATCCATATTTTATTTTTGTTTTTCAAAATGAGAATGTAACTGAGTTTATTTGGTCTTGTTGGGATGAAAATAATTGTAATCAGCATCATAAAATTGATGAAATTTATTCTTGTGAAATTCCAACAAAAAAATTGACTTGTATAATTGAAAATTTCCTCAGAAGTTTGGAAGAAATAAATTATAAACTATGAAAAAATTCTTTTTGCCTTTATCATTACTTTTCTTAATCTCATGTAATGAAAAGCCAACTACTACAAAAGTTAAGAAAAATACATTTCCAATCGTCCTTGATACTTTTCAAACAGGTAAAGAAACTCTTACTAATTTAAAAGAAACAGTTTATGATAATTATAAAGTTCGATATGTAGGAAAAATTAAAGACACTATTTATGTAGATGAAATTGTAAAATCTATATTTACTCCTCCTCCGCCACCTACATCTCGTACAAATAAGTCAGAAATGGAGATAAAAAATTATCTAGACAATTATAAAACTAAATATTATGATTACTTTATTGATAGTAAGAAAAGTGAGCATTATAAATGGTACAGAGATTCTAAATTGTCTATTCAAATTGACACAACGCAAACTATTGGAAGTACTGGTAAGATAGCTTATCCGGTAATTATTCAAAACACCACAAAGGACTCTATAGCATTTTTTCCATATTTTGTTCCATTAATACTTGAAGCAAAAAGCAAAAGTGGAGATTGGAAACCAATTGAAATAACAGAAAAATATAAATACTCTCTTGCCAATGAAACTATAATTATTCCACCAAATGAAATTGTTTTGATTTCCTCTTTTAAATATTCTGGAGATTTTAAAACTAGACTTAGATTGAAGCTTGGGGAGAATTATTCTGGGGAGTTAATAACACATTAGATTTTAGAAAATTATAAAAATATTTTTTTTTATTTAAATAAAATATCTATTTAATTTTTACATTAAACATTATCACGATTAAAATTGTATAAGATAAAAAAAGACTTCAAAAGGTTATAGTTTTGTTTCTACCAAAAAATAATCCTAAACCTCCGAAGTCTTGAGCAAATTTAATTCATTATTA
>NZ_JADOTV010000002.1 GCF_015767245.1 Aureivirga sp. CE67
AGATTTCTTTATAAGGGTCGTGGGAGACTACCACGTTGATAGGCTATAGGTGTAAAGGCAGTAATGTCATAGCCAAGTAGTACTAATAACCCGTAGGCTTATGTACTAGCCGCTTTTTTATAAATATTCAAGATTAACAATTATAACGATATAAATTATTTCAGTATGTTACCTTATTAAGGTGATTATTGCGGTAGGGCTCACCTCTTTCCATCCCGAACAGAGAAGTTAAGCCTACCAGCGCAGATGGTACTGCCTTTGGTGGGAGAGTATGTCATCGCCTTTCTTTGAATCCTGATTCTTTTTTTGAATCAGGATTTTTTTTGCTTGAAACTTTCCTGAGGGGAAAGTTCATAGTGTTGCACACTATGCTTGTTTATATCGTCCCTTTGGGACTTTTTTTGTTTTTAGGGTTTACTCCTTTTTCTTATTTTCATTCAATTTATTTTCCTTTTTGTTTTACTAGTAATCTTTTGTAGAATGTTTCTGTTTTTCTGTTATTTGTGTGGTCATGAGTTACAAACTCACGCCAGCGAAAATTTAAAATTGATAAATCGTAGTAGAACGTGATGATTCTACCTTCAGAGAATCAACCGAGAAGGTTCTTAATCTAATGGTATGTGGTTATAGTTACTTAATTTAATTGTTTTAGCGGTTTTTAGAGTTGTTTGATAGAAATGTGAGGGTTTTGTTTGTTTTTGCGTTAGGGATTGTAGTGGCATCCTTTTTTGCTTTTCAGTTTGTTGCTTTTAGCAAAAAAGATATAACGAAAAGCCCGGCCTGGAGGGAAACGCCCAAATAATGATATTTGACTATTTATTTTTTAAATAATGATTTTAATTAAAAATGCCGAAATATGGATAGAATCTCATTTGTTGATAAGTTTTAAATCTAAATATGAAGGAATTTATTTTTGATATTTGAAAGGAAGACATAAAACATTCAAAATGAAAAACAATCATAATCTTTTCTAATCTATAAAATTAGTTGTAATTATGACTTAGTTTCAAGTTTACTTCAAAACTTAATTTGTAAATTTGTCATATGATTGAAGAAAAGAAAGTAACATCTGAAAAAACAGTTTTGATTGGTGTCATCACTCAATTACAAAACGAAGAAAAATCAAAAGAATATTTAGATGAATTAGAGTTTTTGACAACGACTGCTGGAGGAAATGCGGTAAAGAGATTTGTTCAAAAACTTGACAACCCACACCCAAAAACTTTCGTAGGAACTGGGAAACTAGATGAAATCAAGCAATATATTGATGGACATAATATTGGAACAGCAATATTTGATGATGAATTATCACCAGCACAATTAAGAAATATTGAAAAAATCTTAGATTGTAAAATCCTAGATAGAACTACTTTGATTCTTGATATCTTCGCACAAAGAGCGCAAACTAGCTATGCAAGAACACAAGTAGAATTGGCACAATGTCAATACATGCTTCCAAGATTAACTAGACTTTGGACGCACCTTGATAAACAAAAAGGGGGAATTGGACTTAGAGGACCAGGGGAAACAGAGATCGAAACGGATAGACGTATTATTCGTGATAAAATTGCTCTATTAAAAAAGAAGTTACAGACTATTGATAAACAAATGGCTGTACAAAGAAAAAATAGAGGAAAGATGGTTCGTGTTGCTTTGGTAGGATATACAAACGTTGGAAAGTCGACGTTGATGAATGCTATTAGTAAAAGTGAAGTGTTTGCAGAAAATAAACTTTTCGCTACATTAGATACTACTGTTAGAAAAGTTGTTATCAAAAATATTCCTTTCTTGATGACAGATACAGTAGGATTCATTCGTAAACTTCCTACGCAATTGGTTGAGTCTTTTAAATCAACTCTTGATGAAGTTCGTGAAGCAGATTTACTTTTACATGTTGTAGATATTTCTCATGGAAGTTTCGAAGATCATATTCATTCTGTAAATGAAATTTTACAAGACATTAAAAGTGCAGATAAACCAACTATAATGGTTTTTAATAAAATCGATCAGTACACGCATAAAACAATTGCGGAAGATGACTTGACTACAGAAAAAACGAAAGAACATTATACATTAGAAGATTGGAAGCAAACTTGGATGTCGAAAATGAAAGATCAATGTATTTTCATTTCTGCAACTAACAAAGAAAATTTCGAAGATTTTAAAGAAAAGGTTTATCAAGAAGTTCGTAAAATTCATGTTGAACGCTTCCCTTATAACAATTTCTTATACGACGAATATACAGAAGAGTAAAATTTAAGGCTCTTTTAGACATAAAAAAACACCGAAAATCAATAAGACTTTCGGTGTTTTTTATTTATATCTAAAGAAAAGATTACGAAATCATTTCTCCATTTCTTACATTATCTTCTTCAGCTTGCACAAAACTTAATTTTCCATCTTGTGTTTCTGCCATTAAGATCATTCCTTGACTTTCTACACCTCTCAATTTTCTTGGAGCTAAGTTCACTAAAACGCTCACTTTTTTCCCAATAATATCTTCAGGTTTGAAGCTTTCCGCAATTCCAGAAACGATTGTTCTTGTATCAATTCCTGTATCAACTTTTAAAACTAAAAGTTTCTTTGCTTTTGGCATTTTTTCCGCCTCGATAATCGTTCCTGTACGAATATCCATTTTAGTAAAATCTTCGAAAGTGATTGTTTCTTTCTCTGGTTCTACTACTTTATTTGCTTGTTCGTTTGCCAATTTTGTAGCTTCTAATTTATCTAATTGTGCTTGTACATCTTTATCTTCCACTTTTGAAAATAAAACTTCAGGCTTTCCAGTTTGAATTTGGTGACCAGCAGGAATTAAAACATCTTTTTCTGAAATTTCATCCCATCCAAGAGTTTCTATTTTTAAAATATTTTGAAGTTTTTTCGCTGTAAAAGGAATAAATGGCTCAGAAACTACTGTAAGAGCAGCTGCAAATTGTAAAGCAACATACATGATTGTTTTTACTCTCTCAGGATCTTCCTTGATTTTCTTCCAAGGTTCTTCATCTCCTAAATATTTATTTCCTAATCTAGAAAGATTCATCATTTCTTGAGAAGCTTCTCTGAAACGATATCTTTCAATTGATTTTCCAACAATTCCAGGATAGTTTTTAATTTCCTCCAGAACTTCTAAATCTAATTCTGAGAACTCATTTGGAGTAGGAACAATTCCATCGTAATATTTGTTAGTTAAGACAATAACTCTATTTACGAAGTTTCCAAAGTTAGCTACTAATTCATTGTTGTTTCTAGCTTGGAAATCTGACCAAGTGAAATCATTATCTTTTGTTTCTGGAGCATTCGCAGTTAAAGCATAACGTAAAACATCTTGCTTTCCTGGGAATTCTTCTAAATATTCATGTAACCAAACTGCCCAGTTTTTAGAAGTAGAAAGTTTATTTCCTTCTAAATTTAAAAACTCATTTGCAGGTACATTTTCTGGTAAAATATAATCTCCATGTGCTTTCAACATACTTGGGAAAATAATACAGTGGAATACAATATTATCTTTCCCGATGAAGTGTACTAATTTTGTATTTTCATCTTTCCAATATGGCTCCCAATCTTTTCCTTCTCTTTCTGCCCACTCTTTCGTTGCAGAAATATATCCAATTGGCGCATCAAACCAAACATAAAGAACTTTTCCTTCTGCTCCTTCAACAGGAACTGGAATTCCCCAGTCTAAATCTCTGGTTACAGCTCTTGGACGTAAACCATCCTCAATCCATGATTTTACTTGACCAAGTACATTTGGTTTCCAATCATCTTTATGCCCTTCTAAGATCCACTCTTTTAAGAAATCTTGATGCTTATCTAATGGTAAATACCAGTGTTTTGTTTCTTTTAAAGAAGGAACATTTCCAGTAATTGCAGATTTAGGATTAATTAAATCTGTAGCATTATGAGAAGTTCCACATTTTTCACACTGATCTCCGTAAGATTCTTCATTTCCACATTTAGGACAAGTACCAACAACAAAACGATCTGCTAAAAATTGTTTTGCTTCTTCGTCATAAAGTTGTTCTGTAACTTCTTCTACGAATTTTCCTTCGTTGTAAAGTTTTGTAAAGAAATCAGAAGCTGTTTTGTGGTGCACCTCTGCTGAAGTTCTTGAATAATTATCAAAAGAAATTCCGAAATCCTCGAAAGATTTTTTAATAATTGCATGATATTTATCCACAACATCCTGTGGTGTAATACCTTCTTTTTTTGCTTTGATCGTAATTGGAACTCCGTGTTCATCAGAACCACAAACAAAAACTACGTCTTGCTTTTTTTGACGTAAATATCTTGAGTAAATATCTGCTGGAACATACACTCCTGCCAAATGCCCAATATGAACAGGTCCATTTGTATAAGGTAGTGCTGCAGTGATTGTATATTTCTTTTGATTTGCCATATTCTTAATTTCTTAAGATGCAAAAGTAAGAAAAAGCATAAACTTCTCACCGAACTGATTTAAACTTTTTAAGTAAAATAAAAGCTAATTTACTTTGTCTCAGAGTTGAATTAAAAAGATTAAATCTGTTACTTATAATCTTTGTCAAAAAAATGTATTTTTACGAAAACTTTTTTATGAGAATTTTTAAACTTCAAATTTTACTTATTTCATTAATTACTTTGTTGAGTTGTAATACAGCAAATTCTAGCACGAAAAAAGAAGCAACTCCAACAAAATCAGAAAAAAATATGTCGCAAAATTTAATCAGACCTCCTTATTTAAAAAAGGGAGATACCATTATGATTGTTGCTCCTGCTGGAGTAATCAAAACAAGAGCTTTTGTTGAAAAAGGAAAGAAATTAGCCGAAAGTTGGGGTTTAAAAGTTATTGTTGGCGATGCAGTTTTTAAAAAACATCATCATTTTGCTGCGACAGATGAAAATCGTTTAAAAGATTTACAAAAAGGTTTGGATGATCCTTCGATTAAAGCTGTTTGGTCTGCTCGTGGTGGATATGGAACTGTGCGAATTGTAGATGATTTAGATTTTACAAAATTCAAAGAAAATCCGAAATGGATTGTTGGTTTTTCAGACATCACAGTTTTACACAATAAAATTAACCAATTAGGATATGAAACACTTCATGCGATGATGCCAGTAAATTTAATGGCAGAAGCTGCAAAGAGAAAACATACAGTTTCTACTTTCAAAAAAGCGATTTTTGGAGAAGATTTATCTTACACAATCCCAAGTTCAATTTATAATAAAGAAGGACAAGTTTCTGGAGAATTAGTTGGAGGAAATCTTTCGATTCTTTATAGTTTAGTTGGAACTCCTTTAAATATTGATACAAAAGATAAAATTGTTTTCATCGAAGAAGTTGGTGAATATTTATACCACATCGACAGAATGATGATTACAATGGATAAAGCTGGTTTCTTCAAAGATTGTAAAGGAGTTATTGTTGGAGATGTTTCTAGAGTTCGAAAAAATAATCCAGAATTTGGAAATAATTTAGAGCAAATCATTTTAGAGATTGTAGAAAAATATAATATTCCTGTTTGTTTTGATTTCCCTGCTGGGCATGAACCAGACAATAGAGCAATCTTTATGGGAAGAACAATTGATATGAATGTGACAAAACAAAATGTGAAGATTCAGTTTTAAATAAAAACTAAAAAAATACAAAACCTCCGTCAAGAAACTCAGTACTGACGGAGGTTTTTTGTTTTATATTATTTTTTAAATTCTACTTTTTCTCTTTTTATATAACCTACTTTTGAATTGGATTTTACTTTCACTTTTACCCATTTTCCTTTTTTTGCTAAAAAAATTAATTCTTCTCCATAATTCATGGTCATTTTTGAACTAGCATCATTTATTGGTTTTGCTTGAAGACTACAAAACTTCACATTCACATACATGATTTTTAAATAAGTATCCGAATTTTTCTGGTTTGAAAAATGTAATCCACTTGGTTTACTAGAAGATTTCCCACTACAAACACCACAATTTCCTCCATCTTTTTTACAATGTTTGCATCTAGAACAATCTGTACAAACTTTACAATTAGATTTCCCGACACATCTTCCTCCATCTTCGCCAATACAACACATTGCTAATTCTTTTCCTTTTTCGGTTGTTTGAGCAAAAATAGTTGAAGTACAAACCAAGAAAAATACACCAAAAAATATCTTTATTATTTTATTCATTTTGATTAAATCTTTTAATTTTTGGTAAAGTAAAAGATTCTCTTTCATACAAAATTGTGGAAACCCGTAAAGTGAAATGATTTTAAAATCATTATATTTAAAATAAAACACAAAATGGTACAACACAACGAATTAGGAAAACAAGGAGAACAAATTGCTGTAGATTATTTGATTAAAAATGGTTATGAAATTTTAGAGCGAAATTGGTATTATAGAAAAGCAGAAGTAGATATTATTGCGCAAAAAGGAGACTATGTTTGTTGCGTAGAAGTGAAAACTAGAAACTCTGCATTTTTCGGTAATCCACAGGATTTTGTTAATGAAAAAAAAATCAAATTACAGGTCTTAGCGATGGATTATTATATGAATGAAAAAGATTTGGACTATGAAGTTCGTTTTGATATTATCGCGATAATCTTAAACAAAAAAAATACGGAAATAGAACATCTAGAAGATGCATTTTTGTACTTTGAATAACATAAGTTTTTGTTAAAAAAGATTTATTTTTCAACAAATCGCAGAATATTTTGTTAATAATTTAGCCTTTTTTTAAAAAAATATTAAACAGAAAATTCTTCTATTTTTTAGAAAAAATATTATAAAAAACTGAATTTAATATTTTTATAAATACTTTTTAATTGATTTATTAAATTTAATTCAAAGAATTAATTTCTGTTAAAAAATATTTTTTAAGGTTTTCCTTTTAAAAAAGAAAAATTATCATATAGCGCATTGAATTTTAGATGTATATTTGCAATCAAAATATTGAAAACACAAAATAACATATACTAAATTATGGAATCTAAAATAAATGCTTTCATGGATTACGTTCAAGAGCGTAATTCAAACGAGCCAGAATTTTTACAGGCTGTAAAAGAGGTTGCTGAAACAATTATCCCATTTATAGAGAAAAACCCTAAATATCAAGGTAAGAAGTTATTAGAGCGTATGGTTGAGCCAGAGCGTGTGATCATGTTCCGTGTGCCATGGGTTGATGCTAATGGAGAAGTTCAAGTAAACAGAGGATTTCGTGTTGAGTTCAATTCTGCTATTGGGCCATACAAAGGAGGTTTACGTTTCCACCCAACAGTAAACTTAAGTGTTTTAAAATTCTTAGGATTCGAGCAAGTATTTAAAAACTCATTAACTACACTTCCAATGGGAGGTGGAAAAGGAGGATCTGATTTCGATCCAAAAGGAAAAACAGATGCTGAAGTAATGCGTTTTACACAATCTTTCATGTCTGAGTTATTCCGTCACATTGGACCAAACACAGATATTCCTGCTGGAGATATCGGAGTTGGTGGTCGTGAGATCGGATTCATGTTCGGACAATACAAAAGACTTAAAAACGAGTTTACAGGAGTATTAACAGGAAAAGCTATGCACTCAGGAGGTTCATTAATCCGTCCTGAAGCAACTGGATACGGAACTGTATACTTCGCTGAAAACATGTTAAAAACTAAAGGAGATTCTTTCGAAGGTAAAACAGTTGCTATTTCTGGATCAGGAAACGTAGCTCAGTTTGCTGCTGAAAAATCTATGGAATTAGGAGCTAAAGTTCTTACTTTCTCTGATTCTTCTGGATATATCTTAGATGAAGAAGGAATTGATGCTGAAAAATTAGCTTTCGTTATGGAATTAAAGAACGTGAAAAGAGGAAGAATCTCTGAGTACGTTGAGAAATATCCAAACGCTAAGTTCTTCGCAGGTGAAAGACCATGGGAAGTAAAAGCTGATATCGCTCTTCCTTGTGCAACTCAAAATGAGTTAAACGGAGATGAGGCTAAAGTATTAGTTGAAAACGGAGTAATGTGTGTTGCTGAAGGAGCAAACATGCCAACTACACCAGAGGCTATCGCTATCTTCCAAGCTGCTAAAGTATTATTCTCACCTGGAAAAGCTTCTAACGCAGGAGGTGTTGCTACATCTGGATTAGAGATGTCTCAAAACTCTTTACGTTACAACTGGACTCGTGAGGAAGTTGATGCTAAATTATTCCAAATCATGAATGATATCCACGCTTCTTGTGTGAAGTATGGAACATTAGAAAATGGATATGTTGATTACGTATTAGGAGCAAACATCGCTGGATTCGTAAAAGTTGCAGATGCAATGATTGACCAAGGAGTTGTTTAATTCGACTTTTATAAAAATATTAAAAAAGCTATCTCATTTGAGATAGCTTTTTTTTTGCACATTCTTTATTTTATTAAGTCAAATTAACACTTTTATTATGAAACTTTTACTACTTTTGAGCAATACCTATTCAGTTTTAAGTGGTTTGAGAACCAATATAGAATTTAATTCAATAACAATTATCTTTAAAAACCAACATAATTGACGCTGTCTTGAACCACTTATTTTTTATTTTGAATTTCTTTTGTTAATCAAAATAAATATTTCTGTTATAAAAAAAGAACAATTTAATTTACTTCGAAGAGTTCTTCCTATCTAAATTACTTCTGAAAGTTTAAATAACATTAATAAACATTATCACGCTTAAAATCTCATGAGAGAATTTTGTTTTAATAAAACACACCCCTAGCTCTCAAGAGAGGAACTTGATAATCTATATACCTTTATACAAAATCAAATGTGATTATATTAAAAAGACATAGATTTTTTATTAATCTTAATCTAGGTTAACTTGATTTCTTAATCTACATCATTTCGCAAGATTTACAATCTTCTCAACTTTGTTTCATCAAGAATAAAGAATTAAAAATCATAAGACGATGAATAAAAATTTGAAAGAAAATGTAAAAGAATTAAATACGATGATTCTGGAAGGAAAAATTCTAGAAGCATTTGATAAATTCTATGCAGAAGACGTAAAAATGCAAGAAAATGACCAACAACCTTCGATAGGTAAAGAGAATTGTAGATTGAATGAAGAAGCTTTTGTAAATGGAATTACTGAATTTAGAGGAGCAAAAGTTTTAAACTCGATTGTTTCTGATGGTGTTGTAGCTACAGAGTGGTTTTTCGATTATACACACAAAGACTTCGGAACAAGAACTTATACACAAATTGCCGTTCAAAGATGGAACGAGCAAGGACAAATCATCAGTGAAACTTTTTATTATAACAATTAATTCAAAACTTTAAGACAAATGAAAAAATTAGCAATTCTATTTATATTTTTTATCGCAATAACTGTAAATGCGCAAAACTGGAATGTAGATCCTTATCATTCTAATGTAAACTTTTCTGTAAGTCACCTTGTTATTTCTGAAGTAGACGGAAGTTTTAAGGTATATAATGGAAGTATTGAACAAAAGAAATCTAAAGATTTTTCTGATGCAGTTTTTAAGTTTGAAATTGATGCAAATTCAATTAATACACAAAATGAAAAAAGAGATGGACATTTGAAAGCAGAAGACTTTTTCTATACTTCAAAATATCCAAAAATTTCTTTTGTTAGTACTTCTGTAAAGAAAAAAGGAGCGAATAATTATATCATCAAAGGAAATTTAACGATGCGTGGTGTAACGAAAAAAGTAACTCTAAAAGCTAAACATGGAGGAACTATTCAGAACGATGGTTATGGAAATACAAAAGCTGGATTTATTATTTCAGGAACAATTGACAGAACGGACTTTGGAGTTGCTTGGAATGCAAAAACAGAACATGGGGGAATGACTGTTGGTGAAGATGTTGATTTTAAAATCAAACTAGAATACGTAAAAGGTTAATTGATATTCATAGTTATTTATTATTAAATTAAAAGAAAGAAGCATCTTCAATAATGAAGATGCTTCTTCTGAAAAATAGTATAAACAGTTAACCCGTATATTTTTTAAACGATGTTTTTTAAAATTATATTGTTTCTTTTACCCCTTTTGAAACTCTAACCCTTTTGAAGAATAAATTACTCCTTCATCATCTAGAATAAGATATTTTACATTATCCATAGATTCGATTAATTCAATTCCTTTCTGAATTCCCATAATGTAAACCGTTGTTGCAAGAGCATCTGCCATTTCTGCGTCAGAAGTTACAATTGTTACACTCTGAATACCTGAAAGTAATGTACCTGTCTTAGGATCGATAATATGCTTATATTTTTTACCATTTTTACTTACAAAACTTTGGTAATTTCCAGAAGTCACCATTGAAGCATTTTCTAATTCAAATTTTAAAGCATTCATATCTGACTCAGAGTTTCCGATGAATGTTTTCCATTTTCCATCTTTCGGATGTGCTCCCCAACAAGTAAGATCTCCTCCAGCATTGATAAATCCAGACTTTACTCCCATATCTTGAAGTTTCTTTTTCACCGTTTCTACAGCATATCCTTTATCAATAGCTCCAAAACCGATTTTCATTCCTTTTTCTTTTAAGAAAACTGTAGAATTTGCTTCATCAATTTCGATATTTCTAAAATTAATTTGCTCTACAGAAGTTGTAAGAGAACTAGCATCTGGAGAAGATCCCATAAGATCATTAAAATTCCATGTTTTCTTTACAGATGCAAAAGAAATGTCAAAATAACCATTAGACATCTCAGAAACAGCAACACTTCTTTTAATGATGTCAATAATTTCTTTAGAAACTTTTACTGCAGAAATTCCTGCTTTGTCGTTTATTTTCGAGGTTTCAGATTCAAAATGTTTTGATGAAATTAATTTATCAATTCGATCTATTTCTTCTTGTGCTATTTTTAAATATTTTTTTCCTTCTATTTCATTTCCTGCTTCCACAGAATATTGAAAAGTAGCTCCTCCCATTTGTTTTGTTTTTACCTCATAGATATTTTGAGAAAAAACAGTTGAGAAAGCAAATGATAAAACTGCTGTGAATAAGTAATTGTTTTTCATTATTGGTAGTTTAGCTAAATACAAATATTTAGATTGATTGGGATTGATGAAATATTTTGTATTACTATCAGATACTTTTAATGACTTTTTGTAGATTTTTTTAAAATTTGGGGTTTTAAATTATACTATTTTTTTCTTTTTCTTTCATCTTCCTTTTCCTAAAAAATGTATTCGAAATTGTAATTGTTTAAATGATTGTTGAAGCGAAATTATAGAATAATACCAAAACAAAATAACTAAAAATAAACTATCTTATTTTTTATGTTAAAATCAATACATTATTCATAAATTATTTAATAATATATAACATTAAAATATTTATTATAAATTTTTATCAATATTAAATCATTTAAAATTCTGTGTTTTTATGTTTTGATCTAAAATATTTAGAATTATAAACAAAAAAACTGCCTTAACTTAATAAGACAGTTTTTGATATGTTTATAAAAATTTTTTAGATACTACATTAAATTATTTTAAATCTAAAGTTGTAGTTCCAACGATATCTCCTTCGATATACACGTTTGCAGTATATGTTCCTTTTGTAATTTTCTTTCTATCTACATTGATTACTGTAAGAACTTCTAAAATATCTGTTTTATCATATTCTACAGTATTCACCTCTGTAAATTCAATCTGAGAACCGTTATTTAAACCAATAACTCCTTGAGGATTTACAGCTGCCTTGTTAGGTCCTAAAATCTCAATATATACAGGAACTTCTTTTACGTTTTCCTCAACTAAAGGATTTTCTTCAATTAATAAACTTACCTTAAATACATCTGTATTTCTAGATTTGTTTGTTAATTTTAATTTTCCTTTACTACGTTCTTTCATTCCTACTAACTGTAAGTGATCAATTTTTAGTTTTGCACCTAAAGCTACTTTATCTTCTAAAGATTCTTTTTTTCTCTTTAAGTCTTCTGCTAAATTAGTTTGACTTTCTAAGCTTAACTGTGTATCAGCAAGATTTGTCTTTAAGATTTCGTTTTCTTCCTTGATTCTCGTGTTCTCTTCTTGAAGTTTTTTCAACTCAGCATTAGCCTTTTTATATCTTCCTAAATATTTCTGATATAAACCATAGTTTTTAGATACTTTCCCGTCAAGTTCCTCTTTCATTGAAGTATATTCAGCTACTTTAGCTTCAATTTCAGCTTTCAATTCATCATTACTCGCTGTCATTTGCTCTAACTCAGCTAATTTTACTTCAATATCAGACTTTAATTCTTGTTCTGTCTGTTCTGCTATCTTTTTATGAGCTTCATGTTCCGAATTCTGATAAATTAAGTATCCGATAGAACCAATTAATAAAAGTGCAAGAATTACAATTACAATTTTACCTGATGATTTATTTGTTTCTTCTTCCATTGTGTATACGACTATTTTGAAATTATTTAAATTTTAACAAAACTAATATTTATAAATATATTTCCTACTTTAAATTAAAATTATTTTCGAGGTAATAATTTAATTCATTAAGGTAACATATTGTAAAACAACTGTTAAAAAAGTGTGAATAAAAAAATCTTGTTTAATATTTTCTTAACTTAACGGAGTAAAGTCATAATTAGTACAAAAGCATGAAAATAGTTACTCCAATATTAGATTTATTTTATCCTCAATATTGTTTAGGTTGTTTTGAAGAAGTCGCAGACGATAATTTTAATATTTGTCTGGACTGTAGAACCAATTTACCTATCACGAATTTCAGTATTATTGAAAATAATGATTTAAAAAGAAAATTTCAGGGTAGGCTAAACATAAAGCATGCCACTTCTCTGTATTATTTTAATAAAAAAAATAAAATTCAAAATCTTGTTCACGTATTGAAATACAGGAACAAACAAAAAATAGGTGAATTTTTTGGAGAAATTTTAGGAGAGGAAATTCTACAAAGTGACTATTTTACTTCCATAGATTATGTAATACCTATTCCGTTACATCCACAAAAATTCAGAAAAAGAGGTTATAATCAAAATACGCTTTTTGGTAAAACTATTGCCAAAAAGATTAATGCTGCTTTTTGTGAAGAAAATGTGCAACGTATTAAAAAAACAGAATCTCAGACTAGAAAATCAAAAGATGAAAGATTTCATAATACTGAAAATATTTTCAAGATAAATGATTTGGAAAAATATGAAGGAAAACACATCTTACTTATAGATGATATCATCACAACTGGCGCAACCATAGAATCTTGTGCTAAAGAATTACTAAAAGTAAAAAACCTTGAAATAAGTATTGCTAGTATCGCCTTTACACACTAAAATTATTATTTTTTTTATGTAATTTGGCAAAATAAATTGTTTATTTGCAACAAAATAAATAAGGATGAAACAAAAGTTATTTTTTATCATTTTTGCCATTGGATTGATCGTTGTAAGTTGTGCGAAAAGAGGAATGCCAACAGGAGGACCTAAAGATGAAACACCACCATATTTTGTTTCTTCTTCACCAAAAAATGAATCTACAGATTTTGACGAAAAAAAGATTAGAATTAATTTTAATAAATATGTAAAACTTCAGAATTTATTCAATCAACTGATTATTTCTCCACCTATGGAAAATGCACCAGAAATAACTCCAATGGGTGGTGCTACGAAGTTTATCAATATTAAAATAAAAGATACTTTACGAAAGAATACTACTTATATTTTAAATTTTGGAAACAGTATAGTAGGAAACAATGAAGGAAATGTTTTAAAGGATTTCAAATATGTTTTTTCTACAGGAGATTATATCGATTCTTTAAAAGTTTCTGGGAGAATTGAAGAAGCTTTTTCTCATGAAACAGATAAAAATGTTTCTGTTTTACTTTATGAAGTGAATGGAAAATTTACAGATTCTATCATTTATAAAGAAAATCCAAAATATATTTCAAATACTTTAGATTCTACAGCTTTTAATTTTACGAATCTTAAGAAAGGAAAATATTTGATGGTTGCACTAAAAGGAAGTTCTGCAACCTCTTATAAATACAATCCAAAAACAATGAAAATAGGTTTTGTAAATGAACCGATTACGCTTCCAACAGATTCTACTTACACAATAAAACTTTTCAAAGAAGAGTTACCATTAAACGTATACAGACCAAAAGAAGAGTATCAAGGAAAGTTGGATTTTGGTTATGAAGGAAATGTAAAAGACTTAAAAATTGATGTAACATCAAATGTACCTTCGGATTTTGAGTATTTTATTAATAAAGAAGTAGACAAGGATACATTGAATTATTGGTTCAAGCCTTATGAAGGAATCGACTCTTTAAGTTTTGATGTTTCTAAAGGAAAATATCAAGAAAATTATACTGTAAAACTTAGAACGAAAAAAAATGATTCTTTAAAAATTACAAATAATGTTTCAAAAGTTTTACATCTAAACGATACACTTAGTTTTTCTTCAAATATTCCACTTTCAGCTATTGATTCGACAAAATTTGAACTTTTTGAAAAAGATTCTATTAAAGTTACAGATAAAAATATATATTTATCAAAATCTAAGAATAAGCTATTTATAGATTTTGAAAAGAGACAAAATGAAAGTTATAGATTAAATATTCTTCCTGATGCAATTGAAGATTTCTTTGGAGAAAAGAATGATACAATTCAACTTGCTTTCAAAACAAAATCTGTAGAAGATTATGGAAATTTATTCTTAGACATTGAAGGAATCAAAGAATACCCAATTATAGTTCAACTTTTAGATCAAAAATATAATGTTCTAAAAACTATTTTATCAGATAAAGAAGAAACACTAAAATTTGATAAACTAGAGCAAGACACTTATTTAGTCAGAATAATAATGGATACAAACGGGAATGGAAAATGGGATACAGGAAACTACTTAGAAAAGGTACAACCTGAGGAAATCTATTATTACAAGGCTAAAATTAAGATTAGGCCAAATGCTGATATTTTTGAAAAAATAATTTTAAACTAATCAATTGTAAATAAAGGCATATACACGAAAATAAAATATAATGAAATACACAATCCCCACAATTATTATTCTGTTTTTAAGTTCAGTTTATTTTTCTAAATCCCATGCACAATTTGGCTCTAGTTTCGAATTAGGAGCTTATGCTGGTCCTGCTTCCATTAAAACTGATTATGGTGAAAGATATCATTTTGAAGGTTATGTAGGTTTTTCTGCAGGTATTGTTAATTATATAAACTTTACAGATATTTCAGGATATCCTAGAAGACATAGATTCTTCAACCAACATTTTAGAATGAAAAATGAATTATCTTTTATCTATACAACATTAGAACATACTGGGAAATATGTTGCGGATGATAGAACTTCTGAAAATGCTGAAAAATTAAGAGCAATGACAGGAAGTACATTAGTTGTGAATTTAACAACTGGTTTTGAATTCCACTTAAAAGATATTTCTGATTACGAATCTAGTTATTATCAAACAGGTTTTAATTGGTCTCCATATGTTGGAATCGGTTTAGGACTATCATACTACAATCCTGAAATGGAATCTTCTCTTGGTAATTGGGAAGAAGATAGATCTATTTTATACGGAAAATGGAGCAAAGTTGGAACAGTAAACATGGATCCTGGAACAACATTTTCTACAACTTTCAGTACAGGTACTAGATTTAAAGTTAGTGAAAAATCAAATATATTATTAGAAGCAAACTGGAGATTATTCTGGTCTGATTGGATTGACGGATTAAATGCAAGAGCTGTCGAAAACAAATACAACGATTGGTCATTTGTTGTACAAGTTGGATATATTTTCCAATTAGATTAAAATCGAAAAAAGATATTTTAGTTAAAGCTATTTCAACATTGAAATAGCTTTTTTTTGTTTAAAAAACTATGCATTCTCATAGAATAATTTCCAAGAAAGAATCCATTATATTTGTTTAACAATTTTAATAAAAACAATCTTTATGAAAAAATACATATTGCTGTTTGTATTGTTATTTATTTCGATAACAATTCAAGCACAAGAAACCGTAGTTTCAGAAATAAAGCCTGTAAATATTGGACCTTCTGTGATGAGCGGAAGAATTGTAGATATTGCAGTAAATCCTAAAAATCCAACAGAATTTTATGTTGCTTATGCTTCTGGTGGACTTTGGCATTCGGATAATAATGGAACAAGTTTAGAACCTGTTTTAGACAGTTCGGAAACGCAAAATATTGGTTGTGTTTCTGTAGATTGGAAAAATGAAGTGATTTATGTTGGAACTGGAGAAGTAAATTCTTCTCGTTCTTCTTATGCTGGAATTGGAATTTTAAAAAGTTCTAACAAAGGAAAAACTTGGGAAAATATTGGTTTAAAAGATTCACAACATATCAGTAGAATTATTATTGATGAAAAGAATCCGCTAGAATTAACTGTTGCCGTAATCGGTCATCTTTATACAACAAATAAAGAAAGAGGAATTTTTAAATCTTATGACGGAGGAAAAACTTGGCAGAAAACACTTTTCATTAATGATAATACAGGAATTATCGATTTAGTTGCTTCGCCAAATAATAAAAATACAATGTATGCTGCTGCTTGGGAAAGAAGTCGTAAAGCATGGAATTTTGTTGGAAGTGGAAAAGGTTCTGGAATTTATAAAAGTACAGATAACGGAAAAACTTGGAATCTTTTAACAACGGAAAAATCAGGGTTTCCTATTGGAGAAGGAGTTGGAAGAATTGGTTTAACAGCTTTTGATTCGGAAGTTATTTATGCCTTTTTAGACAATCAATTTCGAAGAGAAAAAACAGACAAAAAAGAATCTGTAAACGTATTGACAAAAGACGATTTTAAAAATATGTCTGTAGAAACTTTTTTAAACTTAAAAGATAAAAAGTTAAATAAGTTTTTAAAACAAAATGGATTTCAAGAAAAATATAGAGCTCAAAATGTAAAAAACATGGTGAAAAAAGGAAACATCCAACCTTCAGATATTGCAAAATATTTAGAAGATGCAAATGCGATGTTATTCGATACACCAGTAAAAGGAGCAGAGCTTTATAAATCTACAGACGGAGGAAAAACTTGGAAAAAGACACATAAAGATTATATCGAGGATATTTATTATTCGTACGGATATTATTTTGGTTTGGTAAAAGTAGATCCAAAAAATAGTGAAAATGTATACATTGGAGGAGTACCGATTTTAAAGTCAAAAGACGGAGGAAAGACATTTACTTCGATTCAAAAAGATAATGTACACGCAGATCATCATGCACTTTGGATTTCGCCAATACAAAAAGGTCATTTAATTAATGGAAACGATGGAGGATTGAATATTTCATATGATGATGGAGAAACTTGGATTAAATGTAATCAGCCTTCAGTTGGGCAATTTTATGCTGTAAATGTAGATAATCAGGCGAATTATAACGTGTATGGAGGTTTACAAGATAATGGCGTTTGGTTTGGACCTCATAATAATGTGGAAAGTAGAGAATGGACGCAAACAGGTCATTACGCTTATGAATCTATCATGGGAGGAGATGGAATGCAAATTATGATTGATGATAGAAACCCGAATATTGTTTATACAGGGTTTCAGTTCGGAAATTATTATCGTTTAAACCTAGCCACAAAAGCACAGAAATACATTCAACCAAAACATGATTTAGGAGAAGCTCCACTTCGTTTTAATTGGCAAACACCAATTTTACTTTCGAAACATAATCAAGATATTTTGTATTTAGGTTCAAATAAATTACATCGTTCTTTAGACAAAGGAGATAATTTCAAAGCAATTTCTGAAGACTTAACAAATGGAGGGAAAAAAGGAAATGTTGCTTATGGAACTTTAACTTCTATTGATGAATCTGCTTTTCAGTTTGGAGAATTATTGATTGGAACAGATGATGGAAATGTGCAATATTCAGAAGATGGTGGTGGATCTTGGAAGTTAATTTCTAAAAATTTACCTCAGAATCTTTGGGTTTCTAGAGTGATTTTCTCTCAATTTGAAAAAGGAAGATTTTATGTTGCTTTAAATGGGTATAGATTTGATGATTTTACACCTTATTTATTCGTAACCGAAGATGCTGGAAAAACTTGGAAAAACATCAGTTCTAATTTACCAAATCATCCAATAAATGTTGTTCGTGAAGATTTTGTAGACGAAGATATTTTATATGTTGGAACAGATAATGGTGTTTTTGTTTCTTTTGATAAAGGTGCAAATTGGCAAATTATTGATGCAAATATGCCAAAAGTTGCAGTACACGATTTAGCAATTCAGAAGCAAGCAAAAGAAATAGTAATCGGAACACATGGACGTTCGATTTATGTAATGGATTTAAATGCTGTGCAGCAATATAAAAATGTAAAAGATTCTGAAATTGCAATTATTGACATTCCAGAAGTTCATTTTTCTAAAAACTGGGGAAGTGCTTGGAGCAAATGGATCGAGCCAAATACGCCTAAATCTACTATTTCTTTCTTTGTGAAAAATGCTGGAGATTACAAAATTTCTATTTTAGGAGAAAATGAAAAAACACTTTTCACAACAGAAATGAAAGCTGTAAAAGGATTTAATTTCTTTGAGTATACTATTTCTATGAATGAAAAATTAGGAAAAAAATATGCAAAGAAACATGAAGATTTTTCAGTTGTAAAAGCTAAAGATGGAAACTTTTATTTACCAAAAGGAAAATATCAATTAGAGATTTCTAAAGGGAAAACAAAAGCTATTAAAGAATTTGAAGTGAAATAATTTTCATTTTATAAACCAAAAAAGCAGCGCTAAAAACGCTGCTTTTTTTATATCTATTTTTTTAATTTTCTAGCTCAACATCATGATTGCTTTTTTCAAAGCTACTACTAAAGCATCGATTTCTTCTTTTGTATTATAAAACGCAAATGAAGCTCTAATAGTTCCAGGAATATTATAGAAATTCATGATTGGCTGCGTACAATGGTGTCCTGTACGAACAGCAATTCCTAATTTGTCAATAATAGTTCCGATATCATAAGGGTGAATTCCTTCAATATTGAAAGAAATTACACTTGTTTTATGTTCAGAAGTACCATAAATCTTCAAACCTTCGATTTCAGATAATCTTTTTGTACCATAATCTAAAAGTTCTAATTCGTAAGCTTTGATGTTTTCAATTCCGATTTCATTGATATAATCAATTGCAGTTCCGAAAACAATTCCTGCTTCTATATTTGGTGTTCCTGCTTCAAATTTATGAGGTAATTCAGCATAAGTAGTTTTCTCGAAAGTAACTTCTTTGATCATTTCTCCTCCTCCGTGATAAGGTGGAAGTTTGTTTAACCACTCTTCTTTTCCGTATAAGAATCCAATTCCTGTTGGTCCATACATTTTATGAGCAGAACAAGTATAAAAATCACAATCTAACTTTTGTAAATCTACTTTTTCATGTGGTGTTGCTTGCGCTCCATCAATTAAAACAGCTGCGTTTACAGCATGTGCTTTTTCAATAATTTCTTCAATTGGATTTACAGTTCCAAGTGCATTTGAAATATGATTTACAGCAACTATTTTTGTTTTTTCTGAAAGAAGTTCTTCGTATGTTTTCATATCCAAACTTCCATCTTCAAACATCGGAATTACCTTTAATACTGCTCCTGTTCTTTCACAAAGAAATTGCCAAGGAACAATATTAGAATGATGTTCTAAAGCTGAAATTATAATCTCATCTCCCTTATTTACTAAAGTTGTAAAAGAGTTTGCAACTAAATTAATTGCCTCTGTTGTTCCTCTAGTGAAAATAATTTCATGTGCATGTTTTGCATTAAAATGTTTTTGAATTTTAAAACGCGATTCTTCATAAGCATCCGTCGCTAATTGACTCAAAGTATGAACTCCTCTATGAATATTAGAATTAATTGTTTCATAATAGTTTTCAATAGCATCAATTACAACTTTTGGCTTTTGGCTAGAAGCTGCATTATCAAAATAAATTAAAGGTTTTCCATTTACTGTTCTGTGTAAAATTGGAAAATCATTACGCACCTTATTTATATCAATCATATTGTATTCAATTTCAGTGTTGCAAAGGTACTATATATTATCTTACAAAATGTTAAAGACTTATTTAGAATCTCTATAGAACTATAATTGCGGTAAATTCTTTTATTCTAGCATATCCAATTTATGAATCACATCCGTAATTCCTCGATTGAAGGAAATTAGATTTTTTCTAAAATAAAAAACATCATAAGTTAAAAACTCAATTTTTTTTCCTTTTGGTTTCATCCCAAGAAAACATTCTTTATCGTGCGTTCCTGAAAATTTTAAAACCAAAACAACTTTATCTTTTTCACCAAACAATTCTTCAATTTCTACTTTTAAATTAGAAAAACATTGATTTAAAATCGCATTCAAAGTTTTAATTCCATCCACATCATGTTTATCTAATTCATCAATAATAAAATGGCTCTCCATGTCATCTGTACAGATTTCATTCATGTAGTCAGGATTGTCTTTTACAAAAACTTCCTCTACCAAAGATTTTACTATTTCCAATTTTTTAGATGCCATAATTATTGGTTATTTAAGCATTTCTAATTGCTGAACAACATTCGCGATACTTTTATGATAAGCAATCAATCCTTTTTCGAAATAAAAAATATCATAAGAATCAAAAATAAACTTTTTCCCTTTTGGTTCTATTCCCATAAATTTTTCTCCATCATGAACAGCCGAAACTTTTAACAAAGCAAAAACTTTATTTCCACTTTCAATTAATTCTTCTATTTCAAATTTCACATCAGAAAAACACTCATGAAACATAATCGTTAACTGCCTTAATCCTTCCACATCATTAATATCCAGTTCTTCAAAAATCTGATGACTTACCATATTTTTTGTAAACAAAGTATCATAATATTCCACTTTGTTCTTCATGAAAACTTCATTAACGAGTGTTTTAACAATGTCCTTTTTTTTAGAAGTCATAATCAAATTGAATTTTGAAAAACAGTATTATTTCAACATTTCTAAATTTCTCAACATATTCGATATTCCCCAATGTGCAGAAATCAAGTTTCCTTCAAAATAAAACACATTGAAAGATTCGAATTTAAATCGTTTTCCTTTTGGTTCCATTCCCAAAAATAGATCTCCATCATGTTTTCCAGAAATTTCAAGAACTACACAAACTTTTTCTTTCTCAGAAAATAATTCTTTGATTTCAACATGAAAATCAGAAAAACAGTTATGAAATAAAGTATTGATCGATTTTAATTCTTCGATTCCATTTTCTTCAAAGTGTCCTGCAATTGTTCCTAGGCTTTTCATATTTTTAGTGAAAAGCGTATCAAAAACTTCAAAATTGTAATTATTAAACAACTCTTTCACTAGAGTTTTAATCACCTCTTGTTTTTTACAAGCCATAAAGCATTCGATTTAGAAATTTTGCATTTCATTTCTGAGTTTTTTCCGAAGAAAATCACTACAAGTTATCGATACTTTATGATATTAAAGAATTCTCAGTTTTGATTTAACAGAACTTTATCTCAAAACTTAAAGAATTGTTAGCGTTTAAAACTTAATTCTATTCTGAAATCTTATGGTTTTGTTTTAAATAAATTAAAAGAGTAATCCATAAAGTCATATTTGCATAAAACATAGCATCTTTTGGCAAATCAAAAAGAAAAACACCTCCGATGGTAGAATAAGAAACAATTACCCAAATCAGTTTAAAAATATCCAAAAGCTTTTTTTCTTTCTTTTTATTAAAATGAAGCAAATAAGAAATGATAATTCCCAAAACTCCTATTGGAATAACATAAGGATTTTCAAATTTTATTTTTAGAAAAACACCAGCTCCAAGAATTAAAAAAGAGGTGATTATAAACCAGAAATAACGAGTTTTTCGAAGTGTTCCTTTCCAAAGTAGAAGTAAAATTCCGTAAATCTCAAAAATCCATAAACCACCATGCATGATTTTTGGAAACAAATAATTTTCAGAAAAAAGAGATAAAACTCCTCCAAAAACAGCAATCAGTATTCCGATATACAATGGAATATTTAAATATTTATTTTTCATCTTTTATCCTCTTCGACTTCTAAAAAATCGTTTTAATAAATCTGCGCAATCTTCTTCCAAAACACCACTTATAACTTCTGTTTTCGGATGTAAAGTAGTGTTTAAAGCTTTAAATCCTCGTTTTGGTTCACTCGCTCCGTAAACTATTTTTCCTATTTGTGTCCAATAACTCGCTCCTGCACACATCTGACAAGGTTCTAAAGTCACATAAAGTGTGCATTCTTTCAAGAATTTTCCTCCCAAAAAATTTGCTGCTGCGGTAAAAACTTGCATTTCTGCGTGTGCTGTAACATCTCCCAGAGTTTCAGTCAAATTATGCGCTTTTGCAATGATTTGGTTTTGCATCACAATCACAGCTCCAACAGGAACTTCTCCTTTATCAAAAGCAATTTCGGCTTCATTTAAAGCCTTTTTCATAAAATATATATCGTCAAATGGTTGTATCATCAAGTTAGATTTTAGGTTTTACAAAATTACGCAGGATAATTTTTATTTGAACAAAACTAAAATACGTAATTTTGCAAAGTGGAAAGAAGGATATTAGAACATATAAAGGAACCAGAAGATATAAGAAATTTTTCTGTTGCAGAATTGACACAATTGGCAGCGGAATTACGTGAATTTATCATAGAAATTGTAGCCTCGAAAGAAGGACATCTTGGAGCAAGTTTGGGAGTTGTAGAACTTACAATTGCTTTGCATTATTGTTTTCAAACACCAGAAGATTTACTGGTTTGGGATGTCGGTCATCAGGCTTATGGTCATAAAATTTTAACAGGAAGAAAAGAACAATTTCATACGAATCGAGAATTTGGTGGAATTGCTGGTTTTCCAAAGATTTCTGAAAGTAAATACGATGCTTTTGGTGTTGGACATTCTTCTACTTCTATTTCTGCAATTCTTGGAATGGCATTAGCTTCAAAACTGCAAGGAGATACAGAAAAACATCATATTGCTGTAATTGGAGATGCTTCGATTGTCTCTGGAATGTCTTTAGAAGCTTTGAATCATTTGGGAGAAACGAATGCGAATGTTTTAGTAGTTTTAAACGATAATTCTATTGGAATTGATCCGAGTGTTGGAGCTTTAAAACATCATTTTGAAACGATTTCTTCTGGAGAAAATTCTGCAGATTCTGTGTTTGAAAGTTTTAATATTCCTTATTTTGGAGTAGTTGATGGACACGATATTTCTATTTTATTGGAAGAATTAGAAGAAATCAAAAAAATCAAAGGGCCGAAAGTTTTACATGTAAAAACAGTAAAAGGAAAAGGACTTAGACAAGCAGAAGCAAATCAAGTAAAATATCACGCTCCAGGAAAATTTGATAGTAAAACAGGAGATTTATTTCCAAAGAAAAAAGAACAATCTCCGATTAAATATCAAGATGTTTTTGGAAAAACAATTTTAGATTTAGCTGAGAAAAATGCAAAAATTGTTGCAATAACTCCAGCAATGCCAACAGGTTCTTCGTTGAAGTACATGATGGAAGCTTTTCCTGAAAGAGCTATTGATGTTGGAATTTCGGAAGAACATGCAGTTACTTTAGCTGCTGGTTTTGCTACACAAGGAATGATTCCTTATTGCGCAATTTATTCCACTTTTTTACAAAGAAGTTATGATCAAATTATTCATGATGTTGCACTTCAAAATCTACCTGTAGTTTTTTGTATTGACAGAGCTGGATTGGTTGGCGAAGATGGACCAACACATCATGGTGTTTTTGATTTGGCTTATTTACGTTTGATTCCAAATATGATCATTTTTTCTCCGATGGATGAAATTGAACTTCGGAATATGTTATATACTTCTCAATTAGGAATTGAAGGCCCTTTAGCAATTCGTTATCCAAGAGGTTTAGGAGAACATTTGGAATGGGAAAAACCTTATGAAAAAATCGAAATTGGAAAAGGAAGTTGTTTACAAGAAGGTTCTGATGTTGCTGTTTTAACAATAGGAAATATGGGGAATTCAATGAAGAGAATTTCTAAAGATTTACCTCAAGGAAAAGTAGCGCATTATGATATGCAGTTTGTAAAACCTTTAGATAAGAATTTACTTCATGAGATTTTTGAAAAATTTGATACAGTAATTACCATTGAAGATGGAACTATTGTTGGTGGTTTTGGAAGTGCTGTATTAGAATTTATGAGTGAAAATTCGTATCAAAATAAAAAATGTATTCGATTAGGAATTCCTGATGCATTCGTTACACATGGGAAAATTGTAGATTTACAAAAAATATGTGGAATTGATGATGTATCAATTCTTGAAGAGATAAAAAGATGTCTTTTATAATTTAAAAAGGCTCTTAGTTTAAAACAAAAAACACCGAAAGTCTTATTGATTTTCGGTGTTTTTTGTTTTATGAATATTTTTCTGTCTTTTTGACTTAGGGATTGCAGTGGCATCCTTTTTTGCTTTTCTTCATTTTGCTTCTTTAGCAAAAAAGATATAGCGGAAAGCCCGACCCGAAATGTAATGTAGGGGAAGTTCCTTATCAAATTTATTTTTTAAACATAAAATAAACTGCTAGAATAAGGAAAATAAACCCAACGAAATGATTCCATTTTAAGGTTTCATCTTTGAAAAAAATCAAAGTGAAAATGGTAAACATAATTAAGGTAATTACTTCTTGAATCACTTTTAATTGTACCAAAGTAAATGGGCCGCCGTTTTCTTCAAATCCAATTCGGTTTGCAGGGATTAATAAACAATATTCGAAAAATGCGATTCCCCAACTGAAAACGATTATGGAAAATAATCCTAGTTTGTGAAACCATTTGAATTCTACTAATTTTAAATGTCCATACCATGCAAGAGTCATGAATGTGTTGGAAAAAATCAGTAAACAGATTGTAATTAATCCTCTCATATGGCTGAAGTTTTAGACGTTTCTATCTAATTTAACTTTTTTCAGCCAAATAAAAAAACTACTTGATTTTTAAAGTCTTCAAAATAGCCTCTAATTCAAACATTTGATCTCTTTTTTCAGACATTGGTGCTACCGTAAAACCTTCTACAACGATTATACGATTATTTGCTTTGTCTAAAACAGTATAGTTGATAAAAGGGCCTGCTAAGAAATCATTGAATAATTCCCATTTTCCTTTTGTTTCATAAGTTTTTTTACCATCTAAAGTAACTTCAAAAGTGTGAGGTGTGTAAGCAGCTTCTGTGATCATATAACTTCCTTCTTTAGTTCCTGGAATGTATTTTTGACCGATGCTGTCTCTAAATTTTGTGATGTTTTCTCCGTTTAAATCATCTTCATTTGAAATTGGGTAGCTATACACTAAAAGGTTCATAGTTCCTTTTGTATAAGTTCTACGCATCCATAGGAAATCTCCTGAATCTTCCACTAAACGATATTTTCTTGGGATTTCTAATTCGATGTTCAGATTTTCTAAAGTTTTTAGTTCTGCATCTTTCCAAAGACTTTCTTTTCGGAAGTTGTTTTGAATTACTTTGATATCTGATTTTTTGAACTCTTGAACGATGTCTTTTTTATGTTTAGAAATTTCAGCTAAAAGATCTTTTTCTGTAACTCCTGTGATTTGAACAATCTTTTGAGGCGTTGCATACACGTCTTTTTTTGTTCTGAAATCAGTGTTCTTTCCTAAATCTATGTAAAGAATATTTCTAGTATTGCGGAAAAGTTCGTCAAAATCTTTTGTAGAAACTTGAGAAACTTTGAATTGATTTTCTGGTTGTGGTAAACCAAGAATAGGTTGCCTGATGATGTTTCGGATGGAATCTCCGACTGCTCCTTTCCATTCGGCAGGATCCATTACAATTAAAACGTGGTTCGAACTTCCGTTGGAACTCCCTAGAATTAATTTTTCTTTTTTATTAGAACAACTTAATGTTATAAATAACAATAAAAGTATACTAAAAACTCTTTGCATGATAGATTTTGTATTAATTAATTTTTAGCCAAACAAACCAAATATTATTCCAAATTACAAGTTTTTTTATTTAAATATTGTGATTAATTAAAAAATATTTTAAATTAGCGTAAAATAAACGCAAAATAAAATGAATTATTTACACTTAGATTCAGAATTTACGCCTTTTCAAAAAGGGATTGATTATAAATACTTTACTTTTTCTGGAGGAGAACCAAGTATTTTGATTGCAAAAGATTTTGACAAAACACTTCCGGTAACGATAACTTGTCGAATTCGTGAATTTAATTCCATCGGGAAATTACTTCTTGCGGTAGATGCTTTGAGAAGGTTAGGAGTTGTAGAAATTCATCTTTTGATTCCATATTTTCCTGGAGCAAGGCAAGATCGAATTATGCAAAAAGGTGAAGCTTTTACTGCAAAAGTCTATGCGGATTTGATTAATAATTTACATCTAAAATCAGTTTCTGTTTTTGATGTACATTCTGAAATTACGCCAACTTTGCTTCATAATTGTAATTCTATTTCCAACATAAATTTTGTAAAAAAATGTCTCGAGAATTTTGAAGAGGACTACTGTTTAGTAGCGCCAGATTTGGGAGCTTCGAAAAAGATTTATAGTGTAGCAAAGGAATTGGAGAACGAAAATGTGATTTTTTGTCATAAAAACCGAGATATAAGAACAGGAAGAATTACACATACGGAAGTTTTTAAAGAAGATTTGGAGCAAAAAACTTGTGTGATAATTGATGATATTTGTGATAAAGGAACTACTTTTATAGAAGTAGCAAAAGTGCTCAAAAGAAAGAATGCTGGAAAGTTGATTTTGATTATCAGTCACGGAATTTTTAGTGCAGGTTTTGAAGTTTTGTTTGAATATTATGATGAGATTTTTACAACCGATAGTTTCCGAACATTTCCTGAAATTGAAAATCTACATCAGATAGATTTTGAATTGGCACTTTAAAAAGTTTTAAAAAATAGTATATGAAAAAAACATTTGTCATTGGTGATATTCATGGAGGATTGAAGGCTTTGAAAGAAATATTGGAAAAAGCTCCTATAGAAAAAGATGATCTTTTGATTTTTTTGGGAGATTATGTGGATGGATGGAGTGAATCTTCAAAAGTGATTCAGTTTTTGATAGAATTGGAGAAAAAGCAATCTTGTATTTTTATTGAAGGAAATCATGATTTGTGGTGTAGAAAATGGTTGGAAAATGGAGAAACTCCATCGACTTGGTTACTTCACGGAGGAAGAGAAACGATAGAAAGTTATAAGCGAAATAAAAATATATCTAGAGAGGAACATTTGAGCTTTTTAAAAAATCTTGTGAAGTTTTATGTTGATAAAGAAAATCGACTTTTTATTCATGCAGGATTTACTTCCACTTATGGACCAGAAAGAGAATTGAGTCGAGATAATCATATTTGGGATCGAACACTTTGGGAATTAGCTTTAGCAACACAAAAAGACTTGGAAGAAGATCATATTTTTTACCCAAAAAGATTAAAATTATTTAAGGAAATATTTATCGGACATACGCCAACTACAAGAGTTTCTTGTACAATACCAATGCAAGCTATGAATGTTTGGAATGTAGATACGGGAGCAGCTTTTAAAGGAAAGCTTTCGATTATGGATATAGATTCGCAAGAGTATTGGCAAAGTGAAGCACTACCAATTTTATATCCGATGGAGAAAGGAAGAAATAAAGATTAAATAAAAAATCCACAACTAAAAACTGGTTGTGGATTTTTGTTTAAAATATATTTTGTTTTAAAAAGTAAGTTCTCCTCTTAGTGGCATTTCGAAGTATTTTTTGAAATCTTCAAAAGAAAGATTTTCTCCAAGTAAATACATCATTTTTACAATAGCAGATTCTGTAGTCAGATCTTTTCCGTTGATTACGCCAATGTTTAAAAGTTCTTGACTCGTTTCATAATGTCCAAGAATCACACTTCCTCCAGCACATTGTGTAACATCTACAATTCGGATATTTTTCTCTACAGCTTCTTTTAGAAGATTTACAAACCAAGTTTCAGTTGGTGCATTACCCGAACCATAAGTTTCCAAAACAATTCCTTTAAGGTTTGGAATATTAATAATTGCACGAACTGTAACTTCATTAATTCCTGGGAAAATCTTTAAAATCACCACATCGTTTATCATGTTTTTTCTTGTGATTAAATTTTCTTGAAATTCTCCTTTTCCTAATAAAAGATGCTCGTTGAATTTAAGTTTTACACCACTTTCTGCTAAAGGAGGGAAATTCATTGAAGTAAACGCTTCGAACTGATCTGCATTTATTTTGGTAGTTCTATTGGCTCTATAAAGTTTATATTCAAAATAAAGACAAACTTCTTTAATAATTGGTGTTCCTTCTTCATGAGAAGCTGCAATATGAATAGAAGTAATCAGATTTTCTTTTGCATCTGTTCTTAAATCTCCAATAGGAAGTTGCGATCCTGTAAAGATCACCGGTTTCTGAAGGTTTTCGAACATAAAACTAACAGCAGAAGAAGTATAAGCCATCGTATCCGAACCTGTAAGTATTACAAATCCGTCATAGTTGGCGTAATTTTCTTCGATAATATCGACTATTTGATTCCAGTAAGGAATATTCATGTTGGAGGAATCGATAGGTTCTTCAAAGGAAATGGTTTCAATCTCACATCCAAGTTGATGAAGTTCTGGAATTCTTTCTTGGATTTTCTCAAAATTGAAAGGTCTTAAAGCTCCTGTTTGATAATCTTTAATCATACCAATTGTACCTCCAGTGTACAGTAATAAAATCTTAGGATTATTAGTCATATTATCTAGAAATATTGATTGTACTTAAAGTCTCAAAGATACTTAGAAAAAGAGAATACTTCTAAGGAAACCTACTTTTGAGAAATTAAATTTTATAAAAAATTAGCAATCAATATTTTAGAGATAAAATAGGAATGATTAATTTAAAGTAACAATTTAAAAATCAGGATTATGAAAGAATTTATGCATTACAATACGGTTTCTGAAGCTATTACAGAACTGAAAAAAGAAGGTTTTGTAATAGATTATAATTTGAAAGAAAATTGTTTGCTGTGTGAACATTCCAAATATGAATTGAAAAACTATGAAATAGTAGGAGTTTATAGATATGAGGGAGAAACAGATCCTTCGGATGAGGCAGCAGTTTATGCAATTCAAGAAAAGGGAGGAGATAATAAAGGAGTTTTGGTAGATGGTTATGGTTTTTCTTCTAACACGTCTGAAGTTGCTGAGGTTTTAAAAGAATTAAAGTTTAACAAAAAGTAAAACTTATAGAAAAATAAAATTTTTGGTTGACAGTTTTTAAGTAAAATGAAAATAGAAGGGTGAAGTATTGAAAATGTTCTTTTTTACTTAAATCATTATTGTATTATTTTTTTAAAAAGTTTATTTAAAATTTACTTTTTTTGTATTGAAATTTTATATTTTAACAAAAAAAATAAAAATACAGCTAGAAGTATATGCAGACACTTTCATTTGATGTCAATTATGATTATACCTTGATTGGAATTCATACTATAGAAGAGGATTATAGGCTTGCTTATTTGATCAATCAAAAAATTAATACTTGTTTAGAAAAGGCTAAAAATAACTTAGATTTTACGAATAAGAACGCTAGTTTTTGTATTTTTGAATTTAGAGATAAACAGAATTTTACAGACTATTTTTTGATTGCAAACAAATCGGAAAACTTGGAAGACTCTTCTAATTCTGAAACTTTATTTGAAGAAACTTCTGAAGTTTTAGAAAAGGCTGTTTACCTTATTCCAGAAAAAAAGAAAGTAGATTATTTTCTAAAAATAGATAGAGATTTAGGTAAAAACGATATGGATAATCTGATTAATCAAATAAATGAGATTGAACAAGTAATCACCTCTTATTCTATTATTCCAAAATCATTAAAATCAAAAGATTTTTTAATTTTTTAAAATTATGCCAACAACAAAAAAGACTAAAATAGTAGCAACATTAGGACCTGCTTGTTCTGACAAGAAGACAATGCTGAAAATGATAAAAGCAGGGGTGAATGTTTTCAGAATTAATTTTTCACATGCAAACTACGAGATTGTAAAGAAAAATATAGAGATAATTAGAGAGCTTAATAAAGAGCATAATTTTAATACAGCAATTTTAGCTGATTTACAAGGTCCAAAACTTAGAGTTGGGACCATGAAAGAAAATGTTCTAAATGTAGGAGATATTTTTACTTTTACAACCAAAGAATGTGTTGGAGATGGTAAAAAAGCATTTATGACATATCAAAACTTTCCGAAAGATGTAGAAGCAGGAGAGCATATTTTGGTAGATGATGGAAAATTATTATTTGAAGTAATTTCTACAAATGGAGAGGATGAAGTACAAGCAAAGGTACTTCGAGGAGGTTCTCTAAAATCTAAAAAAGGTGTAAACCTTCCAAATACAAAAATTTCCTTACCAGCATTAACAGAAAAAGATATTAAAGACGCAAACTTTGCGGTGGAACAAGGTGTAGACTGGATTGCTTTATCATTTGTGAGAACTGCAGAAGATTTGCAATCGTTACATAAATTAATTGCAGAGAAATCAGAAGAAAAGATTCCTGTAATTGCTAAAATTGAGAAACCTGAAGCTATTGAAAATTTAGATGCTTTAATTCCTTATTGTGATGGAATCATGGTAGCTCGTGGAGATTTAGGAGTAGAATTACCAATGCAAGAAGTTCCTCTTTTACAAAAGAAATTAGTACAAAGAGCAAAACAAGCAAGAATTCCAGTAATTATTGCAACGCAAATGATGGAAAGTATGATTCAAAATCAAGTTCCAACAAGAGCTGAGGTAAACGATGTTGCGAATTCAATTATGGATGGAGCAGATGCGGTAATGTTATCAGGAGAAACTTCAGTAGGAGAATATCCGGTGACAGTAATTCAGCAGATGGCGAAAATTATTAAAGGAGTGGAGAATTCTCCATTAATTCAGGTGCCAAAAGATCCTCCATTTATCAAAACAAATAGGTATGTTACAAAAGCGGTTTGTTATCATGCAGCTTCTGTTTCTGATGAAATTGATGCAAAAGCAATTGCAACGTTGACAAATTCAGGTTATACAGCATTCCAAATTTCTGCTTGGAGACCAAATGCGGATATTATCACATTTACTTCTAATAAGAAACTTCTAACAATGTTAAACTTACTTTGGGGAGTAAATGCTTATTATTATGATAAAAGAGTAAGTACAGATGAAACTGTAGAGGATATCAATAATTTCGCAAAAGAAAATGGAATTGTAAAAGAAGGAGATTTTGTAGTAACACTTACTTCTATGCCAGTAAAAGTAAAAGGAATGGTAAATACACTTCGTATTTCAGAGATTGAATAGTTTCTATAAAATTTAAATAAATACAAAAAGCCAATGATTTAATCATTGGCTTTTTTGTACTAATTTATTCAAAACTATAATAAAAAAAACCCCGATTGCTTTAAGCAACCGAGGTATAAATAAATCAACCCCAAAGATTTACCTATTGTTTATTTTAATCTCTTAATTTTATTATAAAATATTAAAACAACTAAACTTTAATACCTTATTTCTTACATTTCAAAGATAGGGAATAACTTAATGTAAAAACTTAAGAATTAATGAATGTATAAGAAAATCTAACAAATGGTATGTTTTTCTTAATAAATGGCAAATTCCAATGGTATACTCATTGTGACTTTTGTTCCTTTCTCATCGAAATTTTTAAGATCAATGATATTAACATCGATATCTTCGCCTTTAAAAAGTAGTTTTATACGTTCTTTTGTAGCAAAAGTTCCAAAAGATTTTTTCCTATTTAAAGTATCTTTTTTTAGATGTAATGATTTTTCAACTCCAATTCCATTATCAATGATTTCAATAATCGCATTTGAATCTTCTTTAAAGATGTTCAAAGTTATTTTTTTATCGTCTTCTGCTTTTACCAATCCATGCCAAATAGCATTTTCAATATAAGGTTGTAAAAATAGCGGAGGAATGTTGATATTATTTAAATCAATGTCTGGAGAAATATTTAACTCATATTCAAAACCACCACGAACTCTTAACTGCTCAATTTTGATATAAATATTTAATATATCAAGTTCTTCTTTAAGTGAAACAATCAGTTTGGATGAATTGTTTAGAATTTCTCGTATTAATCGTGAAAACTTAGTGATATAATCCGAAGCTTTTTCTACATCATTTTGAATGATAAAATTATTGATAGAGTTTAAAGAATTGAAAAGAAAATGTGGGTTCATTTGACTTCGTAGAGCGGTCATTTTCATTTTTTCTAATTCTTTTGAGTTTATAGCTAGTTGTAATTCTGCTTGTACTCTTCTGTCTTCTTCTTTTTTAGAAATATAACCAATGATGATTGCGAAAATAAAACTTTCTAAAATCGCTCCTATATAGATGAAAAAGGTAGGATTGATGTTGATATCATTCATGAAGTCTTCTCCTGAGAAAAAGCTTATGAATAAAGCAATGTTTGCAAAAATGATATAAATTAAAGAACCGAATATAAAGTATTTTACCTCTTTTTCCTTGATGAAATAATATTTGAAATATATGATAATCGAACACAAAGTAAGCAATATCATAATTGTATAAAATATCGTAAGTTGGGTATTAAAATTTGTATAAAGTTTTACAACAGGAAAAACAATCCCTAAAACAAAGAGGGATTTAGCAATTTTGGAAAATAACTTGTTTAAAAACTGAGATCTTTTCTGAATTTTCAATATACAGATGGCCAAATAGGTATAAAAACCCGCTGAGAAAAATTGTATGGTGAAATCAAAAAAGTTAAAAACATCAAGCAAAGCATTTGAATCTAATAATACATCAATTAAAAAGATCCATTGAAAACCTACAAAAAGACTGTAGTATAGATATACTTTTTTTCTATTTTGTATGAATACTAATAAGTGGTAAAGAAATAAAATTAATAATCCTCCTCGTATCCAAGAGAAAAATTCGTCTCCTACATCAAAATACATTTTAGTTTAAGTCAAGTTTTTTAAATAATTCATTTTTTTTATTTCTACTTACACTTGCTATCATTCCATTACTCATCATTAACTCTCCACCAATTCCTTTAGAATATTCTTTTACATGACTCAAATTAATCAAATATGAATTATGAACTCTAAAGAAATGGGTGTGTGTAAATTTCTTTTCTACTTCTTTTAAAGTTTTTGAAACCACAATATTTACTCCATCATTCAGATAAATTGTTGTGTAACTTTTATCAGATTTCAACATTACAATGTCACATTTATCTAATAGATAAACTTTTCCATCTGCTGCAATATTGATTTTTTCATTTTGCTTATGGAAGTTGCTTAAAAATGTTTGAAAGTGATCTTCAAAAATATCTTCTTTCTTACGCACTTTTTCAACAGCCTCAATCAACTCGTCTTTATCGACAGGTTTTAATAAATAGTCAATTGCTGAAACCTTAATTGCCTTCAGTGCAAATTCGCTATAAGCTGTATTAAAAATAAGTTTAAAATTTCTGTATTCTAACTTTTCTAATAAAGTAAAACCATTCATTTCTGGCATTTCAATATCCAAAAAGACCAAATCTGGTTTTTGATTATTTATAGTTTCAATAGCATTTTGAGCAGTATTACATTTTGTAACAGATACATCGTCAATATATCGATTCAATTTCCATTCTAATGCTTCTAAAGCATCTTTTTCATCATCAACAATTACAATTCTTAACATAGTAATATCATTAAAAAATTAAGAGAATAGGGTTTATTCTGCAAGATACTAATTTTAAGAATTCTTTAACTATTTTCTATTTTAACATTTTTTGTTATCTTATTTCCAAAATTATCTACAATTGTGATAGTATAAATTCCAGTATCTGGCTCTACACTAATTTCGTGAATAGTTTCTGTCTTTCCAATATATTTATCGTTCAGATACCAAAAAAGCGTTGTGTTTGATTCTTTATGCGTTGCTTTTAAAACTACTTCTGATTTTTTTCCATCAAAATCTCTTGGAATGTAAATTGTAGAAATATCTTTAGGATAAATAAATTCCATCATTTTTTGCTCTTCAGAAACACAATCATTTCTAAACTTTGGAAGTGTTTTATAAAAAACATTTTTCTTTTTGTAATAAAATTCCATCAAAGGAGGGAGGATGAAATAATTTTTATGCACAATTTTAGTCAAAGGTTCACAAGAACTATTTACTTGAAATTGCTCGGTTTCGTCTAGATGTACTCTTTTATGATAATTACATGGGAGAGTTTCCAGTCCAGCTTTTGAAAGTAATTCTGTAGATTTTTCATCACAATAAATAGTAGCGATTTTTCCACTTTTTTCACAAACTTCAGCTTCGTACAAATCATCTAATGGAGGAGAAAACCAATCCGAATTTGGTAAAATATCAAAAACTGAAAAAAGAACTGGCGCAGCAGCTTTTACTCCAACTAGTCCAGGTCTACCTTCTCCATCTGCATTTCCTACCCAAACTCCCACAGTATATTTTTTTGTAGTTCCAATTGCCCAAGCATCACGAAAACCAAAACTCGTTCCTGTTTTCCAAGCAACTTTTTCTGCCGAGACATAATTGTTCCAATTATCAAAACCTTCTGGACGTTCTACTTTATTCAAAGCTTTAAAAGTAAGATACATCGAGCTTGCATCGAAAATTGGTTTTTCATCTGTCTTTTTTCCAAAATCTACTTTTTGATCGAAAATATAATTTGGTTCCACAAATTCTTTTGAGAAATAAGAACTTTCGTTTTCTACAAAATGATTGACGGTTCCAGCAAAACCAGCGTAAGTTCGTGTCAAATCCCAAAGATTGCTTTCTGCTCCACCTAAAATCAAAGACAAACCATAATGATCTGGATGTTTTCGAATGTTAGTGAAATTCAATTTTTTTAAATCATCATAAAATTTTTGCAAACCATATTTTCGTAAAGAAATTACCGCAGGAATATTCAAAGATCTCGAAAGTGCTTCATCTGCAGGAACTGCTCCGTCAAAGTCTTTATGGAAATTACTCGGTTTATAATTTTTGTACTGAATCGGAATATCAGCAATCAAACTTTTTGGTAATAAACTTCCGTCATCCAACATTCCAGCGTATAAAATTGGCTTCAAAATGCTTCCCGTACTTCTTGGTTTAGTAATAATATCCACATCTTTTTGATGTTTTTTCGTTGTTGGCGTATTTCCAACATAAGCCAAAACATCTCTTGTTTCTACATCTAAAACCAAAACAGCAATATTGTATATTTTGTTTTGCGAAAGTTGTCGATATTGTCTTTCTACAATCGAATTAATTTTGTTTTGAAGCTCATAATCCAAAGTGGTTTTGATTGTTTTTTGTGCTTTCTGCTGATGTACTTTTTCTACAAAATGTGGCGAAACTTGAGGAAGACGATGTGTTTTTTGTGGTAATTCTTCCAAGATCGCCAATTGGTAAGTTAGCGAATCTATAATTTCTTCTTTGTGTAATTTTTGCAATAAACGATTTCTTTTTTTCAAAAGTCGCTCTTGGTTTTTTCCAGGATAAATCAAACTTGGTGCATTTGGTAAAACAGCTAAAGTTGCAGATTCTGCCCAAGAAAGATTTTCTGGTTTTTGTCTAAAATATCGCCAAGCAGCCATATCTAGTCCAATCACATTTCCACCATAAGGAGCATGTGAAGCGTACAAAGCTAAAATCTCATCTTTAGAATGACGAAATTCTAATCTTGTTGCCAGAATTAGTTCGTATAATTTTTCAGAATAAGTTCTTTTTTTTCCTTTTCTATGTAATCTGATTACTTGTTGTGTTAAAGTACTTCCTCCTCTTTTTGTCTTTCCACTTTTGATATTTAAATACAAAGATTTTGTAATCGAAACTGGATTGAATCCTAGATGGTAATAAAAATAAGCATCTTCAAATTCTAGAATACAATGTTTAAATTTTTCTGGAACATCTTTTCTTTCAGGAAAACGCCACTGTCCATCTTTTGCAATTTTTGCACCCAAAAGTTGTTCTTCTTTGCTCAAAACAACTGTTGCATATGGAACATCAAATAATTTTTTTGGTAAAAGGAAATAATAAATAATTGCTAGAACTAGCAATATGAGATATCTTTTTTTAAGTATTTTTTTTGAGATTTTAGAAGCCAATTTTTTTAAAAGTATTAAAAACGGATAAGAACTCAATCTTATCCGTTTTTTGTTTTTTTAATTAAAATCATATTGAACAGTCAGCTGAACTGTTGGTCTTACGAAGTATAAATCGTTATTGCTTTTGATGTATTGGTGTACATATCCTAATTGAATATTTCCATGATCAAAAACTTTTCTACCTAGACCAAGATACAACCAGTTTCTATCAAAATCTACTTGGTCAAAGTTTTCTCCAAGGTTGAACCATAATTCGTCAAAAACATGTACGAAATATTTTTCTCCAATCGGATGTTTTAAAGTCAAACGATATCTTCCTCGGTTGGTAAATTTATATTCTTCAATTTCTGTCAAATCTGCATTGTACGTTCCTCTAAAACGGTGCTCCACACGATATCTGTGTGAGAACTTTAGTTTTCCAGAACTGTGTTTTAAAGTTACTTGTTCCCAAATATTGTGCTCTGGTAAGTTTACATCTGATGCTGGATTGGTATCTGCAAAATTTAATAAATAACTATAACCAGCTGTTGCAATTACGTTTTTGTTGATTTTATAATTTACAAACGGACGTAAAATTAATTGTGATTTGTCACTTAAAAAATTTGTTTGTCTCCAATGAAATTCATTTCCAACACTCCATTTTTCGTTGATGTTATAATGATTTAGTAATAAAAACCAAGCATCCGAACGTTCTTGCTTTTCTTGGGCTTTAGCAAAAAAACCGGATAAACATAAAACCAAAAACAGAATAATTTTTTTCCCTTTATTCATATATAATGTATTTTGAAGTTTTTGTTAATAAATACAAATATATCTATTTCCTTAAGTTTTAATAGAACTTGGTCTTACAACTTGAAAATAAAATGAATAAAAATATAGGAAGAAATTAATTTTTTAAGAAAAAGCATAGGTTGTGCTTTGGCAAAAGGATTTTATTCCAATCAGAAATGGAATACTGAAAGGGTGTAGTAAAAAAATGGGGTTTCGAAAAGGGACTTAATTTTGATTATGAATTAACCAAAAATATAAGTGAATAATGCCATTAAAGATAATACTACTACAATCATAATTTTTGTTTTTATTAGAATTTGATACAAAAATAATTAATGTCGCAAATGTACGAACTACATCTTTGGGTAGTTTCATTTTTTCTAATAAAAAAGTGTTAATAAATATCTAAATTTTAACACAATAATATTTTTTGTTTGCCATAACTTTGCAATATCTCAATAAAGGGGTGCCTACATCGGCTGAGATCATACCCAAGGAACCTGAGCAGGTAATGCTGCTAAGGGAAATTTAATTATCAACAATCATAAACACCGTTGAATAATTACCTCTTTTTATTCATTTCTATTTTAATGAATTATTTAATTACTTTAAAAAAAGTGAAGTTTCTAGTAACTTTTTTTATGTTTTCAATTTTGGCTTTACATGCGCAAAGTAAATACCAATTTAAGGGACAGGTAGTCGATAGGAATCAATCTCCACTTTCTGGAGCAAATATTACTGTAGGAAACCTACGTACTATTTCTGATTCTGAAGGTTATTTCTTGTTTACTTTAGAGGAAGGAACACATGAGATTAAAATCACTTATGTTGGTTTTAAAACATTGACAGAAGAATTAAACATACAATCAAACGAATCTTTAATTTTCTTGATGACTTCTGAAGAAGTTGCTTTGGAAGAAGTTTTGGTAAAATCGGTTCGTGTTTCGGAAACAGCTCCTGTAACACATTCTAATTTGAACAAAAAACAAATTGAAGAAAGAAATCTTGCACAAGATATTCCAGTTTTGATGAACTTTTTGCCAGCAGTAGTAACAACTTCAGATGCTGGAGCAGGAGTAGGATATACAGGAATTCGTGTTCGTGGTAGTGATGCAACGAGAGTAAACGTAACGATTAATGGAATTGCTTTAAATGATTCGGAATCTCAAGGAACTTTTTGGGTAAACTTACCTGATTTTGCTTCTTCAACACAAAGTATTCAGCTACAAAGAGGAGTTGGAACTTCTACAAATGGAGCTGGAGCTTTTGGAGCTTCGATTAATTTATTGACAGATGCAGATTCTGAAAAAGCATATGGAGAAATTGCAAATTCTGTAGGTTCTTACAATACGCATAAACATACTTTCAAGTTCGGAACAGGATTAATTAATAAGCATTTTAATTTTTCAGGAAGATTATCTGTGATCAAATCAGATGGATATATTGATAGAGCTTCTTCGGATTTAAAATCTTATTTCTTGACAGGTTCTTATAAAGATGAGAATACTTTCATTAAAGCTTTACTTTTTGGTGGAGGAGAAGTTACTTACCAAGCTTGGAATGGAATTGATAAAGAAACTTTAGAAAAAGACAGAACTTATAATCCTGCCGGAGAATATACAGATGAGTTTGGTAATAAAAGATATTATGAAAACGAAGTAGATAACTATAAGCAAGATCATGCACAGTTACATATCAATCATAAATTCAACCAAAACTGGACTGGAAATGTAGCTTTCCATTATACTTTTGGAAGGGGATATTATGAAAACTACAAAGAAGACGAAGATTTTGCTGAATATGGTTTAGAACCAATTACTATTGGAGGAGAAACTATTGAAACAACAGATTTAGTGCGTCGTAAATGGTTGAAGAATCACTACTACGGAACTACTTTTTCTTTAAACTACCAAAATGATAAAATAGATTTCAGAGTTGGTGGAGCTTGGAGTAGATATAATGGATTACACTTCGGAAGAGTTATCTGGGCAAGATATGCTAGTACAAGTGAGCCAGATCATGAATATTACAATGACTACGGAAACAAAAATGATGCGAATATTTATGCAAAATTAACGTATCAATTATCGGATAAATTTGAGTTGTTTGGAGATTTACAATTTAGAACTGTAAACTACAAAGCAAACGGAGTTGCTCCAGAATTGGTAGATGATACTTTCAATTTCTTCAATCCAAAAGCTGGTATTACATATCGTTTAAACGATTCGAATAATCTTTATTTCTCTTATGCAAGAGCAAACAGAGAACCAAAAAGAGATGATTATGAAAGTGCTCCAGACAACAAGCCAGAGCATGAAACATTAAATGATTTTGAGTTAGGATGGCGTTTGAATAAAGAAAACTTTATTTTAAACACAAACTTATACTATATGGCTTATGATAACCAATTAGTATTAACAGGAGGAATCAATGATGTAGGAAGTCCTGTTTCTGAAAATGTAGGAAAAAGCTATAGAGCCGGTTTAGAAATTGACGCAAGAATTCAATTATTCAAAGATGTTTTAGCAATTCAGCCAAATGTTGCTTTAAGTATGAATAAAAACCAAGATTATTATGCAAAAATCGATGGTGAATTAAAGAATTTTGGTGATACAGATTTATCATTTTCTCCAAATGTAATTGCTGGAAATATCATTTCTTTTACACCAGTGAAAAACTTTAATATTTCTTTCTTAACCAAATTTGTAGGAGAGCAGTTTATGAGTAATCTTGAAATTAAACAATCAAAATTAGATAGTTATTTTGTTAATGATTTAAGTGTTCAGTATACAATTTTACCAAAGAAATTATTCGAGAGTATTACGTTTACAGGATTAATCAATAATATTTTAGATGAAGAATATGTATCGAATGGTTATTTCTATAGCTATGATGATACTTGGTCGGATCCTAATCAGGTAACGACACTTTACGGAGCTGGATATTATCCACAAGCTACGAGAAACTTCTTAGTTGGCGTAACAATGCGTTTCTAAGTTGATATAATTTGTTTGAAATCAGAAAGAGGTTGCTTTTTACGGCAACCTCTTTTTTTATTTTATTTGCTTTAAATTTTAAACAGCAAAAATTGTTTCTAATTCTTTTAAAGTAGATTCAGAAGTAATAATATCTTTGATTACTTCTCCTTTTTCTAAAACTACAATTCTATTACAAACATCTGTTACATGTCCTAAATCGTGACTAGAAATTAGAAGTGTAATGTCTTTATCTTCTACTAATTTTTGCAACATGTTTTTCAAACGAATTTGTGTTGTTGGATCCAGATTTGCAAAAGGCTCATCTAAAATAATAACTTCTGGGTTTCCAATAAGTGAGGCAACAATTCCTACTTTTTTCTGATTTCCTTTCGAAAGATCTCTTAAGTATTTTTTTGCTCCAAGAATTTCTTCATTAAAAAACTCTGAAAAAGAATTTAATAAATTTTCCAAATCTCCTTTAGAAACATTTCGAATTCCAGCAATAAAATCGAAGTATTCGTTTGGTGTCAAATATTCAATCAAGAAAGTTTCATCGATAAAAGAACCAGTAAATTGTTTCCAATCTTCACTTTTATGTACTTCAATTCCTTTGTTTGAAATAGTTCCTGTTGTTGGTTTGATTAAATCTAGTAATGAATTAAAAAGTGTTGTTTTTCCTGCACCATTATTTCCTACCAAACCAAGACATTCTCCTTTTTGAATTGTTAATTCTGGAATGCTTAAAACTGTATTTTCTCCGTATACTTTTGAAATATTATTTATCTGTATCATTCTTTTTCTATTTTATTAGTTTGAAAATGCTTCAATTGTAATATACTTTCTCTTGATATATAATTCTGCAATTTTTTTCATCCAGAATTTTTGGAAAATTAAACCTACAACTCCTAAAAACCCAAGGACTCCCAATCCGATATAAAGATGCCCGAATAAACTTCCTAAAGAAACAATTGCGACTGGAATACCAAAAGTTGGAATTCCCGCAAGCCATTGTGCTAGTCCTGATCCTTGATAATTAAAAGCTGCAGCTTTTCCTAGTTCTATTTTCTTTTTATTAAATGCTCCCAGAAAAAGAAGCGCAAAAGTATTTACTCCAATATTGTATAAATATGCTGCAATCAAATAGTATATATTCTCAATTCCAAAATACACATAAGGAATCGCTAAAAGGAATAATAGCGTTGTAGCCATTGTCATTAAATATCTTTTAGAATTCAAATATTGCTCATATTTGATATTTTGACTCATCAACATTTTGTAGAAAGAAGCATCCCAAGCCGGAATAAACTGTCCGAAATTTAAAAGAAAAGCTCCTGTCATTAATAGGAAAATCATCACATTGAAAAATGTCAAATCTGCATATCTTGGATTGTTTAAAAATATTAAACCATAACCAAGTAAAATAGCTGACATAAATAGTACACTTCTCGGGCGTTTGTTTCTCCAAATAAGTTTCACATCATTTTTGATAAAAGGTGCGATATTTCCAAATCTGTCCAACCATGAAAGATCTGTAGTTTCCACATCTTTTGTTCCCTTTTTAAGAGATTTATCTAAATAAAGTAGACTTCTAGTAAACTTGAAAACTACTATATAGGATGCGATAAAAAGCATTAAAGGAACAGTTATTAACCAAATATGGTTGTAAAATGATGAGAAAACCATTTCCGAATAAATTGTTATATCGAAAATTTGGAAATATTGTAGACCAAATAAAACAGCAACTGTACCTAATAAACCGAAAAAGAACTTATCATTTTTGTTTAATAAAAAGTTGATGGAATTATTTGTCAGAATTAAAAATAAAATACTTACCACCCATGTGATTACTTGTGTTGGCTCTAAATTTCCTTTATAAACTAAAAAGAAACTAAAAGGAACTAAAAACACAAAAGCGTAAATATTAAAAAAAGAAAATAGAGTTTTTCGGATTAAATAATGTACCATTTTTGACTTCTTGATGGGAAGAATTAAAAGTGGTTTGACATTCATTACAGGCATTTTTTGTAAGAAATATCGCATTAATAAATCCACTGAAATTACATACCACAAAAAAGAATTTACTAATGAAAAAGGAGCTCTCTCTGGGAAAAATTCTTCTAATATGAAATAACCTCCAAATCCCATTATTAAAGTTAAGGCAAGTATATACAAAGCTCCTAAAGACATTAAAATTTTTAATGCAATACTTTTTTGCCAGTGTGATGATCTGAAGAATTTTTTAAACTCTAACTTTAAAAATTTAAATTCCATTTTTTCTACTTTTTATTTATAAGTATCATAACATAATAAATTGTTACACGGCTTGTTAAAAAATAATTACTGTAAAATTAACGCAAAATAATTTGTAAGGTTAAAAAGTAATTATATATTTGCGTCATACTAACGCAAAATAAAACAACTATGAATCCACTTTTATTAACAGATGGTTATAAGTTGGGACATCATAAGCAGTATCCTGAGAATACAACATTAGTTTATTCAAATTGGACACCAAGAAAGAGTCGTGTGGAAGGAGTAGAGGAAGTTGTATTTTTTGGTTTACAATATTTTATCAAAGAGTATTTGATAGATCAGTTTCAGCAATATTTTTTTCAAAGAGAAAAAGAAGAAGTGTTGCAGGAATACAAAGATTATGTTGATGCTTATTTGAATGAAGATTACGATGTTTCACATATTGGAAAATTACACGATTTGGGTTATTTACCAATTGAAATTAAAGCATTGGAAGAAGGAACTTCTGTTCCGATTCGAACTCCGATGTTTACCATGAAAAATACACTTCCAGAGTTTTATTGGTTAACGAATTATTTGGAGACTTTAATTTCAAATTCGATTTGGCTTCCATGTAATTCTGCAACAATAGCAAGGAAGTATCATCAAGTTTTGTGCAAATATGCTTTAGAAACAAATCCTGAAGCAATTGATTTTGTGACTTGGCAAGGACATGATTTTTCGATGCGAGGAATGGCAGGAAAAGATGCATCAATTTTGAGCGGAATGGCACATGCTGTTTTTTTCAATGGAAGCGATACTTTACCAGTTTCTTATGCTTTAAAAAAATATTATCACACAGAAAATGTCATCGGAAGTGTAAATGCGACCGAACACAGTGTGATGTGTGCAGGAAACAAAGAAAATGAGTTAGAAACTTTTCAGCGTTTGTTGCAAATTTATCCGAAAGGAATTCTTTCTATTGTTTCGGATACTTGGGATTTGTGGAAAGTAATTTCTGAATTTTTACCAAAATTAAAACAAGAAATTCTTGAAAGAGATGGAAAAGTGGTGATTCGTCCAGACTCAGGAGATCCGGTTTTAATTATTTGTGGAAATCCAGAAAGTGAAAATGAGTTGGAAAGAAAAGGAGTCGTTCAGTTGCTTTGGGAAATTTTTGGAGGAATCGAAAATGAGCAAGGTTTTAAAGTTTTAAATCCAAAAATTGGAGCAATTTACGGAGATAGTATTACGATGCAACGAGCAGAAGAAATTTGTGAAAGATTAAAACGAAAAGGTTTTGCATCTACAAATATTGTGCTCGGAATAGGTTCTTTTACCTATCAATATAATACGAGAGATACTTTCGGTTTTGCCATGAAAACTACTTATGTAGAAGTAAATGGTGAGAAAAGAAATATTTTTAAAGATCCGATTACGGATAATGGAACGAAAAAATCAGCAAAAGGATTGTTGAAAATATATAGAGAAGAGGGAAAAATTTGCTTTAAAGATACTTGCACAGAAAAAGAAGAAAAAGAAGGTATGTTAGAAACAGTTTTTAAAAATGGAATTTTGGTCAAAGAAATGACTTTGGCAGAAATTCGAAGCAATGTCACCAGCGAAACTGTTTCTGTTTAATGTTTGTTTATTTTTATGAGAAGCTTCTAATTTAATTTAAAATTAGGAGCTTTTTCTTTTAATAAAACTTTATTTTAGAGCTCTTTTAAACTAAAAACATAACCAAAGATGAAAAAATCGCTATTTCTTTTCCTATTTCTTACTACAATTTCAGTTTTTGCTCAAAAAAATAAAGTTGAACCAGTAGAAATTTCTTTTAAAGATTTTTTGAATGCAAGAGATTTTACCGTTTCTAATAATCAAAAAGAAGCTTATTTTTCTTTACAAAGTTTGGATGAAAAGCAAGCAATAATTGTAAAAACAGTTCAAAAAAATGGAAAATGGAAAGAAGTTGAAATGGTTAATTTTTCTGGAGAATATAGAGATATCGAACCTTTTTTATCTCCAGATAATTTGAGATTATATTTTGCTTCGGATAGGCCTTTGTCTAAAAATGAGAAAAAAGCAAAAGATTTTGATATTTGGTATGTGGAGAGAAAATCGATTAAAGGAAAATGGTCAGCGCCAAAAAATATCGGAAAACCGATTAATACAAAATTCAATGAGTTTTATCCTTCGGTGAGTAGAAATAATAATATGTATTATACTTCAGATTCTTTAAACAAAACCAAAAAAGATGAGATTTTTTTGAGTAAATGGAATGGAAAGAATTATGAAAAACCAGTTTCTGTAGGAGAGAATATCAATACAAATGGTTATGAATTTAATGCTTTTATTGCTCCAGATGAATCTTTTTTAATGTATACAATTTATAAAGCTCCAGAAGGAATCGGAAGTGGAGATTTGTTTATTAGTTTTAAAGATGAAAGAGATGAATTTCAAAAACCAATTCATTTGAAAGATTTGGTAAATTCAGATAGAATGGATTATTGTCCTTTTTATGATATAAACACACAAATCCTTTATTTTACTAGTAAACGAAATGAAGTTTCTGCAAAAAAAGTAAAAAACCTTTCTGAATTTATGGATAATGTAGGGAAATATGAAAATGGTTTGAGTAGAATTTATAAAATCAAAATTGACTTAAAGAAATTAAAAGGATAAAGAGACAATATTTATTAGAATTTTTACGATTGTGATGTATAGAAATTTTAAATTTTGATTCTATTTTTTTGTTTAAAAAAGAATAACGAAGTTTAGAAAAAAATGAAAGATATATTTTTAAGTCGTTGATTTCATGTAGAAAAAACACAAAAAGTTTTGTCTTGGAAAAAAATCAAAATTTTAGTGTTTTTAAATTATGTTATATCTTTACCAGTTGATTAAGGAAAAATTAGTAAGAATCCAATCGTCATCAGAAGAATGACGTCTAAATATATAAATTAAACTATGGGTTGTAGTAGTTGCTCAACCAATTCGGGCGGAGTGCCTAAGGGATGTAAAAGCAATGGAAGTTGCGCTACAGGAAATTGTAGTAGCGAGAAGTTGCAAGTATTTGACTGGTTGTCGAATATGACATTACCTACAGGACAGAAGCCTTTTGATATTGTAGAGATTAGATTTAAAAACGGAAGAAAAGGTTTTTATAAAAATACATTGAAATCTCCTGTTACGATGGGAGATGTTTTAGCTGTAGAAGGAAATCCAGGATTTGATGTTGGAACGGTTTCTTTGGCTGGAGAGTTGGTACGTGTTCAAATGCGTAAAAAAAATGTTGCTATTGATGGAGAAGAAGTAAAAACGATTATTCGTAAAGCTTCGCAAAAAGATATTGATACATGGCAATATGCGAGAGGAAGAGAGATTGAAACTCAAAGAAAAGGGCGAGAGATTATTGGGAAACTTGGTCTGAAAATGAAACTTTCGGATGTAGAGTTCCAAGGAGATGGGAACAAAGCTACTTTTTATTATACAGCGGATGATCGTGTAGATTTCCGTCAGTTGATTCGTGATTTTGCGAGTGAATTCAGTATTCGTATTGAAATGAAACAAGTTGGTCTTCGTCAAGAAGCTGCTCGTTTGGGAGGAATCGGATCTTGTGGTAGAGAACTTTGTTGTTCTACATGGATGACTGATTTTAGAAAAGTAAATACGGCAGCTGCGAGATACCAACAACTTTCTCTGAATCCGCAAAAATTAGCAGGACAGTGTGGAAAGCTAAAATGTTGTTTGAATTATGAATTAGATTCTTACCTGGATGCTTTAGGAGATTTTCCGAAACAAGATGTTGTTTTAAATACTGAAAGAGGAGAAGCTGTTTTTATCAAAATGGATATTTTCAAAAAGTTACTTTGGTATACTTATAAAGAAGATAGATCAAAATGGTATAAATTAGAGTTGGATCAGGTAAAAGAAATCATTGAATTAAATGAAGAAGGAGAGCCAGGTTTAGCTTTAGATGAGTATGAGGAAAAAGGAGTAGAAGAATTAGAAAAAGTAGATTTTGAAAAAGTTGTAGGACAAGACAGCTTGACAAGATTTGATGCTCCAAAGAAAAGAAGACGTAAAAAGCCTTCTAGAAATAGGAAAAAACCAGCTTCGAACAATAACCAGCGTACGAATGGTAATTCTGAACAAAATTCTAAGAAAGAAACTTCTGGAAATAATAACAACAGAAAGAATGGAAATCAGAATAGAAATCAGAATAGAAAGACGGAAGCTAAATCTGAAAATGGAAATAAACCTGTAAATAAACAAAATGGTTCTGGAAATAGAAACAGAAAGAATCAGCAAAATGGTGGTGCTAAAAAGCAAAATGATGCGAACAAGCAACATAACAAAAATGGAGCTGAAAACAAGGTTGTAAAGAAAAATCCAAATCAGAAAAACCCGAACCAGAAAAATCCAAATCAAAAGAATCCGAACCAGAAAAATGCGAATCCGAAAAATAACCAACAGCAAAAGCAACAGGTAAATAAAAATTCGCAAAACAAGAATACACAAAATAAGGAAAGAAACGAGAAGCAAAAGCCAAACCCGAAACAAGCAAAGGCTAAAAATCCTTCGAGTAACAATCCTAAAGGTCCAGCAAATAATAGGAATAATAAGAAACCTATTCCTAAAAATACAAAGCAGAAGCCAAATCCGAATCCAAATTCTAAAGTAGAAAATGGAAATCATAAAGGAAATTCGGCTGCGAAGAAAAGACCAAATAGAAATAATAATAAACGAAGAAAACCGAATACTCCAAAAGATACCAATAAAGATGCGTAAAATAGTAATGATTTTAATCACAGGTTTTTCACTAATAGCCTGTGATTCGAATAGAGTTTTTGATAAATATCAAACAATTCCAAATAATGAATGGGAATCAGAAAATATTATTGAATTCGAAGTACCGGTTACGGATACTATTTCAAGAAATAATGTTTTTATTAATTTGAGGAATAATAAAGATTATAAATTCAATAACTTGTTCTTAATTACGCAGATGGAGTTTCCTAATGGTATGAAACTTGTAGACACGCTCGAATATCGAATGACAACAAGTGACGGACATTGGTTAGGAAAAGGAAGTTCGGATACGAAGGAGAATATTTTATTCTATAAAGAAGGTAAACAATTCCCTGAGCAAGGAACGTATAAGTTTTCAGTACAGCAAGCAATGCGAGAAAGCTCTGATGTTGAAGGAAAAGATCCTTTAGAAGGTGTTTCAGATGTAGGAATTCGTATAGAAAAGATTAGAAATTAATTATTATAATACACTTAAAAAAATGACAGAACAAGTAAAAAGTTCGCCAAACAAATTTAAAAAATACGTTATTTGGTTTTGGGCAATAGTAGCCAGTGGTATTTTTTCAGTTGTTTTAATTTTTGTATTAACATCTAATGGAGCTTTTGGAGAACTTCCAACATTCAAGTCGATTGAAAACCCTGATCGTAATTATGCAACAGAGATTATTTCTGCAGATGGTAAAATTCTAGGAACATACTTTAAAGAAAATAGAACTCCAGTTACTTTTAAAGAATTACCAGAAAATATAGTAGAGGCTTTGGTTGCGACTGAAGATGAAAGGTATTATGAGCACTCTGGAATTGATGCTTATGGAACGGTAAGAGCAATTACTAAATTTGGTAAAGGTGGAGGAGCAAGTACTATTTCGCAACAGCTTGCAAAGGGTTTATTTACTAAGAAGAGATCTTTAAGTACAATCGGAAGAATTAAGCAAAAATTAAAAGAGTGGGTTATTGCTGTTCGTTTAGAAAGACAATACACAAAGAATGAAATCATTACAATGTATTTGAATAATTATGATTTTAATAATTTGGCTGTTGGTATTAATTCTGCTTCTAGGATTTATTTTGGAAAAGAACCAAAAGATTTAAATGTTGAGGAATCAGCAATGTTTGTTGGAATGTTAAAAAATTCAACTTTATTTAATCCAACAAAAGAAAGAAGAAAAGATACTGTTTTACACAGAAGAAATGTTGTGTTAAAACAGATGGCGAAAGCAAATTACATCACTGAAAAAGAAAAAGATTCTCTACAAAAATTACCTTTAGGTTTAAATTTACAAAGAGAAGACCATAGTGATGGATATGCAACTTATTTTAGAGAGCATCTTCGTGCTTTCATGAAAGATTGGACTGCAAATAATCTTAAAGAAGATGGTGAAGAATATGATATATATAAAGATGGTTTAAAGATTTATGTGACGATTGATTCTAGAATGCAAAAGCATGCTGAGGAAGCAATGGAACAACACATGGCTAATCTTCAAAAATCATTTTTTAAAGAGCAAAAAAGAAATAAAAATGCACCATTCTATGGGATGTCTAAGAAGAAAGTAGATAAATATTTACTTAAGAAAATTCGATATACAGGTAGATGGGAAAGAATGAAAAAGAATGGTAAAACAAAGGAAGAAATTATAGCTTCTTTTAACACAGAAAGACCAATGAAAGTGTTTTCTTGGAATGGTGTAAAAGACACTGTAATGACTCCTTTAGATTCTGTTCGTTATTATAAGCATTTTCTACGTGCAGGATTAATGTCTACGGAACCACAAACAGGACATATTAAAGCTTGGGTTGGTGGAATTAATTATAAATATTTTAAATTCGATAACGTAAAAAGTAAAGGAGGAAGACAAGTAGGTTCAACTTTTAAGCCTTTTGTTTATGCTTCAGCAATTAATCAATTACAATATTCTCCTTGTAAAGAATTTACAAATGTTCCTTATACAATTCCAAAAGAAAAATATGGAATGGCTGATGATTGGACTCCAAAAAATTCAGATGGAAAATATGGAAACATTTTAACTTTAAAAGAAGCTTTAGCAGGTTCTGTAAATACGATTACAGCGAGATTAATTGATGAGGTAGGACCTGAAACGGTAGTACGTTTAGCAAATGATTTAGGTATTTCTAAAGAAATTCAACCAAATCCATCTATTGCTTTAGGAGCCGTAGAATTAAACTTATACGATATGGTCGGAGCGTATTCTACTTTAGCAAATAAAGGATTACGTATTGATCAAATGATTGTTACAAGAATTGAGGATAAAAACGGAACTGTTTTAGAAGATTTTATGCCAAAAACACATGAAATTTTAAGTGAAGAATCGTCTTATGTTGTTTTAGATTTATTAAAAGGTGTAACAGAATCAGGATCGGGAATAAGATTAAGAACAAAATATGGAAAATATCCAGATAATGTAGTTACAGGTTATCCATATGAATTTAAGAATCCAATTGCTGGTAAGACAGGAACAACACAAAATCAATCAGATGGTTGGTTTATGGGAGTTGTACCAAATCTTACAACAGGAGTTTGGGTTGGAGGAGATGAATATTCAATTCACTTTAGAGGAATAGCAAGAGGACAAGGAGCTTCTATGGCACTTCCTATTTGGGCTTTATATCATAAAGCTCTATATGCAGATCCTGAATTGAATATTAGTCAAGAAGATTTTGAAAAACCAGAAGAATTATCAATTGAAATAGACTGTGGAAAGAAGGATGATGTTGAGGAAGTCGAAGAGGATTCTTATGAAGAAGAAGATGATGATATCTTAAATGACAACTAAATTGACTTTCAAAACTAAAATATAAATGATAAATAAAGTAGTAAACAACGTTCAGGAAGCTCTTGAAGGTGTGGAAGACGGAATGACTTTCATGCTTGGAGGTTTTGGACTTTGCGGGATACCAGAAAATAGTATTACGGAATTAGTTCGTAAAAAGGTAAAAGATTTGACTTGTATTTCAAATAATGCTGGTGTAGATGATTTCGGGTTAGGATTATTATTACACCAACGTCAAATCAAAAAGATGGTTTCTTCTTATGTAGGAGAGAATGACGAGTTTGAGCGTCAGATGCTTTCAGGAGAATTGGAAGTAGAATTAATTCCTCAAGGAACTTTAGCAGAAAGATGTAGAGCTGCAGGAGCTGGAATTCCAGCATTTTATACGCCAGCAGGATACGGAACAGAAGTAGCTGAAGGGAAAGAAACTAGAGAGTTTGATGGAAAAATGTACGTTTTAGAAAAAGCTTTTAAACCAGATTTTGCATTTGTAAAAGCTTGGAAAGGTGATACGGCAGGAAACCTAATTTTCAAAGGAACAGCGAGAAACTTTAATCCAATGATGGCAATGGCAGGTAAAATTACTGTTGCAGAAGTAGAAGAATTAGTACCAGCTGGAGAATTAGATCCTAATGAAATTCATACACCAGGAATTTTCGTGCAGAGAATTTTTGAAGGAAAAGATTATGAAAAACGTATCGAACAACGTACAGTTCGTCCAAAAAACTAAAAAATATGGCTTTAGATAAAATAGGAATTGCAAAAAGAATTGCACAAGAGTTAAACGATGGTTGGTACGTAAACTTAGGAATTGGAATACCGACATTAGTTGCAAACTATGTTCCTGCAGGAATTCAAGTAGAATTTCAGAGTGAAAATGGAATTTTAGGAATGGGACCTTTCCCATTTGATGGAGAAGAAGATGCTGATTTAATTAATGCTGGAAAACAAACAGTAACATTATTAGATGGAGCTTCTCTTTTTGATTCTGCTATGAGTTTTGCTATGATTCGTGGACAACATGTACAATTAACTGTACTTGGAGCAATGGAAGTTGCTGAAAACGGAGATATCGCAAACTGGAAAATTCCTGGAAAAATGGTGAAAGGAATGGGAGGAGCAATGGATTTAGTTGCTTCTGCAGAAAATATCATCGTTGCAATGATGCACACAAACAAAAAAGGAGAATCTAAAATCTTAAAAAGATGTTCTCTTCCTCTTACAGGAGTTGGGTGTGTGAAGAAAATTGTAACAAACTTAGCAGTTTTAGAAGTTACTCCAGAAGGGTTTAAATTAATAGAAAGAGCTCCAGGAGTTTCTGTAGAAGAAATTCAAAATGCAACAGAAGGAACATTAATCGTGGATGGAGAGATTCCAGAAATGAAGATTGACTAAAAAAATATTTGATGAAGATAATTTCCTATAATGTAAACGGAATTAGAGCTGCATTAAAAAAAGGGTTTATGGACTGGTTACAGTCTGCAAACCCTGATGTTATTTGTATTCAAGAGACAAAAGCTCAAAAAGAACAATTAGATACTACAATTTTTGAAGAAGCTGGATATCCTTATCACTACTGGTTTTCGGCACAAAAAAAAGGTTATAGCAGTGTTGCTATCTTATCGAAACATAAACCAAATCATGTAGAATACGGAACAGGAATAGAATATATGGATTTTGAAGGTAGAAATCTTCGAATCGATTTTGATAACTATTCTATCATGAGTTTATACCTTCCTTCTGGAACAAATACGGACAGATTGGAGCTTAAACTTAAATACATGGCAGATTTTCAAGAATATGTAAATGATTTGAAAAAAGAAATTCCGAATCTGATCATTTGTGGAGATTATAATATTTGTCATGAAGAAATAGATATTCACAATCCGAAGCAAAATGCTAAAAACTCAGGGTTTTTACCTGTAGAAAGAGAATGGATTGGAGAATTTATCAATCAAGGTTTTATAGATAGTTTCCGCTATTTTAATAAAGAACCTCATAATTATAGCTGGTGGAGTTATAGAGCTAATGCACGTGCGAACAATAAAGGATGGAGAATTGATTATAATATGGTAAGTGAGCCATTGAAAGATCAAATGCAGAGAGCTTACATACTACCAGAAGCTAAGCATTCTGACCATTGCCCTATCGTGGTTGAAATGAAATCGTAACTAACCAAAAATTAATATTTAACAATGATTAAAAAACTAATAATCGGTACTCTAGTTCTAGGTTTAACAACATCTTGTGTTTCTAAAAAAGTTTATTCTGATTTAGAGAAAAAATACAACAACTTAGCAGCATCTAAGCGTAAGATGTCCAAAGAAAAAAAGGATTTGGAAGCTGAAAAAGCAAGGTTGAACAAAGAATTAAACGATTTAAAAGGTAAACACGGAGATTTAGCTAGTGCAAAAGACAATTTACAAAGTGAATATGATGCATTAAAATCTCAGTTTGATAAACTTCAAGAAGATTACGATTTATTAGAGGCAAAAAGTTCTTCTACAATCAAGAAGAATTTAGCAAGAAACAAAGATCTTTTAGCACAATTAGAAGCAAAAGAAAATGCTTTAGCTGAAGAAAATGCTCGTTTGAGTAAACTTCAAGAAGAATTAGCACAAAGATCTGCAAGAGTAGATGAGTTAGAAAAATTAATGGCAGCTAATGAGGCGAAAATGTTAGCTCTAAAAAGTGCCGTTTCTAATGCATTAAAAGCTTTTGAAGGAAAAGGTTTGACGGTAGAACATAAAAATGGTAAGGTTTATGTATCTATGGAAAACAAACTTTTATTTAACTCAGGAAGTTGGGCTGTTGGATCAGAAGGAAAGAAAGCAATTAAAACATTAGCATCTGTTTTAAGTGAAAATACAGATATCAATGTTTTGATTGAAGGACACACAGATAATGTACCTTTTGCAAAACGTGGAGCAATTTTAGATAACTGGGATTTGTCAACGAAGAGAGCAACCGCAATCGTTCGTGTATTACAAGGAAATGGAGTTGGACCTGAGCAGATTTCTGCCGCAGGAAGAAGTGAATATGTACCTATTGAAACAAATAAAACAAAAATAGGTAAAGCAAAGAACCGTAGAATCGAAATCATCTTGGAACCTAATTTAGATGAAATTTCGAAGCTACTAAATGAGTAAATTTTATGAGAAGACTAATTGTCACATTATTATTTTTAGGTACAATTTCAATTTATGCACAAAAAGATTCTACGAATGTAGTTTCTAAAAGTTCAGATCAAATATTAGATTCTGTATCGGTTTCAAAAGATAGTTTAGCATTAGCCAAAAATGATTCTATTCAAAATGCAATTTTAAGAAAAGAAGGTTTTAAAACTGCAGCACAAATAGATAGTTTATGGTTGGTAGAAATGTATAAATCGTCTTTATATGATACCGTTCCTTTTTTGATAAAGGATACAGAGATGATGCAATTTGAAGAAAAATTATTGACAAAAGAAGTTTTAAAAGAACGTTTGGCACATTTGAATAGTCAAACACCTTTTAAGATTGAATACAATCCGATTTTGGAAAATTTGATCAATAATTACTTAAAAAGAAGAAAAAGATCATTATCTAAAGTAATGGAAAGAGCACAATATTACTTTCCAATGTTCGAAGAACACTTAGATAAATATGATTTGCCTTTAGAGATAAAATATTTAGCAATTGTAGAATCTGCATTGCAACCAAGAATTAAATCTTGGGCTGGAGCTAAAGGTCTGTGGCAATTTATGTATCAAACAGGAAAACAATATGACCTGAAAGTGAGTTCTTATGTGGATGAGCGTTCAGATCCGATTAGAGCAACGGAAGCTGCTTGTCAATATTTAGAAGATTTGTATAAAATTTTTGGGGAATGGGATTTAGCTTTAGCAGCTTATAATTCTGGACCTGGAAATGTGACAAAAGCGATTCGTCGTTCTGGAGGTCATAGAAATTATTGGAATATTCGTAATTATTTACCAAGAGAAACTGCCGGATATGTTCCTGCTTTTTATGCAACACTTTATTTATTTGAATATAAAGAGGAGCATGATTTATTTGCAGCTTCAAACAAAGTAGCATTTTTTGAAACAGATACTGTTCAGGTGAAAAGATTTATTTCTTTTGAACAAATCGAGAAAAAAGTAGATGTGGATATTGATTTGATTCGTTATTTGAATCCGCAATATCGATTAGAAATTATTCCTTATGTAAAAGATAAAGAATATGTTTTGACTTTACCAAAAGATGCAATTGCAAGATTTGTTGAAAATGAAGCAGAGATTTATGCTTATATAGATGCAGAAGAAGCGAAACAAGAAAAACCATTACCAAAATATACGGAAATGGGGAATCGAATTCGCTATAAAGTGAAATCTGGGGATTATTTAGGTAAGATTGCGAAAAAATACCGAGTTTCTGTTCGGAAAATTAAACAATGGAATAATTTAAGATCAAATAATTTGAGGATCGGTCAACGTTTGACGATTTATCCGAGAAATTATTAAGAATAAAATTTAAAAGTCTGATTTATATTATAAAATCAGGCTTTTTTATTTATAAAAAATTGACTTGAAAACTCCTGTTCTGAATAAATTTGTATTTTTACCATCCTTTAACAATATTCTAACAAGAATGAAGTTAAGAAATTAGGTAAATACAATTATTTTGAAAAGAAGCTATTACATATATTTTGGTCTAGTTGGTTTGTTGGCAATAGTGAGTTGTTCTACAAGAAAGAATAAGTTTCTAAATAGACAATATCATGGTTTAACCACGAAGTATAATGTTTTGTATAATGGAAAATTGGCTTATGAAGATGGTGTAAAAGAATTAGAACAAAATTATTCTGATAATTTTTGGGAAATTTTACCAATTGAGCCAATCAAAATTGAAGAACAGTTGATGCCAACTATCGGTGAACAACAGAAAAATACTTCAAAATCATTTGAAAGAGCAGAAGAAAAAGCTGTAAAAGCAGTGCAAAAACACTCGATGAATATCGGAGGAAAAGAAAGAAATTCACAAACAGATGAAGCTTTTTTCTTACTAGGGAAATCTAGATATTATTCTCAGAGATTTGTGCCAGCTTTAGAAGCTTTTAACTATGTAATTAAAAAATACCCGGATGCAAGTTTGATCAATGAGACAATTTATTGGAAAGCTAAAACGGAAATTAGACTTAGAAATCAAGAACAAGCGATTTCTGAGTTGAAAAAACTTTTGGAACGAAAAAAACTTCCAGATGCTATTCGTGAAAAAGCAAATACAGCTTTAGCGATGGCTTATTATAGCCTAGATAGCGTTCAGCATACGATTGATTATTTAAAAAGTGCTACAAGAACTTCAGAAAATAAAGCACAGACAGCAAGGAATTTATTTATTTTAGGACAATTATACAGAAGCCAGGAAAAATTAGATTCTTCAAATAATGCTTTTTACAAAGTAGCTAAAATGAAGAAAATTCCTTACAAATATAGAATCAATGCTGAGCTAGAAAAGGTTAAGAATATTGATGAAAATTCAGATTTGGCTGCAGTAGAGAAAAAACTTAAAAAGTTAGAAAGAAATAGAGATAATCGCCCTTATTTAGAACAGATTTATTATCATTTGGGAAATGTTAAAAGATTAAAAAAGGAAGATTCTATTGCTGCAATTAGCTTTAAAAAAGGTTTAAGACAAAAAATTACAACGCCTTTTCAGAAAGAATTATCTTATGAAAAATTAGGAGATATTTATTTTGATGAAGCTAAGTATTCACTTTCAGGTTCTTATTACGATAGTGTATTGGAAATTGCAAAATATCCTAAATCAAAACGTGTAAGAAGAATTAAGAGAAAGAGAAAAAACTTAGAAAATGTAATCAAGTATGAGGAGCTTGCACATAGAAATGATAGCATTCTTTATGTGGCAAATCTTTCTCCGATTGAGCAACAAAAATATTATCAAAAATATATTGATGCGTTAAAGAAAAAAGAAGAAGAAGAAAGACAGAGACAGTTGAATGCAAACTTATATGCAGCTGGAAATGGAGGAGGATCTTCTATTGGACCAAAAGGAAAAGGAGGAAAATGGTATTTCTATAATGCACAAACAGTTGGTTTTGGTAAAGGTGAATTTAAGAAAAAATGGGGTACAAGACCTTTAGAAGATAATTGGAGACTTTCGGATAAGAGTATTATCAAACAAAATGATGTTGAAGATAACGAAGATGTAGCTAGTGCAGAAGGAGAAGCTAAGAAAAAAGGATTTTCAAAGTATGACGTAAACTTCTATATTTTCCAAGTTCCAGTTTTTGAGTCTGAATTAGATTCGATCAAAGGAGTTCGAGATGATGCTTATTATAATTTAGGATTGATTTATAAGGAAGATTTCAAAAAATATCCTGAAACGGTTCAGAAATTAGAAAAATTATTAGATTTTCAACCAAAAGAATTTTTAGTATTACCAACAAAATATAATCTTTATAAAACTTATCTTTTAATGGAAGATCAGGTTAATTCAGATAAATATAAAGAAGATATTACTAAAAATTACCCAGAATCTAGATATGCTTTAATTATCACAAATCCAGAGCAATTATTAGCTAGAGAAAATGATGAGTCTTCTCCAGAGAATATTTATAAGAAGATTTTTGTGAAGTATAAGAACAAATTATACACAGAAACGATAAAGGATTGTGAGAAAGCAATTGGTCAATTTGCAGATATGCCATTAATTCCAAAATTTGAATTATTAAAAGCATACGCAGTTGGAAAAAAACAAGGTAAAAAAGATTTTATAAAAGCCTTAGAGTTTGTAGCTTTGAATTATCCGAATACAGAAGAGGGTAAAAAAGCTTCAGAAGTAATGAAAATTCTAAAGGATAAAAAATAATTATTTTAAAACACAAGAAAATGTTTAGTGATAAAAAAGTTAGAGAAACATCTAGTAACCCCCAATCATTAGAAAGAAATACGATTGCGAAAAGTACTTCTATAACAGGAGATATCACGTCTGATGGTGATTTCCGAATTGATGGTTTTGTGGAAGGAAATATCAAAACTGCAGGTAGAGTCGTTATTGGAAAAGAAGGGAAGGTAGAAGGAACTATCACTTGTTCAAATGCTGATATTGAAGGAACTTTTACTGGTCAAATCAAAGTAAGTCAATTATTGTCATTAAAATCAACAGCAAGGCTTACTGGGGAAACTGTTACAGGAAAGCTTTTTGTGGAGCCTGATGCATTAGTAAATGGATCTATTGAAATGAATAATGGTTCTGTTAAAGAATTACGTAATGCAACAAAAGAAAAAACAGCTTAATAATTATATACGCTTTTCAGCAATGGGGCTTCAAATGGGAGTTACCATTGCTGCTGGAGCTATTTTTGGACAATGGCTCGATAAAAAATATCCAAATTCTTACCAGATTTATACCGTAATTTTTTCACTTCTTGCGGTTTTTGCTTCCATTTATAATATCGTGAGGCAAGTACTTAAAATAAGTAAAAAGAAAGATGAAGAAGAAAAATAATCTTTCAAACTTCCATATTTCAGATTCTTAATTGTAATTTTGTGCTCGATTTTTAATAAAAAAATAAAGAATGAAATCGCCATATCTACATTTACTAAAAACATTTTTGCCATTTGCAATTTTGCTTTTTATAGCACAATTTTTCATTGTTCGATCTCTAGAATTAGAAGATAAATTATTTTATTCAACAATTAGTATTTATTTATTTCACACAATTATTACTGGTTTAACATGTGTTTCTTTAGTTGCAATTCATAAAGTTGCTCCAGACAAAACTGGGTTAGGATATCTTGCAATGGGAGTTATTAAAATGCTTGCATCTATAGTGTTTTTAATACCTTTAATCAAAGCGGGTAAGGAAAATTATATTCCAGATGTCTTCGAATTTTTCATACCATTCTTCCTTTTTTTACTGTATGAAATGATATTTGCTGTAGGGATATTAAATTCATCAAAAAATAAAGCTGATTAAATAGTTTGATTTTTCAATTTATTATGTAGATTTGCACGGAATTTTAAAGGCATAATTTTTTACTATCTTAAAAATGATTATAGCAAAAAAATCTATCAAGACATTTATCCTATCAATGCTGCTATCAGTTTCATTAGTAGGATCTTTATTTGCTCAAGGGCATGGTGAAGAAACATCTCACGCAAATGACAAATCTTCTCACCATGAAGAGGAAAAGTTTAATCCAAGTGAATTTATCAACGATCACATCGCTGATGCACATGAATTCCATATCGCTGATTGGGGTGGACATGCAATTTCAATGCCTCTTCCAGTTATCTTATGGACAGATAATGGATTAGTTACTTTCATGTCTACAGAATTTGGACATGGAAAATATAGAGATGTAAAAGCTAGTGAGTTCACAAGAACTGATCACCACAGAAAGATTGTAGAAAAGAACGGAATGAAATTCGAAATGGTAAATGGAAACATTTATTATGCGGATAAAGTTGCTGATATTCACCCAGCAGACTTAAAAGATTTAGCAAAAGCTTTTGATTTTGGGATCAGACCAATCAACTTATCTCCTACAAAGAATGCATTTTCGATGGTTCTTTCAGTAATTTTCTTATTTCTTATTTTTTCAAAAGTTGGAAAGTCTTACAAAAAGAATAAAATGGCACCGAAAGGAATCGCTGGATTCATGGAGCCTTTAGTGATTTTCGTTCGTGACGATATTGCTATTCCAAACATTGGAGCTAAGAAATATGCGAAATTTATGCCTTATTTATTAACGATATTTTTCTTTATTTGGATTAATAACTTAATCGGATTGATTCCTTTCTTCCCGTTTAGTTCTAACCTTACAGGAAACTTAGCGTTTACATTTACTTTAGCATTTATCACATTCTTAATCACATCATTTAACGGAAACAAGAACTACTGGGGGCACATATTTGCTCCACCAGTGCCAAAAGCATTATGGTTCTTAATGATTCCTGTTGAGATTATCGGAATGTTCACAAAGCCTTTCGCCTTAATGGTGCGTTTATTCGCAAACATTGCGGCAGGACATATTATTATTTTAAGTTTAGTAGCTTTAATTTTCATCTTTAAGACGGTATTCATCGCACCAGTTTCTGGAGCGTTCGTAATCTTCATGAGTTTCTTAGAGCTATTAGTTGCTGCATTACAAGCGTATGTATTTACATTGTTATCAGCATTATTCATTGGTCAAGCTGTAGATGACCATCACTAAAAAGAATTTGTTTAATTATTAATTATAAATTTTAATATTATGGTTTTAGCTGGAATTGGTGCTGGGATCGCTGCATTAGCTGCAGGATTAGGTATTGGTAAAATTGGTGGATCTGCAATGGACGCTATTGCACGTCAACCAGAAGCTGCTTCAAAAATTCAAACTGCAATGATTATTGCTGCTGCCTTAATCGAGGGGGTTGCTTTATTCGCAGTAGTAGTTGCGTTAATCGCGTAATTATTTTTGAAAAAACAAAAAGGAACACACTGCAACGGTTGGTTGCAGTGCTCCTTTTAAAAGATTAAACAAATAAAAATTTTAAAAAATAGATACTTAAATATACAGTTATGAATCTTATCGCACCTGAAAGTTTAGTTTTTTGGACAACAATAATCTTCGTTGTTTTCTTTTTCATCTTAAAGAAAGTAGCTTGGAAACCAATTTTAACTGCTGTAAAAGATAGAGAAGACTCTATTAACAACGCTTTAGCTGCTGCTGAAGAGGCTCGTAAAGAAATGGCAAATTTAAAAGCTGATAACGAGCGTATCTTAAACGAAGCAAGAGCTGAAAGAGATGCAATGTTAAAAGAGGCTCGTGAAATGAAAGATAACATGATCAATGAAGCTAAAGAGCAAGCACAGACTGAAGCTACTAAATTATTAGAGCAAGCACAAGTTGCTATTCAAAATGAAAAGAATGCTGCTGTTGCTGAGTTAAAAGGTCAAGTTGCTGCAATTTCATTACAGATCGCTGAGAAAGTAGTGAAGTCAGAGTTGTCAGATGATAAGAAACAATTAGAATTAGTAAATTCTTTAGTAAAAGACGTTACTTTAAACTAATCTAACCAAAAAAGAGTAGAGCAGTATGAGAGTAGCACTTAGATACGCAAAAGCAATTGCAGGAGTAGCAGCAGAAAAAAATGCTACAACTGAAGTTTATAATGATATGAAGTTAATAGTGGAAACTATTAACGAAAGTACTGATTTACGTACGTTATTAAAAAGTCCTTTATTACATTCGAATGATAAAAAGGCTGCTTTAGAAGCAATTTTTAACGGGAAGGTAAATCAAGTTTCTTTAGACTTAATGCAATTATTAATTGAGAATAAAAGAATTGATATTCTTGACATAATCGCAGAAAGATATATTTCTTTAGCAGATACTTTAGCAGGAAAACAAGAAGCAACAGTTACAACAGCTGTAGCTTTAACAGCAGAGCTTGAAGCTCAAATCCTTGCGAAGGTTAAAGAAATAACTGGAAACGAAGCTACATTAGTAAGTATTGTGGATCCTGAAGTAATTGGAGGATTCATCTTAAGAGTTGGAGATGTTCAATTCGATGCTACAGTAGCAAGTAAATTAAAGGCATTAAAAGTAAAATTTGAAAATAATCGTTACACAGCATAAGTGTAATACTATTTAATAGCAAGATTTTTTAGTTTTTAAAAACAATTAAAATGGCAGCAATAAATCCAGCTGAAATATCAGCAATTTTAAAACAACAATTATCAGGATTCGAAGCTAGTGCATCGCTTGATGAAGTAGGAACAGTACTACAAGTAGGAGATGGTATTGCACGTGTATATGGTTTATCAAATGTACAATATGGTGAGTTAGTAGAATTCCCTGGAGGATTACAAGGAATTGTACTTAACTTAGAAGAAGATAATGTTGGGGTTGTATTATTAGGAAGCTCAACAGAAGTAAAAGAAGGAACAACAGTAAAACGTACAGATACAATTGCATCTTTAAATGTAGGTGAAGGAATTGTAGGACGTGTTGTTGATACTTTAGGAAATCCTATCGATGGTAAAGGACCAATCGCTGGAGAAACTTACGAAATGCCATTGGAGCGTAAAGCACCAGGAGTAGTTTTCCGTGAGCCAGTAACTGAGCCATTACAAACTGGTATCAAATCAGTAGATGCTATGATTCCTGTAGGAAGAGGACAACGTGAGTTAATCATTGGTGACCGTCAAACAGGTAAATCAACAGTAGCAATTGATACAATCTTAAATCAAAAAGAATTTTACGATGCTGGAAAACCAGTATATTGTATTTATGTTGCAATCGGACAGAAAGCTTCTACAGTAGCGGGAATCGTTAGTTTATTAGAAGAAAAAGGTGCTTTAGCTTATACAACTGTTGTAGCTGCAAACGCATCTGATCCTGCACCAATGCAAGTATATGCTCCATTCGCAGGTGCTGCAATCGGAGAGTACTTCCGTGATACAGGACGTCCTGCATTAATCGTTTATGATGATTTATCTAAACAAGCCGTAGCTTACCGTGAGGTATCTCTTTTATTAAGAAGACCACCAGGTCGTGAGGCTTACCCTGGAGATGTATTCTACTTACACTCTCGTTTATTAGAGCGTGCTGCAAAAGTTATCAATGATGACAAGATTGCTGCTCAAATGAATGACGTGCCAGATTCATTAAAAGGTAAAGTAAAAGGAGGAGGATCTCTTACTGCATTACCAATTATTGAAACTCAAGCGGGAGACGTTTCTGCATATATTCCTACAAACGTAATTTCTATTACGGATGGACAGATTTTCTTAGAGTCTGATTTATTCAACTCAGGGGTTCGTCCAGCGATTAACGTAGGTATCTCAGTATCTCGTGTAGGAGGATCTGCACAGATTAAATCAATGAAGAAAGTATCTGGAACATTAAAATTAGACCAAGCTCAGTTCCGTGAATTAGAAGCATTCGCGAAATTTGGTTCTGACTTAGATGCTGCAACAATGAACGTGATTGAAAAAGGTAAGAGAAACGTGGAGATCTTAAAGCAAGCTCAAAATGATCCATTTACTGTTGAAGATCAGGTAGCAATCATTTATGCAGGTTCTAAGAACTTATTAAAAGATGTTCCTGTAAATAAAGTTAAAGAATTCGAGAGAGATTACATCGAGTACTTAAACGCAAAACACAGAGATGCATTAGATACTTTAAAGTCTGGAAAATTAACAGACGAAGTAACTTCTGTATTAGCTAATGTAGCAAAAGAATTATCAGCAAAATATGCTTAATAAAGCTTTTAGTATTGAGTAGTAAGGTTCATTCCTTACTACTGAATACTCAATACTAAAATAACTCTATACTTATGGCAAACTTAAAAGAAATACGTAACAGAATCACATCTATTAGTTCAACTATGCAAATTACTAGTGCCATGAAAATGGTATCTGCTGCGAAGTTGAAAAAAGCTCAAGATGCAATCACAGAAATGCGCCCTTATGCTGATAAGTTAACTGAACTTTTACAAAGTTTAAGCGCAACACTAGACGAAAATGCTGGTGGTGTATATTCTGAGCAAAGAGAAGTATCTAAAGTATTACTTGTTCCTGTAACTTCAAACAGAGGTTTATGTGGAGGATTCAATTCTTCTATCATCAAAGCAACGAAGAAAGTTGCTGCAGAATACGCAGGAAAAGAAATTGATATTTTAACTATTGGAAAGAAAGGAAACGATCTTTTAGCAAGAGAATTTAATACTATCGAAAATAACAATGAAATTTTTGATGCTATTACTTACGAAAATGTTTCTGTAATTGCGGAAAAATTAATGAATTTATTCGCAGATGGTAGTTACGATAAAATAGAAATTGTTTACAATAGATTTAAGAATGCTGCCACGCAAATTGCTACTGTAGAACAATTTTTACCAATCAAACCAGTGGAGAAAGATTCTAATGTTGTATTAGATTATATCTTTGAGCCATCTAAAGATGAAATCGTTTTAGACTTAGTTCCTAAATCGTTAAAAACACAATTATTAAAAGCTATAAGAGATTCATTCGCTGCGGAACATGGTGCTCGTATGACTGCAATGCATAAAGCAACTGATAACGCAACTGAATTGAAGAATGAGTTATTATTAACTTATAACAAAGCTCGTCAGGCTGCAATTACAAACGAGATCTTAGAGATCGTTGGTGGAGCGGAAGCTTTAAATAACTAAGAATTTCGAGTTGTATTAATTTATAACTTTAAAATATTAGAAAACCCACAGAATATTTCTGTGGGTTTTTTGTTTTTAATAATAATCGTTAATTTTAAAGTTCTATGAAAAAATCTATCTTATTATTTTGTTTTCTGATTTCTATAAAATCATTTTCTGTTCATAAAAATGTTTTGAAAAACTTTAATTATGGAAATGTTTCAGGAGTTTATATTACCGCATGGAATAATGATGGAACTATAAATGACTTTGATATTTTGGTACAGTTGACTGCAAAACTTGCTGAAAAAGTTTCTTATAAAGATTCCATATTTTTAGATTTTAGAGATGAAACAGCTACTAGTAAACCTCGATATTCTGAAATAAGAAAAAATAATATAGCTTATGATAAAAAATATGGAATTACTTTTTGTAATTATAGTTTTAAAAATATCAATATTTGGGAGACATTGAAGCTTTTAGAATTTGCAATGAAAAACGATTTTAAAGAGCAAAAAAGAAAAGTAGTTAGATATGATGATTTTTATGAAAAAACTATTGTAGAATACTTTGGAATGACAGATAAGTTGATTTCTAAAATTAAAAATTCAGAGGATTCAAGAAATTTAAAAAAGTTGCGAAAAGAAAAAATTTCCTTTTTAGATGAAAATGGAGTTCAAGCTTATTTTCAAAATGAAACGTATTATTTCACCAATCAAAAAATGACTTTCCAAACTAATTCTTTAGAATATTTATTGACTTTGAATAATGGAATTATGATTTTTGATACAAAATCTAGTTTTGTTTATCTTAATCCGGAAATTTCAGTTATGAATAAAATTGAATTAGATTTTTATGAAGAACTTTCTGATTATCCTTTCTACCATTATTCCTTTAATATTTATAATAAAAGGAAATTAAAAGAAGGAGTGTTTATTTATAAAGTTATGGATTCAGAGCGAAATAGTTTTGTGTTTTCAGAAGAAAAAAATGAAATAATAGATTTTTATTTTAAGCCAAAAAATCCTTAAAATTCTATGTATATTTGGTTTTGTTGAAAAGAAAAAGAATTTTAAAATTTTAAAAAAAGAGAATGCAACAACCAAAAATCCACTTCGAGAATATTTTATTTTTAGATATTGAAACTGTTCCAGAAACAGAAACATTTGATGAGCTTTCAGATATTAAAAAAGAGCTTTACGCAGATAAAACTAAATACCAAAGAAAAGATGAAGAAACTCCAGAAGCGTTTTATCATAAAGCAGGAATTTGGGCAGAGTTTGGAAAAATCATTTGTATTTCTGTTGGGTTTTTTAAACAAAAAGAAGGAGATAGAAACTTTCGTGTTAAATCTTTTTACGGAGAAGAGGAGGAACTTTTAACAGAGTTTAAAAATCTTTTAGAAACGTATTTTGCACATCCTAAATATTTACTTTGCGCACACAACGGAAAAGAGTTTGATTTTCCTTACATCGCAAGACGAATGGTGATCAACGGAATTTCTTTACCTCAAAAGTTGAATTTATTTGGTAAAAAACCTTGGGAGATTCCTCATATCGATACGATGGAAATGTGGAAGTTTGGAGATTTTAAACATTATACTTCCTTAAAACTGTTGACTACGATTTTAAATATTCCTTCACCAAAAGATGATATTGACGGAAGTCAGGTTGCTGAAGTTTTTTATAAAGAAAAAGATATAGATCGAATAATTACTTATTGTGAAAAAGATACAATAACGGTTGCGCAGCTTTTATTGCGTTTCCAGAACCGTCCACTTTTAAAAGAACACGAGATTATTATTACATAAAAAATAAATAAAAAAAAGCTATGAAATATTCTTATTATAGTTTAATTACCATATTGATTTTAAGTTTATCCTCTTGTAAGTTTTATGGTCCTTTTCAAGGATTATATAGCTATCAAGAAAAAGTAGAAATTGAAAATCCTAATCTAATTCAATTTCCAAAATCTGCTATTTGTGAATTGGAAAATAAGGAAACACCAGTAATTTATAAGATTCATGGAGAGGAATTGAAAAGTTGTTTGAACAATTATGATAAATCAATTATTTACTTATGGAGTCCAAATTGTACTAGTGATGTTTGTATTCCTTTGGATTTAGCGCAAGATTATTGTGATCAAAATAATATAGAATTATTTGTGGTTGCTGAATATTATGATGCTAAAAAGATGAAAGAGAATTATACTATCGAAAGACCAATTTTTTCCATTGATACAAAGTTTTATAAAACAGATTTGACCAATAAATATCTAAGAGCTTTTTTTGAAGATGTGACGAATCAAAAAATGAAAGATTTTGAAAAGTTTTATTTTTTTGAAAAAGATGAATTAAAATCAAGCGTTGATTATTTGGAAAAAAACGATTATAAAAATATTTTTAACTAATGAAAAGAGTTTAACTTCGGTTAGACTTTTTTTATGACTTATTTTTACCTTAGAAAACAGTTTTGTGAAAAAAATTATTAAAGAAAAAATTACTTATTAACATATGTCTGAAAAATCAACATTTATTGTTTATAACGCTTCGGCAGGAAGTGGGAAAACTTTTACATTGGTGAAAGAAACCTTGGTATTACTGCTTTCTACGAATGATTTAATGCGATATAAGCGAATTTTGGCAATTACGTTTACTAACAAAGCAGCTGGTGAAATGAAGGAAAGAATCATTCATTATCTGAAACTTTTTGCTGACAAACAAGAAAATGACATGTTGGATCATGTTTTTCAAATAATCAGTGAAAAAAAGCCAATATCCAAAGAGTTGATTTGTAATAGAGCTAAAACAGTTTTGGAGAACATTCTTCATAATTATGCTGCTTTTAGTGTGACGACCATTGATAGTTTGACACATCGAATTATCCGTAGTTTTTCTAAAGATCTTGGTTTGTCTCTGAATTTTGAAGTAGAGATGGATGGAGGTAAATTGATTGAAGAAGCTGTGGATATTCTGATAGCAAAAATTGGAAAAGACAAAGAAGTTACCAATTTGCTTTTGGATTTTTCGCTTCAAAAATCAGAAGAAGATAAATCTTGGGATATTTCTAGGGAGTTGAAAGAATTTTCTAGGTCTTTATTGAATGAAGATGATATTCGAGAGTTGGAAAAAGTAAAAGATAAAACGATTCAAGATTATAAAAAACTTCGAAAGTTTATCCGTTCGCAAAATGAAATTATCGAAGAACAAGCACAGAAAATAGGAAAAGAAGCTTTGGAGTTGATAGAAATGAATGGAATTGAAGTGAAAGATTTTAATCGTTCGGTGATTCCAAAATATTTTGAAAAACTTCGAGATGCTTTTAAAGACAATGATTTTTTACCAGATGTTACGGCATTTAAACATTTTGAAAATAATACACTTTATGCAAAATCAAAACCAGAAGCTGTAAAGCAAAGTATTGATGCGATTGCACCAAAACTAGAAGAGCTTTTTGATGATTCGATGCGTTATGGTAAATATTATTATTTAAATAAAAGATATTTGAATAGCATCGTTCCAATGGCGGTTTTGAACGCTGTTCGAAATGAGTTGGAGCAATTAAAAGAAGAAAATAATATTCGTTTAAATGCTGAGTTTAACAAAATCATTAATGATGAAATACGAAAGCAACCTGTTCCTTTTATTTATGAAAGGATTGGGCAGCGATATTCGGATTACTTTATTGATGAAATGCAAGATACCTCGGTACTTCAATGGGAAAATTTGATTCCACTTATCGGAAATGCTTTGCATAATGAATATGATGATAAATCGAAAGGATTTTTACTTTTGGTAGGAGATGCAAAGCAAGCAATTTATAGTTTTCGTGGAGGAAAGGCAGAACAGTTTATTAAACTTTCAGAAGAAGAAAGTGAAGAATTTTTGGAAGTAGAAACAGAACAAAATCCATTTTACATTGAAAAATCTTTGGAGAACTTGACTACCAACTACCGCAGCCACTCTGCGATTGTGGACTTCACAAATGCATTTTTTGTTCATGTTTCAAAATTTTTGAATAATGATTCGTATCAAAATTTATATATAGAAGGAAACCAACAGAACATAAATTCTAGTAAAGAAGGATATGTGGAAATTTCTTTTGTAGATAAAAAAAATGCAGAAGCAGAAGAAAAAGATTTGGTTTATCCGAAGCGAGTTTTGGAAATAATTGAAAATATGGATCCGGCTTTTAATCGAAAAGATATCTGTATTTTGACCCGAAAAACAAAAGATGCAAGAGCTGTTGCTAAATATTTGAGTGAAAATGGTGTGGATATCGTTTCTTCGGAAACACTTTTAATTAATAATTCAGAGAAAGTTCAATTTATTATTCACCTTTTAAAGTTTATTCATTTTGATATGGATAAGCAAGTGAAGATTAATGCGCTTTATTTCTTGTATGATCATCTGAAAATTGAGGTGGAAAAACATCATTTCCTAGCTGCTTTTATTGATTTAAATAATAAAGAGTTTTTCGAAAAACTAGCAGAGTTTGATATCGAATTTGATTATGCAGATTTTCTACAAAAACCATTGATTAATGGAGTAGAACAAATCATAAGAGATTTTAGACTTACGGAAGAAACAGATGCTTATTTACAATTTTTCTTGGACTTGGTGATGGAATATCAAGACTCGAAAGGAAATAGTTTATTAGGTTTTCTTTCTTTTTGGGAACAACAAAAGGAGCGAAAAACAATTATTTCTCCAGAAGGACAAGATGCAGTTCGAATCATGACCATTCATAAATCAAAAGGATTGGAGTTTCCTGTAGTTATTTTTCCATATGATTTAAGTATTTATGGAGAGATTACAAGAAAGTTTTGGTATCCTTTAGACCCAGAAATTTACCAAGGATTTCCGTCTTTAAAAATTGATTATAATATCGACAAATTCAAGCTTCTTGGTGGAGCTGCTGAAGAATTGGCTACAAAAAGAGAACATGATTTAGAGTTGGATAATTATAATCTTCTTTATGTTGCTTTGACTCGTCCGGTGGAGCAATTGTATATTATTTCTGAGAAAAATATAGATAAAAAAGGAGTTGAAAAAACAAATACGTATTCTGGTTTATTTATCAATTATCTGAAAATGTTTACGGATGAAAATGCTTGGGATGAAAATAAAGATGTGTATGGATTTGGTTCGAAAGAAAGAAAACATTTACCAGAAAAAGAAACTTCAGAAATTGATACAATTCAGCAAAAGCGATTTTTATCGACACCTTGGAAAGATCATCAGATTTCGATTGTTACAAGTGCTTCCTTGCTTTGGGATACAGAACAAGAAGAAGCGATTTCTTATGGAAATCTGATTCATGAAATTGCTTCGAAAATTCTTACAGCAGCAGATATCGAATCTGTGGTAGATACTTATGTTTTTGAAGGAGTTTTAGAAATTGAACAAAGAGAAGAAATCATCCAAAAGCTTTTTGCAATTGTAGAGCATCCGATTCTTCAACCATTTTTTGAAGAAGGAATTCAAGTTTTTAATGAAAGAGAAATTATGGTTCCGAAAACAAAGGAACAGATAGAATATGAAGCTGGAATGAAAGGTTTGAATGAAGATAAAATTAAAACGTACGAAATTTTGATTCCGGATCGTATGGTTGTTTTGCCAAATAAAGAAGCTGTTATTATTGATTATAAAACTGGAAAACCTTCTTTTACATATCATAAACAATTGGAAAGATATGCCGAAGTAATTGAAAAAATGAATTATAAAGTTTCGAAGAAATATTTAGTCTATATTGATGAAGAAATTGTAGTGGAAGAAGTATAATTATTAATTACATTTGTAAACATTAAGATTTTTTACAGTCGGTAATTAAACTTTTAAGCAAAAGAATTTTATCTAAAAAAATAAAAAAATATGTACGGCAAAATCAAAGAAACTTTAGAACAAGAGATTCAAGAAATAAAAGATGCAGGTTTGTTTAAAAAAGAAAGAATTATTACATCTTCTCAGGATGCAGTAATTAAGATTTCTACTGGAGAGGAAGTAATCAACTTTTGTGCAAACAACTATTTAGGATTATCAAATAACAAAGAAGTAATCCAAGCTGCAAAAGATACAATGGATACACACGGATTTGGAATGTCATCTGTACGTTTTATCTGTGGAACACAAGATATTCACAAGAACTTAGAAGCTAAGATTGCTGAATTTTACCAAACAGAAGATACAATTCTTTACGCAGCAGCTTTTGATGCAAATGGAGGAGTTTTTGAACCTTTATTAACAAAAGAAGATGCAATTATTTCTGATTCTTTAAACCATGCTTCAATTATTGATGGAGTTAGACTTTGTAAAGCTGCAAGATATCGTTATGATAACAACGATATGCAAAGTTTAGAAGAGCAATTAATCAAAGCTAATGAAGAAAACCACAGATTTAAAATCATTGTTACTGATGGTGTTTTCTCAATGGATGGAATTGTTGCAAAATTAGATGAGATTTGTGATTTAGCTGATAAATATGATGCACTTGTGATGGTAGATGAGTGTCACGCTGCTGGATTTATCGGAAAAACAGGAAGAGGAACATTAGAGTTGAAAAACGTAATGGGACGTGTAGATATCGTAACAGGAACTTTAGGTAAAGCACTTGGAGGAGCAATGGGAGGATATACTACAGGAAAGAAAGAAATCATCGAGATTTTACGTCAACGTTCTAGACCATATTTATTCTCAAACTCTTTAGCACCTGCAATTGTTGGAGCTTCTTTAAAAGTATTTGATTTACTTTCTACAGATACTACTTTAAGAGATAAATTAGAGTGGAATACAGATTATTTCAAAAAAGGAATGATTGAAGCTGGATTTGATATTGTAGAAGGAGATTCTGCAATTGTTCCAGTAATGTTATACGATGCGAAATTATCGCAAGATATGGCTGATATGTTATTAGAAGAAGGAATTTATGTTATTGGATTCTTCTACCCAGTTGTACCTAAAGGAAAAGCTAGAATTAGAGTGCAATTATCAGCTGCTCATGAGCAAGAACACCTTGATAAAGCGATCAATGCTTTCACAAAAGTAGGTGAAAAGCTAGGTGTGCTTAAAAAATAAAAGAAACTTAATAAGAAATTAACGAAAAGCCTTTGAAAATAGTCTCTTACGGTTTACATTTGCCAAAAAATAGTAAATTTTTTAATACACGAAAAAATGAGACATTTATCGAAGGCTTTTTTAGCCTTTTTACTTTTGGTATGTGTTGGTACAACACAGGCTCAAGATTCTGATAACCCATGGTTAGTAGGAGTCGGTTACAACGCTGTTGATTTTAACTCAGCAGGAGCTACAGGAAATGGAAGATTTGATGGTTTTTTCAAATTTGACAACTACAATTTTAACGCTACAGCATTTAGATTTTCAGGAGCTCGTTACTTAGGTTCTGGGTTTAGTGTTGAAGCTGCTTTATCTTTAAACACTATTGATAGATTTGGTGAGACTAAATTAGATAAGGATCTGTCTTACTTAGCATTTGATGCAGGAGCTAAGTATGATATCAATAATTTAGTTGGTCAAACAGGATGGTTCGATCCATATTTAGGATTAGGTCTTGGATATGTTTCTGTAGAAGATGATGCTACTTCTTCTATTAATGGAACAGCTGGTTTTAACATCTGGTTTGCTGAAAAATTCGGATTATATGTTCAAACTATGTACAAGAGATCTATGAAAGCTGAGGATGTTGCTAGACATTTTCAACATTCAGCAGGTTTAGTTTACAGATTTGGAGCTAAAGATACTGACAATGATGGTATCGTTGATAAGAAAGATAAATGTCCAGAAGTATTCGGATTAGAAGAGTTTGACGGATGTCCTGATACAGATGGAGATGGTGTAAAAGATTCAGAAGATGCTTGTCCAGAAATCGCTGGAGAAAAAGAATTAGGAGGATGTCCTGATGCTGATAAAGATGGTATTGCTGATCAAAATGACGCTTGTCCAAATGCTAAAGGAACAGTGAAAAACGGAGGATGTCCTGATACAGATGGAGATGGTGTTGTTGATAAAGATGATGCTTGTCCAAACAAAAAAGGAGAAAAAGGAAACAATGGATGTCCATGGGTTGATACAGATGGTGATGGAGTATTAGATAAAGATGATGCTTATCCAAATGATCCAACAATGTGGACTAAAGAGCAATTCTTAAGAAAAGAAAGATTAAAGAATGCAATTGCTAAAATTCAAGAGAATGCAAAAGCAATCAAGTTTGGTGTAGGTAGCGCAAGATTTACTCCAAGAAAATCTAAGCAATTAGACGAGATTGTTGCTTTAATGAAAGAAAACAAAGATGCTAACTTCTTAATCCAAGGAAACACGGATAACACAGGTTCAGAAGAAATAAACCAAAAATTATCTGTAAGAAGAGCTGAAGGTGTAAAGAAATACTTAGTAAAAGCAGGAATTGAAGCTTCAAGAATTGAAGTTAAAGGATTAGGAGAGTCTAACCCTATTGATTCTAACGATACTTGGAAAGGTAGAGCTAAAAACCGTAGAGTTGATTTCGTTATCATTAATCTATAGTTAATACCTAAAAAATAAATTATAAAAACCGAGTTACTTTCTTAGTAATTCGGTTTTTTTATTAGATATCGTAAATTGCTGAAAATAAAATATTAAGTAATATCTCTTAATATACGCTTAATAAAATAAATGTTTAATTTACATTTTTTTAATAAAAATAACTTTAAAGTAAAAATTCCTTTTCATTAAATATATTCTAAGTTTAAGTTCATCTGATAGGTTTGTAATGCAAAAAAACAAAAAGAGTTAGTAAGCATAACCAAACCAAAAACAATGAAAAAAACTACTTTATTTTTAGCGTCTACTTTTTTAACGGTAGCAGGAGCTTTTGCTCAAAGTACTTTCCCAACAGAAGTTGAGCCTGATTGGGATGCAACAGAGATTGTAATGATGGACGAATCTCCAATGGAATCTCAAATCATATTTACAGGAGGAGTAGATATGGTACAGACAAAATCTGGAGAAACGGAAGCAAAACAATGGCATGATTTCATCGGATTTACGCCAGTAACAGATGAAGATTGTGTACCAGAAGGAGCTATCGGGTGGGTTTCTGTAAACCACGAAATGATTGCTAAAGATGAAAAGATTGGTGATGGAGGAGGAATGACTTCTTTCTTAGTAAAAAGAGCAGAGGATGGAACTTTCGAAGTATTGGACCAAACTTTATCTGATGGAAGAGAAGGAAAATTCTTCAATGTAGATTTTAGTGGAGTAGGAGAAACAGGAATGAACTGTGGAGGAATCAACTCATCTATTGATGGAAGAATCTGGACTGCTGAGGAGTGGTTTAGAACAAGTAATGAGTCTATTAATGATGAAGGAGATGGAGTAAGAGATATTTCTGATTACACAATCAAATATACAGATTTCGATTTTGCTAACTTCCAAACTATCGAGAAGTACCAAAACTTCAACTGGATGGTAGAAATTGACCCAAGAAATGCAAAAGCTATCCGTAAGCAATATAACTGGGGACGTCAAGGTTTTGAAGGTGGAGCAATAGCACCAGATAACCAAACTGTTTATTTAGGAGTGGATGCAAATCCTACTTTCTTCACAAAATTCGTAGCAGACGAGCCAGGAGACTTTACAAAGGGATCTTTATATGTATATAAGCATGATGCTGCTGATAAATGGATCGAAATCGATAATGAAGATTTTGACAAAATGTTAAACTACCAAGATGAGGCTATCGCTGTAAATGCTACAATGTATAACCGTATCGAGTGGGTTACTATTGACAAAAATTCAGGAAAAGTTTACTTAACGGAAACTGGTAGAGATAACATTGGAGAGAAATGGGCTGATGAAGCTGCAGCAGGAGCAGTATTCGCACCACACCACCAAACTAGAGCAGAATCTATGGGATTAGCTACTCCTGACGCTACTTATACAGATTACTACGGAAGAATCTTAGAGTTTGATCCAGAAACTAACGAATTTTCAGTGTATTTAGCAGGAGGACCAGAATTAGCTGAAGAAAATGTTGCAGAAGCTGATTACCCAGACAAGCACTTATCTAATCCTGATGGGTTAAACTTATTATATTTAAATGATAAGACTTATATGTTAATCTGTGAGGATTTAAATGGAACTTCTTATGGAAGAATGCCAGCAGAATTTGCTTCAAACAGAATGTGTGAGTTATATATGTTAGATATGTCAGTAGAAGATCCTTCAATTGATGATTTATTACGTATCGCTCAAACTCCAGCAGGAGCAGAGATTACAGGAGTTTGTCCAACACCTGATGGAAAAACAATCATGTTTAATTCTCAACACCCAAGTTCGGATAATCCAGCTCCATACAATAACTCATTAACGATTGCATTACATGGAATGGATGAGTTAATCAATGCTTTAGAAGTTACAGATTTTGCTCCAACAAATTCTGATAGTTTCCAAATTTATCCAAACCCAGTAGAAAGAATCGTATACTTAAGCAAAAAGACTGATGTTGCTTTATATGATGTTACAGGAAAAAGAGTTGCTGTTTACAGAAACAGAAAATCTTTTGATGTGACTAACTTAAACCCTGGAGTTTACTTTGTAGTAACTAAGGATAAAGAAACTAAGAAGTTAGTAATTAAATAGTTTATTTTTTTTAATATATCTATTGTAGTGAGATTTTTAGCCAAGTACTTTCGCCAAGGTACTTGGTTTTTCCTATAAAATAACATTACATCTTCATACATAATACAATACAAACACTTAGCAAAAACGAATATGAAAGCTCTAAAGTACTTTTCCATTCTTACTATAGGTATTATTATATTTTCAACATTACTTTCCAATCAAAAAAAGAAAGGAGTTTATAGCGAAAAAAGTATTAAAGAAGTAAATACATTATTTCAACAACAAATTTCCGATTTCGAACTTGAAATCTTAGAATTTGAAAAAGCAGTTCAGCAAAATTCGAAATCGAAAATTCAGGAATCGTATAAAAAACTTCGTAATACTTTTAAAAAAGCAGGTTTATACATCGCATATTTAGACACGGAAGCAAATGATAGATTCATCAATGGAGCTCCTTTATTAAAAATCATGAAGAAAACTCCAGAACTTTCTATTGTACAACCAAAAGGAATGCAAGTAATAGATGAATTGATGGCAGAAGATTTAGCAAATCCTGAAATCAAGAAAGAATTAGTACAAAAAGTACAGCTTTTAAAAAGACATTATAAAGACGTAAAACTTTATATTTCTAGATTAAGTCTTACCGACAGACAAGTTTTTGAAATTATCCGACAAGAAATTATCCGAATCACAACTTTTGGTATTACAGGTTTTGATACTCCAGGAACTTTAAATGGAATTTCAGATTCTTATTACAGTTTTCTTGAAATGAAAGAAATAATCGAAGCTTATAAAGAAGAGATGAAAAACGTCAACAGAATAGACTTATACAAAGAAACAATCAAAATTTTTGATGAAGGATTAAAACAATTAAAACATAACGATTTTGAAAAATTTGACCGCTTAATTTTTATCAAAAAAGTGATAAATCCTCTTTACGGAAATATCAAAAAAATTCATTTTGCTTTAGGTTATGAAACAATTGATGAGGTATATTTTGGTAAAAAAACTACCAATTATGAAGTAGAAAATCTTTTTGAAGAAAACTTCGTAAACAAAGAATATTTTACAACCTATAAAAAAGAAAAGAACCACGAAAAAGTAGTAAAACTTGGAAAATTATTATTCAATGATCCAGTTCTTTCTTCTACAAAACAAATGGCTTGTGTAAGTTGCCATCAGGCGGATAAAGCTTTCACAGATGGACAAAAAACAAGTATTTCTAATGCCGGAGAATTCGTGAAAAGAAATTCTCCAACCTTGAATTATTCCATTTTTGCTACAAAATATCTTCACGATTTAAGAGCAGATAGATTGGAAGATCAATACGAGCATGTAATCACAAATCCAGACGAATTCAACTCTTCTTACCAACAAATCATTAAAGACTTACAATCGAGTCCAACATATCAAAAAATGTTCGAAGAAGCTTTTGAAGGAAAAGAAATTTCGACAACAACAATCGATCATGCAATCACAGCTTTCATTATGGACTTGACACCTTTTGATAACGATGTAGATCTTTATTTTCAAAACAAAAAAGTGGTTTTAAAACCAGAAATTAAAAGAGGATTCAACCTTTTTACTGGAAAAGCAGCTTGTGCTACGTGCCATTTTATTCCGCTTTATAACGGAACTGTTCCACCAAATTATGTAGATACAGAATCAGAAGTTCTTGGAGTGCCAAAGACCAAAGAAGATCAAACGGTTTTAGATGATGATTTGGGGAGATATGGAAACAAACGTCCGAAAGAACATGCGCCACACTACAAAAATTCATTCAAAACACCAACGCTTCGAAATATCGCAAATACAGCTCCATACATGCACAACGGAGTTTTTTCTACACTAGAAGAAGTGATGGAATTTTACAACAATGGAGGTGGAGCAGGACAAGGAATGAAGCTTGATAACCAAACATTAAGCGATGCTCCTCTGGATCTTACAGAACAAGAAATTTCAGATATCATCGCATTTATGAAAGCACTTTCAGACAAAAAAACATTTGAAAACAAAGTAGAACTACCAAAAGATTTTCCAAATCAGGAATGGAATAACAGAAAAGTTAAAGTAGACTATTAATAATTGGACGCTCCCTTTTCCTTTCGTAAAAACTACAGGAAAAGGTCAGGCTTTCCGTTCCAAGTTTTGTATTAAAAAAAAGAACTTCTAAACAATCCGGGGGCTTCCGTTGGTCGCCTCCTTTTGTCAAGAAGTTCTAATTTTTTTAAAAACAAAAGCTTTCCACTACAATCCTTAGCGCAAAAGCATTTGTAACAAGTTTTTCAATTTCTTTTCTTGAAAAACGAATTCTTAAAACTCAAAAAATAAGCTTATACCCAAATCCTCTTACATTGATAATTTGAATTGCAGGATCCTTTTTTAGTTTCTTACGAAGCTTTGATATAAAAACATCCATACTTCTTGTAGTAAAAAAATCATCTGTCCCCCAAAGTTTGTTTAAGATTTCGCTTCTTTCTAAGATTTCATTTCGCTGAAGAAGTAAATGATAAAGTAATTCGGACTCGCGATGTGTAAGTGGAATTTCTTCTTCTTCAAATTTTAGAAGTTGTTTTTTATAATCAAAATCGAACTTTCCTAGCTTTGAAGTTTCTTTCTTTTGCGTGTTTTTTCGTAGTTGCGCATGGATTCTTACAATCAATTCTTCCATGCTAAAAGGTTTTTTCAAATAATCATTTCCACCAATCGTAAAACCTTTTACTACATCCGCTGTTTGCGACTTAGAAGTAAGGAAAATAATAGGAATTTGCTCATCCAGATTTCGGATTTCGGTCGCAAGTGTAAAACCATCTTTCAAAGGCATCATGATATCTAAAACCAAAATCTCTGGTTTTTCAGTTTTGAATTTTCGCAAAGCTTCTTCTCCATCCAAACAATGAATTACTTCAAAATCTCGAGTCTCTAAGCTTTCTTTGATAATTTGCCCTAAAGCCGTTTCGTCTTCTGCTAAAATTACTTTTATTTTTTTCATTTGCTTTTTGGAAGTTCTATTTGAAAAATACTTTTTCCTTTTTTATAAATCACTCGAATGTTTCCGAAGTGTTTTTCTATGATTTTTTTAGTGTAATAAAGCCCAATTCCAAAACCTTTAACATCGTGCTTATCTCCTTCTGAAATTCGATAGAATTGCTCGAAAATCTTATCTTTTTCTGTCTTTGGAATTCCGATTCCATTGTCAAAAATTTCAATAATTACTTTGTCTGATTTTTGATAAAGATTACATTCAATTTTATCTCCCCCGTATTTAATTGCGTTATCAAAAATATTATTCACTGCATTTTCAAAATGGAAACTATCAATATTTGCTTCAATATTATCCAAGCTGTTTAAAATAAACTCACGAGAAGCATAGCGTTCTTGGTATTTCTGAACACGTTTTTTGATTAATTCACTCAAATTTGATTTTTCAATATTCAAATCAATTGAATCACTTTTTAGCGTTGCAGTTTCTAGAAGTTTTTCAACCATTAAATTTAGCTTCTGTAATTGTTCTGTAGAAATATTCAGATATTTTTCTGTTCGTTTTTGATCATTTAAAACATTAAAATTCTTCATTCCTTCGATGGCAGCAAAAGTAGTTGCAATTGGTGTTTTGAACTCGTGTGTGATATTACTTATCAAATCATTTTTGATTTCAGATAATTGTTTTTGTTTGTAGATCGTTTTTAGAAGATAAATCAAACAAGCAATTACACTCAGCGTTAAAATAAGTGAGAGAAAAATACTGACATACATTTTTTTAAAAATTTCAGAATTATCTTTTTCCAAAGTCATTTCTAAATCAGTATCATTTGCAAAAAGAAGTGGACTTGCTTTAATTTTTAATTCAGATTTTAAAATAGTGTCTTTTAAATTTGAATAATAAGTATCGGAAAATTGATCATAGAAATGATTTTCTTTTAAAGACAATTTAAAATCTAAATCGATTTCTTGTTTCTTAAGCTCTTTTTTAATTTTATTTCCAAGAGTATCTACAGAAATAGAATTTTCAAAAACTGAAACAAGAATTTTTGCAAATAAACTATCAATTTTGGAATGCTCTTCTTTGTCTGAATAAAATTTTCTTTTTGGATACTCAAAACGAATTGGAAAATTCTTTTTCAAGCTATCTTCATGTAAGCTGATGGATTCTATCTCTTTTGGAATCCTCATTTTTAAACTATCATTTTTATACTTCCCAACTAAAATTTTACGAAACTCTCTTTTCTTAGAAATTGGTGAATTTCGAAATGGTAAAATAATAGTATCAATACTATTTATCTTAGATTCATTATTTGAAAAAGTAAAAAATGAATTTTGTGTTTTATCTGTATAATAACTTTCAATAGAATTGTCTAATATCTTTTGAATTTGTTGTTTTAAATTATGCTTTTTAAGTACGTAATTCTTTCTGTTCCAGTAAAATTGCGTTCCAATTACAAGCAAAATTGTAATACAAATAAAGACAATTCCTGTTGTATAATTTTTTCCAATCATAGCTCAAAAGTAGAATTAATTTTCATTCTTTTTTTATTGTTAACACTCGTTAACGTTTGTTAACCCAAATCTTAAACGTCCCTATATACTTTTGAAAAATCAATTTAGATTATTATGAAAACAAAATTAATTTTACCTATTATTCTAATTCTATTATTTATTCCAACACTAATTTTTTCTCAAAATTTTAGTGGAATAGCAGTTTATCAATCAAAGATAAATGTAGATCTAGAATTGGATAAAGATTCTACAAATGCGGCATTACAAAATCCTGAGATTAGAAAAATGCTTCAGCAACAATTAAAAAAGCAACTTGAAAAAAAATACGTTTTAAATTTCACTTCAAAAGAGGCGAATTTTATTGAAGAAGAAAATCTAGAAATTAAAAATCCAGCAGTTCAAGTAAAAGTTTTTGGAGGAACTTCAACTAAGCAAGGAATTTTATATAAAGATATTTCTAAAAAAGATTACAAAGCAGAAAAAGAGTTTTTTGGAAAACGATTTTTAGTTGAAGATAAAATGCCTGAATACAATTGGGAAATGACAAATGAAACAAAGAAAATTGGAAATTACACTTGTCATAAAGCAATCGCAAAAACAGAAGAATCTACAATAACAGCATGGTATACAATGGAAATCCCTTTAAGTATTGGACCAGATTTATACAGCGGACTTCCAGGAATGATTTTAGAAATTAATGATGGAAAAAGACAATTTCTTTGTACAAAAATCACTTTAAATCCTAAAAAAGAAATTAAAATTAAAATTCCAAAAAACGGTAAAAAAGTAAAACAAGAGCAATTTGAAAAAATTGTAGAAAAGAAAATAAAAACTTTTACAGAGCAACATAAAAGCAATAGAGGAAATTCAAATGTAAAAATCATTAGACAGTAGTTTAAACTTTGAATTTAAAAAGCGGTCTAAAACTTATAATCAAAATGAAACCTTAAAAATGAAAAATATTCAGAAACTAATATTAGCTACACTTTTCTTAATTCCATCTATCCTTTTAGCACAACAATTTCAAGGTAGAGCGATTTATCAGACCAAAACTACTTTTGATCTTGGACAAAAAAATGATACTACAAAACAAGGACAAGTAAGAGCAGAAAGAAGAAAGGCTTTTGAAAACATGTTGAATCAAGAATTGGAAAAAAGATTCGTGTTAGATTTCAATCAAAAAGCTGCTATTTATGAAGAAGAAGCCAAAGTAGATGTTGGAGCATCGAACCCGAATGCGGGAAGGATTAAAATGATGGCAAATGTAATGTCGGGAGGAACTGTAAGTAACGGAGTTTTATATACAGATATTCAAAACAGAACTTACATTAACAAACAAGAGCTTTTTGGAAAAAACTTTTTGATAAAAGATAAGCTTCCAAACTACGAATGGCAACTTGAAAATGAAACAAAAAAAGTTGGAAACTATACTTGCTACAAAGCTACGGCAAAAACAATGATGAGAGATTTTCAGGCAGAAGCTAAAAAAATGCGTGATAATTTCCGTAAAAAACAAAAAGCTAAAATAGAACCAATAATTAAAGAAGTACAAATAACTGTTTGGTACACGCCTCAAATTCCTATAAGTGTTGGTCCAGAAAAATTTGGTGGACTTCCAGGATTGATTTTAGAAGCAAATATTGGAAATACGCAATTGGTTTGTACGCAAATTACTTTAAACCCAAAAGAGAAAGTAGAAATCAACCCGCCAAAAGGAGGAAAAGAAATTACGCAAGAAAAATTTGATGAAACAAGACAGAAAAAAATGGAAGAAATGTCTAAAAACTTTCGTCGTGGTGGTGGACGCGGAAGAGGAGGTTTCGGAGGTGGAAGAGGCCGTTAATTGAAATATAAATACGAAGAAAGATGTACCTAAAGAATATATTATTAGTTTTTTTCCTTTTTGGAACTACTATCACTTTTGCACAAAAAACTACGATTACTGGAACTGTAAAAGATAGTACGGGAGTAGCAATGGAACTTGCAAATGTTTTGGCTGTAAATCCTGAAACGAAAGCAATCAAGAAATTTGCGATTACAGATACGCAAGGACAATTTAAATTAGTTGTACCGAATGATGAAAAAATTGTTTTACAAGTAAGTTATCTTGGATATGCAATGAAAGAAGTTCCTGTGGATTTTACAGGAAATCCGAAGACTTTAACTTTCAATATTGTTTTGGATCAAGAAGATAATACGCTGGATGAAGTAGAAATTACTTATGAAATTCCGATTACGATTCAAGGAGATACGATTGTTTATACAACAGATGCATTTACGAATGGTAAAGAAAAAAAACTGGAAGATGTTTTGAAAAAATTACCTGGAGTGGAAGTAAATGAAGATGGAGAAATTGAAGTAGAAGGAAAAACCGTTTCGAAAGTAATGGTGGAAGGAAAAGATTTCTTTGATGGAGATTCGAAATTGGCAACGAAAAATATTCCTGCAGATGCGATTTCTAAAATTGAAGTCTTGAAAAATCATAATGACGTTGCACCAATTCGTGGTCTGGAAGATGATTCGGATAATATCGCGATGAATATTTTATTAAAAGAAGGAAAAAAGAATTTTTGGTTTGGAGAAATAAATGCTGCTGGAGGAGTTGAAAATCGTTATTCTTTTAACCCAAAACTCTTCTATTATAGTCCGGAAAAAAGTATCAATATTATAGGTAACATCAATAATACTGGAGAAGTTCCATTCACGTTCCGAGATTATATAAAGTTCTCGGGTGGATTTAAAAACCTAATGCGAAAAGGAGGATCGAGTATTAATCTATCTTCAAATTTGGCTGGTTTTAATTTTTTCCAAGATACAAAAGTACAGGAAATCACTTCGAAATTTGGAGCTGCAAACTTTAGTTTTTCAACCAAAGAAAGCAAATGGGATTTTAATGGTTTTGCAATTTTCAACGAAAGTAGAACAGATAATAAAACACAAAGTCAACGAACTTTTATTGAAACAAACGAAACGGAAATTGATAGCGATAATACTTCTTTACAAAAAAGTCAATTGGGATTATTGAAATTTAGTGCAACGAATAAACCTAGTGTAGATACACATTTTGAGTATGATGCTTTATTTAAAATAGCAAAACAAACAGAAGATGGTGGTTTAAATTCCTCGATAAAAGGAGATATTCAAACGGTTAATGAAGATTTACCAATTTCTTTTAACCAAAATATTGGATACCATCATACGATCAATGAAAAAAATATTATTTCGCTTGCGGGGCAACATTTATACACAAAAGAAAAACCAATTTATGAAGCGATTATTGATAGTCCAACAGGAGAATCGCCTTTTCAGTCGATTCCTTTTGTAACGCAAAATGTTTATGACATTCAGCAAAACAGAGATATTCATACAAACAAAATTGATGCAAAAGCAGATTATTATTATGTGCTTAACAATAAAAGTAATTTGAATTTCACATTAGGAAATACAACGAACATTCAAAAACTGACTTCTGATATTACGCAAACATTAGAAGACGGAACGAAAGTTTATTTCTCAGATGATAATTTAAACAATGATGTTTCTTATACTTTTTCTGATATCTTTTTGAGCTTACATTATAAGGTGAAACTTGGGAAATTCTTATTACTTCCAGGAGTGAGTGTTCATCAATATTTAATTCAAAACAAACAATTGGGAATTACTCAAAATGATAATGAAATCCGCTTCTTAGGAGATTTCTTGGCAGAATATGAATTTACAAGTTCGGAAACTTTACGTTTTAAATATAATGTGACAAATGAATTTTCAGACATAAACAACATTGCTGAAGGATCTATTTTTACGAACTATAATAGTTTACAAAAAGGAAATAGAAACTTAGAAAGTGCGCAGTACCATAATTATAATTTGAGTTATTCAAATATCAATATGTTTTCTTTCACAAATATTTTTGCAAATGTGAATTATTCTAGAAAAATGGATGCGATTAAAAACTTTATCGATATTTCTGGAATTGATCAAGAATCTACACCTATTAATTCTGATTTTACTGATGAAGCATTATCTGCAAGAGGAAGTATTGATAAGAATTTTGGAAAATATAAACTAGGATTCACTGCAAACGGAAATTATTCTAAGTTCTACAATATTATTAATACACAATATCAGACTTCAGAATCGTTTACACATTCTTATCAATTAAAAGTAAATACGAATTTTGATGAATTTCCAAATATTGAATTGGGATATAAGAAAAGTTTCTCTGATTATAATTTAGCATCGAACAAAACAACTTATATCACAGATAAACCTTTCGTTCGTATAGAATATAGTTTCTTGAAAAACTTTACGATTGATGCGAACTATGATTATTATAATTATAGAGACAAAGACGACACAATTGAAAATACATATGCTTTCTTGGATGCTAATTTGTATTATCAAAAAGAAGGAAGTAAATGGGAATTTAAGGTTTCTGCAACCAATTTGTTAGACACAAAAACTGTAGAAGACAACTCATTTTCTCAAACTTTCCAGAGAACAACTACTTATTATGTACAACCAAGATATATCTTATTTGGTGTAAAATACCAGATTTAAAAGGAATCCATTACTCTTTTTCCTACATATAAAACTGTCACTATTTAGAATTAGTGACAGTTTTTTTGTTTAAATACTTTTCCAAGAAACTAGAAAACCCTGTGTTTATGAAGGCTAAAAGCAAATGTTAGAAAAAATATAATATTTTCTTTATTTATATTCAGTCTAAATAAAAATAATAATATATATTTGTACCATCAATGGAAAACAAATGTGGATATGAGTCATCAAATTGAATTATTAAGCAGAACGGAAAATGGAGTAATCTATAAATGTCTTGAGTGTAATCATTATCAGATTGAGTTCAAGAATTTGAATTTTACTTTTTCTATTTCAGGATTTGATCGATTTAGAAACCACATCAAAAATCTTTATAAAAAACATTTAGGAGATGGAGCTTTGTGTCATTCTTTAGGTAAAAACATTCTTTTACCAACAAATAGTGAAACATTGAAAATCTCTTTTAACATGAATGAATTAGAAGAATTGTTTTCACTTTTTTCTATGAGAAAGACGCAAAAGAAAGAGACAGAGTTGGCAGTAGAAATGACGTATGACTTTTGTTTAAACTAGAGAAAATGAAAAAAATAATTGGAACTTTATTTTTTGTGTTTGCTTTTATAAATACAATTTCAGCACAGCAAACACAGAAAAAAGACACGATAAACGGCTTGGAAGAAGTCGTGGTAACAGCAACAAAGAATAAAAGACAGCTAAGTAGTATTTCTGTACCTGTGACATTATTGAAAGCTAAGGATATTGAGGCATTAGGTGTAACTAATTTAAAAGACGTTTTACAAGAAGTCACAGGTCTTGACATTGTCTATGATCATGGAGCCGGAGTACAATTACAAGGTTTAAATTCAGATTATATTTTGATACTTGTAGACGGAAATCCATTAGTAGGTAGAGTTTCAGGAACTTTTGATTTATCAAGATTGAATCTTGGAGATATTGAACAAATCGAGATTGTAAAAGGTCCAAGTTCAAGTCTATATGGTTCAGAAGCTTTAGGAGGAGTAATTAATATTATTACTAAAAAAGCAAACAGAACTTCTGCTTCAATTATCGGGCGATATGCTACGAATAATACAATAACTGGAAATGCGGAGCTGGATTTTGTAAAAGATAAATTTAAATTAAATGTTGGTTTAAATCATTATCAAACGGATGGTTATGATTTATCTCCAGAAACATTTGGAAAGACAGTTTCACCTTTTAATAATCAAACATTTTTGACAAATATTGGTTATGATTTTACAAAAAAGCTAAAGTTTACTGTAGGTGGAAGATATTTTCAAGAAAAGCAAGATTACGATTATTTAAGCAATGAATTAGTCATCAATTCTGAAGGAAAAGTAAAAGATTTCTTTGTAGTTCCAAAGTTTGAGTATAAACACTCGGATAAACTTCAGACAAGTTTAAGATGGTATTATACAAGATATAAAACAGATTCAGAATCTATATATAAAGAAACTAATGAGAATTATGATTCATCATTCTTTAAAGAATCTTTTCAGCAATTAGAATCACAAACAACTTACCAATTTCACAAAGCACATACGCTAACTGTTGGATTGGGATATATTCGAGAAACTGTAAATACTTCTCGATTGGATGCAGATATTACTTTCAAGGCGAATAATGTTTTTGCTTATGCTCAATATCTGTGGGATATCAACAAAAAAGCGAACGTAACTGTGGGAGCAAGAATTGATAATCATGATGCTTTTACAACACAGTTTAACCCAAAATTTTCAGGGTTTTATCGTTTCACAGACAATTTCTCTGTTAATGCTAGTATTGGAACAGGTTTTAAAAGACCAACGTTTCAACAGCTATACTTAAACTTCTCAAATGCTTCCGTAGGATACACTGTTTTTGGTACTACATATGTTGTGGAAGGTATTGAGAAGTTATTACAAGAAGAACAAATCAAACGAAATGAAGATGGAAGTCCGATTTTGTATGATGATTATTATAAAATTAAAAACGATGATGGTAAGATAGATCCTGAAACATCTATTGGAATTAACTTCGGTTTCAATTATTCTCCAATTAAAAATGTGTTTATCAAAGGAAACCTTTTCAGAAATGATCTTGACAATTTAATTGAATCTACTGCGATTGCTTTAAAAACAAATAATCAATTCGTCTATAGTTATAAAAATATCAGTAGAGTTTACACGCAGGGAATTACACTAGATGTTTCTTACCATCTGAATGAAAAAATCAAATTTAGTATTGGATATCAATACTTAGATGCAAAAGATAAGGATGTTGTAGAAGAAATTAAAGACGGGAAAAGATATGGAAGAGATCCTAAAACAGGAGAATCTTACAAGTTGAAATTATCTGATTATGGAGGTCTTTTCAATAGATCAAAACATTCTGGGAACTTTAAAATTACAGCAAATAATATTTGGAAAAAAATCTCCGCTAATCTTAGAATTATCTATAAAGGACCCTATGGTTTTGCAGATGTAAATGGTTCTGGAATTCTTGATGCAGATGAAGAATATACAAAAGGATTTAGTCTTGTAAATACGAATATTTCGAGACCATTTTGGAAAGATAAATTAATCTGGAGTATTGGAGCAGAGAATCTTTTTGATTACACATACAAAACAGAAGAATACACAATTACTTCCAATCCAGGAAGAATATTATATACGTCACTAAAATTAAATTTATAAACTATAGAAACCATGAAAAAAAATAATTTATTCCTTAGTTTTTTACTTATCGCTTTTATATCATTTTCATTCGTAAGTTGTTCTGATGATGATGATAATACACAAACTGTTGATCCAGTAGACCCAGCTCCAACAGAATTAGAATTAAAAAAAGTAGAAAATTTACACGCTCCTAATGATGTTATTGATTATGCTACAGGACAAGTAATCGAGGAAAAACCTTTTAATTATTTCAGTTTTGAAGAAGGAGGATTGGTAGATGAAAGTGCAAACTGGGATATTGCTTTCAAGGGAACTACAATTATTACAAATTCAGGGATTAGCGGAGATGGTTCTGCAATGGCTGTAGTTTTAGATGGAATTTTCAATGAAGTTTTAGAAGCTCCAGAAGATGCAGATTTTAGAGAAGATACAGAAGCTGAATTAGCTGTTCCAAAAGGAGGAGGAAATGGATGGTATAACTATAATCCACAATCTCACCAAATTACTCCAATTCCAGGAAAAGTTATTGTTATTAAAACAGATGCTGGAAAATATGCAAAAATGGAAATCTTAAGTTATTACAAAGATAATCCTGCAACGATTGATGAAACATCAGAGTCTGCATATTACACATTTAATTATAAATATCAAACAGGTGATTCTAAATCATTAAAATAAGTAACCTATAAATGTTGCATAGAAAATTATAACTAACCATATATTTCTGATTTTAAATTGTTCTAATTGAAACTATACTATGCAACATTTTTTAAAAGTTCATTCATATATCAAATTGTTTTAGTTATTGAAGTATTTAGTTTTATCAAAGTACATTATTGGTATTGTAATACCTTTCTTCAATTTCTCGAGAAAAGGAAGAATCTTTGAATTATGAAAACTATTATCACAGGTGTAAATTGATAATGTACGACAAACACGTTCTTTTTTCCTTCACGATAAAACTAAATATCTTCGATATATTTTAGTTATAGATTGTAGAAAATCTTAAGTTTTCTACGTTGTTTTTGGTTTGTAAGCGTTGGGGTAGTTACCAACGCTTTTTTTATGAAGTTTATTTTCTAAAACTCTTCCAATTTTGTTTGACCAGAAAGCAACATGTTTTGATATACCTGAAGATTTGACTTAGCATAGTCAGTCATTTCTTTTACCAATTCAGGATTTTCATCTGCATAATTTTTTGGATCCGCTTGCTTGTATTTATACAATTTCGCTTCATCATCTTTATAAATACATAAGAAGGTTGTATCTATAATCCCGATTTTATCATCGTCATTGATAATTGCAAAATCTCTTTTACTATTAATAACATCTACACCCAAACTATTATTCACATAAGGAATTTTAAGCATCCCCATTAAAGTTGGATAAATATCTACTTGACTCGCGATGTTTTTATGTATTTGTTTAATGTTTTTATTTGGTTGATAAATCACTAACGGAGATCTAAAATAACTTAAAGGAATATCATAATTAGCTTCTAGCACCGCTCCATGATCCGCAGAAAAAATGAAAATAGTATCTTCATACCAATCTTTTTCAGAAGATAATTCTAAAAATCGTTTTAAAGACCAATCAGCATATTCTACTACCTGATCTTTGATATTTTCTGATTTAGGTTGAAAATATTCAGGAACGTAATAAGGACCATGATCACTAGTAGTCATAAAAGTGGTGAAAAAAGGCTTATCTCCTCCAGCTAAATCATCTAAAATATCCATTGAATATCGGAACATATAATCGTCTGGAACTCCTAAAGATGTTTTTACTTCCGAAATAGGATAATCAGATTGTGTAATAATGTTTTGAAAACCATTTTCTCTTAAAAAACCTTCTACATTGTCAAACTGACCATCATGTGTTGTAAAATATGTTGTTGAATATCCATTTTTAGATAAAGTACTACTCATTCCACTATGGCTTATCATTTGCTTCATCGAATGTCTTCGGTAGATTGCCGGAAAAGAATATAAGGAACTAAAAATTCCGTTGAAAGTATGTTTACCCGATGTGTAGTAGTTTTCAAAATAGATGCTTTCATTTGATAAACTATCTAAAAAAGGAGTTAGGTTTTTTTCATTTCCATGTCGATTCATTTTAAAAGCACTCATACTTTCCATCAAAATTAATACAACATTTGGCTTTTTTTCTGCCTTAGTATCAAATTCTACTTTTCTAGCAATCGGAGAATTATAATCGGATGATTTTATATTATAATATCTTTTTACATTATTTAATGCTAATTCTCCTTCTATTAAATCAATTTTTTTGTTCTTCGGATTTTTACTGCTTAAATAACTTCTCAGTAAAGTATAAGATGGATTTAATCCTAATTTATTTAAAAAAGCATTATCACAAAAATAAGCTGTTCCTACTCTAATTGGTGATTTTCTTTGTAATCTTCCTCGAATTCCTACTGCAATAATTAGTAAAGTACAAACCATCAAAGTTGCTTTTTTCCATGTTTTTAAATTTGAAATCTCTTGCTCTTTTAAAAGAATCTTTTTCAGCATAAAAACAAAACCAACAGCTAATAATATAAAGAAAATAAAGAAAGAATAATATTGAGGTTCGCTAAAAATCATAGAAAAAACAATATCAAAATTACTCATCCACTCAAATGCTCCTACTGAGAATCTTTCATAGAACTGACTGAAATATGGAATATCTGCCGAAGAAATTGCAAAAGCAACAATAAAAAATATAGAAGTCCAATAGAAAATAAATTTCTTTACATATTTACTGTCTTTCTTTAGAAGATCCATGATACTCAATATCAGAACAGGAAGAATCAGTATATAACTTGATATAACTATATCAAATCTTACTCCCATCACAAAGGATTGGAAAATTGTTGAAATGGAAACTTTACTTAAATCTACTTTGTCTGATTCGTAAAAGAAAAGTATGAATCTAAAAAGTGTAAAAATGGAAAGAACTAATAAGTATAACTTTAAAATTAGTTTAGAGTTAGGGTTAATTTTCATGCTTAATGGGGTTATTTTTTTATTTCTTTTAATTCAAGAATGTGAAAAAAAAGCACCCAAAAGTAAAAAGTATTTTATTTTTAACAAAAAATTAGCACAAAACAAGTTTATTTGATAGAATAATTATGTATAGAGAAATTTTACGCTTAATTTTTTATTGAAATCTAAAAATGCAATTAATTTAATACTTGAAAATTACATTTATATCAATAAAAAGAAGTTTTTTAAGTATTTTTACATAAAAAAATATCCTTTTTATGAGTTATTTTTAATTGTTGGATATAAAAAAACACCTTATACTATTTTAAAATAATATAAGGTGTTTAGTACCTTGGGTGGGAATCGAACCCACACTCCCGAAAGAACTGGATTTTGAATCCAGCGCGTCTACCAATTCCGCCACCAAGGCTTAAGGTGAGGCAAATTTAATAAATATTTTTGGTTTATTAACTACCCAATTTTCAAATAATTTCTAAATTTGCACAACAAACAACACTATATTTTTAAGTACTTAAAACACAACTAAATAAAAAATGGAAAACACAAAACTTCCACCAAAAATCTTTGCATGTTCACAAAGTGTAGAATTAGCCGCTGAAATTGCTAAAGCTTATGGAGCTGAATTAGGAAATGTAAAATTATCTAAGTTTAGCGATGGAGAATTCCAACCTGCTTTTGAAGAGTCTGTGAGAGGACGTAGAGTTTTTATCATTGGTTCTACTTTTCCAAATGCTGATAATTTAATGGAAATGCTTTTAATGTTAGACGGAGCAAAAAGAGCTTCTGCTAGACATATTACAGCAGTAATTCCTTATTTCGGATGGGCTAGACAAGATAGAAAAGATAAACCTCGTGTGGCAATTGGAGCAAAATTAGTTGCAAACTTATTACAGTCTGCAGGTGCTACAAGAGTAATGACGATGGATTTACATGCAGATCAAATTCAAGGATTTTTTGAAAAACCAGTGGATCATTTATTCGCATCTACAATCTTCTTACCATACATTGAAAGTTTAGGTTTAGATGATATCACGATTGCTTCTCCAGATATGGGAGGATCAAAAAGAGCTTATGCTTATTCTAAGTATTTAAAAAGTGATGTAGTAATATGTTACAAGCAAAGAGAAAAAGCCAATGAAATCTCTACAATGGAACTTATCGGAAAGGTAGAAGGTAAGAATGTAATCTTAGTAGATGATATGGTTGATACTGCTGGAACATTAACAAAAGCTGCAGATATGATGATGGAAAAAGGAGCAAAAAGTGTAAGAGCAATCACTACACACCCTATTTTATCTGGTAATGCAGTAGAAAGAATTGAGAACTCAGCACTTACGGAACTTATTGTTTCTGATACAATTCCGTTAAATGCTAGTAGTTCTAAAATAAAAGTTGTATCTTGCGCCCCTTTATTCGCAGAGGTGATGCATAAAGTGCATGATAACACTTCAATTAGCGATAAATTTATTATTTAATTTTATATTTTATTTAAAATGCAATCAATAGCAATCAAAGGATCTAAAAGAGAAAGCGTAGGTAAAAAAGCAACTAAAGCCTTACGTAATGCTGGAAAGGTACCTTGCGTATTATACGGAGGAGAGAACACTTTATCATTTTCAGCTGATGCAAAAGAATTCAAAAGTTTAGTTTATACTCCAAATGTATACACTGCAACGATTGAAATTGAAGGTGGTGAAACTTATACTGCTATCTTACAAGATATCCAATTCCACCCAGTAACTGACGAGATTTTACACATCGATTTCTACCAATTATTTGAAGATAAAGAAATTGGTATGGATATCCCAGTAAAATTAACTGGAGCATCTCCAGGGGTTATGCGAGGAGGAGCTTTACGTCACAATATGCGTAAATTAAGAGTAAAAGCTTTACCAGCAAACTTACCAGATTTCATCACAGCTGATATTTCAGAATTAGAAATCGGAAACAAATTATATGTAACTTCATTAGCTAACGATAACTATACTATCATGCACCCAGAAAACACTGTAGTTGCACAAGTTAGAATGTCTCGTAACGCTAAGAAAGCTGAAGAAACTGCTGAATAGTAGGTTTTTAACAGATAATATACTTAAAAGCTCTCTTAAATTAAGAGAGCTTTTTTTATGCTTTATTTTTTAAAACATAAGTTACTTGCTTGAAAAAAAATAAAAATTTATAATACTCAACTTTCTCGATTTCTAAGTTTAAATCTTCAAAAACATCTCGCCAACCTTTATCATCTTTATTAGTATATGGATGTCCAATAAATTCCCAATTGACAATACTATCTACTATATGTGTTAGAATTTTCTGAAAATAACTTTCAAAAATATCTTCCATAATAATAATTCTTTTGGCTGTCTTTTGAGCTTCTTTGATAGTATTTACAGGATCTGGAATATGATGAAGAACTGTAATGATTTGAACAGTGTCAAAACTTTTTTGTTCAAAAGGAAAATTCACTCCATTATATATTATAGGAGAAACAGATTGAAATCCACTTTTATTTTTAATATCTAAAGAAGTTACTTCTAGATTTTCATTTTTTAAAAGATAACACAAACCTCCATTTCCGCTCCCAACATCTAGAATTTTTTCTTTTTCAGTATAAAATTTGGATAGTCTTTCTAGTTTTACATTGGCTTTTTTTAAATACCATTTTTGAATAAAATTAAACTTCATAAATTAAATAAAGACGTCTGTTATAAAAATATTAGAGGCTTAGTCGGAAATAAGGAATATTATTTACAAAATTTCCCGAAGAAAAGCTTTTTTGTTGCATTTTTTTCTATTAAATTAAAAAAACAATAAAATATATCTAAATTTTAGGCTATGATTTATGAGTTATTATAAAAAAAATAATTACTTATTTGACAAATGTCAATATTATCATAAAATTCGATAAGTTATTGATAAGAGTAAAGCTAAATTCTTTAATAAAAGAAAATTGTTTGTTAAATTTACCACGCAAAAAATGGCTAATTAATTTAGCTAGATAATTATATTTTTTAAACTGAATTTTGATCATGACAAAAATAGCATCCAAGATTATTTATACGAAAACAGACGAGGCACCAGCTTTAGCAACTTATTCATTTTTACCAATTGTAGAGGCATTCTCAGCTTCTTCAGGAATTGAAATGGAAACAAGAGATATCTCTTTAGCTGGAAGAATTATTGCAACTTTCCCAGAGTTTTTATCAGAAGAACAAAGAATCAACGATGATTTAAAATATTTAGGAGAATTAGCTAAAACTCCAGAAGCTAATATCGTAAAACTACCAAATATCAGTGCTTCTATTCCTCAGTTAACAGCTGCAATTAAAGAATTACAAGCTCTTGGATATGCTTTACCAGATTACCCAACTTCTCCTGCTACGGATGAAGAAAAAGCAATCAAAGCTCGTTATGACAAAATTAAAGGATCTGCAGTAAACCCAGTTTTACGTGAAGGAAACTCTGACAGAAGAGCTCCTAAAGCAGTGAAGAATTATGCTAGAAAACACCCACATAGTATGGGAGCTTGGTCAGCAGATTCTAAATCACACGTTGCAAGCATGGGAGAAAATGATTTCAGATCAAGTGAGCAATCAGTTACTGTAGAAAAAGCGACAGATGTAAAAATCGTTTTCGAAGGAGTAAATGGAGAAGAGAAAGTATTAAAACCACAAGTTTCTCTTTTAGATGGTGAAGTAATTGATGCTACAAGGTTAAGTAAAAATGCATTAATTTCTTTCTTAGAAACACAAATCGAAGATGCAAAGAAAGAGGATGTATTATTTTCTTTACACATGAAAGCTACGATGATGAAGGTTTCAGATCCAATTATTTTTGGACACGCTGTAGAAGCTTTCTTCAAGCCAGTTTTTGAAAAACACAATGATACTTTCAAAGAATTAGGAGTAAATGTAAGAAACGGATTTGGAGATTTAGTATCTAAAATCGAAAACTTAGACGAAGCTAAGAAAAACGAAATTAAAGAAGATATCAACGCTTGTATGGCAGATCGTCCTGCATTAGCAATGGTAAATTCTGATAAAGGAATTACAAATTTACATGTACCAAGTGATGTAATTATTGATGCTTCTATGCCAGCAATGATTCGTACTTCTGGACAAATGTGGAATGCTGAAGGAAAACAACAAGATACAAAAGCTGTAATTCCAGATAGTAGTTATGCTGCTGTTTACCAAGAGACAATTGATTTCTGTAAAGAAAACGGAGCTTTCGATCCAACTACAATGGGAACTGTACCAAACGTAGGATTAATGGCACAAAAAGCTGAAGAATACGGATCTCACGATAAAACTTTCGAAATTCCTGGAGAAGGAACTGTAAAAGTTATCGATGCTGAAGGAAACGTATTAATGTCTCATAAAGTTGAGGAAGGTGATATCTGGAGAATGTGTCAGACAAAAGATTTACCAATCCAAGACTGGGTTAAATTAGCTGTAAACCGTGCAAGAGCTACAAATACACCAGCAGTTTTCTGGTTAGATGAAACTAGAGCTCACGATGCTGAATTAATCAAAAAAGTAAACACTTATTTACCACAACACGATACAGAAGGGTTAGAAATCTTAATTCTTGCTCCAGCTGAAGCTACTCGTTATACTTTAGCTAGATTAAAAGATGGAAAAGATACGATTTCTGTAACTGGAAATGTATTAAGAGATTACTTAACAGATTTATTCCCAATCTTAGAAGTTGGTACATCTGCAAAAATGCTTTCTATCGTTCCATTAATGAACGGAGGAGGTTTATTTGAAACAGGAGCTGGAGGTTCTGCACCAAAGCACGTACAACAATTTGAGTCTGAAAACCATTTAAGATGGGATTCATTAGGAGAGTTCTTAGCATTAGCTGTTTCTTTTGAGCACTTAGGAACTACAACTGACAATGCTAAAGCTTTAGTTTTATCTGAAACTTTAGATAATGCAACAAGTACTTTCTTAGAAAATGATAAATCTCCTTCTAGAAAAGTAAATGAATTAGACAACAGAGGTTCTCACTTCTATTTAGCTTTATACTGGGCAGAAGAATTAGCGAAGCAAGATAAAGATGCTGAGTTAAAAGCACACTTCGCTGGATTAGCTGAAGAGTTAAAAGCAAATGAGGAAGCAATCGTTGCTGAATTAAACGGAGCTCAAGGTGTGGAAATGAATATCGGAGGATATTACAAACCAAACCAAGAGTTAGCTGCTAAAGCTATGCGTCCAAGTGAAACTTTCAATAAAGTATTAGCTAATTTAAACGCTTAATAAAGAGTTTAAAATAACATAAATAGAAAAAGAGATAGATATACATCTATCTCTTTTTTGTTTTATTAAAATTGACTTATAAAAAAACAGGATTCAAATTAAATTTTGAATCCTGTTTTAAATTTATACACTTAATGGTATAATAAATAATTATTATATGTCCTCTAAAAATTATTTTCCTTCAGCATATCTTCTAGAAACTTCTTCCCAGTTGATTACATTAAAGAATGCATTAATGTAGTCAGGTCTTCTGTTTTGGTAGTTTAAGTAGTAAGCGTGCTCCCAAACGTCTAATCCTAAGATTGGAGTTCCTCCACACCCGATTTCTGGCATTAATGGATTATCTTGGTTTGCAGAAGAACAAACTTCTACTTTTCCACCTTTTTGTACACATAACCAAGCCCATCCTGATCCGAATCTAGTTGCAGCAGCTTTTGCAAAAGCATCTTTAAAAGCATCAAAAGAACCAAAAGCAGCATCAATTGCTTCTGCTAATTCTCCTGTTGGAGCTCCACCTCCGTTTGGAGACATGATTGTCCAGAATAAAGAGTGGTTGTAGTATCCACCTCCGTTGTTTCTTACAGCTCCGTTAGATAAGTCTAAATTAGCTAAGATATCTTCGATAGATTTTCCTTCTAAATCAGTTCCTGCAATTGCATTGTTTAAGTTATTTGTATATCCTGCATGGTGTTTACCATGGTGAATTTCCATTGTTCTAGCATCAATATTTGGTTCTAATGCGTCGTATGCGTATGGTAATTTTGGTAATTCGAAAGCCATTTTGTTTCTATTTTTTTAAGTTAAACATAAACTATTTCAAAGGTAATGAACAATAATGAATAAAAGAAATTGATTGTTTTGATATTCCTATTATTTTTATTGATAATTAAAAATATAAATCTGAATTTAAGAGTTTTATGAATTATTTCTTTCAAAACTCAAGTTTTCTTGATTTATTTTTTATTCAAAATCTTTGTGATCATCATCGTTTTTCTTCTTACGAGGTTTTTGGTTTGCTTCACTGATTTTGTTTGCTGCAACCATACTCGTTACCAAATTATTCAACATATCACTTGCTGCATTTGGTGTGTTTGGTAAAAGAATCAAATTACTGTTCGTATCTTGTCCAATTGCTTGTAAAGTATCATAGTGTTGTGTAATTACAATTAGAGAAGAAGCTTCTTGAGAATTAATTCCAGCTCTGTTTAAAGTATCTACAGACTCTTCCAATCCACGAGCAATCTCACGTCTTTGGTCTGCAATACCTTGTCCTTGTAAACGTTTGCTTTCTGCTTCTGCTTTTGCTCTTTCTACAATACGGATACGTTGTGCATCTCCTTCAAACTGTGCAGCAACTTTTTCTCTTTCTGCAGCATTAATTCTATTCATCGCATTCTTTACTTGCGAATCCGGATCAATATCTGTTACAAGAGCTTTTACGATGTTGTAACCATAATTCAACATTGCTTCTTTCAATTCTCTTTCAATTGCGATGGCGATATCATCTTTCTTCTCAAAAACATCATCCAAAATCATCTTTGGAACTTCCGCACGAACTACATCAAAAATATATGCTGTAATCTGGTCATGAGGATTTTGAAGCTTATAAAAAGCATCATAAACTTTTTCCTGAGAAATTTTAAACTGAACAGAAATTTTTAGCTGAACGAAAACATTGTCTTTTGTTTTTGTTTCTACCATTACATCTAATTGCTGAATTTTCAACGAAACTCTACCTGCAATTCTATCGATAAAAGGAATTTTGAATTGAAGTCCTGCTTGACGAATAGATCTAAATCTACCAAATCTTTCAATTACGGCAGTAGTTTGTTGTTTCACCATAAATAAACCTGAAACAATAATAAATAGTAAGACAATTACTACGGGTATGTACTGATAATAATCCATATTATTTTATTTTTTGCTTAAAAATACAAAAAAAGCACTTCAAAATAGAAGTGCTTTTAGAATATTTATAGTATTTTGATTAAAAAATTATCCGTTTGTTTGAATTGCATTTTGAATTCTTTCTACAGTATTTTCTTTTCCAATCATTTCAATAATATCAAATAGATGTGGTCCTTTCATTGCTCCAACTAGACTTAAACGAAGAGGCTGCATTACTTTTCCAAATCCAACTTCTTTTGTTCCAATCCATTCCTTCACGATTGATTCTGTATTTGCTGAAGAGAAATCTTCAATTCCTTCGAGAACAGAAATTAATTCTGTCATCAATTCATTGGTTCCTTCTTTCCAGTTTTTCTTTACTCCTTTAGCATCATATTCTGTAGGATTTACAAAGAAGAAATTGCTTAAATCCCATAAATCATTTACAAAAACAGCTCTTTCTTTAATTAATCCAACTACTTTTTCTACGAAATCTTCTGTAGCTTCGATATTATGCTCTTTTAAAATTGGCATAAATAAACCAGCTAATTCTTTATCCGATTTCTTTTGCATGTATTGTTGGTTGAACCATTTTGTTTTGTCTGGACTAAATTTTGCTCCAGCTTTGCTCACTCTTTCTAAAGAAAAAGCTTCTACTAATTCTTCTAAAGAGAAAAGCTCTTGCTCTGTTCCAGGATTCCAACCAAGGAAAGCTAACATATTGATAAAAGCTTCTGAGAAATATCCATCTTCTCTATATCCTCTAGAAACTTCTCCATTTACTTCATTCGTATATTCTAATGGGAAAACAGGGAAACCTAATTTATCTCCATCACGTTTGCTTAATTTTCCTTTTCCAACTGGCTTTAAAATCAATGGTAAATGTGCGAATTTTGGCGCCTCCCATTCAAAAGCTTCGTATAATAAAACGTGTAATGGCATAGAAGGTAACCACTCTTCACCACGAATTACGTGTGTGATTTCCATTAAATGATCATCTACAATATTTGCTAAATGATACGTTGGCATTCCGTCCGACTTAAATAAAACTTTATCATCTAAAGTATTTGTATCAATCGAAATTTCTCCACGAATTTCATCTGAAAGTTTTAAAATTCTATCTGCTGGAGTTTTAAAACGAATCACATATTTTTCTCCTGCTGCAATTTTTGCTTCTACTTCCTCTTTAGAAAGTGCAAGAGAATTGTCTAATTTTTCTCTATTATGATGACTATAACTAAAAGTTTTACCTTTTTCTTCGTGTTCTTTTCTGTGTGCGTCTAAAGCTTCTGCAGAATCAAAAGCATAATAAGCTTTTCCTTCCTCGATTAATCTAAAAGCATAATCTTTATACATCGCTTTACGCTCCGATTGACGGTAAGGACCAAATTTTTCATTTTTCCCTGGACCTTCATCAAAAGGAATTTCACACCAGTTTAAAGAATCAATAATGTACTGTTCGGCATTTGCAACATATCTTGTCTGATCTGTATCTTCAATTCTCAACACAAATGTACCATTGTGCTTTTTTGCAAATAAATAATTAAATAATGCTGTTCTTACACCTCCCATATGTAATGGTCCCGTTGGACTAGGTGCAAATCGTACTCGAACGTCTGTAGTCATGATTTTGATTTTTTTCTGTCGCAAAGATAATGAACTTGTAGAAAGTAATTGATACACTCAATTAAGCTTTTATCAATATTCTATTTGCTTTGTTTTTTTATTTAAGATTAATAAGATTTAGTTACATCTTCATCTACAACTAAGATAAAGTCTGCTTTTTCTTTATTTTCTTTTTTAAACTTATTTACCTCTTTTTGTTCTACAATGGAAATAGTAACAATATTCAGTTCAGGATTATGTTTTTTCAAATACCAATAAATTCCTTCAAAATCGTCAGAATGATAAGAACCATTAAAATGAATAAAAAGTTCTCCTTCTTTTTTATTTTTCAAAATAGAATTTGCCATTGTAGCATCTTTTAAAGCCTGTGCTTTTGGTAAGTTTTCTCCACCATGACCTCCCATCATTTTCAACATATTTTGGTATCCTGGTAAGTTTTTATCATAAGGAATCGGAAGCGGAGCAATCCATTTTTTTTCATCAACCGCTAATGTTTCCAAACCTTCAAATCCTTTTTTATAAACAATACTTGCGTATTTTCTAGGAACATTTGTAGCAATTACTGGAATATTATTTTTTTTAGAAAATTCAATTAATTGTAAATAATCTGTGTCAAAATTATTCCAAGGACGTGCTAAAGAATCAAATTCTTTTTTAGTTAATTTTTCTTCTAAAAAAGCATCCATGGTCGTTTGTGTATCTGTTTCGAACATTTCCATTCCAATAGTCACTTTATTATTTTCCGAAATGTCTTCTAAAATAGAATATTCCAGCCAGTGAGAAATCGGGTTATTGTGGAATTCTCCAACTAAAACAACATCTGCTTTTTTGATTTTTCGAAGCATTTTTTGATAACGAACTTTCTTTCCATTTTCGTTATACAATTTATACACATCTTTTCCTTGTGCATTTCCAATAAGACTAAAAGCTAAAAAACTAACTAGAAGAAATATATTTTTCATAAAATTTATCTTGGTTAAAGAGCAAATGTAAGATAAAATCTATTCTCTTTTTATCAAGACAAACAAATCATTTTCAAGAGCAAGATAGCCTTGATCATAGCAAAAATGATAAACAGTTCCTTTTTTTGTAGTATAAATGGAAGTCAAATAATCAAAGTCAAAACCTTTACTAATTAATTTATGTTTTGAAACCTTTGTTTTTCCAGAAACATTTAGTTCGGATAGAATTTTGTAGTTTTTTCGCAGGCGATTATTGATATTTCGAATGATTTTTTTTCCTTCGATATCTAATCTGTTGTTATAACTGTTTCTACAATAGTCCGAGCAGTATTTTTTATCTATTCTTCCAACAAATGTTTCTTCACAGTTTAAGCACTTTTTCATTCACAATTGATTTTAAATTCTTAGTTTAAAACAAATCTTTAATCCATTTTCCTAAACCAAAAAATATTGCTAACCAAACCAATCCTTTGATAAAGAAAAAAAGAAAGCCTACAAGACCTATTTTTTTCAGCCAATCTTTAACTTTTTTTTGCATGAGGTTGTATTATTAAGAGTCTCTAAAAATAAGAAATAATTGCTTCAAAATCATATTTTAAAGCAATTATTTAGAATTGTTCTATTTAAAAGTTTGTTTCTTAACAATAACCATTTATTATTTTACGGATGCTACGATATTGCTAACCATTCCGTCAAAATCAAAAGCATCTCTTTCTGAGTAACCTAGTCTAACAATCACCATATCTTTACTAGGAATTATGAAAATTCTTTGTCCTTGATATCCATTTGCAGAATACATATCTCTAGGTGAGTTTGGATAGAAACCTCCTTTGTTAATCCAGAATTGTTCACTATATCTATCATCTGATTCTGGAGCTGGTTCTTGTGTATATTTCACCCAAGACTCTTTCAAAATCTGATCTCCATCCCAATTTCCATTATGAAGATATAAAAGACCAAACTTAGCCCAATCTCTCGTTGTAGCCCAACCATATGAAGAAAGAACATAATTTCCGGCACAATCTGTTTCGATAATCATAGAATGCATTCCCATTTTATCGATAAAAGATTTATAAGGAAAATCCATATAATCTTGATACGAATCAAATTGTTTTCTCAAAATTCCAGAAAGAAGATTTGTGGTTCCAGAAGAATAATTGAAAAAATGATTAGGTTTATGTTTTTCACTTTTATTGATTTGAGATTTTGTCATATTTCCAGCTTGAAAAAGCATTTTTGTCACATCAGAAATAGTATTATAATCTTCAACCCATTCCAAACCACTATTCATTTTTAGTAAATCTTTTGTGGTGATTTTTCTTCGATCATCTTTTTGCCATTCTTCTACAGGAGCAGGTTTATGAATATCAAATTTCTTTTCTTTTTGAAGAATTCCAAACATGGTGTTTGTCAAACTTTTTGTCATCGACCAACCTAAAAGACGAGTGTCTTTGTTATATCCTTCCATGTATTTTTCTCCAATAATTTGATCTTTATAAATAACTAAAACTGCTTTTGTTTTTTTAGTTGCAGAATCTAAAGATTCGTCAAAAGCATCTGCGATTGTTTTGTTTAATTTATCATAATCGATATTGGTAAAAGTAGTGTCCTTTGGTTCTAAATTTCCATAAGGGAAAGGCTTTTGGATTGGTGTTAAATTTCTATTCGGAGCATCATTTTTCTCACTTTTAGGAGCATTTTCAGGAAGAAGTACACAACCTAAACCTTCTCTATAAATAGCTTTTCTCTTTTTTAATCCAAAAACTGTAGAAGTAACAGATTTTTCTTTAAAATCAATTTTATTCTTAGCCATTTTAATTGGTGAAAAACCATTGTCTTCAGATTCGATAGATTTTAATTTTCTATCGGCAACAAAAGTACACGAACAAACATTTTTTGCTGCAAAACCTGTAATGATGTTTAATCGAGGATAATTATAGACTACAACTACAATTATTACAGCTATCAGTATGAAAAAAATCATTTTTGCAATTTTCATATTTTAAGAAATCTATTTTGAGTAAATAATTTGATTAATCTTTTAAGAACTGATTTTTTTAGTTCTTATTTTCTTATGTAATTTATAAAAGAAACATAGATAAATCAAGGATAATTAATAATTTAACGGTATTACGTTATTTTATTAGGGTATTTTCTCTTTTATTATCCTCTATATGAAAAAAGTAATGATTTGTTTTATAGTAAATATTTTATGTAGTTTTATTCTTTTAGATACGATTTAATCTTCACAATATGCTCTTTTTTATAGCCTTCGTATCCCCAAATTAATTCTTTTCCTTTGTATAATTGAAAAATTGGATAAAAGTCATTTGGAAAAACACTGCCATCTTTTGGGTTTATGAAAAGATATTTGTCCAAATATCGTTGATGATATCTTTTTATAGTCATTGGGTTTCCAAATTCGGCAACAACAATATTTAATTTCGGAGATTTATCAAAAATTAAAAGGTCTTTCATCGCTTGATTACAATAACCACAACCAACTCCAGCAGTCATTATTAGTGTAAATTCTTTTTCTTCCTTAAAGTATTCTTTAGTATTTAAAACTTCGACAGAAGAGTAATCTGGAATGTATTCAATAGTTCTACAAGATTGTAAACTGAAAGTGAAAATAGCGATGTACAATAATCTTTTTAACATAAAACAAAAAACCTATTAAAACGTAAAAGTATACTTATTTTAATAGGTTTAATAATATTTTGTTTAAAAAAGATTAATCATCGTCGTCATTATCTCCTCCCATTTCTCGAATTAAATAAATATAAACAGGATAATGATCACTATATCCACCTGTATATTGGTTATTCGAATAACTTCGGAAAGGATAACCTTTATATCTTCCTTTTGAATTTGTTAGATAACTTGGGTTAAAAATATGTGCTTCATAGAACTTATAATCATCATAATCTTTATCATCTGTTAATAATTCTCCAGAAATAATTATTTGATCAAAAAGATTGATATTATCTCTATAACCTAAAGAGCTCATTCCTGATTCAAACATATTATAAAAAGGATTGTAAAGTTCTTCATCCTCCACATTTTTAGACCTTTTAGCATCCAAAATATCTTTGATACTTTTATTTGTAGGATCATCGTTAAAATCTCCCATAATCATAATTTTCGCATCATCATCTTCTTCAAGAATCTCATCTACAATTTTTTTGGTTAATGCTGCAGCTTTTTCTCTTAAAGGACTACTTCTTTTTTCTCCACCTCTTCGAGATGGCCAGTGATTAACAATCACATAAACTAATTCGTCATCTAAATATCCTTTTACCATCAATTGATCTCTGGTGTAAATTCTTCTACCATTATCACTCCAGAGTTTTAACTCATAACTTTTATAGTCTACTGGAGAGAAATATTTTTTTTGATAAAGTAGCGCAACATCTACACCTCTTTTATCTGGAGAATCAAAATGAATTATTCCGTAATTTTTTTTCTTTATTCTTTCATTATTTACTAAATCTTGTAAAACACCTTCTGTTTCTAATTCCGAAACTCCCAAGATTACTGGTCCATTTTTATCTTTATCCGTTCCGATTTCAGAAATTACTTGTGCCAGATTATCTATTTTATCCCAATATACTTTTGATGTATATTGATCTTTTCCGGTTGGAGTTCTATCATCGTCATAAGTATCAGGATTGTTAATGGTATCAAATAGATTTTCCAAATTATAAAAAGCTACTGTTCTTATAGAATATTTTTTTCCTGATTTTTGACCAAAAACTTGTATAGATACAAAGCTTAAAACTACACAAATGAATAGGATTTTATTTTTCATTTTTCATTGTTTTAAATGTGTTTTAAAATTATAGATATTTTTTCAATTTTATTTTAAAAAACAATTAAAATTATCTTTTTTTAAATTTATAACAGCTTGTTGTTCAATTAATTATTTAAACGTACCTTTAATTAGCAGTTCTATGAACTCAAGTTTAAATTTTAATTCATGTAACGTAAAAAAAGATGAAAATCAAGTTTATTACATTCAGTATCTTTTTTTGTTTCATGGTATCTTTTATGCACGCCCAATCTGTAATAAGGGGTGTAATAGTAGATAATGAAACAGACTTACCATTAAAAGATGTACAGCTATCCGTTAAAGGATTTACAAAAATTTACACAACAAACGAACAAGGTGTTTTTGAAATTGACAATTTGCCAATTGGAAATCACATGTTAATTATTAATTATGAAGATTATCTGAATCAAAATATTCCCTTTGCAATAAAGGCAGATAATGAAGAGCTAGATTTTGGAATTATCGTTTTAGAAAGAAATTTTGAAGATGATAATGATTTAAGTGTAATTACACTTACAGAAGACGATTTAGATGAAAATGGAAGTGGAGGAACGGAAAATATTTCTGGTTTGTTACAATCATCAAGAGATGCTTTTTTACAGGCAGCAGCTTTTAATATTGGACAAGCAAGATTCCGTGTAAGAGGTTATGATTCCAATCAAGGAACGATTTTGATTAACGGAATTTCGATGAATAAACTTTATGATGGACGTCCACAATGGAATAACTGGGGAGGTTTGAATGATGTTTTTAGAAATCAAACTTATATCAATGGATTACAACCTTCCAGTCAAATTTTCGGAGGAGTCCTTGGAGTTTCAAGTTTTGATACTCGTGCCTCATCGTATAGAAAGCAAACAAAAGTTTCGTATTCTTCTTCAAACAGTAACTATACAGGAAGGGTGATGGCTTCCTATTCTTCAGGTTTACAAAGTAATGGATGGGCTTATGCCGTTTTAGGTTCAGGACGATTTGCTAATGAAGGGTATTTCGAAGGTTCTTATTACGATGCCTGGAGTGGTTTTATTGCAATTGAAAAGAAAATATCAGATAAACATAGCTTAAACCTAACAGCTTTTATAGCGCAAAATAAAAGAGGGAAATCTTCTCCAAATACTCAAGAAGTTTATGATTTAAAAGGATATAAATACAATTCTTACTGGGGAAAACAAGCAGGGGATGATAGAAATTCTAGATATAGAGATATTAATGAACCAACATTTATCTTAAGTCATTATTGGAACTTATCAGATAAGGCTTCTTTAAATACAAATGTTGCTTATCAATTTGGGCACATAGCAAATAGTCGTTTAGGATTTTTTAATGCACCAAATCCAGATCCAACATATTATAAAAAACTACCAAGTTATTTCCTAAGAGACGAGTCAAATCCTGATTATGCAAATGCATATTTAGCATATGAGAATTTTAGAGACTACGGACAAGTTACCTGGGAAGATTATTATGACATCAATATGAATAGATATGATGTAAATGGTAATAGATTAGAAAATTCACTTTATTATCAATATGAAGATAGAGTGGAAGATAATCTATTTTCAGCTTCTTCTATTCTAAATGCAAGTTTAACTAATGATATCATTTTAGATGCAGGAGTTTATTATAAAAATCTAACATCGAACAATTTTGCTAAAATGGTAGACCTTTTAGGAGGTTCTTATTTTATTGATTTAGATCCTTTTGCAGATCCAGGTAAAATGCAAAATAACTTAAATGATCCTAATAGAAAAGTTTATACGGATGATGAATTTTTATACAGTTATGATATAAATGCTTCGACTTTAAATACTTTTGCGCAACTACAATTTCAATATAGCAAAATAGACTTTAATGTTTCAGGTTCTTACACTAATACTTCTTACCAAAGAGATGGTAATTATAGAAATGGAACCTTTGCAGATAATTCTTTTGGAAAAGGAGAAAGACAAACTTTTAATGATTTTGGTGTAAAAGCTGGAGCTACTTATAAAATTACAGGAAGACATTTAATTCTTGGAAATATTGGGTATATCACGCAAGCCCCAAGTATCAGAAATACTTTTGCAAATGCGAGAGTTAATAATACAATTATTCCAAATATTGATAGTGAAAAAATCGCTACAGGAGATATTAGTTACTATTATAGAGCTCCAAAATTTAAAGGAAGAATCACAGGTTATTATACTAAATATCAAGATGGAATAGAAACTTCTTTCTTCTTTGCTCAAGGTTTAAGAGGAGATGATTCTGATTTCGTATCTGAAATGCTTACAGGTGTTGACAGACGTCATATGGGGATGGAATTATCTTTAGAATACGATGTAACTTCTACTATTAAGCTTAAAGGAGCTGTAGCAATGGGTGAATATATCTATGATAATAATCCTAATTTATATTTACAATCTTCGAGTGCGGAACCTTTAATTAGCTATGGTCAAACTTATATTAAGGATTATAAATTAAGTAATGGACCACAAAATGCTTATTCTTTAGGTTTTGAATATAGAGATCCAGATTATTGGTGGGTAGGTGCAAATGCAAATATTGTTTCAAATAATTATTTAGACATAGCACCAGTTTTAAGAACTGAAAACTTCTTTTTAGATTCAGAAGGACTTCCATTTAACGATATCGATGAAAATTTAGCAAAAGAACTTTTAAGACAAGAAAAATTTGATTCTGCTTTCTTAGTAAACCTTCAAGGAGGGAAATCTTGGAAAGTAAATCAATATTATATCGGATTTTTTGCAAGTGTAAATAATGTTTTAGGAGAACTGTATAAGTCAGGAGGATTTGAGCAATCAAGAAATGCAAACTACCAAAGATTAAAAGAAGACAAAGGTAGGCAAACTCCGCTTTTCGGCCCTAAATACTGGTATGGTTACGATACAACCTATTTTTTAAATGTTTATGTAAGACTATAACTAAGAAATCATGAAAAAATTATTTTTATTATTAAGTATAGGATGTTTATTAGCTGTTTTCCAAACATCTTGTGTAAATGACGATGATTATTCAATTCCAAACATCGTAGATCCAAGTATTGATATTAAACCAAATATTACGCTTGATGGAGTAAAACAAATGTATACAGGTTCTCTGATTGAATTTGGTGCAGATTCAGATTTAATTTTCGAAGCTTATGTAGTTTCAAGTGATGAAACAGGAAATATATATAAAGTAATGTATTTACAAGATGATCCTACAGATCCAACACAAGGTATTGCTATCAGTATAGATGCTACAAATACTTATGTGAAATACAATGTAGGAAGAAAAGTATATGTGAAGTTGGCAGGATTATATATGAATGCTTTGAACGGGGTTTTAACTATTGGAGGTTTAAATGGATCAAATGTTGGAAGAATTTCTGAATTTACTTACGAAGATCATTTAGTCAGAACTCCAGAAACAATGATGGTTACGCCAAAATTGATTACAAGTGCTGATTTCTCTCCTGCAATTCATAGTATGTTAGTAAAGTTAGAAGATTACCAATTAATCGAAACACAATTAGGAGATGCTTATGCAAACTACGATAATACTTTTTCTGTAAATAGAACTTTAGTTAGTTGTAGTGGTGGAGAAAATGTTGTGATGAGAAATAGTGGTTTTGCTACTTTCAAGTCACAAACATTCCCAGAGGGAAGAGGTTCTGTTGTAGCTGTATTTAGTGCTTATAATAGTACAAATCAATTATTCATTAGAAGTACAGAAGATGTTCAATTTGAAGGAACAAGATGTAAAGCTCTTTTTGAAGAGAATTTCAGTTCTGTAACAGATAACCAAAAAATTGAACTACCAGGTTGGATTAACTTTACACAAGCTGGAACAAGAGACTGGAATGGAGGGGAATTTAATGATGATAAATATGCTAAATTCTCACCTTTCGGAGCAAATGAACCAGAAAATATTGGTTGGTTAATTACACCAGCAATTGATTTGAATGAAACTACAGATCCATTATTAACTTTTGAAAGTGCTACAGCATATCCTGTAGATGGATTCCAACCTCTTGAAATTTTAGTTTCAACGGATTTTGACGGTACAGAAGCAGGAATTCCTAATGCAACATGGAATGTGTTAAATGCAACTCTAGCAGGGCCTGGAAATAGTAATTTCGAGGTAGTTCCTTCAGGAGAGGTAAGTTTAGCAAGTAATATTTCTGATCAAGTATATATTGCTTATCGATATACAGGTAATTCTGCTGATAATCAATCTCCTTTAATGCAGATTTATAACATCAAAGTATTTGAAAAATAATAGTTTTTTATATTAAAGTTGAATAAGCTGTTTCTTAATTGAAGCAGCTTTTTTTAATTATTTTTTTATTAAATTTGAATAAAAGAAAAAGTAACATTATGAAAATCAGCACAAAAACTTTAAGGATTCTTCCTGTATTTTTAATTCTTATCTATTCTGCAATTATATCTATTTTTGATTTAAGCTTTAAAGTTGAGATGACAATTATTTGGTCATTTATTGCTTTAAGTTTAGTCTCATTAGGGTATTTATATAAAAATGTATTTTCTCAAAAAGAAAAGAAACAAAAACTGATTCAACTTTCGTTTGCAATTGTTTCTCTAATTGGAGTTTTACTTTTTCAAGTTTATAGATAATTCTATTATTTAAAGAAAATTTCATTCTATAAATAATAGATTGAAGACAGATATAACTTTAAATATTAATTTATACCATAAAAAAATCCAGACACCTCAAAGTATCTGGATTTTTTAGATAAAATAATATAAAATTATAAATCAAATTCTAAATCCACATTTAGTTTCTTAGCAATGATTTGATTTACTTTTTGTTTTAAAGCTGGTATTTTTACATTCTGTAATGCTTCATTTGCGAAAGCATACATCAATAAAGCCTTAGCATTTTCTTTTCCAATTCCTCTTTGTTGCATGTAGAACAATGCACTTTCGTCTAATTGTCCAATAGTACAACCGTGAGAACATTTTACATCATCAGCAAAAATTTCTAACTGAGGTTTTGCATTAATTGTTGCAGAATCTCCAATTAAGATATTGTTGTTTTGCTGGAATGCATTTGTTTTTTGAGCTTCTTTATCTACAATTACTTTTCCGTTGAAAACTCCTGTAGCTTTATCGTCAAAAATTCCTTTGTACATTTCGTGACTCTCACAGTTTGGTTGTTTATGGTGAACCAAAGTATGATTATCTACTAATTGTTTTCCTCCAAGAATCGAAAGTCCATTTAAGTTAGAAGTAATATGCTCACCTTCGTGATAAAACTCTAAATTATTTCTAGTTAATTTTCCTCCGAAAGAATAAGTATGCACAGAAGCAATACTATCTTGTTTTTGAGATACAAATGTGCTATCGATTAAAGTAGCATTTTCTGTATCATTTTGAAGTTTATAGAAATCTACAATTCCTCTTTTGTGAACAAAAATTTCCGTAACACTATTTGTTAAAGTAACGTTTGTCTCACTTAAATTTTGGTGACGCTCGATGATTTGAACATGAGAATTTTCACCAACAATTACAAGATTTCTTGGTTGTACTAATAATTCTTTTTCAGCTCCAGTAGTGAAGTTTAAAATCTGAATTGCTTTAGGAACAACTGTGTTTTTTGGAATATTGATAAAAGCTCCTTCTTTAGAAAAAGCAGTATTTAAATTGGCTAAGCTCTGATCTTCTTTTGCAATTGTATTAAAATAATTGTCAACGATCATTTTGTATTTAGGCTTAGAAAGTGCTGATGACATCACGCAAATATCTAAACCGTCATGTGTAGCATCAGAAAGAAAAGAGTTGAAAACTCCATCGATAAAAACTAATTTATACGATTCTATTCCGTGTACAAAATATTTTTTTACATCACTCAAATCGATGTTTGAAGCTGCAGCTATTGGAAAAATACTATAGTCATGATTTAATACAGAACGTAAGCTTGTATATTTCCACTCTTCATCCTTTTTTGTTGGGAATCCTTGAGTTTCGAAATTGTTAAGAGCTTTTGTTCTAATATCATGAATACTAGAATCCAAGTCAATGCTTGCATTGTTTTCAAACGCCAAAAATGATGATACTAATTTATCTTTTAATTCCATTACATCTAAATTCAAAGCCATTTTGTTTCCGAGAATTGATTTCCTTTAAAGGTAAATATCAAATCTTTAAAAAACAAAAAAGCATTAACTATTTTTAATCCAATCGTATCCTTTTTCTTCTAATTCTAGAGCTAATTCTTTTCCTCCAGACTTAACGATTTTTCCATCGTGTAAAACGTGAACAAAATCAGGAACGATATAATCTAATAATCTTTGGTAGTGCGTAATTACGATTACAGCATTATCCTCAGACTTTAATTTGTTTACTCCATTTGCAACAATACGTAATGCATCGATATCTAAACCAGAATCTGTCTCATCTAAGATTGCTAATTTAGGCTCTAACATTGCCATTTGGAAAATCTCGTTTCTTTTCTTCTCTCCTCCAGAAAATCCTTCGTTTAATGAACGAGATAAGAATTTACGATCAATTTCTAATAATTCTGATTTCTCACGAATCGTCTTTAACAAATCTTTCGCTGGCATTTCTTCCAACCCTTTTGCTTTTCTCGTTTCGTTGATTGCAGATTTGATGAAGTTTGTAACGGTTACACCTGGAATTTCAACAGGATATTGAAATGATAAAAATATACCTTTGTGTGCTCTTTCTTCTGGAGCTAATTCGATGATATCTTCATCATCTAAGATGATTTCTCCTTCTGAAACTTCATAATCTTCTCTTCCAGCAATAACAGAAGATAAAGTACTTTTCCCAGCACCATTTGGTCCCATGATTGCGTGTACTTCTCCTGGTTTTACTTCTAAGTTAATCCCTTTTAGGATTTCTTTTTCGTTAATACTTGCGTGTAGATTGTTAATTTTTAACATCGTTATATATTTTTATCCTACAGATCCTTCTAAACTAATTTCTAATAATTTTTGTGCTTCTACAGCGAACTCCATTGGAAGTTTATTCAATACTTCTTTACTAAACCCGTTTACAATTAATGCAATCGCTTTTTCCGTATCGATTCCTCTTTGGTTACAATAGAATAATTGATCTTCACCAATTTTACTTGTAGTTGCCTCGTGCTCGATTTGAGCCGTTTTATTTTTTGCTTCAATATATGGGAAAGTGTGAGCTCCACATTCATTACCCATTAATAAAGAATCACATTGAGAGAAGTTACGTGCATTTTCAGCTCTTGCTCCAATTTGCACTAATCCTCTATAACTATTTTGAGATTTTCCAGCAGAAACTCCCTTAGAAATAATCGTACTCTTCGTATTTTTTCCTAAGTGAATCATTTTTGTACCTGTATCTGCTTGTTGGAAATGGTTTGTTACCGCTATTGAATAAAATTCTCCAACAGAATTATCTCCTTTTAATACACAAGAAGGGTATTTCCAAGTTACAGCTGAACCTGTTTCTACTTGTGTCCAAGAAATTTTTGCATTTTTCTCACAAAGACCTCTTTTTGTTACAAAGTTGAAAACTCCTCCGTTTCCTTCTGCGTCTCCTGGGAACCAGTTTTGTACAGTTGAATATTTGATTTCAGCGTCATCTAAAGCAATTAATTCAACTACAGCAGCGTGTAATTGGTTTTCATCTCTTTGTGGCGCCGTACATCCTTCTAAGTAACTTACATAACTTCCTTCATCAGCAATTACTAAAGTACGCTCAAATTGTCCTGTTCCTCCTTCGTTAATTCTAAAGTATGTAGAAAGTTCCATTGGACATCTTACACCTTTTGGAATATAACAGAAAGAACCATCTGAGAATACTGCTGAGTTTAAAGCTGCATAGAAGTTATCTGTTTTAGGAACAATTGATCCTATATATTTTTTTACTAATTCTGGGTGATTTTGAATTGCTTCAGAAATAGAACAGAAGATAATACCTTTTTCAGCTAAAGTTTCTTTGAAAGTAGTTGCAACAGAAACAGAATCCATTACGATATCTACTGCTACTCCAGCTAGTTTCTTTTGCTCATCAATAGAAATCCCAAGCTTTTTGAAAGTTTCTAATAATTCTGGATCTACTTCATCCAAACTTTCATATTTGTCTTTTTTCTTAGGCGCAGAATAATAACTTAAATCCTGAAAATTAGGTTTTTCATAAGTTACGTTGGCCCATTCAGGTTCTTCCATTTCTTGCCAAATGCGGAAAGCTTCTAAACGCCATTCCGTCATCCATTCTGGCTCGTTTTTCTTTTTAGAAATGGCCCTAACGATATCCTCATTCAGTCCTTTCGGGAAAGTCTCTGATTCGATATCGGTATAAAAACCATACTCATATTCTTTATGTTCTAACTCCTTCTTTAAGTCGTCTTCAGTAAACTTATTCATAATGTCGTATAAAAAAGATGCACAAAAGTACTAAATCTTATTTTGTTTATAATGAAAAACTTTCTCCACATCCACATGTTCTGCTAGCATTCGGATTTTGGAATACAAATCCAGTTCCGTTTAAACCACCAGAATACTCTAATGTAGTTCCTACTAAGTAAAGGAAACTCTTTTTGTCTACAATGATTTTTACACCATTATCTTCAAAAACTTTATCGTCTTCACTTTTCGTATTATCAAATTTCAAATCATAGGAAAGTCCGGAGCAACCACCACTTTTCACACCAACTCTTACGTAGTCTGTTTCGGGGTTGAAACCGTCATCAGTCATCAATTCAATGACTTTCTTTTTAGCTGTATCTGAAACTTTTATCATAATTTATATGTAGATTAAATCTAATTTTCTTTGCAAAGGTATCATATTTATATGATATTTATCATGTTTAATATATTAATATAATTAATATTGCGATAGTTATCATCTATGAAAGTGTATCTTTGCAAAGTAAATCAATAACAAATTATTATGAAAAGACTCTTACCTTTTATTTTGTTTTTAAGCGTAATTTTAACAAATGCGCAGGAAAGTTCCGATCGAATTTCTCTTTTATTCATTGGGGATTTTATGGGACATATGGATCAAATAAATGCTGCTTATAATAAACAGACAAAAACTTATGATTACACAGATTGTTTCAAATACATCAAAGAAACTTTATCTGAGCCAGACTTGGCTATCGGAAATCTGGAAGTAACTCTTGGAGTAACGCCTTATTCTGGATATCCACAATTTAGTTCTCCAGCTTCTTATGCTTCGGCCATTAAAGAATCGGGAGTTGATGTATTAATGACTGCTAACAATCATTCTTGTGATAAAAGAAAAAAAGGAGTAGAAAGAACCATTTCTATCCTAGATTCTTTAGAAATTCCACATACAGGAACTTTTATCAATAATGAAGTAAAGAAAAAAACTTCTCCTTTAATTATTGAGAAAAATGGATTCAAAATTGCCATTATCAACTTTACTTATGGAACAAATGGAATTCCTCCAACAAAACCAAATGTGGTAAATTATTTAGACCAAAAAACAGTAAAAGCAGATATTGCAAAAGCTAAAGAAGCAAACGCAGATCAGATCATTGCTTTTGTTCACTGGGGGATTCAATATAAAGACATGCCTTCTAAAAATCAGAAAGAATGGTATGATTTATTTAAAAGAGAAGGAATTAACATGGTGATCGGTGCGCATCCGCATGTTTTACAACCTATGGTTTTTGATAAAGAAAGTGGTAACTTTGTAGCCTATTCTTTAGGTAACTTTGTCTCGCATCAAAGAACTTTTCCTAGAGATGGTGGAGCAGTTTTAAAAATAGATTTAGTAAAAAAAGACAACAAAACAGTTATAGATAAAGCTGAATATAAGCTAACTTGGGTGTATGAGCCAATAGAAAATGGACAAAAACAATATTATATTTTACCAGTTTCTGATTTTGAAGAAAAACCAAAATTCTTTAAAAGAAAAACAGATTATGATAAAATGATACGTTTTACAAAACATGCAAGAACTTTATTGGGTGAGAATAACAAAAATGTTGAGGAATATAAATAAACGAATTAAATAATGATAGAAGATAAAAATCCTAAAAAAACAAGTATCGGAGAGTTGGGAGAATTTGGTTTGATTGATTACTTGACAAAAAATATTAAAATTTCACATTCTTCTACCATAAAAGGTATTGGTGATGATGCTGCAGTTTTAGATTTTAAAAATAAAAAAGCTGTAGTTTCAACAGATTTATTAGTAGAAGGAGTGCATTTTGACTTGGCTTATATGCCGATAAAACATCTTGGATATAAAGCCGTGATGGTAAATTTATCGGATGTTTATGCAATGAATGCAGAAGCTACACATATTACGGTTTCTATTGCTATTTCAAATAGATTTCCATTAGAAGCTGTGGAAGAATTATACAAAGGAATTCGTTTAGCTTGTGAAAAATATAATATTGATTTAATCGGTGGAGATACGACTTCTTCTACAAAAGGAATGTTGATTTCTGTAACTGCTTTTGGAGAAGCAAATCAAGAAGATATCGTTTACAGAAATGGTGCAAATGCAGGAGATTTACTAGTGGTAACTGGTGATATCGGTGGAGCTTATTTAGGATTACAAGTATTGGAAAGAGAAAAGCAAGTTTTCCAAGTAAACCCGAACATGCAGCCTGATTTAGATATGTATTCATACATTATCGAAAGACAACTGAAACCAGAAGCTCGTCAAGATATTCCAGGATTATTAAAAGCTTTAGATATCAAACCTACGAGTATGATTGATGTTTCTGATGGATTATCTTCTGAGATTCTTCATATTTGTAAACAATCAAAAGTTGGTTGTAATCTATTTGAAGAAAAAATTCCTTTAGATCCACAAGTGATTTCAACTTGTGAGGAGTTTAAAGTAGATAGTACAACAATGGCTTTAAGTGGAGGTGAAGATTATGAATTACTTTTCACAATTAAGCAAGATGATTATCCAAAAATCAAAGCGAATCCAAACTTTACAATTATTGGACACATGACGCAAGAAAGCGAAGGAGTTCATTTAATTACTAGAGCAAACCAAAAAGTAGAAATGGTTGCTAAAGGTTGGAATCCTTTGAAGAAGGAGGAAGAATAGAATTTAGACAAAATTTCAAATATAAGAACCTGTTTAGCTTTTTTTGATATAAATTTAAACAGGCTCTAAATCCATTTAAGATTTTTCTTGAATGGATTTTTTTATTTCTAAAACTTTCTAGGCTAGAAAAAGAAAAAATCTCAAACTTCTTTTACAATCAAAACACCTACAGTTTTTTTATATATTTACGCAAATACCAATTAATCAAGAACAAAACTACATGATCTCATTACACACGATAGACTATGTCTTTATTTTCACCTTTTTTGCAATCACTTTAGGAATTGGATTTTATATCTCAAAAAAATCTGGAAAAAACACCGATGAATTTTTCTTATCTGGGAAAAATATGCCTTGGTGGCTTTTAGGATTTTCTATGGTTGCAACCACTTTTGCTACAGATACTCCAAATTTAGTAACACAATTAGTTCGTGAAGATGGAGTTTCAGGAAACTGGGCTTGGTGGATTTTTCTTATCACTGGTTTATTAACTGTTTTCGTTTATGCAAAACTCTGGCGAAAATCCAATGTACATACAGATATTGAGTTCTATTCTCTTCGATATGGAGGAAAACCCGCAAATTTTCTAAGAGGTTTTCGTTCGCTCTACCTTGGAGTTGTATTTAATGTTCTTGCAATGTCTGGTGTAACTTTGGCCGCCATAAAGATTGGACAAGTGATGCTCGGATTGTCTCCAATTCAAACAATTGGAATAGCCTCTGTCGTTACAGTTCTTTTTAGTATGCTTGGAGGTTTTAAAGGTGTAGTTTATACAGATTTTTTATTGTTTTTCGTGGCGATGGTTGGTTCTATCGGAGCTGCATATTATTGTGTAAATCTTCCAGAAGTTGGTGGAATTTCAAATCTGATTTCACACCCAAATGTAGTTGGTAAAATTGATATTCTTCCAGAAATTGATAACACAGAAGCATTTATCGGATTACTGATTATTCCACTAGCCGTTCAGTGGTGGAGTGCCTGGTATCCAGGATCTGAACCTGGAGGTGGAGGATATATTGCACAGAGAATGTTGGCTGCAAAAAATGAAAATCATGCGATTGGAGCAACTTTCTTTTTCAATATTTTACATTATGCTCTTCGTCCTTGGCCATGGATTTTAGTTGCTTTAGCTTCTTTGGTTATTTTCCCAGATGTACAAAGTATTCATGAAGCTTTTCCGAATGTTGCTGATGATAAATTAGGACACGATTTAGCTTATTCTGCAATGCTAACAAAGCTTCCTTATGGGTTGATGGGGGTAGTTTTAACTTCTTTGATTGCTGCTTATATGAGTACTATTTCTACGCATTTAAACTGGGGGTCTTCGTATATTGTTTATGATTTTTATAAAGAAACTATCAAACCAAATGCTAGCGAAAAAGAATTAGTTTTTATTGGTCGTATTTCAACCTTAATTTTAATGATTTTAAGCGCAGGAATTGCTTTGCTTCTAAATCATGCAGATCAGATTTTTGATTTCATTATCATGTTTGGAGCCGGAACAGGATTGATTTTTATTCTTCGTTGGTTTTGGTGGAGAATCAATGCTTGGAGTGAAATTACAGCAATGTTCGCTTCAGGAATTATTTCTATCTTATTTCATATTGATAGTGTACAACAATTTCTTTTCTCTGCAGAACATGGAATTTTACCAACATGGAGCTCAATGCCAATAGCAGTGTTTACAACGACATTTTTATGGGTTTTGGTTACTTTTCTAACAAAACCAGAATCAGACAAAGTACTTTTTGATTTCTATGAAAAAATTCAACCAGGAGGAAATGGTTGGAAAACCATTATAGATAAAGCAAGATTACAGAATAGAGAAATTAAAAATCCGAATGAGAAATGGACAGTTCCTTCTGGAGTTTTAGCGATGTTTTTAGGTTGTTTGGTAATTTACGGAAGCTTATTCGCAACTGGATACTGGATTTACGGAGAAACAATGCTAGCAAGCATCTTGACTATTTTAGTACTAATTTTTACTTTCTTTTTGGTCAAAGTTTGGCAAAAAATAAAAGTACATATTTTATAAAAGTATAATAGTGAAATTATAAGATTAGTAGATTAGAAGTAATTTTTAATCTACTAATTTTTTGAAAAAACATAAGTGAAAATATATTAGAAAGTAAGGTTTTTATTACTCGGTAAATTATCAGGAGCTTCCCCTATATTCTTCGACTCCGTTCCACTTCGCTCAGAATTCGGGTCGGGCTATCCGCTATATCTTTTTTGCTAAAGCAGCATTATGAAGAAAAACAAAAAAGGATGCCGCTACTATCCCTAAGCCAAAAAAAATAAAGGAAATGTATAGAAACAAAAAAGCCGTTCAATTATTGAACGGCTTTTGTTTTGCTCCCCCTCTTGGGCTCGAACCAAGGACCCTCTGATTAACAGTCAGATGCTCTAACCAACTGAGCTAAGGAGGAATTTATTTCTCTTTTGCGGTTGCAAATATATACGTTTTTTTTATTCTGCAAAAACTTTTTTCGAAAAAAAATGAAAAAAAATCATGTGGAATCTGTAATTGATTGATTTGTAAAATCTTATTAATTGAAAAAATTTTAAACTTTTTTTCATGTTTTTTAAAACAACCAAAATGGAGTTATATCCGCTTGGATAATGATATTTTTAAAAAGATGATAATTGTTTTGATAATTTAATATTTTTTATTCTCAATTGATTAAAAAATAATCATTGATATTGATTTTTTATTGTTTAAAATGTAAAAAATAGTTAAAATTATGTATTTTATTAGAAAATAAATAAAATATTTATGAAAAATTATAAATAAAATAAAATTGTAAAATAGACGAGTTTATCACGGTTTTGTTATCAAAAATTGTATTTTTGCTCTTAGTTTTATCTAAAACACTGAGCATTAAACAAACTATGGACAAATTTTCGTTCTTAAACGCAGCACATACTGGTTATATAGCTGATTTATACGAGCAGTATTTACAAAACCCCGATGCGATAGAGCCTAGTTGGAGAAGTTTTTTTCAAGGTTATGATTTAGCCAATGAGAATTATTCTTTAACTGACGATACTGAAACTGAAGTAAAAGTACCTGAAAATGTACAAAAAGAATTCAAGGTTTTAGATCTTATTCACGGTTACAGAACCAGAGGGCATTTATTTACAAAAACAAACCCTGTAAGAGAAAGAAGAAATTATTCTCCTACTTTAGATATTGAAACCTTTGGACTTTCTAAAGAAGATTTAGACAAAGAGTTCAAAGCTGGAAAAACACTAGGAATAGGTACAACAACTTTAAGAAACATTATAGATCATTTACAAAAGATGTTCTGTAACTCTATCGGAGTTGAATACATGTACATTCGTAATCCAGAAGAAATCAAATGGTGGAACGAGCGCTTAAACCAAAACGCAAACCTACCGAACTTTTCTACAGAAGCTAAGAAATACATTCTTACAAAATTAAACCAAGCGGTATCTTTCGAGCAATTTTTACAAACTAAATATGTTGGACAAAAACGTTTCTCTTTAGAAGGAGGAGAGTCTTTAGTTCCTGCATTAAGTTCTGCTATTAGAGATGCAGCTGAGCAATATGATGTAGACGAGTTTGTATTAGGTATGGCACACAGAGGTCGTTTGAATACATTGACAAATATCTTTAGAAAACCAATTCGTGAGTTATTCAACGAATTTGAAGGAAAAGATTTTGAAGATGAATCAATTGATGGAGATGTAAAATATCACTTAGGTTCTACTACAACAAAAACGCTTAAAAACGACAAGACAGTTAAGATGAATTTGGTTCCAAATCCATCGCACTTAGAAACTGTTGGTGCAGTTGTAGAAGGAATCGCAAGAGCTAAAACGGACAGAGATTACAATGAGGATTCTTCGAAAGTTTTACCAATTATTGTTCATGGAGATGCTGCAGTTGCAGGACAAGGTTTAGTGTATGAGATTATCCAAATGAGCAAATTGAACGGATATAAAACAGGAGGAACTTTACATTTAGTTGTAAACAATCAAGTTGGATTTACAACGAACTACTTAGATGCACGTTCTAGTACTTATTGTACGGATATTGCTAAAGTAACTCTTTCTCCAGTTTTACACGTAAATGCGGATGATGTTGAGGCTGTGGTGCACGCAATCGGAATAGCGATTGATTTTAGAATGAAGTTTGGAAGAGACGTATTTATCGATTTATTAGGATATCGTAAATATGGTCACAATGAGGGGGATGAGCCAACGTTTACACAACCAAAATTATACAAAGCAATTAAGAAGCATGATAATCCAAGAGATATTTATGCGGATAAATTAAAGAGTGAAGGAGTAATCGATGATGCTTATTTAAAAGCGATTTCTGCGGAATTCAAAAATAAATTAGAGGAAGAATACCAAAAATCAAAACAAGATGAGGTTTCAGTTATTAAACCTTTCATGAATGATATTTGGGATGACTTTACTCGTAGAGGACTTGAAGCAATGTTATCTTCAGAGGATACATCTTATCCAGAAGAGAACTTAAAGAATATTGCTAAAGTTGCTTCTACAACTCCAGAAGGTGTGAAATTTGTTAGAAAAGCACAACGTATCTTAGACGGAAGAGCGAAAATGGTTTTTGAAACAGACAAGATCGACTGGGGAATGGGAGAAACTCTTGCTTACGGAAGTTTATTAGAAGAAGGATTTAATGTTCGTATCTCTGGACAAGATGTAGAAAGAGGAACATTTAGTCACCGTCACGCTGTATTAAGAGATGAGGTTTCTGAAGAGAGAATCAATCTTTTAAACACAATCAGTGATAAGCAAGGAAAAATGTATATCTATAACTCATTATTATCAGAATACGGAGTTTTAGGTTTCGACTATGGATATGCAATGGCAAGCCCAAATACATTAACAATCTGGGAAGCACAATTTGGAGATTTCAGTAATGGAGCACAAATTATGTTTGACCAATATATTTCGGCTGCAGAGGATAAATGGAAATTACAAAACGGAATTGTAGTTTTACTTCCTCACGGATATGAAGGTCAAGGAGCAGAGCACTCTTCTGCAAGAATGGAGCGTTATTTACAGCTTTGTGCGGAAGACAACATGATTGTTACAGACTGTACAACTCCAGCGAACTTCTTCCACTTGTTACGTCGTCAAATGAAACGTGACTTTAGAAAACCATTAGTAGTATTTACACCAAAGAGTTTATTACGTCATCCAGAAGCAGTTTCGTCAATCAAAGATTTCTCTGAAGGAGCATTCCAAGAAATAATTGATGATACAATTGCGAAGGATAAAGTGAAAAAAGTAGTTCTTTGTACTGGTAAATTCTATTATGATTTATTAAAAGAAAGAAGAGAATTAGAAAGAGAAGATGTTGCTTTAGTAAGAATTGAGCAATTATTCCCTCTTCATACAGATAGAATAAAAGAGATTTTAGAAAGTTATCCAAATGCAACTGAATATGTTTGGGCACAAGAAGAGCCAAAGAACATGGGAGCATGGAGCTTCATGATGCAACGTTTAGATTTCCTAAACTTAAAAGTAGCATCAAGACCTTATTTAGCTGTACCAGCAGCAGGATCAGGTTCAAGATTTAAGAAAAGACATCAAAAAGTAATCGATAGTGTTTTTAATACTATCCAAGAATAACAAAACAGCATAATTAAAATTAGTAACAATGATTTTAGAAATGAAAGTTCCCTCTCCGGGAGAATCAATAACTGAAGTAGAAATCGCAACTTGGTTGGTAGAAGATGGTGATTATGTAGAGAAAGATCAACCAATTGCTGAGGTAGATTCTGACAAAGCAACACTTGAATTACCAGCTGAAGAGAGCGGAATTATCACCTTAAAAGCTGAAGAAGGTGATGCTGTAGCCGTAGGTGAAGTAGTTTGTCTAATTGATATGGACGCTGCAAAACCAGAAGGAAGTGCAAAAGAAGAAGCTCCTGCTAAGAAAGAGGAAGCTGCTGCACCAGCTCCTGCTGCAACAGAAACTAAGACTGCAACATATGCAACTGGTACTCCATCACCAGCTGCTAAGAAAATTTTAGATGAGAAAGGAATTTCTTCTTCAGAAGTTTCTGGATCTGGAGTTGACGGAAGAATCACAAAAGAAGATGCAATAAAAGCGGTTCCATCTATGGGAACTCCAACAGGAGGAGCAAGAGGAAGCGAGCGTAAAAAATTATCAATGCTTCGTAGAAAAGTAGCACAACGTTTAGTTTCTGTGAAAAATGAAACTGCAATGTTAACTACTTTCAATGAAGTGGATATGAAGCCAATTTTCGACTTAAGAAATGAGTTCAAAGAAGAATTCAAAGCAAAGCACGGAGTTGGTTTAGGATTCATGAGTTTCTTTACATTAGCTTGTACAAGAGCTTTACAAATGTATCCTGATGTAAATGCAATGATCGATGGTGATTACAAAATCACACACGATTTCCAAGACATTTCAATTGCTGTTTCTGGACCAAAAGGATTAATGGTACCAGTAATCAGAAATGCAGAGAATTTATCTTTCCGTGGAGTAGAAGCTGAGGTTAAGCGTTTAGCTTTAAGAGCACGTGATGGACAAATTACTGTTGATGAAATGACAGGAGGAACATTTACAATTACAAATGGAGGAGTATTTGGATCAATGTTATCAACACCAATTATCAATCCACCTCAGAGCGCTATTTTAGGAATGCACAACATCGTTGAGCGTCCAGTTGTAGTAAACGGAGGAATTGCTGTAAGACCAATTATGTATGTTGCTCTTTCTTATGATCACAGAATCATTGATGGAAGAGAATCAGTTGGATTCTTAGTAGCAGTTAAAGAAGCTTTAGAAAACCCAGCAGAAATCTTAATGGGAGGAAATCCAAGAAAAGCTTTAGAATTATAAGATAATTTTTATCAAATAATATTTTAAAAAATCCAGAGGTGTTTATCTCTGGATTTTTTCGTTTAGAACAAATTTTCAATAATGTTTTGGTACAATTTAATTTTACTAGCTTTGTAAAAAATTAGATTATTGTGAATTATCTTTCAGTAGAAAATATATCCAAAGCATTCGGAGAACGAGTTTTATTTGAAAACTTATCATTCGGAATAAATAAAGATCAAAAAGTAGCATTTGTAGCAAAAAATGGAAGTGGAAAAACTTCGATTTTAAATATTATTGCTGGAAATGATACGCCAGATTCAGGACAAATTATTACAAGAAAAGGAATTAATATTGCTTTTTTAGAACAAACAGATACTTTCAATCCTGAATTAACAATAGAAGAAGCAATTTTTCATACAGAAAATCAATCGTTGAAAGTTATTCAACAATATGAAAGAGCTTTAAAAAATCCAGAAAATGAAGAAGCTTACCAAAAAGCTTTCGAATTAATGGAGCAACACAATGCTTGGGATTTTGAAACACAATACAAACAAATCCTTTCTAAACTTAAATTAGAAAATATCAATGTAAAAATCAGTGGATTATCAGGAGGACAAAGAAAACGTCTTTCTCTTGCTATCGCTTTGATTAATAAGCCTGATTTATTAATTCTTGATGAGCCAACCAACCATTTAGATTTAGAAATGATTGAGTGGTTAGAGAAGTATTTTGCAAAAGAAAAAATGACTCTTTTTATGGTGACGCACGATCGCTACTTTTTAGAGAGAGTTTGTAATGAAATCATCGAATTAGATCACGGAAAATTATACCGTTATAAAGGAAACTATTCTTATTATTTAGAGAAAAAAGAAGAGCGAATTGCTATAGAACAACTTTCTGTAGAAAAAGCAAAAAACCTTTTCAATAAAGAGTTAGATTGGATGCGTAGACAGCCAAAGGCAAGAACTACAAAATCGAAATCTAGAATTGATGATTTTTTTGAAATCAAGAAAAAAGCACACCAAAGAAGAAAAGATCATGTGGTTCAGTTGGAAATCAACATGGAACGTATGGGAAGTAAGATTTTGGAATTGCATAAAATTGGAAAATCTTATGATGATTTAAAGATTTTAGATCAGTTTGAATATGTTTTCAAAAAAGGTGAAAGAATTGGAATCATTGGAAAAAATGGTACTGGAAAATCTACTTTTTTAAACGTAATTACTGGAAAAGAATCTGTAGATGCTGGAAAAGTAGTTCCTGGAGAAACGATCAAATTTGGTTATTATTCTCAAAAAGGAATTAAAGTCAAAGAAGGACAAAAGGTAATTGAAGTTATCAAAGAATTTGGAGAATATATTCCTTTAACAAAAGGAAGAAAAATCTCTGCAGCACAACTTTTAGAACGTTTTCTTTTTGACAGAAAAAAACAATACGATTATGTAGAGAAACTAAGTGGAGGAGAACAAAAACGACTTTATTTATGTGCTGTTTTAATCCAGAATCCAAACTTCTTGATTTTGGATGAGCCTACGAATGATTTAGATATCGTTACCTTGAATGTTCTTGAAAGTTTCTTATTGGATTATCCTGGGAATTTAATGGTAGTTTCGCACGACCGTTATTTTATGGATAAAATTGTAGATCATTTATTTGTTTTCAGAGGAGATGGAGTGATTGAAGATTTCCCTGGAAATTACTCAGATTTCCGAGCTTATGAAGATTCTACACCAAAAGAAGATTCTGTAAAGAAAGAAAAAACAGAAAAAACTGTCAAAGAAAAAACAACGAAGGTTAAACTTAGTTATAAAGAAAAACTTGAATTTGACAATTTAGAAAAAGACATTGCTACCTTAGAGAAAAAGAAAATAGAAATTGAAGCATTATTTGCGAATGGAGAAGTAGAAGATATTCAGAAAACTTCTCAAGAACTTCAGACTATTTTGGATTCTATAGATGAAAAAGAAGAACGCTGGTTCGAGCTTTCTTCAAAAATGGAAGGAGAATAAATCGAGTTTTTTTATCGAAAAAACATATTTTTTTAATTGAACTGATGGAATTTTATTGAAATCAGTTCAATTTCTTTTATTTTTACCTAAAAACAAAAACTATTTTAATAAAAATGGCTAAAGTTAAAACTGCTTTTTTCTGTCAAAATTGTGGGACACAGTTTGCAAAATGGTTAGGACAATGTACGGCTTGTAATCAGTGGAATACGATTGTAGAAGAAGTTATTCAAAAAGAAGAGAAAAAAACGTGGAATGTAGCTTCGGAAAAACCAAAAGTAAAAAAGATCAAAGCTTATAAGGTAAGTGAGATTTCTTATGACAAATCGGAGCGAATTACTACTAATAACAACGAATTTAATAATGTTTTAGGTAATGGAATTGTTCGTGGTTCTATGGTTTTACTAGGAGGCGAACCAGGAATTGGTAAATCTACTTTACTGCTTCAGGTAGCGCTTTCTATTGATAAAAAAGTATTATACATTTCTGGAGAAGAAAGTAAGGAACAAATCAAAATGCGTGCGGACAGATTGGAAAATGTCAATACGGATTGTATGATTTTGACCGAAACTAAAACACAAAATATATTTAAAGTAATCGATGAAGTAGAGCCAGATGTGGTGATAATTGACTCGATTCAGACATTGCATACAGATTATATTGAAGCTTCTGCTGGAACAATTTCTCAAATTCGAGAAACTACTACAGAGTTTACCAAATTTGCAAAAGAAACTGCGACACCAGTTATTATTATTGGACATATTACAAAAGATGGAAATATTGCAGGACCAAAAATTTTAGAACATATGGTGGATGTTGTACTTCAGTTTGAAGGAGACAGAAATCATACCTATAGAATTTTGAGAGCAAAGAAAAATCGTTTTGGTTCTACTTCGGAGTTAGGAATTTTTGAAATGCAAAGTTTTGGATTACGAGAAGTTTCCAATCCTTCGGAGATTTTAATTTCTCAAAAAGATGATTCTTTAAGTGGAACTGCAATTGCTGCAACTTTGGAAGGTGCAAGACCTTTGATGATCGAAATTCAGGCATTGGTGAGTACAGCAGTTTATGGAACACCACAACGTTCTTCCACAGGATATGATTTGAAAAGACTGAACATGCTTTTGGCTGTTTTGGAAAAAAGAGCAGGATTTAGACTAGGAGCAAAAGATGTCTTTTTAAATATTGCAGGAGGAATAAAAGTTGATGATCCAGCAATTGATTTGGCAGTAATTGCTGCTATTTTATCTTCCAATGAAGATGATCCGATTCCACATGACTATTGTTTTGCTGCGGAAATCGGACTTTCGGGAGAGGTTCGTCCTGTTCCGAGAGTGAATCAACGAATTTTAGAAGCAGAAAAATTAGGATTCAATAGAATTTTTGTTTCAAGATTTAGCAAATTGACTGTGAAAAATACAGGAATCCAGATTATTCAAGTTTCAAAAATTGAAGATATTTATAACGCTTTATTCTAGAAAATATTAACAAAAACTAAAAAACATAAGATGAATACATTTGATATTATAGCTATTGTTTTAATGACAACGGGTTTTATCCGTGGAAATCTTAATGGACTTTTTGAAGAAGTTGCTTCGCTTGCCTCCTTAGTTGGAGGAGTTTTAGGAGCTGTACTTTTTTCAAGTATTGTAGAAAGTATTTTAGGATTTTTGGAATGGGAACAAAAATATATTACAGCTTTGGCCTATATTGTAACTTTTGCTTTAATTGTTGCTCTAATTATGGTTGTTGGTAAATTGTTTACTAAATTAGCCGATAAATTAGAACTTGGAACCATAAACAGTATTTTAGGAGGGATTTTTGGTGTTTTAAAAATTGCAGTGATTATTAGTGGAGTTCTTTTTATTTTTAATAAAGTAAACTCAGCTATTCCGTTTATTTCAAATAAAGATTTAGAAGATTCCGTTTTGTATAAACCTATTAAAAGTATAGCACCAGCCATTTTTCCAACAATAGAATCAGAGTTTAAAAAACAGATGGAAAAGCATGTTGAAAAGCCAGGGAAATTAATTTAACATAAGATTCCTCTGTTAAATCACTTGACAAACAGAATATTGTTTATATTTTTGCGAAAAGAAAATAAATTAATAGCCTCAATAATGAAATTATCGAAATATTTTTTCACACTAGTAGTAATACTATTAACTACTGTAAATTTAGCAGCGCAGGAGACACCGTCAGCAGAAGGATTATCGCTAAATAAAGGACCTATCAAGAATCAATTTGATTACGTTATTCAAAAATCGAACAACTACAAGCAATTCAAGGTAGTGGAAAGAACATGGTTGAATCAATTAAAAGGTCATGTATTAGATAGTTTAAAGTTATCACAAGAGAAATTAAATAAAGTAAATACAATTGTTGATAAACAAAAGAATGAAATTTCTTCTTTAAAATCTAAATTAGAGAATACAAATGGAGAATTATCTTCAATCAACCAAGAGAAAGATAGTATCACATTTGTAGGAATGCAGATGACAAAAAGTTCTTATAAGACTTTTATGTGGTCAATTGTTGCAGTATTAGTAATTCTTTTAGTTTTCTTCATTTCTAAGTTTAAAAGAAGTAACGTTGTTACAGTGCAAGCGAAGAAAGATTTAGAAGAAATTCAAGAAGAATTTGATGCACACAGAAAAAGAGCTTTAGAACGTGAGCAAAAAATCATGAGAAAACTGCAAGACGAAATTAACAAGCAGAAAGCAGTTTCTTAATTCAATAAAAAAACTAGGAAAAAGGTCTCTAAAAAGAGGCCTTTTTTTGTTTGTCAGATTTAATAAGAATAATGTTTTTAATACAACTATTATTTACATAATTCTTTTTAATTTTGACCTTCGTTTAAAATGAAAGAAAATAAAAGTTTTCTGGAGAATGTTTTTTCTAGAAAATTTAGTGTTAAATCATAATACCTAAAATCTTTGCTATATGGCAAAACAAGAAGATCAATTCAAAAAAGTTATTTCGCATGCGAAGGAGTACGGATATGTATTTCAGTCAAGTGAAATTTACGATGGTTTAAGTGCAGTTTATGACTATGCTCAAAACGGAATCGAGTTAAAGAAAAACATTAGAGATTATTGGTGGAAAGCAATGGTGCAATTAAATGAAAATATTGTAGGATTAGATTCTGCGATTTTTATGCATCCAACAACTTGGAAAGCTTCGGGCCACGTAGATGCTTTCAACGATCCGATGATTGATAATAAAGATTCGAAAAAACGTTACAGAGCGGATGTTTTGGTTGAAGATTATGTAGGCAAGATTGACACAAAAATTGAGAAAGAAATCAAAAAAGCGGCTAAGCGTTTTGGAGAAGCTTTCAATGAAGAGGAATTTGTTGCTACAAACAAAAGAGTTTTAGATTATAAAGCAAAGCAAGAGCAAATCTTAAAAAGATTAGGAGAGTCTTTGACTAATGAAGATTTAGAAGATGTAAAAGCTTTAATCGAAGAGTTAGGAATTGCTTGTCCACTTTCTGGATCTAAAAACTGGACAGAAGTAAAGCAATTTAACTTAATGTTCGGTACGAAACTAGGAGCTTCTGCTGATTCTGCAATGGATTTATATTTAAGACCAGAAACAGCACAAGGTATTTTTGTGAACTTCTTAAATGTGCAAAAAACAAGTAGAATGAAGATTCCTTTTGGAATTGCACAAACAGGAAAAGCTTTCAGAAATGAGATTGTAGCTCGTCAGTTTATTTTCCGTATGCGTGAGTTCGAACAAATGGAAATGCAATTTTTCGTTCGTCCAGGAGAGCAAAAGAAATGGTATGATACATGGAAAGAAAATAGATTAAATTGGCATTTATCTTTAGGTTTAGGTAAAGAAAATTATCGTTTCCATGATCATGAGAAATTAGCACATTATGCGGATGCAGCAGCAGATATCGAGTTTAAATTCCCATTCGGATTTAAAGAATTAGAAGGAATTCACTCAAGAACTGATTTCGATTTAAAAGCACATGAAGAGCATTCTGGAAAGAAACTTCAGTATTTTGATAATGAAATCAATGAGAAATATACTCCTTATGTAGTAGAAACTTCTGTTGGATTGGATCGTTTATTCTTAGCTATTTTCTCAAATTCTTTACAAGAAGAAACTTTAGAAGATGGTTCAGAAAGAACAGTTTTACGTTTACCAGCAGTAATTGCTCCTTACAAAGCAGCAGTTTTACCATTGGTAAAGAAAGATGGTTTACCAGAAATTGCACACAAAATTATCGATGACTTGAAATTTGATTTCAATGTGATGTATGATGAGAAAGATGCAATTGGTAGAAGATATAGAAGGCAAGATGCAAATGGAACACCTTTCTGTATTACAGTAGATCATGATACTTTAAATGATAATACAGTTACGATTCGTCATAGAGATACGATGGAACAAAAACGTGTACCAATCTCTGAGCTTCGTTCTATTATTGATGATGAAGTATCAATGCGTAAATGGTTACAAAAAATATAAGGAATTAGATTGTTTTTTGGCTTAAGGATTGAAGCGGCATCCTTTTTTGCTTTTCTTCATAAAGTTGGTTTGGCAAAAAAGATATAGCAGAAAGCCTGACCCGTATCCTGAGCGAAGTCGAAGGAAGGGGAAGCCCCAAATAATTAATTTCAGAAAAAATAAAAGGACTTTTCAATTCACTGAAAAGTCCTTTTTTAATTCAAATAATTTTTATGCTTGTTTAGATAAAATTTTTAGTTAGACATTTATTTTATAAATAATTTTTTAGTTAAGTTTCTTTGACCATCATTTACATTGATCATGTATACTCCAGTGTTTAGATCTTTTACGTTGATAGGTTTTTTAGTTACTTTTCCAGCTTTTACAATCTGTCCGAATAAATTTGTAATTGTGAAATTCGTTTCACCTCTTTCTCCTACATAGATTGTAATTTCACCAGAAGTTACAGGATTTGGGAAAACGTCAAGCGTAAAGTTTGGCGCTTCATTTCCTATTGTAAATACTTCCGTATCACTTGTAAATCCTGTATTGAAAGGAGCATCATCGATATTAACTGTGTAATCTTCAACTTCACCATAAGTAAAAGTTCCACATGAAGGAACAGTACTAGTTCCATACATCATTACAACACGCATCCTTGTAGCTCCATTGTTTGCTGAAGAAGGAATATTTACAGTATGATTTACATTAGTTGTACTTGAAGATGAACCTGAAGCAACTTCTTCGCTAGCGTCAAATGTTCCATTTTGGTTGAAATCAATCCAAACTTTCCAGTTTTCTGTGTAAGAATTTCCGCTAAATCCAGCTCTAAGTGATAATGTATAAGAACCTCCTTTGCCTACATTTGCGGACATATTTGTGAAATCTCCATATCCATTATTATTTCCAGAAGAATTTGAAATACCTGCGAAGCTTACAAAATCTATATATTCATAATTTGTATTATTTCCGCTAGCTTCACAATAAGAAACTGAGTTTGAAAGTGTCGTTACATTTACAGTATTACTATATCCAGAAATGTTATTAGCAGCATCTTTTGCTTTTACTCTAAAAGTATAAGAAGTATTAGCTGTTAGTCCAGAAACATTGTATGAAGTTGAAGAAGTTGTAGTAATTTTAGTATTTCCTCTATAAACATCATAACCTGTTACTCCAACATTATCTGAAGAAGCATTCCAAGATAATTGAGTTGTAGTTTGCGTAGTTCCAGAAGCTGCTAAATTTGTAGGTGCTGAAGGAGCTTGTGTATCTGCTCCACTTCCGATATTAACTGTATAATCTTCAACTTCTCCATAAGTAAAAGTTTCACAAGCAGTAGGAATTCCATTATATTTCATAGAAACTCTCATCCTTGTAGCTCCAGATGTCGCTGAAGTTGGAACTGTAAAAGTTCCACTTACAGGTGTGTCCTGAGAAGCTGCTTTAGACCAAACTAATTCACCAGCATCATTGAAATCAAAATCATTATTATAATCAATCCAAACTGCATAAGCTTCATTATAAACTGTTCCTGTCCAAGTTGGAGTAATTGTAATTGTATAAGATTGACCTTTTCCTAAATCTGTTGACATAGCTGTAAAGTCTGCATATCCACCATTTGCTCCACTTGTATTATTGATTGTTCCTAATTGTACTCTGTTGATGTATTCATCATTTACATTTGTTCCTTTAGAATTACAATAACTTGGTGTGTTATCTCCATATTCATCTCCAACACCTACAGCATAAAAAGCATTTGTAGTAGCAATTACTTCTGGAGAATCTGTACCATATAATTCTTCAGCTGATTGGATTCCATATGTTCTAGCATCCGCATATGTAGAATTTGAAGTTAGATAAGTACTTTCTAAACGATAAGCAATTTTTGCTGCTTTATCAATTGTAATTCCAGTTACATTATAACTATCTCCATTATCATTTGATCCAGTTTTTCCAACAGAAAGAATATAAAACCAGTGATTTAAAACACCACTATTTGTATGAACTCCACAGTAATCATTCGATTGCGTTGGTGTTCCACAGTTTACGTTTTTCCAATAAGTTCCACCATACGTATCTGGTTGTCCTTGTGCTTTAGGATTACTCATTGAACGAAGTGCTAAAGAACCAGATCTTCTGTCAATCTCTTCTCCGATTAACCACTCATCTTTATCCGCATCTGTTGCACCAGAATAAACTTCAACAGCAGCTCCCCAAATATCAGAGAAACCTTCGTTCATTGCTCCAGATTCTCTTTGGTAAACTAAGTTTGCTGTATATGTACAAACTGCATGACCAATTTCGTGTGCAGCAACATCAATACTTGTCAGAATGTCGAAATATCCATTTCCTTCATTTCCGTTAGAACTTCCATCTCCATAAGACATTACAGAACCATTCCAGAAAGCGTTGTCATAATTAGAAGAAACATGTACATAACTTCTGATTTGAGCACCATTTCCATCAAAACTATTTCTGTTATGTTTTGCTTGGAAATAATCATAAGTTTTCATTGCTCCCCAGTGTGCATCTAATGCTCCATCATCTTTTCCTGGACTGTGCTCTGCAGAAGTCCAATTGTTATCATTATCTGTAAACTGATCGTAGTTGTTTACATAAGGGTAACCAGCTGTAGATTGATTTTTTGCATCTCTAGTGTACACTTTTCTTCCAGAATCACTTAAGATATAATTTCCACCACTAGAACCTGTAGTAATAGTTTGCGTTCCACTATACCTTGTTTGTGCTGTTCCAGAGGCTATAGCCATTGGTGTTTCATCCATTGACGTATAATTTGGAACTGTTGCTACATCATGATCATGATTATGTCCTGTGTGTCCAAATTCACCAGCATGTTTAATTGTAGCGTTGTAAAGAAGAATTTCTCCAGTTTGTGCATCTACATATACATCACCACGACTTAATGGATTTGTAGCGTAGATATCAAATTTGTAAGCTAATTTTACACTAGAATCTGTATTTTTTCCTCTATCTATAGTAGCGTAGTTTGGAATAATAATCAATTCACCAGTTGGTTTTTGATAATCATCCATAGCTTTAGCACTCTGAGGATATTCCCAAAGATAATTAGTTGCATTAATGTGTTGAAGTGCTAAATTAAAGGCTTGAGAAGAGGAAATAGATGGAGAAGTATTTAAATTTTCAATTCGATACATTTCTCCATTCATGGAATTTAATTTACCGTTTTTGTAGTGTGCTAAATAACTAGCAAACTCCACTTTGATACCATTATAATATTGTTGGTATTTTTCGTGAACAAAACCTAAATCATCAGAGAATTGTTTGATCTTGATAAAAGAATCTTCTGGATTTAATTCCAGATACTCTGAAAAAGCTGATTGAATGTTTTTTTGTGATACGTTTGAGTTTTCATTAAAATTAATGAATTTCGGTGTTCCGAAAGCGTCTGTGTGTTTGTTTTTAACTGCATCTCTTTGCTGAGCGTTGACTGAAAAAGTGAAGGCACAACAAATCGAAAAAACTAAGAAACTTGCATAGTTTTTTTTCATTTGATTTTAAAAAATTTGAATGTTAAACAAAAATTATTTCAACCTTATTCTTAATAAAACCTATTTCTAGTGCGCGCTGTATTATGATTGGTTTTTATAGGATCCTTCAAAAAACCAACGAAACGGATTAATTAAACTAAGATTGATATTTTTTCTTTTAAAATAGCTGTAAGCAGTATTATGGTAAACGTAGTTTGGGGACTTCAAAAAAAACACACTTCCGTATAAACTAGAAGTGTGTATTATTTATAAAACATGATAGAACGTAGGAAGTTTTTACAAAAACTTCCAAAAAATATTTTAATTAATTTGCTCAAAACCGAATCAAAATACTTTTTCTTTTTTTACTTTTTAATGGTTATTTTAGCGAAGGTTAAAAACTAAGCTAAAACAGTCTTTTATTTAAATTTTTATTTGGGAACTTTTTCATTTTCAATTACTTATATAAATATACGCTTTATATTATTAATTAACCATATTTTAACATTTATAACTTATTTTTTAAATATAACATGCTGAAAATAAATAATTTATATGTAAAGTTTAAAAAAAATGATATAAAAATAGAGATTATTCAAAATTTAAGTTTTGAAGTAGCTAAAAACTCTATTTTGGGTATTGTTGGAGAATCTGGGAGTGGAAAATCTATAACGAGTTTGAGTATTCTTCGATTGTTGGCTAAAAATGCTGAAGTTTCTGGTGAGATATTTTTTGAAGAAGAAAATCTTTTAGAATTCCCAGAAAAAAAGATGCAAGAAGTTCGTGGAAATCAGATTTCGATGATTTTTCAGGAACCAATGAGTTCTTTAAATCCGAGTATGCGATGCGGACAACAGGTAGAAGAAATTTTATTTAGACATAAAAATTTAACCAAAAAAGAAGTAAAAGAAGAAGTTCTTTCTTTGTTTGAAAAAGTAAAATTGCCCAATCCTGAAATTATTTTTAAAAAATATCCACATGAAATTTCTGGAGGACAAAAGCAAAGAGTGATGATAGCGATGGCGATTGCTTGTAAACCAAAATTATTAATTGCCGATGAGCCAACAACAGCTTTAGATGTTACAGTTCAAAAAGAAATTATCGATTTGTTGAAATCATTGCAGGAAGAAATGCAGATGAGTATTATTTTTATCACGCATGATTTGGAATTGATTTCTGAAATTGCAGATGAAATTATCGTGATGCAAAAAGGGCAAATTGTAGAAAAAAATACACCAAACGAAATTTTTCATCATCCGAAAGAAGATTATACAAAAGCATTAATTAATTCGAAACCGAAACTAGATGTTCGATTAAAAACACTTCCTACAGTTTCTGATTTTATTAAAAACACTTTTCAGAAAGTAATTTTTACAGCTAAAGAAAGAAAAGAAAAGCAAGAGGAAATTTATAATAAAAAGCCAATTTTAGAAGTAAAAAACTTAAAGACTTATTTTCAACCTAAAAAATCCTTTTTAGAAAAAGAATTTGAACTAATAAAAGCTGTGGATGATGTTTCTTTTCAGTTATATGAAGGTGAAACTTTAGGTTTGGTAGGAGAATCTGGTTGTGGAAAATCTACTTTGAGTAGAACTATTTTAAAATTGGAAAAAGCAACTGACGGAGAAATATTATATAAAGGTGTCGACATTACAAAATTAAAAAGAAGTTCTGCAAAGCAATTTCGAAAAGATATACAATTGATTTTTCAAGATCCGTTTGCTTCTTTAAATCCAAAAATGAAAGTTGGAGAAGCGATTATGGAAGTGATGTCCGTGCATAATATTTTGAAAGGAAGAAAAGAGCGAAGGGAATATATTTTTGAACTTTTGGAAAGAGTTGGATTAAAAAGAGAATTTTATGATCGATATCCGCATGAATTTTCTGGAGGACAAAGACAAAGAATTGGAATTGCTCGTGCGATAGCTTTACAACCAAAAATTATTATTTGTGATGAATCTGTTTCTGCATTGGATGTGTCAGTACAAGCTCAGGTTTTAAATCTTTTAAATGAACTGAAAGAAAAATATGCTTTTACCTATATATTTATTTCGCATGATTTGTCTGTGGTAAAATATATGTCAGATCAATTAATTGTAATGAATAAAGGAAAGATTGAAGAAAAAGCGGATGCAGATAAAATATATGAAAATCCAGCTTCAGAATATACCAAAAAGTTAATAGCATCTATTCCGAAAGGAATTTAGAAATAAACATAAAATAAAAAAGTTTGCTCTCTTGTGGAAAGCAAACTTTTTTTATGAATATTGTTTAATGATTATTCACAAAATTCGTCATAAGCACCTACTAAGTTTTGAGCAATTGCTTGCGCAGATCTTCCTTCGATGTGGTGTCTTTCTAACATGTGAACTAAGTTTCCATCTTTAAAAAGAGCGATACATGGAGAAGAAGGAGGGAAAGGAATCATAAATTCTCTTGCTTTGTTCGTTGCTTCTTTATCTACACCTGCGAAAACAGTAGTTAAGTGTGTAGGTTTTTTGTCATTATAAGTAGAAGCGATAGCTCCAGGACGAGCAGTACCTGCTGCACACCCACAAACAGAGTTTACCATAACTAAAGTAGTTCCTTCTCTTTTGATTGCATTTTCAACACTCTCTACCGTGTGTAATTCTTCAAAACCTGCTGCTACTAATTCCTCGCGCATTGGTTTAACTAATTCTGCTGGATACATATATATGTTGTTTTTTAAATCTTATTACTTGCTACAAAGATATATATAAAACTAATGCAAAAATAATTCTTCTAATCTGCGTTTATTTGGAGTCAAAAAGGGTAAATATGTTAATATTTTATAAGTAAAGTCAAAAAAAATTAACATAAAATAATATAAATATTCAGTGAAAATTAAGAAAAATTAGAATTTAGTTTTATAAAAAATGAAATATTACTTAAAAATTAGAGAATAATATAAAAATAAACTTCTCTTTTTAAGGATATTTTATATCTGTGTAAAAGTGACTAAATTTATGTGTAGTATCATTTAATCAATTGATAGTCAGTTGGTTGAATATTTTTTGATGTGCACAACCCTAAAGAATGATTTGCCTAAAGTTAGATAAATGAAATGATATAACTTTTAAACTAAATCATTCAACTATGAAGAATATTACTTTTCGCAAAATTAAAAGCCGGTCAATTTTATTGCTTTTATTTTTTTGTTTTTATTTCTATGACGGCGTCTATGCGCAGTGTCCTACCGAGATTTCTGCGTCGCCAACAAGCCCTAGTGCAATACAAGAAGATGTAACTTTTAGTTTGTCAAATGCACAAGGAGGATTTAATATGGATGCAATTCCGGGAGGGTGGTCCCAAATATATGGAACAGCTGGAGTTCATTCTAATTCAGAATGTAAACCTTCGTATGATGGAGGAAATTTCTATTGGGTTGGTGAGTCTCTTACAGGTCCTGATTATAGAGATATAATTTCAACTTCTTATGATTTTTCCGGTTCAGGAGCTATGATAACTTTTTATATGAAGTTTGCTGGAGGTGGAGATTCAGGATCAAATTGTGAAACTTTAGATCCAAATGAAGGAATTGAGTTACAATATAACACTGGAAGTGGATGGGTTCCTTTTGCAGATTTTGATCCAAATGATGGAACGGGTAATGATTATGTAAATTGGAATCAATATGAAGTTTATTTACCAGCTGTAGCAAGAACAGCATCTACGCAAATTAGATGGCATCAAAAATTAACAAGTGGTGCAACTAATGACTATTGGGGATTAGATGATATTCGTTTTTATAAAGATGTTCAATGGACAATTGATGGAGCACCCGTTACAATTGGAGCTGGAGAAACACCATTTTCTTTTCAAGAAACATTTACAACTCCTGGAGTTAAAAATATCGTAGTATCTGGTACAGTGTTTAATTTTGATGGTTCAGAATGTTCATTTGCTAGTTCTATGCAATATACAGCTGTACAACCATCAGTCACAACTACTGTAACAAGTTCAGGGGATTCTTCTATTGGAGATACTGCAATGATGGCTTTGAATGTTCAGAATACTTCAACAGTTACTATTTCAGGAGTAGACGTTGCTTTAACTTTTGGAGATGATTTGGCACCTGACTTTACAGGGATGCCTAATATTACTCTAGGAAATCCTGCTACTGTAAATGTTCCAGATATTTTACCTGGAGACACTTATGTTTTAAACATACCAGTATTCTTAAAAGAGCCTTCAGATGCTAATTCAAATGGAGATTACTATGATGATAATAGTTTTGATGTAAATGTTCAAACAACACAAACTACTTATGGTATTTCGAATAGTTTTGTTCATGAATTTTCAGCAAAATATACAGATATAGAGTTTAATGTAACAGCATTTACAGATGGTAGTCCAACTGCAGATTATCAAGTTACTTTTGAAATTCAAAATAATGGTTCTCATAATGCAACGGAACTTTATGCAAATTTATTTGTTCCTTCTGGTTTTGATTATGTTTCATCTAGTCCAGATGCAGGAACATCTTATAATGGTGTTTGGACTATTGGAGCTTTAAATCCTAGTAATAGTGTAGCAATTACATTGTTTTTAGATAGAAATTTAAGTGGTAATTATCAAATTTTAGGAGAAGCATTCTTGAAACAACATGATTGGGATTATGCTAATAATGCTGTGAGTGCAGAACTTCCACCAATAGTTGATTTACAAGGAGATGTTTCTTTTTTAGAGCCAGTCCCTACTACTACTTATTATGGACAGGAAATTGATTTAATAGTAAGTGTTACAAATCAAGGAAATGCAGATTCTGGAATTATTACCGTTGATGAATTAGTTCCTGATGGATATGATATTGTAGCTTATAATTTCCTTGATGGTACTTATGATTCTTCTACAGATAAATGGGATAATTTTATATTAGAAGCTGGAGAGAATCAGCTTATTGAACTTAAATTAAAAATTAAGACAGATACTGGAAGTTTAGATTATTCGCCAAACACATTTGGATCAGATAGTAATGGAAATAATATCAATTTTGGTATTATGCCAAATATTTCACCAACTGCAGCGAGTGATTTAGATATGACTTTTACAGTAAGTAATCAAAATCCAGAAGTAGGAGAACATGTTGAAATTACTGTTACTTTAACAAATAATGGTCCTTCTAATTCTTTAGCTTCAAATATAATTGTTGATTTTGGAAAAGGAAATGGTTTAGGGTATACACCTGCAACGCCTAATTTAGCTATTTGGATAGTTCCAACATTAAATTCAGGAGATTCTGAAACAGAAACATTTATTCTTGAAGCTTTAGGATTGCCAAATGGAACCGCTCCTGTAGATTATTATGATTTTTGGGCAGAAATTTTATCTGCACCAAATCCAGATTTAGACTCTGATTTCTTAAACAATCCAGGTTCACCACCAACAAGTGGAACAGACCCTGCTGCAAATGTGGAAGATGATTTTATATTAACAACATTTACGCCAGTTCCTGTAGCAAATATGGATATAACGATTACAGATAATAAAGAGTTGTATACTGCTGGAAATACTAATACTTATGATGTTAGAATTCAAAATACTGGTTTAAGTGAAGCAGAAAATGTGACTATCACATTTAATGATTTTTCACCAATAGGAAGTTCTGAAATTGATTATTCAGGTTCTATAGTAGAAGTTGCAGATGTATCTAATATTTTTTTATTAGGAACTACACCAATGACATTTGATAATGGAACAGATATTTCAGATGGATTTACTATAAATGGAATGACATTCCCAGCTGGAAGTGTATTAGATTTACAAGTGACTATTAGTATTCCAAGTAATTATACGATAGAAGCAGGAAATACACCAAATATTACTATAGAAACTTCAGTAACAACTACAACATTAGAACAGGATACTAATAATAATGTTGCTTTTGATACAAATTTACCTGATTCAACAGTTGATATTGATTTAGCAATGGAAATTTATGATGGTTCTTTGGTTAACCCACCTGTACCTGCAGTTGCTTCCAATGTTAATGTTGGAGATATTGTATTTATTTATATAGAATCAACTAATAATGGGCCTAGTGATGCTAGTGGTGTACAAGTCAGTGATATGTTACCAGATGGATATGCATATTTAGCTCACTTAGCAGATTCAGGAACGTCTTACGATCCAACAACTGGAGTTTGGACTATAAATGATTTAGTAGATTCTGATACTAAATATCTAGAAATTGAAGCAACAATTACTTCTACACAGAATTATTTAAATGTTGCTGAAGTAATAAATGTAGATCAGACAGATTCAGATTTAACAGATAATGTGGTTTCAAAATCAGTAAATTTAATTGTTACAGATTTAGAAGTGACTTTAGATGATGGAGATGATACTTATACTGCAGGTGAAACTAAGACTTATAGATTAGTTATAGAAAATAAAGGTCCTGCTACTGCAGAAAATGTGACTATAAAATTTGAGGATTTAACTCCTATTTATTCTTCTATAAATGAGATTACAGATATTAGTAATGTTTATGACGTAGCAAATCCTCCAATTGAAGATTTAAATGGAAATCCTTCACCTCCAGCTTTGATAGATGATGGATTTGTAATTTCAGGATTAACATTTCCTCCAGGAGCAATTTTAGAATTAGATGTAGTTCTTGATATTCCAAGTGATTTTACAGATGGAGCTCCTTTAGAAGTATTAGTTCAAGTAACAACAGATACTTATGATACTGATATGGGGAATAATGATGCATTTGATGTTGATTTGCCGAACTTAATTTCTGATTTACAAATTACGATGGATGATCCAGTATTAGTAGGAGGAGGAGCTCCAACTTTTGTACCTGGAGAAAATTTAGAGTATACAGTAACTGTAAGAAACGATGGGAATAGTGATGCATCAAATGTAAATGTACAGTTTCCAGTGCCTTCAGGATTTCAATATATCTCAGAGGTATTTGAGTCTTTTAATGGAGCAGTTTGGATTCCTTTTACTCCATTGGCTCCAGAAGGATACGATGAAGCAACAGGAGTTTGGACAATTGGAGATTTAGCTTTTGATGAAGAAGTTAGAATAACATTGAGACTTGAAATGTTAGCTTCAGGTAATTATATGAATGTTGCTACGGTTTCAGGAAGTGAAACAGACGATGTTCCAGGAAACAACCAAGCGAGTAAAGGAATTTCTTTAGCAGATGTAGTTGTTGAAATTTTAGATATAAGTGATAATCCAATCAATGATAATGTTCAAACTTTTATTCCAGGACAAGATTTTGTTTATAAAGTAAGAGTTACAAATCAATTATCTTTTGGAGGTACTCCAACTTTTGCTCAAAATATAAAAGTTTTAGCACCATTACCAATTAATACGTCATCAAGTGATGTCTCTTGGACAAGAGATGGAGGACCAACCAATGCTGGAATGTTAGATGACACGATTACTTCTTTAACTAATAATCCAGCTGGAAATGCTAATAGAGTAGAGTATACGGTTACCATATCTACACCAAGTGGTATGGATGGTAATTTAATTCAATGGTTAGAAGCGAGTACAGCTTCAGTAGATCTATCTCCTTTATGTAATGTTGGAGCTTGTTCATTTACTGCAACTCCGGATCCAGATGTGGAATTAGAAATTGAAAGTTATACTTCTGATATGTCAGCAACAACAAATGTTGGAGATGAAGTTGAGTTTACAATTGAAGTAGAAAACACTGGAGTGAGTGATGCTTTTGACGTTTCAGTAACTAATATTCTTAGTAGTCAATATGAGTTTGTTTCTTATACAACTGATCAAGGAGTATATGATACAAATTCAAACACATGGTTTGTTGGAGATTTAGCTTCGAATACACCTATAACTAATAATAATATATTGACTTTAAAAATTAAAGCAATAATATTACCAACAGGACCACCATATACAAATACTATTACAATTGAAACAAATCCATTGTATAGTACAGACAATCCTGCTGATAATACAGCTACTTTTACTCCACCTGTAGGAGTGCCAATTCCTTCATCAGATTTAGAAATTAGTCTAGAAGTAAACAATGATGAACCAGAAGTGGGAGATAATGTTACATTTACTTTGACAGTTGTTAATAATGGTCCTAGTGTAGCCCAAAATGTTACTATTAGTTCAGTTTTAGGTGTTGGGCTTCCTTTGGTTAATTCACAATCAGCAACAATTGGTACACCTTCTCTAGCAACTACAAATAGTGCTGATGATAGTGTAGTGTGGTTAATTACTAGTTTACCGGTTGGTACACCTCAAACTTTAACGTTTGATTCTAATGTATTAGCTACAGGACCTTATGATATTATTTCTCAGGTTTCAAGTATGGATGATAATGATCCAGATTCAACACCAGGAAATGCAGGAACAGATCCTGATGAGGATGACTCGGTTGCAATGGTCTTAAAACCTAAAAAAGTTGATCTACAATTAATAAGCTCTGTGTTTAGTCAAGATCCAACAGCAGGTGATGAGGTAACAGTTACTTTAACTCTAACTAATAATGGACCAAATAATGCTTCTCAAGTTGAGGTGTTAGTTCCAATTCCAGATGGTCTAGAGTATGTTTCTGACAACAGTGGAGGTTTACTTAAAGATTTGTTATTAGCAGATTTATCTACTCCAGGAACGGATAATATTTTAGATACATGGGAAGTTGGAAATCTTCAGAAAAACACGACAACTTCTATAGATATTGTATTTATGGTCTTACCAGATGAAGCAGGGAGTTATGGCTTTACATCGGTAGCAGATGCTTTTGAATATAATACTGGAGGAACAGGTTCTCAAACTACAGTTACATTTAATACAGTTTCTCAGTTAGCTAATATGACTATTAGTTTAACAGATAATAAAGATACTTACACAGCAGGAATCCCTAATTCTTATAATTTAATTATTGAGAATTTAGGTCCAAGTTCAGCTACAGAATTACAATTAGCAGTGAATGTTCCTTTAGGAACTACCACTTCTAATTGGCAAGTTGATGATAATTCAACAAATTTAACAAACTCTGATATAGGTGATTTGATTTTAGGAAATACAATTTCTGGAGTTGATTTTGAATCAGGAGGAGTATTAGAATTAAGTTTCGAATTAGATATACCAAGTAGCTATACAGTAACTAATGCTTCAAGTCCAGATATAGAAGTAGAAACATTTATAACTGGACTTCCAGGAGTTTTAGCACAAACAACAGATTTGGATACTGCAAATCCTATTGCTGATTTGGAAATCACAAAAGATGTAAGCGATCCTTTAGCTGTTGTAGGTACTAATGTTGTATTTACAATTGATGTTGAAAACTTTGGTCCAAGTGATGCAAGTGGAATTTTAGTCGAAGATTTACTTCCGAGTGGATATGTTTATGTATCAGATAATGGTGGAGGAGATTATGATTCTGGAACTGGAATTTGGAATGTTGGAAATATTGCAAATACAGGAGTTGCTACACTAGAAATTACAGCCACAGTTCAAGCCACAGGAGAATTTAATAATGTAACAGAAATTGTTTTCTTAAATGAAACAGATCCTGATTGGACAAACAATGTTGTAAACGATGTTATATCTCCACAACCAGATGTTGATTTATCAGTTAATTTAACTGTAAATAATACATCCCCATATGCAGGAGATGAACTTACAATTAATGTAGAAATTGTAAATAATGGATTAAGTACTGCGACAGGAGTTCAAGTTTTAGATATAGTTAGACCTGGTTATACATATATTAATGATACACCTTCTGCAGGTTTTTGGGATAATACATTACAAATTTGGAATGTAGGAAATCTACCAAGTGGACAATCAGAAGTGCTTACATTTAATGTATTAGTAAATGGAGATCAAGGAATAGCTGATCAATATGATATTTGTGCGACAATTGATTCAAATGAGCATGATGTAAATGAACAATGTATCACATTAATTCCAGTACAAAATGCTACACTAAAAACAACAGTTACTGATAATAAAACAAAATATACTGCAGGTACAGGATTTACAGGTTCACCTTCACAAAATGAAAATATTTATAGAATTGAAGTTGAAAATGAAGGTCCAAGTCCAACAAGTAATGTATTAATTAATATTAAGATTCCATTTGGAACACAATTGGAATATTTAGATGTTGTTACAGCTGAAACAACAGTTGATATCACAGGTTTAACATCATTGCCTGTTACATCATTTAGTGTGAGTAATTTACCAGATGATATAGATTCAATTGATTTAGATGTTGCAACATTAGGTGGAGCACTTAGTTTTGATCCAGGAGAAAAAATTGTAATTGAAGCAAGAATGGCTATCAATAGTAACTTTACTATTGTGAATGCTGCCTCTCCAAATCTTGATGTAACTGTAGAAGCTACAGGTTCGGTAACTAATTTAGAACCAAATAAAGCAATTCATACAGATACAGATCATCCAGATCCAATTTCTGATTTAGAAATAACGAAAGTATCAAGTATTGATGATCCTGAGGTGGGAGATTTAGTTACTTTTACTTTAGAAGTTACTAATAATGGACCTAGTGATGCTGATGGTATTTTAGTTGAAGAATTATTACCAGATGGTTATACTTATGTAACTTATACAGGAAGTGGATATGATCCATTAACAGGAATTTGGAATATTGGAGGTTTAGCAAACGGAGATGCAATAGCAATTGATATTGATGCTACTGTAAACGCTTCAGGAAACTATTCTAATGTTACTGCAATTGTAGCTTTAAACCAAACAGATCCTGATTTAACAAATAATATTGTAGAGGATGACACAAGTCCAATTCCAGTTGTTGATTTAGAATTATTAATGGAAGTTAATAATGATGAGCCAAACGTTGGAGAGGAAGTTGTCTTTACTTTAACTTTATTAAATGGAGGTCCAAGTACAGCTACAGGAATTGAGATAGAAAACTACTTACCTAATGGTTATACTTATGTAAGTGCAAATCCTTCGATGGGAATTTTTATTCCAGATGATAATGATGGAGATAATACAGATCAAGATGATTATTGGATTATTCTAGCATTACAAAAGGATGCGACTGCTACGTTGACAATTACTGCAATAGTAAATGATGGTAATGCAGCAGGTAGTGCAATAGATTATAATAATTGTGCTGAAATTGTTAGTGTAAACGAAGATGATCCAGATTCTACACCAGATAATGGTATTATTGGAGAAGACGATGATGTATGTTCAAGTACAACACCAGTTCAAATATCAGATCTTAAAGTCCAAATGGATGATGGTTTAGTTGTTTATACAGCTGGAACTCAAATTGAGTATGGAATTATGGTGAAAAATGATGGTCCAAGTACTGCACAAGCTGTTAGGGTTATAAATAATGCTCCAACAGAATCTAATATAGTTTCTTGGCAAATTTCTGGTTTTGTAGGAACGCCAACATTACCGATACCAGATAATGGAACAGGGAATATTGATGTATTTATTGAGGACTTAAAACCAGGAGAAGAAGTATTTTTTGATGTTGTATTATTTTTAGATAGTGACTTCACTACAACAAGACTTGCAAATGGAGATTCTCCTTTATTAGTTAATATTACTACAGTAGAATTATACGATACACCAACTGGATCGGCTATTCCTGGTGATTTAGATGAATCAAATAATGTTGCGATAGAAGAAGATTATCCAAACCCAATTTCAAACTTAGAAATTGTAAAGCAAGTATTTGATGGACCTCAATCAGGAACACCAAATCCAATTACAGAAGCAGAAGTTGGTTCAGATGTTTATTTCTTAATTGAAGTAGCAAATCCAACACCATCAGACATTACACAGTTCCCTGATGTATTAGAAGGAGGGCCAAGTGATGCAACAGGTGTTATTGCTTATGATTTATTACCGACAGGTTATACTTATGTAGGACATTTAACAGATGGTGTTTCATACGATAATGCGACAGGATTATTTAATGTTGGTGATCTTGCAGTTGGAGAAACTAGATTTGTAGAAATCCAAGCTACAGTTAATCCAGAAGGAGAATATACTAATATTACAGAAATAACTTCTTTAGATCAAACAGATCCAAATTGGGTTAACAATACTACAGAAGTAGGAATTGATCCAATTCCAGTGGTTGATTTAAATGTTCTTAAAACAGTAAATAACTTAACACCTTATGTTGGAGACAATGTAGTATTTACAATAACGGCTTTCAATGCAGGACCAAGTCCAGCAACAGAAGTTCAGTTAGAGGATTTATTACCATCAGGATTTACAATTGTAAGTACTGCTCCTTCAGTAGGGCAATTTGATACAACTACTAATGTTTGGTTATTTGATATTTTACCAGCAAATAATACAGCTGTAATGACAATTACTGCAAAAGTTGAAAAAACAACTGGAACAGTTGATGAATATGAAAACTGTGTGACTATAACTTCAGATGAAGATAATACGCTTCCATTATTAGAAAGTTGTGTTACTCTTGTTCCAATTCAAGTGGCTGATTTAGCAATTTTCAAAGAAGTAGATAATCTGATTCCAGATGTTGGAGATGAGGTGATTTTTACAATCAAATTAGTTAATGATGGACCAAGTGATGCAACGGATGTTGTAGTTTCAGATTTATTACCAGCAGGATTTGACTATGTATCGCATACGCAAACAAATGGTACATATGATGATACTACAGGAAATTGGTCGATAACTTCAGTACCTTATGATGAAGTAAGTGGGCCAACTATAGAAACTTTAACAATTACAGCTATAGTTACTCCAGATCAAACGCAGCAAGAGTATACAAACTGTACTGAAATTGTTGCTTCAAATGAATTTGATCCGGATTCAGATCCTAATAATGGAAATCAAGATCCTCTTGAAGACGATTATGCTTGTGTAGAAGTATTCCCAACGCAAGTTGTAGATGTAAGTATTGTGAAAGAAGTTGATAATCTTACGCCAAATGTAGGAATGAATGTATTCTTTACACTTACTGTTACAAATGATGGACCAAGTATGGCTACTGGTTTAGTAGTTACAGACTTACTAGAGTCAGGATTTGATTTTGTAGCATCTAATCCAAGTGTTGGAACTTATAATGAATATACAGGTTCTTGGGATATCGGAATTTTAGCAGCAGATGCAAGTGTAACTTTAGTAATTGAAGCAACTGTTAATCCTAAAGGAAGTTATCTCAATTGTTCTGCTATTACAGGATTAAATGAAAAAGATATCGATTCTACAATTAATAATAATAGCGATTTTGAAGATGATGAGTCTTGTGTAATCGATATTGTTCCAGTTCCACAAGTGGATTTATTTATACTTAAAACTGTAAATAATGAAACACCATATGTTGGAGATAATGTAGTATTCAATATTGTAATTGCAAATGAAGGTCCTAGTGATGCAACAGCAGTTATAGTTACAGATTTACTTCCAGATGGATATGAATATGTAAGTCATGATGCTTCGGTTGGAGTATATGATCCAGAAACAGGAGAATGGATTGTAGGAATTATTCCTGCAGGTGAAAGTGAAGGATTCTCAGTAACAGCGGAAGTACTTCCAATTAATAATGTAGTTGATGAATATGTGAATTGTGCTGTTATTACGAATGTGTTTGAGGAAGATACAGATCCTTCAAATGATGAGTCTTGTGCAGAAACATATCCTATCAGAGGAGCAGATATTTCATTAAACAAAACAGTAAATAATTTAACACCAATGTCGGGTAGTGAGATTACATTTACTGTAGAGGTTAAGAATGATGGTCCAAGTGATGCAAATAATCTTCAAATCTATGATTATATAGAATCAGGATTTAGATTCATAGAAGCATCTGCTACAAATGGAACTTATAACGAAAATACTGGTATTTGGAATATTGATACAATTGAAAACGATGAGACAGCTTTATTATTTGTAAAAGTAGAAGTGCTGCCTACAGGAAGTCATGAAAATATAGCTGAGGTTGTATTTGTTGATGAGTTTGATTTTGATTCAACACCAAATAACGGAGATGTGTTCGAGGATGATTATGCGAAAGTAATTATCGAGCCTCAAATTGATCTTGAAATTCCTGATGGATTCTCTCCAAACGGAGATGGAATTAATGATGTTTTTGAAATCAAAAACTTAGAAGTTCTTTATCCAAACTTCAGTTATGAAATTTATAATAGATATGGGAATAAAATTTATGAATATGCACATAATGGAAATCCAGATCAAAAACCAAGATGGTGGGATGGATATTATGATGGAGACTTCTCATTAGATTCTAATGAAACTCTACCAGCTTCAACATATTTCTATATAATTAATTTTAATAATGACAATAGAAAACCACAAACAGGTTGGGTGTATTTAAATAAATAAGATATAAATCTGAAAAGAGAGTAACCAAACTCTTTTAGTTACTCTCTTTCATATCATAACCATATAAATTGATTTTATGAAAAAAATTAAAAAATTACTGTTAGGGATTTTAGTCTGTCTGCCTTTGACAATTTTTGCGCAGCAAGATCCTCAGTATACACAATATTACTATAACATGAATATAGTAAACCCTGCATATGCCGGCTCAACAGGAGACTTTAACGTCGGTATTTTAGGAAGAACACAATGGGTAGGCATGGAAGGTGCTCCAAGAACTGCTACAGTAGTGGTACAATCACCTGTAGGAGATAGAGTTGGTTTAGGATTTTCAGGTTTATATGATCAATTCGGTCCTGTAAAAGAAACAAATCTATACGGAGATTTCTCATATACGCTTTTTCTTTCAGATGATTTAAAATTAGCTTTAGGATTAAAAGCAGGAGTTACATTCCAAGATATAGGTTTACTTTCTTTGACAACTTTGGATCAAAACGATCCTTTATTCAATGAAAATGTTAGTAAAGCTTATCCAAACTTAGGAGTTGGTACTTTTTTACATAAAGAAAATTGGTACATAGGTTTATCAATACCAAATTTATTGGAGAATAAGCATTATGAAAAATCAGATGGGATTATTTCAAAAGCTTCAGAACAATCGAACTATTTTCTTACGGGAGGATATGTATTTGATATTTCAAGAAGTTTGAAATTTAAACCTTCTACTTTAATCAAAGGTTCTGCGGGATCTCCACTTACATGGAATTTAGCAGCAAACGTATTATTAGAAGATAAAGTAGAGTTTGGAGTTTCATATCGCTGGGATGATACATTAACTGCTTTAGCAGGGATAAATTTATCTCCAGGATTCAAAGTAGGATATGCATATGATTATACATTGAATAATCTTGGGAATTTTAACTCAGGTTCACATGAGCTTATTATGTTATTTAATTTCAGTAGAACAAATATTGACAGTCCGAGATTTTTCTAAAATTTTAAATTAGTTTTTTATGAAGAAAATTATATTCATTTTATCATTGTTTCTGGCCTGTAGTTTAAGTGCGCAAGAAACAGGAAGATACAAAATCAAAGTTTTAGAAATTAATTCCAAGAATTCGGACTTTGGTGTTGCCTTCGTGAAAGGTAATAAAGTTGTATTTTCTAGTGCCAGAAAAGGTAGATCCATAAGGAATAGAAAATGGAGTAAGAATAAACAACCTTACTTAAAATTATATTCTGGAGAATGGATGCCAAATGCTCAAGAAATTGCTAGTTTGAAAGAACTACCAAAAAAGATTAATACAAAATTTCATGTGGCTTCTGCAACAATAAGTCCAGATGGAGAACATTTATATTTTACTAGTAATAATTATATCAAAGAGAAGTTTAAACTATCAAAAGACAAAAAAAATAAACTTCAGATATATAAAGTAAAAATAAAAGGTGAAGGAGATTTTGGAGAACCAGAATCTTTAGAAATCAATCATCCAGATTATTCTGTAGCACATCCGATGGTGAGCTTAGATGGAACAAAATTATTCTTTTGTTCTGATATGCCAGGTTCAATGGGAGGAACAGATATATATGTTGCAGAAATCTTAGAAGATGGAAGTGTTGGAGAGCCAATTAATTTAGGCCCAAATGTAAATTCGATTTACAATGAAATGTTTCCTTTTATGGGAGGAGATAACGTTCTTTATTTCTCATCTGATAGAAAAGAAAGCCTTGGTGGTTTAGATGTTTTTGGGGTAAGAGTTTATCCTAATGGAAAATGTAGCATGCCTAAAAGGCTTAGTTCACCAATTAATTCTATAGCAGATGATTTTGCATTTGTAATTAATGCAGATGAAGATATGGGATTTGTTTCTTCTAATAGAAAAGGTGGAGTAGGGTCTGATGATATCTATTTCTTTGAAGAAGAAGAACCAATTGCGTTTATCTGTACTCAAAAGATAAGAGGTATTGTAAAACAAGAAAATGGGCCATTATTACCAGGTTCTTTAGTAGATGTGAAAAGTCCGATGCCACCAAGACCAGGAGAAGACATGCCTAGAAATATGAGTATTTTGACAGGGGGTGATGGTGGATTTATCGTAGATGTAGATTGTGATGCTGTATATGAAATTCAAGCGTCAAGAGATTATCATTCACCACATCGTAAGAAAATAAACACAACTTATGAAGTAGATAAAATTCATGTTGTACAGTTTATTTTAAAGCCAGATGAGTTTATGATAAAAGATGGTGTGAAATTTATTAATACAAATAAAATTTATTTTGACTTTAATAAATCAAACATTCGTCCTGATGCAGCAATGGAGCTAGATAAAGTAGTTGCAATCATGCAAAAATACCCTTCTATCATGATTGATGTACGTTCTTACACGGATTCAAGAGGAAGTGAAAGTTATAACTTAGAACTTTCAGACGAAAGAATGGTTTCAACAATCAAGTATCTTGTAGATCATGGAATACCGATGAATAGATTAACAGGGCAAGGTTATGGAGACAGATTCCCTATTAATAAATGTAAAAAAGGTGTGAAGTGTACAGATGAAGAACAAGAGATGAATAGAAGAACTGAATTTGTAGTTATTAAAGAGTGATAATTAGTTTATTGGTTTTATTTAATGAAAGAGGCTATGCAGATTGCATAGCCTCTCTTATTTATTGTTGAATTTATTTTTTAAAATTCTGCGTTTTGTGGAGTTCTTGGGAAAGGAATTACATCTCTAATGTTACCCATTCCTGTTACGAACTGAACTAATCTTTCAAAACCTAAACCGAATCCACTGTGAACTGCAGTTCCGAATTTACGAGTATCTAAGTACCACCATAATTCTTCTTCTTCAACTCCAATTTCTTCCATTTTTTGTTTTAATACATCTAAACGCTCTTCTCTCTGAGAACCTCCAACGATTTCACCAATTCCTGGGAATAAAATATCCATTGCACGAACTGTTTTTCCATCATCGTTTAATCTCATATAGAAAGCTTTGATATCTGCAGGATAATCAAATAAGATTACTGGACACTTAAAGTGCTTCTCAACTAAGAAACGCTCATGCTCACTTTGTAAGTCAGCTCCCCATCCTTCGATTGGGAATTGGAATTTCTTTTTCTTATTTGGTTTAGAATTTCTAAGAATCTCAATAGCTTCTGTATAACTAACTCTTTTGAAGTTGTTGTCTACAACAAAACGTAACTTTTCAATTAAAGTCATTTCACTTCTCTGAGCAGCTGGTTTTCCTTTTTCTTCTTGAATTAATCTTTGCTCTAAGAATTCTAAATCATCCTTACAGTTTTCTAAAGTATAAGAAATTACACTTTTGATGAAATCTTCTCCAAGATCCATGTTTGCATCAAGATCGTTGAATGCAACCTCTGGTTCAATCATCCAGAATTCTGATAAGTGACGAGTTGTATTTGAGTTTTCAGCTCTAAAAGTTGGCCCAAAAGTATAAACTTTTCCAAGTGCCATTGCATATGTTTCAGCTTCTAACTGTCCAGAAACTGTAAGATTTGATTCTTTTCCGAAGAAATCTTCTTTATAATCTACATTACCTTCCTCTGTTAAAGGTGGATTTTTAGCATCTAAAGTTGTAACTCTAAATGTTTCTCCAGCTCCTTCTGCATCTGATCCCGTAATAATTGGAGAATGGAAATAGTAAAATCCGTTTTCTGTGAAATATTTGTGAACAGCAAAAGAAAGAGCAGAACGTAAACGCATAATAGCTCCGAAAGTATTCGTTCTAATACGTAAATGCGCATTTTCTCTCAAAAATTCAAGAGAATGTTTCTTTGGCTGAATTGGATATTCATCAGGGTTTGAATCTCCTAAAATTTCCAAATTTGTTACTTGAACTTCAACAGTCTGTCCTTTTCCTTGGCTTTCTACTAAAGTACCAGTGATAGAAATAGCAGCACCTGTAGTGATTCTTTTCAATAAGTCAGGATTCGTATTCTCAAAATCAACAACACATTGTATATTCTTAATTGTTGAACCATCATTTACAGCAACGAAACGGTTGCTTCTAAATGTTCGTACCCATCCTTTTAAATGTACTTCTTGTAAAATTTTGTCTGAATTCAATAATTCAGCAACACTGCTTTTTTTCATCTTTTATCTTTTGAATCGCAAATATACTTTTTTAGGATTAAAAAATCAATCTACTTATAAGACTTATAATGAGCCTTTTTAGCTTTTCTAAATCCAAAGTGCAAAAGTAAAATTTTAATTTGAAAACAAATAAATTTGAATTGTAATTCGTTTAATTTTAATAATTTATAGTTTTAAAGTCCTGTTAAAAAGAAATGTGATATCAAAATTGTAATAAAAAAATAGATAAATTTAAAGAGGATTCACAAAAAGTAAGATTTTGATATTATGTCTGAAACGAACAAACAGGTTATAAAAAGATTTATAAATGAAGTTTTAAATCCGAATCGACCAGAGCTTGCAGAAGAAGTTTTTAATGTTGATGCAACTAGTCGTGGAACAACTTCAGGACTTTTTGGAGATAATAAATTAAAAGATTTAAAAACTTTTGCAGGTTTATATCACAATGCTTTTAGTGATTTTCATGTGGAAATAAAGGAAATATTTTCAGAAAGAGATAAAGTTTTTCTTGCTATAGAAATATCAGGAACTCATGATGGTGAAGATTTTTTAGGAATAAAAGCAAAAGGAAAAAAGATTTCTTGGACTTCGTTTAATGTCTATTATTTAAAAAATCATAAGATATCAAAGCATTGGGGAGTTTCTAATTTGGACACAAGAATTGAAATGTTGAAATAAAATTTTGAATAAAAACATAAAAAAAGGATTTACAACATAAACTGTAAATCCTTTTCTATTTTATTTTTAAAAAAAAACTTAGATCTGTTTCACATCAATGATATTCACAGGGCAAGCTTCTTTTGCATTTTCAGCATCATTATAAATAGTATCATCAGGAGATTTAATTGTAAAAAAACCTTTTTTCTCCTTAGAATGAAGCAATACAGATTTTCCGTCTTTTTTAGACATCTGAAACTGTAATGGAGCCAATTCCACACAATAATTACAACCAATGCATTTATTTCTTTGTAAAGTGATAATTACCATTACGCTTCTACAATTTTATAAAGTTTATCTGAAGGACGAATTCTGAAATCCATTTTCATCGTGAAAGATTGTCCTTTTGTAGCAACATCTCCTTCTTTATCCTCCACATACATACTTTCTACTTTCATTTCTTGCGCTCCAGTAGTTGGCCCAGTAATTAAGATTGTATCCCCAACTTTTACATCATAAGCTTCAATCTTAAACTCTCCAATATTTGCCTTCGGGAAATAGTGAACACCTTTTCCTAAATAAACTTTCTTTTGCGTTGCATGCGATCCAGAACCTTTACTCCATTCTCCAAGTTTTTGTCCTAAATAATATCCACTCCAGAAACCTCTGTTGTAAACTTTCTTCAACTCTTCCATCCAAGCTTCTACTTTTTCTTGGCTGTAAGTTCCATCGTAAATACTATCAATTGCCTCACGGTAACATTTAATTACTTTAGCAACATATTCTGGAGCTCTTCCTCTTCCTTCGATTTTTAAAACTTTAATTCCAGAATCCACAATCTGATCTAAGAAATCCATCGTACATAAATCTTTTGGAGACATGATGTATTCATTGTCTAATTCCATTTCAGTACCAGTTTCCTGATCGATTACTGTATATTTTTTACGACAATTTTGCTTACAAGCTCCTCTGTTTGCTGATGAATTATGAGAATGTAAACTCATATAACATTTTCCAGAAACAGCCATACATAAAGCTCCATGTCCGAAAATCTCAACTTCTAATAAATTTCCTGAAGGTCCTTTGATTTCTTCTTTTGCAATTTGCTCCGTGATTTTCTTTACCTGACGTAAACTTAACTCACGACTCATTACCACAGTATCTGCAAACATTGCGTAGAATTTTACTGTCTCAATGTTTGTAATATTAATTTGCGTAGAAATATGTACTTCCATTCCTTCTGCTCTTGCCATCGCAATTACTGCTTGATCCATTGCAATTACAGCTGTAATATCCGCTTCTTTCGCTCTTTTGATTAATGTTTTTACAATAGATAAATCGTGATCGTAAATAATCGTGTTTAATGTCAAATACGTACGAACTCCTTTTTCTTTACATCTTTGCGAAATTTCTGGTAAATCATCTAATGTAAAGTTAATTGAAGCTCTTGCTCTCATATTTAATTGTTCTACACCAAAATAAATAGAGTCTGCACCATTATCTAAAGCCGCCTGTAAAGATTCAAAATTTCCCGCAGGAGCCATTAATTCTATTTTCCCAGATTGTGTCATGTTTTCCTAAACTTTTATCCGTTGTGGATTTTATTTTTAATTAAACTTTGAAAAAAAGCTTAAATGTTATTTTTGATTTGTATTGTTTGAGAGAAGTGTATTTCTTTTTTAATTAAAAATACACTTCAATTTTTTTAAAAAGAGAAATTACTTTTTGAATTTCAATGCTTCTGAGCGTCCTTTTTTAAAGATTTTGTTGCTGTTACTCTTTCCTCTTCGAAGTTCTTTTTGTTTTTCTAAAGGAAGTTGAACGATTTCTTGACATTCTGAAGAACAACAATTATCCATTTTTTCAGCACAAGAAGGACATTGAATGAAAAGTAAATGACAAGCATCATTTGCACAGTTTGTGTGAACATCAAAAGGTTCTCCACACTGATGACAAGATGCAATCACATCTTCTGAAACTTTTTCAGCTCTTCTTTCATCAAAAACAAAATTCTTTCCGATGAATTTATTCTCTAAGTCCTCCGTTTTAATCTGACGAACATATTCGATAATTCCACCTTCTAACTGAAATACATTTTTAAAACCTTTATGTTTGAAATAGGCACTCGCTTTCTCACAACGAATTCCACCAGTACAATACATCACAAGATTTTTGTCTTCTTTGTGTTCTTTTAAATCATCTTCGATAATTGGTAAAGATTCACGGAAAGTGTCCACATCTGGAGTAATTGCACCATCGAAATGACCAATTTCACTTTCGTAGTGATTTCTCATATCCACTAAAACCGTGTTTTCGTCATCTAAAAGTTGGTTAAATTCTTTTGCAGAAACATGTGTTCCGATAGAAGTAACATCAAAGGATTCATCATCCAATCCGTCCGCAACAATTTTATCACGAACTTTGATCGTCAGTTTTAAAAACGATTTGTTGTTTTGTTCAATAGCAACATTCAAGCGAATGTCGTTTAAGAAAGAGATGCTGTAAAGTTGATCTCTTAATTTTTCAAAATTTTCGGCTGGAACAGAAATCTGAGCATTGATTCCTTCATAAGAAACATAAGTTCTTCCAAGAACATCAAGCTTTTCCCATGCTACAAATAATTCATTTCTGAAAATCGCTGGATTTTCAATTTTATGATATTGGTAGAATGAAATCGTGATACGATCTTTTCCAGCTTTATCTATTAATAAAGCGCGTTCGTCTGCGCTTAACTTATTGTACAGTTGCATGCTATACTTTTTTAGTTAAACATCAAAATTTTTGCAAAAGTACGATTTTAAAATTGAACTCGTTTAAACTTTTTTGCCAAAACTAGGAGTTTCATCTGATGTTTATTGATGGTGAAGGGAAAAATTTTCAGCATAGCCTTAGCTATGGTTAAAATTTTTCACAAGTCAGTAATGAACATGCTTGAAACGAATTTTGAGTCAAAAAGTTTAAATGAGTTCATCGATTAAAAACCTCGAAAATAATTTTATAAAAACTTTGACGATTCTAAATCTACTGATTATGAAAACTTTAATCTATGAATTGATTATGATTGTGTTAAAAAAAATAATAGCTCCAAAAGTTATCTCTAAACAACTGATTGAATGCTCTTACAACAAGTTAATATTAATTCAGTGTTATTTAATATTTAAACTTTCCTAAAAAGAAAGGTGTGAATTTTATACCTTTGCGAAAATTTTTTAAAATGGGTTTTTGGAATAGAACAGCACGTATAATTATTAAAGACGGTAGATTCGTCATTCTTGGGATTATTGCCCTTATCACTTATTTTCTTGCTTCTCAAATGCAGTATATGCGTTTCTCACACACAGAAGCAAACCTTTTACCAACGGATCATGAGGCAAATATCAAGTATGATAAATTCTTAGAAGTTTTTGGAGAAGAAGGGAACTTAATCATTTTAGCTTCAAATGATTCTACCATTTTTACACCTGAAAAATTCCATGCTTGGAATCAATTAGCAAAAGATATTGCAAGTCATGAAGTTGTGACTGAAAAATATCCGAAGTTTTTTGACAAAGAAGGATATTTTACCAACCATACCTTAGCTGATTCTACCAGTAAAGAAGTAGTGAAAAAAGTAAAAATTAATAAAGAAATTGATTTTGCTATTTCTATTGGAGATATTCAAAAACTTGTAAAAGATAAAGAAAATGAGACTTTTAAGTTAGAGCCGCTTTACAAAATTGAGCCAAAAACCAAAGAAGAAATTATAGAAGTAAAAAAAGCTCTTTTTGATAGTTTACCATTTTACGATAACATTCTTTTTAACAAAAAAACAGGAACAATTCGTACTGCTCTTTATTTGAATAAAGATATTATTAATACGAAAATTAGAAGAGATTTTGTTTTTGATGTAATCAATCCACTTGTTGAAAAGTTTGAAAAAGATTACAATGTAGACGTTCGTGTATCAGGAATGCCTTATATCCGTACAATGAATGCGCAGAATATTATCGACGAAATCGGAATGTTCGTTGGTCTTGCATTGTTCGTTACAGCATTTATTTTCTTCTTATTTTTTAGATCATTCAGAGCTACTTTTATTACGCTATTAGTTGTAAGTATCGGAGTAGTTTGGGCCTTTGGTTTCATCGGACTTTTCCGTTATGAAATCTCAGTTCTGATGGCATTAATTCCACCATTAATTATCGTTATTGGTGTACCAAATGCAATTTTCTTGATCAATAAATACCAGCAAGAAATCAAAAAACACAGAAACCAAGCGAAGTCATTACAACGTGTTATTTCTAAAATTGGAAATGCTACATTAATGACAAACGTAACAACAGCTTCAGGTTTCGCTACGTTTATTTTTACAAAAAGTCAACTTTTAAGAGAGTTTGGTATCATTGCTTCTATCAATATTTTATCCATATTCATTTTAGCACTTTTAATCATTCCGATTATTTATAGTTTCCTTCCATTACCAAAAGAAAAACACCTAAAACACCTTGATAGAACTTGGATTGAAGGTATTGTTGATTGGATGGAAAATATGGTAAGACACCGTAGATTTACAATCTATGTAAGTTCAGTGATCATTATTGTTTTAAGTATCATCGGAATGTACATGATCCGTGTATCTGGATCTCTAATTGAAGACATGCCGAAAGGAAAACAGTTCTATAAAGACATCGTTTTCTTCGAAAAGGAATTTGGAGGAATTATGCCTTTAGAAATTGTAATCGACACCAAAAAACCAAATGGTGTGATGAAACTTTCTACACTAAAAAGAATTGAAAAACTAAGTGAAACAATTAACGATATTCCTGAGTTATCACAGCCAATTTCTGTAAATAACTTAGTAAAATATTCAAAACAGGCTTTCTATAACGGAAACCCAAAATATTACCAATTACCAAGTTCACAAGAGAAGAACTTCATCTTAAATTACGCTAAGAATTCAGGAGGAAATTCTAACATGCTTGAAAACTTTGTGGATTCTACAGGACGTTATGCTCGTATCACAACGTTCATGAAAGATATTGGTACAGAAAAAATGGAGCGAATTGAAGAAACACTATATGCTAAAATCAAGAAAGAATTCCCAGAGTCAAAATACGATGTAAGTATGACAGGGAAAGCATTAGTTTTCTTAAAAGGAACAAACTATTTAATCAACAATCTTGTATTGTCGTTATCATTAGCAATTGTGTTAATCGCATTGTTCATGGCATTCATGTTCCGTTCTTTTAAGATGATTATCATCTCAATTTTACCGAACGTATTCCCATTATTAATCACAGCCGGATTAATGGGATATTTAGGAGTTCCAATCAAACCATCTACGATTTTAGTATTTAGTATCGCATTCGGAATCTCTGTAGATGATACAATTCACTTCCTAGCAAAATACCGTCAAGAGTTACAAGCGAACAATTGGAAAGTGAAAAAATCAGTATACGCTGCATTAAGAGAAACAGGAGTAAGTATGTTTTATACATCTGTAGTACTTTTCTTCGGATTCTTAGTATTCATCGTATCAAGTTTCGGAGGAACAATTGCACTAGGAGGTCTAGTTTCCGTAACGCTACTTTTCGCAATGGTTTCAAACTTACTTTTATTACCATCTCTACTTTTATCACTAGAGTCGAAGATTGCAAATAAAAAGACATTCAAAAAACCAGCGATTCCAATCATTCCAAAAGAGGAAGAAGACAAATAGAACATCATAAATAAATAGAAAAGGTAGCAACAATAATTGCTACCTTTTTTTATGCATTAGATTTAAATATTTTAGAATTCCCCTCTTGAGAGGGGCTAGGGGTGTGTTTTAGATTAAAAAAAATCATATAAAATTTTAAACGTAATAAAGTTTAATATTTAAAATAAAAATTAGGGCGTTCCCCTCCGTCAAAACTTCGGGTCGGGCTTTCCGTTCCAAGTTTTGTATTTCTAAAAAAGATCTTCTAAAGAACCCGTGGGCTTCCGTTGGTCGCCTCCGTTTCTTAAGAATCTCTAATTTTTAGAAAAACAAAAGCTTTCCACTACAATCCCTAACGTAAAAATGAAAAGATTAAGAAAGTTAAAAGAAACTATTATAAAACTTTCAAACACCAAACTTTCTATTCTCAAAGGATTGCTTAAATTTGCAAGCGTTGAAGAAATTTGAGTTTTTAAATAGGAAATCAAATTACTTCAGAAATAAGAAAAACAATCTTTTAAGTAAAAATATACAAATTAAAGATGGAATATAATTTCAATGACATTGAAGCCAAATGGCAAAAATATTGGGCAGAGAAGCAAACCTTCAAAGCAGACAACAACTCTGAAAAACCAAAATATTACGTACTCGATATGTTTCCTTATCCTTCTGGAGCAGGATTACACGTTGGGCATCCATTAGGTTATATTGCATCAGATATTTATGCACGTTATAAGCGTCATAAAGGTTTCAACGTATTGCACCCACAAGGATATGATTCTTTTGGTTTACCAGCAGAACAATATGCAATCCAAACAGGACAACATCCTGCAATTACAACAGAAACAAACATTGCAACATATAGAAAACAATTAGATAAAATTGGTTTTTCTTTCGATTGGTCTCGTGAAGTTCGTACATCAAATCCAGAATATTACAAATGGACACAGTGGATTTTCACGCAATTATTCAATGCTTGGTACAACAAAGAATCTGATAAAGCAGAAACAATCGATACTTTAGTTGCAACATTTGAAAAAGATGGAAATGCAAATGTAAAAGCTGTTTGTGATGAAGATATTACAACTTTCACAGCAGAAGAGTGGAATGCATTTTCTGACAAAGAGAAAGAAGCAATTTTAGCAAAATATAGATTAACTTACCTTTCAGAAACAGAAGTAAACTGGTGTCCTGCTTTAGGAACTGTTTTAGCAAATGATGAAATTGTAAACGGAGTTTCCGAAAGAGGTGGACATCCTGTAGTTCGTAAAAAAATGATGCAATGGAGCATGCGAATTACAGCATATGCACAAAGACTTTTAGATGGATTAGGTACAATTGATTGGCCACAACCATTAAAAGATTCACAAACAAACTGGATTGGTCGTTCGCAAGGTGCTTCTGTAAAATTCCAAGTAGAAAACTCGGAAGATATGATCGAAGTATTTACGACTCGTCCTGATACTATTTTCGGTGTTACTTTTATGACTCTTGCTCCAGAGCATGAATTAGTTTCAAAAATTGTAACGGAAGATAGAAAAGAAGCTGTAGAAGCTTATATCGAAGCAACTGCAAAACGTAGCGAACGTGAGCGTCAAGCGGATGTAAAAACAATTTCTGGAGAATTCACAGGAGCATATGCAATTCACCCATTTACTGGAGAGAAAATTCAAATCTGGATTGGTGATTATGTATTAGCTAGCTACGGAACAGGTGCTGTAATGGCGGTTCCTTGTGGTGATCAACGTGATTGGGATTTCGCAAATCATTTTGGAATTGAAATCAAAAATATTTTTGATGGAATTGATATTTCAGAAGCTGCTTATGCAGAAAAAGATGCGAAAATTGCAAACTCTGATTTCTTAGATGGATTAAATGTAAAGAAAGCTACAAAGCAAGTAATTTATCATTTAGAACAAAAAGGAATTGGAGAAGGAAAAATCAATTACCGTTTACGTGATGCTGTATTCTCTCGTCAGCGTTATTGGGGGGAACCATTCCCAGTTTATTACAAAGATGGAATGCCACAAATGATTGCTGCGGAACATTTACCAGTTAGACTTCCAGAAGTAGAGAAATATTTACCAACAGAAGATGGAAAACCACCATTAGGAAATGCAACTGTTTGGGCTTGGGATACCGTAAATAATGAAGTTGTTGAAAATTCAAAAATCGATGATGAAACTATTTTTCCATTAGAATTGAACACAATGCCAGGTTGGGCAGGTTCTTCTTGGTATTTCAACAGATATATGGATGCAAACAACGAAAATGAGTTTGTAAGCAAAGAAGCTGTAGATTACTGGAAAGAAGTTGATTTATATATTGGAGGTTCTGAGCATGCAACAGGACATTTATTATATGCTCGTTTTTGGCAAAAATTCCTTTTTGATTTAGGATTACTTCCTGTTGATGAATTTGCGAAGAAGTTGATTAATCAAGGGATGATTTTAGGAACTTCTGCAATTGTTTACAGATTATCTGGAACAAATACTTTTGTTTCTAAAAACTTAGTAAAAGATCAAAAAGTAGAAGAATTAAGAGTTGATGTAAAATTAATCAACACTTCTGATGAATTAGATGTAGAGAAGATTAGAGAATGGCAACCACAATATAAGGATGCAGAATTCATTTTAGAAGATGGAAAATACATCGTTGGTCGTGAAGTAGAAAAAATGTCAAAAAGATGGTTTAATGTTGTAAACCCAGATGATATTTGTGAAGAATACGGAGCAGATAGTTTACGTTTATTCGAAATGTTCCTTGGGCCACTAGAGCAATCTAAACCTTGGAATACTGCTGGAATTTCTGGAGTGCATTCTTTCTTAAAGAAACTTTGGAGATTATTCCACAATAATAATGAATTTACAGTTTCAGATGCAGCGCCAACAAAAGAAGAATTAAAAGTTTTACACCAAACAATTAAAAAAGTAGATAAAGATATCGAGAATTTCTCTTTCAATACTTCTGTTAGTACTTTTATGATTGCTGTAAATGAGTTACAAAAATTAAAATGTAACAAAAGAGAAATCTTAGAAGGATTGGTAATTCTTATTTCTCCTTATGCGCCACATATCGCAGAAGAATTATGGAGTAAATTAGGGCATGAGGAATCAGTTTCTACGGCAGATTTCCCAATTTTTGAGCCAAGTCATTTAGTAGAAAGTTCTAAAGAATATCCAGTTTCTTTTAATGGAAAAATGCGCTTCAAATTAGAATTACCATTAGATATGTCAAAAGACGAAATCGAAAAAGTGGTAATGGCACATGAAAAAACACAAGCACAATTACAGGGAAGAGAACCTAAAAAGGTGATTATTGTACCTGGAAAAATTATAAATATTGTTGGATAATTTAATTTGTGAAATGTTTCATATGTTAAATTAATGTAAACAAAATAAAATATTTCTTAAAGCCTCATCAACTTGATGAGGCTTTATTGTTTTAAGTTAAATTAAGTAAAAAATTGGCAATTAAATTGTTAATCACGATAAAAATTGTATTTTACATACTGTTAATTCATATTTAAATATTATGAGAAAAATAATACCTTTAATTATCTTTTTATTATTTGCGAATATTACCATAGCCCAAATAATAGTTTCAGGTTCTGTAACGGATGGCAGCGTAAATGAACCTCTTCCTGGAGCAACAATTAAAGTAGTAGGGAAACCTATAGGTACTACTACAGATTTTGATGGTAACTTTTCCCTTGAAGTAGACTTACCTTTACCTTTTAGTATTGAAGTTTCAAGTATTGGATTTGAATCAAAAAAACTAGAAGTAACCCAAAATAATCAGAATTTTAATGTAACCTTAAACGAATCATCTACAGCTTTAGATGAGATTGTTGTTTCAGCTTCAAGAACACCAGAAAGAGTTTTTGAATCTCCAGTAACAGTAGAACGATTTGATATTAAAAAAATTCAAAGCTCTTCTTCACCAACTTTCTACGATGCTTTAGAAAACTTAAAAGGAGTAGATATCAATACAAACAGTTTAACTTTCAAATCTGTTAACACAAGAGGATTTGCAACTTTTGCAAATACACGTTTTGTACAGTTAGTAGATGGAATTGATAACTCTTCACCAGCCTTAAACTTTACATTAGGAAATTTATTAGGAATGTCTGAATTAGATGTTCACACTGTAGAATTATTACCAGGAGCTTCTTCAGCTTTATATGGAGCAAATGCTTTTAATGGTATTTTATTCATGACAAGTAAAAATCCTTTTGATTTTCAAGGAGTAAGTGCTTATGCAAAAACAGGTTTAACTTCACAAAAAGCAGCAGGAACAAATGGATTTGTAGATGCAGGTTTCCGTTATGCACATGCATTTAATGATAAGTTTGCTTTTAAAATTTCAGGTTCTTTCTTAAGTGGAGAAGAATGGTGGGCAACAGATTATAGAGATTATAACATGCCTGGAGCAACAAGACAAAACGACCCAGGATATGATGGATTAAACGTTTATGGAGATGAGGTTTCTATCTTTTTAAATTTTGATGAAATAGCTGGAACACCAGAAGGAACTTTAGGTGCTGCTCAAGTTTCTCGTACAGGTTATGAAGAAAGAGATTTAGCAAACTACGATGCAAGAAGTTTTAAAGCAGATTTATCTTTAAACTATCGCCCGAATGGAGATGATTTAGAAATTGTATATAACGGAAAGTTTGGAACAGGAAATACTATTTATCAAGGAGCAAATAGATATTTCTTACAAGATTTCTCTATGCAACAACATAAATTAGAAGTTCATAATAAAAACTTTTTTGTTAGAGCTTACTTAACTGCAGAAGACGCAGGAGATTCTTATGATTCTCGTTTTGCAGGGATTAATGTGAATAGAGCTTGGAAAGCGGATCAACAATGGTTCCAAGAATATGCAGGAGCATATATTCAATCAATTTTAGGTGGAGCATCAAGAGAGCAAGCACATCAAGCAGCTCGTGCTTTTGCACAACAGGGAGCTTTAGTGCCAGGAACAGCTGAATTTAATGCAGCTTTCGACAAAATTAAAGATGATGGAAACTTACAAACTGGAGCTAAGTTTATTGATAAATCAAAAATTTATCATTCAGATGTAAATTATAACTTTAGAGATATTATCAAGTTTGCAGAATTTCAAGTTGGAGGTTCTTTCAGACAATATTCTTTAAATTCAGAAGGGACAATCTTTACAGATTATGATGGAGCAATTAATTATAATGAATATGGAGCTTATGCACAGGTTCAAAAGAAATTTGCTCAAGAAAAATTCAAGTTTACAGGTTCTGTAAGATATGATAAATCAGAAAACTTTGATGGTAATTTCTCACCAAGAGTTTCTTTAGTTTATTCTATTGGGGAAGAGAAAAACCACAATATTAGAGGATCTGTACAAACAGGATTTAGAAATCCTACTACACAAGATCAATATATTGGTTTAGATTTAGGAAATGCAATTTTAGTAGGTTCAGCTCAAGATAACTTAGATAGATATACTTCTTCACCTTTATTAGTAAGTCCACAAGGGCAACAGTTTGCAGGAGGAGAGACAGTAATGTTAAAAGGTAGAGAAGCTTATGAAAATGCTTTCGCTTTATCTTCAATTGCAGCAGGAGCACCTGTAAAAGCAAATATTGGATTGGTAAAACCAGAACAAGTAACTGCTTTTGAATTAGGGTACCGTGGAAAAGTGAAAAAATTAATTATCGATATTTCTGGATACTATAATGAGTATAAAGATTTCATTTCTACAGAAACAGTTGTAGTTCCTTTATATGGAACAGTTGGAGATAACACACTTTCTTTATTAGCATTACAAAATGGAGATTTCAAACCATTCCAAGTTTATACAAATTCTTCTGCTGATATTAGTTCTTATGGAGCAACATTAGGATTAGACACAAGATTAAATGGAGGATTTGAAGTTGGAATTAACTATACATTCTCGAAATTAGATTTTGATCAAGCTTCTGATCCAGATTTTGAAGCTAGTTTCAATACACCTGAACATAAAGTAAAAGCTACTTTCGGAAATTCGGATGTATATAAAGGAATCGGATTCAACATTAACTATAGATGGAATGATAGTTATTATTGGGAATCAAGTTTTGCAGATGCAGAGTTAAGAGCTCGTTCTACAATTGATGCACAAGTAAGTTATACTTTAGAAAAATGGAAATCAGTATTTAAAATTGGAGGAGCAAATCTTTTAAATCATGAATATTTTAGTGCGCCAGGAGCAGGAGCTGTTGGATCACAATATTTTGTTTCTTGGACTGTAAACCCTTAATTTTAGGTAGAAAAATGAATAATAAAAAAAGACTCACTTTTAAATATAAAAAAGTGAGTCTTTTTACTTTAAATAAAAATAAAAGCAGAATGCTAGATTATTTCGCTAAAAAAACTATCTTTGCGCTCTGTTAAGCGAGACAATTCTCAGAAAATAAAAGAACTAATAATAAATAGTTAAAGCAATGGCTAGAATTACAGGTAAAGTTGCACAAATTATTGGTCCAGTAATAGATGTTGAATTTGCATCAGGTACTGACCTTCCAAAAATTTATGATTCTTTAGAAATCACAAGAAAAGACGGTTCAATTTTAGTACTTGAAGTACAACAACATACAGGTGAAGACACAGTTCGTTGTATTGCAATGGATTCTACTGACGGTTTAAGTAGAGGTTACGAAGTTGTAGCGAAAGGAACACCAATTCAGGTACCAGTAGGAAGTGAAATCTTTGGTCGTTTATTTAATGTAAACGGTGATCCAATTGATGGATTAAAAGCTTTACCAAAAGACGGAGATAATGGTCTTCCAATTCACCGTCCTGCGCCAAAATTTGAGGAATTATCAACAAGTACTGAAGTATTATTTACAGGTATTAAAGTAATTGATTTAATTGAGCCTTACGCAAAAGGAGGTAAGATTGGATTATTCGGAGGTGCCGGAGTAGGAAAAACAGTATTAATTCAGGAGTTAATTAACAACATCGCAAAAGGACACGGAGGTTTATCTGTATTCGCTGGTGTAGGTGAAAGAACTCGTGAAGGAAATGACCTTTTACGTGAGATGTTAGAGTCTGGTATTATCAAATACGGAGAAGAGTTTAACAAATCTATGGAAGAAGGTGGATGGGATCTTGAAAAAGTAGATGCTAAACAATTAAAAGATTCTAAATTAACGTTCGTATTCGGACAGATGAATGAGCCACCAGGTGCACGTGCACGTGTTGCGTTATCAGGATTAAGTATTGCAGAATACTTCCGTGATGGAGCAGGAACTGGACAAGGTAAAGACGTATTATTCTTCGTTGATAACATCTTCCGTTTTACACAAGCAGGATCTGAGGTGTCAGCACTTTTAGGACGTATGCCATCAGCAGTAGGATACCAACCTACATTAGCAACTGAGATGGGTACTATGCAGGAGCGTATTACTTCAACTAAAGTAGGATCAATTACATCAGTACAGGCAGTATATGTACCTGCGGATGATTTAACGGATCCAGCGCCAGCTACAACGTTCGCGCACTTAGATGCTAAAACGGTATTATCTCGTAAGATTGCTGAGTTAGGTATTTATCCAGCAGTAGATCCATTAGATTCTACTTCTCGTATCTTAGCTCCAGAAATTATTGGAGATGAGCACTATAATACTGCACAAAGAGTAATCGAGTTATTACAACGTTACAAAGAATTACAAGATATTATTGCAATTCTTGGTATGGAGGAATTAAGTGAGGAAGATAAATTAGTAGTACACAGAGCACGTCGTGTACAACGTTTCTTATCTCAACCTTTCCACGTAGCAGAGCAGTTTACAGGATTAAAAGGAGTTTTAGTAGATATTAAAGATACAATCAAAGGATTCAACATGATTATGGATGGAGAATTAGATAAGTATCCTGAAGCAGCATTCAACTTAAAAGGAGCAATTGAAGAGACAATTGAGGCTGGAGAGAAAATGTTAGCGGAAGCTTAATAATTCAAAACAAAACAAATTATGTTTTTAGAAATCGTATCACCAGAAGCTACATTATTTAAATCAGAAGTTGACAGCGTTACTGTACCAGGTACAAACGGTGAGTTTCAGATGTTAAATAATCACGCACCGATTGTTTCTCTTTTAAGTAAAGGAACAATCAAAATATATGTACATTCTCAACAACACTTAGTTTTTGATGAATTACATGCGAAAGTAGTTCCTCATGCTGACGATGAGAAAATTCTTACTGTGAAAATCAACAGTGGAACTATTGAAATGAAAGACAATAAAGTAATTATCTTAGCGGACTAATTATTTTTAAAATAAATGAAAAGCCTTCTTGTTCTAAACAGGAAGGCTTTTTTGTTTTTATAGCTTTATATAAAGTCTTAAAAAATAAAGAACCCTGACTAACATTTTATAGAAAAGTTAATCAGGGTTTATTTATATCGTTTTAAAGACTATTTTAAATCTAAAGTATAAAAAGAAAATAATTATCTATTCAAAATGGATTTTTCAATAGCATCCCAAAGTTGGATTCTTTTTTGAAGTGCAATAATACTTGCTTCTTTTACTTCTTGCCATTTTGTTGCATCCTCAATACAAAGTTCTGAAATCATTTGAAGTGACATTGGTCCATGCTCATCACCATCTAACTCTATATGACGTTCTAAATAATAAATTAGTTTTTCGATCGAAATATTTGTTTCTGAACCAATATTTTTTACAATTTCTGTAAACATATCTGGAATTAAATCTTCTCTTCCGAAAGTGAAAACAGCAGCAATTACATGAGATTTTTGAGATTTAATTGTGTCAAAAGTAAAGTCTAAAAAATCTAAAACTGTTGAATCTAAATTTACAGATGTTGCTGCTTCTGTATAAGTTGCTCCATTTTGAATTTCTTTTACGAATTGAACAATAGAAGCAGTACTAGCTTTGATCTCCAACATTGCGTCCAAATACATTTCATAATGACTCACAGGGTTTTTATCCGAATCTACATCTGTTTCTTCACCAAGAACGATTTCGTTGATAAAACGTCTTGTAATTGGATTTCCTTTTGGTGTCCAAGGAATTGTTGTACAAGTAAGCAGGTTTTGAAGCGATTTTAAAAGAGACATAAAATCCCAAACTGCATACACATGATACTCCATAAAAGTTTGTACATCTTCAATCGTTTTGATGTTTTGATATAGACTATGTTCAATAAGTTGTTTTCTATATGGAGCTAATTCCTTTTCTAAATCTTCTAAATAATTCATTTGCAAAAAAAAATGGTTTGAATAATCGGATGCAAAATTAATTACAAACCATTATTCAAACCAAATTATAGTATTAAGAATTTTGCGTAAACTACGCTATTCTTATTTTATTCTTTTTTAATATGCTCTTTCGTTATTTCCTTCGTAATAATTGATGAAAGCATCATTTACTACTCTATGTCCTCCATTTGTTGGATAATCTCCTGTGAAATACCAATCTCCTGTATGTTCTGGACAAGCTTTGTGTAAGTTCTCAACCGTTTGGAAAATTACAGAAATTTCTGCATTGATATTTTCAGTTTTCAACATTTCAGCAATTTTATCTGAAATTTGTTGGTCTGAGAATGGAGCATAAATTTCTTTTACATAGTTTACAATCTCAATATCCGCTTTTCCTTTTTGCGCTTTTGATTTTTTGTAAACTTCATCAATAATTCCTTCTTTATTTGTTTCTTTTAAAAGCTCAATTGCAGCTTTAAAGGCGATGAAATCTCCTAATTTTGCCATATCGATTCCATAACAATCTGGATAACGAATTTGCGGAGCAGAAGAAACAATTACAATTTTCTTAGGATTTAATCGATCTAAAATCTTAACGATACTTTTCTTTAAAGTCGTTCCACGAACAATACTATCATCAATGATTACAAGATTGTCATTTTCTTTTACAACACCGTAAGTCACATCATAAACGTGTGCAACCAAATCATCACGACTGCTATCATCAGAAATAAAAGTTCTAAGTTTTGCATCTTTAATGGCAATTTTCTCAACTCTTGGTCTTTCTGATAAGATTTCTGTTACTTTTTCTGCTGAAAGAGATCTTTTTCCGTCTAAAATTGTGTTTAATTTTTGTTGGTTTAAGAAATCTTCTGCAGCTTCACGCATACCATAGAATGAAGTTTCTGCCGTATTTGGAATGTAAGAGAAAACAGTGTTTGAAATATTATGATCAATATGTTCTAAAACTTGTGGGAAAACATATTTACCAAGATTTTTTCTTTCTTCATAAATAGAAGCATCACTTCCTCTTGAGAAATAAATTCTCTCGAATGAACAAGATTTCTTTGGTAATTGTTCTTTTACTGGTTTCATCGAACAATCTCCATCTTTTTTGATGATTAAAGCATGTCCTCTTTCAATTTCTTTAATAGACTCTAAAGGAACATTAAATACTGTTTGAATTACAGGTCTTTCTGAAGCAACTACAATTACTTCATCATCTTGATAGAAAAATGCTGGACGAATTCCTGCTGGATCTCTTAAAACAAAAGCATCTCCATGACCTAAAAGTCCTGCCATTGCATAACCTCCATCCCAGTTTCTTGATGCTCTGTGAAGAATTCTTTGAATATCCATGTCTTCTCCAATTTTTGCAGAAGCCTCTTTTTTAGATAAACCTTCTTCTTTACATTTTTGATAAATGTGTGCAGCTTCATCATCTAAGAAATGACCGATTTTCTCCATTACAGTAACCGTATCTGTACTTTCTTTTGGATGTTGTCCTAGCTCAATTAATTCTTGCATTAACTGTCTAGAATTTGTCATATTGAAGTTTCCTGCAACAATTAAATTTTTGTGTCTCCAGTTACTCTGACGTAAAAACGGGTGTACACTCTCGATACTATTTCTTCCGAAAGTTCCATAACGAACGTGCCCTAAGAATAAATTTCCGATGTAAGGCATATTTTCTTCTTGCCATTTTACATCATCCATTTTATCTGGATTTTCTTTAAAAATCGTATTGATTCTTTCGTTGATTTGAGAAAAAATATCCTGAATTGGTTGTGATTTGTTCGAACGCTTTCTACTGATAAATCTAGTTCCAGGCTCCACGTTGAACTTAATACTTGCTAAACCTGCACCATCTTGACCACGATTGTGCTGTTTTTCCATTAACAAATACATTTTGTTTACTCCATAAAATGCAGAACCATATTTCTTTTTATAATACTCTAATGGCTTCAAAAGGCGAACCATTGCAATTCCACATTCATGTTTTAAAGCATCACTCATTTTTAGAAAATTATTTTAGTTGTGTGTTGTTGTGTTTTATTTTCGTGGTAAAAATAAAAAAATCCGTATCAAAACGATACGGATTTCTATAATATAAATTTATGAACCAAATTAAGAGTTTAATTCGATATCAAATTGTGTTAATTCTTTAAACTGAACTAATCTGTTTTGAACTTCTTCAGCAGTTAAGTTTTCCATTCTTTCTGTTCCAAATTTCTCTACACAGAAAGATGCTAAGTTTGATCCTGCGATTACAGCTCTCTTCATGTTTTCGAAAGAAATATCTTCAGATTTTGCAATGTATCCGATAAATCCTCCTGCGAAAGTATCTCCAGCTCCTGTTGGATCAAATACTTCCTCTAATGGTAAAGCTGGTGCAAAGAATACATGCTCTTCATTGAATAATAAAGCTCCGTGCTCTCCTTTTTTGATCACCACATATTTAGGTCCCATTTCGTAGATTTTCTTAGCAGCTCTCACTAAAGAGTACTCTCCAGTTAATTGTCTTGCTTCTTCGTCATTAATTGTAATAACATCTACTCTTTTGATAACGTTTAATAAATCTTCTAAAGCATTATCCATCCAGAAGTTCATCGTGTCTAAAACCACTAATTTTGGCTTCGTTTCCATTTGATCTAAAACAGAAGACTGTACTAATGGGTGTAAGTTTCCTAACATTACGAACTCAGCATTTTTGTACTCGTCGCTTACTTTAGGATTGAAATCAGCAAGAACATTTAATTCTGTAGCTAATGTAGTACGAGAATTCAAATCGTTGTGGTATTCTCCACTCCAGAAGAAAGTTTTTCCTTCTTTTACGATTTCTACTGCATCTGTATTTACATTTTTATCGTTCAGCATTTTTAAATATTCTTCAGGGAAATCTCCTCCTACTACAGAAACGATTCCTGAATCAATTCCAAAATTTGAAGCAGATAATCCGATATACGTACCTGCACCACCTAATATTTTATCTGTTTCACCGAAAGGAGTCTTGATTGCATCAAAAGCTACAGTCCCCACAATAAGTAATTTACTCATATTCTATTTCTTCATTAAATTAATTGCTTACAGGAAGTTATGAATACTTTTTGAAAGTATGCGAAAAATTCCTGAACTTTAATTGTGGTTAAATAGTTGAATGTATTTAACTTTGCAAAAATAAGTTTAAAAAATGACTATCAAAGAAATACAAGAAGAAATTATTGATGAGTTTTCTATGTTTGAAGATTGGATGGAAAGATATGAATATCTGATTGACCTTGGAAAATCTCTTCCGATAATTGATGACCAGTATAAAGTTGACGAGAACTTAATCAAAGGTTGCCAATCTCAGGTTTGGCTTCATTCTGAATTAGAGGACGGAATTGTGAAATATACTGCTGATAGTGATGCAATCCTTACAAAAGGAATTATTGCTTTATTATTACAAGTATTTAGCAATCAAGAACCGAAAGCTATTTTGGAAGCAGATACTAATTTTATTGATGAAATTGGATTGAAAGAGCATCTTTCTCCTACAAGAGCAAACGGATTGGTATCGATGATTAAACAAATCAAGTTGTATGCGATTGCATTACAAACGAAAGCTTAATTTTTAAATTAAAGGAAAAATGAACGAAGCAGAAGTACAAGAAATAGGAGATAAAATTGTAGGTGTTTTAAAAACAATCTACGATCCAGAAATTCCTGTAGATATCTACGAGTTAGGATTAATCTACGACGTTATGGTAAGCGAAGATAATGATGTGAAAATTTTAATGACTCTAACTTCTCCAAACTGTCCAGTTGCGGAAACACTTCCTGTAGAAGTGGAAGAAAAAGTGAAAACTTTAGAAGAAGTAGACAACTGTGAGGTTGAAATTACTTTTGATCCGACTTGGACTCAGGATATGATGAGTGAAGAAGCGAAGTTAGAATTAGGTTTTCTATAAAAAATGGCAGAAGAAATCGTAAATAGAGTTGCTAAAAGTCCTTTAGTAACTATTTATCTGGAAGATTATTTCCCAACGAATCCAAGAATGGAAATTGACATTAAGGATTGGCTTTTTGAAGGAATAATTTTGAAAGAGAAAGATTTTAGAGCGTATTTGGAAGAACATAATTGGGAACAATACCAAGATGCTTTTGTTTCGATTTTTTGTTCAGAAGATGCGATTATTCCAACTTGGGCTTACATGTTGGTTGCCACAAAAGTTACTCCTTTTGCTAAAAAAATAATGAAAGGAAGTAAAGAAGAATTAGAAAACATCGTTTTTCAAGAGATTATAAACAACTTGGATTATTCGGAGTTTGAAGGAAAACCTGTAATTGTAAAAGGTTGTACTTCGAAACCAATTCCTGAGAATGTTTATGTACATCTGATTGAAAAATTACAACCAGTAGCAAAATCTATCATGTTTGGTGAAGCTTGCTCGACGGTACCATTATTTAAGAAGAAAAAATAATCTTTTATAAAACATCACAATTTGATTATTGTGATGTTTTTTTCAGTTTTTAATTGCTATTAAATTTTAAAATTGTAGACTAAAAAAACTAAATTTCCTCATTAGAACCCCAAATTAGAGGGAACTTTCATTGTTATTTATTATTGGCTTAGGGATTGTAGCGGCATCCTTTTTTGCCTTTCTTCATTCTGTTGATTTGGCAAAAAAGATATAGCGGAAAGCCCGACCCGATTCCTGAGTTTTTTGAAACGAAGGAGGGAGGGGAAGCTCCAAAATGAAAAATACTTTAGAATCAATATATAATTATTAAATCAAACACATTATGACAAAAAAATTACTTTTACTTTTCGTTTTAGTTTGTGGTATTTCGATGAATGCACAGACTGAAAAGGACTCAATTCCATCGAATTGGAATAATTCTGGAACTTTTAGTTTTCTTTTAAATCAATCTTCTTATTCGAACTGGGTTGCTGGGGGAGATAATAATCTTGGTGGAAATGTAATGGTGAATTATAATTTCAACTACGAAAAAGACAAATGGACTTGGAATAGTAGAGTGAATGCTGCTTATGGTTTGTCTAAGAATGCAGATGAAGCAACGAAAAAAACGGATGATAAAATTGAGATTAATTCTGTTTTGGGGTATAAAGCAGGAGGAAATTGGAGCTATTCTTTTTTGGTGAATGCTAAAACACAATTTACAGCTGGATATGAAGATTATAATGCAGATCCGAGAGTGAAAATTTCAGATTTCCTTTCTCCTGGTTACTTTAGTTTTGGTCCTGGTATGTTGTGGAAAAAATCAGATAATTTATACTTAAACTTATCGCCAGTTACTTCGCGTCTTACGGTGGTAAATGATGAGCAATCTGGTAAATTTGGAACGGAAGAAGGAAAAACTACTTTTTATCAACTGGGTTTCAATGCAAATTTATATTACAAGTTTACCATCATGAAAAATATTACGGCTGAAAATAATTTAGTTCTGTATTCTGATTATTTGGAAGAGCCTAAAAATGTGATTTTAAATTACGAATTAAACCTAGTGATGAAAATTAATAAATATCTTTCTACAAATGTAAATGTTCAGGTGATTGCAGATGATAATGCTACATCAAAAGTGCAATCTAAGGAAGTATTTGGATTGGGAGTGAATGTTGCTTTATAGGCAAATAATAATACAAATGAAAAAGCTATTTCAAATTTGAAATAGCTTTTTGTTTTTTTAGATATCTTTCAAAGCTTTCTTGAAGTTGTCAAGATTTGCAATGTTGATAAAAAACTGAATCGCAGCATCTGCAATTTTTTCAGATTTTTCAACAGGGAAACCAAGTCCAACAGTGATTTTGTTTAAAAAAGCTTTCTCTTCCTCTGTTACAACTCTGTCTAAGAAAATCATATGAGTCAGATTATATAATCTCTCCAAACGATCATCCTGGCTAATTGGTGGTTCAATCGGGAAACTATCCGGATCCTCAAAAATTGCTAAATATTCATCGTTACTTAGACCTAATTTCTTAGACAATCCTTTTAATATTTCTATTTCACCATCGTTCATCGGGTGATTCAGTTTTGCCAATTTTACAATATTAGCAAAATGTCCTATTTTTCTTTTGTGTGAGCCGTTTTCGTATAAATTTAAAAATGACATAGTAGTTTTTTTAGTTATTAACAAATATAAATAATTATACTATCAAAGCCTAGAAAAAATTAACGCTCTACATTAATATTTTATCAAAAAATGATAAAAGTTATTTAAAAATAATAATTAAGACTTTTTTCATTCGGGTGCTCCCTTTTTTATAAAAAAGGTCGGGCTTTCCATTCCAAGTTTTTCATTTCAAAAAATGAATTTCTAAGCAATACGTGGGCTTCTAAGGTCGCCTCCGTTTACTAAGAAATTCTAATTTTGAAAAAGAAAAAGCTTTCCATTTCAATTCCTAGCACAAAAAAACACTTTCAAAAAAATCTAAATCATTGATAATTAGATTATTAATATTTTTTTGTATCTTTCTTAGTAACAACCTGAAACACATGTTATTATGAAAGAAAAATTACTGAAACTTGCTGTTATTTCCGAACTTCCATTAAAGGAACCACAACATGCCCTAGTAGCAAATACAGATTTGGTAATCATAAAACATGAAAACGGAATTTCAATCCTCTACGGAAGATGTTTACACAGAGGAGCACTTCTAGCAGATGGAAGTATAAAAGGAAAAAGTATAGTTTGTGGAGTTCACAATTGGGATTACAGATACGATACAGGAGTTAGTGATTATAACCACGATGAAAGACTTTATAAATTTAAAGAACACATTAAAGGAGACGAACTTTTTATCGATGAAAATGAAGTTTTAGAGTTTCAAAAACAATATCCACAGAGATACGATAGAGATGAGTATCACGGATCTTACGCAGACTTACATCCAGAAGATACAGAACCTTATACTTTATACATAAAAGAATTAGCAAAATACGGACTTTCCAGAGTAGGAAAGCACGGATTTACAGTTTCCATGGGAGTAGATCGAAATACACTTCCACAATGGACAGATTTACAATTCCTTCCTGCACAACTAGCAAAAAGACCATTATTAGACGAAGAATTAGTGAAAACCGAAGTTGTTATTGGTAAAAAAGCCAAAAAACCACTTAGGCTTTCTATGCCAATTTTTGTTTCTGATATGAGCTTTGGAGCGCTTTCTAGAGAAGCAAAAATATCACTTTCCAAAGGAGCAGAAATGGCAGGAACAGGTATTTGTTCGGGAGAAGGAGGAATGTTACCAGCAGAACAAGAAAACAATTCAAAATATTTTTACGAGTTAGCTTCCGCCAAATTTGGTTTCAGTTGGGAAAAACTGGACAATGTTCAAGCTTTCCATTTCAAAGGAGGACAAGGAGCGAAAACAGGAACTGGAGGACATCTTCCAGGAAACAAAGTAAGTATGGAAATTGCGGAAGTTCGTGGTTTGGCAGAAGGTCAGGCTGCAATTTCTCCAGCAACTTTTCCAGATTTTCATGGCGTAAAAGATTTTAAAGACTTTGCTAAAAAAGTTCGAGAAAGAACTGGAGGAATTCCAATCGGATTCAAAATCGCAGCAAGTCATTTAGAGAAAGATATTGATTTTGCTCTTGATGTAGGAGTAGATTATATCATTTTAGATGGTAGAGGAGGAGGAACGGGAGCAGCCCCTTCTATTTTAAGAGATAATATTAATGTCCCAACGATACCAGCTTTAGCAAGAGCCAGACATTATCTGGATGCGAAAGGTATTAAAGATGTTTCATTGGTAGTGACAGGAGGATTAAGAACGGCGGAGGATTTTGCCAAAGCTTTAATGCTTGGAGCAGATGCTATTGCAGTATCTAATGCAGCCTTACAGGCAATTGGGTGTTTAGGAATGAGAGCGTGTAGTACGAATAATTGCCCTGTAGGTGTTGCAACCCAAAAAGAATCTCTTCGATCTCGAATTATTATTGACGAATCAGCGAAGCAATTGTATAATTATTTCACAGCTTCGAATGATCTAATCAAAGTAATTGCAAGAGCTTGTGGATATGATGATGTAAATAAGTTTAACAAAAATGACTTATCAACTTTTAATTATGATATGCATCGTCTCACAGGAGTAAAATATGCAGGTATGCTTAATAAAGGTTATTATTTATTATGAATAATGTGGTGTTCGAATATTTGGATGAATTAAGTGATATTGTAGATGTAATAGGAATTCTAATATTGATGTTTGGCTTTTTGAAAGGAATTATTGAGTTAATTAAAACAGAGATAAAAGCTTTAAACAAAAAAGAAAATATCTATGCTTCTATTCAAACACTTCGTTCCAAAGTTGGACTCTATATTTTACTTGCTTTAGATTTTTTAATTGCTTCTGATATTATAGGTTCTGTAGTTCATAAAACACAAGATGAATTATTCAAGTTAGCAATTGTAATAGTAATCAGAATCGTGATAGGATATTTTTTAAGTAAAGAAATAACAGAAATAAGAGAATACTCAAAAGAGGATTCAGAATAAATCATTTTAAAACACTTGTAAATTTCAGAAAATGGCTAAAGATATTACTTGGTATAAGGTTTTAGAACATACAAATGAATTACCAGAAGGTAGGGTTAAAACAGTTACAGCTGATAATCAAGGAATATGTTTGACGCACTTTGAGGGAAAGATTTCAGCTTTGGATAATAAATGTCCACACCAAGGAGGACCGTTGGGAGAAGGATCGATTGAGAATGGAATGTTGCGTTGTCCTTGGCATGGTTGGGACTTTCATCCTTGTACTGGTTTACCACCTGGAGGTTATGATGATGGAATTAAAACCTTTCCAGTGAAAGAAGAAGATGGAGCTATATATGTTGGGATGGAGCCAAGAAAACCAGCCAAAAAATCTATTTCTGATGTGATGGTGGAGACGATGATTAATTGGGGAGTTACAAGTGTTTTTGGAATGGTAGGACATTCTAATTTAGGATTAGCAGATGCTTTACGAAGAGAAGAAGATTTAGGTCGTTTAGATTTTTATGGAATAAGACATGAAGGAGCAGCGGCTTTTGCAGCTTCAGCTTATGGAAAATTAACAGGAAGACCAGCAGCTTGTTTTACAATTGCAGGCCCTGGAGCAACAAATCTTTATACAGGTATGTGGGATGCAAAAGTTGATCGAGCACCCTTTTTAGCTTTGACAGGACAAGTGGCAACACAAGTAGTTGGAACAGGAAATTTTCAAGAAGTAGATTTAGTTCAAGCTTTTAGTTCTGTTGCGGAATTTAATCATCGAGTACAGGAAGATAGTAAGCACGCCGAATTGATGTCTTTAGCAGTAAAACATGCAATTATTAATAGAGATGTTTCCCATTTGACTTTTCCAGATGAAATTCAAGAAGAACATAAAAAAGGAAGTGAGCCACAAAGTCCTGATGGAAGAATGGCAAATCCAAAAATTGCACCACCAGAAGATGTTTTAAAAGATGCTTTACATGAAATTAATAAAGCAGAAAGACCATTAATAATAATGGGACATGGAGCAAGATTTCATAAAAAAGCAGTGATCGAATTTGCTGAAACTTTAAAATGTCCGATAGTGACAACTTTTAAAGGAAAAGGATTGATTCCAGATACACATCCATTGGCTGGAGGAGTTTTGGGAAGAAGTGGAACTCCAATTGCTTCATGGTTCATGAATGAATGTGATTTAATCATTGTATTTGGTGCTTCATTTTCAAACCATACAGGAATTACACCAAAAAAGAAAACAATTCAGGTGGATTTTGATCCTTTAGCTTTAAGTAAATTTCATAAGATAGATGTTCCAGTTTGGGGAGAAATATCTACAACTGTAGAGTTATTTAAAAAAGGATTACATAAAAACTTCAAATCAAAAGATCATACTGCTGAAATTGAAGACAGATGGAAGATTTGGAGAGAAGAAAAACAAAAGAGATTATTAGAAACTTCAGAAAAAGGTGTAAGCTCTATCAAAGTTTTTGATTCTATGAATAAATATGCTCCCGAAGATGCCGTGATGTGTGTTGATGTTGGAAATAATGCTTATTCTTTCGGGAGATATTTTGAAACAACAAACCAAGATTTTTTAATGTCAGGATATTTGGGTTCTATTGGTTTTGCTTTGCCAGCTTCTATTGGAGTTTTTGCAGCAGTTAAAAATACAAGACCAATAGTAGCGGTAGCTGGAGATGGTGGACTTTGTCAATATTTGGCAGAAATCACCACATTGGTAAAATATAATATGCCAGTAAAATTGATAATTCTGAACAATTTTGAACTTGGTAAAATTTCTAAAGAACAAAGAGCAGGAATGTTTGATGTATGGAAAACGAGTTTGTCCAATCCAAATTTTGCAGAATTTGCTGAAAATTGTGGGGCATGGGGAAAACGAGTTACCAAAGATGTTGAGGTAGACGATGCGATGAAAGAATTATTTGCAACAAATGGTCCTGCTGTTTTAGAACTTGTAACAGATGTAAATTTAATCTAGATGGTAATCACAATTATTTCATTTTTTTTAAAAGTCCTAGCAGTTTATTTCGGAATGGGAGTTTTGTTCGGAATTTACTTTTTATTCATTGGAGCCACTAAAATTGATCCTCTGATGAAAAATAGTAAGTGGATTGTCAGATTGCTTTTATTTCCTGGAGTAGTTGCAACTTGGATTTGTTTGTTGCCAAAACTTTATAAAAAATAAGAATTATGAATGCTCGATTACGAAAAAGACATCTGATATTTTGGATTTTGATTCTGATAATTCTTCCAATTATTATGATTCGAGCTAAAATAAATATTCCACAGCAGCCAATTGAAAATAAAACATACTCTAAAATAAACGAACAAAAACCGTTTTTAATTAAAGAATCTAATGATTTAAAAAATGGTTTAAAATTTAATTTTAGAGGAGAAAATAAAAATCAAATTTCACAACTAGAAGTGATTTTGATAAAACCTTTAAAAGATGCTTCTTCTACATTATTTGAGTTGAATTATAATGATGAAAAAGGAACTTTTATAGGAGAAATGAACGAAACTGGAGTTTATCGTTTTCCACTGAAAGAGCAAAGACTTTATGGAGTTTTGATTTTTGATGAGATAAAGAAAGATGTAGTGATTAAAAAAGTATTTCAATGGGATTAAATTATCAATTAGTTTTATGGAACAAGAATAAAAAAGTATATGACAGGTTTATCCTGTTATTTGTGCTTTTATACTTATTGTTGTTTTGGGGAATTACTTTAATCACAAACAGTAATACTTCCCTAGAAACACTGACAATTCGTTCTTCAGGAACACTTGCTATTTTGTTATTACACATTATTTTGAGTATTGGGCCTTTAGCAAGAATTAATAAGAAATTCTTACCATTGCTTTACAACAGAAGACATCTCGGAGTTAGTATGTTTTTAATTGCTTTAATTCATGGAGGATTTTCTATTTTTCAGTTTCATATGTTGGGTGATGTAAATCCAATTTATTCTGTTTTTACTTCTAATTTAGATTATTCTTCACTTCACGATTTTCCTTTTCAGGTTTTAGGATTTTTAGCTTTACTGATTTTATTTGCTATGGCGGCTACAAGTCACGATTTTTGGTTGGCTAATCTTTCTGCTAAAACATGGAAAACACTACACATGTTGGTTTATGTAGCATATGCTTTGATTGTATCTCATGTGTTTTTAGGAGCTTTTCAGCAAGAAACTTCGCCATATATGCCAGTTTTAATGGGAATAGGATTTGTCGTTTTAGTAATTCTACATATTTCTGCAGGAATTAAAGAAGTAAAAAAAGACAAACAAACTTATGAAGCTTCAGATGAAGATTGGAAATATGTTTGCGAGATTGATGAAATTGAAGAAGACAGAGCAAAAATTTTTATTGTAGATCACGAACGAATTGCCATTTTTAAATATGAAAATAAATTATCTGCAATTCACAATGTTTGTAAACACCAAGGAGGACCATTAGGAGAAGGAAAAATTATAGATGGATGTATTACTTGCCCTTGGCACGGTTATCAATATTTACCACAAAATGGACAATCTCCACCACCATTTACTGAAAAAGTAGCTACATATTATGTCAAAATTGAAGACAAAAAAGTATATGTTTTACCAAAACCTTTAGATGAAGGAACAGAAGTTTCACCTGCAATTATTGAATCATGAAGAAGGATGAATTTTACATAGGATATATCAATCAGATACCGTCAAAAATCAAGCGAAAGCTAAAATTTACAGTTTGGATTTTGGTTTTGGTAGTGATTGTTTTTGCAGTTGTCTTTAGTTTTTTTCAAAATAAATTTAAGAACAGCACATTTGAATTGACTAATGTTTCAGAAATCACAGGAACTTTTCATAGTAAACCATATCCTAGTGTTCGAATAGAGTTGAGTCCAAATGATTATAAAAATGTTTTGCTGTTAGGTTTTGGGAAATTTGGGCCAGATAAAGACATTGAAAATATGGAATCAAGGTTAAATTCAATTGAAGGAAAAGAGGTTTCTATCAAAGGAAATTTGATTTACTATAATGGAAAAACATTACTGCAAATTGCAGATTCAGAAAAATTTCCTGTGATGAAAAAAGAAAGTCAATTACCTGAAAGAAAAATAAATTCTTTGGGAGAAATTGAGATAGAAGGAGAAGTTATTGACCCTAAATGTTACTTTGGTGTAATGAAGCCAGGTTTTGGTAAAATTCACCGAAGTTGTGCGGTTCGTTGTATTTCTGGTGGAATTCCTCCAGTTTTTACAACAAGGAGCAAAGAAGGAAATTCTGAATATTTTATGATAACAGATTCGAAAGGAAATAAAATCAATCACGACATACTAGAATATGTTGGACAACCTGTGAAAGTAAAAGGAGCGTTGGAACAGTTGGACAATTGGTTTATTTTAAAACTAAATGTAGAGGACATTGAACTTTTAAAAGGGAATTCTAAAATTTATTCTAATTAAAAACTTAAAATCATGAAAAAAGGTTTATTTCTATTATTATTTTTAGGAAGTATTTTTACAACATTTGCACAACAAATTGATTATAATACTTCGGGAGGATATATTGCAGACGGGTATGATGTAGTTTCATATTTTAACAAAAAAGCAGAAAAAGGTTCTAAAAAATATCAAACTACGCACGATGGAGTGAAGTATAAATTTGCTTCGCAAGCACATTTAGATACCTTTAAAAAAGATCCAGATAAATATGTTCCACAATATGGAGGATGGTGTGCGTACGCTTTAGGAGCGATGAATAAAAAAGTAGATATCAATCCTAAAACTTACGAAATTAGAGATGGGAAATTGTATTTATTTTACAATGCTTGGGGAACTAACACTTATGAGAAATGGATAAAAGAAGGGCAAGAAAAATTGAAAGCACAAGCAGATAAAAACTGGGAAGCTAAAAAGTATAAAAAATAATTGTCTTTATGTTACCAAACAAAAAATCCTATTAGTGAAATTGCTAATAGGATTTTTTTATGTTTTAAAATGAATTTATTTTCCGTTGAAAGTATTCATTGTATTTGCTAAACCTGCAGTTCCAAAAGAACGAATTGCCTGCGCAGAAGTTTCCAATCTTTCGATAAGAATACTCTTTTCTTCTTTTGTCCACTCACCAAGAACATAATTTACCTGTCGTCCTTTACCAAAATTGTTTGCAATTCCGAAACGGAAACGAGTATATTGCTGTGTATTTAGTTTTTCGTTGATGTCTTTTAGTCCATTATGACCACCATGACTTCCTTTTCCTTTGAAACGAATTGCTCCAAAATCAATATTTAAATCATCTAAAATAATTAATACATTTTCTAGAGGAATTTTCTCTTTTTCCATCCAATATTTTACTGCTTTTCCGCTTAAATTCATGAATGTACTTGGCTTTAATAAAACAAAAGTTCTTCCTTTAAAACGAAAAGAACAAACGTCTCCAAGCTTTTCTGTTTCAAAAGAAACTCCTTCGTCTTTTGCTAAATAATCAACAATTTTAAATCCAATATTGTGTCTTGTCTCTTCATATTTTTCTCCAATATTTCCAAGACCAACAATTAAATATTTTTTCATTTCAGTTTTAATCTTCAATTATAAAATTTTCTAAAACATCCGCTATTTTACGGTTGTCAGAAAGTTGAGGAATTTTATTTTGCCCACCAAATTTACCAATAGACTTCATATATTCATGGAATCCTCCTTTTTTCACTTTTCGAACTACAAGAGAACGAAGAATATTTCCATCCAATAAATCTTGATAATAGATGTTTTGCTTTTGCATTGAAGCATCCATTTTTAAAGCAAATTCTTCTAAATTCTCAGGTTCATGCTCAAATTCGATAAACCATTCGTGATAAGGTAGTCCTTCTGTTGGATTTACTTGTGGTGCAACCGTAAATTCGTTTACACTTACATTTGTACCTGCAATGGCATCTTTTAAAGCTTGCTCGACTTCTTTACCAATCACATGTTCTCCGAATGCAGAAATAAAATGTTTGATTCGCCCAGTAACTCTAATACGATACGGACTTGTAGAAGTAAAAGTAACAGTATCTCCAATATTATATCCCCAAAGACCTGCATTTGTATTTAAGATAATTACATAGTTTACTCCAACTTTTACATCTTTAAGAGAAATTCTAGTTGGATTTTCATTAAAGAATTCGCTTGCAGGAATGAATTCATAGAAAATTCCTCCATCTAAAAGAAGTAATAAACCATTGTCTTTTTGAGAATCTTGGTAAGCGATAAAACCTTCAGAAGCAGGGTAAAGTTCGATACTATCAATCTTTTTACCGATTAGTTTTTCGAATTTATTTTCATAAGGTTCAAAATTTACACCACCATAGACAAACAAACTGAAATTTGGAAAAATCTCACTGACTGTTTTTCCGGATTTTTTGTGTAAATTTTCTAAATACATTTGTACCCAAGAAGGAATTCCGCTAATAAGAGACATATCTTCTACAATCGTTTCTTCAACGATAGCATCTACTTTTGTTTCCCAATCATCAATACAATTCGTCTCCCAGCTTGGAAGTCGGTTTTTCTGAAGATAATTCGGTACAAAATGCGCTACAATTCCACTTAGCCTTCCTGTCTGAATACCATTGATAGAATCTAAAACAGGACTTCCTTGTAAGAAGATCATTTTTCCATCTACGAAATCTGCATTTCCTGTTTCAGCTATATACATCAAAAGAGCATTTCTGGCAGCATTTATGTGCGAAGGCATAGATTCTTTTGTAATCGGAATATATTTCGCACCAGAAGTCGTTCCAGAGGTTTTTGCAAAATAAATTGGTTTTCCTTTCCAAAGAACATCTTCTTCACCGTTTTTGATTCTTTCCACATAAGGTTTTAAACCTTCGTAAGTATGAACAGGAACATTTTTTTTAAAATCTTCATAAGAAGAAATGGAATCAAAATTATGATCCTTACCAAAAGCGGTATGTTTTGCGCCTTGAATTAATTCTTGAAATACTTTTTCTTGTGTGTTTATTGGGTCATTAGCCCATTTGTAAATTTTCTTAGTAATAAATTTTGCAAAAGGTTTTGCAAAAAATGATTTTAGACTCATTATTCAAAATCTATAAAATTAGTAGGATTCACTGGATACCCTTCATTCCATAATTCAAAATGCAAGTGCGGTCCTGATGATAAATCACCAGTAGATCCTGCAGTTGCAATCACCTCACCAGACTTCACCAAATCACCTTGCTCTTTCAATAAAGAAGCATTGTGTTTATATACAGAGATGAATCCGTTTGCATGTTCAATAATAACTACATTACCTGTTTGTGCGGTCCATTCTGCAAAGATTACAGTACCTTCCGCAGCAGCTTTTACAGGAGTTCCTTCGGCTACAGCAACGTCTATAGCGTAATGCTTATTTTCTGGGTCGTATTGTTGAGAAATAGTTCCTGTAATAGGAGTAAAAAATACAATCCCAATATTCTTTTTTGCTTCGTCAAATAAATTAAAACGCTTTTCACGCTCTACTTCTTCTCTAAAAATAGAGTCAATTTTAGAAGCATTTACACTTTTAGGAGAATCTGAGATATTTTCAGCAATATCAGAATCATTATAAAATTCTTCAATAACTTCTTCTCCTCTTAAGATAGGTAAAAGTTTCTTTATTTTCTGATTCGTGATAAAAGTTTGTCGTTCTAAAGAATCTAATTTTGATATCAGAGCGGAAGTTTTTCTTTTATAATCTGTAGAGGTATATCCTGGAATATATTCTCTCAGAGGTGTAAAAGCAATCAGGAAAATTGTTCCAACTACTAATAAAATAGAAAAAATACTTCCAAAAATAAAAACATTCAGACGTGTTAGTTTAAGAGATAACTTTTCTTCAAAATTATCATCATTTAAAATAACCATACGATATTTACTGGTTAGTTTATTTTTAAAAGATTTTTCTTTCTTTGGAGTTTGATTTTCTTCCATAATTGCAAGATTATTTGAGTTCTATCAAAGAGGGTTTTTATTATTTTTTATAAAAATTCATCAAATCTATATATTCCCAGACTTTTTTTGGTACTAAAGGTAGCACATTTTTGTTTTCTTTAACAGATTGACGAACGAACGTAGATGAAATCTGAACGATTGGTGCGTCAATTTTATGAATCTTAGAATGATTTTTAAATTCTTCTTTTATTTCATTATTATCAATCCTAGGGTATACATAAACCTGATGATTATTTAAAATTACATCATGATTTTTCCACTTGTGAAACGTATTCAAATTATCTTCTCCCATGATTAAACTAAATTCATGGTTTGGATATTTTTCTTGAATATGCGCAAGTGTATTTACCGTATAATTAGGTTGTGGTAATTTAAATTCGATATCAGAAACTTTCAAATGAGGAAAATCTTCTAAAGCTTTATAAACCATCTCCAATCGATGATGATTGTCTAAAAGTGTACTTTTTTTCTTTAGAGGATTATGAGGTGTAACAACCATCCAAACTTCGTCCAAATCAGAATATTGTTGCATGTGATTTGCAATAATGATATGTCCAATATGAATCGGATTGAATGTTCCGAAATATAAACCTATTTTCATGTATTCTTATTTTACAAACTCAGAAACTAAATTGAATGCATCTACTTTTGCTACATCTAAATCATCATTGATCAAAATTGTATCAAAATCTGTTTTGTATTGCATTTCTTTTTCGGCTTTTGCCACACGTTCCTTAATTTTTTCTTCTGTTTCTGTTTGTCTACCACGCAATCTTCGTTCCATTTCTTCAATTGAAGGCGGTTGTACAAAAATTGCCAGTGTTTGCTCAGGAAATTGTTTCTTAATATTTAATCCTCCGATTACATCAATATCAAAAATTACGCTCTTTCCTTCTGCCCAAATTCGTTCTAACTCCGATTTTAGAGTTCCATAGAAATTGTTTGTGTAAACTTCTTCCCACTCTACAAAATCATTATTCTTAATGTGGTTTTTGAAATCATCTGCAGAAAGAAAATAATAATCTTTCCCATGAACTTCATTTGGTCTTGCTTCTCTTGAAGCAGCAGAAATAGAAAAATCTAATTTTAATTCTTCTTGTTTTAATAAATGACGAACAATTGTAGTTTTACCAGAACCTGATGGCGCAGAGAATACGATTAATTTACCTTTTTCCATTTATAGAACGTTTAAGTTTTGTTCTTTTATCTTTTCTAATTCATCTTTCATTTGTACAACCAATTTTTGCATTGGAGCAAAATTCGATTTAGAACCCATAGTGTTGATTTCTCTTCCAATTTCTTGTGTAATAAATCCAAGTTTTTTTCCGTTTGATTCTGGTGTAGCTAATTCTTCAATGAAATATTTCAAATGATTTTCAAGACGAACTTTCTCTTCGTTAATATCTAATTTTTCTAAATAATAGATTAATTCTTGTTCAAATCTATTTTCATCAACTTTTACCTCTAATTCTTCTAATGCTTTGCGAAGTCTTTGTTTTACATGAACCATTCTTTCTTCATCCACCTTGATTACTTCTTTAAGCAAAGTTTGAATGTTTTCAATTCGTAAATTAAAATCTTTAATCAACGCTTTTCCTTCATCAACTCTATAAGTAACAATATTTGAAACAGCTTTATTGATGTGTTTTACAATCTCACTCCATTCTGTCTCATCCAATTCTTCTCTTTCCGTCTTTAACGCTTCCGGAAGGCGCATCGCCATCTGTAACATTTCTAAATCCGAACCATGAGAAATTTGTTTAAGTTTAGAAATATATTGTTTTACGGCTACTTCGTTGATTTGAGAAGTTAATTCCTCACCAGTATTGTCTACATAAATCGAAAAATCCACTTTCCCTCTTGTCAGGTTTGAAGCTAAAAGTTTTCTAATTTCTAATTCTTTCTCTTTGTAATAAGAAGGAATACGAACATTTATGTCTAAATTTTTACTATTTAAAGATTTTACTTCAATAGTAATTTTCTTTGTTGGTAGTTGTAGTATGGATTTACCATACCCGGTCATTGATTGTATCATTCTAAGTGAAATAAAAGTACGCAAAGTTACATAAATTATAGAGAATGGAATAGTTAGAAGTTTATCTAAAATGATTTATTCATTCTCTATTTTTACTAAAAGTTATTTAAAAAAAATGTAAAACCCTATTTATAATGTGAAAAGTAAATTTTATAAAAAAAGTTGTTTAGAATAGTGGAGAGTAGTTTGAAGAGTTTAAAATATATTTAACCAAGATTAAAAACTTCTAAGCTCAATATTTTTTACAAGAACATCCGATAAAAGATTTTCAAGAGTATCTGTATTTAAATTTGAATAAAAATCATGAAACTTGATTTCTGTTTTGTTTTCATTCAATAAGGATTTTTGTTTTAAAACATGATAAGTTTGTTTTGCAACAGCTTTTCCAGAGTCAACAATTTTGATATTTGATCCAATAATATTTTCAATTTTATTTTTCAAATAAGGATAATGCGTACAACCTAAAACAAGATAATCAACAGGGAATTTTGTAATTTTTCCTAAATAATCTTTTAATAAAAATTGCATCTCTTCCGAATCAATTTTTCCTTGTTCAATAAGCTGAACTAATCCATTTCCTGCCTGTGCATGTATCTCTATATTCTCATTATATCTTGAAGAAGTATTCAAGTACATTTCACTTTTAAGTGTACTTTCTGTTGCAAGAATTCCAACATGATTGGTTTTTGTATTTAATAAAACAGGTTTGATTGCAGGTTCAATTCCGATAAAAGGAATATCGTATTTTTCTCGAAGTACTTTTATAACATTCGTAGTTGCTGTATTACAAGCAACAATGATTAATTTTACATTTTGTTGTAATAAATATTCTGTGTTGATAATACTTCGTTCAATAATTTCTTCAACAGATTTTCTACCATAAGGTGCGTTTTTATTATCTGCTAAATAGATAGTATTTTCAAAAGGTAATAATTCATTTACATCTCGCCAAATAGTTGTTCCTCCAACACCCGAATCAAAAATACCAATAGGATTTGTAGTCTTCATCATAAATTACAACAATAAAAAAACTCGCTTATAAAAAGCGAGTTTAAATATATAAAATAAATTGATTTCTTATTTCATTTGATTGTACTTAGCAGTTACTGCAGCAGAGATATCTTCTCCAGCAGCATAGTGTAAAGTAGTTTTTTCTAAAACATACTCAAGACCTTTTTCTTTTGCTACAGCTTCGATTGCTTTGTTTAATTTCTCAACGATTGGCTTTAATAAAGCATTTCTTCTTGAAGCAATATCTTTTTCTGCAGCCATTACAGCTTCTTGTAAAGCTCTTTGATCGTTTTGGAATTCTACAGCTCTTTGTTGGTTTTCAGCTTCTGTTTTAGTTACAGCCTCGCTCTCATATCTTTTTCCTTTTGCTTCTAAAGCTTTTCCTTTTTGCTCTAGTTCATCTTGGTAAGATTTACTTAACTGCTCTAATTGAGAAGTCATGTTTTTTGTGTCAGATAATTCAGTTAAGATTTTATCGTAATTGATATAAGCTAACTTTTGAGCTTGAGCAGTTGCTCCAAACCCTAAAACCATTACAGCAACTATTAAAAAAGATTTAAATTGTTTCATTGTATATTTAGTATTAATTTAATATTCAGAAAATTTATTTATTTTCAGCTTTTGCGGCATCTTCTTTAGCCTTTTTAGCTTCTTCTCTTTTCTTCTTTAGTTCTTCTTGTTTCTTCAATCTAGCTTGTTTTTTAGCTTCGATTGCTTTTTTCATTTCTTCACGTTTCTTAGCACGTGCTTCTTTTTGTTTTTGAATTCTTGCTTGTAATTCTTCTTTACGCTTCTTTTTTGCGTCTTCTCTTTCTTTTTGTTTTGCAGCAGCTTCTGGTGATAATTGTCCACTCTTCGCTTTTGCTTGTTTCGCTTTCGCTGCACTTCTTTTTTCTTCTACAGCTTGCTTCTTTTTGTTTCTAGAGATACTTTGAATTACAAGTTCACTGATATCATACTTTTTATTTGTGTATAACATGATCAAATCTTGTGAATTGTCAAAAACAATATCGTACTTCTTTCTTTTTGCAATTTCCTGAACCGAATTGAAAATTAAATCCTGAATAGGTTTTACTAATTGTCTTCTCAGTAGAAATAAATCTCCTTCAGGACCGAAATAATCGTTTTCAAGTTTTTTATATTCTTCAATTAAAATCTGAATATCTTCTTCTCTTTCTTCGATCAAATCATCTGTTAATAATGCTCTTTCATTATTAAGCTCTGTTTTCTTTGATTCTATTTCTGCATTTTTCTTTTCTAGCTTTTGTCTCCAACTTTGAACTTTTTCATCAAGTTGCCCTTGAGCTTTTGTATATTCCGGAACATTTTGTAAAATATATTCCATGTCTATATATGCTATTTTCTGAGGCTTTTGAGCAAAAGCAAAAGTCGTAGAAAGTGCTATCAGGAATGTAAAAAGAACTTTTTTGATCATAACAAATTAAATTTTAGAAAATATCGTGCCATATTTTTTAGATTAAACTTTAAACTATAACTAAAAAAAATTAAAATTGTTGTCCAAAGATGAAATGTGTTTGCCAACCAGAGATTCCAGTATTAAATTGTTCATTAGCTGGATCAAACCCATAACCGAAGTCAATTCCTAATAATCCAAACTGTGGCATAAATACTCTAAGTCCTAATCCAGCAGAACGTTTTAAATTAAATGGCTCGAAATTATCGAATCCATCATAAGAGTTACCTGCTTCTAAGAATCCTAAAGTATAAATAGTTGCAGCTTGTCCTTTTGTAATAGGGTATCTAGCTTCTAATGAGAATTTGTTATAAACTGTTCCTCCAGTAGAAGAAGAAAGGGCATTATTTTCATATCCTCTTAATGCAATAGTTTCACGACCATCTAACTGGAAGTTTGCTAATCCATCTCCTCCAACAAAATATCTTTCGAATGGTGAATCACCAATATCTTTGTTATAGTGTCCTAAGAATCCAAATTCAGTGTTTAAGAATAAAACAGATTTACCAATTAATGGAGTATACCATTTTCCTTTGAACCCGATCTTGTAGTATTCTAACCATTTGTATTTTACATCATCAGTTTCATTTGCATAATCAACATCTCTATTAAAGATTAAAGAATATGGTAATGTTGCTTTTGCTGTAATACTAAACTCAGAACCTGTTGTTGGGAAAATTGGGTCTGGTCCAGAAGAGTTTCTTGAAAAACTAACCTGATAAGATAGGTTATTAGAAACACCATTATTGAAATCAAAAGATAAGAATCTATAGTTGTTAATATCGTATCTCTGATAGCTCAAAGTTTGCGATAATTGGAAATAATCATCCGGCCATTTTAATCTTTGTCCAATACCTACTGACGCTCCTAAAATATGTAAACTTTGATCTCTGTCTACATCATTGAATCCACTATATCCATATTGTCTAGAAGAATAAACAGAGAATGATAAAGATTTAGGTCTTTTTCCTCCAATCCATGGTTCTGTAAATGAAAATGAAGTAGTAGTATAGAATCTACTCCCTTGTAATCTTAAAGAAAGTTTTTGTCCATCTCCCATTGGAAGAGGTTTATATTCTTTTAAGTTGAAAATGTTTCTTAATGAGAAGTTATTAAATGATAATCCTAACGTTCCGATGAAAGCATTTCCTCCATATCCTGCTTGTAATTCAATCTGACTTGAACCTTTTTCAGCAACAGAATATTCGATATCTACAGTTTTATCTTGGAAATTAGGTTTTACATCTGGCTGAATTGCTTGTGCATCAAAGAAACCTAATTGACTAATCTCACGAATCGAACGAATAATATTCGTTTTACTAAATTTCTGACCTGGTCTTGTTCTTAATTCTCGGTAAATAACATGGTCATTTGTTCTATCATTTCCTGAAACATCTACATTACGTAAAATAGCAATTTCATCTTCATAAATACGAATTTCAATATTGATAGAATCATTTTTAACACCTGTTTCAATAGGCGTTACTCTAGAGAATAAATATCCAGAGTCTAAGTAAAGAGTTGTAATATCATCAGAAGTTGGAGTTCCATCTCCTTTTACTCTTTCTTTTAAGATTTTTCCATTATAGATTTCTCCTTTTTCAATACCAAGATATCTTTCTAAAACATCAGTTTTGAAATGACTATTTCCAATAAATTTGATATCTCCAAAGTAATATTGTTTACCTTCTTCAACAGTAATTTCAATATCAAGTCTGTTATCTTTTACTTTATTGATTTTATAATCTATAACCTTAGCATCTCTATATCCTTGTTCGCTATATGCTTCAACGATACTTTTTAAATCTTCTTTAAACATTTCATCGATAAATTTTGAAGTTTTCCAAAATCTACCAAAAAATGCTTTTTTAGTATTTTTCATTGCTCCTCTAACCTTTCCATTAGAGAACGCTTTGTTTCCATTAATTTTAATGCTACGAACTTTTACTCTTTTTCCTTTGTCAAGGTTAATAAGCATATCTACACTATTAGCACTAGTAGAATCTTTTCTAGTATCAATAGTAACTTTAGCATTAAGGAATCCTTTGTCTATGTATTGTTTTTCGAAATAGTTTTTAGTAGTAACCAAAAGGTTTTCTGTAACCATTTCTCCTTTTTCAAGATTTGAATCTTTTTTAAGATCTTTTGCCTTTCCTTTACGGATACCTCTTACCGTAACTTCATCCAATTCTGGAAGTTCTGTTACTTCAAATAAAAGGTAGATAGCGTTACCATCTATTTTATCAATATAAACATCTACAGTGCTAAACTTTTTTGTTTCATAAAGTCTTTTGATGGCACTAGTTAGTTTATCTCCAGGAATTTTAATTTCTTGCCCTATTGTTAATCCAGTGTAAATTCGGATACTTTCTTCACTAAATTTTTGAAGACCAACAACTCTAATTCCACCTAAAGTATAAGTTTCACCTTGTTTGTAACTTGAAGTTGTATTTGTATTTTCTGTTTGTGAATTATTAGTTTCTTGTGCAGTCAGACTATTACTTCCAAGAATAATTGATAACAGTAGTAATGATAACCTTAATTTATTCATTGTCGATCTTTTCTATTTGTTCGCTGGTTTTACCGAAGCGTCGTTCTCTATTTTGATAGTTTAAAATTGCTTTTAAAAAGTCTTCTCTTCCAAAGTCAGGCCAAAGAACATCTGTGAAATACAGCTCAGAATAAGCGATTTGCCAAAGTAAAAAGTTGCTAATTCGTTGTTCTCCACTAGTTCTAATAAGAAGATCTACATCTGGCAAAGTAAATGTATATAAATGATTATTTATAACTTTTTCAGTAATTTCTTCTACCATTAACTCTTTATTAACAATTTTTTGAGATATTTTTTGAATTGCTTGAGTTAATTCCTCTCTAGCTCCGTAACTTAAAGCTAAAGTTAGAATAATTCCTGTATTATTACTTGTTAATTCAATGACTTCTTGTAGCTCTTTTCTAGCCTTTTCTGGCAAAAGTTCTAAATTACCAATTGCTTGAAGTTTTACCTTATTTTTTTGTAAGTTTTTAACTTCGTTTTTTAATGAAGAAACCAAAAGACTCATCAAAGTTTTTACTTCTAGTTTTGGTCTGTTCCAATTTTCTGTAGAGAAAGCATAAAGTGTAAGTGCTTCAATACCTAATTCTCCAGCAATTTCAATTGTACTTCTTACAGATTTTACCCCATTTTTGTGTCCGAAAACTCTAGGCATACTTTTTTGTTTTGCCCATCTTCCATTTCCGTCCATAATTACCGCCACATGCTTTGGCACTCTTTCTTTATCTATCTGCTCTATCAAACTCATAAGAATAATTATCTAGATGAATAACATGCTGGTCTTCCAAAGGTGTAAACTAAGTTTATTCCTGTGAAAATATACCAATCATTATTATCAGGATTTCCGAAATTTAAATCGGAAATATCTTGTCTATTGTAATCTAAATCATCAACTAAAGTATATCTAGCTGATAATTCTACACTAACGGCAATTTTGTCATATAGTCTTGTTTTATACCCAAATCCAAAAGGAATTGTAACTGATGTATTTGAACTATAATCAAAACTTCCGTCTGCTTTCTGATCTTCCACTGTTTTATAATTAAAAACTCCAATGGCAACCATTAAATATGGTGAATAATCATCATATCTTGAAGACATGTCGAATTCAAAAAAGTTAAACTCCAAACCAAAAGCAGCTTCTTTAATTGAATTAGAAAAAGAATATCCACGTTCTTCTCTTACTTTATTAGAAGAATTTTTATCACTATCTCCAATATTTAAATAAGTAAAAGTACCTCTTAGGGCAATTCTTGGATTTAAATTGTACTTATAAATCCCTCCAAATGCTAGTTTGTTAGGCTTTATATAATTTTCACTCCCTATATCTCCGATATAGTTACTACCCCCTAAAATGATTCCTGCCTCATGGATTTGTCCAAAAGAAACAGTTGTAATACAAAGTAATACGTAAAATAAAATTTTTCTCTTCATGTCTAAAAATAGCTTGCAAATATATATATTTTATTTGCTTTAGGTATACAGTTCTTTCTTTTTTGATAAACTACAATTCTTGTAATTTATTGTGAAAGTTCGTAAAGATACAGTTAAATTCGAAAATATCTATTAATTTCTAGTATCTTCTCCCCAAAGTAATTTGCTACGAAGAGTCTTAAAGAATGATTGTCCCTCCATTTCAATTGTTTTAATGGTAAAAGGCGCTTTTTCAATATAAATTTCCGTTTGATTATTAATAGTAGTTACTCTAGAATCCAACGAAATTAAGAACAGATTTTCATGTCCGTTCACAGTCAATTTTATTTTTGTGTCATTAGGAATAATTAATGGTCTTGTATTCAAATTATGAGGTGCAATTGGCGTCAAAACAATATTTTTTGCTTGAGGCATTAAAATTGGTCCACCACAACTCATCGAATAACTTGTAGAACCTGTTGGAGTTGCAATTATTAATCCGTCCGCCCAATAAGAAGTTAAAAATTCATCATCCAAATATGTATTCACAGTAATCATCGAAGTAGTATTTTTCCTACTTACCGTAATTTCATTAATTGCATATTGAAAATCTTCAGCATCCAAAACTTCTGGAGTTAATCTAAGACTTAAAACAGAACGCTCGATAATTCGATATTCTTCGCTTAAAAGTCTGTCAATAGCATTTTTGATTTCATATTTCTGAATTGTTGACAAAAAACCAAGCCTACCAGTATTGATTCCAATAATAGGAATATTTGAATCTCTAACATACGTAATTGCTCTCAAAATAGTTCCATCACCACCAATAGTGATAAAATATTTTGTGTCTGCTGGTAAATCTTCATGGTTTAAGAAAGTTTCAAAACTATCTTTTTCATCAATGTGCTCTTTCAATTGGTAATAATAGTGAAATTCGAAAACAACCTTAATTCCCTTTTTTTTTAGATGTTTTAAAAGTTTGGTTAAATAAGGTTTTGTTTCTTCTTTATATTTTTGACCATAAATGGCTACTTTCATTTCTTAAATGTTTAGGTATTTTTTTAAATAATTCGAACGATCTCTCAAGCTTTCTAAAAGTAAATCATCATCATGTTTTGAGATTAAAAAATAATCATACCTTCTAAAAGTTTGAATAATTTCATTGATGTCATGAGAAACAAGACGAATAGAGACCTGAATTTTTTCAGATTTAATTTTAGAAACCAACATTCCCAAAATTTTTCCATTGTTCGATTCTACAATTTGAGAAATTTCACTAAAACTAAAATCTTTAATATTTTTTTCTACTACTAAAATATCTCCTTCTTCTTGAAAATATGGCAATTCATTCAAAAGATGAATGATTTCTAATACTTCAAAACTACCAATGAATTCTCGTTGCGAATTTACGACAGGAATCACATTTGTATCATAAGTAGAATACATTTTTAGCAAATCGACAACTTTCGTGTTTTCTTCTGCAAAAAATGGTACAATTAAATGCTCGAATTCTTTAATTTTTTTGGAAGTACTCTTTTCTAATAAAATATCATTAATCGGAATTGCTCCATGATATATTCCTGCACGAGTTACGGGATAATGCGTATAATTCGTTCCTTCAATTGCAAAAATCAAATCTTGAATTGTTTCCTCCTCCGAAATTGCAGGAAAATCTGTAGTTATGTAATCTGATATACTCATGCCATTTTTATTTTTAAAGAAAAAAACTTTAATCCGTTGAAATATAAAATATTTTCGGAAGCCATTCAAACTCTACGCCAAGGAAATTAAAATAATTCGAAATCTTATACTTTTCTTAAAACTATTTTAAATCATTTCCCAGAAAAATACAATATCTGTACCTTTGTGCTTTCAAAAATCAAGTTACGAAATAATGACAAAATTAAGTGTTAACATAAACAAAATAGCAACGCTTCGTAATTCAAGAGGTGGAAATATGCCAAATCTTGTACAAAGTGCTATCGATATTCAAGAATTTGGAGGAGAAGGAATCACTGTTCACCCTAGACCAGACGAGAGACATATTAGATATCAAGATGTTTATGATTTAAAGCCGATTATTACTACAGAATTTAATATTGAAGGAAATCCGATTCCAAAATTCATGGATTTAGTTCTTGAAAGTAAACCAACACAAGTAACTTTAGTTCCAGATGCGATTGATAATTTAACTTCAGATGCAGGATGGGATACTGTGAAAAATCAAGATTTCTTAAAAGAAGTAATTACTGAATTTAAAAACAACGGAATTCGTACTTCTATTTTTATTGATACAAATGAAAAATTCATTGAAGCTGCTGCAACAACTGGAGCGGATAGAATTGAACTTTATACAGAAGAATTTGCACATCAATATGGTTTAGGAAACGAAAAAGCAATTCTTCCTTATGTAGAATCAGCAAAATTAGCTTCAGAATTAGGATTAGGAATTAATGCTGGTCACGATTTAAACTTAGAAAATATCAATTTCTTTGCAAAAGAAATTCCAAATCTTTTAGAAGTTTCGATTGGTCATGCTTTAATTTCGGAGTCTTTATATTTAGGATTAGAAAATGTTGTAAAAATGTATTTACAACGTCTTAAAATTTCATAAGAAATGAGAGAAGTTTTACATTCAAAAATTCAAGGACAAGGAGAGCCACTTTTGATTCTTCATGGATTTTTTGGAATGAGTGATAACTGGAAATCTTTAGGAAATAAATATGCAGAGCAATTTGAAGTGCATATGATTGATCAAAGAAATCATGGAAGAAGTTTTCATTCAGAAGATTTTACTTACGAATTGATGGCAGAGGATTTATTACATTATATCCAACATCATAATTTGGAGAAAGTTTCACTTCTTGGACATTCGATGGGAGGGAAGACAGTGATGCTTTTTGCTACGATGCATCCAGAGATGGTAGATAAATTAATTGTAGCAGATATTTCTCCAAGATTTTATCCTGTACATCATGATTTGATTTTGGAAGCTTTAAATTCTGTAGATTTTTCTATTCATAAAACAAGAAAAGAAGTAGAAGAAGTTTTAAAAGATCGAATTGATGAAATTGGAGTAAGACAATTTTTGTTGAAAAATGTGTATTGGAAAAATAAAGGAAAGTTAGCTTTCCGTTTCAATTTGGATAGTTTGACAGAAAATGTAGATGAAGTTGGCGTAGCACTTCCTTCGTTTCATGAGTTTGAAGGAGAAACACTTTTCTTAAGAGGAGAAAATTCAGGATATATTTCTAAAGACGATGAAAGTTTGATTTTTGCGCATTTTCCAAAAGCGAAAATTGAGACTGTCAAAAATGCAGGTCATTGGTTACATGCTGAAAATCAGGCAGATTTTTATATCTATTCTATAGAATTTTTGACAGAAAAATAGTTTTGTACGGAATTTGTTAGTAATTTTCCCGAAAAAGAAAGTTAACTAAAAAGTACAGTATGAAACTAATATTGAAAATTTTAATCACAGCGATTGGAGTAATCATTTTATCCAAAATATTACCTGGAGTAGAAGTGAGTGATTTCCTTTCAGCTGTTTTTGTAGCAATTACTTTAGGATTTTTACGTTTGTTCGTAAAACCTATCTTAATATTTTTGACACTACCTGCAACCATTATTACACTTGGATTATTCCTTTTTGTAATCAATGCAATAATCATTCTATTAGCCAGTAGTTTAGTAGATGGATTCTATGTTTCAGGTTTTTGGACGGCTTTACTATTTAGCTTGTTATTATCGCTCTTTCAGTCGTTATTCAATCCGATGTTAGAAGAAAAGAACTAAAAATAGTTGAATAAGAACAATTTAATGGTTTGCTAGATTGGTAAAAATCACTAATTTTGCAGCCTATTTTTAATTATTACAGAATAAATTACGTAAAAAATGAATATTACAAAAGAGAATGTTGATGCATTGAATGCAGTTGTAAAAGTTGATATTACAGCAGCAGATTATCAAGATAAAGTAACTAAAGTTTTACAAGATTACCGTAAACAAGCTAACATTCCAGGATTTAGACCAGGACAAGTGCCGATGGGATTAGTGAAGAAGCAGTACGGAAAATCTGTAATGATTGACGAAGTAAACAAATTATTACAAGAAGCTTTAAATAAGTTTATCACGGAGGAAAAATTAGACATTTTAGGAAACCCACTTCCAAAAGAAAACGAAAACTTTTCTTGGGATGCTGAAGATTTTTCTTTTGAGTTCGAATTAGGATTATCTCCTGAGTTTGATGTAAACTTAGATGCAGGTGATAAAGTAACTTATTATAACATTTCTGCTGATGAAGAATTAATCAACAAAGAGATTGAGAACATCCGTGGTAGATTTGGAAAAATGATTTCTCAAGAAGAAGTAATCGAAGGAGCTACTATTGTTGGTACTTTCGTAAGCGAAGATGGAGAGATTGAAAATAAAGCTACTTTCGTTTTAGAAGACATCAAAGGAAAAATGAACAATAAAAAGTTCATGGGTAAAAAAGTTGGAGCTGAATTAAAATTAAAAACTAAAAACTTATTCGAAAAAGTAGAAGTTTTAGCAGCTGCAATGGGGAAAGATGAGGAAGAAGCAAAAGCTTTAGAAGTAAACTTAACTTTCACTATTGAAGAAATCAATACACAAGAGTTAGCAGAAGTAAACCAAGAGTTATTCGACAAATTATTTGGAGAAGGAAACGTTACTTCAGAAGATGAGTTAAAAGCAAAAATCAAAGAAGATGCTGAGAAGCAATTCGTTGGTCAAGCTGATCAAACTTTCTTAAACAAACTTACAGAATATTTAGTAGAAAATACTTCATTCGAATTACCAGCTGAGTTCTTAAAGAAATGGTTAGCTGTCGCAGGAGAGAAGCAATTAACTGCTGAAGAAGCTGAAGAGCAATATGCAAACTCTGAGAAAGGATTACGTTACCAATTAATCGAAGGTAAGATTATGAGAGATAACAACATCCAACTTTCTTACGAAGATTTAAAAGAGCACACAAAAGGATTCATCATCCAGCAATTAGCTCAGTTTGGAAACACAAACCCAGAAGATAGCGAAGTAGATGAAATTGCAAACAAAGTATTATCTAACCAAGAAGAAGCTAAGAGAATTTCTGAGCAATTAGTAGCTCAAAAAGTATTAGAGTTCTTCAAAGAGAATGCTAAGTATGCAACTAAAGAAGTAAACTTCGAAGATTTCATCAAAGAGGTTTACAACAAATAAGAAATTTATTTAGTTTACGAGAATAAAAAAGGCTGTCAATTGACAGCCTTTTTTTATATCTATGAATTATCGATTAGTTTTCAACTTTGAATAATTCTGTATAGTATTTATAGAATAATGGAATTGTTTCAATACCTTTTAAGTAATTAAACACTCCATAGTGCTCATTTGGCGAGTGAATCGCATCTGAGTCTAATCCGAATCCCATTAAGATGGATTTACTTTTTAAAACTTCCTCAAATAAAGCAACAATAGGAATACTTCCTCCAGAACGCTGCGGAATAGCAGAAACACCAAAAGATTGTGTGTATGCTTTGTTTGCAGCCATGTATCCAATATTATCAATCGGTGTTACATAAGCTTTTCCTCCGTGGTGAGGAGTTACTTTTACTGTTACAGCTTCAGGAGCAATCTTAATGAAATGATCCATGAATAATTGTGTAATCTCTTCTGGATCTTGATCTGGTACTAAACGCATTGAAATTTTAGCAAAAGCTTTAGAAGGAATTACAGTTTTTGCTCCTTCTCCAATATATCCTCCCCACATTCCATTTACATCTAAAGTAGGACGAATTGAATTTCTTTCGTTTGTAGTATAACTAGTTTCTCCATAAACATCTTTAATATCTAAAGCGTTCTTGTAGTTTTCTAAAGAAAAAGGTGCTTTTGCCATTTCTGCTCTTTCTTCATCAGAAAGTTCGATTACTTTATCGTAAAAACCAGGAATTGTAATATGATTGTTTTCATCATGAAGAGAAGCAATCATTTTATTTAAAATATTAATTGGATTTGCTACAGCTCCTCCGTATAATCCTGAGTGTAAATCTCTGTTTGGTCCTGTTACTTCTACTTCTACATAAGATAAACCTCTTAATCCTGTTGTAATAGAAGGTTGCTCATTAGAAATCATTCCAGTATCTGAAATAAGAATTACATCGTTCTTAAGTTTTTCTTGATTTCTTTCAATAAACCAACCTAAACTTGGAGAACCAATTTCTTCTTCTCCTTCGATCATGAACTTCACATTACATGGTAAATTATCATTTTGAATCATGTATTCAAAAGCTTTTACATGCATGTACATTTGTCCTTTATCATCACAAGCTCCACGAGCGAAAATTGCTCCTTCTGGGTGTAATTCTGTTTTTTTGATCACTGGTTCGAAAGGTGGTGAATCCCATAATTCGATAGGATCTGCTGGTTGTACATCATAATGACCGTAAACTAAAACTGTAGGTAAGTTTTCGTCAATCATTTTTTCTGCATAAACAATTGGATAACCTGGAGTTTCACAAATCTCAACTTTATCACATCCTGCTTTTTCTAAGCTTTCTTTTACAGCGTCTGCAGTATTTAAAACATCTTGATTGTATGCTGTGTCGGCACTAATAGAAGGAATTTTAAGAAGATCTACTAATTCGTTGATAAATCTTTCCTTATTTTCTTCAACGTATGATTTTATATTTTCCATTAATTTAATGTAATTTTGAAGTAAGTTATTGAATAATAACTTTTTAAAATATCTTGTAAACTCTACAAAGTTTATCTTAATTAAGAAAGTAAAGATATTTATAAAAAAACTTTAAAAAAAATAAAAAAAATACTTGCGTGGTTAAATCTTATCCGTATATTTGCACTCACAATAACCAAGCGGGCGTGGTGGAATTGGTAGACACGCTAGACTTAGGATCTAGTGCTTCACGGCGTGAGAGTTCGAGTCTCTCCGCCCGCACAAAAGCTAACTGAACAAGTTAGCTTTTTTTGTATCTATACTTTTCGTAAATTCGGGTAGATATTCCTTCAATATTGAATTAAACTTTTTAAAAGATAATATCATGGTTATTCATAATTTAGAATTAAATAATTCTTTAGCAAACAAATATATTGCAGAGTTAAGAGATGTAAATATTCAAAAAGACAGCATGCGTTTTCGTAGAAATATCGAGCGTATTGGTGAAATTTTGAGTTATGAATTTAGTAAAACTCTAAGTTATGTTGAAAAAGATGTCGTAACGCCACTTGGAACTAAAAAGAGTTTATTGCCAGAAAACGATATCGTAGTTTGTTCTATTTTAAGAGCAGGTTTACCAATTCACAATGGAATTTTAAATTATTTTGATGGAGCAGAAAATGCTTTTATTTCAGCTTATAGATATCATCCGAATAATGATGCGGAATTTGAAATTAAAGTAGAATATTTAGCTTCGCCTTCTTTGGAAGGAAAAACTTTGATTATTGCAGATCCGATGTTGGCTACAGGAAATTCTATGGTAGCTGTGTATGAAACATTATTAAAACACGGAAATCCAAAAGAAGTTCATGTATTTGCTGTTATTGGAGCGAATCAAGGTGTGGAATTAGTAGCAGATAGTTTGCCAGAAAACACACATTTATGGATTGCAACAATTGATGCTGAATTAAATGATCATGGATATATTATTCCTGGTCTTGGAGATGCAGGAGATTTGGCATTTGGGTCAAAGCTTTAATGAATAAAATATTGATATTGCATATATATAGAGCATCCTATTAGAATATATAGGATGCTTTCTTTTATCCACAAACCTCTAATTTCTTGTACAAAATTTGCCAGAATTGTTGCACAAGGAAAGATTAAGAATAATAAAATATCTGGATTTTTATCAGAACTAAAAGCGATAATTACCAGAGAAAGTAGAAAGCTTAAAATTAAAATTCCCCAAGAATATTTAGAATTATTTCCCTGACTTGCAATTTTTGGTGTTGTAATTAAAATGGAAAAAAGAGCTAAAATTCCTAAAATTGATAATGGTAAAATCATGGAAATACTCTGATTATAAACTTCAAATTCGGTGTTGTAATAAAAAGTAAATGAGTTTAGAAATAAATCAGGTTGTTCTATCAAAAGGGAATAAGTATAAAATAATGTGATTGGGAATGAAAAACCGATGATTGGAATCAATAGTGTTCTGAAATTAACTCTTTCATAAATTACTAAACTGATGTAAATCAAAATTCCGAAGACGATACTCCAATTAAAAAATAAAAATGAAATTGCTAACCAAAAACCTACATCAAATAATTTTAATTTGATGTTTTTGATGGAATTTAGACTGAAAATTCTCCTAAAAAATAAAATCAAGAAGAAATTTGAGATAAAAATTAGATTCCAATGAATGGCTTGAGGCAACATTGCAAAAATCAAAATAACTAAAAAATCTCCGTAAGAGTTTTTCTTCACTAAGTTATTTTTTTTAATAACAAAAGAATAAATACTAAGAAAAACCGCAGAAAATAAGAGAATTCCAATACTTTCCGAAATATTTGTAAAACTGTAATTCTCAGATATATTTTTAAAAAAAGATATAATTGAAATTACAATCAGAAGGAAAATAATGGTTAATAAATTTATTGGTTTTGTTTTATTAAAAAAATTGGCAATCATCACTATATTTTATACTTTTGCAAAGTAAATATAATTAAGATATGATTGCAAACAATATTTTTAAGGCTATAGGTGATTTCTTTACAAATGTAGCATTCGCACCTTTGGATACACTATACAATATGAACTGGTGGTCAGCAAACCTACCAAGTTGGATTTTTATCATTATTACATTCGTGGCATTCTTCTACTGGATGGGGCAATTATTGAAGTTTAAGAAAGAAGGAAGAGAGTAGGAAAGAATTCTTGAATAATATTGTTTAAATTACAAAATACAAAGTGGTAATATGTAGATACATGTTACCATTTCTTGTAATAAGTAATAAGGAAATGTTTTTTAAGATGTATAAACTTTAAAAATAGAATCTTTTGGGAAGTAAAAATAAATTAAAACGATTTAACGAAAACGATACATTTGATAATGTAATTCAGCCAACAAGAGAAGAGGTTGTAAATGGTTTTCAATGGAAGGGAAAATGGAATTCTTTTTTTAAAAATGACAATCCGATTGTATTAGAATTAGGATGTGGAAAGGGAGAATATACAGTTGCTTTAGCTAGAAAAAATCCAAATATTAATTATGTTGGAGTTGATATTAAAGGAGCAAGATTTTGGAGAGGAGCGAAAACAGCAATTGAAGAAAATTTAGATAATGTAGCTTTTGTTCGTACGCAAATCGAATTGATTGATCTGATTTTTGCTGAAGGTGAAGTTTCTGAAATTTGGATTACTTTCCCAGATCCTCAGATTAAATATAAAAGAACGAAGCACAGACTTACAAATCATGCCTTTTTAGAGAAATATGATCATATCTTAAATGAGGAAGGTGTGGTGAACTTAAAGACAGATAGTGAGTTTATGCACGGTTATACTTTAGGACTTTTACATGGTGAAGGGCATGAGGTGATTTATGCAAATCATGATGTGTATAAAAATCATGGAGCTCCTGAAGAAGTTGTTTCTACTCAAACTTTTTATGAGAAACAATATTTAGAAGTAGGAAAAGCTATTACTTATATAAAATTTAAAATCCGTTTTTAAGAACGGATTTTTTTTGCGAAAGGGAACGAAAAGCCCGACCCGATAGGGTTTCGCTATGATGAATAAAATAAATATTCTTTAAAGACAAGAAAGTAAATTGTCTACTTTATTTATAATTACATCGTGATCTATGAATGCCATGGAGAATATTCCGGCGATGATCAGAAGTTTCAGGATGTTGTGAATTAAATTATATTGCTTTTGTGATTTGCTTCTCCATAATAGAATTCCGCAAAGAACTAAAACTCCCATGCTTGCGTAGAAATAATAACGCATTCCACCAATTTCTGGGTTTTTGAATAGGAAATAAATAGGGTCAAAAGCAAAAAGAATCAATAAACTTGTAAGTATTTTTGCGAAATGTTCTCCGTAAACAATCGGAATTGTCTTGTAATTTTGGACAACATCTCCTTTGATTTTTTCTAAATCTTTTACCAATTCTTTAATCAAAAGTATACAAAACACAAAAGCTGCGTGTGTGAAAATTATGTATGAGAAGTTTTTGAAATAGACAAAAATTGCAAAAAATGGTAGAATAGTAAGTGTTGCTGCAGAGAACAAACTTACTAATGGGTATTTTTTTAGTTTGTGTGAATAAAACCAAATTAGGAAAATATACGTTGCAAAAAATAATGCTGCTCTAAATGATACGATGAAAGAAATTCCGACACCGATAAAATTTAAAGTGAAATAAATGCTTAGTTTGGTTTTTTGACTGACAATTGCGTCGAGTTTCGATTTTTCAGGTCTGTTGATTCTGTCTGTGTCCGAATCGTAGAAATTATTGATTATATATCCGGAAGCAATCACACAAATAGTGGAAAGTACGATGATATATAAATGAAAATCGAGAAGAATATTTATTAGCGATCTGTCATGAGAAAATATAAATATGGAAGCCATATATTGAGCGAACACTAATATGGCGATATTATATCCTCTCACAACAGAAAGTAAGCTAAATAACTTTATATAGAAAGGGTATTTCTTAGCAGGTGTATTTTTTTTAGCTTCTTCTAATAAATCCATAGCAAAAATTTGCTTAAAAACGATACACCAATTCTATTCTATAATCTTTTAATTGTTCCTTTGCTTTTTCAAAGTCAGGTGCGAATCCTAAAATATATCCACCACCACCAGAACCACAAAGTTTCAGGTAGAAGTTGTTAGATTCAATTCCTGATTGCCATACTTGGTGAAATTTCTTTGGAATCATTGGTTGGAAATTGTCTAAAACAACTTTTGAAAGTTTCTTTACATTTCCGAATAATGATTTTACATTTCCTTTTAAGAAATCATCGATACAAGCATCTGTATGTGCAGAGAATTCTTTGCTTAACATATTACGGAAACCTTCATTTTTCATTTTATTCATGAAAATATTTACCATCGGCTCCGTTTCTCCAACCATTTGAGAATCTAATAAGAAAACAGCTCCTTTTCCTTCTTCTTTTTGTGAAGGAATTCCTGCTGGCTCAATATGATCTTTTGAGTTGATAAGAATAGGAATGCTTAAATAACTATTTAATGGATCTAAACCAGAACTTTTTCCGTGGAAGAAAGATTCCATGATAGAAAAAATTTGTTTTAGTTGTAATAGTTTATCTCTTGTTAAATTTTCTAGAACTGTAATTTTATGGTTTGCATACTTATCATAAAGCGCAGCAACTAATGCTCCAGAACTTCCCACACCATATCCTTGTGGAATGCTAGAGTCAAAATACATTCCTTCGTTGATATCTTTCTCTAATTCGTCTAAACGAAAAGAAAGCAAGTCCGGAAATTCGGCTGTTTTTTCTTTTAAATAAGTATAAAACAATTGTAAGTTTTTGTTTGAAAGCGCTGCACTTTCATTCAAAACTTCTTCTTTTTTCAAAGTTCCTTGATAAGAATTATAAGGAATTGCTAACCCTTTCGAGTCTTTAATAATTCCATATTCTCCGAAAAGAAGAATCTTTGCATAAAATAAAGGTCCTTTCATAATTTAATTCCCATTTAAGAAGCAAAGATAGTAATCATTTCTATATTAGTACTTTTATTTAATGCATAAATGAATATTTTAATTTTATTTTCACATTGTAATTAAATGAAAACGTTATTTTATTGAGTATGAAAAAGTAATTTGTTAAATAAATAATTGAAAAGTTAAAATCGTTTCGGATTAGTTTTTTTTATTTAAAATCAAGACATTTGCAGGCTTATATAATTTTTCATTTTTATGAATGAACAAATATCTATTACTGGTTTAGGTTCCATTTCCGCTTTAGGGAGTGAGTTTGCAGAAATTTACGAGAATTATCAAAATCCGAAACACTTTTTAAAAGAAGAAGACTTTGGAAAGTTTTCTGGGATTGTTAGTTCTATTTCTGACGATTTAGAACAAAAATTAGAAGAAATTAGAAATTCAGATCCCAAATATAAATCGATAGATAAATCTGTATTATTTGCAATTTTTTGTGCAAGAAATGCAGTGAAACAAGCTAATTGGAATATTTCAAATTTTGGAATTAATGTAGGTTCTTCAAGAGGAGCTACGGAGCTTTTTGAAAAATTCCATGAAGAATTTACAAAACATCCACTTGGAAAAACAAATACTTTAAGTTCTCCTACAACTACATTGGGAAATATTGCTTCTTGGATTGCACATGATTTGCAAACAGAAGGTCCTACAATTAGTCATTCGATTGCTTGCTCTACAGCTCTACATTCTATATTAAATGGAATTGCTTGGATTCAATCAGGAATGTCCGATGCTTTTTTGGTAGGAGGAACAGAAGCTTCCAACACACCTTTTACTGTTTCTCAGATGAAAGCTTTGAAGATTTATGCAGAGCCGAAAAAAGATTATCCTGTTCGAACTTTAGATTTTGAAAAAGAGAAAAACGGAATGGTAATCGGAGAAGGTGCTGCGATGATGTGTTTGGAAAAAGGAAAGAAAGAAAATGCACTTGCATATATAGAAGGTGTAGGATATGCTACAGAAGTTTTGAAACATAATGTTTCTATTTCTACCAATGCAGACTGTTTTCAGAAGTCGATGAAGATGGCTTTGAAAGGTGTAAATCCTGAAGAAATAGACTGTATTGTTATGCATGCACCAGGAACCAAAAAAGGTGATAGCTCTGAGTTTAATGCTATCGAAAAAATATTTGGTGAAAAAAAACCAGCACTAACAAGTAATAAATGGAAAATAGGTCATACTTTAGGAGCCTCGGGAGCGCTAAGTATGGAATTGGCAATTTTAATGCTTCAAACACAAGAATTTATTACAATTCCATTTTTATCAGAACAAAAAATACCGAATAAAATCAACAAAATACTAGTAAATGCAGTAGGATTTGGAGGAAACGCAGTAAGTATTTTACTTGCACGTAATTAATTCCTTTTTATTCTTTACATTTGGATAAAATTTCAGAAATAAAACTTATGAGTGAAATTAGACACAATTGGACGAGAGAAGAAATACTTGAAATATATAACAAACCATTAATGGAGCTTTTATATGAAGCAGCAACGATTCATAGAGAGCACCATGATCCAAATCAAGTACAAGTAAGTACTTTATTATCTATTAAAACAGGAGGATGTCCAGAAGATTGTGGATATTGTCCGCAAGCAGCACGTTATCATACAGATATTGAAGGAAATGACTTAATGTCAGTTCAGCAAGTGAAAGCTCAGGCTTTACAAGCAAAAGCTGGAGGATCTTCAAGAGTTTGTATGGGAGCATCTTGGCGTAATGTAAAAGATGGACCAGAATTCGAAAACGTATTAGAAATGGTTCGTACAATCAACAAATTAGATATGGAAGTTTGTTGTACGTTAGGAATGTTGACAGAAAATCAAGCAAAAAGATTAGCAGAAGCTGGACTTTATGCTTATAACCACAACTTAGATACATCAGAAGAATATTATAAAGAAGTAATTTCTACAAGAGGATATGAGGATAGAATCAAAACTATCGAGAATGTTCGTAAAACAAACGTAACTGTTTGTTCTGGAGGAATTATTGGAATGGGAGAAAAATTAGAAGATAGAGCAGGAATGTTAGTTTCACTTTCTACTTTTGCTCCACACCCAGAATCTGTGCCAATTAATGCTTTAGTTCCAGTAGAAGGCACTCCAATGGAAGAGCAAAATGTAGTAGAGATTTGGGAAATGGTAAGAATGGTTGCTACAGCAAGAATCGTGATGCCAAAAACACAAGTTCGTCTTTCAGCTGGTAGAACAGAGATGTCTCAAGAAGGTCAAGCAATGTGTTTCTTTGCAGGAGCAAATTCAATTTTTGCAGGAAGTAAATTATTGACTACTCCAAATCCTGATGTAAATGAAGACATGAAAATGTTTGATAAATTAGGATTAAATCCAAGTAAGCCATTTATCAATATCATGAAAAAACCTGAAACTGTAGAAGCAGAAGATTCTAAATATACAGCACAAGGTGAGAAACCAAAATGGTCTAGACCAGGACATGAAATTGACAGAAATGTTGCCGCTACAGAAAAGGCAAAAGAAATTAGAAAAGCAGAAAAAGTGAACTCATAATTCACTTAATTTATAGAATAAAAAAAGCCCAGTTTTTGATTTAAAACTGGGCTTTTTTAATAGTAGAGGATTAGTAAATAATTTTTGTCTCCAAAATTCTTGCTCCTCTATATTTATCTTTGATTTTGTTTAAAACTCTAACAGCTTCAATTTTTGTTTTAAAATTTCCGATTCTAAGTTTATATTCTGGACTAGAATAGAATAATGAAATCTCGATATCAGGAAAATCTTCTTTAAATTCCTTCTTTTTTTTACGAGTTTCTGCTTCCTTTCCATTAAAAAGCTGAATTTGGTAACCATCGATAAAATTGTCATGGTCTCTATTGAACTCAATCTTTTGTTCAATTAATTCAGTGATCTCAGTGCTCTGATTTACCTGTGCAGTAGCTTTTGAGAAATAAAAGCAACTAACTAAAAATGAGATAATAAATACCTTTTTTTTAAGTGTTTTCATTATAAATTATAATTTTTTGTAAAAGTAATACATTGTGTTTTAAATGCTTAAAAATACATCTTATTTAGAATCGATATAAATTATATCATAAGGTATAATTCGATTTCGATTTTTCCTTATAAATAGTACTTTTGTCAAATCAATTCAAAAACTAAGCAGTTTGCTGTATTGATTGAAAATTTTGTACCAAACAAGAAAGAAAACATATAATTTAAGTATGAAAAGTGTGAATCAACACAGTCCATTATCGAAGCTAATGAAACTTAGCTTTGCTTTCCTTTTGTTTTTTACCATTAATTTATCAGCACAACAAGGTGATGCTACTAAAGGTAAACAACTTTTTAATTCAAATTGTGCAGCCTGTCACAAATTAGATAAAAAACTTATTGGACCTCCATTAAAAGGAGTTACAGAAAGAAGATCAAATGAATGGCTACAAGCTTGGATTAAAGATAATCAAGCATTAATTAAGTCTGGAGATGCAGATGCAAAAGACCTTTTTGAGGAGTATAACAAAATGCCAATGCAGGCTTTCCCTCAATTATCTGAGCAAGATATTAATGACATCTTGGCATATACTGACGGTAAACCAGCTGCAAAAGCTGAAACAGTTGCTGCTGGAGGTGGAGATGATATGTCTCAAAGCCCAGAAGTATTAGCTGGTAAAAAAATATTTAACACAAACTGTGCCGCTTGTCACAAATTAGACAAGAAGTTAGTAGGACCTGCTTTAGGTGGAATTACTGATAAGAGAGAGACAGATTGGTTAAAAGCATGGATTAAAGATAATGCAGCTTTACGTGCTTCTGGAGATGCTTTAGCAAAAGAAGTATTTGAAGAAAATGGAGGAGCTCCAATGACAGCTTTCCCTCAATTATCTGATGAAGATTTAAATGCAATTTTAGCTTATACAAAATACGGAGGTAAAAAAGAAGGTGATGAAAAGGAAGTTGTTGAAGAAACAGCGAAGAAAACTCCTTTCCCATGGCAAGCTACCATAGCTGCTGTTGTATTATTAGTATTCTTAATTTGGGCATTTACAAAAAATAAAAACGGATTCGTTAAGTTCTTATCATTAATCGTTGTGTTAATTGGTGGTGCTTGGTTTGCGTTTAGTTATATGATGCAAGTTGGTGTTGATCAAGATTATCAACCAATCCAACCAATTGCATTCTCACACAAAATTCACGCAGGAGATAACAAGATTGACTGTCAATACTGTCACTCATCTGCGAAACACTCAAAAACTTCAGGAATTCCTTCAGTAAACGTTTGTATGAACTGTCATAAAAACATTACAGAATACGAAGGGCCTGTTACTACAGAGCATGATAAAGCTTTCTATGATGGAGAAATCCAAAAGATTTATGATGCAATCGGATTTGATCCAGAAACAAGACAATATATTGAAAACTACGAACAAAAGCCAATCGAATGGGTTCGTATTCACAACTTACCAGATTTTGCATATTATAACCACTCACAACACGTAAATGTTGCAGGAATTAAATGTCAAAAATGTCATGGTCCAGTTGAAACTATGGATGAAGTTTACCAATACTCTCCATTAACTATGGGATGGTGTGTTGATTGTCACAGAGAAACTGAAGTGGATATGACAAAGAATGGATACTATAAAAAGATCCATGAACAATTGGCGAAAAAATACGGTGTGGTTAAAGTTACCGAGGCTCAAATGGGTGGTCTAGAATGCGGTAAATGTCACTATTAATTAATTACGAAGCAAATAACTTTCTATAAAATGGCATCAAGCAAAAAATACTGGAAAAGTGTTGAAGAACTAAACGAAAATAGTTCTATTGTTGATACGTTAAAACAAAACGAGTTTGTAGAGAAATTACCTGAGGATTCATTTTTAGGTGATAAAGAAACATTAGAATCATCTTCTACAACACGTCGTGACTTTTTAAAATATGTTGGATTTACTACAGCAGCTGCAACTTTAGCTGCTTGTGAAGGACCGGTAATTAAATCGATTCCTTACGTTGTAAAACCAGACGATATTATTCCTGGAGTACCAGATTATTATGCAACTACAATCGCAGATGGATTTGATTTTGCAAATGTTTTAGTAAAAGTTCGTGAAGGACGTCCTATTAAAATTGAGCCAAACAAATTAGTACATGGAGAAACTAATGCTCGTGTTCAGGCATCTGTATTATCAATGTATGATAAATATCGTTTACAAAAGCCTCAAATCAAAGGAGCAGAAGCTTCTTGGAGTGAAGTTGATAAACAGATTACTGCTGAATTAGCAAAATTAAGTTCTCAAGGAAAATCTATTGCTTTCTTAACAGGAACAATGGCGAGTCCATCAACTAGCAAATTAATTGCTGAGTTTAATGAGAAGTTTGGAAATGTAAATCATGTAGTATATGATGCATTTTCTGAATCTGCAGCATTAGACGCTTTCGAAGAAATGTACGGAGAAAGAGCTTTAGCTGATTATGATTTAGAAAAAGCTGATATGATTGTTTCTATCGGAGCTGATTTCATCGGAGACTGGCAAGGTGGAGGATACGAAGCTGCTTATGCAAAAGGACGTGTTCCAAAAAATGGAAAAATGTCTCGCCATATTCAGTTCGAATCAAACATGACTTTATCAGGATCTAATGCTGATAAACGTGTGATGTTAAAACCATCAGAACAAGCTTTTGCTTTAATTAATTTATACAATGCAGTAACAGGAAGTAATTTGCAGTCAAAAGCTACTCCAGTAGATGCTCAAATCAAAGCTGCTGCACAAGAAATTAAGAAGCATGGTTCTAAAGCTGTTGTTTTAACAGGAGTTCAAGATAAAAATGCACAAAGAATCGCTTTAGAATTAAATAAAGCAATTCGTTCTGAAGTTATGGATGTTGAAAAACCTAAGTACGTACGTCAAGGTAATGATACAGCTGTAGCTCAGTTAATCAAAGATATGAATGCAGGAAATGTAGGTGCAATTTTCACTTACAACACAAACCCTGTATACACTTTAGCAGATTCAGATAAATTTGTTGCTGGGTTAAAGAAAGTTGCTCTTTCTGTAGCTATAACAATGAATAATGACGAAACTGCAAATGCAATGGAATTTGCATTACCAGCTCCACATTACTTAGAATCTTGGGGAGATGTTCAAATCAAGAAAGGAAGTTATAGCTTAACACAACCAACTATCCGTCCTTTATTTGACACTCGTCAATTCCAAGAGAACTTATTAAAATGGACTGGAAATAATGTTGCTTACTACGATTACATTAAAAACTTATGGTCAGAGACTATCTTAAACGGTGGATCTTGGAACCAAGCTTTACATGATGGATCTATTACAGTTTCAGCTGTAGTTGAAGAAGAAACTCCTATTACTTCTCAAGAATCTACTGAAGAAACAGAAGAAGTAGTAACGAATGATCTTTCTGCAATTGCTATTGCATTAGTTGCAGCTACTAAGTCTAGCGATTTAGAGTTACAATTATATGTAAAGACTGGAATGGGAGATGGAAGAATGGCAAGTAACCCATGGTTACAAGAGTTCCCTGATCCAATCTCTAGAGCTTCATGGGATAACTACTTAACAGTTTCTCAAGCAGATGCTAAGAATCTAGGTTTTGAAAACTACAATGTTGCAAACGGAGCATTAAACGGAAGTTATGCAACTTTAACAGTAGGAGGAAAAGACTTAACAGTTCCTGTATACATCATGCCAGGTCAAGCTAAAGGATCAGTTGGTCTAGCTATTGGATATGGTCGTACAAAAGGAATGAAAGAAGAAATGATGACTGGAGTTAATGCATTTATGTTTGCAATTAACAACAAAGCAGTTCAAGCAGCTACTTTAGCAAAAGGAGCAGGAGAGCATGAATTTGCTTGTATTCAGTTACAAAATACCTTAATGGGTAGAGGGGATATCGTTAAAGAAACTACATTAAATGTTTATAACGATAAATCTCTTGATCCAAAACACTCATGGAACCCAGTACCAGTTGTATCATTAGACCACCAAGAGGTTGAAGCAACTACGGTAGATTTATGGGATTCATTTGATAGAACAGTTGGACACCACTTCAACTTATCTATTGATTTAAATGCTTGTACAGGATGTGGAGCTTGTGTGATTGCTTGTCACGCTGAGAACAACGTACCAGTTGTTGGAAAAGAAGAAGTACGTAAATCAAGAGATATGCACTGGTTACGTATCGATAGATACTTCTCTTCTGAAGAAACATTTGCTGGTGATGATAAGAAGAAAAATGAGTTCTCTGGATTAACTGGAGAGCAAGGATCATTAGGTGGATTTATTGAATTAGAAGAGTCTTCTGAAAATCCACAAGTAGTATTCCAACCTGTAATGTGTCAACACTGTAATCACGCACCATGTGAGACAGTTTGTCCTGTAGCAGCAACTTCACATGGACGTCAAGGTCAAAACCAAATGGCATATAACCGTTGTGTAGGAACTCGTTACTGTGCAAATAACTGTCCTTATAAAGTACGTCGTTTCAACTGGTTCCAATACGCAGAAAACGAAGTGTTTGATTTCAATATGAATGATGACCTTGGTAGAATGGTATTAAACCCAGATGTTGTAGTACGTTCTAGAGGGGTTATGGAAAAATGTTCTATGTGTATCCAAATGACTCAAGCATCAATCTTAAAAGCGAAAAACGAAGGACGTCCAGTTAAGGATTCAGAATTTGAAGTAGCTTGTTCACAAGCTTGTGGAACAGGAGCGATGATTTTTGGAGATGTAAATGATAAAGACAGTCAAGTTGCAGCAGCAAGAAAAGATGACAGAGCTTACCATTTATTAGAACACGTAGGAACACAGCCAAACGTTGTTTACCAAGTGAAAGTTAGAAATACAGAAGCATAAAATATTATTAATTTAAAGAAAATAGATAAAGGATATGGCGTCTCATTATGAAGCACCTATAAGAGAACCTTTAATTATCGGAGACAAATCATACCACGACATCACAAAAGATGTTGCGGCTCCGGTGGAAGGTAAAGCAAATAAACAGTGGTGGATAGTATTTATTATTTCGATGGCTGCCTTTTTGTGGGGAGCAGGGTGTATGCTATACACAATTGGAACAGGTATTGGAACTTGGGGTCTTAACAAGACTGTAGGTTGGGCCTGGGATATTACCAACTTCGTTTGGTGGGTAGGAATTGGTCACGCGGGAACACTTATTTCTGCGGTACTACTTTTATTCCGTCAAAAATGGAGAATGGCGATTAACCGTTCTGCAGAGGCGATGACAATTTTCGCCGTAGTTCAGGCAGGTTTATTCCCAATTATTCACATGGGTCGTCCATGGATGGGATACTGGGTATTACCTATTCCTAACCAGTTCGGATCACTTTGGACAAACTTTAACTCACCATTATTATGGGATGTATTCGCGATTTCGACTTATTTATCTGTATCATTAGTATTCTGGTGGACAGGTTTATTACCAGATTTCGCAATGTTACGTGATAGAGCTGTACGTCCATTCCAAAAGAAAATCTACGGATTATTAAGTTTTGGATGGTCAGGTAGAGCTAAGGATTGGCAACGTTTTGAGGAAGTATCATTAGTATTAGCTGGTTTAGCTACTCCTCTTGTACTTTCTGTACACACGATTGTATCGATGGACTTCGCAACATCTGTGATTCCAGGATGGCACACGACTATCTTCCCTCCATACTTCGTTGCAGGAGCAGTATTCTCAGGATTCGCAATGGTACAAACACTATTGATTATCATGAGAAAGGTGTGTAACCTAGAAGCATATATTACTTTACAACACATAGAATTAATGAATATCATTATCATGGTAACTGGTTCTATCGTAGGTTGTGCTTATATCACTGAGTTATTCGTAGCTTGGTATTCAGGAGTTGAGTATGAGCAGTACGCTTTCTTAAACAGAGCAACAGGACCTTACGCATGGGCATATTGGATGATGATGACTTGTAACGTATTCTCTCCACAGTTTATGTGGTCTAAGAAATTAAGAACAAGTATTATTTTCTCTTTCGGTATTTCTATCGTTGTAAATGTAGGGATGTGGTTTGAGCGTTTCGTAATTATTGTAACATCATTACACAGAGATTATTTACCATCATCTTGGACAATGTTCTCTCCATCTTTCGTAGATATCGGAATTTATGTTGGAACAATCGGATTCTTCTTCGTATTATTCTTATTATACGCTAGAACATTCCCTGTAATTGCTCAAGCAGAGGTAAAATCAATTTTGAAATCATCAGGTGAGAATTATAAAAAATTAAGAGACGGAAATCATGAGTAGTAAAGTAGTACAAGCATTATATAATGATGATGATGTATTAATGCACGCTGTAAAAGAAGTTCGTGCTGCAGATCATCATATCGAGGAAGTTTTTACACCATTTCCTGTACACGGATTAGACAAGGCAATGGGATTACCACACACTAGAATTGCAATTGCTGCTTTCTGTTATGGTTTAGTAGGTTTAGCATTCGCTACATGGATGATGAACTACATGATGATTCAAAATTGGCCACAAGATATCGGAGGTAAACCAAGTATGTCTTTTTGGTATAATATGCCTTCTTTTGTACCAATTATGTTTGAGTTAACAGTATTCTGTGCTGCTCACTTAATGGTTATCACTTTTTATATGAGAAGTAAATTATGGCCATTTAAAGAAGCTGAAAACCCAGATCCAAGAACTACAGATGATATGTTCTTAATGGAAGTTTCAGTTAAAGGTAACGAAGATGAGTTAACTGCATTTTTACAAAACACAGGTGCAGTTGAAATTAAAGTAACTGAAAAGCACTAATTACGATGAAAAGAATTTTAAAATTATCAACGATATTAGCTGTTGTTATTTCTTTCACTGCTTGTGGAGATAAAACAAAAAGAACACCAAATTTACAGTTCATGCCAAACATGTATGAGCCTGTAGGTTATGAAACATATGGAGAAAATGATTACTTCAAAAACGACATGGCAACAAGATTACCTGCAAAGGGATCTGTTGCTCGTGGAGAAGTTCCTTACGAGTACCCAAATACAAATGAAGGATATGAAGATGCTAAGTTAAACTTAAAGTCACCATACCCTGCAACTAAAGAAAACTTAGACAATGGTAAAAAAATGTACGATATCTATTGTGCAGTTTGCCATGGTAAAAAAGGAGATGGTCAAGGACAATTAGTTAAAAACGAGAAGTTTTTAGGTATACCTAATTATAAAGATAGAGATATTACAGAAGGAAGTATTTACCAAGTAATTATGTACGGAAGAAACCTTATGGGATCTCATGCTTCTCAGTTGACGGAAAAAGAACGTTGGCAAGTGACTATGTATGTTGAACAATTAAGAAACGATTTAATCAAATAACTAGTATATAGTTAGAATTTTAAAGATATGTATAAGTTTTCAAGTAAATTAAAATCACTTTCTATCGCGTTGATGGTAATCGGTATCTTAGGTGTGGGATACGGTTTCTTTTCAGCACCGAAGACGGTAGAGGAGGTTAAAAAAGAAATGTCACACGATTCTCATGGATCTCACCATGGGGGAGAGTCTAAAGCACACTTAGAGAAGGAAGCTTTAGCAAAAATAGATAATCACGGGCATGAAGCTGATGCTTCTCATGGAGATGCTGATGCACATGCTGAGCATGTTTTACATCAAAAGCAAAATAGACCTTGGTCTGCATTATACGTTTCAGTATTATTCTTTGCTTTAATTTCATTAGGTGTATTAGTATTTTATGCATTACAACATGTTTCTCAAGCAGGTTGGTCAATTGTATTATTAAGAGTAATGGAAGGTATTACTGCTTATTTACCAGTTGGAACTGTTTTAGTATTTGTGGTATTAGTACTTTCATCAATGCACGCTAATCACTTATTCGCTTGGATGAATGGAGATTTAATCAATCCTGATAGTCCAGATTTTGATAAGTTAACTTTTGCTAAAAAAGGATATTTAAATGTTCCTTTCTTCTTAGCAAGAGCTGTGATCTACATTGTTGGATGGAATTTATATAGACACTTATCTAGAAAGCGTTCAATCGCTATGGATACTGCTAATAGCTTAGATATTTACAAAAGAAACTTCAAGCGTTCTGCTGGATTCTTAGTATTCTTCTTAGTTTCTGAATCAATGATGTCTTGGGATTGGATTATGTCAATCGATCACCACTGGTTTAGTACATTATTTGCATGGTATGTATTCGCTAGTTTCTTAGTGTCTGCTGTAACTACTATTGCTTTAGTAACAGTTTACTTAAAATCTAAAGGATATTTAGAGAATGTAAATGATAGCCATATCCACGATTTAGCAAAATTCATGTTTGGATTTAGTGTATTCTGGACTTACTTATGGTTCTCTCAATTCTTATTAATCTGGTATTCTGATATTCCTGAAGAGGTAACATATTACGTAACTAGATTCAGTGAGTACAAAGTTCCTTTCTTAGGAATGGTTGCGATGAACTTTATTTTCCCAGTATTATTATTAATCAACAGTGATTACAAACGTATTCCATGGTTAGTAGTTATGGGAGGAATTGTGATTTTAGCTGGACACTATGTTGATTTCTACATTATGATTATGCCAGGAACTGTTGGTGGAAGTTGGTCAATTGGAATTCCTGAAATTAGTGCAATATTATTAATGTTAGGATTATTTATCTACATTGTATTTACAGCATTAACTAAAGCTCCATTACTTGCTAAAGGAAATCCATTCCTTAAGGAAAGTGAGCAGTTTCACTATTAATCACTAAAACACCACTAACTAAAAAGATATGGTAGCGTTATTTTACATATTAATTGCAATAGCTATTGCCACTGGGATTTGGCAATTAACTAGCATTTTTAAATTAAAAGATGTAGTAGCTTCTGAAAAGGATAATAACTTACAAGGTATTTTATTCGGGATATTTGGAATTTTCTTTTATATCGGAATGATTTACTGTTTAGTTCAATATAATTCTTTATTATTACCAGAGTCTGCATCTGTTGAAGGAGAGCACTATGACAACTTGTACATGATTACAATGGTATTAATCTTAGTTGTACAATTCATAGTTCAATTCTTAATTTTCTTCTTTACTTATAAATATAGAGGAGTAGGAAATAGAAAAGCATTATTCTATGCTGATAGTCATAAATTAGAGTTAATCTGGACAGTAACACCAGCAGTTGTATTAACGGTGTTAATTATGTACGGATTATGGGCTTGGAACAACGTAATGGATGTATCTGAAGTTGAAGATCCATTAGTAGTTGAAGTATACGCAAAGCAATTTAGCTGGGAAGCTCGTTATGCAGGAAACGACGGACAATTAGGTAGAGCTAATGTTCGTAACATCAAAGGAATTAATACAATGGGAGTTGATATGACTGATAAGAATTCTTCTGATGATGTTCATGTAAGAGAGTTACATTTACCAAAAGGAAGAAAAGTAATTTTCAAATTCCGTTCTCAAGATGTAATTCACTCTGCGTATATGCCTCACTTTAGAGCACAAATGAACTGTGTTCCTGGAATGGTAACTCAATTCGCTTTCACACCAAAGTTCACAACTGAGGAAATGAGAGCTAATGAAGAGACTATTACTAAAGTTGAAGGAATTAACAAGATTAGAAAAGAAAAAGGTGAAGACCCTTATGAGTTTGACTATTTACTTTTATGTAACAAAATTTGTGGATCATCTCACTACAACATGCAAATGAAAATTGTTGTTGAAGAAGAGGCTGATTTCAACAAATGGGTAAGTCAACAAAAAACAATGTCTGAGCTAATTAAATAATAATTTACGACTACTAAAATTATAGAATATGTCAGATCATCATAAAGAAACATTTATTACTAAATACGTATTTAGTTATGATCATAAAATGATCTCTAAGCAATTCCTTGTAACAGGAATCTTTATGGGAATCATTGGGGTTTTCATGTCTATGTTATTCCGTTTACAGATAGCATGGCCAGAACAATCTTTTGGATTAATTGAAGCTTTCTTAGGAAAGCATCAAGAAGGGGGAGTAATGTCACCTGATATGTACCTTGCATTAGTTACTATTCATGGTACAATCATGGTATTCTTCGTACTTACAGCTGGATTAAGTGGTACTTTTAGTAACCTTTTAATTCCATTACAAATTGGAGCACGTGATATGGCTTCAGGATTTATGAACATGTTATCATACTGGATGTTCTTTATATCTAGTATCATTATGGTAATTTCATTATTTGTGGAAGCTGGACCAGCTGCTGCAGGATGGACTATTTATCCTCCATTATCTGCTTTACCACAAGCAATGGGAGGTTCTGGAATGGGTATGACGCTTTGGTTAGTTTCTATGGCTATCTTCATTGCATCTTCATTAATCGGATCTCTTAACTATATTGTTACTGTATTAAACTTAAGAACAAAAGGAATGAAGATGACAAGATTGCCTTTAACAATTTGGGCTTTCTTTATCACAGCTATTATTGGTGTGGTTTCATTCCCTGTATTATTATCTGCTGCATTATTATTAATCTTCGATAGAAGCTTCGGAACTTCTTTCTATTTATCAGATATCTTCATTCAAGGAGAGGTGTTACATTATGAAGGAGGATCTCCTGTATTATTCGAGCACTTATTCTGGTTCTTAGGACACCCTGAGGTATATATCGTATTATTACCAGCATTAGGTATTACATCTGAGATTATTGCAACAAACTCTCGTAAACCAATTTTCGGATATAGAGCGATGATCGGTTCTATCTTAGCGATTGCTTTCTTATCAACAATCGTATGGGGTCACCACATGTTCGTATCAGGAATGAACCCATTCTTAGGTTCTGTGTTTACATTTACAACGTTATTAATTGCGATTCCATCTGCTGTAAAAGCATTTAACTATATTACAACACTTTGGAAAGGTAACCTACAAATGAATCCAGCAATGTTATTCTCTATCGGATTAGTTTCTACATTCGTATCAGGAGGTTTAACTGGATTAGTTTTAGGAGATAGTGCCTTAGATATTAACGTTCACGATACTTATTTCGTAATTGCTCACTTCCACTTAGTAATGGGTGTATCTGCAATTTTAGGAATGTTCGCTGGAGTTTACCACTGGTTCCCTAAAATGTACGGAAGAATGATGAACAAGTCTTTAGGATATGTTCACTTCTGGGGTACTTTAATTGCTGCATACGGAGTATTCTTCCCAATGCACTTTATCGGGTTAGCTGGTTTACCAAGACGTTATTACACAAACACTGCTTTCCCATTATTCGATGATTTAGCAGACGTAAACGTAGTAATTACTTGTTTCGCTATCTTCGGAGGAATTGTACAGATTGTATTCTTAGCAAACTTCTTCTTTAGTATTTATAGAGGTAAGAGAGCTGAGATGAACCCATGGAGATCTACTACATTAGAGTGGACTACACCAGTAGAGCATGTACATGGAAACTGGCCAGGAGAAATTCCAGAGGTTACTCGTTGGGCTTATGATTATAGTAAGCCAGGATACGAAGAAGATTTCGTTCCTCAGACAGTGCCATTAAAGCCAGGTGAAGAAGAATCTTAAGATTTTTTAAATATATATCATCAAAAAAAGCTCGCTTATTCAAGCGAGCTTTTTTGTTTTTATAAAGATATGTTCTAGAAATTTCCTTGGCTTAGGGATTGAAGCGGCATCCTTTTTTGCTTTTCTTCATCAAGTTGGTTTAGCAAAAAAGATATAGAGGAAAGCCCGACCCTTTTTCTGACCCGTTAGGGAGAGGAAAAAAGGAGAAGCTCCAAATAAGATTAAATACTATTTTGTAAAACGCGATTTGTAAGTTCGTTTGTGATGATATATTTTGATAAAATATTATCGATAATCATTTGTGTACAGTCTGGATAATGAACTTCGATATTTTGATTTTTGGAAATCCATTTTTCTATTTTAGGAATGTTTTTTTGCTTTAATTTTTTCATTACCGGAACTCCAATTTTTTTCAAGCTTGCTGCGTTATAGTGTTGCTCATACTGGTTTTTCATTGGTATAACTAGTATTTTTTTTCCTAAATACAATGTTTCTGCTGGAGTTTCAAATCCGGCTCCACACAGAACTCCTTGACAATTTGAAAGACTTTTTTCGAATGCTTTTCCTTCTATTGGTTGAATTTTTAGGTTTTCAACTTCGTAAGTTTCCGAACAATGTTTTGAGAAAACTTGCCAATTGGTATTTTTGATTTGACTTAAAATCTTAATCAATCTTTTGTCAGCATATGCTGGAAGATAAACTGTGTAATAATTCCCTAATTTTGGTTGTAACTGACGAATTCCTTTTCGGATGATTGGAAGAAAAATATTTTGATCATAGTTTTCAAAATGAAACCCGAAATGCTGAATGGCTGGAGCATAATATTTCAAAATCATGTTGCTCACCCAATCTTTATGTGTTGGCTTCGGAACGTATTTGGACAAAAGTGCCGACTGATGGCTAAGCGAAATACAATTTACACCACGAATTTTGCAAGCCCAAGCAGAAATTGGTTCAAAATCATTGATGACTAAATCATAATCTTGTACAGGACAGCTCAAAATTTCTTTGATCACACGAAATGTATTATTCTTTTTAAAAGTGTTTAGGAAGTCAATTCCGCCCTTTTTACCGAAAATAAAGCTCAGTCCTTTGTATTTGTGTTTTACTTCAAAAGGTAGTTCTATATCCGCTTGAATTCCGCTAACAAGAATATCAACATCTGCTCTGTTTTCTAATGCAGGAATTACTTCTTTAGCTCTGCTCAAATGCCCATTTCCTGTACCTTGAATCGCATATAATATTTTCATTTTTTTCCAATATTAAAATCGTTTAACAACTCCCCAAAAATTTCTTTTGACGTTTTATCTGTGATATCATTTGCTTCTTCGTGTTCGGTGCTGTAATATTCTTCTTTAAACTGAAAAATATTCCAACTTCCTTTGTGGTATTCCAAAGCTGTAAGATTTTCAATCCAATCACCAGAATTGAGATATTGAACTCTTTTGTTTCCATGTTTGAATTCTTTAATCTCTGGTTGGTGAATATGTCCGCAAATCACATAATCGTAGTTTTTTTCTGCACCAATTTCCGTTGCTATTTGTTCAAAATCATTGATGAATTTTACGGCGCTTTTTACTTTGTCTTTAATCTTTTTGGAAAGCGAAATTTTACCTTTTCCGAAAAATTGACTACAATTATTTACAAGCTTGTTTATTAAAATTAATAAATCATAACCAATTGCACCAAGTTTTGTTAACCATTTTGAATATTGCATTGTAACATCGAAAACATCACCATGGAAAATCCAAGCTTTTTTTCCGTCAATGTCTAAATCTAATTGGTTTACAATTTTAAAAGTTCCGATTTCGAAGTTTGCAAATTTTCGAAATACTTCATCATGATTTCCTGTAACGTAATACATTTCGACACCTTGAGACATCCAGCCAATAAGATGTTTTACTACTTTCATGTGAGATTTGGGCCAATATCTTTTTTTGAATTGCCAAACATCAATAATATCACCGTTCAGAATTACTTTTTTGGGTTTGATACTTTTTAGGTAAAGAAGAAGTTCTTTAGCATGACAACCATAGGTGCCAAGATGTACATCAGAAATAATTACTAAATCTACTTTCCTTTTTCGACGTTTTTTTACTTCCTTGGACTTCCTTTCTTTAGCCATAAAAACATATCTTTTTTTTCATTGTAAAGAAAGAAAAGTGTAATTAATTGGTTGTTTTACAATAATTATCAAACAGTTAAAGAATCCAGTTTCTAGGTTATGGAGAGGTTAAAGTGTTAAAGAAATTGGAATGAAAAAGGAAAGTAATGAATATTATTTCTATTAAAATTTTATGAGAGTATTTTGTTTTATCTAAAACACACCCCTTGCCCCTCTCAAGAGGGGAATTTGATTATCTGTAAATAATAATACAAAATGAACCATAATACAAAATGAACAAAAAAAAATCTCTTTGATTAAAGAGATTTAGTTTATGATTAAAATATTTTGTTCTAAATTTTATTTGAAAAAGTGAGAAATCCAGCTTTCTTCGGCAGGAACTTCCCAGAAATTGTCTAGCTCGTATTTTGAGTTTACAAAATTATCTAAAAGAATCGTTTTTTTAGAAACACTTTTCTTTTTGATTAATTCTTTGAATTCTTTTACTTCTTTCATTTGAAGGTATTGGCCTTGTTTGAAACAAATATTCATTTTGTCTAAAAGCGAAGTTTCAAATTCTTTTTCAAGATCTAAAATAAACATAGATAATTTGTCCAAATCAGAAACAGTAAGTGGTGTTTCGTCATCTATTGCAATAATAAGAATACGGTTGTATTTTATATCAAAAGCACATTCGTTTTCAGAAAAATCAGTCAAGAATTCTTGGGCTTTTTCTTTTATTTTTTCAATTGTTTCAGGAAAAAGTTTTGCTTTCGAAGGATAGATATAAACTTTTGAAGTTTCTTCTAATTGGTCAAAATTTACAATCATATATAAGTTTATTTTTCAGTTACAAAGATAAACTTTGTTTCAAGTAAATTAAAAAAAAAGGACTACAAATTGTGGTTCTCTTTCTATTAAATATTTATAAAACTTCTAATAATTAAAAAGGATAAACTTATAAGTAAAATAAAACTTATAATCGTTAAAGTTTTATTCTCTTTTTTATTTTTGATTAAATTAATAATACAAAAAACAGTGAATAAACCAATTGCTAAAATAAATGGAAGTATTAATGCTTGTAATACTACATTTAATACAGTTATGTTGATATTAAATATGTAAGTTAGATAAACTATACTGAAAAAAACAAGTATACTAAGTGTTCCATTAAAAATGGATTTTGAATTTAGACGTAATTTCATAAATGATTTTTTTAATAAACTAATATATTAAATAAATATTATGAAAACAAAAACACCTCCGAGCTGAGAAACTCGAAGGTATTTAAAACTAAATTAACCAAATTAAAATATTATTGAAGTCTAAACTTCTTTCGAAACTTTATGTACCATCAATTTTTTATTCAATCACTACAGGTTTCATCAATTTTAAGATGTCTTCCTGTAGGTTCTTACCTTTATTTTTGTTGTACCAAACTTGTAAGTCTTTTTTGAACTCGGCGTCTAATGCACCATGTTTTTCTTTATAATCTTTAACCATTTGAGTTGCCTCTGATGGTCTAGGTCCCCAAGTATTGATTACTTCTAAAGTTTCCGAGTCGATTAGAATCATTTTTGGAATGGCTCTAGCTCCATTCGTTAGGAATGCATCCATCAGTTGTGGATTTTCATCTCTCAGGATAACTTTGAAATCGATAAAATCAGAAGCTTGACTAATTTTGTGAAGTATTGGTAAATTCTGCGCCGCATCACCACACCAAGCTTCTGAGATAACTAACCAAACTTGACCTTTATTTATGTCTTTTAATGAACTTTCTGTCTCTTCAGAAATTTTGATTGTTTTATCCAAACGATCCATTCTTCGATCGTTTAATATTGTGTAATTCACCAAATCTTCTGTTTGATTTGGACCAGTTGTTTTATTTTGTTCTAAAAGATTTTTTACTAAATCTTTATAAGCCTCATAAGAGATCGCTTTTTCTATACTATCTTGCAATAACTGCTTCATTTCAATCTTGTTTATTATTTGGACGTTTAAAATTGATTTCCTTACAAACAGGTTTCGATTTAACAAATATTTAATGAATCAAAACTATCCGTAAAGACCACACTATTTTGAAGTTACTAATTTCATGTATTCTTTTATCTTAATTTATGATTAAAGTCACAGAAATGATTTTCGTGTAAAAATTAATTTATACATTTCGCAAAAATAAAAAACAATGAAAGTATTAAGTGTAAACCTTGGAGAGCGTAAAAAAGTAATCTGGAAAGGTAAAGAAATCGAGACGGGAATTTTTAAGTATCCAGTTGATAAACCAATTTTTGTAAACAAAGAGCATGTAGATGACGATGCTGTGGTGGATAGAAAATATCATGGAGGAGAGCAAAAAGCTCTTTATGTTTATGGTTTTAATCATTATGAGTTTTGGCAAAAACATTATCCAGAATTAGAATTTTCACATGGAATGTTTGGTGAAAATATTACCGTAGAAAATTTAGACGAACATGAAATCAAAACAGGTGATGTTTATAAAATTGGAGAAGCAATAATAGAAGCTACCATTCCGAGAGAGCCTTGTTATAAATTAGGAATTCGTTTTGACGATGCAAAAGTGGTAAAACAGTTTTTCTTGGAAGATAAACCTGGAGTATATTTTAAAATTATACAAGCAGGAAATGTACAATCTGGAGATATTTTAGAATTGGTAGAAAAAGCTGAAAATGCAAAATCTATCAATGAAATTTATTTTGAGAAAAGAAAAAGGTAGTTTTCTTATAATAAGACGTATTGTGTAAATTCATTATTTAATTGTTTAATATTACATAAATATTAATAAATTGTAATATATGTTGTAAAATATTTATCAAAACTTCTTTTTTTATACTTTAGATGTCCTTCAAATACTATATTATTTATCATTAATAAAATTTTAAAAATATGGGGTTTATCCGGACATTAAAAGAGAGAGTGAAAGTTGATGTAGTTAATTTTAAAACTGAATTTACACATGGTAATTAAGTTCAGTAAGAAAGTTTCTGAGTCAAAGTGGTTCGGAAATTTAGTAACTATAGCAATATTAGTTGCAGGGGTTTTAGTAGGAATGGCAACCTATTCTGAGTTTTCCACAAAACATTCGGTTATTTTAGAAATATTTAATCAAATAATTCTTTACATTTTTATTGCGGAAATAGCTGTAAAAATGTTAGCAGAAGGAAAAAAGCCATGGCGATATTTTAAAGATCCGTGGAATGTTTTTGATTTTATTATTGTAGCAGCAGCTTTTCTTCCTTTTGGCGGAAGTTCTGTGGCAATTCTAAGATTACTACGTCTGCTTCGTGTTTTGAAATTAGTAAAAGCTTTACCAAAACTTCAAATATTGGTTGGTGCACTTCTGAAAAGTATTCCTTCCATGGGATATGTTTCGATTCTGCTTTTCCTACTGTTTTATATTTATGCAGTAGCAGGTGTTTTCTTTTTTAAAGATAATGATCCAGTTCATTTTGGAGATTTACAAATGTCGATGTTATCGATGTTTAGAGTTGTAACGCTAGAAGACTGGACAGATATTATGTATATCAATATGTACGGTTGTGCGAATTATGGATACGGAGGAAATGAAGCTTTATGTACAAATTCTCAAGGAAACCCTATTTTAAGTGTGCTGTTTTTTGTTTCTTTTGTTTTATTAGGAACGATGATTATGCTGAATTTATTTATTGGAGTTATCATGACAGGAATGGATGAAGCGAAAAATGATGAATTAGAAAAAGAAAAGTTAGAGAATGCTGGGACTAGAGATTCAAAAATGATTGAGTTAGAACAAAAACTTGGAGAAGTTCATGAGCTAATTCAGATGATCAAAATAGCTCCAGAGCAGCAAAAAGAACCCGAAGTTGTAGTGGATAATATGAATCCAGACAATCTTTCAAAAAACTAAGAAGATTTTAAATATAAAAGAATAAAGTATAAAACTATGTAAGCGTAAAGTTTATGTAGTTTTTTTTATTAATTTAAATAAAGCCTTATCTTGAACATCTAAAATAAATAGTATCTGCATATGAAAAAAATATTACTCCTTCTACTGTTTTTCTCACTCCAAATGATTGCGCAACAAGATCCGCAATACACACAATATATGTATAATATGAATGTGATCAATCCAGCATATGCAGGTTCACAAGAAACATTGAGTATTGGGTTGCTCGGAAGAACACAATGGGTAGGAATTGATGGAGCTCCAACAACTTTTACAGGAGCAATTCATGCGCCAGTTTCCAAAGCTTTAGGAGCAGGTTTTTCTGTTATTCATGATGAAGCTGGACCATTGAAAGAAACAAATTTTTATGCAGATTTTTCTTATACAATTCGTTGGAATCAAAAATATAATTGGGCTTTTGGAGTCAAAGGAGGACTGACGATGTTGAATTTTGATTTAGCAGCTTTAAATCAAATTCCGCCAGGATTATTAAATACAGATATCCAAAAAACACATGGAAACTTTGGACTTGGTACTTTTTTCTATACTGATAAATATTATATCGGAGCTTCGGTTCCAAATGTTTTAAAATCTACTTATTTCGAAACTTCTGATGGAGAATATGAAAATGCTTCTGAGGAAGTTCATTTTTTTGTAACAGGAGGTTATGTGTTTGATTTGACTAAAAATATCAAATTCAAACCTGCTACTTTTCTGAAAATTGTAGAAAATTCGCCAATTACTTTTGATGTTACAGCAAACTTTTTATTCTCCGAAAAATTAGGATTAGGAGTTGCTTATCGTTGGGAAGATGCTGTTTCTGGTTTGGTAAGTTTTGTGGTAGCTCCAAATTTAACTTTGGGTTATTCTTATGATTATACCATCAGCAAATTGTACGATTACAGTCATGGTTCTCATGAAGTTTTCTTGCAATTTTCTTTAGATTTATCCAAAGGAGATTTAAAATCACCACGTTTTTTCTAGTTTCACCAAAATTATTTCTATTTAAAGCTTCCAGATTATGAAACCATTTTTAAGCATATTATTTCTTTTTTCTTCCCTAATTATTGTTGCCCAAAAATCCGAGTCGAGATTTAAAATAAAAAACAGTAAAGTCAATACAAAGTATTCCGATTTTGGGACAACTTTTTATCAAGATTCTTTGATTGTTTTTGCTTCGCCAGATAATAAACATCAAATGGTGAAAAGAGTTTGGAAAGGAAATAATCAGCCATTTTTGGAACTATATATTGGGAAAATTAATGAAAAAGGAGACATCGATGCTGTAGAGAAATTCTCGAAAAATGTAAATACAAAGTATCACGAAGCTGATGTAACTTTTACAAAAGATGGGAAGAAAGTATTTTTTACAAGAAATAATTATTTCAACGATAAATACACAGAAGATGAAAACGGAATGAATCATTTGAGTATTTATATTGCAGAAATTGATGAAAATGGAGAATGGATTAATGAGAAAGAATTTCCATATAATAGCGCAAATTACTCTGTAGGGCATCCAAGTTTGAGTGCGGATGAAAAGACTTTATATTTTGTTTCCGACATGCCAAATGGTTTTGGACAAACAGATATTTATAAAATTTCAGTAAAAGAGGACGGAACTTTTGGAGAAGCAGAAAATCTTGGAGAAAAAATAAATACAAAAGGCAAAGAAATGTTTCCGTTTTTAGATGTAGATAATGTACTTTATTTTGCTTCAAATGGAATGGAAGAAAAAACAGGAGGTTTGGATGTTTATGCTGTGAAAATTTATCCAGATTATATTTCAGATCCGAAACTTTTAGACCAAAAAATCAATACAAAATATGATGATTTTGCTTTTGTAATTCATCCAAAAACTAGAAAAGGATATCTTTCTTCTAACAGAAAATCTGGAAAAGGAGATGATGATATTTATTTCTTTGAAGAAAAAAGACCGATTAAATTTGATTGTTATGAAATGGTAGAAGGAGAAATTTCTTTGCCAGAAAATATTTTGGGAGAAACAATTGTAAGTGTTTTAGATGCTAAAAAAGATACGATTGTAAGTCAAAAATTGATAAACAAGAAATATAAATTTAAGCTTCCATGTGAAGAAGAATACGAAATTGTTTTAACGAATGATTTGTTTAAAGAAAAACGAATTCCTGTAGAAACTTCTTATAAAAATGGACAAACACATTCATTCGCTTCAGAATTAGAATATAAAAAGCCGCAAATTGATGAGAAAATAGTTTTGGATAAAATTCATTTTGATTTAGATAAATGGAATATTCGTCCGGATGCTGTAGAACAATTGGATGAAATTATAGCTATTTTAAAACAATATCCAGATATAAAAGTACACGCAACTTCACATACAGATAGCCGAGCTTCAGATGCTTATAATCAAAAACTTTCGCAAAATAGAGCAAAATCTACAGTTGAATATTTGATTAAAAACGGAATTGCAGCAGACAGAATTACTTTTGAAGGAAAAGGAGAAATGGAATTAGTAAACAAATGTAAGAACAACGTAAAATGTTCGGAAGAAGAACATCAACAAAACCGTAGAACAGAGTTTTTGATTGTGGAATAATTTTTCTGAAAAATATAAATATCTGTTAATTAAAACTTTAGAATGATTCTAAAATATGTTTTTTAGTAAAGTTTTAATAATGAAGAAAATAACGAATCTTTTGTGAAAAATGTAATGTAAAATATTTATTCACAGTGGATTAGTTATTTTTCTTTTTTAGAAAGGTTTTAAATTGCTTGGTTTTAAATGATTTACAAGTTTTTGAAGAGGTTTTTGGGTTAAAAATCAGCACTTTTTTTAGTTATCTTAGGGGAAAAACCAAAAAAACATGTCGAAAAACCTAAGCGAACTATCAGGGAAAAAGGGCATTACCGATAATTTATTTGAAAAGTTGGGAATAGCCTCAAAAGAACTTGGAACTCCATCCAGTGAAAGATTAGAAGAACTTGCACAAGAATTTTTAATAGGAAAAGCAAATACTTACGGAGCTACTTCCTTTTATGATTTTATGAAACCAGAGAACAAAGGTAAAAAAGCCTATGTCTGTAATGGTTCTGCCTGCGTATGTGCGAGAACTCAAGAAAATGTGCAAGAGGAATTAGAGAAATATCTTCAACCTGAAGAAATTGGTCATATTACATGTTTAGGAAGATGTCATGAAAATGGAGCTTTTCAGTTTCAAGACAAAAATTATTCGGCAAAATCAAACGAAGAAATTAAAGAGATTTTTTTAGGAAAAAACTTTGAAGAAGATACTTATAATGTAAAAGCAACAAAAGAAGTTCTGACAGTTCCTTACGAAGGTTTTGAAAAACATTATGAAGTAATTAAAAATGTTTTAAAACAAGATTCTAAAGAAGTTTTAGAAGAGATAAAAAAGTCAAATGTTCGCGGAAGAGGAGGAGCAGGTTTTCCGATGGGAATCAAATGGGAAGCTTGTCGAAATGAAGAAAGCAATGAAAAATTTATTATTTGTAATGCAGATGAAGGAGATCCAGGAGCATATTCTGATAGATATTTATTAGAGAAAAAACCACATGCTGTTTTAGCAGGAATGATGATTGCAGGTTATTGTACTCATGCAAATTGGGGAGCTTTATACATCCGAGCGGAATATCCAGAATCTGTTACCATTATTCAAAATGCGATTGATGAATTAAGAGAGCATAATCTTTTAGGAAAAAATATTGATGGAAGTGGTTTTGATTTCGATTTTAAAATTATTGAAGCAAAAGGAGCTTATATCTGTGGAGAAGAAACAGCTTTGATTAATTCTATCGAAGGACAAAGACCAGAAGTTCGAACTCGTCCGCCATATCCAACACAACAAGGACTTTTTAATCGACCAACAATTGTAAATAATGTGGAAACATTGGCTGCTGCTTATTCGATTTTAAAAAATGGAGGAGAAACTTATAATAATTTAGGAACAGAAAAATCTTCAGGAACGAAATTGGTTTGTTTGGATAGTTTCTTTAACAATCCTGGAGTTTATGAAGTAGAAATGGGAACACCTTTAATGACAGTGATAAATGATTTAGGAGGTGGACTTAAAAAAGAAATTAAAGCACTTCATATAGGAGGGCCTTTAGGAGGAATTGTTCCAAAAGAAAAGTTTGAAAACTTAGCAATCGACTTTGAGTCTTTTGCAAAAGAAGGTTTTTTATTAGGACATGCAGGAATTGTTTCGATTCCAGAAAGCTTTCCGATGATTCAATATTTAGAACATCTTTTTGATTTTGCTGCTTATGAAAGTTGTGGGAAATGTTTTCCATGCCGATTAGGAACAAAAAGAGCACATGAAATGCTGCAAAAAACAGTGCAGTCCGATTATAAGATTAGTAGGAAATTATTTAATGATTTATTGAACACTTTAGAGCAAGGTTCGCTTTGTGCACATGGAGGAGGAATTCCACTTCCAGCTAAAAATGCACTTCAATATTTTGGAGATGAATTAGAAGGTTTTTTCAATTAATCATTAGTAAAAAAAGAAATTATGGAACAAATAGCATATATAAATAATATTCCTTATCCATATAAAAATGGAGAAACTATCTTGAATTTTGTCAAAAGAATTGAAGGTGAAAAAATAATTCCTACACTTTGTGATGCACCAAATCTGGAAGCTTTTGGCTCTTGTAGAGTTTGTAGTGTGGAAGTGGCTTTAGAGAAAGATGGAAAAACAAAAACTGTTGCTTCTTGTCATACTCCTGTAATGGCAAATAGTTTTATTTATCCCAATTCGGAAAGTATTCAAGAATTAAGAAAAAATATCATTGAACTTGTATTGACAGATCATCCAATGGATTGTTTGACTTGTGAAGTAAATGGAAATTGCGAATTACAAGATGTTGCTGCAAGTGTTGGAATTACAGAAGTTCGTTATCCTGAAGGTGAAAATCATTTGGATAGAGAAAAAGATTTATCGCATCCTTATATGCTTTCAGATTTATCAAAATGTATCAATTGTTATCGTTGTGTTCGTGCTTGTGATGAAGTACAAGGTGAATTTGTTTTAAGCATGGCAGGAAGAGGTTTTGATGCGCATATTATCAAAGGAAATGATGAATCGTTTATGGATTCTCCTTGTGTGAGTTGTGGAGCTTGTTCGCAAGCTTGTCCTACAAGTGCGATTTCAGATATTTTCCAATCAAAATCTATACAAGCGACAGAAAAAACAAGAACTGTTTGTACATATTGTGGTGTAGGATGTAATTTGGATGTTTCTACAAAAAATGGAAAAGTTTTATCCATTCAAGCACCTTATGATGCAGAAGTAAACCAAGGACATACTTGTATTAAAGGTCGTTATGCATTCAAATTTTATGATCATCCAGATCGTTTAAGATCTCCAATGATTAAGAGAAATGGAGAATTTGAAGAAGTAAGTTGGGAAGAAGCTTATGATTATATTACAGATAAATTTAAATATTATAAAGAAGAATTTGGTCCAGATAGTTTAGCAGGAATTTCTTCTTCAAGATGTACGAATGAAGAGAATTATTTAATGCAAAAATTCTATAGAGCTGTAATTCAAACTAACAATATTGATGGATGTGCTAGAGTTTGTCATTCGCCAACTGCTTTAGGAATGCAACGAACTTTTGGAACAGGAGCTGCAACAAATTCGATTAAGGATTTGAAAGATACAAATTGTATCATGGTAATTGGTGCAAATCCGACAAGTGGACATCCTGTGACTGGTGCGAAAATGAAACAATTTGCAATGAAACAGGATAATATTTCCATTGTGATTGATCCTAGAAAAACGGAATTAGCAAGACATGCAACGTATCATTTACCAGTTCGTCCAGGAACAAATGTCGCAGTGTTGAATATGATGATGTATTATATTGTTTCAGAAGGATTGGTTGATGAAAGTTTTATTCAAAATAGAACAGAAGGATTTGAAGAATTTAAGAAAGAATTACTGCAAATTAATCTTCAAGAATTAGAAGAAATTACAGGAGTTGCTAAAGAAAAAGTGCGAGAAGCAGCGATTGCTTATGCGATGGCTCCAAATGCGATGAGCTTTCATGGATTGGGAGTAACAGAGCATTCACAAGGAACTTTTACAGTAATGCAGATTGCAGATTTGGCTTTAATGACTGGAAATATTGGTAGAAAAGGAGTTGGAGTAAATCCGTTGCGTGGACAAAATAATGTACAAGGAGCAGCAGATATGGGAGTTCAACCACATCAAGGAGCAGGATATTTAGACATTACAAAACCAGAAATTACTAAAAAATATAATGAGTTTTATGGAGTTCCAGTTCCAAGTCATATTGGATATAAAATTCCAGAGATGTTTGATGCAGCTTTAGAAGGAAAATTAAAAGCAATTTGGATTATTGGAGAAGATGTAGTGCAAACAGATCCGAATACACAAAAAGTAATAAAAGCATTAAATAATACAGATTTAGTGATTGTTCAAGAATTATTCATGACAGAAACGGCAAAACAAGCAGATGTGATTTTACCTGGAGCTTCATTCTTGGAAAAATCAGGAACTTTTACAAATGGAGAAAGACGTGTGCAGAGAGTAAATCAAGTTGTGGAACCAATTGCAGGAACCAAACCAGACGGACAAATCATCGTGGATATGATGAACAAAATGGGTTATGAACAACCAGATTATACAGCAGAAGGAGCTTTAAAAGAAGTCTCGGAAATAGTTCCGTTTTTTGCTGGAATTACTTGGGAGAATCTTAGTGAAAATGGAAAGCAATGGCCAGTTGCTCCAGATGGAACAGATACGAAGATTTTACACACAAAAGAATTTAAAAGAGGAAAAGGATATTTTGAATTTAATGACTTTAAAGAAAGTAATGAGATTGTTCAAAATGGAAAAGAATATCCATATATTTTGACGACAAATCGTGATTTAGAACATTATAATTGTGGAGCGATGACTCGAAGAACTGGAAATGTTGAGGTTCACACTACAGATAAACTTTGGTTAAATCCGAAAGATGCGCAAGAACATGGAATTTCTGATGGAGATTTTGTTTGTGTGGAATCGCCAAGAGGAAAAGTGGATATTAAAGCTTGGATTACAGAAGGAGTTAAACCAGGAATTTTAAGTACAACATTTCATTTTCCAGAAATAATGGTGAATAATATTACTTCGGATGAACACTGTTCAGAAGCGATGTGTCCAGAATATAAAGTTGTTTCTGTACGAATTCGAAAAAGTAAAGGAAAACAAAAGATGATTGCAGAATCGTAAAATGATTTATAAAACAAATAAGAATCCCTTTTGTGTAAAAATGAAAGGGATTTTTTTTGAATAAAAATGGATTAAGAAATCATTTCTTGTACATTTGATTTAAACAATTTCCCGATTGGAACAATATGTTTTTTAATGAAAATTCTATTTCCTTCAATACTTTCAATGTGATGTTTGTTTACAAAAAAGGATTTGTGAACTTGAACAAAATCTGTAGAATTTATAAGATGATACGTTTCAGATATTTTTTCACGGATTAAAATATTTTGATCTAAATAAAAAATCTTCGTGTAGTTTCCAGCAGCTTCAAAATATAGAATATCATCGATTTCTATCTGGTAATATTTTTTACTGGATTTAAAGAAAATTTGCTTCGATTTCTCCTTATTTTCTGTTGGAGTTTCTTCTGTGTTTTTTGTTTCTGAAGAAAGTTTATTAATAGCTTTCAAGAAACGTTCAAAACTAAAAGGTTTCAATAAATAATCTACAACATTTAATTCGTAACCCTCAATTGCAAATTCTTTATAAGCAGTAGTGACGATTACTTTTGGAGGAGAACTTAAGGTTTTTAAAAAATCAAAACCTTTAAGTTTAGGCATATTTAAATCTAAAAAAATGAAATCTACAGAATTTTGTTTCAAATATTCCATTGCTTCAATAGCATCATAACAGCTTTTCATCAATTCCATATTTGGCAACAACTCACAATATCCTTTGATGATTTCGTGTGCGATATATTCGTCGTCAATGATTAAATATTTCATTTTTTAAAGTTCTAAAGTTAAATAGGTTTCGTAAATATTTTCTTTTTTTGAAAAAATCAGTTGATGTCTGTTAGGATACATTAATTCCAATCTTCTTTTTAGATTTTTTAAACCAATTCCTGCTTTTTCTGGAATTTCATCTGGATCAAAATTATTAACAATAGAAAACTGAACTTTATTATCTTCAGAAGTAATTTTGATTTCTATAAAAGCATTTTCTCTCAAATTTTCTACACCATGTTTAAAAGCATTTTCCAATAAAATAATAAACAATAAAGGTGTAATTTTTTGATCGGAATTGATATTTTCTTCAAACTTTATAGTAATCTCTTTTCGGTATCGCATTTGGTGCAATTCGATATAATTTTGCAAAAACTGAATTTCCTCTTCCAAAGCAACATATTCTTTTTCTCCTTCATAAATACTGTAGCGCATCATATCAGAAAGTTTCAAAATCAACTTTTGCGCTTTTTCTTTATCTGTTCCTACCAAACCGTATAAATTATTCAAAGTATTAAAAAAGAAATGTGGATTCACCTGACTTTTCAAGTGTAATAATTCCATTTTTTGTTGTTCTTTTTTTAAGTTGATAATATTTTTAGTTTGTTTGAAAATCCAATTTAGAATTAGATAAATTACCAAAGGAAAATAAATAAAAGAAACAATAATCAAAGCGTCGCTATCTCCATAATTATCGATTAGAAGTAGAATTTTCCAAAAGGCTAAAACCAATGTCCAAATAAGTATTCGTAGAAACCATTTTTTGCTTAAAGTTTTCTTTCCTTTTTTTTCTAAATAAAAATTTCTGAAAATCAAACCTCCAAAAAGTATGGAATAAATCAATAAAAACAGAAAAACATAAAAGAAAGCAGGAAGTTTGGAAGAAGCTTCGAAAGTTCCAATGGAGAAAAGTAAAATTAAAGTTGCAATTAGAATTACGATTTCTTTTTTAGACCAAATGGCGAATTTTTTCTTTTTAGAAATTATAAAGAATAATAAATAAGATAAAGGAAAAGCAAGAGTTAAAATAAAAGCTACATTTCCTGTTATTTCTAAGCTGTAAGCAAAAGAAACAGATGTTGTGAAAACTAAAAAAAAGGTGAAACAAAAAAGAAAAATTCCTTTTTGATATTTGGTTAAAAATGATTGCATGCTCAAAATTAATTCATTCCAAAATTGTGAACAAAAAAGTTGATAAACGTACCTGAAAATAGGATGAAAAGAAGTTTTTGATGAAAAAAACTTTCTGTGTTAGAAAAAGGACTGTTCATCACATTTTTTAGAAAAGAAACATAAATAAAAAGAAGTTTGATCTCAAATAATAAGAGACAAAATGTATTTATCTATTCAGAATTTATCCAAAACTTATGCAAATGGAGTCAAAGCGCTTCAAGATATTTCTTTAGAAATCCCAACAGGAATGTTTGGTTTGCTAGGACCAAACGGAGCAGGGAAATCAACTTTGATGCGAACTTTAGCAACTTTACAAGAAGCAGATTCGGGAACTGTTCAGCTTGGAAATTTAGATGTTTTAAAAGAAAAAGAAGCAGTTCGCAAGATTGTAGGTTATTTACCACAACAATTCGGTGTGTATCCAAAAATTTCCGCAGAAACTTTATTGAATCATTTTGCAGTTTTGAAAGGGATAACGGATAAAAAAGAACGAAAAAATCGGGTGGATTTTCTTTTAGATCAAACCAATTTGTATGAAAAAAGAAAAAGAAATCTGAGCGAATATTCTGGAGGAATGAAACAACGATTTGGAATTGCACAAGCTTTATTGACGAATCCAAAATTATTGATTGTAGATGAACCAACAGCAGGTTTGGATCCTTTGGAAAGAAATCGATTTTACAATTTGTTGAGTGAATTGGGAGAGAAAACAGTAGTCATTTTGTCCACGCATATTGTAGAAGATGTAAAGGAATTATGTACTAATATGGCGATCATTAATGAAGGAAAAGTTTTGCTGAAAGACAATCCGAAAAATGCGATAGAAAGTTTGAAAGGAAAAACGTATCAGAAAATAATTCCCAAAAACGAACTTGAAATTTACAAGAAAGAATTCAATGTCATAGCGGATAAATTATTCATGGGGAATCGTGTGATTCATGTGATGAGCGAAACCAATTTGGGAACTGATTTCACACCAATTTCTCCAGATTTGGAAGATGTTTACTTCTCAAAAATTTTACAATAATCTTTTTTCTTCTTTTTAAAAAATATAAAATATGTGGTTTGAAATATTCAAGTTCGAATTAAAATATCGTGCAAAACGCTGGGAAACGTATCTGTTTTTTCTCTTCTTATTCTTTTTTTCTATTGTTGCTGTAGATTTTGTTTTTGAAGGAGTTTCGATGGGGAAAATCAAAACCAATGCACCAATTGTAATTGCTAAAACAATGGGAGCTTCTTCAGGAATTTTTCTCTTTATCGCTTCTTTGATTATGGGAATTCCTGTACTTCGAGATTTTCAGTATAACATTACACCATTAATGTTTATAAATCCAATTAAGAAAAGGGATTATTTATTCGGTAGGTTTTTGGGCTCTTTTACAGTTTTGATTTTTGTTTTTTCTGGAATTATTTGGGGAAATATGTTTGGAGAACTACTTCCTTGGCGAAAACCTGAAAATCAACTTCCGTTTGATTTTTGGTTGTATGTTTATTCTTTTTTCACAATTGTTTTTCCGATTTTATTTTTCGGAGCAGCTTTGTTTTTTGTGGTCGGAACTTTGACGAAGAAATTGCTAGTGGTGTACACACAAGGACTTTTTGTATTTGTGCTTTTTTTGATTGTTCAAAGTATTTCTGATGAAACAATTTCTGCTTTTTTAGATCCTTTTTCGCTAAGTACTTTGACGAAAATGACCGAGAATTGGTCTGTTGTGGAAATGAGTTCCAAATGGATTCCTTTTGATGGAATTCTCTTCTGGTCAAAACTATTTTGGATTTCTATTAGTGCTTTGATCTTGTTTTTTGGTTATAAAAAGTTTCAGTTTAGTATTCCAAAATCAAAACAAAAGAATGTGATTATTGAAAAGGAAAAAAGTTTCAATAAAATAAAAAAACAGACTTTTAAAGTTCATAAAGGTTTTTATGCAACATGGAAACAATTTACTTATTGCACCAAATTCTACTTTTTATCCATCACAAAAGAAGTTTCTTTTTGGGCAATTTTGATTGCAGCTTGCGGAATTATTTTTGTCAATTCTATCAATCTAGGAACTGTTTATAATGTCGATAGTTATCCAGCCAGTTATTTTATCGTAGAGGAATTGCTAGAAATGTCCAGCTATTTTTTCATTATGATTTTGGTTTTTTATTCGGGAGAATTGATTTGGAAAGAAAAAAATGTAAATATTCATTCGATTACGGATGCTTTGCCAAATTCTAATTTTCTTCAACTTTCAGCTAAGTTTTTTGGTTTGATTTTGATTTATGTTGTACTGATTTTCGCTTTGATTATTTCAGGAATTCTTTTTCAAATATCGAAAGGATATTACCATTTTGAATTAGAAACTTATTTCTACGGTTTGTTCGGTAATTTATTTTCGACTTTAATTTTCTTCACTGCCGTTTCTTTTTTCATTCATTCTATCGTGAATAATAAGTTTGTTGGATATGTTTTGGTTTTAAGTTCAATTATTGTTTCAATTGTCGTCTCGCAGCTTGGTTTTGATTATGCTTTATATAGTTTTGGTGGAATTTCGTTTGGGAAATATTCTCAAATGAATGGCGTAGGACATTTATTGAAACCATTTATTTGGACAAAGATTTATTGGATACTTTTCTGTGTTTTACTTTTTATTTTTTCAGCTTTAATTATTGTTCGTGGTACTGAGACGAAATTTAAAGTCAGAATACGACAATTTCGAAATCGTTTTACAAAACCTATTCAAAAATTTACACTGATTGTTTTTATTCTTTTTATTTCTGTTGGAGGATTTATCTTTTATAATGTTTCTGTTTTAAATACTTACTGGACAAAAGCTGAGTCAGATAATTTTCGTGTGAATTATGAGAAAAACTTAAAACAATATGAATATATAGAACAACCAAAAATTATTGCTGTGAATTTGGAAGTAGATTTATTTCCAGAAGAAAGAGATTATTTTATCAAAGGAAAATATGTTTTAAAGAATAAAAGTGAAAAACCAATTTCTACAATTCATGTGCAGAAAACTTTAGATTCTCAGATTTTTTTAGAAGATATTTCTTTTAGTGAAGAAGTAAATTTAGATGAAAAATATTTAGAATTCGATTATTATATTTTTGAGTTAAAAGAAACTTTAGAACCAAATGATTCTTTGGAAATGAATTTTGTACAAACGTTCAAAACAGAAGGATTTGAAAGTAGTGATTCGAATTTTAGAATTGTAGAAAACGGGATTTTTCTAAGAAATCAAGATTTGCCTTCACTTGGTTACAATAAAAAATATGAACTTAGAGATGATGATAAAAGAGAAGAATTTGGTTTAAAAGCAAGAAAAGAAATTGCAGGTCAAAAGAATGTTGAAGAATTGAAAAATGCAATAAATGGAGATGATGGTTATAAAATTGATTTGGAAATAATCGTAGGAACCAATGAAAAACAGAAAGCAATTGCTCCAGGGAAATTGAAAAATCAATGGAAAAAAGATGGACGAAATTATTTTCAGTATAAATCAGAAAAACCAATGGTCAATTTTTATACGATTGTTTCTGCGGAATATGAAACTTTAGAAGATGTTTGGTTTTCTGAAAAAGAGAAGGAAGTCGCTTTAGAAATATATTATCATAAAAACCATACCTATAATTTGGATCGAATGATGGAGTCGATGAAAATGTCTTTGGATTATTTCTCTAAGAATTTTAGCGAATATCCGTATGAAGAACTACGAATTATGGAAATTCCTCGTTACGCAGATTTTGCACAATCTTTTCCTACAAGTATTCCTTTTTCAGAATCCTTAGGTTTTGTTTTAGATATTGACGCTGAAAAAGATGTAGATATGGCTTTTTATATTACAGCACATGAAATTGCACATCAATGGTGGGGATTGCAAGTAGCTGCTGCGAATGTAAAGGGAAAACATATGATTTTGGAAACTTTGGCGCAATATTCAGCCTTGATGGTTTTAAAACAAAAATATGCTGATGAAAAAGTAAATCAGTTTTTGGAAAATGAATTTGAAAGATATAAAAAAGGAAAGCTCAAAGAAGAAGGAGAGGAATTTGCTTTGAAAGATGTGGAGTATCAAGAATATATTTATTATCGAAAAGGAGCTTTGGCAATGTTTATAATTCAAAAAGAAATTGGAGAGGAAAATGTCAATAAAGCTTTGCAGAGTTTTATCCAAGAGTGGAATATTCTAGATGCTACTTTTGATAAAAATAGATATGCAACGACAGAAGATTTATTAGAAGAATTTAGAAAGGTGACTCCAAAAGAAAAACAAATTATTTTATCAGAATTATTTGAAGAAGTGAATGATGAAATTTTAGAAAAAAATATTTCAAAACCAATTTCAGAATAAAACATTACGGATATTATAATAAAAGAAATTTAGGTGGTGAAAAACGCCTAAAATTCAAAAAATCATGAAGTGTAAATTGTTTTTCTTCATTAGAAAATTTGGAATGAAAAAAAATCCGTAAATTCGCAAACCAATTGAATAGTAGCATAAAAATGAGTGCAAAGTATAAAGAATATAAAGGATTAAACTTAGTACAAGCCGCTGAGGAAGTAGCGGATTTTTGGAAAACTAATAATATTTTCGAAAAAAGTATTACGTCTCGTGAAGATAACGAACCATTTGTGTTTTTTGAAGGACCACCTTCAGCAAACGGTTTGCCAGGAATTCACCACGTAATGGCACGTACGATTAAGGATATATTTTGCCGCTACAAGACATTGAAAGGATATCAAGTAAAGCGTAAGGCAGGATGGGATACACACGGACTTCCTGTGGAACTTGGTGTTGAGAAAGAATTAAAGATTACAAAAGAAGATATCGGAACGAAGATTTCTGTAGAAGAATATAACGATGCTTGTAGAAAAGCAGTAATGCGTTATACAGATGTATGGAATAATCTTACGGAAAGAATCGGTTATTGGGTAGATATGGAAGATCCATATGTTACTTATAAACCAAAATATATGGAATCAGTATGGTGGCTTTTAGCACAATTGTATAAGAAAGATTTAATCTATAAGGGTTATACAATTCAGCCATATTCTCCAAAAGCTGGAACAGGTTTAAGTTCTCACGAGTTAAACCAACCAGGATGTTATAAAGATGTAACAGATACTACAATCGTAGCTCAGTTTAAAGCTGTAAAAGAAACGTTGCCAGAAATCTTTGCCAATGTGGATGGTGATGTACATTTCTTAGCTTGGACGACAACTCCTTGGACACTTCCTTCAAATACTGCATTGACAGTAGGAAAGAAGATTGATTATGTTTTAGTAAAATCATTCAACCAATATACAGGGAAAGAAATCAATGTAATTTTAGCTAAAAACTTAGTTGGAAAACAATTTGGTAAGAAATTCTTCGTAGTGGAAGATGTTGCTGAATTAGCTAATTTTAATAAAGGAGATAATAAAATTCCTTATTTCATTGCAAAAGAATTCAAAGGAGCAGACGTTTTAGGTGTGAAATATGAGCAATTATTGCCTTATGCACAACCTTATGAAAATGCAGATAAAGCATTTGTTGTAATTCCTGGAGATTTCGTAACAACAGAAGACGGAACAGGAATTGTACATACAGCTCCAACTTTTGGACAAGATGATGCACAAGTAGCGAAAGATGCTGGAGTTCCTGCAATGTTAGTTTTAGATGCACACGAAAATCCAGTTCCATTGGTAGATTTACAAGGGAAATTTACAGAGCACATGGGACCTTATGCTGGGAAATATGTGAAGAATGAATATTATAATGCAAATGAAGTTCCTGAAAAATCTGTAGATGTTGAAATTGCTATTCAATTAAAAGAAGAAAATAAAGCATTCCACGTTGAAAAATATAAACACAGTTATCCACATTGTTGGAGAACTGATAAACCAGTTTTATATTATCCATTAGATTCTTGGTTCATTAAAGTTACAGATAAGAAAGATCGTATGTTTGACTTAAACGAAACAATCAACTGGAAACCAAAATCTACTGGAGAAGGACGTTTTGGAAACTGGTTAAAGAATGCAAACGATTGGAATTTATCTCGTTCTCGTTATTGGGGAATTCCTCTTCCAATCTGGAGAACAGAAGATGGAACAGAAGCAATTATTATTGAGTCTGTTGCAGAATTAAAAGTAGAAATTGAAAAATCAATGGCTGCTGGTTATATGGATACGAATGTTTTCGCTGATTATGAAATCGGAAACATGAGTGACGAAAACTATGAGAACATTGATTTACATAAAAATATCGTAGATGCGGTTATTTTAGTTTCTCCTTCAGGGAAACCTATGAAAAGAGAAGCCGACTTAATCGATGTTTGGTTTGATTCTGGTTCGATGCCTTATGCACAATGGCATTATCCATTTGAAAACAAAGAATTAATCGATAATAAAGAATCATTTCCAGCAGATTTCATCGCAGAAGGAGTAGACCAAACAAGAGGTTGGTTCTATACTTTACATGCAATTGGAACAATGGTATTCGATTCTGTAGCATACAAAAACGTAGTTTCAAACGGACTAGTTTTAGATAAGTCAGGTCAAAAAATGTCAAAAAGTAAAGGAAATGCAGTGGATGCTTTTGAAACTTTAGATAAATATGGACCAGATGCTACAAGATGGTATATGATTTCGAATGCGAATCCGTGGGATAACTTAAAGTTTGATGTAGATGGAATTGATGAGGTTCGTCGTAAATTCTTCGGAACTTTATACAACACTTATTCATTCTTTAGTTTATATGCAAACTTAGATGGATTTACTTATGCTGAGGATGATATCCCAACAACAGAAAGACCAGAAATCGATCGTTGGATTCTTTCAGAATTACACACATTAATTCAAGATGTGGATAAATTCTACAAAGAATATGAGCCAACAAGAGCTACAAGAGCAATTCAAGATTTCGTAACAGAAAACTTAAGTAACTGGTTTGTTCGTTTAAGTAGAAGAAGATTCTGGAAAGGTGAGTATGGAACAGATAAGATTTCAGCATACCAAACATTATATAAATGTATGGTGACAGTAGCGAAATTAGCTTCACCAGTTTCACCATTCTTTACAGATAGACTTTACAAAGACTTAACAAGTGTAACTGGAAAAGATAACGTTGAATCTGTACATTTGGCTAAGTTCCCAGAGTTCGATGCTTCTATGGTAGATAAGTCTTTAGAAAGAAAAATGCAGAAGGCTCAGAAAATATCTTCGATGGTATTGTCGTTACGTAAGAAGGAAAACTTAAAAGTACGTCAGCCACTTCAGAAGATCATGATTCCAATTTTGGATGTAAATGATAAAGAAGATATTCTAGCAATTCAAGATTTAGTTCTTTCAGAAGTAAATGTAAAAGAGATTGATTTATTGGAAGATGCTTCGGGTATTTTAGTTAAAAATATCAAACCAAACTTCAAAGTTTTAGGACCAAAATTTGGGAAAAACATGAAGTTAATTTCAGCAGAGATCAATAAATTTTCACAAGAAGATATCGCTGAAATAGAAAAAAATGGAAGTATTTCTATTAAAATTAACGAAGAATTAGTAACTTTAGGAAAAGACGACGTTGAAATTAGCTCTCAAGATATTGAAGGTTGGCTAGTTGCAAGTCATAATAATATTACTGTTGCTTTAGATATTACAATAACAGAGACTCTGAAAAATGAAGGAATAGCGAGAGAGTTAGTAAATAGAATTCAGAATTTACGTAAAGACTCAGGTTTAGAAGTAACTGATAAAGTGACATTAACGATTAAGGAAAACGAAATGTTAACACAAGCGATTTCTGAATATGAAGATTACATCAAAACAGAAACACAAACGGTTTCTATAGACTTCAATAGCGAAGTTGGAAATGGTACGGATGTGGAGTTTGATGAAATTCAGACAGAAATAGCTATTCAAAAAATTTAGGGTTATGATAAACGATGGAACAACAGAAAGGTATTCTGATGAAAGTTTAGAGGAATTTAAAGAGATTATTCTTGACAAGATCAAAAATGCCGAAGAAGATTTACGTTTATTAGAATCTGTTTTCAAAAACGGTTCTAGTAACAAAACGGACGATACTTCTCCGCAGTTTAAAGCTTTTGAAGAAGGATCTGAAACAATGTCAAAAGAGGCGAATGTGCAATTAGCTATTCGTCAGCAAAAGTTCATTAGAGATCTAAAAAATGCTTTGGTTCGTATTGAAAATAAAACATACGGAATTTGTAGAGTAACTGGGAAATTGATCCAAAAAGAAAGATTAAAACTAGTTCCACACGCTACATTAAGTATCGAGGCAAAAAAGATGCAATATTAAGCTTCTTAAAAATATAAAAGAAGAGCTTTCTAAATCTATAGAAAGCTCTTTTTTTTGTGTATTTTTGTGAGATAGGCGAAAATTATTTTGCCTAATAATAGGTTAGAATAGGATTAATAAGATAAAATTCTATTTTTGTAAAAATTAAAATTTAAATCATTGAAAAAAGCAGTTATTATCATAGTTCTGGTTTTATTAATTGATCAAATTAGTAAGATTTGGATTAAAACGCATTTTGTGTTAGGGCAAGAAATTAGAGTGTTCGATTGGTTCCGAATTCATTTTATTGAAAATAACGGAATGGCCTGGGGAACGGAATTTGGAGGAGATAAAGGAAAATTATTCTTGACACTTTTCAGACTTGTTGCTATTACAGGAATTGGGTATTGGCTATATAGTTCAGTGAAATCAAAAGCTTCTAATTTATTAGTAGTTGCAGTAGCTCTTATTTTTGCAGGAGCTTTAGGAAATATTATTGATTCCGTTTTTTATGGAGTTATTTTTAGCGAAAGTAATTATCATGAAGTAGCTACAATGTTTCCAGAAATGGGGTATAGACCTCTTTTTTATGGTAAAGTAGTTGATATGCTTTATTTTCCGATTTGGAAAGGAGATTTACCAAGTTGGATTCCAATTGTAGGAGGGAAACCATTTACTTTTTTCAATGCAATTTTTAATATAGCAGATACCGCAATTAGTGTAGGAGTAGGGATTTTGATTGTTTTCAGTAAGAAAGTATTCCCGAAAAAATAATTAATTGTTTAAAAATATATTTATCAAAAGTGATTTAGGTCTTAGTATCTAGATCACTTTTTTGTTTTACACTTACTTTTCTCCAAGAAAATAATGGTCTGTAAGGATAGGTTCTTCCGTTTAAAAATTTTCCTATAAAAGTAGATCTTACCAAATAATGATAAGAAAGCATACAGATACCAAAACTTAAAAACATAATGATTGCAAATTTTGAAAATGCAGAAATTTCTAATTCCAAAATCAGAGAAGGAAGGTAGATCACAATTGGAAGATGGACTAAATATACCCAATAAGAAGCATCGGACATATATCTCATTTTTGATGATTTAAAATTAAAATATTTTAAAAATAACCCCATGAAACCAAAATTGTAAAACCAAATTGCGATTGAATAGGTGATTTGAGCATAAATTAATTCAAAGTTAGAAAAGAGGTTGAAATATAGATTAAAAGTAAAAAAAATAGTTCCGATAGAAATGTTTGTCCAAGTATAAGGAATGTAAATTTTCAATAAGTTTTTAGATCTAAAAAGAAACCAGCCATAAGAGAAATATAAAACATAAAAAGTGAAAAGTTTGTAATTTGGAACCAAGGAAAAACTAGCATTTGCTGTACTTGTTCCCATATTTCTTAAAGCAAAAAAACTGATAAAACTAAAAAGTATAATACCAAGAAAATTGTTTTTTAAAATAAAATCAAAACTCTTGTGGAAAATGCTGTTTCGATAAGAATATTTTTTAGTGATTTTTGCAATAAACCAAAAAATAAAAGAGATATAGGCAAGATAATATAAGAACCAAAGATGTACAGTTTCTAAAGGGAATAAAGTTCCTGTATTAAAATTCTTCAAGGCAATTTGTAAACTATGTTCTTCTCCTGAAAAAATAGCTGTGCTAAGCGAAACACTAAATTTATAAATAGGAATAATCAGAAATAAACCAGCAATAAAAGGAAAAACAATTCGGTTAATTCTATTGAAAAACATTTTTTTTGGATTTCTTTCATAAAAAAGCAAAGCACTGAAAAAACCAGAAATGATGAAGAAAATAGGCATCCTGAAGATATGAATCCATTTCGCTAAAGCATCGAAGAAAATATTATAACTAATAGGATCTTTTATAAACCAGTAGGAAGGTTTTTCTGGAACATAGGTTAAAGAAACATGAATTACTAATCCTAAAAACATCATAATTGCTCTAAGAGAATCTAAACCATGAATTCTTTCTGTTTTCTTCATAAAACTTCGGATTAATCAGTCATTTATTTAAAGTTACTTAAAAATAGAAGTAGAAAAAATTAGCTTAACATAGTTTTATGTTGTGTAATTAGTTAATAAATATTAAAAATATGTTAAAATATTAATGAAAAAATACTTTATTTGTAATTATTAATTAACCATATAAATAACTTAAAAAGATGAAATTATTAAAAGGATTTATCTTAACATTAGCCCTTGGATTTGCTGTTGTTTCTTGTAATGAAGCACTAAAAACAGATTCTAAAACAGAAACTAAAGTAGAGCAAGAGTCTAAAAAAGCTGAGACTCCAGCAGAGAAACATGGAGATCATGACGGACATGATCATGGAACTAAAGCTGATGAAACTAAATCTTCTTGTTGTACTGCTAAATGTGGTGATAACTGTTCTAAAGAAAAATGTGCAAACTGTGAGAACAAAGAAGCTTGTAAAGGAAAATGTTCTGAAAAAACGATGGCTAAGCATTGTGAAACTAAATGTAGCAAAGATTGTACGAAAGCAGATTGTGAAAAGTGTGCAGCTAAAAAAGAAGAATGTAAAAAGAAATGTGCTGCTAAGAAAGAAATGGCAGCTAAGCACTGTGAAACTAAGTGTAGCAAAGAATGTACGAAAGCAGACTGTGAAAAGTGTGCAGCTAAAAAAGAGGAGTGCAAAAAGAAATGTGCTGCTAAAAAAGAAGCTGAGAAAAAAGCATAATTATCATATAGAAAAAGGGATGAAAATTTTCATCCCTTTTTTATTTCTACTATTCAAAGTTTGGTTTACGTTTTTCTAAAAATGCAGTAGTTCCTTCTTTGAAATCATTTGTTCCGAAACAAATACCAAATTCTTCAATTTCTGTATCAAATCCGTTTACACCATCTTCGAAGTTTGCATTGATTGATTTGATTGCAGCTCTAATCGCAACAGAAGAGTTTCTAGTGATTTTTCCAGCGATTTTCTCAGCTAATGGTAATAATTCTTCTTGTGTTACAGCATAATTTACTAAACCTAAGTTTAAAGCTTCTTCAGCAGTAAGCATTCCAGCTGTCATTACTAATTCCATTGCTTTTCCTTTTCCGATTAATTGCGCTAAACGTTGCGTTCCTCCATATCCAGGAATTACTCCTAAAGAAGTTTCTGGTAATCCCATTTTAGCATTGTCCGAAGCAATTCTGAAATGTGCAGACATTGCTAATTCTAATCCTCCTCCTAAAGCAAATCCGTTTACAGCAGCAATAACTGGAGTTCCTAAGTTTTGAACAAAATCAAATAATGTTTCTTGTCCTTTTCTTGCTAATTCTGTTCCTTCTTCTACTCCAAAATGAGCAAATTCAGAAATATCAGCTCCTGCTACAAATGATTTAGTTCCGCTTCCAGTAATGATGATTACTTTCGTAGCTTTATCTTCGTCTAAACCTTTAAAAGCTTCGTGTAAGTCAGCAATCGTAGCTTTGTTTAAAGCATTTAATTTTGTTGGTCTATTGATTATAATTGTAGCAATTGATTCTTTTTTCTCTACTAAAATGTTTTCGAAATTCATTTTTTAAAAATTTGATTTTATTTTTTTGGTAAAATTATTGTGAAAATTGTTCCCATATTTTCTTCTGAAACAAAAGAAATAGAACCATTATAAGTCTCTATAATATTTTTTATCATTGGTAAACCTAATCCCATTCCACTTGATTTTGTAGTGAATTTAGGTTCAAAAACTTTGTCTTTTACTTCCTCCGAAATTCCAATTCCATTATCTGAAACTTTAATAATAATATTTTCTTTATCATCAATAAGCTCAATAAGGATTTTTGGAGTTTCTTTTGAAACGGTTGCTTGAATTGCGTTTTTAACCAAATTCGTGATGATTCTAATGAATTGAGTTCGGTCTATAAAAGCAACAATTTCATGTGATGGAAATGAATATTTGATATAACTTTTATTGAAAATATCAATAGCAAGCTTTAAAGTTTCAACAATTTCAAGTCTTTCTTTGTTTTGTTCAGGCATTTTGGCAAAACTTGAAAATGCGGAAGCGATAGAACTTAAAGTATCAATTTGTTGAATTAAACTATTAGAAAACTCATGTAATTTATGTTTAATATCTGGGTTTTCTGGATCAAATTTTCTTTCAAAACTCTGAATCGTCAAACGCATTGGCGTCAACGGATTTTTGATTTCATGCGCTACCTGTTTAGCCATTTCTCTCCAAGCTTGTTCACGCTCACTTTTTGCAAGTTTTACGGCACTTTCTTCAATTTGATTAATCATACTATTATAAGCTTTAATCAAAGTATGAATCTCAGTACTCGTATTTTCCATAAAAATCTTTTCATTCTTTTTATCCAAGAATGTTTGTTTCATTTTATTGGTGATGGTTTTCAGTGGCTGTGTTATAAAGCTAGATATGAAATAAGCCATGATAATTGCCGTTACTAACATCACAATATAAACCACAGATAATCGATATAAAAACTCTCGAAGTTCTTTATCTAAATGCGAGTTGTCCTGAAGATATTCGACATTTAAAATACCGATTGGTTTGAAAGAATCATTATCCGTAATATAAGTGTAAGAAGACTGAAAACTATCGTCTCCAATGCTTTCTTGTGTAGCAAAACGATCTGTTGGACTTTTTGCTAGTTCTGTCAGAACTTTTTCTTTAAGTTTGGTAACTTGTTTCTTTTCTCCAATTGCAGGAATAGAAGTAATTAGAAGTCTACCCTTTAAGTCATAAATACTAATGTCTACAGAGTGAGTTTGGGAAATTTCATAAACTTTTCGCCTAAAAATATTAGGTAAATAAGTTGTTTCTACTGGATATTTTTCTTCTTGTTCTAAACGAATATCAATAGCTGCCTGAATGGATCTTTCCTTTCTTTGAAGCCTTGCAGCATTATAATCTGATGTTTGTTCTTTATATTGATAAATGGTAACAGTAGCAATCAGAATAGATGCCAAAAGTACCAAGACAATCATGGATATAAAGATTCTTATTCGAAGTGATAAATGACCTATTTTCATCTTATTTTCTATGAAGGGTAAATATACAATTTGTTATTTTCTTATTATAATCAAAAAGGAAACCAAATTGCATAAAAAAACCTTACTCTTTAAGTTTAAGAATAAGGTTTTAGTTTATTAAGTTTTGTTTGTTTTAATCATGAATCCAGAAATGATCTCCGCGAAGTAAATCATCCAATGATTTTTCACCTTTCATTTCTTTTGCTTCTTCCACCTGAACTTGTACAGCATCATCATAAGTAATTCTATCTTCAGCATAGAAAATCCCAAATGGTCTTGGTAAAGCATTTTCTTCTGAAGGATCATCGAAGAAACGAACTAAAAGAGAAGCTTTATTTTTATCATTTTCATCATGAATCCATAAATCTTCTTCTGTATACTTTCCATCCGTTAATTCAACAACTTCAGGAGAAAGTCCATTAATACGAATTCCTTTTGAATTATTTTCTCCAAAAACCAACGGTTTACCATGTTCTAAGAATAAAACATTATTAGCTTTTACTTTTTTGTCTGTAAAAACTTCAAAAGCTCCGTCGTTGAAAACATTACAGTTTTGGTAAATCTCAATTGTAGAAGTTCCTTTATGATCGTTTCCTCTTTTCAGAATTTCACGCATATGTTTCGGATCTCTATCAATAGTTCTGGCAACAAATGTAGCACTTGCACCCATTACTAAAGCTAAAGGATTAAAAGGCGCGTCGATTACTCCAAGAGGTGATGATTTTGTTTTTTGTCCAAGTTTAGAAGTTGGAGAGAATTGTCCTTTTGTCAATCCATAAATTTCGTTATTAAACAAAAGTAAATTCACATCCATATTTCTACGCATCAAGTGAATCAAATGATTTCCTCCGATAGACATACTATCTCCATCTCCAGTAATCACCCAAACACTTAATTCTGGATTTGCAATTTTTAGCCCACTAACAATAGCAGGAGCTCGACCGTGAATACTATGCATTCCATAGGTATTCATATAATATGGGAACCTTGAGGAGCATCCAATTCCTGAAACAAAAACAATATTCTCTCTCTCGACACCGATTTCTGGCATCACAGATTGAACTTGCTTTAATACAGAATAATCTCCACATCCTGGACACCATTTTACATCCTGATCACTTGCAAAATCTTTTGGTTTTAATACAGTATTTTCCATTTCTATGGTATTGAAGGTACAAAAGTACGAATTAAAGCGAATTAAAAATTGATTTATATCAGACAAGTATGTTTTAATTTCCTTAAATTTGCTCAACTTTTTATAAAACACCCCTTTTAATCTATGAATGAAACCATATTGATCATTGGTGCCTGTGGGCAAATTGGGACTGAGCTTACAGCAAAGCTTAGAGAAATGAACGGAAAAGATGCAGTTATTGCTTCTGATATCCGTGAAGGATCTGAAGAATTAATGAGTTCTGGACCTTTTGAAATTTTAGATGCTACAAGTAAAGATGATATTTTAGAAATCATCAAAAGACACAAAGTATCTCAAGTATATTTGATGGCTGCTATGCTATCTGCTACAGGTGAAAAATATCCGGACAAAGCTTGGTATTTAAACATGACAACATTGTTTAATATTTTAGATTTAGCTAAAGAAGGAGAAATTAAAAAAGTATTTTGGCCAAGTTCTATTGCAGTATTTGGACCAACAACTCCAAAGCAAAATACACCACAAAAAACAGTAATGGAACCAACAACTGTTTACGGAATTAGTAAACAAACAGGAGAGCGTTGGTGTGAATATTACCATGATAAATATGGTGTAGATGTTAGAAGTATCCGTTACCCAGGAATTATTAGTTGGAAAGCGGAACCAGGTGGAGGAACTACAGACTATGCTGTGGAGATTTATCATGAAGCTTTAAAAGAAGGAAAATATACTTCTTTCTTAAATGAAGAATCTGCTTTACCTATGATGTATATGCCAGATGCAATTGACGCTACAATTCAATTGATGAATGCTCCAGCTGAAGAAGTGAAAGATCGTTCGGCTTATAATTTAGCTGCTATGACTTTTACTCCAGTAGAAATCGCAGAAGAAATTAAAAAACATATTCCAGAGTTTGAAATGTCTTATGCTCCAGATTTCCGTCAAGAAATTGCAAATAGTTGGCCACAAAGTATCGATGATACTGCTGCTAGAGAAGATTGGAATTGGAAACATGCTTTCGATTTAGAATCGATGACAAAAGACATGTTAGAAAACTTAGGGAAAAGATATTCAAAATAAATTTTCTATTTATATTCAAAAAAACTGCCAATAAGTTAAATCATATTGGCAGTTTTTGTTTTAATTATTTTTGTTGATATTTTTTATTCAATAATAATTTTCTCAACTCTTCTTTTACCATTTATTTCTAGAGAAGCTAAATATATTCCAGGTTTTAAAGAACTGATGTTAATTTCATTTCTGGTTGCTTCAAAAGATTTTGTTAAAACTTTAGATCCTAGAATATTAATAATTGTAATATTACCTTTTTCTTCTGCTTCGATAAATAAACTTCCGGTAGCAGGGTTTGGATATAACTTGATGTTTGTTAGATTAAATTCTTCAAGACCAATATCTCCAGCCATAACAAAATCTTTATTACCAATTGCAAAGAAAATATTATCAGAAGCTTTTACCATAATTCTAGCTTCTTCGTAATATCCAATTTGGTTTGGAATATCTACTTCTTGTTCACCATCATTTGGGGTGTTTTCTAATAGAGGAATGATATTTAATTCATCGTTAAAATTATAAGCTATCAAGAAAATATCTACATTATCTGTATTTATAGGAGAAGCATCTGTATTTGCTACATTCCATTTAATTGTTTTTGTTGAACCAGGTTGCCAAGTAGTTCCCTCAAATGAAGGTGTTGTTACTTTAAATGGGCCAGCTTCATCAGAAACCGTAATTTTCATATCATCTGTTTTAGATTGTCCGAATCCTGAAAAATTATCTCTAACAGTAACAGCGAAATTTAATTCTCTAGCTACGACAGGAATCACTTCCCATTCCCATCCAAGTTCTTCGTTATCTGATTCAAAAATTGATTTGATATTTGGAAAATATCTTTTATTGTTAAATCTAGGTTTATAAGATCTAAATAAAGGATTTTTGTCTTCTGTAGCTGTAGGTTTTAAATTGGTGTAATTTAAATATCGATCTTTTTGTTCCCAACAATAAGTTAATTGATCCTCGTCAGCATCTGAACCTTCAGCATCTAGAACAAAAGCGGTTCCCATTGGAATTGTATAATCATTTCCAGCATCAACAGTTGGTGCTTGGTTGTCAAATTCAGTGATTGCTGCACAGTTTGCACCTTCTTCATTTCTAATATGATTGGCAACTTGTAGCATATTGATTTGATTAAAATAATCATCTCCTGAATCTTGAACGTCTAAATCTCCTGAAATACCAGCGTAACTCATCACAGTCGATCCACTTCCTGGTTCAACATGATTATTATGTCCTTCAAATCCATTTGTAATATGAATATGATTTGCTCCAAACTGATGTCCCATTTCATGAGCAACATAATTAGTGTCAAAAGCATCACCTTGAGGAACACTATGTCTTGTCCAAGCACTTGCACTTTCTCCAGGAACACAAATACACCCTATAAAACCAGCATGTCCTTGTGGATTTCCTGTTGAGAATAAGTGTCCAAAATCATATTCAGAATTATTAAATGTAGAGTTAATTGTATTTTGAATTTGTTGATTGAATTGTGATTGATCATCAGCATCCCAAGTAAAAGGATCTGTTACAGGGTCTAGGTAAATTACTTCTTCATTATCCGTTATTATGTTGATATGAATTGTGAAATCCTTTTCAAATATTCCATTTACTCTGGTCATTGTTTCGTTCATAGCAGCTAAAGCATCAGCTTTTGTGCCACCATGATAATTAGTATATTCTGCCGTTGCTGCTATAGCAACTCTATAAGTTCTTAGTTTTCCATCATAAGAATGTCTACTTTCAATTTGATTTTCACTAATCTCAGAATTATTAGAATTCTCAGTTAAACATTCAAAATTTTGATTTAAAGTATAACCAGATTTTCGATCATAAACAGCATATAGTTCATCTTCTATATTGATTGACTCTATAAATGTAGTTGGAGAGTCTACTGTAAATGACATACTGCTTAGTCCTTTTTGTGGAGAATAACTAAAACGAATATAGTCTGTAGTGTTTTTTGGATTTATACCAATATAAGCTCTAATTTCTGGATATTTTTCTTGTAATCCAGATTCAAAGTTGGATGCTTCTTTTACTTCATAAGAAGTGATTTTTCCTTGAGAATTAGGAAATTCAATGAATGCTCCTGTTTTATCTGTTTCAAATCTATCAGGAACATTGTTCAGTAATTGAGTTAATTTTTCTGCGTTTAACTCGAATACTTCATATGCATGAGGATGTACTTTAGCGTAAAGTAAATCATCTGTTTTTTCAGATCTTTCAGAATTTATCCAAACAGATTGTGCTTTTAAAGAATAAGAGAATAAAGAAATAATAATTAAAATCAAGCTGGGGTAGTTAAACTTCATATGTTATTTTATAAAAGTTAAATTATTTTAATTTTCATAAAAAATACATATAAAAAACTATAAATACAAATATTTAATTTTTAATTGTTTGCTTCACTGATTTGTTATGATCGTTTAAAAGTAACTGTATTTATTTTTAATCCATAAAAAAAATAGGCTACCTGTTTAGATAGCCTATTTTATTTTACCCATAAAATCCTTTACAAGGATTATTAAAAAAAATAATTATTTGATGATAATTTTTTCAACTCTTCTCTTACCATTAGCTTCTAAAGAAACAAGGTAGATTCCAGGTTTTAGAGAGCTGATGTTAATTTCGTTTCTGTTAGCAGAGAATTTTTGATTTAATACTTTAGCACCAAGAATATTGATGATTGTAACATTTCCTTTTTCTTCAGAATCAATATATAATTTTCCTGAAGCAGGGTTAGGATATACACTAATTGTAGCTAAATCAAACTCCTCTAATCCAATTTGGTTATTGTAAACAATGTATTGCTCTTCACCATTCATGATGAAATCTTTTTCTCCAATAGCAAAGAAAATATTATCAGAAGCTTTTACCATGATTCTAGCATCTTCATAGTATCCAATCTCTGTTGGAATATCAACAGATTCTTGTCCATCATTAGGTGTGTTTTCTAATAAAGTAACAATTGATTCTCCATCGTTAGCAATTAAGAAAATATCTACACTTGCAGCATTGATTGGAGCCATATCTGTATTTTCAACATTCCATTTTACAGTTTTAGTTGATCCAGGTTGCCAAGTAGTTCCGTCAAAAGAAGGAGTTGTTACTTTAAATGGTCCAGCAGCAGTTGATATAGTTACTTTCATATCGTCTGTTCTACTTTGACCTACTCCCATTTTGTTATCTCTTACCGTAGCAGCGAAATTTAAATCTCTTGCTACGATTGGAATTTGTTCCCATTCCCAACCAATATTTCCATTAGTTGATTCGAAGATTGATACTAAATTAGGAAAGTATCTTTTGTTGTTATGTCTTGGTTTATAAGATCTAAATAATGGATTTTCATCTTCATTTGGAGTTGGTTTTAAAGATAAATAATTTAAGTATCTATCTTTTTGTTCCCAACAATAAGTTAATTGATCTCCATCAGCATCAGAAGCAGTAGCTTCTAATACAAAAGCAGTTCCCATAGGGATAATGTAATCATCACCTGCATCTACAGTTGGAGCTTGGTTATCAAATTCAGTAATTGAAGCGCAGTTACCACCTGAACCATTTCTTACATGGTATGCAACTTGTGCCATGTTAATTTGGTTGAAATAATCATCTCCTGAACTTTGAACATCTAAATCACCTGAAATTCCAGCATAACTCATAACAGTTGACCCACTTCCTGGCTCTACCTGGAATTGGTGTTTTTCACCATTTCCACTTGAATTTACATTGGATACGTGTGTGTGGTTAGCTCCAAATTGATGTCCCATCTCGTGAGAAGCGTAGTTTGTATCAAAAGCATCTCCTTCAGGAATGTTGTGTCTTGTCCAAGCACTTGCACTTTGTCCTGGAACACAAATACATCCAATACATCCTGCATTTCCTTGTGGGTTTCCAGTTGAGAATAAATGTCCAAAATCATATTCAGAATTAGTAAATGTAGCACTAATTGTGTTTTGAATTTGTTGATTGAACTGAGTCTGATCAGAAGCATTCCAAGTAAATGGATCTGTAACAGGGTCTAAGTAAATTACTTCATCATTATCAGCAATTAAGTTGATATGAACTGTAAAATCTTTTTCGAAGATTCCATTTAATCTTGTCATTGTAGCATTCATTGCAGCTAAAGCAGCAGATTTAGTTCCTCCATGATAAGTAGTATATTCTGCAGTAGAAGCTAAAGCAACTCTATAAGTTCTTAACTTTCCATCATAAGAATGTCTATTTTGAACTTCTTCGATATCTTTGATTCCAGCTTCTTCAGTAAGACATTCGAAGTTATGATCCACAGTATAACCTGATTTTCTATCATAAATAGCGTATAATCCTTCAGCTACATCAATAGACTCGATGTATGTTGTTGGAGCATCAACTGTAAATGACATCGAACTTAATCCTTTTTCTGGAGAAAGACTGAATCTGATATAGTCAGAAGCATTTTCAATATTTACACCAATATAAGCTCTGATGTTAGGATATTTAGCTTGTAATCCTGGTTCGAAGTTTGTTGCTTCTTTTACTTCATAAGTAGTAATTTCTCCTTGAGAATTTGGGAAATTTATCAAAGCACCAGCTTTTCCAGTTTCAAATCTTTCTGGAACATCACTTAATAATAAAGCGATTTTTTCTGTGTCTAATTTGAACACATTATATTCATGAGGTTTTACTTTTGTGTAAAGTAAAGCATCCGTATCTTTTGTTCTATCTGATCTTTCCCAAACAGTTTGGGCGTTTATAAAATAAGAGAAAAAACAAAAGAATAGTAAAATAAAATTAGAGTATATTACTTTCATACATATTTGTTTTAAAATAGTTATCAAAAATATTATATTATCGCTAATTTTTATTAATTATTATTTATTAAATATTTTTTTTGATAAAAATTAAAAAAAAAGCTAAATCAGATACTTTAAATTTAATTAATGATTTTTTATGTTTAAAAAAATAGTAAATACATAAAATTTTCACATTAAAAATAGGATTAATATTTTATTTTTAGAGTTTAAATATCTGTATAAGAATTATGTTTTTGGTTTTTTTAGATAAGATTGAACTGATTTCAAAAAAAACTTCAACAACTTTTATATTCTTAATATATTTGTAACATAGAATTTTTAAAAAATTTCACGTTGTTAATTCATAAAAGTTTAAACGATTTTTCTTCAACAAAAGAAACCGTAATTACAATCGGAACTTTTGATGGTGTTCATGTTGGTCATAAAAAGATCATTGAGCAATTAGTTCAAGATGCAAAAAAACATAATACAGAGTCTTTATTATTGACTTTCTTTCCTCATCCAAGGATGGTTCTTCAAAAAGATATGGACATTAAATTGATCAATACAATTGAGGAAAAAGCTTCTCTTTTAGAAAATTTAGGTTTAGATCATTTGATTATTCATCCTTTTGATAAAGAATTTTCAAGATTAACAGCATTAGAATTTGTTCGAAATATTTTAGTAAATAAACTTCATGTTTCAAAGTTGGTTATTGGTTATGACCATCATTTTGGAAAAAATAGAGAAGGTAGTTTTGAACAATTAAAAGAATATAGCGAATTATACGATTTTGAAATTCAAGAAATTCCTGCACAAGACATTGATCATATTTCTGTTTCATCTACAAAAATCCGAAAAGCTCTTGAAGATGGAGATATTAAAAGAGCAAATGATTATTTAGGATATTCTTTTATGCTTCATGGGAAAGTAGTGAAAGGAGAGCAAATTGGAACTACAATAGGTTATCCTACAGCAAATATTGAGATTTCTGAAGATTATAAATTAGTTCCAAAAAATGGTGTTTATATAGTACAAACTTTTTACAAAGATCAATTGTATTATGGAATGATGAATATCGGAAAACGTCCTACAGTTTTTGGAAATCATCGTACGATTGAAGTGCATCTTTTTGACTTTTCGGAGAATATTTATGGAGAAAATCTAAAGATTGAATTGCTTCATTATTTACGAGAAGAAAAAAAGTTTGAAGACATAGAGCAATTAAAACTTCAACTAGAAAAAGATAAAACAAACTCAAAACGATTTTTATTTTCTTAAAACGATTTAAAATAACTGTTGAAATACTTTATTATTCAGAGTTATTATTAAATTTGCTTTTTTATTAAAATAAAAATTATGTTACAAGTAACGTTTATCAGAGAAAACAAAGAAGCCGTATTAAAAGGTTTAGCAAAGCGTAACTTTCAGAACGCTGAAGAAATTATCAACAAAGTATTGAGTACAGACGAAAGTAAGAGAAGTATTCAGTTAGACTTAGATAATACATTGGCTGAATCCAATAAAATCTCAAAGGAAATCGGTATTTTATTCAAATCTGGTGAGCGTGAGAAAGCTGAAGAAATGAAAGCTAAAACTGCAGAATTAAAAGAAAAAACTGCAACTTTAAAAGAAGCTTTCCAAAAAGAAGCTGATGCTTTATTAGACTTATTATATCAGATTCCAAACATTCCTAATGATTTAGTTCCTGCTGGAAAAAATGAAGAAGACAACGAAACTGTTTTCGAGCACGGAGAAATTCCACAACTTTTTGAAGGAGCATTACCTCACTGGGAATTGGCTAGTAAGTATGATATTATTGATTTCGAATTAGGAAATAAAATCGCAGGAGCAGGTTTCCCTGTTTATAAAGGAAAAGGAGCTAGATTACAAAGAGCTTTGATCAACTATTTCTTAGACAAAAATACTGCTGCTGGATATAAAGAAGTACAAGTTCCTCATGTGGTGAATGAAGCTTCTGGATATGGAACAGGACAATTACCAGACAAAGAAGGGCAAATGTATCATATTCCTGCACAGGATTTATACTTAATTCCAACTGCGGAAGTTCCAGTAACAAACATTTTTAGAGATGTTTTATTAAAAGAAAAAGATTTCCCAATCACATACACCGGTTATACACCATGTTTCCGTGTAGAAGCTGGATCTTATGGAGCACATGTAAGAGGATTAAACAGATTACACCAATTTGATAAAGTAGAAATCGTAAGAGTTGAACATCCAGAGAATTCTTATAAAGCTTTAGACGGAATGGTGGAGCATGTAAAAGAAATTTTACAAGAATTAAACTTACCGTATAGAATTTTAAGACTTTGTGGTGGAGATACAGGATTTACTTCTGCTTTAACTTATGATTTTGAGTTATTCTCTACAGCGCAAGATAGATGGTTAGAAATTAGTTCTGTTTCAAACTTCGAATCTTTCCAAGCAAATAGATTAAAATTAAGATTTAAAGGAAAAGATGGTAAAAAGCAATTGGCACATACTTTAAATGGAAGTTCATTAGCATTACCAAGAGTTATGGCAGGGATTTTAGAGAATTACCAAACTCCGGAAGGAATTAAAATACCAGAAGTATTAATTCCTTACACAGGGTTTGACATAATCAACTAATAATAAACAAATCATAATACCTAAACAGTGAATGTTTTCATTTTATTGTTTAGGTATTTTTTTTAGTAATATTTTAACAATTCACTTCTGTTAAAGTATTTCATTGCTTCTTCGCTATTTTTCAATATTTATTTTAAAATTTTATTTAATTACATATTTAAATTGAAGTGTATCATAAATTGTGATATATGTTATTTAAATATGTGAAACTATATGATGATTGTCTGTAATTATGTATTATTGATTCATATTGTAATTAGTGCTTTGCTTTTAATGTAAACTTAATGTTAAGAAATTGTTTCTAATATATTTGGTTAGTGTAAAAAAATAGCTATCTTTGTGAATATATCGTTAACCATTAAAAATTTAATATCATGAAAAAAGTATTTTTTACAATATCGGTTTTAATAGGATTAGGATTATCTGCTCAAACAGTTGAACCTAAATATGAGAAAAATGAAGACTTAGTAAAAGCTACATACTATCATGATAATGGAGAAGTAAGAGAGAAAGGATTTTACAAAGACAAGAAATTACACGGAACTTGGGTTAAGTATAATGAGAAGGGAGAAAAGGTTACTTTAGGAAATTATCATGAAGGAATGAAAGTCGGAAAATGGTTATTCTGGCAAGAAGGAGTTTTAAGAGAAGTGAATTATGATAATTCTAAAATAGCTAGTGTGAGCGAATGGAAAGAAACTTCAAAAGTGGCTTACAATAAATAGTTTTACGATATACAATCAAATTTGAATACATGAGAAAACCACCTTATATAAGGTGGTTTTTTTATTTGTATTATGTTAAAAATATTCGATTTTTAGCTTTAAATATGATAATTGTTATAAAAAAAGAAAAAATATAGCAGGAAAAGTGTAAAAATAAAGACATACACTTGCTTGTTATTTCATAAGAAAAATTATTGTGTATATTTGTTTCCTATGAAAGAAGCTTGGGCAAACTTACTAATTTTACTAAAATTCTTAATCAAGAGAAATCCTGAATAAGAGCTACTACTTTTATGTAAATTATTAAGATTTAAAATTATCCAATTCTAGAAAAATAGCATTAAATTTATTTTGTCTAAAAAGAAAGAGTTTTAACCAATATTTATGGTTGAAATTTAGGATAATTTCGAAATTGACTTTAAAATTATACCAATAAAAAGTTTTATAAAATGCCAAGATATCACAAATTAGGTAGTATTCCTTCAAAGAGGCACATCACTTTCGAAAAGCCAGATGGAGGTTTATACCAAGAAGAGCTTTTTGGTACAGCAGGATTCGCAGGGAATTCTTCATTATTGTACCACATTTATCCTCCAACAGTAGTTACAGAGATAAAAAAAGTAGGAGATGTATCTCCAAAGGTTGCAATTGAGAAAAACATGAAAGCATTAAGCTTAAAAGGTTTTTCATTACCACAAGAGCAAGATTATTTAGAAAGTAGAAAAACATTATTTGTAAACAATGATTTACATATCGGTTTAGCTGCTCCTAAAGAATTTTCAAAAGATTATTTCTATAAAAATGCAGATGCAGACGAAATGTTATTCGTTCACATCGGTTCTGGAACATTAAGAACATCTTATGGAAGCATTCCTTTTGAATATGGAGATTATTTAATCATTCCAAGAGGTACGATTTATCAAATCGATTTTGATACTGAAGATAACAGGTTACTTTATGTAGAATCATTTAGTCCAATTGTAACTCCTAAACGTTACCGTAACAATTTTGGACAAATGTTAGAGCATTCACCATATTGTGAAAGAGATTTTAAACTTCCTGAAAATCTAGAAACTCATGATGAAAAAGGAGAGTTTAAAGTAAAAATCAAGAAGCAAGGTGTAATGTGGGAATATACTTATGGAAACCACCCATTTGACGTTGTAGGATGGGACGGATTTAACTATCCATTTGGATTCTCAATTCATGATTTTGAGCCATTAACAGGAAGAATTCACCAACCGCCACCAGTACACCAACAATGGGAAGCTGCTGGATTCGTAGTTTGTTCTTTCGTGCCAAGATTGTATGATTATCATCCAAAAGCAATTCCTGCTCCTTACCACCATAGTAATATTGATTCGGAAGAATTATTATACTATGTAGATGGTGATTTCATGAGTAGAAATAATATTGAAAAAGGACAAATCACTTTACATCCAGGAGGAATTCCACACGGACCACACCCTGGAGCAATTGAAAGAAGTATTGGTAAAAAGGAAACAGAAGAATTAGCTGTTATGATTGATCCTTTTGCACCAATGATGATTACGGAAGAAGCGTTAAAATTAGAAGTTGATGATTATTACAAATCATGGGCTGAGTAATTTTATGCAAGTAAAATGACTATTTTTTTCTAAAACTAAAACAACAAAACTAAAATGAAAGACTTAAAAAATATAGAGAACGTATCTTATGGATTAGAGAAAATTTTCCCAGAAGCTGAGGATTTTCTTCCATTAAACGGAACAGATTATGTAGAAATGATTGTAGGAAATGCAAAACAAGCTGCGCATTTTTATAAAACTGCATTTGGATTTCAATCATTAGCATATTCAGGATTAGAAACAGGAAACAAAGAAAAAACTTCTTATGTTCTTGTTCAAGATAAAATCCGTTTAGTATTAAGTACGCCAACAAAATCAGGAGGAGAATTAAACGAGCACTTAGATAAGCATGGAGATGCTGTGAAAGTGGTTGCCCTTTGGGTTGATGATGCAAGAAAATCTTGGGAAGAAACTACTAGCAGAGGAGCAAAATCTTACATGGAGCCAACTGTAGAAACAGATGAGCATGGAGAAGTAGTTCGTTCAGGAATTCATACTTATGGAGATACTGTTCATATTTTCGTGGAAAGAAAAAACTACAAAGGAACTTTCTTACCAGGATTCAGAAAATGGGAATCTCACTATAACCCAGTTGACTGTGGATTACGTTATATCGACCACATGGTAGGAAACGTAGATTGGAATGAAATGAACAAATGGGGAGATTTCTACAGAAATGTAATGGGATTTGCTCAATTAGTATCATTCGATGATAAAGATATTTCTACAGAGTACACAGCTCTTATGTCAAAAGTAATGACAAACGGAAATGGACGTATCAAATTCCCAATTAATGAGCCAGCTGAAGGAAGAAAAAAATCTCAAATCGAGGAGTATTTAGATTTCTATAATGGAGCAGGAGTTCAGCATATTGCTGTTGCAACAAACAACATTATCGAAACAGTTACAGCTTTAAGAGATAGAGGAGTTGAATTCTTATATGTTCCTTCTACTTATTATGATGATGTATTAGAAAGAGTAGGAGAAATTGATGAAGATTTAGAGCCATTAAAAGAATTAGGAATCTTAATTGACCGTGATGATGAAGGATATTTATTACAAATCTTCACGAAGCCAGTAATGGATAGACCAACTTTATTCTTCGAAATTATTCAAAGAAAAGGAGCTACTTCTTTCGGAAAAGGAAACTTTAAAGCTTTATTCGAATCAATCGAACGTGAGCAAGAACAAAGAGGAACTTTATAATTGAAAAAGTAACAAAATATATAAACTCTTTACCTGAATTAATTTTTGGGTAAAGAGTTTTTTCATTTAAATATGGACAGAGAAACACTTTTAGCTAAACTTGACGAAAAATTTGCAGCAATGGGACAGGATACAAATGTCCATTTAGAAGGATTGTTGCATAATACTCCGATTACTTATTGGGATTATATCCAAACTGATGCTTTATTAAATCTTCAAATTCAAAGAACCAATCTTCCTGATGAAATGGTTTTTATCATGTATCATCAAGTAAATGAACTTTTGTTTAAGATGATTCTTTGGGAAATGGATCAGATTGCTGACAATCAAGACTTGACTCCAGAATTTTTCACAGAGCATTTAAGCAGAATTTCAAGATATTTTGATGTATTGGCAAATTCATTCGAAATCATGGGAGATGGAATGGAAGTAGCACAATACATGAAATTCAGAAATACTTTAACTCCAGCAAGTGGTTTCCAAAGTGCACAATATCGTTTAATCGAATTTTCTTCAACAGAAATTATCAACTTAATCGATGCAAGATTTAAAATGAATTTTGACATTGAAAATAAATCTTTTGAAGAAATTTTTGAAAATCTTTATTGGCAAGCAGCAGGAAAAGACTTTAAAACTGGAGAAAAGTCTACATTATTGAATTTATTTGAAAAAAGATATAAAGCAGAATTTTTAAGATATATCGAAGATTATCAAAAGAAAAATCTTTGGACTCGATTTAAAGAATTACCAGAAGAAGCACAAAATAATATTGATTTAAGAAATGCAATGCGTCACTATGATCATACAGTGAATGTAAAATGGGTGATGGCGCATTATAATGCAGCTGGAAAATACCTTTTAAGTGGAGACGAAGATGTAGAAGCGACTGGAGGAAGTGATTGGAGAAAATACATGCATCCGAAATATCAAAGAAGAATTTTCTTCCCAACTTTATGGACAGAAGAAGAGCATAAAAATTGGGGAATTACGAATTTAGAATCGTATGAAATCCTGAAATAAAAAATATTTTGATACAATTATCAGTATTTTAATGAAAGCTTAGCAATTTTTGTTAAGCTTTTTTTTATTTTTATTTGGCATTATTTGTGTAATGTTGTTAAAATGTGAAACAAAATAAAAATATATGAAAAAAATATTTCTCTTACTGATATTTCTATACGGAATAAATATAAATGCTCAAACTCCAGAAGCTTTTAAGTCTGGAGAATGGTTTAAGTTCAGAATGCATTACAGTAATTTGGTAAATGCAGGTTTTGCAACTTTAGAATTAAAAGAAACAAGTCATAATGGAAAGGAAGCTTATCATGTTGTTGGGAAAGGATGGACAACGGGATTGGTGAAATTTTTCTTCAAAGTAAAAGATGAATATCAAACCTATTTTTATAAAGATACACTTTTGCCTTATCATTTCGTTCGAAGAGTGGATGAGGGAGGACATATTATAAGTAGAGATATTTATTTTGACCAACAGAAAGGAAAAGCAGAAATAATTGATCATAAAAAAAATACCGAAAAAACGTTGGAAGCATCTGATGTTCAGGATATGATTTCTGCTTTTTATTATTTGAGAAATCAAGATTTTACTGGAATGAAGGATGGAGATGAATTACATATGAAGTTATTCTTCGATTATGAAACATTTGACTTTAAATTACGTTTCTTAGGTAGGGAAGTAATAAAAACTAAATTTGGTAAAGTTAAATGTATTAAATTTAGGCCTTTAGTTCAGGCAGGAAGAGTTTTTAAAGAAGAAGAAAGTGTAACGATTTGGGTGTCGGATGACAAGAATAAAATACCACTTCGTATAAAAGCTTCTTTAGCTGTAGGTTCTCTTCGTTCTGAATTGGAAGAGTTCAAAGGCTTAGCGCATCCTTTTAACATAATATTTGATAATTAATTGTACTTTTGTAGTCTTGTGTTTTTAAAAAAGAATTTAAAATTGATTCCATTGAGAAGAATAGCATATTTTCTAGTAGCTGTATTTACTATTGTTTCTTGTTCGAAAGAAAAGAAAAAAGAAGTAGTAGTGCCGGAAATTAAAGAAGAAATTAAGAAACCATTAATCAAGTTTGGATATAACTTAGATAACTATTTTATCGTAAAAGATACTGTGAAAAATGGTGATAGTTTTGGGCAAATTTTAGATGAAAATGGAGTTGAATATCCAGTAATCAATAAGATTGCAGAAAATATTAAAGAAGTTTTTGATGTAAGAAAACTTAGAGCTGGGAAAGAATACACAATTTTGAAATCAAAAGATTCTTCACAAACTGCATCTGTTTTTATTTATCACCAAGATAAAATTAATCATAAGATTATCCATTTTAAAGACACAATTAAAGCTTCGGATTTTAAAAAACAAATAAAAATAGTTGAAAAAACAGCTTCAGGTCAAATCGAAAGTTCACTTTCTAAAGCTATAGATGATCAAGGATTAAGTTATGTAGTTTCAAATGAATTATCAGATATTTATGCTTGGACTATTAACTTTTTTGCTCTTAAAAAAGGAGATAAATTCAAGATTGTCTATGAAGAAAAGTTTATTGACGATACTATTTATGCTGGAATGGGAGAAATAAAAGCTGCATATTTTGAGCATGGTGGAAAACCTTTTTATGCTTTCAATTATATGCCAGATTCTACTAAAAGATATACTGAATATTATGATGAAGAAGCTACAAACTTAAGAAGAGCGTTTTTAAAAGCACCTTTAAAGTTTAGTAGAATTTCTTCAAGATATAACTTACGCAGAAGAATTGCTTATTATGGAAATAAGATAAGACCACATTATGGAACTGATTTTGCGGCACCTATTGGTACTCCTATTATGAGTACTGCAAATGGAGTTGTAGTAAAATCAGAAAGAAGAGGAGGAAATGGGAATTATGTAAAAGTGAAACACAACGCTACTTACTCAACACAGTATTTACATATGAAAAGTAGAGCTGTAAAAGTTGGAGATGTTGTAAAACAAGGAGATGTTATTGGATATGTTGGAATGACTGGAAATACTTCAGGTCCACATGTTTGTTATCGTTTCTGGAAACATGGTAAACAGGTTGATCCGTTAAGAGAAAAACTACCTGCAGCAGATCCGCTTAAGGATAGTTTGAGAAAGCCATATTTTCATTACATAAAACCATTTAAAGAGAAACTAGATTCTATTACATTCGAAAAGGAAGTTTTAGAGTTTGCGGAGTTAAAATAAATTGAAATGTCTTTAAAGAAAGTTAACCCTACAAATACAAAGTCCTGGGAGAATTTAAGCTTGCATTTTTCTGATATTAAGAAAAAGCATTTGGATTCTTTATTTAAAGAGGATAAAAAAAGAAAAGATAATTTTACTATTTCTTTTGAAGATTTTGAAATAGATTTTTCTAGAAATAGAATTACTAAAGAGACAATTCAAAAGCTTATAGCACTTGCTAAAGAAGTTCATTTAGAAGATGCTATCGAAAAATTATACAGAGGAGAGGAAATTAATGAAACAGAAAGAAGAGCTGTATTACATACAATATTAAGAAGTCAAGAATCAAATGTTTGTAAAAAAAATAGGGAAAGATTCTATGAAGTTCAAAATACACTCGAAAGAATTAAATATTTTTCAGAAGAAGTAAATAATGGAAAATGGAAGGGGTTTTCAGGAAAAAAAATAACAGATATTGTAAATATTGGAATTGGAGGTTCAGATTTAGGACCGAAAATGGTTGTAGAAGCTTTATCTAATTATAAGACAGAGTTAAATACACATTTTATTTCCAATATTGATAGTGATTTTTTAGAAAATTATACACAAAAATTAAATCCTGAAACTACTATATTTATTGTTGTATCTAAATCATTCTCGACTTTAGAAACAAAATTAAATGCAGAATATTTTAAAAATTGGTTTTTAAAGGAAACAAATAATGCTACTTTAAAACATAATTTTATTGCAGTTAGTACAAATACAAACGCTTGTGATACTTTTGGTATTTGTAAAGAGAATATTTTTCCAATGTGGAATTGGGTTGGAGGTAGATTTTCATTATGGAGTGCTGTTGGTTTAAGTATTAGTTTGAGTATTGGATTTGATAATTTTAAGCAGTTATTAGAAGGAGCAGATGAAATGGATACGCATTTTTCTTCAGCACCTTTTGAAGAAAATATTCCTGTTCTTTTAGGTTTAATCGGAATTTGGTATAACAACTTTTTTAATGTTGACTCTGAATTAGTAATTCCTTATTCTCAGTTTCTAGAATCTTTTGTTCCTTATCTTCAGCAATTATCTATGGAGAGTAATGGGAAAAGTGTAGATAGAAATGGAGATAAAATAGATTATCAAACAGGAACAATTGTTTGGGGAAGTGTTGGAACAAATTCACAGCATGCTTATATGCAATTGATTCATCAGGGTACTAAATTAGTTCCAGTGGATTTTATTGGATTTAAGAATACAATGTTTGGAAATACTAGTTTACATAAGCAATTTATGGCTAATATGTATGGTCAAGCTGATGCATTATGTTTTGGGAAATCTAAGAATAAAGTTCATCTTGATTTAAAAGTTGATAAGAAATCAGAGGAAATTTCAAAAGTATTACCTTATAAGATTTTTGAAGGAAATAAACCTTCTACTATTATTATGATAGATCAACTATCTCCAAAATCTCTTGGAAAGTTAATAGCTATGTATGAACATAAAGTATTTGTACAAGGTGTTATTTGGAATATATTTAGCTTTGATCAATTTGGAGTAGAATTAGGAAAAGAAAATTCAAATAAGATGATTTCGAATCTTATATAAAATACAAAAAATATATTTATGAAAAGCTACTAGAACAATAACTAGTAGCTTTTTTAGTTAAGTTTAACATGTTAAAGTGTTAAAAAAATCCACGAAAATCTATGTTAAGTTATTTTTAAGAGTAATTTTAATTGAAAAAAAAAGGTTTTTAATTTGAGATAATTTATTTTAAATGTTAAAATAATAATAAAAAATATATTTGTGTGATTTAAACAATAAATATTATGAATTTATTAACATATGTCTTAGCTATTAATTATTAACTATTTACCTTCCTAATGTTATCATTTCTTAACATTAACTTAAAATTAGATATTTTTTAAATAGTCACATTTGCAACGCATGTTAAAACGTAATTATTTAAAAATGAAAAATTTTAAAAATTTATTGATTGCTATGTTGATGATAACTTCATCAGCAATTTTTGCACAAGCAAAACTGACAGGGGTGGTTACAGATGAGACTGGACCTTTACCAGGAGCAGATGTAATCGTGAAAGGAACTACTAAAGGTGCATCAACTGATTTTGATGGAATCTTTACTATTGATGTGGAGCCTGGAAGTGGAACTGTAGAAATCTCTTTCATGGGATATACTACGCAATCGATTTCTTATTCAGTTTCTAATGGAGAAACTAAAGATTTAGGAACGATTAACTTAAAATCTAATTCTGTTGGATTAGAAGAAATTAACATTGTTGCTTCTGTTGCAACAGGAAGAAAAACTCCAGTAGCTGTTTCTACTATTAAAGCTGCTGAGATTCAAGAAAAATTAGGAAACCAAGAGTATCCAGAGATCTTGAAAACAACTCCAGGTGTATACGCTACTAAACAAGGGGGTGGATACGGAGATTCAAGAATTAACTTACGTGGATTTAACTCTGAGAACATTGCTGTATTAATTAACGGTATTCCTGTTAATGATATGGAGAACGGAAGAGTATACTGGTCAAACTGGGCTGGATTATCTGATGTAACTAGCTCAATGCAGGTTCAAAGAGGATTAGGAGCTGCTAGAGTTGCTGTACCTTCTATTGGAGGAACAATCAACATTATCTCTAAAACAACTGACGTTGAAAAAGGAGGTAAAGTAATGGCTTCTACAGGTAACGACGGATACCAAAAATATGGATTTACATTATCTACAGGATTAATGGATAATGGATTAGCTGCAACTGTTTCAGCTTCAAGAACTACAGGAAATGGATTTGTAGATGGAACTTCTTTCGAAGGATATTCTTACTTCGCAAACATTTCTAAGAAAATTAATGATGCTCACAAATTATCTTTCACGATTTTTGGAGCACCACAAGAGCACGACCAAAGAACTACAAGAGCTTCAATCGCTGATTATAAAGAAGCAGATAGAGGAATTCGTTTCAACCCAGACTTCGGATACAAGAATGGACAAGAGTATTCTGCTAGAAGAAACTTCTACCACAAGCCTCAAGCTTCTTTAAACCACTACTGGAATATCAATGATAACATGATGTTATCAACTGTATTATACGGTTCTATCGGAAAAGGTGGAGGAACTGGATTATTATCTAGTGGAGCTGGAAGAGCTATTCAAGATGACATTTATAACTACACTAGTTCTGCATACAGATTTGGACCTTATCAAGCAATTGATTTTGATAAAGTTGTTCAAAACAACATAGCTCAAGGAGATGCTGGATCAAACGTAATTAGAAGAGCTTCTAAAAACAACCATAACTGGTACGGAATTTTATCTAATTTAAACACTACAATTGGTGAAAAGTGGACTTTATCAGGAGGAGTTGATTTAAGATACTATAGAGGAATGCACTTTAGAGAGGTTGAAGATTTATTAGGTGGAAAATACTACGTTGATAATTCAAATGATAACAACCCAATGAATAGAGCTAAAGTTGGAGATAAGATTGCTTATAACAATGATGGTGTTGTATTATGGGAAGGATTATTCGGACAATTAGAATATGATAATGATGTAATTTCAGGATTCGTATCTTTAGCTGGATCTAATACTTCTTACAAAAGAATTGACTACTTTAACTACTTAGATTCTGACCCAGAGCAAGAAACTGACTTCCAAAACTTCTTAGGATTCAGTGCAAAAGGAGGAATCAACTGGAACATTGACGAGACTCACAATGTATTCTTTAATACTGGATACTTTGAAAAAGCACCAAACTTTGATGCGGTATTCCAAAATTTCCAAAACATTATCAATGCTGATGCTGTAAATCAAAAGATCTTCAGTCTTGAGTTAGGATATGGTATTAAATTAGAGAAATTCAGATCTAACATTAACGTTTATAGAACGCAATGGAAAGATAGAACTTTCGTAAAGAGAGATGTTAACCAAGATGGTATCGATATTTTTGGAAACTTGACAGGAGTTAACGCTATCCACCAAGGAATTGAGTTTGACTTTACTTATAACCCAACTGAAAAGTTAGGATTTAAAGGAATGGTTTCTGTAGGAGACTGGTTCTGGCAAAATAACATCTTAGATGTACAATTATTTGATGGTGATCAAAACCCAGTAGGAGATCCTGTAAACTTATTCATCAAAGATTTAAAAGTTGGAGATGCTGCACAAACTACAGCTTCTTTAGGAGTTAACTATGAAATCATCAACGGAGTTAGATTATCAGCTGACTATATCTACTACGATAACTTATATGCTGACTTTAACCCATCAAACAGAACATCTGCAGCTGAAGAAGGAGTAAACTCTTGGAAGTTACCAAGCTACGGATTAGTTGATTTAGGATTACGTTGGAAGTTTAACATCAAATCTTTAGATGCTACTTTAAATGCTAACGTAAACAACGTATTTGGAACTGAGTATGTTTCTGACGCATTAGACGGAAGAACTCACAATGCTAGTACAGCAGCTGTATACTACGGAGCTGGAAGAACATATACTGTAGGAACAAAAATTAAGTTTTAATTCTAAAGAAATTATAAAAAAATGAAAAAATATATTTCAATCGCATTTTTAGCTGTTGCTGCACTTTTCGTAGGGTGTGATGCTACAGAAGATATCTATGATGAGATAGATGCAAATCCAGTAAAGTTAGAATCTTATACTTTAACTGAAAATGACTATAAGGACATCGATAACGAAGTAGTATCTGGACAAGGTTTTTTTGACACAAAAGAACAAGCTTTAGAGTTAGTTCCTTCTGTATTAGATAAGAACTTCCACGAGTACATTAACGGAACTACTGTTGATGTTTACTTTAACAAATCTAACTCTTTTGATTTATCAAATGAATTAGAAGCTTATACTGTAACAGCTCAAGATTATGAAGATTTAGGATATTCTTACCCTAACTTTAGTAATGCTGATCAAATTGCTGGATTTTTAGAATCTAAATATACTTCAGCTACAAGAGGAACATTTGTAGAATTAACTTATGATTACTACAGTGGAAGTGTAAGTACTTTAACTAATACTTTCGTTTACTTAAACGGATGGGTTCAAGGATTAACGTTCTCTTCTTCTCAGTACAATGATATGGGACAAACTTTCTCAAACTTTAGTGATCATGCTACAGCTGTAAGAAATATTGGAATTTACTTAGAGTCTCTTTATCCATTTGCTAATGAAGGTGATGTTGTAAACCCAATTTATGTTTATACATACAAAAATGACGAAGGAGATAGAATCTTTGAAGATTATTTAGTTGAGTATACTTTTAATGGAGATAAATGGATCCAATCTACTTCAGTAGTTGAAGATATGTACTTATTCTTAAAAGGAGACGAAGGAAAATGGATTCCAGATCCAACAATCTATTATTCTTTAACTAACGCTGATTATGAGTTAGTAGGAAATGGATTCTATAACAACTTCGATATCCGTGAAGGTAAAGGAGAGTATGATTTATCTGTAAGAGTAGAGAAGATTGATACAATCTTAAAAGCTAACTTCCCTGAAGTTGCAGTAGGACAAGAGTTTGTAGTTACTTACAAATACTACGATGGTACAAATGGTTCTGATAGCATTAGAGTTATCTTAAATGCTGAAGGAAACTATGAAATCGTTGAATAATTGAATCAATTATTTTTAAATATTTTTCGAAAAACCTGTTCTTTAATTAGAGCAGGTTTTTTTCTTTTATAGAATACGGTAGATAAAGACTAAATGCTTATTTTTGTTCGAATCTATAAATAAAATATCATGTTATTACAAATCCATTCATATGTTGCTTATGCAGTGCTTATTCTAGTATTAGCTGCGCTATTAAATAGCATCATAGGTTTTTCTTCAAACAAACCATATTCAGACAAAAACAAAAAGATTTACCTATTTACATTAATTGCATCCCATATTCAATTATTAATCGGTTTAGTATGGTTTTTTACATCTCCAAAAATCGCTGCTTTAACAGAAGGTGGAATGGGAGCTGTAATGAAAAATTCTGCTGCTAGAAATGCTGTAGTAGAACACCCAATCACAATGTTAATTGCAATTGCATTAATCACAATTGGATTTTCTAAACACAAGAAGAAAGAAGATGCTAAATCTAAGTTTAAAACAATCATGGTTTTTTACGGAATCGCATTATTATTGATTTTAGCTAAAATTCCATGGAAAATGTGGTTTGCTTCTTAAGAAAAATATAAAATTTCAAATTATAGAAAATCCTAAGTCTTAGTACTTAGGATTTTTTTTGTTTCTTTGCCAAATCAAATTTTTAATCTCAAACATGAAAACTATTTTATCGTATATACTGAGTGTATTCTATTATATCGCTTTCGGATCCACACTTGTAATCTTTCACGCCATTCAATGGTTAGGATTAAAACTAGGAGGATATAAAGGACACAAAAGAACAGTAGATGCTTTTAACTATACTTTATTACAATGTTTAAAAATATTAGGAACTAAAATTACGTTTAAGGCAGAAGGAGAATTACCTGATGATGCCCCAATGATTTTAGTTTCAAATCACCAAAGTATGTATGATATTTCTCCAATTTCATATTTTATGAGAAAATATCATCCAAAATTTGTTTCAAAAATTGAACTAGGAAAGGGGATTCCAAGTGTTTCTTTTAACCTTCGTCATGGAGGTTCTGTGCTAATTGATCGTAAAGATGCAAAGCAATCATTATTAGCAATTAGAAATTTTGGAAAATATTTGCATAAAAATAATTACTCTGGCGTGATTTTTCCGGAAGGTACTAGAAGTAAGAATGGAAAACCAAAACGATTTTCTGAGAATGGAGTTAAAATGTTAGTGAAATTTGCACCAGGAGCTTATGTAGTTCCTGTGACAATTAACAACTCTTGGAAATTAGTAGAAAAAGGAAGTTTTCCACTAAACATCGGAGTGCATTTAGAGATAATTGCACATAAACCAATCAAAGCAGATTCAATGCCATTTGAGGAGCTTTTTAAAGAAGTAGAACAAACAGTGAAAAGTGCTGTAACAGCATAAACACCCCTTAATAAAGACAATTATGTCAATAAAAAATATTAGACTAGAAGTGATGCAAACTCTTGAGAAAAGTATCGGAGAGTTTGTGGACAAATATCTTATTCCTGTAGAACAGATTTGGCAGCCAACGGATTTTTTACCAGATCCACAGGGGGATAACTTCATCGAGGAAATCAAAGAAATTAGAGAAATATCAAAAGATATGGATGATGATTTCTGGGTTTGTCTTGTTGGAGATACCATTACAGAGGAAGCTTTACCAACTTATGAATCTTGGTTATTAGATTTAGAAGGAGTTCAGCAAGACCCACATGATAATTCATGGGCAAAATGGGTTAGAGCTTGGACAGGTGAAGAAAACCGCCATGGAGACGTTTTAAACAAGTATTTATACCTTTCAGGAAGAGTGAATATGCGTGAGGTAGAAATCACGACACAACACTTAATTAACGATGGTTTTGATATCGGAACTTCAACAGATCCATACAAAAACTTCGTTTATACAAGTTTCCAAGAATTAGCAACATATATTTCGCATATCAATGTGGCTAAAATCGCAAAGAAAAAAGGACATAAAGCATTAGCAAAAATGTCTAGAATTATTGCCGGAGACGAAATGCGTCACCACTTAGCTTATACAGATTTTATTCGTCACATTTTCCAGTACGATCCAAGTGAAATGATGCTTGCTTTCCATCACATGATGAAACACAAAATTGTGATGCCAGCAATGAATCTTCGTGAAGGTGGAGCAGAGAAAGGAACTTTATTTGATCAATTTTCTAACGTAGCACAAAGAGCAGGAGTTTATACAGCACAAGATTATATTGATATCTTAGAAAAGCTTCTAAAAGACTGGGATATTCAAAATATCAATGGTCTTACTGATGAAGCAGAGAAAGCAAGAGACTATTTAATGCGTCTTCCATCAAGAATGCAGAGAATTACGGATAGAATCGTAGTTCCTGATACAAAATATGATTTTAAATGGTTACAACAACCAGAATTAAAAATATAATAAGTTCCCCTCTTGAGAGGGGCTAGGGGTGTGTTTAAGCACTCGTAATAAAATGAAGAGGTTTTTTTATAAACCTCTTTTTTTTTGCCATAAAATTCAACTAATTTTGCAGTCTAAAAAATAAGAAGATGATTGATAATTTAGAGCAAGGTTTTTTTGGGATTGGAATGCAAAATGGAAAAACTCCAGAAAACTTAGGCGTACTTTGGCGTTCTGCTCAAAATATGGGAGCCAGTTTTATTTTTACTATCGGAAATAGATATGCAAAACAAGCTTGTGATACACATAAAGCAGTTGGTGCAATGCCATATTTTCATTATAAAGATTTTGAAGATTTTTATGCACATCTTCCAAAAGGAGCTATGCTTGTAGGAGTAGAGTTAGATGAGAAAGCAGTTCCTCTAGAAACTTTTGAACATCCAAGACGTTGTGTTTATCTTTTAGGTGCAGAAGATCATGGTTTGTCTAATAAAGCAATTGAGAAGTCACATCATCTTGTGAAGTTTGATACACCACTGAGTCTTAACGTTGCTGTAGCAGGAAGTATCGTGATGTATGATCGAAATATGAAAAAGAAATTTAAATAAGTTTTAAAGTTTCTCTGAAGTGTTGCCTGAGGTTCTCGAAGTGTTACCTGAGGTTCTCGAAGGCAATTTTTATTTTCCCTTCTTGAGATGGGCTAGGGGTGTGTTTTTAAATTCTTACCTAAAAATAATTAGGGCATTCCCATTTTTCTTCGTTTCATAAAACTCAGAAAAAGGTCAGGCTTTCCGTTTCAAGTTTTTCATTTTCAAAAAAGAATTTTTAGAGAATCCGTGGGCTTCTAAGGTCGCCTCCGTTTCTCAAAAAATCTAAATTTTGAAAAAGAAAAAGCTTTTCACTTCAATCCTTAATGTCGCATAAACATTGAGAATTTTCTTTTGAAAATTGTAATTATTCTAAAATTATATGTTTTATAAATTAAACTATATTAGAATAAATAAAGAACACATCATTTCATAACACACCATAAACATTGAGAAAATGAATCTGAAAATTGTATTTTTTAGTCAATTAATTGTTTTGAAATACGACTACTAGCGATAAGAGAAGCAATGTAACCTAGAGCTAGAATCGTGAAAAATACCACGGACACATTTGTAAGTGTTAGTGTCATTGGGTAAGGAAGTGTGCTGGTAATCATAATGATTCCAAAATGTTGTTGTAGTAGTACAAAAATAATCCCAAGTCCAAGTCCGATAAATAATCCAAGGACAGAAAGTAAAAAACCTTGAAGAATGAAAACTCGTTTGATATCTTTGATAGAAGCTCCGATGTTGTAAAGTGTTTTCTGGTTATCTTTTTTATCAATAATCATCATGATAATTACTCCAACAACATTGAAAAGTGCAATAATTAAAATCAAACAAAAAATAAGATAAGTGATAAACCTTTCTGAATTAATCAGACGATAATAATCTGCATTTAGTTCATTTCTTGTTTTTACTTCAAAAGTATTTCCGATTTTATCCTTTAAATAATTAGCAACCGAATTAATATCACTTGCATTTGGTACAGAAAGTTCAATGCTAGAAATCTGATTTGGTTTATATCCTAAAAGTTCTTGTCCAGATTTCAGTGGAATAAAAATATAATTAAAATCTAGATCTTCATTATTTGCAGCAAAAACTCCAGTAACAGAAGTATTGATTTCATTAAATGCTTTACTAACACTTGTAACAGTTCCTTTTCCTGGCTTTGGAACGAACATTTTCAGATTTGCTCCAAATTCATAGGCAGAAATAGAAAGTTCGTTTGAAATTCCAATCCCAATTACTGCGCTATTTTCAAAACGTTTGTCAAACCAAGAACCTGTATAAATACTATTTCGAATATTAGTGAGTTTGGAAAAATTAGTATCCACAGCTTTAAAGTTTGCTATGATTTCTTTTTCTCCATTTTTCAAAAAAGACTTTTCTTCAATAACTTTTGAGTAGTAAGCAATGTCTTTATTTTCTTCAATAATGTTTTGAATAGTATCATTAAAGAAGAAAGATTTTCCTTTTTTCGGTGAAATTTCCAGAGAAGGCGTAATCGCATTTAAGCTTTCTTCACCCAAATCTTTTAAACCAGAAAAAACAGAAAGTACGACAAACAAAGAAAGTGTACCAACCATAACCGCAAAAACAGCAATAAATGTGATGATGTTTATCGCATTATTGCTGTTTTTAGAAAATAAATATCTTTTGGCTATGTATAAAGAAAAATTCAATTTATCTTTTTTGTCTTCTTGGTAAAATATCAGGATTTTTAATAGGATTTTCCTTCTTTCCTTTTAAAGCATCATCGATACCTTCAATATAATCTAGAGAATCATCTCCGATGAACTCTAAATTTGGCATTCTTCTCAATTGATTTTTTGTACGTAGAGCTAATTCATGACGTACTAAATGTGTATTTGTTTTGATTGCCTCAATCAACTCATCTCTCTTCTCCGATGGGAAAACGCTTAAATACACTTTAGCTTGCGATAAATCTGTTGTTACATTTACTCTTGTAACAGAGATAATCACACCCTTCATTCCTTCTTTTGCAGCAGATTGCAAAATATCTACTAAATCCTTTTGAAGAACTCCTGCAATTTTCTTCTGTCTCGTTGTTTCCATTTTGCAAAAATACGTTTTATTTGATATTTTTGAAACTTTAAGACCAACTATTAAGTATTATTACAAAATATTTTACATCAGAACGGGGTTTTGTTAAAGATATTTTAAAAGATTCTTACTTTTAAAATTCTAATTCAATTATTCCGTTTAAGTTTTGTGATAATTATAACCAAACTAAAACATTATTAATGAAAAAAATTGAACACATTGGTATTGCTGTAAAAGATTTAGAAAAATCAAACCAAGTGTATGCAGCCCTTTTTGGAAAAGAAGCATATAAAATCGAGGAAGTAGAAAGCGAAGGTGTACGAACTTCTTTTTTTGAAAGTGGTCCGAATAAAATAGAACTTTTAGAGGCAACAAAAGAAGATAGCCCAATAGCAAAATTTATTGCAAAAAGAGGAGAAGGAATTCATCATATTGCTTTTGCAGTAGATAATATTTACTCGGAAATGGAGCGTCTGAAAGAAGATGGTTTTAAAGTTTTAAATGAGAAGCCAAAAAAAGGAGCAGATAACAAATTAGTTGTATTTTTACACCCGAAAGATACACACGGAGTTCTTGTAGAGCTTTGTCAAGAAATTGAAGAATAATAACCTATAAAACCTAAAAATAAATGTCTAGACAACATGATCGTTACCAAAAAAGACGCTTGCGTTCTTCCTATTTTTCTGTAATAGTTAGTATTGGTTTGGTACTATTTCTTGTTGGACTTTTAGGTATTGTTGTTTTCAAAACGAAAGATGTTACGGATCATGTGAAGGAAAATGTTGCGCTGACAGTTTTCTTAAAAGATGATACTGCTCAAAGTCAAATCAAGTTATTTGAATCCAAATTGAAAACTTCTGACTATGCTAAAAAAGTTGTTTTTATAGATAAAAATGAAGCAGCAAAACAGTTTCAGGATGATATAGGAGAAGATTTTGTAAACTTTATTGGAGAAAATCCACTTAAAAATGCTTTTGATGTTTATTTGAAAGCAAATTATGTAACACCAGAAAAGATTGAAGAAATAGAGAAAGAAATCAAACGTCAGAAATTTGTTTATGAAGTTTCTTACGACAAGCCTTTGATTACAATTCTAACCAAAAATATCAATCGATTAAGTATTTGGATTCTTGGTTTTAGTGTGTTTTTTACATTTGTAGCGATTATTCTTATCAATGGATCAATCCGTCTTTCAGTATATTCTAAAAGATTTACAATTAAGACAATGCAAATGGTTGGAGCTACGAAGAGTTTTATTCGAAAACCATTTATTTATACTAGTATCAAACTTGGAATTGTAGGAGCTTTATTTGCAATTTTAGGTCTTGGTGGAATAATTTATTATGGAGATATTCAATTTCCACAATTTAGCATGTTGGAAAATCTAGAGTTTTTGATTTTCTTATTTTCTGGAATTCTTGTGCTTGGAATTATTATTACTTGGATTAGTACGTATTTTGCAACACAAAGATTCTTAAACCTTAGAATTAACGAACTATATTATTAATAAAAATATGAAAGAAAATTCGAACAAACAGTTTTTATTCGATGGATATAATTACAAAATTATGCTGATTGGTCTTGTAGTTATTATTATCGGATTTGTTCTAATGTCTGGAGGTTCTTCGGATGATCCGAATGTATTTAGCCCAGATATTTATGATTTTAGAAGAATTCGATTGGCACCAACTGTTGTTCTTATCGGTTTTGCTATTCAAGTTTATGCGATTGTAGCAAAAAAGAAAGAGAAGAAAACAGAAGATTAAAAGATTGTTTTTCGAGACATTCTTTAAAAGATAATACCAAATTCCCTTCAAGATTTGTTGGGAATTTTTTTGTAAAAAATAATAAACAAAATTAAATATTAGCAATTGCTAAACCTCAAAGAATAAAATGGATTTTTTAGAAGCAATTATTTTAGGAATTGTACAAGGTTTGACGGAATTTTTACCTGTTTCGTCGAGTGGTCACTTGGAATTGACCAAAGCACTTTTTGGAAATGAAGCTGTGCCAAAAGAAAGTTTGACTTTTACAGTGGTTTTACACTTCGCAACAGCATTAAGTACCATCGTGATTTTTAGAAAAGAAATCATGGAAATTATCAAAGGGTTATTTCAGTTTAAATGGAATGATCAAACAGAATTTTCTGTAAAAATTATTGTTTCTATGTTGCCTGCAGTAGTTGTAGGATTACTTTTTGAAGAACATTTAGAAGCTTTTTTTAGCGGAAAAATTGTTTTAGTAGGAGCGATGCTTTTAGTTACAGCTTTACTTTTATTGTTAGCAGATAAAGCAAAAAATACAATAAAAGATGTTAGTTATTCAAACGCATTTATTGTTGGAGTTTCACAAGCAGTTGCGATGTTACCAGGAATTTCTCGTTCGGGTTCGACAATTGCAACCTCGGTATTACTTGGGATTGATAGAACAAAAGCTGCAAAATTTTCATTTTTAATGGTGGTTCCATTGATTTTTGGAAAAGTAGCAAAAGATATTTTAGGAGGTGGAATTTCGATTGAAAGTGATCAGATTGGAGTGATGAGTGCAGGATTTATTGCTGCGTTTTTTTCAGGTCTTTTGGCTTGTCAGTGGATGATTGCTTTGGTGAAAAAAAGTAAACTTAGTTATTTTGCAATTTATTGCGCAGTTGTTGGTGTGATTGCAATTATTTATTCAATTATATAAGAAGGATAGAATGAGCTTAGAATTGGAAGACTTTAAAAATGGTCAGGTTTTATTAATTGATAAACCTTTAGAATGGACATCTTTTCAGGTGGTGAATAAACTGAGATGGCATATTCGTAAAAAATTCGATATTAAAAAAATCAAAGTTGGACATGCTGGAACTTTAGATCCTTTAGCAACTGGACTTTTGGTGATTTGTACTGGAAAATTCACAAAGAAAATTGAAACTTATCAGGGACAAATTAAAGAATATACTGGAACAATTCGTTTGGGAGCAACAACTCCTAGTTATGATTTAGAAACAGAAGTGAATGAAACTTTTCCTACAGAACATATCACAGAGGAAATGATTCATGAAACTACGAAACAGTTTATTGGTGAAATTGATCAGAAACCACCAATTTTTTCTGCGCTTCGTAAAGATGGAAAACGTTTATATGAAATTGCAAGAGCTGGAGAAACGGTAGAGATTAAAACTAGAAAAATTACAATTCCAGAATTTGAAATTACAAAGATTAATTTCCCAGATGTGGAGTTTCGTGTTGTTTGTTCAAAAGGAACTTATATTCGTTCTCTTGCATATGATTTTGGGAAAGCTTTAAATTCTGGTGGGCATCTTACTGTATTGAGAAGAACTAAAATTGGAGATTTTTCTGTAGAGGAAGCGCAGACTATTGAAGAGTTTATTGAAAGTTTATAATATTATTTATAATTGTTATAAATATCATCTTTGTAATTAAAATTAACATAATATTTATATATTTGGCAGAAATTTAACCAAAACAATAAAAAATATTATGAAAAACTTTAGAGTTTTAGTAGCAGTATTAGCTATCGGTACATTAGGATTCACATCTTGTTCTAAAGATGATGATGGAGATTCAAATTCAGCTCAAAATTGTTATGAGTGTAAAATAGAAATATTAGGAAATTCTCAAGTACAAAATATTTGTGAAAATGAAGATGGAACTTTAACTGTAACAACTCAAGGCATATCAAATACTGTTGAAGATACTACTTTAGATGAGTATGTTTCTTTACAGGAATTAGTTGGTGCTGAGTGTACAAAGAAATAATTAGTTTAAAATAAAATTATTGTTTAAAACAGCTCAATTGAGCTGTTTTTTTATTTTATATATTTGGCAAAACTAAAAAATAATCAAATTTCTTATGAAAAACATTAAATTGTTTGTTGCTATGATGGCAATTTCTACAGCTAGTTTTATTTCTTGTTCAGAAGATGATGGTGATGATTCTACACCTTGTTATGAATGTGAGTTAAATGGAATAAAAAATACACTTTGTCCTGATGCAGATGGAAACATTAAAGTATTAGGTCAGACGATTTCTTATGAAGATCATAAAAAGAATATAGAACTTGGAGGAGGTTCTTGTAAAGAAAAATAAGATTCTTTATAAAATTAAATTAATAAAATGACAGCTCTTTTTGAGCTGTTTTTTTATGTCTAAATTTTTAACCTAAAATCTAAAAATTGCTATTTTTTTTAGCGAATCTAACCAGATATGACGATTTAAAGCTTTTATTGTTACTTTTCACTTGTTTAAAACTAATTTTTTTAGCTAAAAAAAGAGCTAAATTTTATAGTTATTTTAATTTGATGCTAATTTTAATAGTGTTAAAATAATATTATTGAAATTTTTATTAGCAGTTTTTTAGATTTTCATAATAATAATACTTGTTCTTGAAAATTATAAAAATTTGACATATTTTTATCAAAAACATTGAAACAGTAATTAATAATTAATTAAAATAAAGTTTTAATGAAAATATTATAATCTATAAAACGTAAACTTAAAACTTAAATTAATCGAAAATGTTAGAGTTATTAAAAATTGCAACAACAGGAGCAAACATCATCCCAACAGCTTTGCTAATATTTTTAATCTTGTATGGATTAATAGCAATTGTTGGTTTAATTGAATTTGATTCCCTTGATTTTGATATAGATACAGATGTAGACGTTGATATGGACGTAGATGCCGACATAGATACAGATGCAGATATTTCTACTGGAGGAGGACTTTCGGGGGTTTTGACTTTTTTCAATATCGGGAAATTGCCAATCATGATTTACCTGTTTTTCGTAGCAATTCCAATGTGGGGACTTTCAATTTATATAAACCATTTGATTGGAAATAACTCTTTCTTAATAGGGTTTTTACTTTTAATTCCTATTACATTCGTATCCTTGCTGTTTGCAAAATATGCTTGTATTCCTTTCGTAAAAGTTTGGGATGGATTAGACGGAACTATCGATACTAATTTTGTTGGTAAAATGTGTACGGTGCTTTATGATACTGAAAATGAAAAATTGAGCCAAGCAGATTTAGATTTTCAAGGAGATAAGATTCGATTGAACATTAAGTCTATTGAAGGGAGAAAGATTTATAGAGGAGACGAAGTTGTAATAGTAGAACACTTCGAAGAGAACGACTACTACTTAGTAGCAAAAATTTAGAAACAACATTTTATACATATTTGAATTAACCAGTTTTTCCCTTCTGAAAATGGAGGGAAAGCAAAAGCTGGATAGGAAAAGTACATTCAAATTTTAAGCAAAGAACAAACAAAAAGTAAATTATAAATTAATCTAAAAACAAAAATTTAATTATGGAAGAAACAGTACAAGAATTAGGAGCAGGAGCTTTTGCAGGCTATATAAGCCTTGGTTTAGGAGCCTTTGCAATTATTGTTTTTTTAGTCATTATCATCAAAATGTATAACAAAGCAGCTCAGGGAGAAGTTTTAGTTCGAACTGGAGGTTTTGGAGGTGTAGATAAGAAACCAAAAGTATCTTCTTCAGGTTTGATTTCGGTACCCGTGATTCATAGACTAGAAAAAATGGATATTCGTGTGAAAACAATTAATATTTCAAGAACTGGTTCAGAAGGTCTGATTTGTAAAGACAATATGAGAGCAGATATTAAAGTAACTTTTTTCGTTCGTGTGAATGTGGATAAAGTTGCAGAAGTTGCTAAATCTATTGGTTGTGATAGAGCTTCAGATCCAGAAACGTTAAGAGGATTATATGAACCAAAATTTGCAGAAGCATTAAAGACAGTAGGTAAGCAATTTGATTTTATCGAATTATATACTTCTCGTAGAGAATTCAATCAAGCTATTGTAAATATTATCGGAACAGATCTTAATGGATACAAATTAGAAGATTGTGCGATTGACTTTTTAGAGCAAACTCCAATTAACGAATTAGACGAGAGTAATATTTTAGATGCAGAAGGTATCAAGAAAATTATTGAATTAACTGCAGAGCAAAAAGTACAATCTAATTTAGTTGAAAGAGATAAAGAAAAAACAATCAAACAACAAGATGTTGAGGCACAAGAGACAATTTTAAACTTAGAAAAACAAAAAATAGAAGCAGAAGAGCGTCAAAAACGTGAAATCGAAAATATCAAAGCTAGAGAGCAATCGGAAATTGATAGAATCAATGAAGAAGAACGCTTAAAAGCAGAAAAAGCTAGGATTGCTACAGAAGAGCAAATCCAGATTGCAGAAGAAAACAGAATGCGTGAGGTAATTGTTGCAGAGAAAAACAAAGAGAAAATCGAAGCAATAGAAGCAGAGCGTGTAGAGCAAGCAAGACTTTTAGAAGAAACAGAAAAAACAAGAATTGTTGAGTTAGCTCAAATTGAAAAACAAAGAGCAATCGAAGTGGAACAGAAAAATATTCAGGATGTAATTCGTGAGAGAGTTTCTGTAGAAAAAGCGGTTGTAGAAGAACAAGAAAAAATTAAAGATACACAAGCACTAGCGAAAGCGGAAAGAGATAAAGTAGTTGCATTGAAAAACGCAGAGCAAGAAGCAGAATCAGCATTAGTGAAGAAAATCAAAGAAGCAGATGCTGCGAAAGAAGCTTCGAAATTGGATGCGGAACGTATGTTAATTGATGCGAAGAGTAAAGAAACTGCTGCAATTCATGATGCGGAAGCTACAAAAATATTAGCGGAAGCTGCTGCTGCCGAAGCTGCTGCAATCGGAATGTCGGAGGCACAGGTGATGGAAGCAAAAGCGGAAGCGCGTGAAAAAGAGGCTGCTGCTGAGGCTGCTGCTGTTGAGGCAACAGCTCATGCAGAAGCAAAGGGAATTGAAGTTAAAGGAGCTGCTCAAGCGGAGGCGGACAGACAAATTGGGGAAGTTGCTGCACAAATTGAAAAAGAGAAGGGATTAGCAAAAGCGGAAGTTATTCAAGTTCAGGCGGAAGCTAATGAAAAACAAGGATTGGTGGATGTTCGCATCTTAAACGAGAAACTGGAAGTGGAAGCAGAAGGAATCCGTAAGAAAGCAGATGCGATGAAAACATTGGATCCTACAAGCGTTGCTCATGAGGAGTTCCGTTTACGCTTAGAGCAAGCTAAAGAAATTGAGTTAGCTAGAATTGATGCAAACAAAGATGTTGCTGCTTCACAAGCTGGTGTATTAGCGGAAGCGTTACAGTCTTCTAATATCGATATTATCGGTGGGGAGTCTATGTTCTTTGATAAATTGACTAGCGCAATTACAACTGGAAAAGCAATTGACAAAGCTGTTGGAAATAGTGAGGTTTTACAAGAAGTAAAAGGAACTTTCTTCAATGGTGAAAATGGAAATGGTTTTAAAGAAAATTTTAAAATGTTTATCGATCAGTTTGGAGTAAACTCTGAAGATTTGAAAAACTTAACAATCTCTGCATTACTTTACAAATTAATGCAACAAACACAAGATGAAGATTCTCTTTCTGTGTTAAACCAATTACAATCGGTTTCTAAAATGTTAGGTGTTTCAGATAAAACTCCAGCTAGCATCGGATTGAACTAAAATATTTGTTTGGGTTTTGAATCAACTTAGGACATTTCGAAAGAAATGTTCTAAGTTTTTAAAAAAGTAAGGAACAAAAGTTCCTCTCTTGAGAGGGGCTAGGGGTGTGTTTCAACTGTCTGAGTAGTTTTTCAAAATGTCTAAGTCTTAAAAACAAATGTCGGAGTGATAAATGCAACTGTTGGAGTAGTTTTTCAAAGTGTCTGAGTCTTAAAAACAAGTGTCTGAGTGCTAAATGCAACTGTCTGAGTGATTCCTCAAAGTGTCTGAGTCTTGAAAACAAGTGTCGGAGTGACAAATGCAACTGTCTGATTGATTTCTTACAGTTTCTGAATAATAATTATACAAGTTCTATAAGAAGTAAAGAATGTAAGTTCCCCTCTTGAGAGGGGTTAGGGGTGTGTTTAAAAGTAATTTGCCATGAATAAAAAATTATCTAAAAAAAATATAATAATTACCATTTCAATTTTAGTTGCATTTTTAGTAATTATTTTTACGATAAAAGCAATTTATATTGTTGATAATCCAAAATGGTTTGACATAGATTTTGATAAAAAAGGAAGTATAATTTCAAGTTATGCTGCTTTAGTTGGTTCTTTACTAACTTTTTTATCTATTCTTTTTGTTATATATACAATTATTCAACAAAAAGATTTACATGAAAAAAACTTAAAACATAAAGAAAAAGAGGAGCTAGAGAAATTATATGATAATATCCTTTTTTGTCAGAATTATTTGGATAAATTAATTGATATTGTTGATAAAACTGGAGGTTATCTAAAAGAATTTTATGAAAAAGAAAAAGAACATCCATTAAAGAGTAATCTACTTTATTTTACAATTTATATGGAGTTAAATCCTTTTTTAGAGTTGAACTCAGTAGAAATTTTTAAAAGTTTTCAAGTTTTTTATGAAAAAGAAACTAATGTAAAACATTATAATACATTATATAGTAAATTTCATTTTTATTCAATTGCAATCAAAGAATTAAAAGGGAAATATGATAATTATATCATTGATAAAGTTAATATAAAGCGTAAACTCGTAAGAGATATTAATAGCAATATTGATGAAATTGTTTATTTAAAAGAAGAATTTGAAAAAAGGAATTTAGAATCTGATCCATGGTACGTTTTATTTGAAGAATTTATCGAAAAATATTATCAAAGTATAAATAATGAAGAGGAAATAGATTTAAAATTCTTAAAAGATGAAAATTTAAAAGACTTTATAAAAAAAACAATTGAACTAAAGAAAATAACAAAAGTTTACACTGCTAAGAGTACTAATGTAATTATTCTTAAATTTTCAACAATTAGAAAAGAAATTTATTCTTTAGAGTTTGATTCTTTGAATTATGCAAAACAATTAGAAGGAAATTATAAAAATTATTATTCTAAGGACAGTGAATTTTTAAAAGAACTTTATCAATTAAGAGATGATTTAAAGAAAACAATTCCAATTGATGAAATTTTGAAAAAGTAATTTGAACACACCCCTAGCCCCTCTCGAGAGGGGAACTTATTTTTGGGAGTGAAGAGAGTATTTAACTGGGAACTTGAAAAAAACATAAACAATGAGAAAAATAATACCATATAATTCAGAGTTGAAGGAGCTTGCTAAAGAGTTACGAAATAAAAGTACGAAGAGTGAGATTTTACTTTGGCAAAAATTGAAGGGAAAGCAATTGTATGGTTATCAATTTTCGAGACAAAAACCTTTGTTGAAATATATTGTAGATTTTTATTGTTATGATTTGAATTTAGTAATAGAATTAGATGGTTATTCTCATCAGCTGGATGAAGTTTTTGAGAAAGACAAACAAAAAACTTTGGATTTAGAAAAACAAGGATTAAAAATATTGAGATTTCAGGATAAAGATGTTTTTGATGATATGGAGAATGTGATTCTAGTTATTGAAAATTATATTTTGGAATTTGAGGGTGGTGGAGATGTTGAGGTTGATTTGGAAAAACACACCCCTAGCCCCTCTCAAGAGGGGAACTGATTATTGAGTGTGAAGAGAATACATTTCTAATTCTTTTCGAGAGAGGAATTTAAAAATCTTTATTTGAGTAAATTAATTTTAAAATTTAGGGTGAAGTAACACACCCCTTAATCCCCTCTCAAGAGGGGAGATTAAAACCAAAAAAAATGAACGATCAAAAAGAAAATATAGAAAATACAGAAATGCAATTAGACGGAGGAACGTATGAGATTCTGAAGCAACGATTGCGTAAAGATAATGTAGATTTAAGAGAAAGATTAAATCAATTAAATGTTGCTAGAAAAGATGTTTTTGGAGCGATTGATTTTCAACTTCAAGCCACAGAAAGAGTAACGACGAATTATAATTGTGTGCCTTGGGATATGTTTTCTTTGGGAAATCATTTTCTTTTTGGTTACAACATTCACATGGGCTTGAAAACGGAAATAAAACTAGAAGATGTTTTTAGTTTTTATTGTTTCCGAGATCATGAATTTCATCAAGCTACTTTAGAGATTTTAGACGACGAAAATTTCCATAGAGATTTTCAGAATTTATATAAATATTACAGAGATACACAGTTTGTAAAGTTTGCAAAAATTGGGCAGTATCTTCATATGGTTTTCCGTTTTGGAACTCGTGAGGAAGATATCAAAACGTTTAAATGGCTGATAAAAGAAGAAACTTTACAATATGTAGATAATCGAAGTGAACATGAATTTCGCTTTCCACATCAACACGAATTTCGTTGGAAACAAACGACTCGTGAGAACTTTTGCGAGGGAGAACATCCACATATTTCGATAGAAGATATTGTTTTTGTTGAAACAGTTGGTGGCGATTTGACCATCAAAGTGGAAGACAATACAAAGGATGGAAAAGGAATTTATAATGAACCTGTAAAACATCAGGAACAGAGATTAGATGATGCGGAAGTGGAATATGCAATCATTGATCATTTGGTGATTTTCAGAATTAAACCTTATCAAGAAGCGTTTCGTTATTTTGTTTATAACAGCAAATTACAAGAAGTAAAACGTGTCGATTCGATGGAAGAAGCTTGTATTTTACTTCCGGAAAGTCAAGGTTTACTTTTCTCGGATGGTTATTATTTACAATCTGGAGAATACAAACGTTTTGAGCAAGATTTGGAACACATGCTTTTCGAAAGATGTATTACTTCGCCAAATGGAGAAGATTTCTTGTATGTGTTTTACAATCAAAGTAAAGGAGTTTATTTGCTTTTGCCTTATAATTTAATTGAGCAAAGAGTAGAAAACCCGATTGTTTGTCATGGTTTTTCTTTGTTTGATAATGGAGAAATGTGTTTGTTTAAAGCGGAAGAAGAAGCGAAAAAACACCATGCAATTCAGATTTGGCAAACACCTTTTATTGGAGCAGATTTCCAAATTGATGGAAATAAAGATTCATTTTTATACAAAATTGGAAACAAAGATATCGTTCGTGCAATGGCGGAATGTCATTCGTTGATGACTTTGACAGATAAGGAAGAAGTTTACAACGATTTGTATTTAGACATTATAAAATATAGTACGGATGTTTTAGATACTTATCATTGGTTAAACAAAAAAGAAACTTTTGAACTTACAGTTCCGCTTCATGCCATAAAAGAAACGGCTTCAGCGGCTGTGGAAGAATATGAAAAAGTTCGTCAGATTCAACAAAATACTAAAAACGAATATGAAAAAGTTACAGCAGAAGCAGATGAGTTAATTCGAGTAATTAAAAGAGAAATTCCACATCATATCAATGATTTTGTACAGTCGTTGACAAATCTTCGAAAAGTTCGTGGAGAAGTGATTTCTTTGAAAGAATTACGCTATGTAGATATTGAAGCTGTTGAAAACTATGATGAAATTTTAGGGCAATTTACGGAAGAAACTTCAAAATCTTGTGTGCAATTTTTATTGAAAAAAGAAGCTTTAGCTCCATATCAGCAAAAAGTTTCGGAATTGACAGCAGAAATTGAGCAAATCAAGAAAGTTGTAGAAGCAAATGCTTTAGAAGAAAAAATCACAGAAAATGCTGCGGAATTAGAAATGCTAATCGAAATTGTTTCCAATCTGCAAATTGAAGATGCGACAGAAACAACAAGAATTATTGATAATATTTCTGAGATTTATGCTTCTTTCAACCAAATAAAAGCGAGTTTAAAAAGAAAACGTAAAAGTTTATTAGGAGAAGAAGGGAAAGCGGAGTTTAATGCGCAAATTAAATTAGTTGATCAAGGAGTTGTAAACTATATCGATTTATGTGATACGCCAGAAAAATGTGAGGAATATCTTACCAAATTGATGGTGCAGCTAGAAGAATTGGAAGGGAAATTTTCTGAATTCGATTCTTTTGTTGAAAAAATATCTTTAAAAAGAGAGGAATTATACAACGCATTTGAATCGAAAAAAGTTGCTTTGGTGGAAGCTCGAAATAAAAGAGCAACGACTTTACAACAAACTGCGGAAAGAATTTTAAAATCTGTAAAAAGTAGATTATCTCGATTTAAAGAAGTTTCAGAAATCAACGGATATATTGCTTCCGATTTGATGGTGGAGAAAATCAGAAAAACGATTGAAGAACTTGAAAATATTGGAGATTCTGTAAAAGCAGATGATATTCAAAGTAAACTGAAATCTTTAAAAGAAGAAGCAATTCGTCAGCTAAAAGATAAATCAGAACTTTTTGTTGATGGGAAAAATATTATTCAGTTTGGAAATTATAAATTCTCTGTAAACACACAGAATTTAGATTTAACCATGGTTTTCAAAAATGATAAAATGTATTATCATTTGACAGGAACTGATTATTTTGAAGAAGTTGTAGATAAAACTTTTAATGAATATCAGCCAGTTTGGAATCAGATTTTGCCTTCGGAAAATAGAAATGTGTATCGTTCGGAATATTTGGCTTATCAGATTTTAGAAGCTGTAAAGAGAAAAGAATTAATTGATGATACTACAAAAGCGATTATAACTTGGGACGATATTTCGACTTTAGATTCGAAAGATTTATTGAAAGTTGTACAAAAATTTAGTGCTTCCAAATATTCGGAAGGTTATGTGAAAGGAGTTCATGATCAGGATGCTTTGTTAATTTTACACAATTTAATTCAAATGTATTCGCATGTTGGATTGTTGAAATATGATGCAACAACTCGTGCTTTTGCTAGATTTTATTGGGAGATTTGGGAAAAAGATGAAGCGAAGAAAGTTTTAGAACAACAATTAAAAGCAGCAGGAATTTTATTGAAAGTTTTTCCAAATACAAAAGAATTTGAAGCGATAAAAAAACAAATGAAAAATCGCTTGGAAATTTGTTTTGAGTCTGAAAATATCACTTGGAATACTTCTGTAGAACAAGCTTGTGATTATCTTTTTGATGAATTAGCTTTTACTGAAAACTTTGTGATTGATGCAAATGCAGCGGATTTAGTACATTCTTTTGATATTGAATTACGAGGGAAAAAGATGAAAAATGCTTTTGAAAAATCGATGGAAGAAATCGAAGATATGAGCATTCGTTTTCAGACAATTCAAACTTGGTTAAAAGCGTTTATGCAAAATTCGAAAAGTTCTTATATCAAAAATGTAGAAGAAGCAGCTTTATTAATCATTTTACAATCAGATGTGAAGAAAAATGTACATAAAGTAATTACAGAAGAAACTTTAGAAAATTTGACTGGAACACATGAAATTATTGAAGATGGAAAATACCAATTAAACATTCATGATTTCCAGAATAAATTAGAAAAATATAGTGAAACTGTAGTTCCAACGTATGAGAAATTTACTTCTTTAAAACATGAATTATTAGAAGAAACTTCAGAAATAATGCGTCTTGGCGAGTTCAAGCCGAGAGTGCTTTCTTCTTTTGTGAGAAATCAATTGATTGATAAAGTTTATCTACAAATTATTGGAGCAAACTTAGCGAAGCAAATCGGAACTGCTGGAGAAAATAAAAGAACTGATTTAATGGGACTTTTATTATTAATTTCTCCTCCAGGATATGGAAAAACAACCTTGATGGAATATGTTGCAAACAGACTTGGTTTGATTTTTATGAAAATTAACGGACCAGCTTTAGGACATGATATTACTTCTGTAGATCCGTCTGAAGCAACAAATGCTGGAGCAAAACAAGAATTAGAAAAGTTGAATTTAGCTTTTGAAATGGGAGATAATGTGATGATTTATTTAGACGATATTCAGCACTGTAATCCAGAGTTTTTACAAAAGTTTATTTCACTTTGTGATGGACAGCGTAAAATTGAAGGAGTTTATAAAGGAAAACCAAAAACATACGATTTCCGAGGGAAGAAAGTTTGTGTGGTGATGGCAGGAAACCCATATACGGAAAGTGGAGATAAATTCCAGATTCCAGACATGCTTGCAAACCGTGCGGATATTTATAATCTTGGAGATATTCTTGGAGATTCGGCTTATGAATTTGAATTATCTTATATAGAAAATAGTATTACATCGAATCCGACGCTTTCGAAATTGGCAAATAAAAGTCAAAAGGATATTTTGACGATATTAAAAATTGCGGAAACAGATCAGCGAGAAAATGTGGAGTTTGAAGCAAATCATTCGGCAATAGAAATCAAAGAATATATTTCAGTTTTCAAAAAGTTAATTGAAGTTCGAGATGTTGTTTTAAAAGTAAATCAAGCTTATATTCAATCGGCAGGAATTTCAGAAGAATATAGAATGGAGCCAATGTTTAAATTACAAGGTTCGTATCGTGATATGAATAAAATGGCAGAGAAAATTGTTCCTGTAATGAACGATAAAGAATTAAAAACATTGATTATTTCGCATTATGAGAGAGAATCGCAAACTTTAACTTCAGGAGCAGAAGCGAACATTTTGAAATTTAGAGAAATGATTGGACTTTTATCTGAAGAAGAAAAAGATAGATGGAATTCCATCAAAGAAACTTTCTTGAAAAAGCAAAAACTAAACTTAGTTGGAGGAAATCAAATGGGACAAATCTTAGAACAAATGGAAGCAATTTCAGAGAGTCTACAGAAAATGGCTCAGGTTGATAAGGTTTCTTTGAATTAAGAAAATAGATTTTAAAAAATAAAACCTAGTACTTTATTCATTTAAAGTACAGGGTTTCTTATTTTAATATCTGTTAGAAGGTATAATTAATGTTATTTATTATTTTTTAAATAATTTAAAATTTCTAACCTCATTTGTTGACGTTTACCAGATGGTTCAAAATTAAAGATATCTCTTTTTAAAATATCTTCTAAACTATAAAACCCCGAATTGTCACGCAATATAAAACTATCTATAAATATTTTTTCTGGTACTTGACAGTTTAAATCTATAATTAAAAATTTTAAAGCACTCATATTTCTTACTCTTAAACAGAAATATATAATATTTTGTTCATACTCCTTTTTATTATTAAACTTTTTTAAATCAATACCATCGAGTTTAGTATCAAATAATTTTAATATTTCATAAGAACATTTCTCTCTATAATCCAGATTATATTCGAGTATTAGTGTTAATATTGGATCATATTCAAAATTACACTTTTTGTGTAGTCCTAAATTAAATTTAATATCATATTTAAGAAGTTCTTTAATATAAAATAAATCACATCTTTTATTAATTTTTAAGGCTAATAAAAGAGGAGTAATACAGTCTTTATTATCATATAAATTAGGATTTGCTCCTAATTTAAGTAATTCACTAAAAGCCTCTTTTTTATTATGTACCATCGCAGTTAATAATAAAGAAGTTCCATACTTTGGACTAAGATAATCAATATCAGATTTATTTATAATTACTTCCTCTCTGATGTCATTTAAGTTATTTTTTTCTACAGCTTTAGATAATGCTTCTACTGGAGTGTTATCAAATTGAGAGAAACTAAAAGCTGGATTTCTATTCTTACACGAAACAAGAATCATTATTAATAATAAATAAAAATATTTCATATTTATAAATAAATTATAAGAACTCCAACTTGGCATTTTTTTCGTTGAAGGGTCAACACTTGACCAAGTACTCCATTTTGAGTTGTAGTAGCGGTTTTTCCTTTTCATATTATTTAGCTATTTTTTTGAAATATACGATAATATTTTAATTTTCTTTTTCTAAACATATTTGCTAATTGTATTTTTTTGTGATTTCAGTAGCTGGAGGAGGAGGCATTTTAATATCAAAAGAATCTACAGGAAAAAAATAAAATTTAAGTTGTAATAATTTAGCTATTTTATTTTGGTCAATAGTATTTGTTTTTCCAATTTTAGAAACACTTTTAGAAATAACACTTATTATTTCTGACATTTTTTTAGGTTTATTTTTTTCATTATTGTTTAAATATGTAAGATTAAAACCAACATCAGGATAATCATTTATATGATAGTCTTTAAAGTTTTCAATTAATGTTAAGAACTCTTTTTCTAAGACTTTAGTTAAATTGTCTAAATCTGTAACTACGCCATCCAATAATACAGTCTCATTTATAAAATCAATTTCTAATGAATAATTAAACCTACCACAATTAAAAGTATTATTTTCATTATTTAAAAAAGTATATTTCTCCTGAAAAGATTTAATTAAAAAACTTTTATTACGAGTGAAAACTTCATTTTTAATAAAAATATTTTCTAATTCATCTTGAGATTTATTTGTTTTACAAGACTGTAAAATTAAAGCTCCAAAAAATATTAAAAACAGTTTAATAAGAGATTTATTTGGATGATTCATATTATTTTTGGATTTCAAAAGTTTTATAGCGTTTATCAAATAAAATAACAGGTGGTTCCGTATTTTCTTCAGGAACTCCATTAACAACAGAGTAATTATCAACTTTTCGACAAGATCGAATTAGATTTAAATTATCTCGTAGTATTAATTCTTTTTCATTTATTTTTTCCTATATTTTTAAATCTTTTCCAGCTTTCTTTTATTTCATAAATGATTATAGTATCTTTTTGATTACAAACGGCATTATAGTAAATATATTTTTCTAAATGAGTTTTAGCAAAGATGGTATAGTCTTTTTTCTTTTGAAATTTAATTTCTGATTGAAAAAATAGCTACGGAAATAATAAAGATTTAATTAGCAATTTCATATTGATTTAGATTTTAAGTTTTTTAAAAAAGTTTGATGAAAAATCTTCAATAATAATACCTATAAAAAAAGGCTACCCAATAAAGAGTAACCTTCAAAAGATTTTATTTCCATTGATTTTTCCTATATTTTTTCCAGTTTTTCTGAAATTTACTTTCTTTAGAATTAATAGTTTCAAATCCATGAGGGAAACAAAAAGAACATCCGCCCATTTCTTCATGATGTAAAATTCTAGCAATTTTCACGCTTGAAATTTTTCTAGGAAAATCAATCATTTGGTATTCATTTAAACCAAAAGCATTTTTAAGTTTTTTAGAAATTTTCATTCCATTCTTTTTTAAGTTTTATACTTAAAACATGGAACCTTTTAAAAATTGAATTAATAACATATTTATATTCTATATTTAACGTAAAGTAAAAGCTCTGAAAATCCCTTAAAAGTCTATGTTGAATGGAGTTTTGCAGAGAAAGATATAGCTTTTTTGGCTTGTTAGATTATTTAAAAGTTTATTTTGAATAACTCTAATAAAAAAGACCTTGTAATTCATTTCCTTTCAAGAAATTTTCACTGATCAAGTTCATCTCATCTTGTGTGAAGTATTTAGAATATGAATTTTTAAATAGAGCTAATTTTTGATTATCTAATAGCGTATTACTTTTAGATAAATAGATTTCATTTTCGAATTTTAAGATTTTATGTATAATTGACACACTTTGTAAATTATGTTCATAGTATCTATACAATCCGATACAATTTTCTTCATTAGTAATTATGGGATGAATTTTTAAACCATCGCCATCCCCAAAATCTTTATCTTGAATGACTTTTTTATAATCTTCCTTTGTAAAACAAGTTGTATTATTCTTGTAGGATTGAGATACATCTATTGTTTTACAAGATGAAAATAAAATAGCTATTATTAGAAGTAAAGGTATTTTCATATTTCATTATTTTCTTGAAATATAAGATGTTATTTTGATTTTTAATAATAAAAAGTCCTGAAAGGACGATATAAGCCAACACAGGATGAAGTTCTGTGAAAAAGAACTCTTATGAAAACCTACTCTTTCAACTGAAACTCATAAAGTCTATTTTCCGCATCACTCACAATATAAACTTTTCGATCATTCGAAATCACAACACCTTCTGCCTGATGAATTGGAAGTTCATATTCTTTTAGTAAAGTTCCATCATGAGATAAATGAATCAAAGCTTCAGATTCATCACTTACAATCCAAAATGAATTATCATCATCGCAAAATATTCCTGAAACATCTTTGGTAAAAGGTAATTTCATAGTATTTTCAACTTCTCCTTTTTTTGAAACTTGTAAAAGCTGTTTCGGACTAGCTTCGTTTACCATGTATAAATAATCATCATTTGGATTATAACAAATTCCTTCCAATCCGCTATTTTTATGTTTTTGTTTTCCTGATATTTTATGTTTTTCTACAATTTCTCCTTCCAAATTTACAGCATAAAGTTTCCTTTTATTTTCACTGATAATCCAAAATAAATTTTCTTTTTTGTCAAAAGTCACACCTTCAAGGTCGATTACGTCTAGCATTATCCTCGAAAGCACTTCTCCAGAAAGCGTAGTTTCATAAATTCCACCATCATTATCACTCACAATAAATAAAGTATTCTGATCCGAAGAAATAGAAATACCAGAAGGTTCTTTAATTTCTAAATCATAAACCTCCAAAAGCTTCAAATCACTTTGCATACGCATACTACAAGAAGCAGTGATCAGCGTCAAAACACATAAACTTGTTAAAAAAGAATAAAAACGTTTCATAAATGTTGATTACTTGTTGATAAAACAAATTACTGAATAATTTTAGTAATTTATTTTAGGACTCTTAGTTTTTTTATTTATTTGTGAAAAAATTAAAATTGTTTTAGGATGAAAAGAGTTTTTCTTTCAGTTTTTACTGTATTATTATTTATTTCCTGTCAAAAAGAAACTTATCAAGATTCAAATTCATATACTAGTGTTGAAGATGAAGTTTTTGATATTTTAGGTTTAGAATCTAAAGAATTTTCTTCGAAAATTGTATTTAGATATTCTACATATCAAAGAGAAAATTCTCTAGAATTTAGTGAAGGAAATTTTGAAACTTGGATTGTATTAAGAAATCAGTTATTTGGTAAAATTGTAGCAATTAATAAGGATTCTTACATTGGAATTGATGAAGAACTAATAATCCTTTCTGATAAAGATAATAAACAAAATCATATTGAGAAACCTAAGAATATCTTTATTCAGAGTGAAAAATCTTGTCAAATAGCAGAAAGCTTTCAAATTCCAAGACCAATATTATTAAAGAACACAATTAAGGAAGTTCCTATAGATCAGGATTTGATTTTAGAATTTGAAATTGATGAAAACTATCAAAATTCTTTTGTAATCGATTTAACCTTAAATGGAGGAGAAATTGTAAATGGAGAAGTATTTCCAAAAATTCATTATAATATTCCTGCAAATACGAATACTTTTAAAATTTCTTCAGAAGATTTAAAAGCAACTTTTTCAGAAGGAGATGAATTGATACTTTATATTGAAACTGCAAATTATGCAGAAAATGAATGTCAAGGTGAGAATTTAGGAGTGTTAGCTATTTCTCAATTATCTGTGTTTTTGTTTTAAAATAAAAAAAGCTACCAAAAAGGTAGCTTCTAAATATTTTTATCCAAATTTTTGAAGAACTTCATCAAAAGTAGCGAAAACTGTTTCAGGATCATCTGAAGTTACCATTTTCAATCTATACTCTTTGAAATGAGGAATTCCTTTAAAGTAATTTGTATAATGTCTTCTTGTTTCTAAAACTCCAAGCGCTCTACCTTTCCAAGCAATAGCCATTTCTAGGTGGCGACGAGCTACTTCTACACGCTCCGCAATGGTTGCCGGTTCATGATGCTCTCCAGTTTCAAAGAAATGCTTTACATCTCTAAAGAACCAAGGATTTCCAATTGTTGCACGACCAATCATCGCTCCATCTAATCCAAATTCATCACGCATTAAAGCTGCTTTCTCTGGCGAATCTACATCTCCATTTCCAAAAACAGGAATGTGCATTCTTGGGTTATTTTTTACTTCTGCAATTGGTTTCCAATCTGCAAAACCTTTATACATCTGAGCTCTTGTTCTTCCGTGAATAGAGATTGCTTTTGCTCCAGCATCCTGAATTCTTTCAGCAACTTCTACAATTTTGATAGAATCATGATCCCAACCTAAACGAGTTTTTACAGTAATTGGCAAATGTGTTCTTTTTACCATTTCCGCAGTAAGTTTCTCCATCAAGTCGATATCTTTTAAAATACCTGCTCCAGCTCCTTTACTCACTACTTTTTTTACAGGACAACCAAAGTTGATGTCAATAATATCTGGGTTCGATTTTTCAACGATTTCTACCGTACGTAGCATCGAATCTAAATTTGCTCCAAATATCTGAATTCCTACAGGACGTTCTTTCTCATAAATATCCAATTTCATCACACTCTTTGCAGCGTCACGAATCAAACCTTCTGAAGAAATAAATTCTGTATAAACTACATCTGCTCCTTGTTCTTTACATAATGCACGAAAAGGCGGATCACTTACATCCTCCATTGGTGCTAATAATAAAGGAAAATCTCCTAATTCTATGTCTCCTATTTTTACCAAAGCCTTAATTTTAAGGCTGCAAAGATACTATTTAGAATAGAAACATGAAAAAAATTCACGAATTCTTAAGATAGTCCGTTTTTTTACAGTGAATTAGCTTCTTTTAGAAATTTAAGAACTTCTTCTTTTGTTGGGTTTTCAGCTAAAATTATTCCTTCATTGTTCACTAAAAATTGTCTTCCAGCTAAACCTTCTAAATTATATAAGTTCCAAAGATTATACTCTCGATTTAATTCCACATAGTTCTTCCAAGGATATTTTAATCTTTTAATTACTCCATCATAATCTTTTATATTTTGAAGTCTTCCAACAACTCCCACAATTTCAAAACCTTCATCGTGATAATTATTGTATGTTTTTTCTAAAGCTTTACTTTTTCTTATACATGGGCTACACCAAGTTGCCCAAAAATCAAGAAGTGTTATTTTATTATTTTTTACAATTTTAGAAACATCAATTTCATTTCCTTCTCTATCTTTTGTTTTAAAAGGAATATATTTATTCCCAACTTTTATTTCAGAAAATTTTAGTTCTCTATTTTTTATAAACTCTGTATAAGGATGATTTGGAAATTTATTTTCAAATTGTGAAAAAGCAGTATTAAATGCTTTACGAACACTTTTATGATTTCTATAAATAGAATTATAACTATTGATGAATTTTGTATAACTAACAATATCTAGTGGTTTAGAAAGTAAAAATTCTAAATTTTTAATTTGTATTTTTTCTTCATAAGTTTCTATTTTTTCAATTATTTGTTTCCCTTCAGAAGAATAAAACTGATTTTTATTAATCAAATCATCTCTTAAAATTCTCAATTTTTCCATTTTATCAAAATCTTCTTCTTCTTGATATTTATCATCTATTTCTCTTCCTTTTGGACTGTGAAATTTATGATTTTCATAAAGTTCATTTCTTTTATCATAGGCAAGATTTAAACTATCGCGATAAGATGAATTATATTCTTTGGAAAAATTTTTATAATCAATTGTTTTGGAACTAGATTCTACTACGTTTTTTTGACTATTATAAATATCATAAATTTCAAATTGAATTGTATCTTTTTCTAAAAAGAAGGAATTAGCATAATAAGTTCCTCTTTCAAGTTCATTATTTAAAGAAATTTGATATAAAATATCTTCATCTTTTTCCAAAGTATATTCAAAACTTCCATCAGAATTCAAAGGAATTTTTACTCCTTCAAAATCAGCTTGATTTTCATAAATCTTGGAAAGTAAAACAAATTTTGTTTCAGGACTTTCTACAACTTTTCCTTTTAATACAATTTTTTGATTTAGTTCCTTTTTTAATTCTTTTTTGTCATCACAAGAAATCAAAGCCAGCAAGGCTAAAGGAAGGATAGTATTTTTTAGTTTCATCGTTAAATTTTTCAACGAATATATGAATTTACTCCTTCTTTTTCTTCTTATTTCTAGTAAAAACACGACCAGCTAAAAAACCTAAAGTAAACGGAACAAAGAAAATAACAAAGATGATTAAGACAACATAGAAAAGTATATCTCGAATAATTTTATCCAAATGTGACATAGCTTTATCTACAACACTTTCGCTCAAATCATCGATGTCGTTCATGATAACTTTTCGCTCTCTTTGAATGATGCTATCCAAAGCAACTCTTTCTTCTGAAATTTCATCGAAAACAGTTTCAATTTGATGATTTAAATTATCAAAAAGAGGCCGAATTTCATTTCGAATATTTTCAATACTTTCCCCTAATAGTTCTGGACTTTTTTCAGCAACAGCAATTAATTCTGTCAAACGAATATTTAAACTATCAGCTACTCGATCAAAATTCAATGTATCCAAACCACTTTCTTTTGCTAAAATTTGCGATTCCCAAAGAAATTGTTTTTTCGTGTTATTTGTAGTAAATGCAACCGTTGTAGAAAAATCTGCAACGACTTCGGCCAAAGAACCAATGGTTTTTACAGCCAAACTATCAGGTGTATTTGTATAACTTAAAAAAGATTCCCGTACAGGTTCATGTACCATTTTTAAAGATTTCATCGGGAAATTTTTAGCATGTCCTTCTACAAAATCTTTATATTTTTTTTCTTTATGTTTAGGCAGTTGTTTCAAAGCAATTTCTTCAATTCCTTTTTTATTTCTTTCAATTGCATCTTTGGCAATATGATGATATTTTCCAAAAAACTTTTTTCCTTCAGGCGAATTGATCAAATTTTCCATTTCAATCGCATAAGCCCAAGTATCCAAAAGCGCCATTTCTGGAGAAACTTGATAAGAAACTCTAGAGATTCCGATAGAAGCATTTAATTTCCATTGCAAAGCTTCTAATTCAATTTTTCGATTGTTTGTTATTTTTAATATAGAATCCGAAGCATATTCAATTTGGTCTAACATTAAATTTCCATATTCATGTGTAGAAACTCGAATGTTTAAATTTCTTTTTGTTAAAGGTTTTTGTCCTGTATCAATTTTCAATAAAGAACAAGAATAAATACACAATCCAAGAAACAAAAGCGCCAAATATTTAACATACCTCATAACCAAACAACATTAAAAATCTTATTTGAAGTTAAATCTTAAATATTTAGAATTTTCTTTAAGAACTATTAATTAACTTTTATTAAACATTTTTAGAAACTTCTTTATCCTTCATATAATATCGGGAATAATTGATATTACTTTAAATCATAAAACGATTTCAAACAAGAAAACAGATTAGAATAAAAAAATCCCCTTCAGATAAGAAGAGGATTAATATTTTTATTGATAAGTATTTTTTATTTCAAGAAAACTTCTTCCTTTTCTTCACGAATGACATCTTCATAAAGCATTGAAACTTCGTTTTCTTTTTTGATTACAGAAGTAATACTCACTGTTTCCACATAAGGACGATACATAAAAATAGTAGTTCCTTTTTCTCCCAAATCTTTTCTATGATGAAAATCTAAAATAGATTTTTGTGTAAATTCTGGATTATTTTTCAGCCAATCTGCAAACCAAGTTCTTCTGTCTTCTTTCATATCTTCTGTATACAAAGTTGCCGAAGACCAAATTCGAGGTGTATCTTTTAGTTTACTGAAATATTTTGTTTCTTCATCCCAAACCAGTTCGTAAGCTTTTCTTTCTGCTGACCAATCAACAATAATCAAAGTAAATGGTTCGATATCATGAAAATCAAAATTTTCTACATAAGTTTCCAAATCTTCCGCTTTCAGGATGTTTTTTACAACAATTCCACGGCTCATTCGGTAAGATTCTTTTCTAGAATGTTTTTCAAAAGCTCCATTTAGCAAGCAAGCTAGTCTTTGTTTTTCACTCATTCCAATCCAAGTTCCACCGGCAAATTCATCTTTTGGAAAAATCAAACGAACATTTTCTTCTGTATATTCTTTAGGGAAAAATGTTTTTCTATCTGGTTGCTCATCTCTGCTAGAAGTCAAGATAAAATCCGAGTCAGACAATGGCAAAAAAGTTACTGTACACATTCTTTTTATTTTAAAGCAAAAATAAAGCTTTTATTATTAAATTTACAGCAATTAATTTTTGATAATTTATTAAATAAATATAATTATGGCTAACGCATTTTTTAATGTTCCAACGGCAGTAAATGAGCCAGTTAAATCATATGCTCCTGGAACTCCAGAAAGAGAAGAACTTTTAGCTATGTACAAAAAAATGTACAACGAGCAAGTAGAAGTTCCATTATATATCGGTGAAGAAGAGATCAAAACAGGAGATACTGCTACGATGCACCCTCCACATGATCACAAACACGTATTAGGAACTTACCACAGAGCTTCAAAAGAGCACGTTGACTTAGCAATCGAAAAGGCGTTAGCTGCAAGAGAAGAGTGGGCTAATACTCCTTGGGAGCAAAGAGCTTCAATTTTCATTAAAGCTGCGGAGCTTTTAGCTGGACCATACAGAGCTAAAATGAATGCTGCTACAATGTTAGCACAATCTAAGAATGTTTTCCAAGCGGAAATCGATGCTGCTTGTGAGATGATTGATTTCTTTAGATTCAACGCTCAGTTCATGACAGATATTTACAAAAACCAACCAGAATCTGCTCCAGGAATGTGGAACAGAATGGAGTACCGTCCATTAGAAGGTTTTGTATATGCTGTTTCTCCATTCAACTTTACTTCTATTGCTGCAAACTTATTTGCTTCACCAGCAATGATGGGTAACGTTTGTGTTTGGAAACCATCTGATCACCAAATTTATTCTGCAAAAGTAATCGTTGACTTATTCAAAGAAGCTGGATTACCTGATGGAGTTGTAACTGTTGTTTACGGAGACCCTGTAATGATTACAGATACTGTAATGACACACAAAGATTTCTCTGGAATTCACTTTACAGGTTCAACTAGCATCTTCAAGAGCTTATGGAAAAAAGCTGGAGAAAACATGGATGTTTACAGAACTTACCCAAGAATTGTAGGAGAAACTGGAGGAAAAGACTTTATCTGGTCGCACCCAACTGCAAACATGGAAGAAGTTGGAACTGCAATTATCCGTGGAGCTTTCGAATACCAAGGACAAAAATGTTCTGCTGCTTCAAGAGCTTACGTTCCTGCTAGCCAATGGGATTCTATGAAAGATTTCTTAGAGAAAGAAATTGCTACAATCAAAATGGGAAGTCCAGAAGATCCAAGTAACTTCATGAATGCAGTAATTCACGAAGGATCTTTCGATAAATTAGCTTCTTACATTGATGCAGCTAAAGAAGCTGATGATGCTGAGGTAATTATTGGTGGAGGTCATGATAAATCTGTAGGTTACTTCGTAGAGCCAACAGTTATCGTAACTACAAACCCTCAATATGCTACAATGCACACAGAGTTATTCGGACCTGTAATTACAATTTACGTTTACGAAGATGCTGAGTGGAAAGATATCTTAAAAACTGTAGATGCTACTTCTGATTATGCTTTAACTGGAGCTATTTTTGCAAAAGATAGATATGTTATCAATTATGCTTGTAAAGCTTTAGAAAACGCTGCTGGAAACTTCTACATCAATGACAAACCAACTGGAGCTGTTGTAGGACAGCAACCATTTGGAGGAGCAAGAGGATCTGGAACAAATGATAAAGCTGGATCTGTATGGAACTTATTAAGATGGGTTTCTAACAGAACTATCAAAGAAACATTTGTACCACCAACAGACTACAGATACCCATTCTTAGGATAATTCTTAGAAAAGTATAGAAAACAAAAAAGCTCGCAATTGCGAGCTTTTTTATTATGAAGAGATGTCAAAAGAGCCATCCTTCAATTAATCAAACACTTTATTTTCTCCAATTTTTGCACTCTGAGCATTGATTACTTTATTGTTAGAATCAACTACAAATGCAACAATTGACATATTTTCTGGGTTTTCGATACTTCCTGGTACAGCTTGGTTAAACTGTTTTACAAATAAATCACCAACAGACTGAGGCTCCATATCATCACCAAATAAATCTGTTAATGACTTTCTCATTACATCATTATGCTCGTAATTTGGAATAGGGTTTTGTCCATCATAGTATGAAGAGTAATTTGTTTGAGAATAGATTAAGTTATTTTCCATTAAATAAACTACAATTTTAGTATCTGAAACATTTTCAGCAAAAGCAACTTTTACATCAATTGAAATGTTATTATCTTCCAATGAAGAATTGATAGCTAAACCTAATTTTGGAGTTTGGTTTAATGGTCCTTGTAATTCTTCTTCCGTTTTTAACCATGAATCACCTCTGTTAACGTATGCTCTTGGATATCCTGTTCCTGGCTCAATCCCGTGGAATTCTTCGATGTCAGTCAAACGCTCATAAGTCATTACATCACCACCTCTACCATGAATTACAATTGGAATAATATTAGAATTGTTTTCAATAGCATTATATAATTTATATCCCATATCTACACAGTATCCACACCATGTTCCTGTAAACTCTTCAATTGTAATTTTTTGAGTAAAGCTTGTTGGAAGTTCTTCTGTAACGTTTAATTGAATTGTTTGTGTACTTAATCCTTCGTATTTTGCATAAGCATTATAAGTCCCAACTTCTGTAGGAGTATATGTTTTTCCACTGATTTCTTCACCATTAATGAAGTAAACAGAGTTATCTGTTAAATCGTCTCCATATTCGCTAGCAACTGTAAAATTAAAAGATTCTCCAGAATTTAAATTGATTTGATCTTTATCAGTACTAAGAATATATTCTAAGTATTCTTGTGGTTCTTCTTCATCACATGATACTATTAAAAGAAGAAAAAGGCAAGAGATTATTTTTGTAAGGTTAGGTATAAATTTCTTCATTGTTAATTATTTAATTATGTAATTAATATTTTAAAAAACAGCTCAAATATATGTCTTTTCGGCATAACATTTGTAAATTATTTTATTTTTAAGTTAATTTTTATTAAAATAATAGGTTTAATATTATGTTAATTTTATATAATTGCATACTAATTAAATTTTAAAACTCTAGAATATGAAAAAAATAATCTTATTTGCTTTTTTTATAGCCATGACTGGTTATGTGAGCGCACAGAATTCATTACCTCAAATTTCCTTAAAAAATTTAAAAGGAGAGACAGTTGATGTAAAATCGTATGAAAAAGATGAACTAGTAATGGTTAACTTCTGGGCAACTTGGTGCGGACCATGTGTGAAAGAATTAAACGCATTAAGTGAAGAATATGATGAATTAGTAGAAGATACTAAAGTGAAAATTGTAGCAGTTACAATTGATGATGCTAGAAGTATTCCAAGAGTAAATGCATTAGTTAACGGAAAAGGTTGGCCATTTGATGTATTATTAGATTCTAACAGTGATTTAAAAAGAGCTATGAATGTTGGAAATGTACCTCATGTTTTTATTATTAAAAATGGAAAAATTGTATATAGCCATTCAGGATATACAGAAGGAGCAGAGTACGAATTAATCGAAAAGTTAGAAGAACTTTCTAAATCATAGAATTGATGAACTTAAAAATAAAACAATTAATCCCAGCTTGTTTATTAGGAATAACTACTCTTACTACAGCCCAAGAATTAGGTAATATTACAGGAAGTTTCGAATCAACTACACAACATTATAATAATGATGATGCTATTGGAGCTAACTTTGATAATATTGATAAATGGGGTTCAAATAACTATTTAAAACTAGATTATACTTTTAAAAACATATATGCAGGTCTTCAGTTTGAAGCATACGAACCTGCTTTATACGGTTTTGATCCAGATGGAAGTTTTCAGGGAGAAGGAATAGGTAGCTACTACTTAGCTTACGAAAAAGAGAATTTCGGATTAAGAGGAGGATTTATTTATGATCAATTTGGTAGTGGTCTAATTTTTCGTACATGGGAAGACAGACAAATTGGTATCAATAACGCTGTAAAAGGTGTTAGTGCATATGTGAATTTCGAAAATATTTTAAAAGTAAAAACGGTTTTTGGAAGGCAAAGAAAAACTTTAACAGAAACTGGAACTGGTGTAATTCGTGGAATTGATACAGAATTAGATCTAAATAATCTTTTTAAATATGATGGAAAATGGAAATTAAACGCTGGAGCTAGTGTTGTAGATCGATATGAAGGAGGTTACTCTGGACCAATCGAGGATTTCCCATCAAATGTTACAGCTTATTCTTTAAGATTTAGTGCTACAAATGGTTCTGTATTTTTTGATGCAGAATATGTAGGAAAAAGTAAAGATGCTTATGTGAGCTTGGTACCAGAAGTTGAGGTAACAGATTTCTTTTTTAAAGGAGATGCACTTTTAGCTAATTTAGGATATTCAAAAAAAGGATTTGGAATAAATGCAACTTTCAGAAGAATGCAATTTATGAATTTCCGTTCTGAAAGACTTGCGCAAAATAACTCATTGATTGTAAATTATATTCCTTCTTTAACAAAACAACATGATTATGGTTTAACAAATATCTATGTTTATGCTGCTCAGTCTAATTTAGTTTTATCTAAAAAACATGCAGTAACAGGTGAAATAGGAGGACAGATTGATATTTATTACACAATTCCTAAAGGAACTTTATTAGGAGGTAAATATGGAACTAAAATCGCTGTAAACGCTTCACAATGGAATGGACTTGTAAATAAAGGTCATTTACGTTTTGAAGACAATAAACTAGTAGAAGCAGAAGTTGATAATGAGTTTTTAAAACTAGGAGAAAGATATTTCCAAGATATCAATATTGAGATTTATAAAAAATGGAATCGTAAATGGAAATCTACCGTAGCATTTTTAAATGGATATTATAACAATACAGTTTTAAAAGGTGGACCTGGAGTAGGAGGAATCGTTAAAACTCAAATTGCTGTTCTAGATGTTACACATAATTTTTCTAGAAAAAGTGCTCTAAGGGTAGAAGGACAACATATGTGGGCAGAAGATAGTACTGGAGATTGGGCTGCTGCTACAATTGAGTATACTTTTGCACCAAAATGGTCTATTTATGCTGCCGATATGTATAATTACGGTAACAAAAAACCAGAAGGATCTAACGAACCAGATAATCAATTCCAAGTACATTACTACAATTTTGGAATGAGTTATACAAAAGGTTCAACAAGATTTGCTGCAAGTTACGGAAGACAAAGAGCAGGATTGCTTTGTGTTGGAGGAGTTTGTAGAATGGTACCAGCTTCAACTGGTTTAACATTAACATTGAATACTACTTTCTAAATTATTTAGAATATTTACTATTTTTTTTAAAAAGCTACCATTCTTTGGTAGCTTTTTTAATTTCATTTTGTTCAGATAAATTCCTTTTAAATTTTGATTCAAAAGTTTATTTTTAGTCCATAAAAAAGCAGTAATCGTATAAAACAATTACTGCTCCTTTATATTTTTAATACACTAAAATATTATAATGCACTATCAATTTTGTCTGTATAAGTTGCTTTTGGTGCTACACCAACTTGCTTATCTACAACTTCTCCATTTTTGAATAATAAAACAGTTGGGATATTTCTGATTCCAAATTTAGCAGCATATTCTTGGTTTGCGTCTACATCAACTTTACCAACTACAGCTTTTCCTTCGTACTCATTGCTGATTTCATCAATGATTGGTCCAACCATTTTACAAGGTCCACACCAAGCAGCCCAAAAATCAACTAATACTGGTTTGTCTGATTTTAATACTACTTCTTCAAATGTTGCATCTGTGATTTCTAATGCCATAATATTATTTTTTTATTGTTGTTTTATTTTTAATACTTGTAAAGAAAGTAAATTCTTATTATATGAACAAAATTACATATAATTTTAAGTAATATTTATATGCTTAAATCATTTTTTTCTATTTCGCTATTTCAGAAATTGATAAAATCTAAGTCGTTTAAAAAAGTTTTTTTATACATATTTTAAATAGAATTTTTCTGTACTTTCGAACTATGAAAAATACGGAGTTATTAGAAAAAACGATTCAGTTTGTTAAAGATAAATTGAAAGATGCCGAAGGAGGTCATGATTGGTTTCACATTGAAAGAGTTTGGAAAAATTCAAAACTAATTGCAAAAAACGAAGATGTAAATCATGAAATTGTAGAACTTGGTGCTTTGCTTCACGATATTGCGGATGCGAAATTTCATGAAGGAGATGAAACAGTTGGACCAAAAGTAGCAAGAGAATTTTTAAAAGACAATAATGTAGAAGAAGAAATAATTTCTCATGTAGAAAATATCATCAAATATATTTCTTTCAAAAATGGAGATACATCGCATATTTTTGATTCTAAAGAACTACAAGTTGTACGAGATGCAGACCGGTTAGATGCCATAGGAGCGATCGGAATTGCAAGAGCGTTCAATTATGGTGGATTTAAAAATAGAGCTTTGTATGATCCGGAAATTGAGCCAAAATTAAACCAAACAAAAGAAGAGTATAAAAAGAGTAAAGCTCCAACAATAAATCATTTTTATGAAAAACTTCTTTTATTGAAAGATAAAATGCACACAGATTCTGCAAAAGAAATCGCTGAAAAAAGACATCAATTTATGGAAGACTTTTTAGAGCAGTTTTATGGAGAATGGAACGGTGAAAGATAAAATGAAAAAATCCCTAATTAGGGATTTTTTTTATCTCGTCAATTTTGTAATAATTTCTTCGTGCTTTGGATATTCTTGGACTAAATAATTTCTTTCTGCCAATTGAAAATCTTCAAAATCAAAACCTGGAGCAACTGTACAACCTACAAAAGAAAATGTATTTTCATCTTTCACAGTTGCAGCAAACCAAACTCCTGCAGGAACTACATATTGTGGAATTGCATCTCCTTCTAGTCCTACTTCTTGTGTATGATAATTTCCTTCTTTGTCAATCGTATGAACAATCACTGGTGAACCTGAATAATAATGCCAAGTCTCATCTTGATTGATTTTATGAAAAGCGGAAAAATTTTCTGATTTTAATAAATAATAAATTCCCGTAGCGTAATTTCTATCCCCACTAAATTCTTTACCCAAAACCTCTTTTGGAATAGTTCCTTCACTTCGATAAACTTCTTTGTAAAATCCACCTTCTGGATGTGGAAGCATTTCAAATTTATCTATAAAATAGCTTGCTGTCATTTTCTAATAATAGTTTAGACATACGAAGTTATGAAAGTTTATTTTATCCTAAAGTGAAAATTTGTTTTAAACAAACACTAAGGGTCTGTTTAAAATTCTGATATAGATTTAAATAAGCTCTAAAAACCTAAAATTAATTTAGCAATGATAAAATAAATCAGAATACCAAAAACATCATTACTTGTTGTAATAAATGGTCCTGTTGCTACAGCAGGATCCACACCTCTTTTATGAAGAAATAAAGGAATGAAAGTTCCGATAATAGCTGCCAAAATAATTACTGTAGAAAGTGCAACTCCAATAGTTAGTGCAATTTTTAGATCTGTTTGGAAGAAAACTTGACTAATAATTAAAAAGATAGAAGCAAGTGCTAAAGCATTTACCAATCCTAAAGTCAATTCTTTCAGAAGTCTTTTTACAATTTCATTATTCAAACTATTATTTGCAATAGCTTGTACCATAATTGCTGCAGATTGTACACCAACATTTCCGGCAGTTGCCTGAATTAATGGAATAAAAATAATCAGCGAAGAGTAAGTTTTTAAACCAGATTCAAAATGATTAATAATCGTTGCAGCTCCCAAACCTCCAAGCATTCCGATTAGAAGCCAAGGTAAACGTGCTTTTGTTAGTTTAAAAATTGTATCACTAGCTTCTACATCTTCCGAGATACCAGCTGCCATCTGATAATCACGATCTGCTTCATCCTTGATTACATCTACGATATCATCAATAGTAATTTTTCCAACCAAATGTCCAAGCTCATCTACAACAGGAACAACGATCAAATCATATTTTTGCATGATTTTCGCTACTTCCTCGTCTTTTTCATTGGTTTTTACATAAATGATATTGTCATTATAGATTTCTTTAACTGGAGTTTTTGTAGAAGTGGTCAACATACTTTTTAAAGAAAGAATTCCCTTTAAAACATTTTCTTCATCTACCACATATACTGTATGTACTATATCGATTTCTTGCGCTTGATCTCGCATTTCTTTTACACATCGAAGCATCGACCAATTTTCGTTCACTTTTACAAGTTCTTTTCCCATCAAACCTCCAGCAGTGTCTTCTGGGTAACGTAAAAGATCTACAATATCTTTGGCATGATCCGTATCTTCGATTTGTGAAATTACTTCCTCTTTTTTATCATCGGTAAGCTCTGCAATAATATCTGCTGCATCATCCGTTTCTAGATCATCAATTTCTTCTGCAATTTCTTTTGAAGAAAGCGCATTTAAAACTTTTTCTCTAGAATCTTCATCTAGCTCAGTAAGTACATCGGATTTTTTTTCTTTGTCAACAATTTTAAAAATGTAAACAGCTTCTTCTAGATTTAATTCGTCAATAATATCAGCAATATCAGCAGGATGAATATCTCGGAGAACTTCTAATATTGCTTTTTGATGTTGCTTAGCAATATTATCTTTGATTTCTCTGATTATTTCTTTCGTTAATTCAAACTGCATGATATTCTTTTTTTCTTATGACGGAAAATTTTCTATTCTGTACTACATTAAAAAAACCTATTTTGGTATAGGTTTCTAACCTTTTAAGTCCTTTTCAATTTTCGCTGTAAGCTCAATAAAAGCTTGAACAGATAATTGTTCTGGACGTTTTGCAAATATAGAATCTTCCCTCAAACTATCACTTAAATTAAAGCTTTTTAAACTATTTCTTAAAGTTTTTCTTCTTTGGTTAAAACCAGCTTTTACAACTCTAAAAAATAATTTTTCGTTAACGGGAAGTGTATAGTTTTCTTTTCTTTTTAAATGAATAACACCAGATTTTACTTTTGGTGGTGGATTAAATACATCTTCACTAACTGTGAATAAATATTTAGCATCATAAAAAGCTTGTGCTAAGACAGAAAGAATCCCATATTTTTTACTTCCTTCTTTTTCTGCAATTCGTTCTGCAACTTCTTTTTGAAACATTCCACTAAATTCTGGAATTTGATCTCTATTTTCAATTACTTTAAAAACAATTTGTGTTGAAATATTATATGGGAAGTTTCCGATTACAGCAAAAGGTTTTTCTCCAAATAATGTTGTTAAGTCAACTTTCAAAAAGTCTTTTTCATAAATTCTGCTAGACAAGTTCATGTAATGTGCTTTCAGATATTCAACAGATTCTGTATCAATCTCGATTACATGCGTATTGTATTTTTTTTCCAGAAGATATTTTGTCAAAACTCCCATTCCAGGACCAATTTCCAAAACATCATTATATCCTTCTTCTGTTAGAGAATCTGCAATATCTTTTGCAATTGACTCATCTGTTAAAAAGTGTTGTCCTAAATGTTTTTTTGCTTTTACACTCATCTTTTTTAGTGTTTTTTGTAGAAGATTTTAAAGAATAAGGGTTTATAAATATTTGAATAATCACCCTTATTAAATTTAAAAAAAATCAAGAAGTAAAAAAAGGTGAATTTGTGCTAATATTTATAATAAAAAGGGAAGCTTCCTTATTAATCTTCCCTTTCGTGTTCGTCTTCTAAATATAAATCGATTAATCCTTCTGGAGTTTCAACGATAAATTTTTCATTTTCTCTATCGATCTTTTTGATAAAATCGTCAACCAGAGGAATTAAAATTTGTCTATTGCTTTCTGTTTCAATTTCCAGAATTTCTTGTGCAGCATTATCGTTTATTTTCTTGATTTTCCCGATGATTCCTTTATTCACATCTTCTACAGAAAATCCAATAATTTCGTGATAATAGAATTGTTTTCCTGATAATTTTGGTAAAAACTCAAGAGGTAAATATAATCCTGCTTTCATAATCGCTTCCGCATCAGCTTCTGTGTCAACTCCTTCAAATTTTACTCGAAGTTGATCTCCTTTGTGTAAAGAAGATTTTTCAATAAAAAAAGGAACCAGATTGTTGCCTAGAGCAACAAAAACTGATTCCATTTTTCCGTATAACTCCGGTTCGTCAGTATCTAATTTGATAACTACTTCCCCTTTGTAACTGTGCTTTCTAACGATTATACCTAAATAAAAACAATCTTCTTTACGCATAATGTCGTTATTAAGTTTTTTTTATAATTACTCAGCAGCTTCTTCTGTAGCCTCTTCTGCATTATCAGCAGCGTTTGCAGCTTCTTCTTCAGCTTTTGCAGCAGCAGCAGCAGCTTCAGCAGCAGCAGCTTTACGCTTTTCATTAATTTCTTTTTCAGCTTCTAAAGCTTTTGCTTTCGCATCTGCTTCAGCTTTAGCTAAACCTTCTTTTTTACCAGAGATTTTACCTTCTTTTTCTGATAACCAAGCTTGGAATTTTTCTTCAGCTTGCTCTTCAGTTAAAGCTCCTTTACGTACTCCACCTACTAAGTGATTCTTTAATAAAGCTCCTTTGTAAGATAAAAGCGCTCTTGCAGTATCTGTAGGTTGTGCTCCATTTTGTAACCATTTTACAGCTGAATCAACATCTAAATCGATGATTGCTGGGTTATGGTTTGGATTGTAAGTTCCGATTTTCTCTAAGAATTTACCATCTCTCTTTGCACGTGAATCTGCAGCTACTACCCAGTAAAAAGGTTTACCTTTCTTACCGTGTCTTTGTAATCTAATTTTTACAGGCATAATTTAAAAATTTTAGGTTCTCGACCTAGTTTATTAATTTAGTGCGCAAATGTACAATTTTTTTATAACATTAAACGTTAATAAGATTAAAAATAATACGTACTTTTAGCCTCACTATAAATTTATTAAACCAAATTATGAGAAAACTATTACTTGCCATTTTTGTTTTTGCTTCACTAGTTTCATGTGAAGATCCCGTAGAGGGTGTTGGTGAAGATAGCACCTATTTAGATGAATATTTTAATACAGATGACCCTAATGATAATACACCTGTTTTTCAAGTAAATAAAGATGATTCTACTTGGACTGGAGTTGCTTTCAATTTTGAAAAAGAAGAAGGAAAGATAACTATCAATGCAACTAGAGGAGAAGAAACTTTAAAACTAGTTGTAAATGCTAATGGAGCAGGAAATTTCCCATTATTGATTACAGATCCAGATGATTTAGACAATACATTTGGAGCGATTTTTACAAATCAAAATGGAATCGTTTATACATCTACTTCTGGTAACAATTATATAGTTATTGATTTATTAGATACAGAAAACAATATCATTAACGGTGAATTTGAATTAAACTTAGTTAATACTGAAAATGCTGATGATGTAATTGTTTGGACAAATGGAAAATTTAAAAATGTCTCTCAAGTAACTGCTGAGTAACATATTTTTAAAAATATAAAAAAGCTTCCATAAAACTTTACTTTAAGTTTTATGGAAGCTTTTTTTGTTTAAGAGCTTGTTTAAAATTGTATCAGAATTTATTTTATAGTTTATTGAAATGCTATTTTGCCGACTTTTTTGGAGTGTATAGCATCGCTATGGAGGAGAAAAAAGACAAAAAAGAGCTTTTAAGAAGCATATAAATTTTTTTGATATAAATTTAATCAGGCTCTAAAATATATTTTGGAAAGAAAACTAATACTTAGTTATCAAATCTTTAGTCAAAATTAACCTCCAATTAATTTCTTCATATTTTAAATATACATTTAACCCAAATAACTAAAAAACATCTACAATATGAAGAACATTTACATTTTACCTATGTTACTTTTTTCCATTTTTTCTTTCGGTCAATTGACTGTTGTTTTGGAAAATGATTTTCAAGCTGAAGAAGCTCTTGAAGGTTATACTTTAATAAATAATGATGGTTTAACTCCAACAGAAGGATTGGAAGTCTTTGAAGAAAATGCTTGGTATGTAGGATATAATACTCAAAATGAAGAAGAAAAATATGTAGTAAGTACTTCTTCTTATGATCCTGCAGGACAATCGGATGATTGGTTAATTACTCCTATGGTAAGTTTAGGAACAGAATCTAAAATCTCTTATAAAGCACTTCCAACAGATCAGAACAAAAAAGATGGTTATCAAATTTTAGTTTCAACAACAGGAACTGAAATAGAAGATTTTGAAGAAGTTTACTCTATTGATGAAGCAGAATATGGATGGCAAGAATTAGAACATAGTTTAGCAGCATATGATAATATGGATGTTTATATTGCTTTTAGAAATAATAGTACGGATAAGTTTTTATTACTAATTGATGATATTAAAGTAGAAACAATTCCAAATGATGATGATACCGACGATGGAGACGATACAGATGATGGGGACGATACAGATGATACAGATGACGGAGACGATACCGACGATGGAGATGATACAGATGACGGAGATGATACCGACGATGGAGATAATACAACTTCGATCTCTGAAAATGAAATCAAAGGATTCTCATTATATCCAAATCCTGTAAAAGATATTTTTACAATAAAAGCAGATGTAAATATTGAAAAAATAGAAATTGTTAATAATTTAGGTCAAATAATTTTTTATAAAGAAATAAATATGTTAATTTCAGCCATTAATATTAATAATTTAACATCTGGTATATATCAAGTTAAGATATATACCGAAAATGCTATAGGAAGCTATAGGATTTATAAACACTAGAGTAATTATTTTTTTTCCATAGATTATAATTGAAAAAATCTTGAATTAACTTTCAAGGTTTTTTTTTGTTTTATATTTTAATGGAGAAATATTTTTTAACAATACATGTTATAAAATATTCTTAATTTTGCAGACTTTTATTTTACTAAAATTTTATAATTCATGTACTTAATTTTCGATACAGAAACAACTGGTTTACCAAAGAATTGGAATGCTCCGATAACAGACACTGATAACTGGCCTCGTTGTATTCAGATTGCTTGGCAACTTCATGATGAGTATGGAGAATTAATTGAACATAAAGACTTTTTAGTAAAACCTGATGGATTTACGATTCCTTATGATGCAGAGCAAATCCACGGAATTTCTACACTTTTAGCACAAGAGAAAGGACATTCTTTAGAAGAAGTTTTAGAAGAGTTTAATATTGCACTTTCTAAAACAAAATTTGTAGTTGGACAAAATGTTGGCTTTGATGTCAATATTATGGGATGTGAGTTTTTTAGAAATGGAACGGAAAATATTTTAGAAGAACTTCCAGTTTTAGATACTTGTACGGAAAGAACTGCTCTTTTATGTAAAATTCCTGGAGGTCGTGGAGGAAAATTTAAACTTCCTACACTAACAGAATTACACCATCATTTATTTAATCTTCCTTTTGCAGAAGCGCACAATGCAACTGCCGATGTGGAAGCGACAACAAGATGTTTCTTAGAATTAATTCGTCAGAGACATTATTCTGCGGAGGAACTTGGGGTAACGCATGATTTTTTTAAGGAATATCAAGAAAGAAATCCGAAACCAATTCGTTTAATTGGATTACGTCACTTAAATCTGAAAAATCAGAGTGCCTTAATCAAAGAAAAATTAACGGAAGAAGCGAAAGGAATCAGTTCTGCACAAATCAACGAAAATGTTGAACTTCTAACAGAAGCTCCTTTTGCACATTTACACAATCATTCACAATTCTCGATTCTTCAATCTACATCAAGTATTGATGATTTAATTTCTGCAACGATTCAAAATAATATGCCAGCAGTTGCCTTGACAGATGTTGGAAACATGATGGGAGCTTTTAATTTTGTAGAAAAAATTATTAAGCACAACAAATCGGTTGCAAAAGATAATGAAGAACTAGAAGAAGGAGAAGAAAAGAAATCGGAAGTAAAACCAATTGTTGGTTGTCAGCTTTATGTTTGTGAAGATCATACGAACAAATCGAGAAAAGACAACGGATATTTGACTACTTTTTTAGCTAAAAACAAAAAAGGATATCATAATCTAGCAAAAATGTCATCGATTGGTTATTCGAAAGGTTTCTATTATGTTCCGAGAATTGACCGAAAAGTTGTTGAAAAATATAAAGAGGACATTATTGTTTTATCAGGAAACCTTTCCGGAGAAGTTCCTCATAAAATATTAAATATAGGAGAAACGCAAGCGGAAGAAGCTTTACTTTGGTGGAAAGAGCATTTTGGCGATGATTTTTATTTAGAATTAATGCGTCATAAGCAAGAAAATGAAGATCACGTAAATTCTATTTTATTACAATTTGCCCAAAAACATCAAGTAAAAACGATTGCTACAAATAATACTTTTTATATAAATAAAGAGAATGCAGAAGCGCATGATGTTTTACTTTGTGTAAAAGATGCAGAGAAAAAAGCAACACCAATCGGAAGAGGAAGAGGATATCGTTATGGACTTCCAAATTCTGAGTATTATTTCAAGACGCAAGAAGAAATGAAAGAATTGTTTAAGGATATTCCTGAAGCAATTTTAAACATTCAAGAAATTATTGATAAAATTGAAGTTTTTGGTTTAGCTAGAGATGTTTTACTTCCAAAATTCGACATTCCAGATGAGTTTAAATCTGAAGAAGATGAAAAAGATGGAGGAAAACGTGGTGAAAATGCTTTTTTGCGTCATTTAACTTATGAAGGAGCAAACCAACGGTATGAAGAAATCACGGAAGATATTCGTGAACGTTTAGACTTCGAGTTGATGATTATTGAGAAAACTGGATATCCAGGTTATTTCTTGATTGTACAAGATTTTATTGCTGAAGCTCGAAAAATGGATGTTTCCGTTGGTCCTGGTCGTGGATCAGCAGCTGGTTCTGCGGTTGCTTATTGTTTGGGAATTACGAATATTGACCCAATTAAATACGACTTACTTTTTGAGCGTTTCTTAAATCCTGACCGTGTTTCACTTCCCGATATTGATATTGATTTTGATGATGAAGGAAGACAAAGAGTTATCGATTTCGTAATTAAGAAATATGGAGCAAATCAAGTAGCACAGATTATTACTTATGGAACGATGGCGGCAAAATCTTCGATTCGAGATACTGCCAGAGTTTTAGATATTCCACTTTTTGAAGCAGATAGAATTGCAAAGTTAATTCCAGGTCTGAAACTGAAAAATATTTTCGGAACAGATAAAAAAAGTGTTCAAAAAGTAAAAGATTTACGAGAAGAAGAAAAAGCAAATGTTCAACAATTAGTTGAAATTTCTGAAGGAACAGATTTAAATGCAAAAACCGTAAATCAAGCAAGAGAATTAGAAGGTTCGGTTCGTAATACAGGAATTCATGCTTGTGGGGTGATTATTACACCAGAAGATATTACGAATCTAGTTCCAATTTCGATTGCAAAAGATTCAGACATGTATGTAACACAATTCGATAATGGAGTTGTAGAAGATGCTGGTCTGTTAAAAATGGATTTCTTAGGTTTAAAAACGTTGACTTTAATTAAGGATACTGTAAAACTTATTAAAGAAATTCATGGAATAGAACTGATTCCAGATGATTTCCCGCTGGATGATGTGGAAACATATGAATTATTCCAAAGAGGAGAAACTGTTGGTATTTTCCAATACGAATCTCCTGGGATGCAAAAACACATGAAAGCATTAAAGCCTACAGTTTTTGAGGATTTAATTGCAATGAATGCTTTGTATCGTCCAGGTCCGATGGAATATATTCCAAGTTTCATTAATCGTAAACATGGTTCTGAGGAAATTGTATATGATCTTCCGGCAATGGAAGAATATCTGAAAGAAACCTACGGAATTACGGTATATCAAGAGCAGGTAATGCTACTTTCTCAGAAGTTAGCCGGATTTACGAAAGGTGAAGCTGATATGTTGCGTAAAGCAATGGGGAAAAAGATCTTTTCTTTACTGGAGAAGATGAAACCTCAATTTTTAGAAGGTGGAAAAAATAATGGACATCCAGAAGAAGTTCTAGAAAAAGTTTGGAAAGATTGGGAAGCATTTGCTGCTTATGCCTTCAATAAATCACACTCGACTTGTTATGCATATATTGCTTATCAAACAGCTTACTTGAAAGCACATTATCCAGCAGAATATATGGCTGCAGTACTTTCAAATAATATGAATGATATCAAGCAGGTTACTTTCTTTATGGAAGAATGTAAGCGAATGGGAATGGAAGTTCTTGGTCCTGATGTGAATGAATCTTACTATAAATTTGCAGTAAACGAAAATGGAGCCATTCGTTTTGGAATGGGAGCGATTAAAGGAGTTGGACAATCTGCAGTAGATGCTATTGTGAATGAAAGAAAAGAAGGAGGGCGTTATACTTCTATTTTTGATTTGGCAAAACGTGTAGATTTAAGAGCTGCAAATAAAAAAGCTTTTGATAATTTAGTTTTAGCAGGAGGTTTTGATTCTTTCGAAGGAATTCATAGAGCGCAATATTATGTGAAAGATGAAAAAGGAGTTACTTTCATTGAGAAAGCAATCAAATATGGTTCGAAATATCAGGAAAGTAAGAACTCTTCGCAGGTTTCTCTTTTTGGTGAAACTTCAGAAGTGCAATTTCCAGAACCAGTTTTCCCAGAATGTGATACTTGGGGAACGATGGAACTTTTAGCAAAAGAAAAAGAAGTTGTGGGAATTTATATTTCTGGACATCCATTGGATGATTTTAAATACGAAATGAGTAATTTCTGTAATACGCCTTTGTCTGCTTTTAATAATGAAATGGAGTTAATCCATAAAGATCTTGCCATTGGTGGAATCATTACAGATGTACAACATAGAGTTTCTAAAAACGGAAAAGGTTGGGCATCTTTCATTGTGGAAGATTATACGGATGCAAAAGAATTCCGTCTTTTTGGAGAAGAATATTTGAAATTCCGCCATTTCTTGGTGCAGGGTTCGTTTATTTATGCCAAAATAGCAGCAAAACCAGGTTGGAATAATGATGTTCGATTTACGTTTATCAACATTCAATTATTGCACGATATTTTAGAAGCCTTTTCTAAGAAACTAACTTTGCGATTTAGCATTGAAGAATTAACGAAAGAAACGGTTGAATGGTTACATCAATTCTTTTCGGAAAATAGAGGTTCTAAAGCAATAGATTTTATTGTCTATGATATGAAAGAACAAATGAAAGTTCAGATGCTGAGTAGGACAATGAAGATTGATATCAATCATGATGTTCTTCGGGAATTAGAAATAGAACAAATTCATTTTAAATTGAATTAAAAAAATATAAAACACCTTTTGGATTTATTCTGAAAGGTGTTTTTTTATACATTTAAAGAAAAAAAATGAAAAAGATAATTTATAGCATCTGGATTTTTGTATTAACGATATTTCTTGTTCAAGATTATTTATATATCATTCCTTATAATCAGGATGCTTTTTTTGATATTTGGCCAAAAGACATTGTATTTTCACTAAGGTGGTTTGTATTATTTAACTTGGCTACTTTCTCAATGCTACCTTTATTGAAAAAGAAGAAAATAGGATTTTTAGCGATTGTTTTATTTTTAGGAATTATAATGAAACCAATTCTGATTAAAAAAGTTCCGAAACAAACAGCTGAAGAATTTGTTTTTGAAAAAGAGGAAGATTTATTTAAAATAATTGATGCATATAATGCAGATCAAAATCTAGAAAAGATAAATTCTAAAATACAAAGTATCGGAATAGAACATTTTTCTGTAGAAAAAGATGTTTATGTTTTTACTATTAATAGTTTTTCAGAGAATTCTACAGGAATAGTTTTAAACAAAAAAGAAAAACTTCCTAAAAATATTTTATCATCAAAAACTAACTTCGAATATTTGTTTGGAGATTGGTATGTATTTAGAACGACATAAAAAAAGGTATCATTACGATACCTTTTTTTATGTTCTATAATTTTTTAATGCTCTGAAACTACTTTTAATTCTGTACGGAAAGCAACAAACTTTCCAGCGAAAAGTTTCATTCCTTCTTCACGAAGCTTTTCAGCATCTTCTTGGTAATATTTTTCAAGAGTTTCTTTACTATCTGTAGTGTATTGTACAGAATACGTAATTCCTCCCATTTCTTCTTCAACCATTACTTGAGACATTTTAGCTTTCGCAAATTTCCCAGTTGCAAGCATATCTGGAATATGTTTTTCTTTCATCCATTTTAGCCATGCATCATGACTTTTTTCCTCAATATTGATTGTTACGTTATAAATGTACATTTGTTTCTATTTAATTAATTGCGTCTCCGCGTAAGTTTCTAAATCGTTTTCTGGCTTCTACCAAATAAATACTAGAAGGATAATCAAAAATAATTTTCTGATAATATTCCGAAGCTTTTTCTGGGTTGTTTATTTTTTCTTCATAAAGTTTCCCTAAAGCAAAATAAGCATCATCAATCAGAATATCATTTTCTTTCAGATTAGTTACTTTCAAATAATTTTCAGCAGCTTTTTCCAATTGATTTGTTTTCTCAAAAAGTTCTGCTTGTTTCATCAAAGCTTCATCCTCGATTGCTCTTCCTTTAAACTTTTGCAAAATTACATTTAAAGAATCAATTGCAGCATTATTTTGATTTCTATAACTCAAAAAATCTGCTTTTGCATAAAGTTCCAAACCTTTTTTCTCATCTTCATCTACCGAATTATCAGTAATCAACATAAATAAATCTATAGCATCGTTAGAAATAAGTTGCGAAGTGGATTTTTTCAAAACATCTAATTGTGTTTTTGCCCAATCAAAATCTCCTTTATAATAAGAAGTTTTTGCAACTTTAAATTTTGCCAATTGCGCCAAACGATGATTTTTTAGGTCGGTTTGAATTTGAGAATAATAAATTAAACCTTGATTAAATTTATTTTCATAAACCAAAATATCTGCAAGTTTGATTTTCACATCTGCTTCTTCAAATTTTGTTAGGTTTTGGTTTAAAATTTCTTTCAAAATCTGAATTGCTTTGCTCGATTCTCCCTTTCTAAAAGCTAAATAATCTGCTTCTAAAATTTGAAAATACATCGTGTTGATATTTCTTCCAAACTGCGTATAAACATTCTCGAATTCTTGCTCTATTTCTTTATTTTCAGTTCCGTTTTTCAACTTGCTTTCCAGAATATAATATCTAGATTCGATGATTTCTTCTGGCATTTGAGAGTTTTCCAAAATATAATTATATGCTTTGATAGAACTATCGTAATCTTCGTTTTGAAAAGCATTTTCTCCCAAATTGAAGATTCTCTGAAAAGATTCTTTATTTCTTCTATAAAGTGCTTTTTCTTGAATTAAAGCTTTGCTATATTCTTTCTGTTGGATAAAAAGCCAACTCAATATTTCGTTCCAAGCATCTTTTGGGCCTTCTTGTATTTTTTTGAAAACAAGATTTTTTAAGATTTTATTATTTTCATTTTCAGAATCATCTGTAACATATCTTCCTATATATCTTAAAACAATATTGTTGTAGTTTTCTCTAATTTCGATCATTTCTAGATATGCGCTAAACATATTTTCGATTTCTCCTAATTCACCATAAATACTTGCAATTGTAGTTTTTGTACTAATATTTTCTGAGCTTTTAGAATCCATTTTTTTGAAAGTTTCTAAAGCTTGCTTCAATAAGAAATTATCTTTAAAAGCTCTTCCGACAGGGTTTCCAAGTTTTGGATTTTTATCAACAGCTTTCAAAGCTTTTTTATAAAACTTCTCAGCTTCTTCATTTTTATACTGAAGTTGTAGATTATAACCAAGTTCTACATAAAGTTCTGCTTTTTGTGGATATTTCTTTTGATAGGCTAAAATAGTTTCCTCTGCTTTTTTGAATTTTTCCAATTGTTGGTAACAACTGATAAGTCGTTTAAAATAATAAGTGCTATAAGGCTTCTGAGCATGAAGTTCCGCAAATAATTGCTCTGCTTTGTCATAAGCACCAGTAACAAAATAGCGATTTGCTAACTGAACACTTTGTGCAGAAGTGAATTGGAAAGTAAAAACAAATAAGAAAACTAAGAAATATCGCATAAATATTAGGTAATTAGTAGTTATCAAAAATAAGAAATACGTGGTAAAAAATAGGTTTTCTAAAAATAAAAAATCTGAAGCATCGAAATACTTCAGATTTTTAGTAAAATATTATTTCAAAAATGATAATTATTCTTCTTCAACTCTTAGTATTTGACCTTCATTAATTCTATCATCTTCTAAATTGTTCATTTCTTTCAGTTTCTCAACTGTTGTGTTGTATTTTTTAGATAAAGAATAAAGTGTATCTCCATCTTTTACTAAAATCTCTCCTGGTTCTAAAGTAACTTCCGTAGCAACTTCTGTTGTTTCTTCAATCACTTCACCACCATCAATATTTTCTTCAGTAGTATTTGTTACAATATCAGAATCTACTTTTGTGATTTCTACACGTCTATTCAGCTGTCTTCCACCTTGTGTTTCGTTGGAATATCTTGGACGAGTTTCTCCATATCCGTGTGTAATCAAACGCTCTGCAACCACTCCTTGTTTTACTAAATATCTTTTTACAGATTTAGCTCTACGAATCGAAAGGAATAAATTGTGTTTTGCAGAAAGTTTATTATCTGTATGTCCATCGATATTGAATTGTGTTGCAGGGAATTGATTCATTACTTCTGCAATTTTATCTAATACGCTAAACGAAGTTCCTTTAATTACATGGCTATTTGGCTCAAAGAAAATATCTTTTGATAAAGCATATAAAATCTGAGAAACACTCTGACTGTATTCTTTTTTCGGACATCCTCCATTTTCTGGTAAACCTGGTGCATTTGGACAAATATCTTTTTCATTACTAATTCCATCTCCATCGTCATCTGCAATATCAGGACAACCACCATCTGCTTCAGAACCTTTTTTCAGTGGACATTTATCTAAATAATCTGGAATTCCATCATTATCACTGTCAATTGGTAAACCATTACTATAAACTTTTACTCCCGGAGGTGTATTATTATCTTTATCAAAACGATCGATAATTCCATCTCCATCTGTATCTTTTAAAGCTTCTTCAATTCCATCTTTTAATTCCTCTTCTAACTTTTCTTCTTTATTCTTTTTGTCTTTCTCTTCTTCATCATCTGATTTTCCAGAGAATTTATCATACCAAATAGCATATTTTTTCTTACTTCCCAATTTGATATTTACACCAAGGTGCGTTACTAAAAAGATTTCTAAGTTCTTTCTATTGCTATAAGCAGCATCTAATTGATCTTCATTGTTTAGGTTTAAAGTTGGTCTAAACTCCAAATCAACTCTTCTACTCAAACGATATTTAATTCCTAAACCAGAAGTATAATAGATTGAGTTTTGATTTTTAGATTTACCTCCAATATTCCCAAAATCTACTAATAAGTTTCCTGTAGTTTTATCGTATAATTTAGAATCATAAGATTGGTAACCAATACCTGCATAAAATGCAACATTCCATTTTCTATTTTTACGAACATTTGGATTTAAAGAATTTAAGTTTACAATAAGATTTAATTCACCACCAAATGCTTTTCCATCATATTTTACAGGGCCTTTAAAGTCATCTGTATATAGTAAATAAAAAGGAGAAACTGAACCTACAGCTCCAGACATATTTAAATAATGTCCTTTCAGTTCGAAACCAAATGCTGGTGTAATCATTTTGTCAACATAAGCATAAAAACCATAATCAAAAGAAGATTGACCTCCACCAAAAGTGTTCAAATCTCCATACATAATAAAGTTGCTTGCTCCAGCTCCAACAGACCAAGTGTTGAATTCTTTTTTTTGTGCTTGTATTAAACTAATACAAAATAACATCAAGATTATAATGATGTTTTTACTTTTAATTATCATAACAATAATTGTAAATTTTAGAATTATTAATTGTGTAAAACTAGATAGAAGAAAAAGAATTTAATAAAATAAGTATAAGCTTTCAACTTGTGTATTTAAATTGAAAATACTGTTATAATTTTGAATGAAGTAGAATGAATATAATTATTAAATGTAGGATTTCTTAAGCTTCTTCGTTTAAATTATTGTAAAAGTGGGGTAGATATAAAACACCATACTTATATTTTATATAAGTATGGTGTATAATTATTTTTATTTTAATCTCAATTTAGTTCCAATTACAATTTTTGTATTTGGAAGATTATTAAGTTTTTTAAGTTTAGCTACAGAAGTTCTGTATTTTTTAGCAAGAGAGAATAAAGTATCTCCGTTGATTACAGTATGGTAATCTGGAATTTCTCCATTATCATAACTATCGTTAGAATCATTAGAGTTACCAGAATTATCAGAATCAGCAACATTATCAACATCATCCGTTGGGATATTGATATTTTCGTTGATTTTCTTGATTTCTACTCTTCTGTTTTTATTTCTATTTTCAGGAGTATCATTAGGATATTTAGGTCTTGTTTCACCATACCCTTCTGCAAATAATCTTTCACTACCAACACCTTGTGTAACTAAATATTTCTTTACAGCTTTAGCTCTTCTTCTAGATAAGAAAAGATTATAGTTTTCTGCTCCTTGATTATCTGTATGTCCTTCAATTTTGAAGTTTGTAGCAGGATATTCTTTCATCATATCTGCAATTTTATCTAGAGTTGCATAAGAATCTTTCGTTAATTCATGACTACTAGATTTAAACGAAATTCCATTAGAGAAGTTTGCGATTTTTTCTAAAGCATTTTCACTAATTCCTTCTTCAGGACAACCATCATTTTTCTCTAGACCTTTTTCATAAGGACAAGCATCATCAACATCAAAAATTCCATCGTTATCAGAATCTTTAAATTCTGGACAACCACCATTATCCTCTAATCCTTGTTTGAAAGGACAAGCATCTTGATAATCTGGAATACCATCATTATCTGTATCAATTGCTTCACCAGATCCATATACTCTTACTCCAGGAGGTGTGTTAGGTTCTTTATCAAAACGATCCATAACTCCATCACCATCGGTATCCTTATATGCATCTACCATGATTTTGTTTTTCTTTTTCTTAGTACCAGATTTTTTGTATCCAGAAGAAGCAGAATCAAACCAAACAGCATTTTTCTCTTTTCCACCAAATTTGAATACTAAACCTAAATTTGTTACTGCAAATGTTTCTAATGCTTGCTTAGTGCTAATCGCACCATCCAAATTATCAGAAAGATTCACATTTACAGTTTGTCTTAATTCTAAATCTAAACGCTTACTCAATCTATATTTTAAACCTAAACCAACAGTACCGTAAGGAGAAAAAATGTTTGAAGAGTTTGTATCTTCACTATCTCCAAAAGCAAATTCTAATTCATCTGTTTTTAGATTATATAATTTAGAACTATATTGATGTACACCTAAACCAGCATACATAGCAGCGTTAAATTTTCTTTGTTTGTTTGTTATTCGAGGAGAAATATTACTTAAATTTAATATTACATTGAATTCCCCTCCATATGAAGTTGACTCAAATCGGAAACCATCAAGCTCATTAGTTGTGTATAAAACATCATAAGCTTCAGAAAATCCAGTAGATTCCCCTTTAAAAGTTAGGTAATTTGCCTTTAATTCGATTCCGAAAGTAGGTGTGAACATTTTATCTACGTATAGATAACCACCATAACCAAAATCTTTAAATCCTGAAGAGTCGAAAGATTTAATATCTCCGAACATTAATGTACCACTTCCTCCAAATCCTAATGACCATGAGTTGAAATCAGATTTCTGAGCAAAGGTTGAAATAGCTAAAAGGGGGGTCAATAAAAAAGCGAGTAAAATTTTCTTCATAAAGTTTTTGTTTGATTTGAATTAGGCAAATATAATATTTTTTGTGACTTACAAGGAAGTTAGTTTTTTTATTATCAGACTGTAATCATCTGGATTTGAAACAAAATCCAATTCTGAAACATCAATTATGATTGTGTTTAGATCATTTCCTGCTTGCATAAAATTAGCATAACCTTTGTGTATTTTTTCCAAATATCCAGAAGCTATATTTTGCTCATAATCTCTTCCTCGTTTCTTAATGTTTTCTAGTAATCTATCCGTGTTTTGATATAAATATACATATAGGTCGGGTTTTGTGATCTCTTTATACATGATATCAAAAACTTTTCTATATAAACGATATTCTTCTTGTTGTAGTGTAATTTGAGAGAAAATAAGTGATTTAAAGATATAATAATCCGAAACTATAAAGTTTTTGAACATATCGAATTGTGCTAAATCATCAGATAACTGTTGGTATCTATCTGTTAAAAAAGTCATTTCAGTTTGAAAAGCATATCTATCTTTATCTTCGTAGAATTTTGGTAAAAAAGGATTATCTGCAAAACGTTCTAGCACTAATCTCGCATTAAAATCATCCGAAATCATTTTAGAAAGTGTTGTTTTTCCTGCTCCAATATTTCCTTCAATTGCGATATAATTATATTTATCTGCCAAAGAAACTGGTTTTTCTAACTCTAGATCTTCTAATTTTACAATCTCAGAGCTATCCGTACATGCTGCAACACATTGGTTGATTTTTTGTTTTTTAATTGGATGTAAAAAGTTTGGTTCTATCTCGGCAAGAGGAACTAAAACAAATTTTCTTTCCAACATTTTAGGATGTGGAACAATTAAATCTTTTGAAAAAATAACTTCATCGTCAAAAAACAAAACGTCAATATCTATGGTTCTATCCTCATAAGTATCAGAAATAGTATGAACTCTCCCAAGATATTTTTCTACCATTTGTGTTTTTTCCAAAAGTTCTTCTGGATTCAAAGTTGTATTTACTTTAATACAAATATTGTAGAAATCTTCACTATCAAAACCCCATGAAGCTGTTTGGTAAATAGATGAAATAGCTGCAATTGTTCCTATTTTTTGTGAAATTAAATAAATTGCTTGTTGTAAATTTTCTTGTTTATTTCCTTTATTCGACCCTAAAGAAAGGTATGTAGTTCTTACTATTTTCATCTTTTTAAAACTTATCTTCTATTCAACTTCTATTTTAATTCACAATAACTTATGAAATTGGAATTAAAAAATCATTTAACTTTATAGTAATTAATGCTTAAAATTTGAACTTACAAAGAAAAGAAAACTTATTGTAATAAGACATATTTATCCTCTTACTTTGTAACAATTTAATAAAGTATAAGACAGATAAGATAACTTATAAGAAATAATTAATCTATAAATCAATAATCAATTTATACATGAAATTTTTAAGAAATTTAGTAGCTTCTATTTTAGGATTTTTTATTGCAGGAGGAATCATCTTTGTGTTGTTTTTTGCAATAATTTTTTCTTTGGAAAATGAAGATAAAGTTGTGGTAAAATCAAATTCAGTACTAAAACTTGATTTGTCAAATGCAATCAAAGACTATGCACCGAAAGAAGACAATCCGTTTGAAGAAATCTTAGGTTTATCAGAAGGTAAACTTTCTTTAAATGAAATTTTGAATGCTATAGAAAATGCAAAATCAGATCCGAAAATTAAAGGAATCAATATAGAAACTTTAGGAGTAAGTGGAGGAGTTGCTCAGATTGAAGCAATTCGTGAGAAATTAATCGAATTCAAAGATTCTGGGAAATTCATCAAAGCATATTCGGATGTTTATGATCAAAAAAACTACTATTTAAGTTCTGTTGCAGATTCAATTTTTGTTAATCCTGTGGGAGGAATGGAATTTACAGGACTTTCTTCTGAAGTTCTTTTCTACAAAGATTTCGAAGATAAATACGGAATCAAAATGGAAGTAATTCGTCATGGAAAATACAAAAGTGCTGTAGAGCCTTACATTGCAAACAAAATGAGTGATGCAAACCGTGAGCAAATTACTTCATTCTTAAAATCTATTTGGGGAGAAATGTTGGAAGATATTTCTAAAAGTAGAAAATTATCTGTAGAAGAATTAAACAATATTGCAGATAATCTTTTAGCAAGAAATCCAGAATTGGCAAAAGAAAATAAATTAATCGATGGAATAATTTATAAAGATACTTACGTAGATAATTTAAAGAAAGATGTAGGAATTGATTCTTCAAAAACTTTAAACCAAATTTCTTTAGCTAAATATATCAAGTCTGGAAAAGGAAAAATCGTAAAAACTGCTAAAGATAAAGTTGCAGTAATTTACGCACAAGGTGAGATTATTTACGGTGAAGGAAATAAAGATAAAATAGGGCAGGAATTAATCAACAAAGCTTTAAGAAAAGCTAGAAAAGATAAAAATGTAAAAGCAATCGTTTTACGTGTAAATTCTCCTGGAGGAAGTGCTTTAGCTTCTGATATTATGTGGAGAGAGTTAGAATTGACTAAAAAAGAAAAGCCAATCGTTGTTTCTATGGGGAATGTAGCCGCTTCAGGAGGTTATTATATTTCTTGTAACGCAGATTATATTTTCGCTGAGCCAACTACAATTACAGGATCTATCGGAGTTTTCGGTGCTGTACCAAATGTGAGTGAATTTGTAAATAAAATAGGAATCAATGCAGAACAAGTAACTACAAATAAATCTAAACCTTATAGCTTATTTGAGCCAATGTCTGAAGATTTCTACAATGTAACAAAAGAAGGAGTTGAAATGATCTATAAAACTTTTGTAAATAGAGTTGCAGAGGGAAGAAAAATGACATTTGAGCAAGTAAATGAAATTGCACAAGGAAGAGTTTGGTCTGGAGCAGAAGCAAAAGCAAATGGTTTGGTAGATGAATTAGGAGGATTGGAAAAAGCAATCGCTAAAGCTGCTGAATTAGGAGAAGTTTCTGATTTCAGAATTTCAAACTATCCTAGATATAAAACAGATTTAAAAGAATCGTTACAGTTAAATCCTTTTATGAATTCTAAAGAGTCTATCTTAAAAGAAGAATTAGGAGAAACAAACTATACAATTTATAAAAACATCAAAGAATTATCAAACTTGAAAGGAATTCAAGCAAGATTACCATTTATGATAGAGGTTAAATAAGAATTTTTATCAAGCTAGTCCTAGTGAATTGTAATGATTTTTTAGGACTAGTTTTTTTTTTGAAAAAAAGTTTTGAATAAAATTATTTGAATTTCAGGTTGTTAAAATTTATTTAAATATTTTTTTGAAAAAAGTTTTTGTAGAATAAAAAAAACGTATATATTTGCAACCGCAAAAGAGAAGTAAATTCCTCCTTAGCTCAGTTGGTTAGAGCATCTGACTGTTAATCAGAGGGTCCTTGGTTCGAGCCCAAGAGGGGGAGCAAAAATTAAAGCCATTCATTTCGAATGGCTTTTTTATTTTTAGAAATTACGATTTATCAAAGCAAAAAAGCTGTCACCATTTAGGTCGACAGCTTTTTTTTAGAATATTGAAATTTGAAATAATAACTGATAAATGGCAAAGATTAATTTGCTTCAGTCACTTTTAGTTCTTCTGCTAATGGGAAATCAATTGCGAAATCCGCTAAGTTGTGAATATAATTACTAATGATTTTATCTCCGATGATGATTACAACATCAATCATATTTGCTTCTGTATAACCAGCGTTGAAGAAAGCTTCTTTTTCTGCTTCTGAAGTTCTACCACGATTAATTGTTACAGACTTTGTAAACTTCACTAAAGCGTCTAATTTTGGATCAAACGAAGCGCTACCTGAACGTAATTCTAAAACTTGCTCATCTGTAAATCCATTCATTTTTCCTAAAACTGTATGCGCAGATTGACAATATCTACAATTGTTTACCTGACTTACAATTAAATTAATCACTTCTCTTTCTTTTGCTCTTAGAGTTGACTTTCTGTTTTGAAGTGCTAAATAATCTCCTAAAGCTGTATCGTTTTTTGCAAAATATGCATATAAATTAGGTACAAAACCTAAAGCGTTATTTAAGTTGTCAAAAATTGCTTGATTGTTTTCTGAAACTTGATCTTTTGTTGGTACTGCAAATTTTTCCATAATTTGTTCTTTCTTTAATTGTTTAATTACTATTACATTGCAAAGATGCGACAAGAACCAAATGGAGAAATAGGCTAAAATTCCCTATGTGTTAGCAATTTTTCCCTTTTGAGGGTTTTAAGCCATCGAAAAGTACTTTTCTTTATATTGAAGAGGAGAAATTCCTTCTTGTTTTTTAAAAAAACGACTAAAAGACTGCACATCGTTATAACCAATTTCGTAGGCAATTTCTTTAATCTGCATAGAAGTATAAGATAAAAGACGCTTTGCTTCTAAAACTCTTCTTTCTTGAATAATTTGTTGTGGTTTTTTTACGCCAGATTTTAAAAAGTAGTTTGTCAAAGTTTTTGGAGATTTATGGAGCATTTTGGCATATTCTGAAACCGAATGAATTTTCTTATAATTGCTTTCCACCAAATAATTGAATTCACGAACAATATCTAGTTTAATATTTTCAATTTGATTCATTTTGTTTGCTTCTTTATAAAAACGCGTACAAAGAATCAAAGTTCGTTTCAGCATCATTTGAAGCATTTCCATTTGCAATTCATCTTTAGAATACATTTCCATTTCAAACATTTTCATCAAAGTCTGAAATTTTTCCAATTCTTCTTCTGGTAAATGCATGATTGGAAGTCGAGAATTTCCATAAAAAAGAATTCCTTTACAGCCAACAGTGGAATCATGATCTACAATACAATAAAAATCACGATTGAAACGAATCATTTTTGCATTGGAGATTTTGTCAATTGTTACTTTATGATATTCTGTAAGAAAAACAATATCATTTTTTTCGAAAACATATTTTTGATTATCAATAGAAATCTCAAAACCTTCTTCTGTAAACCAAATAAGCGTCAGAGAGCTTTCAATATTTTCTTTGATAAAATGACAATTCTTTACAGTGATATCTTCAATTCGTAAATATTCGCTTTTTTTTCCTTGAAATAACATAAAATTCTTTTTACTAAAAGTAGGGATTTCTTGTCAAATCTTACAAAAGAAGAAAAATTAAAATATTAGTTCCGATTAATTTTTTTAACTTAAATAAGGATTAAAAATTACTAAATATGAAAATATTAATAATAGGAGGAACAGGAACTATTGGGCGAAAAGTTTCCGCACATTTTATAGCAACAGATGAGGTAATTGTAGTTGGAAGAACTACACCAAATATTTCGGTAGAAATCACGAATACGGATTCGATAAGAGAAATGTTTGAAAGAGTAGGCAAGGTGGATGCAATTATTTCAATCGTTGGTGAAGCAAAATGGAAACCTTTTGAAGATTTGTCTGAAGAAGATTTTTATGTAGGAATCAAAAGTAAATTGATGGGGCAAGTAAATATTGTCCGAATTGGAAAAGAATATTTGAATGAAAATGGTTCTTTTACTTTAACAACAGGAGTTTTAGCAGATGATCCAGTTTATATGACAACTGCTGCTGCAATGGTAAATGGAGGAATTCATAGTTTTGTTTTAGCTGCTGCATTAGAAATGAAAAATGGACAGCGAATCAATGTTGTCTCTCCAGATTATGTAGAAGATGCTTATGAGAAGTATAAAGATTTCTTTCCTGGACATAATTGTATTCCGATGCGAAAGGTTGTCAATGGTTATGTAAGAAGTGTCAAAGGAAAGGGGAATGGAGAAATAATAAGAATATATGAATAATAAAAAAGAGGTTTTTAGGCCTCTTTTTTTATTTATTATTAAAATCTAAAATTTCAAATTCTTTAATCCAATGAATTTCATATGGATGTTTAAACTGTTTACGAAAAACTTCTTCATTTTCTTCTATTTGTTCTGGAGTAATTTCTTTCCAAACTTTATAAGAATTCCATTCTAAGATAAATGCAATCTGATTATCGTTATCAAGAGGTTTTACGACTCTTTTCGAAAAATAAGCGTTGTTTTTTTTTAGATAAGGAGTCCAAACAATACTATCTACTTTTAAAAAATCTTTGATGTGTTCGGGTTTTTCCAATTGATAAACTAAAACTTCAACAGCTCTAAAGTCATCTTTTTTATCAATAGTTTTTGGAGAAGAAATAAGAGAGTTATTTAAGTCCTTAGAGTTTTTACTTAAATAACTCTCTTTTGATATTTTTGTGTAGGAATAAATTGCAAAACTGAGCAAAACTACTCCTAATAGGATTTTATAAGTTTTCATAAATAATTCAGTTTAATTTGCCTTAAATTAACTATTTATGAAGTAAAAACCTAATGATATTATTTAGTAAGTTACTTTTTCAATTTCGTTTACTCCAGTAACTTTGTAAGTTGTACCGCCTGCGATACTATTAATTTTTTCTGTAATTTCTTTTTCAGAAACTTGTGCAGCATCATAAGAAATTTGTCCTTTTTTATCGTCAAATTTTACTTTTGCTACTTCTACACCATTCATTTTCGAAAGTTTTGATTGAATAATCTTTGCACAACCAATTTGACAAGTCATTCCTTCGATAGAAACTTCGATGTTTTTGATCTCTGGTGTTGCTTTTTGAGCTACTTCTTTCTTCGCTTCTTGCTTTGGAGTTTCCTTAGTTTCTGCCGTATTTGAAGAACAAGAAACTTGGAAGAAAACTACTGATATTAAAATTGTTAGGGTTTTTAATAATTTCATAATTACCGTGTTTGTTGCAAATTTAAGGACTTAATTTTTAAATACGAATAAAAAGACGACTTTTGCACTTTAAATTTGATTTATGGGAGAAATAAAAAAGCGCTGGTTTTATTTAATAATGTTAGCGATTATTTGGGGGAGTTCATTTATTTTAATGAAAAGAGGATTAGAAAATTTTACTCCGATGCAAATGGGAGCTTTAAGAATAATTTTTTCATCTGTTATTTTGATTGCTTTTGGATTTAAAAATATTTCAAGAATTACGAAAAAACAATGGTATTATGTTAGTCAAGCTGCATTTTTAGGAACTTTTTTTCCAGTATTTTTGTTTGCTTTCTCTTTAAAAAAATTAGACGGTGGTTTAGCTTCAATATTAAATTCACTAGTACCTCTTTACACTTTAATAATAGGAGTTTTATTTTTTAAATTTATTTTTAATAAAAAACAAATAATAGGAGTTTTAGTAGGTTTAGCAGGGACTATTTTATTGATTTTGGAAGGAGCTAACTTGAACCCAGAACAGGATTTATTGTCTGTTGGTTTTATTTTATTAGCATCTTTGGGTTATGCTTTAAATGTAAATATTTTAAAAAGAAAATTAGCAGATTTAGATGCTTTTGCTTTAACAGTTGGAGTTTTTACAATTTTATTATTTCCTGCTATAGGGATGCTTTATTTTTCAGGATTTTTCAACATAACAGAATTTTCCTCTGAGCATCAAATGTCCATTTTTTATATAATAGTTTTAGCTTTTATTGGAACAGCACTTGCTAAAATTTTCTTTAACACACTTGTACAGATTTCTACACCTATTTTCTCTACATCGGTTACTTATTTAATTCCGATTGTAGCAGTTTTATGGGGGATTTTCGATGGTGAAAAAATATCAATACTTCAAGTACTTTCTTCTGGAATAGTTTTAGGAGGAGTGTATATGGTAAACAAAAATAAAGCTGAAGTAAAATAATACTTCAGCTTTAAATATTTTTAAAATAGAATAGATTATTCGAAATCTTTATCTGATAATTCTTCGTTTAATTTGATTTCAGTATACTCAAAGCTTAATTTTTGAGGACCAGAAATCATTCCCATTTTAGTTGGGATTTTTACACCATCAAAATCTTTATAATCACTAAAAGAAATTGTTGTAGTAATTTTTTGTCCCATTGCTTCTTGAGTAGAAGATGTTTGAACTAAGAAACCAGAATTTACATCAAATAACATTTCTGCTTTTTTACCATCTTTATCAGTTACAACCATTTTGTATGCTTTACTTCCGTTGAATGGAATAATTCCATCTAAAGATAAATCTTTACCTTCTTCAGTTAAATACATTACTGGGAACATAGATTTAGATTCTTTCTTTTGAGCCAACACATCAGGAGTCATGTCAATTTTCATTCCTTGTTGCATCATATATCCTTTCTCTCCGTTGAATACAGATTTCATTAAAGTTCCCATTCCTGGTGCTTCTAATTCCATGTATTCTTTATTTGGATATGCCATTTTTTGAGTAGCTTGAATTTCAAATGGAGCTCCTTCAGCTTTTACTTTTCCTTTTTGAGATAAAGTTTTAACAGCCATTAATTTTTCTTTACCACCAATAGCATCCACATAGTTATTGATTACTGATTCTGCAGTAACTCCAGCAGGAACAGGCATTGTTAACTCTGGCTTTTCAGCTGGGTTAGCTTCTGTATCAAAATATTTGATTGGGTAAGGAAGTTTTTCTAATCCTGGTAAAACATCTAAAGCTTTTCCTACGATCACAATTCTTGTGTTGTCATAGTTAAAGTATTTTTGAGCAGCTTTTTGAATATCTTCTACAGTAACAGCGTTGATTTTCTGTAAGTAAGTCTCATAGAAATCTTCTGGTAAATCATTTGTGATGATGTTTAAAGCGTATCTAGCAACTGTTGAAGGTCTTTCGATAGCTAATACGAAGTTTCCAGTATAAGCAGCTTTTGCGTTGTTTAATTCTTTCTCAGAAACTTTTTCAGTTCTGATTTTTTTGATTTCTTTCATGAACTCAACAACAGCACTATCTGTTACCATGTTACGCACACTTGCAGAAGCACTAAATAAAGACTCAGCATCTCTATCTGATCCAATTCTTGAATAAGCTCCGTAAGTAAATCCGTGAGCTTCACGTAAGTTTAAGAAAAGACGAGCTTCTCCACCACCACCTAAGATTTTGTTTGCTAAAAGAACAGCAAAATAATCTGGGTCAGATACTTTTAAGTTTACAGTATTGATAACGCTAACTTCTGATTGAGAAGCATTTGGTAAGTTGATAAAATCAATCTCTGTTTTTGCAACAGCAGGAACTTTAGGAAGCTCAGTTGTAGGAACTTCTCCTTTTTCCCAAGATTTGAAATATTTCTTGATTAATTTTTTAACTTTTTTATACTTAACATCTCCAATTACAACAATATAAGCATTGTTTGGCTTGTAGTAAGTGTTGTATAATTTTTCAACATCTGCTAAAGTTACATTTTCTAAAGTTTTTTCAGAAGTAAACTCTCCGTATGCGTGGTTTTTTCCGTAAGAGATAGCTCTTCTTACTTTTCCAGCGATAGCAGAAGCACTTTTAGCATCTGATTTTAAACCTTCAATGATTTGTTCTTTTTGCTTGTCAAATTCTTCCTGAGAAAATTTAGGGTGTAAAGCCTGATCAGCTAACATCGCTAAAACTTCTGGGAAATATTTTGATAAACTACTCATAGATGCACCTGAACTAGAGAAATTCACTCTTGCTCCAAGGTAATCTACTTCCTCATTGAATTTATCTTTAGAAGTTGCTTCACTTCCTGAACCTAATAAGCTAGATAATAAAGAGCTTACTCCTGCTTTATCTCCTTCAAAAAGAGGTCCGTTGTCAATAGATAATGACATTGAAACTCTTGGTAATTTATGATTTTCTACAACTAAAACTTTTAAACCATTTTTAAGAGTAAATTCTTTTGGTTCTTCAAGTTTAATTGTTGGAGCAGGACCAGGTTTAGGTTGAACATTTCTATCCTGTGCGGTCATACTTAACGTTACGAATAATATTGTTATTATTGATAATATTCTTGTTTTCATCGTTCTAATACTTTAGCTTATTTATTTTTTTTCTGTTGGAAGATATTCTAATGTTAGACGTTGGTTAGGGTTCAAATATTTCTTTGCAACCTCACGAATTTCTTCTCTTGTAATAGAGTTATAGATATTTACTTCATTGTTAATAAGGTTGATGTCTCCGTATAACATGTAATATCTAGCTAAAGAATTAGCAATTCCTTCAATACTTGAATTTGAATTTACAAAACGATTTTCAATTTTGTTTTTTAATTTTTCAAATTCTCTTTCAGAAATTAAATTAGTTTGTAAATCTACGATTTCTTTATCGATTTCACTCTTTAATTCATCTAAAGTAACATCTCCTAAAGGTAATCCGTAAATGATGTATGCTCCATAATCTTCTTGACTAAAGCTAAATGCTCCAATTTGTAAAGCTTTCTTTTGCTCATCAACGATTTTCTTGTATAAACGAGAACTTTTTCCATCAGATAAAATAGTAGAAATCATGTCTAAGATATAAGCATCTTTTTCTTTCATAGAAGGAGTTCTATAAGCTTCTACTAAAGCAGGAATCTGAATGTTTGGATCATGATAAGTAGCGTGAATTTCCTCAGTGATAGGATCTTCTTTAATTACTTTTCTTGTTACCTCTTTTCCTTTAGGAATAGGTCCAAAATAAAGTTGGATTAATTTTTTAGTTTCAGCGATATCAATATCTCCAGCAACAACTAATACTGCGTTGTTTGGTACGTAAAATTTATCGTTAAAAGCTAAAAACTCATCTAAAGTTGCAGCATCTAAGTGATCCATAGATCCGATAGTTGCCCAACGGTAAGGGTGTTTTTTAAATAAGTTTTTCTTTACCTCTGCTAAGAAGTTTCCGTAAGGAGCATTGTCTACTCTTAATCTTTTCTCTTCTTTTACAACTTCGTTTTGTGTGTCTACACCAACTTGATTAATTACTGGGTGAAGCATTCTTTCAGACTCCATCCATAATCCTAATGCTAAATTGTTAGATGGAAAAACTTCGTAGTAATAAGTTCTATCATCAGTAGTGTTTGCATTGTTTTTTCCTCCGTTAGAAGTTACCATCTCAAACCACTTTCCTCTTTCGATGTTTTTTGTTCCTTCAAATAAAAGATGTTCGAAAAAGTGTGCGAATCCAGTTCTTTCTGGATCTTCATCCTTCGCTCCAACGTGATACATTACTGAAGTTGTCACAACAGGAGCTGAATTGTCCTTATGTAATACAACGTGCAGACCATTGTCTAAGTCGTATTCCTCAAAATCTACTTTTTGTGCCATAGTTACATTCGCCATTAAGGTTGCGACGGCTAGACCTATAAAACTTTTTTTCATAATTAATTATTAGATAAAACAGTTTTCAAAATTACTTATTTAAATCTGTTAAACACTAAGTTTAGCATATTTAATTAACAGTAAAATTGATAAATACTTTACATAAATTAGTGTTTATTTTCAATTCTTGTTTATACAAACAAGAATTGATTTCTTCATCAGACTTCTGTTTTATAAAAATGTTACAGAAATGATTGATTATTTTAAGTAAAAAGTTTTTTTAGGAATTCATAGCAATTTTTACCCTAAGCAAAATTTAACCAATTAAGCATTCTCTTTTCATTATAATTTGACTTTAAAAACCCAGCAAAGTCTTGCGCATTTTTTCCCCTACGGCTTGAAATATTTTGTCTAAAAAACAATCTATTTTGCCCTTCTATTTTGCCCCAAATTTTACTTTTTTTCAAAAAATAAATAGATTGTTTTTTATCTGATTTTTCAAATATTTCGATGCAAACTTAGAGAGAGAATTTGGATTGAAAAATTGTTTTATATACAAAAACTTAAATTTTTTATTAAAATTTATAAATTTTACAAATATTAATGTATTGATTTTTAGATGTTTATTTATGTTTTGTGATTTTGCTTAAGTTCAGTTGTGTTTTTACATTATATTTGTAATTGAAATTGCATGATTGAGTAAAAAACATAAATTGAAAAAAGGAAATAGGTCGATTAATAATGTTGTTTAGGAAAATTTTTTTATTCATATTCTACTTTTTTTGTATGAATTCTTTTGCCCAAATTAATGTGGGAGAATTCCTCGAAAAGGAGTATAAAAATATTAGGGAAAAGTATATACAAAAATCAAAGAATGATTCCGTAAAGAAAAAATATATTGAACTGTACATTGGTAAAGGAAAGAAAGAAAATAATATGTTTCGAATTGCAGATGGTTATCAAATGCAGTACTTATTAAGTGAAAAAAAAGCTACAAAATATTTAGATAGCATACTTGAGATAAATGGAGATTCAGAAAATAATTTTTCTTTTTATGCTCATGTCCAAAAAGGACTTCATTATTATGAAAAAAGAAACTATATAAAAGCTTTAGAGCATTATATAAAATCTGCGAAAATTGTTGAAAAAATAGATGATAAGTCTGAATTTCTAGATTTAAAATTCAAAATAGCTGTTGCTAAAATGAATCATAATTTGAAAGAGGAAGCTTCTATGGATTTTCTGGAGTTTTATACTAATTGTAAGAAAGAGAAAGATTATGATTGGTTGGAGAAAAAATCATTATCGAATCTGGCAAAGGTATTTTTAAGTTTAAAAAAAACAGATTCTGCTAAAATTTATCAAGATGTTTGGGTGCATAAATTTTACACAAAATCAACAAATGAAGAGAAGTTTAATTCTTTGATTCGTTGGGCTGAATATTTTTATCAAAAAGAAAATTATCAATCTTCTTTAGATTCTTTGAATAAAGCATTAAAAATGTTTCATGAAGACACTAGTTTAAAATCTAATGATGAACAAGATCTTTACTATTTACTTTATTTAAACCATGCTAAAATTTACAATAATAAAGATGTGAAGTTTTTATTAAAATCAGATTCGATTATAAGTAGTGAAGGATGGAGTATTAATCAAAATAGTTTGAGAATTTATCCGCTTTTAGTTGATTATTATAAAAATCATGACACTGATAGAAATATTAATGAACAGATTAAGTTCACAGGAGAATTGATTAAATATGATAGTGTTATAGATGTAAATAATAAAAGTATTGTCAATCAATTAAAGAAGTTTTATTTAGATAATCATAATAGCGAAAAAGAGAAATTAGAACAAGAAGTTTCAAAAGCTAAAAGTCAAAAGAATATTTTAGAAATTATTACAGTTTTACTTTTAGTAAGTGGTTTTGGTTTGTTTTTTAGAAAAAAGTTTAAGTTTCAAAAGAAAAAGGTTGAAAGGAAGATTGAAAAAAAGGTAATAAAGGAAGTTAAAAAAGAAAGTAAAAAAGAAACGAAACGTACAATTCGAAATCTAGAAAATGGTTTGTCTGAAAACTATGTTTTAGAAACTTTGGAGAAGTTGAATCAATTTGAAAAATCAAAAAACTTTATCAAAAAAAAATACACACTTCAAATTTTAGCAAAAGAGCTTGAAACTAATAGTACATATTTATCGAAAATAATCAATCAAGAAAAAGGGGAGAGTTTTTCAAATTATATAAATAATCTAAAGATTTCATATATCACGGAAAAGTTGGAAAAAGACTCGAAGTTTAGAAATTATACGATAAAAGCTCTTGCGGAAGAAGCAGGTTTCAATACTACACAAAGTTTTACGAAAGCCTTTGAGAAAAAACACCAGAAATCGATTTTAGATTTCATTGAAAAATTAGAAAATAGTTAATGAGAAATATTTTAATGATAATATCTTTCTTTTTGGGAATTAATTGTTTTGCACAGATTGATACAGAAGAATTTATAAAGAAAGAATATAGAGATATTGATGATAATTATATTATAACTGCGCTTAATGATTCAATCCGAAGAAGATATATAGATTTATATATATATAAAGCTAAGAAAGAAAAAAGCGCAATTAAAATAGCAACAGGTTATAAAATTCATTATGAATATTATAAAAATAGATTTAAAGCTGCTCCATATTTAGATAGTATTTTAGCTGTAAAAAACAATCCATATCGCTATTACAATTATTTTGCATATGGAGAAAAAGCAATGTTATATAGGTTTAAAAATGATACAAAAAAAGCTATAGAATATTATAAAAGGGCTGAAGAAATTGCTGAAAAAATAGGTCATGTTTTTGGAGTTTATTGGGTGAAATATGAACTTGCTTCTATAAAAATGAATTATCATCAAAAGGAAGAAGTTGTACAAGATTTGATTGAAGTTTATGATTTTTGTCAAAAGAATGAAGGAGAAAAATATGAATTATTAGAAAATAATACATTAATTATATTATCACGTGTATTACTATTATTAAAGAAAAATGATCTAGCTATAAAATATTTAGAATATTGGCAAGAAAAACATTATAATAATTCTAAAGTATTAAAGAAATATTTTTCCCTTATCAATTGGGGGATTTATCTTCATCAGAAAGAATATTATAAAGCGTCAACAGATTCATTAGCTAAAGGATTAAAACTTCATAATGAATATTTTAAGCTTAAATCAGATGTGCATGAAATTTATTATCATCTGTATTTAAATGATTTAAAGTATTATGGAATAGGAAATATAAAATATTTGTTAAAATCCGACTCTCTATATACAAATACACGTGATACTTTACTTAATCGAAATCGTTTGAGAATTTACCCTCTTCTAATTGATTATTATAGAGATGAATATATTAATGATGTTGAAAAGCAAATATTTTATGCGAATAGATTAATAAAGTTAGACAGCACATATGATGCTAGGAATAAAGACGTTTTAGGTACTTTCAAAAAATATGATATTGAAAAAATAAAAAAACAGAAAGAAGATTTAGAAAAAGAAATTGAAAATGTTGCTAATCAAAAGAGATTACTAGTTTTTATAATATCAATATCTCTATTAATTCTTATTTATTTTTTGTGGAAAAAAAAGCAGAAAAATCGACTAAAGAAAGTAGTCAATAATTCTGAAGATGCTGTTATAGAAAGTGAAAATAATAAAGAGAAGTCGCTATCAAATGATGTAATTGAAGATATTTTAAGTAAACTCGATAAGTTTGAAAAATCTGAAGGCTTTATCAAGAAAAAATATACACTTCAAATCTTAGCAAAAGAGCTTGAAACAAATAGTACATATTTATCGAAAATAATCAATCAAGAAAAAGGGGAGAGTTTTTCAAATTATATAAATAATCTAAAGATTTCATATATCACGGAAAAGTTGGAAAAAGACTCGAAGTTTAGAAATTATACGATAAAAGCTCTTGCGGAAGAAGCAGGTTTCAATACTACACAAAGTTTTACGAAAGCCTTTGAGAAGAAACATCAGAAATCGATTTTAGATTTCATTGAAAAATTAGAAAATAGTTAATGAGAAATATTTTAATGATAATATCTTTCTTTTTAGGGGTTAATTGTTTTGCGCAGATTGATATTGAGAAAATTCTTAAAAAGGGATATAAAGATATTGGAATAAATTACATAATTGCTGAACTTAATGATTCAATCCGTAGAAGATATATAGATTTATATATATACAAAGCTAAAAAAGAGAAAAATCCATACAGAATCGTAAATGGTTATAAAATTGGATATGATTATTCTAAAGATATATTTGAAGGTGCACCATATTTGGATAGTATTTTAGCTGTAAAAGATAATCCAAAACCTTATTATTTTTATTATGCTTATGCTCAAAAGGCAATGTTATGTAGATTTAAAAACGACATAAATAAAGCGATAGATTATTATATTAAATCTCAAAATATTGCTGAAAGTTTAGGAGATACTTTAGGAGTTTATAAGGTTAAGTATGAAATTGCTACAGTAAAAATGAATTATCATCAAAAGGAAGAAGTAGTAGAAGATTTAATAGAAATTTACAATTTTTGTCAAAAAAATAGAGGAAAATTATATGAAAATCTAGAAAAAAGAACCATTGGAATATTAACACGTGTTTTGTTACTGTTGAAAAAAAATGATCAAGCTTATGGATACATGAAATATTGGCAAGAAAGGCATTATGCAAAAGCTAATGTATATCAAAAGTATTTTTTTCTAACAAATTGGGGTATTTATTATCATCAAAAGGAATATTATAAAGCTTCCATTGATTCATTAGCTAAAGGATTAAAAATACACAATGAATATTTTGAACATAAAGCCGATATTCATGAAATATATTATTATTTATACTTAAGTAAGTTAAAGAAAAATGGTTTAGGAAACATAAAACTCCTGTTAAAGTCTGATTCTTTATACATGAATAAATATGATACTATATTGAACCAAAATCGTTTAAAAATATATCCTCTATTAATTGATTTTTATAAACAAAAAGAAGATATAACAAAACAAATATTATATACGGATAGATTAATTATGTTAGATAGTATTTATGATGCTGAAAATAATGATGTTGTAAATAATATTAAAAAATATGATATTGAAAAAATAAAAAAACAGAAAGAAGATTTAGAAAAAGAAATTGAAAAAGTTGCTAATCAAAAGATATTACTAGTTTCTATAATATCAATATCTCTATTAATTTTTATTTATTTTTTGTGGAAAAAAAAGCAGAAAAATCAACTAAAAAAAGAGATAGATAATTCTGAAGGTGTTGTTGAGGAAAGTGAAAATAATAAAGAGAAGTCTTTATCAAATGATGTAATTGAAGATATTTTAAGTAAACTGGATAAGTTTGAAAAATCTGATAGCTTTATCAAGAAAAAATACACACTTCAAATCTTAGCAAAAGAATTAGATACGAATAGTACGTATTTGTCCAAAGTAATCAATCAGAAAAAAGGAGAGAATTTTTCAAATTATATTAATAATCTAAAGATTTCATATATCACGGAAATATTAGAAAAAGAATCAAAGTTTAGAAATTATACGATAAAAGCTCTTGCTGAAGAAGCTGGTTTTAATACTACACAAAGTTTTACTAAAGCTTTTGAGAAAAAGAATAAAAAAACAATAATAAATTATATAAATCAATTGGTAAATGAAAAAGACTAGAAAAATAGAATTAAAAAATATAGAAAAAGTCAAAGAGAAAGATATTTCCGATTTTGAACATGTTAGTTTAGAGTTTGGATTTGATGTAAATCATTCAATACTGTGTATTTCTGGAAAAGATGAAATAGATATTTCAACTAGATTAACTAATATTTAAAGGGGATTATATGAGAACGAATTATTTACTACTGCTATTGTTAGTAATAACAATCAGTTGCTCTGAAAAAAAAGAGACAGTAATTGCGACTGCAGAATTAAGCCCAATTGAATCAATTCAAGAGTATCATGGAATTGAAATCAAAGACTCTTATGAGTTTTTAGAAAATTCTAAAGATTCTTTAGCGAATCTATGGTATAAAGAAAATTCAGAATTAACAAAGAATGTTCTTGATAGAATTCCAAATAAAGAAAAATTATTTGATGATAAAGAATCTCAACAAATTATCTCTAATGGATATATCTATCATTATGCATCTTTTACTAGTAAGTTAGATGTTTTTTATATCAAACTAAAAGAGGATGAAAAAATTCCGAAGTTATTTCTAAAAAAGAAAGGTTCTGAAGAAGAAAAATTAATATTTGATCCAAATTTATATAAAGAGAACTACAAAATTAATTATTTAAAAGTTTCTCCTTCTGGAGATTATGTGATTTTGAGTCTTGCTCCTTTAGGAGAAGTGATTTCAGAACTGGTAGTGTTAGATGTAAATAAAAAAGAAATTATTCCAAATATAAAATTAGAAAATACTTGGTCAACAGGTATTTATGAGTGTTCTTGGCTTCAAGATGAAACAGGATTTACATATATATACATTCCTGATATAAATAAAGACTCCAAAAATTATATCCTTGATACAGAGTCTAGAATATGTTTTTTAGATGGTAGTTTAAAAACAATTTTTTCTAAAAAGAATAATCCCGATTTTAAAATTGAAAGCAAAAAATTTCCGACGGTTATAACAACTGGAAAGAAACATATTTTTGGAGAAGTAAACAGTGTAAGTAAATTTTCGGATACCTATTTTACAACTATTGAAAATGCAAAGAAAGGTGGAAAAAAATGGCGTCCTTTGTTTAAAAGAACAGATTCTATAAAGAAAGTATTTACATATAATTCTAATTTTTATTTTTTAACCTCTAAAGGAAATAATATAGATAGAATTTGTATGACTTCAATTGAAAATCCAGATTTTAAAAATCCTGAAATTTTGATTGAAGCAGATACAGAAAATTTAATCTTAAATTCAAAATTAACAAAAGATGGAATTTATTTTGTGAAATCTAGATTTGGATTGACTTCAGAGCTTTTTGTATATGAATTTTCTACAAGAAAAATTAGAAAAATTGAACTACCGCATCAAGCAAGTAAGATATATTTGAAAAAATTAAATAGTGATTCTTCTGATATTTGGGTTTCAATTTCAAGTTGGGTTTCAGATGCTGAAAGATATTTTTATGATTATAAAACAAACACATTTAAAAGAGATGAGATTTTTCCTACTAACGGTTTTATAGAAATAGAGAATGCAGAAGTTAAAGAAATCGAAATAGTATCTCATGATGGTGAAAAAGTACCTTTATCTCTAATTTATAGAAAGGGAACAAAGCTAGATTCAAATAATAGAACCATGCTATATGGTTACGGTTCATATGGTTCTTCAATCACTCCTAGAGTTAGTACTATAATTAGAGAATGGATTGATAATGGAGGAGTGTATGCAATTGCTCATGTAAGAGGTGGAGGAGAAAAAGGAGCAGATTGGCATATGGCAGGGCAAAAAAGTACAAAACCTAATACTTGGAAAGACTTTATTGCATGTGCAGAATATTTAATAGATAATAAATATACATCTCCTGATAAGTTGGTAATAAAAGGAAGAAGTGCTGGAGGTATTTTAGTTGGAAGAGCCATAACTGAAAGACCTGATCTGTTTAAAGCAGCTGTTGTTGGAGTAGGTCTTTTAAATACTGTAAGAAGTGAATTTGGTCATAATGGTCAAAATAATATAGCTGAATTTGGAACAGTAAAAGATTCTTTAGAATTCCAGTATTTATTAGAGATGGATTCTTATCATCATATTAAACCTAAAACAGATTATCCAGCATTATTAGTTCAAGTAGGAATGAATGATGCAAGAGTTCCGCCATGGCATTCAGGAAAATTTGTAGCTCAAATGAGAAGATTGAATCCAAATCCTAAAAATCCAGTTTTATTTTGGGTAGAATTTGATGAAGGGCATATGGGAGCTTCAACTTCCCAAAAAGGATGGGATGATGATACAAATGAAATGGCTTTTTTACTTTGGCAAACTGGTCATCCAGATTATCAATTAGAAAAATAATTCATTAGCAAAATGTTAAATATTGTTTTTCAGCGAAATAACTATTTAAAACAACGAGGATCTGTTTTGTAGTTTAGATAAAAACGCTTACATTTGCACTCATTTAATAAAAGTTAGTAAATTTATAAACTATGTACGCAATTGTAGAGATAGCAGGGCAACAGTTTAAAGTATCGAAAGACCAAAAGGTTTTCGTTCACCGTTTGCAAGATGAGGTTGGAGCTAATGTAGCTTTCGACAAAGTATACCTTGTAGATAACAATGGACAAATCACTATTGGCGCCCCAGCTATAGACGGAGCTAAAGTAACAGCTACTGTTTTAGATCACGTAAAAGGTGATAAAGTAATCGTTTTCAAGAAAAAACGTAGAAAAGGATACAAAGTAAAGAATGGTCACAGACAATTATTTACTCAAATCCAAATTAACGGAATTGAAGGTATCTAATAAACGATTGTAAAATTAAAGTCTAACTAGAAAAAAATTTAAAACATGGCTCATAAGAAAGGTGTCGGAAGTTCTAAGAATGGTAGAGAATCAGAATCGAAACGTCTTGGAGTAAAAATCTTCGGTGGTCAAGCTGCAATCGCTGGTAACATCATCGTACGTCAAAGAGGAACGAAACACAACCCAGGAAACAATGTTTACATGGGGAAAGATCATACTTTACACGCTAAAGTTGATGGTATCGTGAAATTCCAAAAGAGAAAAGACAACAGATCTTACGTTTCAATCGAACCGTTTGAAGCTTAAGAATTTGTAAGAAAAACATTATAAAAAAGCTCCCTTATGAAAATAAGGGAGCTTTTTTGTTTTATAAAGTTTTCGTTGGAGCTTCCCTTTCCTTCGTTTCAAAAACGCAGGAAAAGGTCAGGCTTTCCGTTACAAGTTTTCTTTTTCCAAAAAAGTTTTTCTAACAAATCCGTGGGCTTCTAAGGTCGCCTCCGTTTTGAAAGAAAAACTAATTTTTGTAAAAAAGAAAAGCTTTCCACTACAATCCTTAAGCCAGCATCTCTAGCAAGTTTTTGGCTTAGGGATTGTAGCGGCATCCTTTTGCGGAGGTACGGAGCAAAAGATATAGCGGAAAGCCCGACCCGAAATGTAATGGAGGGAAAGCCCCAAATAATGACAATAAAAAAATCCCTACTTGAAAAATAGTAGGGATTTTGTATAAAATATTTTAAAGTCTATCACATTTTATCATATAGGAGAATGTTGAATAAATAGTTACACACCCCTAGCCCCTCTCAAGAGGGGAACTAAAATGAAATAATATTTCTTAAGCTTCTTGAGCAACTATTACAGTTGTAAGCTCATCGATAAATCTTTTTAAATCGTCGATTTCTACGTGATCCATCACGATAACTTTGTACCAGTTATTTTCTCCATCATGAGATTCTGGAACTAAACCATGTTTGTGAGCGATATCCGCAGGAACATGATTTGAACGAAGCGTGATGATGTTCATATAAGGATCTCTATAATAAGAAACATTTAGTTTGTCTAATTGCTCACAGAACCAATTTGTTCTTAATAATAAAGTATTGATTTTCTCAAACCATCCGTAGTATCCGTAGCTAAATAAAATTAACCAAACCGCAATCGCATTTGCTCCAGAACGAGATCCTGAAAGTGTTAAATCCATTCCGTCTACATATTGCGCTTCTTTTGTCAATACATTTTCGATTAATCCTTTTCTACATAAAAACACACCAGTTCCGTAAGGAGCTTGTAACATTTTATGTGCATCAATTGTGATAGATGTGATATTTGGATTTTCGAAGTTAATGGTAGATTGACGGTTGCTGATTGGGTAAATAAATCCTCCAAAAGCTCCATCTATATGGATTTTGTAAAGTACTTCGTGCTTTTCTAATACTTTCGCATATAAATCTGGATTGTCTACAGAACCAAACATTGTAGTTGCCATGTTTGATACGATTAGGAAATATTTCTTTCCCTTTGCTACTTGTTCTGCAACGATTCCGTCTAAAACTTCCTCTTCAATTTGTCTAGTTTCAAAATTTACTGGAATACTTACAGCGTCGATATTTAATAAATTTGAACCTTTTGGTACAGAATAATGCGTATCTACAGAAGAAAGAATTACCATTTCATCATGCTTTGCATTGTGGTGATTCATGTAGTAGTTTCTGTAAACCCAAAGAGCTTGAATGTTCGCTTCTGTTCCTCCAGTTGCTATATATCCATCGTATGCATCTTCTTCACTCTTAAAAATATCAACTGCTAAAACTTTGATTACTTCACGCTCTAATTCTTGAGAACCTTTAAAAGCACTTTCCGATTTTCCTGTAGTATGACATCCGATGTTGTTCGGGTTTGCAATATACGTACGAAGAAGTGGAGCATCTTTTAAAAATGGAGCGTTACTGAAAAATACATTTTCATCTAACTTAGAAACAGGATATCCTAAAAATTTACTGTTTTCATAATCGATCGTATCAGTTAATGCTTGATCAATTCTTTTGTTAAGTTCTTGATGTGATTGTTTTATCCAATATTTCATTTTATTCTAGCTTAAAATTTCTATGCAAAGATACTTCAACAAAAAAGAAGATAGTCTGTCAATTGTCATTATTTGGAGATAATTAATTAATTTCGTTTCATGTTAGAAACAATTCAATTACAAGTAAAAACACTACCACAATCGCCAGGAGTTTATCAATATTTTGATAAAGATGAAAACATTATATATATAGGTAAGGCAAAAAATCTTCGCAAAAGAGTTGCTTCTTACTTCAATAAAAATCATGAAAATGGTAAAACAAGGATTTTGGTTTCAAAAATTGCCAACATAAAACACATTGTTGTAGATACAGAAACGGATGCCTTATTGCTTGAAAATAACTTGATTAAGAAGTATAAGCCTAAGTATAATATTCTTTTAAAAGATGATAAAACCTATCCTTGGATTTGTATCAAAAAAGAACGTTTTCCAAGAGTTTTTTCTACAAGAAGAGTGATTAAAGATGGTTCGGAATATTTTGGTCCATATCCAAATGGAAGAACAATTCATGTGTTATTGGAATTGATTAAAGATTTGTTTCCACTTCGTAGTTGTAATTATGATTTGAGTCTAAAAAATGTCAATGCAGGAAAATATAAAGTTTGTCTGGATTATCATTTAGGAAATTGTAAAGGACCTTGCGAGAATTTTCAATTGGAAGAAGATTACAACGAATCAATAAAAGCGATTCGAAATATTTTAAAAGGAAATTTCAAACAATCTGTAGATGCTTTTTCTAAAAAAATGATGGAATTTGCAGAGAATTTGGAATTTGAAAAAGCTCAAGAAATCAAAGAAAAATTAGATTTACTGAAAAACTACCAATCGAAATCTACAGTTGTAAATGCTTCGATTACCAATGTAGATGTGTTTTCTATTATTTCGGATGAAAGTTTTGCTTATGTAAATTATCTGAAAATTGCTAACGGAGCGATTATTCAATCACATACAACAGAAGTCAAAAAGAAACTGGAAGAAACAGATAAAGAAATTTTGGAATTGGTAATGGTAGAAATACGACAGAGATTTCATTCACAATCCAAAGAAATATTTGTTCCTTTTGAAGTGAGTTTAGGAGAAAACGTAAAGATTACAGTTCCGAAACTTGGAGATAAAAAGAAAATTGTAGAATTGTCGGAGCGAAACGCAAAGTATCACAGGCAAGAGCAATTGAAGCAAATTAAAATTGTAGATCCAGATAGGCATGTAAAGAGAATTATGTCGCAGATGAAATTGGATCTAAGATTGAAAGAAGAACCAAGACATATCGAGTGTTTTGATAATTCGAATATTCAAGGAACCAACCCTGTGGCGGCTTGTGTTGTTTTCAGAAATGGAAAACCGAGCAAGAAAGAATATCGACATTTTAATATTAAAACTGTAGAAGGTCCAGATGATTTTGCTTCAATGGAAGAAGTAGTTTTTAGAAGGTATAAGCGTTTGGTAGAAGAAAATCTCGATTTGCCACAACTGATTGTAATTGACGGAGGAAAAGGACAGCTTTCTTCAGCTTTGAAAAGTTTAGAAGTTTTAGGTTTAAGAGGAAAAATAGCAATTATCGGAATTGCGAAACGTCTGGAAGAAATTTATTATCCTGGAGATTCGATTCCGCTTTATTTGGATAAAAAATCGGAGTCTTTAAAAATTATTCAGCAATTAAGAAATGAGGCGCACCGTTTTGGAATTACTTTTCATAGAAAGAAACGAAGTAATGCGGCAATCAATTCGGAGTTGGAAAAAATCGAAGGAATCGGGAAGAAAACAATTGAAGATTTGCTTAGAAAACTTAAATCTACAAAGAGAGTTTCCGAAAGTTCTTTTGAAGAGTTAGAGAAAATAATAGGAAAGTCAAGGGCTACAAGGGTTTTTGATTATTTTGAAAAAAAGAGGAAACTTTAAAATTATTCAAAGTTTCCTAGTTCTAGGATTTATTTTTTAATATTTTTGTAAGACAATTAAAGCATAAAAATAAGTATCTTACACGAAGTGAATTTCCCCTGAAATAAAAAGAAACTTTATTTGTTGTTTAAATATTGTATTGTAGCATCATTTTTGATTTGGCTCGTCTTTCAAAATGAAATTTCTAAAAAAATAAAGGAAATATAAATTTTGAAAGAGGTTTTATAAGTGTATTTCAAAGAAAGTTTCAAAATAAAGTAAAATGAATAGACTATTAGTAGTATTATTTTGTCTAATTGTTAATTTATCTTTTTCGCAGCAAAAATTAGATACCATTAAGAAAAAAAGACCAAAAATTGGCTTGGTTTTAAGTGGGGGAGGAGCTAAAGGTTTCGCACATGTTGGTGCTCTAAAAGTAATTGAAGAGGCAGGTGTGGAGATTGATTATATTGGAGGAACCAGTATGGGAGCTATTGTTGGTTCTTTATACGCTTCGGGATATTCTGCGAAAGAAATTGATTCTTTGATTCGAATTTTAGACTTTGATAAAATACTTCAAGATAAACTTCCTAGAAAAACGTACTCACTTTACGATAAAGAAAATACAGAAAAATATTCATTTACATTCCCTATTTCTAAAGGAAAAGTAGGACTTCCAAAAGCAATTTCTAAAGGACAGAATGTACTTAATCTTCTTACAAGATTAACGCAACATGTGGATACAATCCGAGATTTTTCAAAACTTCCAATTCCTTTTGTTTGTGTTGCAACAGATTTAGAAACAGGAGAAGAGGTGGTTTTAAGAAAAGGATTCTTGCCAGAAGCAGTAAGAGCAAGTAGTTCTTTCCCTACATTGTTGGAGCCTGTAGAATTGAATGGAAGATTATTGATTGATGGAGGAGTGGTAAATAATTTTCCTGTGAATCGTGTTCGTGAAATGGGAGCAGATATTATTATTGGAATAGATGTTCAGAATGAATTAGCAAAAAAAGATGAATTGGATTCTGCTGTGAAAATTCTAAATCAGATTGTTAGTTTTCAGATTTATGCAGAAGATCAGCAAAAAGTAGATGATGTAAATCTTTATATGCATCCTGATATTGATGATTATTCGGTCGTTTCTTTCGATAAACTTTCAGAAATAATTAATGAGGGAGAAATTACTGCCAGAAAATATATTCCACAATTGGAAGAATTGGCGAAAATTCAAGCTTCTGTAAAAAGAGAAAAGATAGATATTTACCATCCAGAACAATTTTTGGTAAAAGAAATCAATATCAATTTTACACCGCACTATACGAGGGATTATATTCTTGGAAAATTAAAAATCAAGGAACATCAAATTATCACGATGGATCATTTGATACAAGGAATTAATAATCTTACTGCAACAAACAACTTCGATACAATTCAGTACGAAATCTTAGATAAAGACGGAGAGATTACCATTAATTTTAATTTAAAAGAAAGTCAGATTGCTACTTATTTACAGTTAGCGGGGCATTATGATAATCTTTTTAAAACAGGAATTTTGGTGAACGTTACTTCTAAACACTTATTGGTGGACAATGATGTGTTTTCTCTAGATGTTGTTGTTGGAGATTATTTAAGATATGATATGCATTATTTTATTGATAATGGATATAACTGGAGTTACGGTTTAAATTCTTTTTATAAAGGTTTTAAAGCAAATTTAGCATACTCAGAAAATATTGAAAATAAATCAGAAGTAAATTACCAACGATTCGAGACACAGGTTTTTTTACAAAGAAGTTTTGAAAAAATTGCAGCAATTGGAGCTGGGTTTGAACATCAAAATAACAGGATTTTTTCTGAAGTAGTCGATTTGCAAGGAAATAGTAAGAAAAGTTTTTATGATAATTCTGATTATGTGAATTTCATTTCTTATTTTAAAATAGATTCTTATGATCATCGAAATTTTCCAAAATCTGGTTTCTTTACAGATGTGAATTTTAGATGGTATTTACTTTCTTCAGATTATGAAAAAAACTTTAATTCTTTTTCACAAATTAGAGGAAAAATAGGAACAGCTTTTACCTTTTTTGATAAACTGACTTTTAAGCCAACAGTAGATTTAGGTTTTACAATTGGAACTAGTGATATCAAAGAATTAAACTTTCAGCTTGGAGGATATGGAGGTAATTATTTAGATAATTTTATTCCTCTCTTCGGTTATGATATCGGAGATTTGAATGATAATAGTTATTATAAAGGAGAATTAGAAGTTCGTTATGAAGTATTAAAAAAGAATTTTATTTCAGTTTATACAAACGTAGCAAAAGTAGATAATGATTTAATTGGAGATTCTCAAGCTTTTAAAGACCTAGAATTAGGTTATGCTTTAGGATACGGATTAGAGACATTTCTTGGTCCTGTTCAAGTACATTATGCATGGTCTCCAAATACTAAAAAAAGAGAATGGTATTTTAATGTCGGTTTCTGGTTTTAGTGGATGGGTAAGTTTTTGGAATTTAGTGATTTATTTCTTCAGTAGTTTTTTTGTTTAAATTAGAGCAATATAAATTTAAACATATTGCTTTATGAAAAATAGATCATTTTTAATTTTATTCATTATAGGTTTTGTTGCAGTTTTAATTGGAGCTTTCAACAAAATAAACGGAAATGAAAATGCGAGTATTCAATTACTTGTGGGAATGTTATTAAAAGTTATTTCCATATTAGGATTAATATGGAATAATTTTTCAAGGATAAAATTTTTATTTAAATAATAAAATATAGGCAATTCAATTTTGAGTTGCCTTTTTTGTTTTATGAGTTTATCCAACTACACGATTTAAAAACACAAATAAACGTTGTTTTAAAGCTGTATAATCCATGATTTGTTTCAAGATAGAAGAAGTATCTACTTCTGGATTTGAAACTTGTGCAGTAAGTTGTTGAATTTTTAAATCAATTAAAATTCTACGAAGATTAAAAATAGTATCGTTTACTAATTTTGATAATCCCATTTCTTTTGATTTTACAAAAACCTCTTTGCTATCCCAATCACTCAACATGTGTTTTTCATCATCCATAAGAAAATGTGTTACTTGCATGGCGATATTTGTATCAGGATGATTGATTAAGTTTTCAATCGAAATTCCATCACTTTGATTTGCTCTATTCATGATTTCATTATAAATAGACTGAAAAGTTGGATTCGTAAATTCCGTTTCGTCTTCTTGTAATTGCAAAAAGATTTCTTGAAAAACTTTACTTCTGAAAATCTCCTTTTTGAAAATTTCTTTTTGTTTTGCTTCATCAAATTCAACATAATTAGAAACAAAATCTACTTCCGTATTTCCATATAAAATCAAAATACGAATTACTTCTTGCTCCAATCTCAGAAGTTGCTTTTCGATGATGGTAGTTTTCTTCTCTGTTTGCTGTTGTTTTACAACTTCAAGAGCCGGATTTCTTCTTTGTGTTCTACCTTGTTCTCTTTCTCCTTTTTGACTTAATTGCTGTAATTCACTGAAAAGAACATTTTCCGAAATTTCCATGATTCTTGCACATTCTTGCACAAAAACTTCTTGTTGAATTCTATCTGGAATTTTAGATATACTAACAACAATTTCACGAATCAGATTCGCTTTCTTTATCGGATCATTTTGCGCTTCTTCCATTAATAAAGAAACCTTAAACCCAATAAAATCCTGCGTATTATTCTGGATGTATTCTTTTAGTTCCGCATCCGAAACTTTCTTTGAAAAACTATCTGGATCATCTCCATCAGGAAAATTTAGAACTTTTACATTCATTCCTTGTTCCAGAATCAAGTCAATTCCACGGAAAGAAGCTCGAATTCCAGCAGCATCTCCATCAAAAAGAATCGTGATGTTATTTGTTAATCGTTTAATCAAACGAATTTGATCTGGAGTCAAAGCAGTTCCTGAAGAAGCTACCACATTTTCAATCCCCGATTGATGTAGAGAAATTACATCCGTATAACCTTCTACCAGATAACAATTATCTTCTTTGGCAATCGTTTGTTTGGCATAATAAATTCCATAAAGAATTTTACTTTTATGGTAAATATCACTTTCAGGAGAGTTTACGTATTTGGCGATTTTTTTATTATTTCCAAGAATTCTTCCACCAAAACCAAGAATTCTTCCACTCATACTATGAATCGGAAAAAGCACACGACCTTTAAATCTGTCAAACTTTTTAGTTTCACGAACAATCGTTAAACCAGTTTTATCCAAATATTTTAAATCATAACCATTCTTTAATGCAGCATCTGTAAAATCACTCCATTTATCTAGATTATAACCAAGTTGGAATTTCTTAATAATATCTTCTCGAAAACCTCTTTCTTTAAAATAAGATAAGGCAATTGCTTTTCCTTCTTCTGTATTATGAAGTGTTTTTTGGAAATGTTCATTGGCAAATTCAGAAACTATATACAAACTTTCTCTTTCGTCTGCTTGTTGTTTTTGCTCTTGAGTTTGCTCCGTTTCTTCTATTTCAATCTGATATTTTCTAGCTAAATATTTTATCGCTTCTGGATACGAATAATGTTCGTGTTCCATCAAAAAAGTAACTGCAGAACCTCCTTTTCCTGAACTAAAATCCTTCCAGATTTGTTTTACAGGAGAAACCATGAATGAAGGAGATTTTTCATCCGAGAATGGACTCAAACCTTTTAAATTGGAACCAGATTTTTTTAATTGTACAAAATCACCAATTACTTCCTCAATTCGAGTTGCTTCAAATACTTTATCAATGGTGTGCTTAGAGATCATATTTTCTTAAAGTAGAAATTTTAAAATTAAATTGTTTTAAATTTCCCCTCTTGAGAGGGGCTAGGGGTGTGTTTTTCCCAATTTTATAAAATCAATATTAAATTTAATCTTATTATAATTAAATAGAAAGGTGTGTTAAAATTAGTTTCTAACACACCCCTCATTCCCCTCTCAAAAGGGGAGGATTTTATTTTAAATATGTTTTTGAAGGTTTAATTTTTTTAAGTTCCTCTCTTGAGAGGGGTTAGGGGTGTGTAAATTCACACAAAAATTAAACTTTTAAAACAATTACGAAACTGCTTTTAATTTCTTTAAAGTAGTTTTCGTTAATTTTTCTTCTGCGTAATCTTTAGTTACAACTAATTCTTTTACATCAGAACCTGGAAGTTCGAACATTGCATCTGTTAAGATAGATTCACAAAGAGAACGCAATCCTCTTGCTCCAAGTTTATATTCCAATGCTTTGTCAACAATATACTGTAAAGCTTCTTCGTCTATAGAGAATTTAATTTCATCCATTCCGAATAACTTTTCGTACTGCTTGATAATTGCATTTTTAGGCTCTGTAAGAATCGCTCTTAAAGTTTCTCCATCAAGAGGGTTCATGTAAGTCAGAACAGGAAGACGACCAATAATTTCAGGAATTAATCCAAAAGATTTAATATCTGTAGGAATTATGTATTGTAATAGATTTTCCTCGTCAACTTGATCCGTGTTTTGCGAAGCTCCATATCCAACAGCTTGCTGATTTAAACGTTTTCCGATGATTTTTTCAATTCCAGAAAAAGCTCCTCCAGCGATGAATAAAATATCTTTCGTGTTTACTTCGATAAACTTTTGATCTGGATGTTTACGACCACCTTTTGGCGGAACATTAACAACAGTTCCTTCTAATAATTTCAGTAAAGCCTGTTGTACTCCTTCTCCAGATACATCTCTTGTAATAGAAGGATTATCACTCTTACGAGCAATTTTATCTACTTCATCAATAAATACAATTCCTTTTTCAGCTTTCTCTACATTATAATCAGCAGCTTGTAAAAGACGCGTTAAAATAGTTTCCACATCTTCTCCTACATATCCAGCTTCTGTTAAAACAGTTGCATCCACAATTGTAAAAGGAACATTTAACATTCTTGCGATTGAACGAGCAATAAGTGTTTTACCAGTACCAGTGTTTCCAACTAGCATGATATTACTTTTCTCGATTTCTACATCATCATCTGTCTTCTCTTGTAATAATCTTTTATAGTGATTGTAAACCGCAACAGACATTACTCTTTTTGCTGCATATTGCCCAATCATATATTGATTCAAGAATGCTTTAATTTCTTTAGGTTTTTTTAAATCGATATCTGCGGTTAAAGCATCCGATTTTGCTCCGATAACTTCTTCCAAAACAATGCTGTGTGCTTGCTCGATACATTTATCACAAATGTGCGCATTCATCCCAGCAATCAATAAATCCGTGTCAGATTTCGGACGTCCACAAAACGAACAACCTAATACTTCTTCTTTAGACATTATAAAAAAATTTAATAGATATTATTGTGATCTCAAATTCCTCTCTTGAGAAGAGTTAGGGGTGTTTTTTTGCCTAAATTTCCATCACAATAAAGTTTAATATATTTTAGTTACGAATTAATAACTCATCAACCATACCATACTCTTTTGCTTCTTCAGCTCTCATCCAATAATCTCTGTCAGAGTCAAGATTTACTTTCTCTACAGTTTGACCTGAATGCTTAGCAATGATTTGATATAATTCGTCTTTTAATTTTAAAATTTCACGAGCAGTAATTTCGATATCACTTGCTTGTCCTTGTGCTCCACCTAATGGTTGGTGAATCATAATTCTTGAATGTGGTAAAGCAGAACGTTTTCCTTTTGTTCCAGCACACATTAAAACAGCTCCCATAGAAGCAGCCATTCCTGTACAAATTGTAGCTACATCAGGTTTGATAAATTGCATTGTATCATAAATTCCTAACCCAGCGTAAACTCCACCTCCTGGCGAGTTAATATAAATAGAAATATCTTTCGTAGAATCCATACTTTCTAAGAAAAGTAATTGCGCTTGAATGATATTTGCAACTTGATCATCAATTGCTGTTCCTAAAAATAAAATTCTATCCATCATCAAACGAGAAAAAACGTCCATTTGCGTTACATTCATTTGGCGCTCTTCCATAATATAAGGAGTCATGCTACTAACAATTTTATCGTAGTACATACTATTGATTCCGTGGTGTTTTGTAGCAAATTTTTTAAATTCTTTTCCGTAATCCATATTTGGTTGTTTTAAAGTTTTTTAAAAACGTGTAAAGATACACAAATTAAGTCTTCTATGAAGAAATACGATAGTTTCCGAAATATATTACAATTTTATGGAAAATCTTCATTTTAAATTACCATTCAATATAAATCATATTTATGCAATATTAAAATTTTCCTAATTAATATTATGCTAGTTTTTTAAGGTAGATATATTTTATAATTTAAATTTTAAATAATTGAAAATCAATTAATTGAATTTAAAAACATATTAATTAAGATATAAATTAAATTGTAAAGAAATCTATTGATGAGACAACCAATTGAAATAATCAAACCAAATAGCTTTGAAGCAGATAATCACTGGTATCCTAAAGCTTTAAATGCAACTATTCATCCGATGGTTAATTTTTTTATGAATTTAGATGTGGAAAGAATGGTTAATCGTTATTGTCATTTGAATCCTAGTGTCAAAAGAGAAAAATTAAAAGAAATACTCAATTATAAAACTAAATATTACCATTGGTGTGGAGCAGATTTAATTAATGTTACGACTAAAAATGGAACAAGAAAAATGGTTGTGATCGAAAATAATTCTTGTCCATCTGGTCAAAAATCCATGCCACTTCAATTTGATAATCAAGAAGAAGGAGGCTATAAATCTTTAATTGAAAATGCATTTGTTCCTTTTATGAAATGTAAAAGAGGCGTGCCAAAAGTAGAAGGGAAGTTAGCTGTTTTTTATGATAAAAATCCGATGGAAGCTTCGGGTTATGCGCATGCGATTGCTAATAGATTTAATGAAGAAGTGTTTTATATTCCTTTTTATAATGATGAAAGACATGATAAGATTCGATATGTAAATGATCAGTTCTATGTTTTTCATAAAAAGGCTTGGCATCCGATTCGAGGAGTTTTTCGCTATTTAACCAAAAAACCATGGAATAGATTACCTATTCGTTCTAAAACGAGAATTTTTAATCCAATTATTGCTTGTCTTTCTGGAGGAAGAAATAAAACAACTGCTGCAAAGGCATATGATATGTACAATGCAGATTTAAACAAAACAGGATTGAAGATAAACACACCAGAAACGATTTGGGATGTAAACAAAGAAGAAATTCCGCTTTGGGTAAAACGTTTTGGAGGACAAGCCGTAATCAAAGTTCCTTATATGAATGCTGGACAAGGAGTTTTTCCGATTCTTTCAGAAGAGCAATTAGAAACTTTTATGGCTAAAGAATTTACCTACGATCGTTTTATTGTGCAAAGTTTGATTGGGAATTTTAATTGGGGAACTAGTAAAGAAGCGAATAAATTATTTCATGTAGGAACGATTCCCAATGCTAGAGGAAATGCTTATGTAACAGATATCCGTTTCATGACAAGTACAACTGCAAACGGAATTCGCCCAATTGCTATTTATGCAAGAAGAGCTAAAAAGCCATTAAAGAATGAAATTCCATCGGAGAAAGAATCTTGGGAAGTTTTAGGAACGAATCTTTCGATAAAATTAGGAGAAAATCAATGGACTTCGGATACTTCTAGATTATTACTCCCTGATAGAAGAGATTTTAATAAACTTGGTTTAGGATTAGATGATTTAATCGAAGCATACATACAAACAACACTTTCGATGATTGCAATAGATAAAATGTGTTCGAATCTGATTTCGCCAAAAGGAGTTTTAAAGAAAAGATTGTTTAAATCTTTAAATGATGACTCGAAATTGATAAATGAGATTTTTGAATAATTTTTGAAGATGAACAAGCAATTGATAGGATATTTTTATGGTGTTTTGAGTACTTTAATTTGGTCTGTAAATTATTTAGTACCAAAAGCTGTGAATGGAAATATTTCTCCGATTGCTTTCAATACTGCAAGGTGGTTGGTTGCTTTTTTGATTTTGTTGCCATTTAGTTTAAAGTTTTTTACCAAAGAAAATTTTATAATATTAAAACGTGATTTTTGGTTTTATACGATCGCAGGAATAACAGGGATTTCGATTCAAAATACTTTGATTTATTTGGCAGGACAAACTTCACCTACAATAAATCTTTCTTTGATTTCGATGACTTCAGGAGTTTTTATGGTCATTATTGCGATTATATTTTTTAAAAGAAAATTACACTACAAAGAGTTTTTCGGAATACTGATTACAGTTTTTGGGGTTTTGCTTTTAATTTCTGAAGCTTCTCTAAGTAATATAATGAATTTAAATTTCAAAATTGGTGATTTATATATGTTATTAGGAGCTATAAGTTTTGCGGTATATTCTACATTTGTGAGAAAAAAACCAGAAGGAGTATCTAATCATTTTATGCTATTCTTTTTGATTTTTTTCGGGCTGATTTACATGTTACCCTTGACTGTTTGGGATGTGATACATAATAGCTCCAAATATAATTTTAAAGATGAGGTTTTGTTTTCGATTTTTTATACAGGAATTTTTGCTTCGCTAATTGGTTATTATTTATGGAATAAAGCAATAGATAAAATTGGCATTGTAAAAACCGCTGCTATCTATTATTTGATTCCGGTTTTTAGTGCTTTTTTAGCAGTTATTTTTTTCGAAGAAAGACTTTATTACTATGATGTTTTAAGTTTAGTTTTAATAGTTTTTGGAGTTTCTTTTGCTTCAAGTCTTGATTTTGCAAAAGTCAAAAAACTTCGATTTGTAAGACAGAAAAAGAAATAATTGTTCGGGATTGAAATAAAACTTTAGAAATAAAAAAGAATGAATAAAACAGTATTAGGATATGTTTTTGGGTTTTTAAGCACTTTTTTTTGGGCGTTAAATAGCGTGATTCCTAAAATAGTAAATGATACGGTTTCTCCATTTCTTTTAAACACATTACGATGGAGTTTAGCATTTCTGCTTCTTCTACCTTTTAGTTTAAAATTTTTCAAAAAAGATAACCTACTTATTTTAAAGAAACATTTTATCTTTTTTTCAATAATAGGCTTTACAGGAATCACTACAGTAAATTCTTTTTTTTATATAGCAGGAGAAACTTCACAAGCCATTAATTTATCCTTGATTGCTATAACATCTTCCATTTTTACAGTTTTGATTGCAGTTCTTTTTTTAAAAAGGAAAATTTATTTAAAAGAATTTGTTGGAATTATCTTGGCAATTGTTGGAGTTGTGTATTTAATTTCAAATGGTTCTATTAAGAATATTCTCGATTTAGATTTTAATAAAGGAGATATTTTAGCTTTAATAGGTTCTTTGTTTTTTGCAATTTATTCTGTTTATATTAAAAAAATACCCAAAAATATTTCCAATCATTTATTTCTGTTTTATACAATTTTAATGGGATTGGTTTATTTAATTCCTTGTGTTGTTTATGAATATTTTTCCGGTACTTGGGTTTTTAAACCAAATGAAAAAGACATTATATCTATAGTTTATTCCGCAGTTTTTTCTTCTTTAATTGGTTATTATCTTTGGAATCGAGCAGTTATTTATATCGGAATTGTAAAGACTTCTTCTATTTATTATTTGACTCCAGTGATTGGTATTTTGGCTGCTGTTGTTCTTGTCAATGAAAAGCTACATTTTTATGATATTATAAGTATGCTCTTGATTATTTTTGGTGTTTATTTAACTTCAATTCAAAAAGAAGAAACTTAAAAATAAAATTGAAAGAATCCATAGTGGAGAAATTGCTATTAAAGTTTTTTTTACTCCAAATTGATTGAATTTTTTTAGACCAATAAATCCAATTTTAAAACTATAAAATGAGAAAAATAAGATAATAATATTTCTTGTAATATAATTATTCCAATCAGTTGTGGAATAATCTGAGGTTTTTAAATATCCTATAATTAGATTACAGAATATTATCGGAATTAAAGAGTATATGAAAGTTGAAAAAACTTCTAAGAATTGTGCTTTTCCATTTAACTTTTGACAAATTTTAAAAACGATAAAAGAATAAGCATGATAGAATCCAAATGAAAAAAATGATGAAAAGGCAAGAAGAAATAATTGATATGAAATATTAAAACTGAATGTTGTGTAATCTTTTTCAAAATTAAGAATAGACAAAGTATAGCAATGAACGGTTGTAATTATAAAGCATAAGAACAGTCTATTTTTTTTACTTTTTTCATTGAATAAGTCTAAGTTTTTTCCGGAAGAAAAAGCTGTTAAGAGTATGTTTTTCATTCTTTTTCATGTTTTTAGTTTTTAAATGTATAAAATTTTAAATAAAAAAACTCCCAAACTAAAAATAGAGTGGGAGTTTTAAAAATATATTTTGAAAAAAATTATTTTTCTAAAACAGTAAATTCAATAGTTGAATTTGTGAAAACAGAATGTGTTTGTTTTTTGAAATCTGATTCTTTTGCTTTGTAAATATTTGGTACAAAAGTTTGTGGATTCAAATCAAATAATGGGAACCAAGAGCTCTGAATTTGAATCTGAATTTTGTGTCCTTTTTTGAAAGTATGGAAAACATCTTGAAGTTTTACATCAACTTCCGTTTCTTTATTTGGTACAAAAGCTTCAGGTTTTGCAAAATCGTTTCTAAACTTTCCTCTCATGATTTCACTACGAACCATTTGATGATAATTACTCATCTTTAAATGATTTTGAACGTCCTTATGCTCTTCATGGTCTGCTGGGTAAATGTCTACAACTTTTACAATCCAATCTGCATCTGTTCCAGTAGTTGCAACTTTTAATTTTGCTAAAATATCTCCAGCTAAAGTCACATCGTCTTCTAAAACTTCCGTTTCAAAAGTAAGTACATCCGGTCTTCTTGCAGCAAAACGTTGGTCATCCGTCATGTATTTTCTTGGAGTAAAAACAGTTTTGATGTCTTCAGAATAAGGAACAGGTTTTTTAGGGTCGCTCACGAAAGAAATTTTCTCTTTAGAAGTTTTATCAGTTCCAAATTTTTGATCTGCTTGTAAATACCAAGTTTGTTTTTTTGCATTTTTTGGTGGCCAAACATCATATTCTTTCCATTCTTTTTTTCCAGTATCAAAAACATAAGCTTCAGGTAAACCACTTTCTTTTGATCCATCTCCTTTTAAGAAATGGTGGAAGAATTTACTTTCAATATTTTTTTGATAAAAAGTAGAAATAGAATCTCCGAAATATACATTTCCAACTAAACTTTTTCCTTTCTCTCTCGCCCAATCACCATGACTCCAAGGTCCGAAAACCATTGTGTTGTAATTGTCTTTGTTGTATTTCTCAATGTTTTTATAAGTTTCAAGTGGTCCGTATAAATCTTCCGCATCAAACCAACCACCAACAACCATCGTTGCAACGCTCGGCTTTACATTTTTTAGATGCTGAATTAAACCTCTTTTCTGCCAAAATTCATCATAATTAGGATGTTCTGTGATTTGTTTCCAGAAATAATCATTTTTATAATTTTCATCCAATTTCGATAATGGAGTATTATCTAAGAAATACTGATATTGATCTTTTGTTCCGAAATCTAAAAATTTATACCAAGCAGTATCTGTTGGCTGATCTTTTGGAGTTCCGAATAGGCTATTTACCTTATAATAACTTAAAGTATAAGCTCCGTTATGATGGAAATCATCAAACCAAAAATCTCCAATACAAGCTTGAGGAGAAGCAGCTTTTAATGCAGGATGTGCATCTACTACAGACATTGTTGCATAATGCCCAGGATAAGAAATTCCCCAAGTTCCAACTTTTCCATTATTGTTTTCTACATTATTTACTAACCAATCAATAGTATCGTAAGTATCTGTAGTTTCATCAATTTCTTTTTCTTTTTTGTTTGGGATTACAGCACGCATATTGTCATATACATCTTCGCTCATCCATCTTCCACGAACATCTTGATATACTACAATATATCCTTCTTTCATCATCGTTTCACTTGGCCCGATTTGTTTTCTAAACTTATCTTCACCATAAGGACGACAACTATAAGGAGTACGTTGCATTACGATTGGATACTTTTGACTTTTATCTTTTGGAGAATAAATAGTTGTGAAAAGTTTTTTTCCATCACGCATTTCAATTTCAACTTCTTTTTTGTCGTAATTTTCTTTTACATAATTATTTTCTTTCTTCTCCTTCTTTTTTTCTTCTTTTTTGGTTTCATTTTTTGAAGTTGTCGATTCATTACAACTTGTGAAAACCAATCCGATAGAAAATAAAATGGCCGTTATCGTGTTAAATTTCATTTTGATATTATGGGATTATTTTAAGATTGTAAAGCTACAAAATATAAAATATTCTTATTTCAGGTTAAAAAATCCTTATTAATCCAAATTTTTTTTTTGTAGAAAAAAATAATATTGTAACTTATAACTAATTTATTTTTAAATAGTTAGGTTGATTATGGAGAATAAACAATATATACTGAAAGAACGCCCATATGGTGATGTTACAAATGATACTTTTCATATGAGAAGAGTGAGTATGCCGAGCTTGAGAGAGGGAGAAGTGATGGTGAAAACAAAATATATTTCTGTTGATCCATATATGCGTGGAAAAATGAACGAGCAGAAAACATATACAGAGCCTTATGTTGTAGGAAAAGCAATTTATGGGGCTGTTGTTGGAGAAGTTGTAAAATCTAAAGATAAATCCTATCAACCTGGTGATTTTGTTCATGGAATTATGCCATGGCAAGAGTATTGTTCTATTCATACGGAAGATGTAACAAGAGTAAATGTTCCAAAAGAAGATTTACCAATGGCTTTAAGTGTTCTTGGAATGACAGGGCTTACAGCTTATTTTGGTATGATGAAAATTGGAAAACCAAGAGAAGGGGAAACAGTAGTGATTTCTGGAGCTGCCGGAGCAGTAGGAACTGTTGCAGGACAAATAGCAAAGTTGCATGGATGTAGAGTGATTGGGATTTCAAGTTCAGAAATCAAAAATCATTATTTAGAAAATGATTTAGGGTTCGATGATACCATCAATTATTTAACAACAGATGATTTAGATTATGAATTAAGTAGAAAATGTCCTGATGGAATCGATATTTACTTTGATAATGTTGGAGGTAAGATTTCAGATACTATTATGGAGCAGATGAATTTCTTTAGTAGAGTAATTGTTTGTGGTCAGATTTCTACTTATAACTCAAAAGAGAAAAATATTGGATTAAGAATCCAGCCAATGATTTTAACGCGAAGCATGCTAATGCAAGGATTTATAGTTTCTAATTATCATGATGAGTTTCCGAAAGCACAAAATGAATTAGCAAAATGGATTTCTGAAGGTAAAATTAAAAATAGAGAAACAATCATAAATGGTTTTGAAAATCTACCAAGAGCATTTATGGGATTATTCCGAGGAGCAAATATTGGAAAACAATTAGTGAAAGTGTATTAAAACAAGATGTGTATAAATAAAAAAGCCTTAATCAATTTGATTAAGGCTTTTTTGTGGTACCTCCAGGAATCGAACCAGGGACACATGGATTTTCAGTCCATTGCTCTACCAACTGAGCTAAGGTACCATTGCTTGTTCTTAGCGGTTGCAAATATATGACATTTTTTTTTACAATTCAAAGTAAAATCTAAAAAAACTCTTTGTATTTTTGCAATCTTTATGATTTAGACCAATGAATTTAATTATTGATGTAGGAAATACCAGGATTAAAGTAGCTGTTTTTGAGGAGGATACTTTAGTTAGTTTATTGAAAATAGATCCGGAAATGATTTTTCAAGTTTTAGAAAAAAAAATTGAAAAATATAATTTACAACATGCAATTCTTTCTTCAGTTGGTGAAAAATCGGATGAAATAGCAAATTTTTTAGAAGGTAAAGTCGCTACCGTTTTTTTAGACCAACAAACAAAAGTTCCTTTTATCAATAAATACGAAACTCCAAAAACTTTAGGTGTAGACCGTATAGCATTAGCTTCTGCTGGTGTTAGTCAGTTTCCAGAACAAAATGTTTTGGTGATTGATGCTGGGACTTGTATTACATTTGATTTTGTAAATAAAGAAAAAGAATATTTAGGAGGAGCAATATCATTAGGATTGATGATGCGATATAAGGCTTTGCATAATTTTACGGCAAAATTACCGTTATTAACTCCTGAAATACCTGATAGCTATATTGGAAAGACAAGTGTAGAATCCATGAATTCGGGTGTGGTAAATGGAATAATTGCTGAAATAGAAGGAATAATAAGCAAATATCAACGTGATTTTAATAACTTAACAATAGTTTTAACAGGTGGAGATGCTAAATTCTTGGCTAAACAATTAAAAAAAGGCATATTTGCAAATCCAAATTTTTTATTAGAAGGATTAAACGATATTTTGAAATATAATTTAAAGTAATGATAAAACGAATTTTAGTATTAATTACTATTCTTTTTTCTTTAAAGGGGGTAGCACAAAAAAACAGTAGTTCACCATATTCTTATTTTGGAATTGGACAAGGGCAATCTTCAGCTACTGTGGAGCAACTTAGTATGGGGGGCGTAGGAGTATCTTATGGAGATGCTTATCACGTGAATTTGATTAACCCTGCTTTAGCTTCAAAATTAAGATTAACAACATATACGGTAGGATTAAATACAAGAGCATTAAATGTAGAATCTGAGTCTGGAGGAAAGCAAAAAGCTAGATCTACTTCTTTTTCATATTTAGCAATGGGAATTCCTGTAGGTGAAAAGGGAGGATTTGTTTTCGGATTGGATCCAAGAACTACTGTTGGTTATGATCTTACGAGTATTATGAGAGATGGAGATGATATTTCTGAAATCAATTACTTTAAGGGTGAAGGAGGAACAAATAGAGTTTTTGCAAATTTTGGATATGAAGTTTTTAAAGGTTTAAGTTTAGGAGTTGAAGGTTCTTATATTTTTGGTAAAATCGAAAATGATGTAATCAAACAAGTAAACGGAGTTCAGTATGCTACTAAATATGGAACGAGTTATAACGTAAAAGGGACTTCATTGAAATTAGGAGGATTTTATCAATATAATTTAAAAAATAAAATGCAATTGAATTTTGGTGCAACAACTACGTTTGAATCAAAATTGAATACAAATGGAAATGAGCAGTTCTATTCTTTATTATACATTGATGGTGTAGAATATCCTAATGAGTTTTTATTTGACAGAACTATTGAAGGAAGTTACACAACACCTATGAGAAATGATTTCGGATTTGGAATTGGAATTGAAAATAAGTGGTTCGTAGGAGTTGATTATTCTATGAGAAGTGCTTTAGATTTATCAGGAGATGCTTTCCCTGCGCAAAATATTCAATATAAAGATTATTCAAAAATTGCTGTTGGAGGTTTTTATTTACCAAAACAAAATTCAATATCTAGCTATTGGCAAAGAGTTATTTATAGAGTTGGATTTAAATATGAAAAGCCAGGATTTGCAGTTCGCCCGACAGGAAGTTTATCAGATTTTACAGAAATTGATGATTTTGGCATATCTTTTGGTTTAGGTCTACCACTAGGTAAGAAGCTGAGTAATTTAAACTTAGGTTTTGAGTTTGGAAGAAGAGGAGATAATAAAGATGGATTAATACAAGAAAACTATTTTAATTTTAGAGTTGGATTATCTTTAAATGATAAATGGTTCAATAAACATAAAATCGATTAATACAAAATAAAACAGAAAATTTAACAATGATGAAAAGAATCACTTACATAGCACTTTGTTTATTTTTGATGGTTGGAGCAACTTACAAAGCTAATGCACAAGACGCATCAGAATGTAACGTTAAGTATAATTTGTTTAGAGGAGATTATAAAGCAAAAAAATATGACTTAGCTTATGATAACTGGTTATATTGTTTAGATAATTGTCCTAAATTAACTAAGAATATTTATATCAACGGAGAGAAAATAGCAAAACACAGATATAACAATGCTTCAGAAGCAGACAAGCCTGCTGCTTTAGCTCTTGTAAAAAGAGTATATGAGCAAAGAATCGAAAACTACCCTTCAGATTTAGGTAAAGTTTATGGTTCTTATGCAACTTTTATGAATGAAGCTGGAGCTCCTAAGTCAGAAGTTTTTGAATTATTACAAAAAGCTTTTGATGCAGATAAAACTAGAATGGGAGGGAAAAATATCTATATGTTCTTCGATATGATCTTAAACAAGAACAAAGATACTAACGTTCAGAAAGTGTTTGATACATATGATGACGTAAGTGAAGGAATTGAAGAGCAAAAAGAAGACTATATCAAGAAAATTTCTGCTTTAGAGGCTAAAAAAGAATCTGGTCAAACTTTAACAGCAAGAGAGAAAAAGAACTTATCAACTTATGAGAAAAATTTATCGAATAATGCTTTAATTGAAGCAGGATTAGATAAAAAAATCGCTGAAATTTCTACTTGTGAAAGATTAATTCCTCTTTATAGAGAAAATTTTGAAGCAAATAAAGCGAATACAACTTGGTTGAAGAGAGCTATTGATAGAATGGATAATAAAGATTGTACTGAAGATCCATTATATGTTGAATTAGTAGAAGCTTATGTTGCTTTAGAGCCATCTAAAACTATTTACTTAGCTAAGATTTTATTGAAAAATGGAAAAATCAATGAAGCAATTGAGAACTATATCAAAGCTGCTGATTTAGAAACGGATAAATTTAAGAAAGCTAAGATTTACTTACGTCTTGCAATTGAGATGAGTAAAAAAGGAAGAAAATCTGAAGCTAGAAAATATGCTAGATTAGCGATCCAAAATAATCCAAAATCAGGAGATGCTTACTTCTTAATTGGAAGTATGTATGCTTCAAGTGCTAACTCTTGTGGATCAGATGAGTTCGAAAAGAGAATGGTTTATGTTGCTGCTTTAAATAAAATGCAACAGGCTAAAAATGTAGATCCAAGTATCGCTGCAAAAGCAAACAGATATATCAAAGCTTACAAAAAACAAATTCCTACAAAGAAATCTGTTTTCGTGAGAGGAATTGAGGCAGGATCACCATTTAAAATTAACTGTTGGATTGGAGAAACTGTTAGTGTTCCTAAATAATGAAACAATCTATAGTAGATAAATATATAAAAGGCATTGGTATCACATTCGTGATATCAATGCTTTTTTCATGTGGTAACTCTAATAAAGAATTGAATGACTTTTTAGCTAATAAAAATTTACCAATTCGTGTTGGAGAAAATATACATGATATACATCAAGATTCTGGTTTTGTAAATTATAAAATGGAAACTCCATTATTGTATGATTATGAAAACAGAAAAGAACATCCTTATTATGAATTTCCGAAAGGAATCACCATTACTAGTTATAGGAAAGGTGGAGATTCTACCAAAATAACAGGGAATTATGCGATTTCTTTTCAAAAGACAGGAGTTGCCGAAATTAGAGGAAATGTTGTTGTGAATAATTATAAAGAAAATTCAATTCTAAAAACATCTCAATTGTATTGGGATCAAAAAGAAGATTTGTTTTATTCGGATAAAAAATTTGTTCTTTATAGAGATAAAGATACTATTATTGCAACAGGATTTGAATCTAAAGGAGATTTATCAAAATTAGAAACAAGAAATAATACAGGAAGTTTTAACTTAAATAATAAAGAATAGAGAAATGGAAAAATTTCAAAAAATAATGCAGTGGGGTTATTTAATAATAGCTTTGATTTTAATTATTGAATCTGTGTTGAAATTTATGGATGGAGAGACGAACAAAGGTATCCTAGGATTAATTTTTGCAGGTTTAGCAATATTTATGTATTTTTTCAAAAGAAAATTTCGAAAACGCACGAAATTCAATAATAAATAATAGAGTTTAAAATTAAATATGGAAGTAGAAATAATTGTTATACTTGTAACAATTTTATTATCAGCTTTTTTCTCAGGAATGGAAATAGCATTTGTATCTGCGAATAGATTACAAATCGAGCTGGAAAAGAAAAACAACGGAATTTTAGCAACAGTTCTTACGAGACTAACTAAGAAATCTTCAAAGTTTATTACTACAATGTTGGTTGGTAATAATATTTCTTTGGTTATTTATAGTTACTTTATGGGGGAAGTTTTGACAAACCTTTTAGGTATTGGAGATATACTTTTTCAAACACTTATTTCTACACTTGTTATATTAATTACTGCAGAATTTTTACCAAAAGCAATTTTTAGAATTTATGCAAACGAAGTTCTAAAACTATTTGCGGTTCCTGCTTATATGTTCTTTGTCGTATTCCACTATATTTCGGAATTTATGACTTGGATTTCTGATTTTTGTTTAAGAGTATTTTTTAATGCAAAAGAAGATGAACAAAAAACAGAATTTAGTAAAGAAGAATTAGGAAACTATATTACCCAACAACTTGAAAAAACATCTGATAAAGACGATGTGGATTCAGAAATACAAATATTTCAAAATGCTTTAGAATTTCATAATGTGAAAGCGAGAGAAATCATGATTCCAAGAACAGAAATTGTTGCTCTAGAAGTTTCTGATGATGTGGAAGAATTAAAGAAAATATTTGTAGAAACCGGATATTCTAAAATTATCATTTATAAAGAATCGTTAGATAGTATTATAGGTTATGTTCATGCTTTTGAAATGTTTAAACAACCTGAAACGATCAAATCTGTTTTACTACCAATAGAAATGGTACCAGAAACAATGATGATTAATGATATTTTGAATATTCTTACCAAAAAGAAAAAAAGTATTGCTGTTGTTTTAGATGAATACGGAGGTACTTCTGGAATTATAACTGTAGAAGATATTGTAGAAGAACTTTTCGGAGAAATTGAAGATGAACACGATACGGTGGAACTTTTAGACAAACAAATCACTGAAAATGAGTTTGATTTTTCAGCAAGATTAGAGGTAGATTATATAAATGAAACCTATGATTTGAAGATTCCAAAAGAAAATGCTTATGAAACTTTAGGTGGATTTATAGTTTATAATACAGAAAATATACCTGAAAAAGGAGAAATATTAAAAATAGGGGACTATGAATTTACAATTCTTGAAGTATCTGCAACAAAAATAGAAGAACTTCATTTAAAGATTGTTAATAATTCAAAATAATTTTTTCATTTCCTATAAAGTACAAAAGAAATTAAGAGAATTATAATAAAATCACTTTTATTTTTAAATACTAAATTGTACTTTCGCACTTCGAATATAAAAGAAAATAACTAATGGCAATTTTATCAAAAATTAGAGAAAAAACGAGTATCTTAATTCTTATTGTAGGATTAGCACTACTTGCATTTGTTGTAAATCCAAAAGATATTTACGATTTTTTCACTTCTAAAAAAGGAAACTCTGTTGGATCAATTGACGGAGAGACTATTTCAAGAACTGAAATGGGACAAGCTGTAGAGGCTTATAAAGCAGGAAGACAAGGTGTTTCTCAAACACAAGCTGTGGATGCAGTATGGAATAGTTTAGTAAGTGAAAAGATTTATGCTAAGCAATTAAAAGAAGCTGGAATCGTAATCGGTGAAAACGATGTATGGAAAGCTATTGTTAATATGCCAGCAGTTCAACAAAGTCCATTATTTAAAAACGAAGCAGGTTTATTCAACGAAGAAAAACTTAAAGAATATATTGCTAATTTACAATCTGATGCAAAAAACGGAAACTCTGCAGGATGGTACAATTGGTTAAACACTGAAAGAAACGTGAAGCAAAGTTTAGAAAGAACTGAGTACAATAACTTAGTGAAATCTATCATCGGAGCTTCAATTGAAGAAGGAAAAAGAAAATACTACTTCGAAAATACTAAAATGAATGCTGATTATGTTTACGTTCCTTATTCTTCTATTAAAGATGAAGAAGTTTCAGTAACAGATGCAGATATTCAAGCTTATATTTCTGCGCACGCAGCACAATATCAAGTTGGAAATGGAAGAGATATCGAATATGTGAAATTTGATATTAAGCCATCAGCTGAAGATATTAAGAACATCAACGCGAAAGTAGCAGGATTCATTAATGAATTAAAAGAAACTAAAGATTCAGATATTTCTTTATTTGTAAACGAAACTTCTGATATCAACTATAACGATAACTTACTTTACAAAAGTCAAGTACCAAGTGCAGTAGCTGATACAATTTTTAACTTACCCTTAAATGGTGTTTACGGACCATATGATGATGCTGGATATTCTAAAATCAGTAAAGTTGTAGCTATCGAAGATGTACCTGAAGTAAAGTCTAGTCACATTTTAATTGCTTACGAAGGAGCGCAAAGAGCAAACCCAGATGTAACAAGAACTAAAGAAGAAGCTGAAAAAGAAGCTCAAAAAGTATTAGCTGAAGCTAAGAAAAGAGATGCTGACTTTGCTGCTTTAGCAATGAAATATTCTGATGGACCTTCTGCTAATAAAGGTGGAGATTTAGGATGGAATAAAGACGGAGTAATGGTTCCTGCATTTAATGATTTCACTTTTGATGAGAAAAACAAAGTTGGAACTATCGATTTAGTAGAAACTCCTTTTGGATTCCACGTAATCAAAATCGATGATAGAAAAGCTGAAAAAGCTATCAAATTAGCTACAATTGCTTTAACAATTGAGCCATCTGAAGAAACTGAAAACAAAATTTTCGAAGATGCTGAGTTATTTGCTTCAAAAGTTTCTGAAAACGGAAATTTTGATGAAATCGCAAAAGAAAAAGGATTCAAAGTAAATCCAGCTGACGGATTAGATATTATCAATGATAACGTTCCAGGATTAGGATCTCAAAGATTAATCGTAAACTGGGCATTCAACGAAGATACTAACATTGGAGCAACAAACCGTTTTGATGTTGAAAAAGGATATGTTGTTGTAAAATTATCTGGAATTACAGAGAAAGGTTTAGCAAAAGCTTCTAGTGTTGCTTCTGAAGTTAGACCAATCGTAATGAAAGAAAAGAAAGCTGAGTTATTAAAAGCTAAAATGAACGGAGCTACTTTAGAAGAAATCGCTTCTTCAAATGGAGTTACTGTAAAGAAAGTAGCAGCAGTTACTTGTGCTAGCCCAGCTATTTCTGGAGTAGGAACTGAGCCAGCTGTAGTTGGAGCAATGTCTACTGCAAAATTAGACCAAGTATTTTCTAATGTTGTTGGAGAAAAAGGAGTATTTGCTTTCAAGGTTACTAAAAGAGAAGAGCCTGCTGATATCAAAAATTACACTTCTTACACAGATCAAGAAACTAAGAAATTACAAGCAAGAACAGGACAAATTTTCAATGCTCTTAAAGAAACTTCTAACGTAGAAGATAACAGAGAAGCATTATACAAATAAAAAATATAAAAGTTATTTCTTTGAAAAGCGAGTCGTTTAGACTCGCTTTTTTTATGCCTTATATCTAAATGCTTTTCTATTAGTTAGAAAGAAGTATCTTTGCGTTTTAAATTAAATAGAAAAATGACGAAGACGATTTCTGGATTTTCGAAACTTTCGAAAGAAGAAAAAATTGAATGGTTATCAAGTACTTTTTTCCTTGATAAAGAACAAGGAATTAATACATTGAAACAATATTGGAATCCGAATACTGAATTACAAGATTTACATGACGATTTTATAGAAAATACGATTTCTAATTTTTATTTACCATTCGGAATTGCTCCAAATTTTATTATCAATGGAAAAGAATATGTAGTACCAATGGCAGTGGAAGAAAGTTCTGTGGTAGCAGCAGCTTCTTTGGTTGCAAAGTTTTGGTCAAAAAGAGGAGGATTTAAAGCAGAAGTAATTTCTACGACAAAAGTTGGTCAAGTTCATTTTCTATTTAAAGGAGAAAAAACAGAAATAGAAAATTATTTTAATGCTAAAAAAGAAGAATTATTAGCTTCTACAGATTCTATCACGAAAAACATGCGTAAGCGTGGTGGAGGAATTTTAGATATTGAATTAGTTGATAAAACAGATAAATTAGAAAACTACTATCAGATTCATGTGACTTTTGAAACGAAAGATAGTATGGGAGCTAATTTTATCAATTCTTGTTTGGAAACAATCGCTGGAGAATTTAGAAATGATGCTATTCAGATTGTGATGAGTATTCTTTCTAATTATGTTCCAGAATGTGTGGTTAGAGGAGAAGTTAGTTGTCATGTAAATGATATTGATAAAAAAACAGGATTGGAATTTGCTGAAAAATTCAATCAAGCAGTACAAATTGCAAAAGTAGAACCTTATCGTGCTGTAACGCATAATAAAGGAATCATGAATGGAATTGATGCTGTAGTTTTAGCAACAGGAAATGATTTCCGTGCAATTGAAGCTGGAGCACATGCTTATGCTGCAAAAGATGGTTCTTACAGTAGTTTGACAGATTGTGAAGTAAAAGATGGAATTTTCCGTTTTTGGATTGAAATTCCTTTAGCTGTTGGAACTGTTGGAGGTTTAACTTCTTTACATCCTTTAGCAAAACTTTCTTTAGAAATGCTTGAAAATCCTTCTGCAGAAGAATTGATGAAGATTATTGCAGTAACTGGTTTAGCACAAAATTTTGCTGCTCTAAGAGCTTTGACAACTACTGGAATTCAACATGGACACATGAAAATGCACTTGACAAATATCTTAAAACAATTAGGTGCTACAGAAGATCAGAAGAACGAAATTGAAACGTATTTTAAAGACAAAACAGTTTCGCATAGTGCAGTAGTGGAGAAATTTAATTCAATGCAAAAATTGGTTTAATGAATCGTTTTTATAGCAACGGAAAATTATTAATTACTGGAGAATATTTGGTTTTAGATGGAGCAAAAGCTTTGGCTGTTCCAACAAAATTTGGTCAGGATTTAATTGTTGAACCATTACAAGAACCTGTTTTAATTTGGGAAAGTTATACAGTTGAAGGAAATGAATGGTTTTCTGCAGAATTTGATTTACCAAAAATTAGATTAAAAACAGCAACTTTTTTTTCAGATACGGAAGGAAAAGGAGAGATGATTGCAGAAACGCTTCAAGGATTTTTGAAAGTTTGTAAAGAATTAAATCCAGAGTTTTTGACGGAAGCAAATGGTTTTTTAGTAAAAACAAATTTGACTTTTCCACAAGATTGGGGATTAGGATCTTCTTCGACTTTATTAAATAATCTTGCAGAATGGGCAAAAGTGAATCCTTTTGAATTATTGGAAAAATCTTTCTCAGGAAGTGGTTATGATTTAGCTTGTGCAAAACATAATCAGCCGATTTTGTTTCAAAAAAATGGAATAAATCCGATTGTAGAAGAAGTTGATTTTAAACCAGAATTTTCAGAGGAATTATTTTTTGTTTACTTAAATCAAAAGCAAAATAGTCGTTCTGGAATCAAAAGATACAGAGAATTCAAAGGAAATATTTCTGCTTATGTTCAAGAAATTGATGTTTTGACAAAAGAACTTTTAGAAACGAATTCTATAAAAGATTTTGAAAAAATAATCAAAGAACATGAAGCGATTATTTCTAGAATTATTGATAATCGACCAATTCAAGATATTGTTTTCAAAGATTATTTTGGACAAGTGAAAAGTCTTGGAGCTTGGGGAGGCGATTTTGTTTTAGCAACCGGAAATGAAAATTCGAAAAAGTATTTTACTGAAAAAGGTTTTTCGGTGATTTTACCTTATAAAGAAATGGTTTTATGAAAAAAGTAATTGTAATTGGAGGTGGTGCAGCTGGATTTTTTTCTGCGATAAATATCAAAGAGAATAATCCGGAAATGGAAGTTATTATTTTAGAAAAAGCCAAAAATGTATTACAGAAAGTCAGAATTTCTGGGGGAGGAAGATGTAACGTAACGCATGCTTGCTTCATTCCAAAAGATTTGACGAAGTTTTATCCTAGAGGGAATAAAGAACTTTTAGGACCATTTCATACTTTTATGACTGGTGATACCATGGAATGGTTTGAAACTCGTGGTGTTCCTTTGAAAATTGAGGAAGATAATCGAGTTTTTCCAACTTCAAATGATTCGGAAAGTATAGCAAGTTGCTTACTGGAAGAAGCTGATAAATTAGGAGTTTCTGTGAGAACAAGTATGGGAGTTCAGAAAATTAAAAAAGAAGAATCTGGTTGGAAGATTTTTACTAAAGAAGAAGTTTTCGAATCGGATTATTTGGTCGTAACTCCAGGAAGTAGTAAACCTATTTGGCAGCTTTTAGAACATTTAGGACATACTATTATTCCTACAGTTCCATCGTTGTTTACATTTAATATAAAAGATTCTAGAATTAAGAATTTACCAGGAATTTCTGTACCAAAAGCAACAGTTTCTGTTGTAGGTGAGAAATTAACTGCTTCAGGACCTTTGTTGATTACACATTGGGGAATGAGCGGTCCGGGAATTTTAAAACTTTCTTCTTTTGGAGCTCGAATTTTAGCTGAGAAAAAATATGAATACAAGATAAAAGTAAATTGGCTTTCGAAATCTTTTTCTGAAATAGAAGAATTATTGGAAGAATTTAAAAATACAAATCCGAGAAAACTAGTTTGCCAACGATCTCCATTTATGGAAATTTCAAAAAGACTTTGGGAGCAATTTGTAGTTGCTTCGAAAATTAATGATACTTCAAAATGGGCAGATCTTTCTAGAAAGCAATTTCAAAAATTGTTGGAAGAAGTAGGTTCTGGAATTTATACAGTACAAGGAAAAAGTACTTTTAAAGATGAATTTGTTACTGCAGGTGGAGTGGATTTAAAAGAAATAAATTTCAAAAAATTTGAAAGTAAAATTCATCCAACATTATTTTTGGCAGGAGAAATTTTAAATATTGATGCTGTAACAGGAGGATTCAATTTTCAGAATGCTTGGACAGGAGGATATATTATCGGACAAAATTTAGGGAAATAAAAAAAAGAGAACTTTTGACTTAGTCCTCTTTTTCCATAGAATTATAATCTTAAAAGATAAAAATTAAATAGCCTAAATGTTGATAAAACAAGTTGTACTTTTTTTAATTAGTACAACTTGTTTTTTTTTGAGAGATGTTTTTTAAATTTGAAAAAAATCTCTCGTATAATAGATGTTTAATAGAGTTTTATTCTTGATAACAATTCAAATGTAAGTCAACTTCTATTCAAAAAAAAAACAACTAGGTTGAATATCATAAAAAATAGGGTGATTTTTATAAAAATCAATTGTTACTGAAGGTTGTAAGATGTTGAAAAATAAGGGTTTTATTGTTTTTTTATATTTTTACGTTTTAAAAAGTTATTTAAAAGAGGAATAATAAATAAAATTGGGTTTATCTTTAAAAAGTTGAAAATAATTATATTTTACCTATAAAAATCTTTCAATTTTTTTGATTAATAATTTGCTTTTTGAAATAAAAATACTTTATTGGAACACGAAGATTTTTGACAAAAATCTTACAAAGCAAATGGAACTACACTAAAATATTTAATGAAGAATAAATTTATTTACATATTAAAGAAGTCTGAGAAAATCAATGTGAAAACAATGAAGCAACTTTCGTATTTGTTTTTACTTTTTTGGAGCTTTTCTTTTTATGGTCAAAAAATAGATGAGAATATTTTAGTCAATCAAAGTTTTTCGAGAATTCAAAAACATATAGATGCACAACAGATATATGAAAATGGAGTTCCAGTTGGAAGAAATGATTCTTTATATACATATTATTTAAATGTGTATTTGAAAAAAGCGAAGATTACGAAGAATCATGAGGAAATGCTTTTGACTTATTTAAAGCTGAGTACTATTTCGAAAGAAGAAGCTATTTTAAAAAATTATAATGATAGTATCAATGCTGTTTTTAGTCAAGTGCAGCCGTCAAAAAGAATCATGTATGCCTATTCTTTCCGAGCACAAGATTTATTGAATAGTCAAAATCATTATGAATTAGCAATTGAAGATTATAGTAAAACAGTTTATCTGGCAAAACAACTTGGGGATGAGGATCAGATTTATCTTACAAAGCTGTATATAGCGAATTTACACCAAGAAGTAGGTGAGTATAAAAAAGCAATGGATATTATTGAGGAAGTTTTGGCTGCACATAAAGAAAAAAACTTCTCTTGGATGGAAATTTATTATCCAGAATTAGCTGCTACTTTTATCCATAATAATAAATTAGATTCTGCAAAGATTTTTATTGAAAAAGGAATTAAAGAAGGAGGAGTTCAGAAAATTCAATATATGGATTTGGTGATGTACTCTGGGGTTTATCACTTTTTGAATGGAAATTATGACCAAAGTATTGATAGTTTACAAAAAGTAAAGTCGAATTACCAACATAAAGCTTATCTACAACAAGATAAATTACTTTCTATTGATTTATATCCTGATTATTATATAGGGAAATCAATTTATAAAAAGACTGGAAATGTTGAAGCTGCAATTCCATATTTTAAGAATGTAGATAGTATCATGCAATCGTATAAGGATGCAGATTATACTGTGATGGATACTTATGATCATTTGGTTGGATATTATAAATCTAAAGGAGATTCGAAAAATCAATTGAAATATTTAGAGCATCAAATAGAATTAGATAGCTATTTGGATAAAAAATATCGTACAGTTGTAAATAATATCAATAGAAAATATAATATTGAAGAAGTAAAAAAAGAAAAAGATGCTCTTATTGATGATTTAAAAGAGGATAATTCGAGTTTCTTTAATTTAATAGTTGGTCTTCTTATTCTTGCAAGTTCTCTTGGTATTATGATTTATATTCAAGTGAAAAGAAGTAAAGAAAGTCAATCACTTCTTGACTTGAAAGATGAAAAGCTTAATGAGTATAAAAACATAAATGAAATACAGAAAGTTGCTTTAGAAAAGGAAAAAGAAGTTGCAAAGAAGCTGAAAATCCAGAAAATGATTGAAGCTAAAAAGAGAGAAAAAGAAGAAGCGAAGAAAGAAGATAAGAAGGATTTTGAAATTTCAGAGAAATTGGTTGAAGAGATTTTGGAAAAATTAGAGAAGTTTGAAGCTTCTAAAAAGTTTATCAATAAAAAATATACATTGAGTTCTTTAGCAAAAGAATTAAATACGAATAGCTCCTATTTATCGAAGATTATAAATGCTGAAAAGAAATTAAATTTCTCTACGTATATTAATCGATTAAGAATCGAATATGCAATCCAAAAACTGGAAGAAGACAAGGTATTCCGTTCGTTTACTATTAAAGCAATTGCGGAAGAAGTCGGATTTAAAACAGCACAATCTTTTTCAGCTACTTTTTTCAAATATAAAGGTGTTTATCCTTCTGCTTTTATAAAAACTATTGAGCAAGAAAAGACAGAAATAGATTCTTAGAGTTAACCTTTTTTTTTCAAATTATTTACTTTTTCTCTCTAAAATTCCGCTGATTTTTAGCTAAATTTTCCTTCAATTTTGCTTAAAAAAATCATAAAGTTTCTCAAAATCTTCCATTTGATCGTTTTTTTCTTGTGAAAATCTTTCAAAAACGGCTTTCAAAAACCATCTTTTCATCAATTTTAAGTGAATTTTAATAAAAAAATTAAGATATTTTTTAGTTCGAAAAAACTGAGTATTCGTTAATATATCTTGTAATATATTTAATATACTATAATTGAATACATAATAGATTTACTTGTTATTTTTAAAAAATTATATAGAATTAACATTTCTATTTAACATAAAAAATAAAAAAGAAAAAATAAATTAACATTAGTATTGTTTTTATATCATTCTTAAAGCCTTTGTGGTTGTGGCTTTATTTTATTATTATGCTAAAAAATAAGGATTTTGTCAAAGTAAGTTGTTTTAACATTTAAATAACATAAGTGTTAAATAATTTGCTTATCAAAGTAACAAATCCCATTTTTGGGCAGATTAATTTATAAAACATGATAGAATGAAAAAAAGAACTAATCTTTTATTAATGCTGTTCTTTGCATTAATAACTCAAATTGGTTTTGCTCAACAGATCACCGTAACAGGTACTGTATCTGATGATGCTGGTCCTCTTCCAGGGGTAAGTATCGTTATTGAGGGAACAGCTACTGGAACAGACACTGACTTTGATGGTCTTTACACTATTCAAGCAGAAAAAGGTCAAACTTTAGTGTTTAGTTTCGTAGGATTACAAACAGTTAAGAAACTTGTTGGAGATGCTACAACAATTGATGTTGTAATGACAAACGACAACGTTTTAGAAGAAGTTGTAGTATTAGGTTATTCAGATAAGAGTAGAGAGACTCTTTCGTCTGCTGTAACAAGTGTAACTACAAAAGAATTAGAGGAAGTTGCTCAAACTAACAACGTAGCGAATGCCTTACAAGGTAAAGCTTCTGGGGTAACAGTAACTGCTCAAAACGGTAAGCCAGGTCAAACTGCTTTCGTACGTGTACGTGGTACAGGATCTATTAATGGAGGTCAAGAACCATTATATATTGTTGATGGAGTTGCAATCAGTGAGTCTGATTTGAACTTAATTAACAGTAGTGATATTGAGTCTATGTCTGTATTAAAAGATGCTGCAACTGCTGCTATCTACGGAGCTAGAGGATCTAACGGGGTTGTTGTAATTACTACTAAAGGAGGTAAAAAAGACAGAGATGCTAAGTTTACTTTAAACTCTCAAATTGGATATTCTGAAAGAATTGATGATGGATGGGATTTAATGAATGCTGAGCAAAAATTAGATTACGAAAAAGAATTAGGTATTGGTGTTGGAGCTTCAGCTTCTGATGAAGAAAGAGCTGCATTAATCAAGAATGACCACGATTGGAGAGAAACTTTATTAAAGAAAGGTTTCACAAGATCAAACGCTCTTTCTGTAACAGGAGGATCTGAAAAAACTACTTACTTCGTTTCTTTAAAGAATGAAGAAGATACTGGAATCATCGATGGATTAGATGGATATAAAAGAACAACTGGACGTGTTAACTTTACATTTGACGCTAGAGATTGGTTAACTATTGGAGCTAAAACTGGAGCTTCTTACACTATTTCTCAAGAGCCAAGAGATAGAAACAATGCTCAAAATCCATTTAGAGCGATGTATACTTACAACCCATACGAAACAAAGTATGAGTTAGATGCTGATGGTAACGTAAAGTTAGATGACAACGGAAATCCTGTTTATAACTATACACACGCTGGATTCTCAATTTCTGAGGCAATCGTTAATAATCCAGAGACTGATAAATTCTTAAGAATTTTCAATACAATGAATGCAGATGTAAGATTCAATGAGAATGTTTCTTACAGTACTAAAGTAGGTTTAAACTACAGAAGATATAAAGGAGAGTACTTCGTTAAGCCAGGGTCTATCTTAGATGGTTATGTTGGTGATGCTAACGCTCCAGGATCTAAAAGAGATAGTGGATCTGATAGATTTACTTTCAACTACCAAAATATCTTAAAGTATAAGAATACTTTTAATGAAAAGCATAACTTTGGAGCTTTAGTTTTATCTGAATATATTACTACAGTACATGAAGGATATTCTTTAAGAAGTAAAGGATTCCCTACAGATAAGTTCGATGAGCAAGTTAATGCTTCTGACCCAACAGGTGCTTCTACTACGAAATTTGAGGAGACTACTTTCTCAATTGCTGCTTCTGTAGATTATGATTATGATCAAAAATATATCGCAACTGCTTCTTTCAGACGTGATGGATCATCTAAGTTTGGTGCTAACAACCGTTACGGTAACTTCTGGTCAGCTTCTGCTGCATGGAACATTGCTAACGAAGATTTCTTAAAAGATGTTGAATTCTTAAGTGCATTAAAATTAAGAGCTTCTTACGGTACCTTAGGAAATGATAGAATTGGAAACTACGGATTCTTAGGATTATATTCTTTCGGAGCTTATAACGGATCTTCAGCTTCTTTCCCAAGTAGAACTGAAAACCCAGATTTAAAATGGGAGTCTAAAGCTATTACTGATATAGGATTAGAGTATGGATTCTTAGGAGGAAGAGTACGAGGAGTATTTGATTATTATAAGTCAGTAACATCTGATTTATTATCAAACAAAATTTTAGCTTTCGAAACTGGAGCACCAGGATTATCAGTAGTTCAAAACAATGGAGAAATCCAAACTGAAGGATTTGAAATCGAATTAAGTGGAGATATCATCAGAAATTCTGATTTAAAATGGACTGTAGGTGGTAACATCGCATTCTCTAAAACTAAAGTAAATAGCTTAGTTGGAGGAGATGACCAAATCATCGGTGGTGGAAACATCATTTTAAGAGAAGGTGAAGAAGTAAATACTCATTATTTAGTAAGATATGCAGGAGTAAATTCTGAAACTGGATTAGCTCAATACTATGATAAAGAAGGAAACATTACAGATCAATATTCTGCTGATGATGCAGTAGCATTAAGTGGAAAATCTGTAAACCCTGATTTTGATGGATCTTTCTTTACAAGAGCTGAGTACAAAGGATTCGAATTATCTGCTAACTTCTACTTCAAGTTCGGAAACTACATTTACAACAATGTAAAAGCTGACTTAGAGAGTGATGGATCAAATGCATTTGATAACCAAAGTGTTTCTGCATTCAACTACTGGAAAAACCCAGGAGATACAGGAGTATTACCAGCACCACAACAATTAAGTGGAATTCGTTCTGATGTTGCTTCTGATCGTTTCTTACAAGATGGTTCTTATATCCGTTTAAGAAGTTTAAAATTAGGATATACTGTACCTAGAGAATTAGTTGAGAAAATCAAACTTTCTGATGTAAAGTTATACGTTCAAGGTCAAAATTTATGGACTTGGACAAAAGAGTATGAAGGAGATCCAGAAATTGGAGTTGGATCAGGTGAAGCTACAGGAGAAGTAGCAGGATCTAGATCTTTATACTCATACCCAACTACTAAAACTTATTTAGTAGGATTAGATATTTCTTTCTAATAACTTAAAAGCGAAAAACAATGAAATTAAATAAAATATTAATTGGAGCATTAGTTGCCATGATGACATTATCTTCATGTGACGATGCTTTAGATAAAAGTCCATACGATTCAATTGATGATAAAACTGCATTTGAGACAGTATCTGATTTTGAAAACGCAACAAGAGGACTTTACAACGGATTTATCGGAAATGATGCAGATGCTGGAACTGAGTACTTCGGAGGTGGAATGTTCATTTCTCCAGATGTAGCTTCTGATAACTTAATTGTTAACCAATCAGGAAGACAAACTAGAAAAACTTTATTTGACTGGAATCATGATGCAGCTGTTAGTGGATTTGGATTATACACAAATGCTTATATCGTAATCAACAGAGCAAACAAGATTCTTGAAAATATCGAAAATTTAAGTGATGGTGATTTTAAAAACAAAACTAAAGCACAAGCTTTAGCAGCAAGAGGAATTGCTCACTTTGATTTAGCAAGAACTTATGCTAAGATTCCAGTACAGAGTGCTGATGCTAACGCTTCTTTAGGTGTTGTTTATTCTGAAACTTCAGATCCTTTCGCATTACCAACAAGAGAGACTGTAGCAGAGAACTATGCTCACATTATTTCTGATTTAGAAGAGGCTAAATCTTTAGCAAGTACTGAAGTAAGCAGCTTAAACGTATTATCTTTAGAGACAATCAACGGATTCTTATCTAGAGTATACTTATACAACGGAGAAAACCAAAAAGCAGCGGATGCAGCTAACGCTGTAACTACTTCTGTAGCTCCAATCGGAACTTTCTCTAATGTTTGGAAAGATGCTTCAAATGATGGAGTTATCGCTAAGTTCTTAATTACAGACGTAAACTCTGTAGATATCGGAACTGAGTATTCTCAAACTTCTCCACAAGGAACTCGTTCTGAGTATGTAGTTGCATTTGATTTTTATAACTTATTCTCTGATGAGGATATCAGAAAATCAGCTTACATGTTCACAGGTTCTTTCGGAGGAAACAACTACAACAACGTAGGAAAGTATTTAGGAAAAACTGGTCAGGTTAACGGAATCGTAGATTCTAAAATCTTAAGAGCAGGAGAGGTTGTATTAAATAAAGCTGAGGCTTTATACAACTTAGGAAATGAGGCTGAAGCTTTAGCCGCATTAAATACTTTAAGACAAAATCGTTATACTGGATTTACTCCAGGAACTGAGACTGGAACTGACTTATTAGACGCTATCCGTTTAGAGAGACGTTTAGAGTTAGCTTTCGAAGGACACAGATTCTACGATTTAAAACGTTGGGGATTATCTATTAACAGATCTAATGATGGAGATCAAGCAGATGGATCAGGTGTACCAGCAGTAAACCAAACTTTGGATGCAGGTAGTCACAAATTCCAATTTGCAATTCCTCAAGGAGCTATTAATGCAAATCCTAACATGGTGCAAAACCCAGGTTACTAATTTTCATTATATCTCATTATAAATTTTAGAGATAAGAGCCTTGAAGTTTTATACTTCAAGGCTTTTTTTATGTTCTTATTTTAAAATATTTAGGTTGAAATCAGGTAGTATTTATATTGAAAGGTTGTCAAAATCTCTTGTTAAGTGAGAGGAGAGGTATATTTAGTTTAAAAAAAACTTCAAAAGATTTTAAAGTATAAGATTGATTAAAAGTTTAATAAAACTATTCTAAATCAAAATAAACTTGTTCTATAAGTTCTTTTTCAGATTTGAATAAAACAAATTCTCCATCTTTTATATAAGAGATTTTACCTGTCTCTTCCGAAACTACAAAACAAATAGCATCTGTTCTTTCTGTAATCCCGATCGCAGCTCTGTGGCGTAAACCAAAGCGTGCTGGAAGATGTTTTGCTGAAAGTGGTAAAACAGCTCTGGTGGCTTTAATTACATTTTCCTGAACTATAATAGCACCATCATGTAAAGGACTATTTTTGTAGAAAATACTTTGTAAAATTGGTCCATTTAATTCAATGTGCATTTTATCACCAGTATGTGCTACAAAATCTAAACTTTGATTTCTTTCCACAACGATTAATGCACCTGTTTTTTTCTCAGACATTTGACTACAAGTTGCTATAATAGTTTCAATATCTGTTTCTGTATTAATTTCTGATTTTAAAAACATAATCTGTTTCAGAAAATTTCTTTTGGAAGCAAAATTTGTTGAACCAATCATCAATAAAAATTTTCGAATTTCTTGTTGAAAAACGACAATAATTGCAATTGCTCCACCACTAATTAATGTTCCTAAAATTCCACTAAGCATTTCCATATGCAATGCTTGCGTAACTTTCCAGATTAAAAAAACAATAGTAATTCCGATAAAGATATTAATAGCAACAGAACCTTTTAAAAGTTTGTAGATGTAATACAATAGTATTGCAACTAATAAAATGTCAATAATATCTAAAAAGCGAAAATGTAAGAAATCCAAAATATGTTTTTATTGAAAAGGTTTCTCTCAAAATTACTATTTTTTATAATAGTATATAAGTCAGGTAGTACAATTTCTTCGAATTAAAAGTAAAATCAAAGCAATTATCATCTTATTTTAGTCAATAAAAGAGTATTTTTACAAAAATAACTAGTAATGAATATAACTGTTCTAGCCTTTGGAATCCTTTCAGATTTACTAGAAAATGATTCCATTCAACTGACTTTAGAGAAACAAATGTCTGTTTCAGATTTTAAACAATATTTAATCAAAAACTTTTCTAAGTTAAATGGATATTCTAACTTTAGTATAGCAATAAATGAAGCTTATGCTTCGGATGATATACTATTAAATGAAAATGATGTTGTAGCATTAATTCCACCAGTTAGTGGAGGATAAAATTATAAGCTTATGAGTGATAATATTTCTATTAAAGTAACTTCTTGCCCCCTAAAACTCGAAGATTGTTATGCTTTTGTAGAGGATCCTTCTTGTGGAGGAATTTCTGTTTTTGTAGGAACTGTGAGAAATCAGACGAAAGGAAAAGACGTAAAACGATTGGATTTTTCTGCCTATGAACCAATGGCGATTAAAGAAATGAAGAAAATAGCAGAGGAGTCTTTAGCAAAATTTGAAATTTCAAAAATAGCAATTCATCATGCGATAGGTAAGTTGTCAATCAAAGATATACCTGTAATTATCGCAGTATCTTCTGCCCATAGAAAAGATGCTTTTAGAGCATGCGAGTATGCAATAGATACACTAAAAGAAACCGTTCCAATTTGGAAAAAAGAACATTTTGAGTCTGGTGAAGTTTGGGTGAATTCGCATCCATAATATTTTTGTATATTACGCATCCAAAAAAATTAACAAACTAAACTTAAAAAAACTATGGATGCACAAAAAGTAGACATGTTCCTTGTAGCAAATGCAAAATGTTTTGAATCTTACCATGTTAACATTTTAAGAGATAAATTATTGTCTTTAGATGATTCGAACTGGGTAAAATTACAATCAGTAAGTTTAAAGGATCCAACAACAGTACTTTTAGTATCAATTTTTGCAGGAGGGTTAGGAATTGACCGTTTTATGATTGGAGATACAGGTCTAGGAATTGGAAAACTTTTAACTTGTGGTGGATTTGGAATTTGGACAATCGTTGATTGGTTTTCAATTCAGAGCGCTACAAAAGAGAAGAATTTATACAACATCCAAGAAGTATTAAGATAATCTTGACTCTTAGTAGAACAAAATTTTACGTACTTTCAATTTTAGCGTGTATTTTATCATACGCTTATTTATATTATTCTTATAAAAATAATGTGAAATCAAATATTTCATTTTGTTTTTATAAGAATTTTTTTTCTATTCCATGTCCTTCTTGTGGTTCTACTAGAAGCCTTTTAGCATTTTTAAAATTTAATATTTACGAAGCACTAATTGTTTTTAATCCTTTAGGTGTTTTTTATTTCATATTATTGATAGTGATTCCTTTAATGATAATTTTTGATATCATATTTAAAAAAGAACTAACTTTAAGGTCCTATTTAATATTAATTGAAAAAATAAAAAATAAAAAGTTTTGGATTCCATTTTCAGTAATTCTTATTTTAAATTGGATTTGGAATTTTTATAAAGGATTATGAGAGAAAAAGAGTTTGAATATCAGCCAGAAAAATATGAATTTGAAAAAGCATCGAATGCATATTTAATTTCCCTATTTATTTTAGTATTGGTCTTACCCTTACCAATTATTAATCTTTTTGGAAGTATCATATTTTATACAACTAATAGAAGAAGTACTCCTTTTGTTAGATGGCATTGTACACAAGTTATTTTATCACAAATATTTTTATTAGTAATTAATAATTTGATGATTTTCTGGACATTAATGTTGAATCTACTGGTTCCTATTTCACCTTTTTATTATACTTGTTTAATCATTGTAATACTTTTTAATATCATAGAATTGATAGCAACTGTTGTAACCATTATTTTATTAAATAATGAAAAACATGTAAGGTGGTTGTTCTTTTCTAATATAACAGATTATTTTTTCAAAAATAAAATGCAGAAAAAGGAAGAATTATTTTGGTAGAAATATAAATCTGAATAAAATATTTAAAAATCCATTTATTGAATGGATTTTTTTGTTTGTAAAATTTAATATGTTAAAATATTGAAAATCAAGTATTTAATCTTAAATAATTATTAACTTATAGATAACCATAGAGTTATAACCTTAAATGTTTTTGATTATGAGATTAACTTTACTTTTACTATTTACTATGGTTACTTTTAGTTTACAAGCTCAAGGTACCAAATATGAAGACAAGATTATGCATTATGGAGCAGGAAACTTTGTAGCAGCTTCTACATCTGTATTCTACAACATGATTACGCCTAAAGAAAAACGAAGTAAAATATGGAAAAGTGTATTTTGCTTAGCATCTGCAACCTTAGTTGGCTTAGGTAAAGAATTATACGATAAAAGCGCACCAAACGGTCAGTTTGATGTGAAAGATCTTGGAGCAACTATGCTTGGTGGCTTAACGATTGTGATCGTAATTAATTAAAATCTTTTGTAAATCGACCCTAAACGATTTCCATTTTCTTCAATAAGAAAGATGCATTCATATTTTTACAAACTCCAGTTTTAAAATGATAATCAAAATGTAATTCATCATTTATAATCTCTGCATCAAAATAAAAATTCTTTACTTGTTTAAATTCATCTTCCATTCTACAAAGACTTAAATCGTGTGTTGCAATAATTCCTGTAGAACCAGAATGTACTAGTTTAGTTACAAATTTTTGTGATCCTTCTGCTTTGTCTTTACTATTTGTTCCTTTTAAAATTTCATCTAAAATGATAAAATAACGATCATTTTTCATTTCTTCTACAATGAATTTTAATCTAGTCAATTCTGAAAAGAAATAAGAAGAATCATCCGCCAAAGAATCCGAAGTTCGCATAGAAGTAATCAACTTAATTGGCGAATAAGAAAAACTTTTAGCACAAACTGGTAAACCAATATTCGACATTACAATACTCAAAGAAACTGTTCTTAAAAAAGTACTTTTTCCAGCCATATTTGCTCCAGTAATAATGAAAAATTCTTTCGAATGAATTGTATAATTATTATCAATTCTAACTTTTTCATCTAAAAGAGGATGTCCCAATTCTTTAGATTCTATTACAGTTCCATTGTTTTCTATTTTTGAAAAAGTATATTTTGGATGGTTAAAAGCATAGTTTGCAAGCGAATTTTCTGCATCGAAAAAAGCTAACACAGAGAACCAATTTTCTACCAAACCATGATATTCAGAAATCCATTTTTCAATTTTTAAAATCTGCTGAATATCCCATAAAAATAAACCATTTCCGATGATTCCGAAAAAGATATTATTTCTTTGGTCTAAAGCATCGATAGCTTTTGAAAATTCTTTTAAAACCTCTGAAGCTTTTAAGTTTTCTGTACGAATTAATTGATGTTGTTCTTTCAAAATTTCTGTTTCAAAAGAAGTGTTTTCAATCATATCTAAAAGCAAATGATATTGTTGAAAATTAGATTTCATTCTTGAAACATTTGCATAAAGATCTCCGATTTTCTTTACAAATCTTCCCGTAATTCCTAATCCTAAAAAGAACCATATCATGATTAGCCAAGAAGGAATTAGTTCGAAGAAAATTCCGGCAATCATCAAAAATGAAATCACTGAAAATCCAATAGAAATTGCTTTAAAAGATTTTGGAATAAAAGAAACATGAGAATTTAAAAGTTCTAAAATTTTCTCTTCTTTCGTTTCTGTTTTTACTTGCTGTGCTTTTGCAGTAAAATCTTGTCGCCACTCCGCTTTTTCTGCTAATTCTTGAATTGCTTTTTGCTTTTTCTCAATATGATCAATATGATTTTCAGTCAAAACAGAAGCAAGTTTTTTCTTTCCAGAAAGTGTGGCAGTTCGATTCAAAAATTGAAAAAAAGAACCTCGTCCAAACAAATCGATATCATAACTGAAAAAATGTCTCGGATTGATGAATTCTTCTCCAGTATCTAAGTCTACTTTTTCTTTGTTTAAAACTTTTAATTCTAAATCATTGATAGCGATTTTCGAATTAATCACATCTCGTTTTCTTTGTAAATCGGTGTGTTTTGAAACTAAAAATAAGAAAAGTGAAATTCCGATTACCAAACTACCAATCATGAATTTTGCTTCACCAAAATAATAATAAAGCGAAAAAACAGTCAGTAGAAAAACCGTAAAACGGATAATACTTGAATAAATTAATTTCTTTTTTAGTTCTTGTTGAATTGTAATTGCACGTTGTTTTTGTTCTTCATAAAACAACGCAGGGTTTTCATATTTCATAAGCTTCTATTCCTCCTTCTAAACTTAAAACTTTCATTTCTGGAAATTTTTCTTTGAATAACATCAAAGCTCCGTAGCTCGTAATTCCAGTTCCGCAAACCAAAATATAGGTTTTATTTTCATCCAAATCTGTTTCTTCCAACCAATCTGGGAAATCATATAGCGGAATTCTTTCATTTACTTCAAACGGAATTTCGGTTTCTTCATCCGACATCACAGAAATTTTTATAAACGAAGGATTTTCTAGTTGTTCTTTTAATTCTTTTGCTGAAATTTTAGTTTGTTCTTCATTCAGTTCACAAGTTTCTATCGCATATTTTTCTTGCTCAAAAGCACTACGAATTTTTCCTTTTGTAAACGTATGAGAACATTTTATTTTTTGTTGGCTATTGGAAAGTGCATTATAAATTAGAAGACAATTTTCTAAAGGTTTTCCGATTTCTAAAAGAATTTTCAGTACCTCATTTGCTTGCAACATTCCGATGAAACCAACAATTGGATTTAGAGTTCCAGCTTCTTCACAATTTGGAATGGTATTTTCTGGAATGTCTGGAAAAATATCTCTCAAATTTGCAGTTCTTTCTTCATTTTCTTTCGGAAGATTAAAACTCGCAACATAACCATCATATTTGTAAAGCGAACCATACACCAAAATTTTATCATTCAAAACACAAATATCATTCAGAAGATATTTTATAGGAAGACTGTCCGTACAATCCACAATAATGTCGAAATCTTTTACGGTATCAAAAGCATTTTGTTTCGAAATTGCATCTGTACTTGTTGTCACTTCAATCAAAGGATTTAAAAGTGAAATATGATCTGCAAGTGCTTTTGCTTTATTAATTCCGATATTTTTTTGAGTAAAATAAGTCTGTCTGTGAAGATTTGAAATGGAAACGGTATCAAAGTCAATTAAATGTAATTTACCAATTCCGCTTGCTGCCAAATTAATTGCAACAAAATTACCTAATCCACCACAACCAACAACCAGAACTTTAGCTTTTTCCAGCTTTTCTTGTCCAGTTTTTCCTACTTCTCTTAATGTAATCTGTCTTTGGTAAAAGTCATTAAACAAACTTTTATCTTCCATATTTTCTAAATTTTATGACTAAAATTCTTTCATCCAATTAATGATGCAAATTAATGTTTTTTCTCCATTATTTGATTTAGAATTAAATATTTCAATATAAATACAGTTTATCGATGATTTATATTATTTAAATATTCAAGATGTTTTTAAAATAATAAAAAATGAATAGTAATGTTTTGAAATTCATTTCCTTAAGCTAAGGAAATTATTATTTTTGAAAATAGTAAAACTCTTTAAATCTAAAATAATGTATATGAAAAAACTTTTACTCTTTATTTTTATTATTAGCTTTTTAAGTGCAAAAGGACAACAAGAGGATCTTTTTGACAATACTTGGTATTTGGAAAAAGTAATTCTTGATGAGGAAGAGCATCCAGTACATATTGATGAATGCATAGAATATGTTTCATTAAATTTTGATGACAATTCTTTTGAAACTAATATTGTAAACTTTTATTGGTCAGAACCCGAATTCAATTTTACAGAAAATTATTTCACTTTAACACATATTGGAGGAACATTAACAGGATGTAATCAAGAAAGTGACGATTACGAAGGTTTGTATATGAGTTTTTTTAATGGTGTTAATTTTGAGGTTTCGAACCCGTTTTATTTTGAAATAACTAATGGTGAAAATGATTCTCTAAAACTTGAAATTACAAATGAAAATGGTGATATTGCTATTTATTCTTCTATAAAATTAAGTCTTCAAGAGGATGAGAAATTAGATTTTGAAATTTATCCAAATCCATTTTCTGGAAATAAAATAACTATTGAGCTTTCTATAAATTTTTCTAATTCAAAAATTGAATTAAAAGATTTAACTGGTAAAACTTTAGATGTTAAAAATATAAATCATCAAAATAAAATAAATTATTTCCTTCCAACTAATCTTAATTCAGGAGTTTATGTTATTACTATTACAGATTTAAATAATAATAAAGTTATAACAAAAAGGTTGGTGAAAGAATAAATTATAACTGATCTAATTTTAAAAAACAAAACAGCTTCTAACTCAAATTAGAAGCTGTTTTCGTTATAAAATAGTTTATTCAGTCTTTGACAATTTCAGTTGTTGATTTTCTCAAAAATTGAAATTATCAATTTCCTTTTTAATTTTGGTTGAATTTTATTTTTTCAAGTTTTCTTTTGCTTGTTCAAATTCTGTTGGTGTGTTCACATTGTGAATTAAATCCGTATCCACTTCCACCAATTCTACATCCGAATTAATCAATGCTTTTCTAGGACAAGAAAAACCTTGTGCTAGATAACTCAGTAATACAGGATATGCTTTTGGTTCCCAAATAGTAATTAATGGCTCAGGGAATTCGTTGTCTTTTCCTTTGATTGCCGTTGCCATTTTCTTTGGATTCCTTTTTTCAATTAAAAGCTGAATCAATTTCTCATCTACATAAGGTAAATCTGTTGCAACTACCAAATATGCTTCATTTGGATTGTTCATAAAAGCAGAACAAATTGCACCAAAAGGACCTAAATCGATAAATTTATCAGGAATAATAGAATAATTTAAATCTTCATTATTTTCTCTTAAAGAAAGATAAACTTTTCCGATCAATTGTTGGTTTTCCAACTCAGGATTAGCTAAAAGTTGTTGTTGTTCAGAAAATGCCAAACCTTGCTCTAAAAGCTCTACTAAAAACTCTCTTTGTGGCATTCCATGGTAATCTAACATTCCTTTATCTTTACCCATTCTCGTACTTTTTCCTCCAGCTAAAACCAATCCATTTAAAGTTGGTCTATTGCGAATTAAAAGTTTTTCAATATGATTTGTGATACTATCTAAATCATTAATATGATATGTAGGAACATCAGCAACTTCAGGATATTTTTGAAGAATAAAATCAAAAACAGGCATTCCAACATCTGTTTTGATGATGAATTGAATGTTATCAATTTGTTTTAATCTTTTATAAACTGAATTTTCTTTTTCTCTATCTAAAATCAGAATTTGTTTTTTTCCAGGGAAATGATTTCCATTTACGAAAGTCAAATCATGTTCTGAAAAACGAATTCTTTCTGAGTATTTATTCAAATTAGCAGCAGCTTTCATAGCTAAACTTCCAGAATGATGGAAAGTATAAGTATTGAAAACTGGAGCAACAGCAGTGTCACTATGATAAGCGTCTAAATATCCGATACTATAATTTTTATGTAATCTCTTGGCTACATCTTTCACTAAATTGGTAATTATAGAACATTTTACTCCTAAAATAGATAATTCAAAAGGAGCATAAACACCATTTGTTCTTCTCTGTAATTTCGCGTGTTTTGTATGTTTTTTCATGTTAAACTCTTTATCATGATATTTATAAGCAGTTAAGCTTACAAATGTACTTTTTTATTTATAAAACAATTAGGTTTTAAAACCGTTTATCAAAAATAAGAAATGGAAAATGAAAGGAGAAATAATTAGCCAATTTCTGTTTTATTTTAAATGAATTTTTTTTCTATACCTTTACGAAAATGCATAAATACATGAGAAAATTAGCTTTACTTATTTTTAGTACCTTTTTGTTTGTCAATTGTGGTGCTCCAAAAAAAACAATTGATACAAGTACTTTAGAAAAAAATGAAAAGGGACAATTTGTTGCTATAAAAAATGAAAAAGGAAGTTTGGTAGGGGTTACCAACAAAGAAAAATTGACCCAACCTCCATATTCTGTTTGGTTCAATAGAACTTTTGATCGTTATAAAACAGAGAAAGAAACAATGAAAAGTTTGAATGAAAATACTTCTGATATTACTATGGAAATTTTCATGGGAACTTGGTGTAGTGATAGTAGGAGAGAAGTACCAAGATTTTATAAAGTTTTGGACGAAATGAATTATGATTTGACAAATGCGGAATTAATCATGGTGGATTATGAGAAAGAAACCTATGATAATCTTCAAAAAGATAAAAATATAATTCGTGTTCCTACTTTTATTATTTATGAAAATGGAAAAGAAATTGGGCGAATTGTAGAAACACCACAAGAATCTTTAGAAGAAGACCTTAATAAAATCCTTCAAAAAGAACCTTATACACCTTCTGTTGTTGACTAAATTTAGGATAAAGTTTACATTACAGGTAGTTGAAAATGCTAGAAAACTTATATATTTGCCGACTCAGTAAGCTTAAGGATGTAAATTAATTTTTATGAATAAAGTAAAAATTAATTTACCTTCAATTTTACCAAAAAAACTAACCCCACAAAACTGAAGGAGCAATTATTGAAACTGTTCTACTTTGCTATAAATTATAGTGAATAGACCTTTTTCGAATTAAATTCAAGTAAAATTGCACCAAATAATTTTTAATAAGTTTTTAAGAAGAAATTAAGATATTACTGAATTTTTAGTATATTTAATTTAAATGTAAATCTTTGTACTACAATAAGGTATAAAGATGTAAAAAATACATTATATCAATGATCAAGATAAAAACACGCGAAGAAATTGAATTAATGCGCGAGAGTGCACTTATTGTATCAAGAACATTAGGAATTTTAGCGAAAGAAGTAAAACCAGGAGTTACACCTTTACAATTAGACAAATTAGCAGAAGAATTTATTAGAGATAATGGTGCGGAACCAGCATTTTTGGGATTGTATGACTTTCCCAATTCTTTATGTATGAGTCCAAACGATCAAGTAGTACATGGTATACCTACAAATAAACCATTAGAAGACGGAGATATTATTTCTATAGATTGTGGTTCATATAAAAATGGTTTTTATGGAGATCATGCTTATACTTTTCCTGTAGGGAATGTAGATGAAAAAACGCTACAATTATTACAAGTAACCAAAGAGTCTCTTTATGAGGGAGTTCGTGCTTTTAGAGCAGGAAATAGAATTGGAGATGTAGGAAATGCTATTCAAGTATATGCTGAAAAGTATGGATATGGAATTGTAAGAGAATTGGTAGGACACGGAATTGGACGTGAAATGCACGAAGATCCAGAAATGCCAAACTATGGTAAAAAAGGAAGAGGTAAGAAATTTGTAGAAGGAATGGTTGTTGCTATTGAACCTATGGTTAATATGGGGACACAGAAGATAAAACAACATAAAGACGGATGGACAATCACAACGAAAGATAATTTACCAAGTGCACACTTCGAGCACGATGTTGCTATCGTTGATGGGAAACCAGAACTTCTTTCTACATTTAAATATATTTACGATGCACTTGGTATCGAAAGCAATGAAGAAGACGAATTTAGACAAATAAAAATTTAATTATGAACTATTACAATGAGGAGTGGAAACTTTATCATTGCGATGATTGGCTACCAAATCAAAAGTTTTTGGTATCCAATCATGGCCGTGTTAAAAGCCTAGTCGCAGTTTCCGAAGGTAGACTCCTAAAGGGCGGAACCTCACAAGGTTTTTTGATTATCAATCATATCAAAAAAAAGGATGGTAAACGTACAGGTCGGTATTTTCACAGAATGGTTGCAGAACTATTTTTAGAAAAAAAAGAAGACGATAAATACATCATTCACAAAAACTATGAAAAGAAAGACAATCGGGTTAGCAATTTAAAATGGGTAAATAAAGAAGAATGGGTAGCCCACCAGAAGAAAAACCCAAATGTCATCGAAGCAAAGTTGATGCGGAAAACCAAAAGACACTACAGCAAGCTGACAGAAACCCAAGTGAAGATGATTAAACGGAAAATCAATGATCCGAATCGGAAAACACGAATGAAAATAATTGCTAAACAGTACGGGATTTCATTGATGCAGCTGTATCGAATTAAATCTGGAGAAAATTGGGGCAACGTTAGCCCAGATAATGTGTAAATTTTCTAACATTTTTTTATAAACATTATCAACCCTTTTTTATTTTTGCTTTGAAAATAATAAATTAACCCCCACAACCTATTTTACATATTTAGAATGCGAATATTTAAGCTAGTATTGAATACAATACCTAGACCTTTATTGATTAAAGCTAGTTATGTTGTAAAACCATTTATTGCATTAGCACTGAAAGGGAACCGTTATACAGATCCGATTGACGGAAAAAGTTTCAAGAAGTTTCTTCCTTATGGATATGGAACACAAAGACCTAATGTGTTGGCTCCAAGTTCTCTTTCTTTGGAAAGACACCGTTTGATGTGGCTGTATTTGAAAAATGAAACAGATTTTTTTACAGCAGAAAAAAAAGTTTTACATATAGCGCCGGAACAATGTTTTTTGAAAAGATTTAAAAGTCAGAAGAATCTGAATTACATTACAGCAGATTTATATTCTCCAATTGCAGACGTAAAAGCAGATATTTGTGACTTGCCTTTTGAAGATAATTCTTTTGATGTAGTTTTTTGTAATCATGTTTTAGAACATATCGAAGATGATAAAAAAGCAATGTCTGAGCTTTATAGAGTAATGAAACCAGGAGGTTTTGGTATCTTTCAAATACCACAAGACTTAAATAGAGAAGAAACTTATGAAGATTTCTCCATTACTTCACCTGAAGAAAGAGCAAAACATTTTGGACAATATGATCACGTTAGAGTTTATGGTAGAGACTATTTTAATAAACTGAGAAATGCAGGTTTTGAAGTGGAAGAAGTAAATTATAATGAGAAAATTTCAGCTGAATTGGTAGATAAATATCGTTTATGTAAAAATGAAATTCTACCTGTGTGCAGAAAAAAATAAAAGATTCTATTTCAAAACGAAAGAGATAAGAAAACTATTCTTTTGAATTTTTGAAGTATCTTTGTCGCTATGAATGGTATTGTAATAAAATCTACAGGAAGTTGGTATCAGGTTCGTCATGAAGATGGAACAATTTATCAATGTAGAATTAGAGGAAAATTTAGAATTAAAGGAATCAAGAGTACAAATCCGGTTTCGGTTGGAGATGTTGTTGATTTCGAATTAGAACCAAAAAAAGATACGGCAGTAATTACAGATATACATGAACGTAAGAATTATATTGTCCGTAAATCTGTGAATCTTTCCAAAAGAACACATATTATTGCTTCTAATATTGATATAGCATTTTTACTTGTTACTATTGATAATCCACCAACTTTTGAAGGATTTATCGATCGTTTTTTGGTAACAGCAGAGGCTTATCATATTCCTACCGTAATACTTTTCAATAAAGTAGATACTTTGACAGAAGAAACTTTAGATCAAAAAGAATATCTGGAAGCAGTTTATGGTTTGATTGGATATAAATGTATAGATGTTTCTGCAACAGAAGGAATCAATATTGATAAAGTAAAAGATTTGATGAAAGGAAAAGTAAGTCTTTTCTCAGGGCATTCTGGTGTAGGAAAATCTACTTTAGTAAATACTATTGAGCCAGATTTAAACCTGAAAACTACCGAAATATCAAATCAACATAAACAAGGACAACATACCACAACATTTGCAGAGATGCATCCGTTATCTTTTGGAGGATATATCATCGATACTCCAGGAATTAAAGGTTTTGGTATTGTAGATTTTGAGAAAAATGAACTTGGAAATTATTTCCCAGAATTTTTTGCTTTAAAATCTGAGTGTAAATTCCACAATTGTTTACATGTAAACGAGCCAAAATGTGCTGTAAAAGATGCTTTAGATCGAGGAGAAATTGCTCCAACAAGATATAATAGTTATTTACAAATGTTGGAAGGAGACGAAGAACATTATCGTCAAGATATTTATGGTTAAAAAATAAGATGAGAGTAGTAGTACAAAGAGTAAGTGAAGCTTCTGTAAAAGTTGACGAAGAAATAATTGGAGAAATAAAACAAGGAATTGTTGTTTTATTAGGAATAGAACAAGCAGACAGTGAAGAAGATATTGATTGGCTGATCAAAAAAATAACAAATCTTCGAATATTTAATGATGAAAATGATGTAATGAATCTGTCATTGCAACAAATAAACGGTGAAGTTTTAGTAATTAGCCAATTTACACTTCACGCAAGTACAAAAAAAGGAAATCGTCCTTCTTATATCAAAGCTGCAAAGCCAGATGTTTCGATTCCTTTGTATGAAAAATTTATAGAAAAACTTAGAAAACAAATACCACAAAAAGTTGCAACTGGAAAGTTTGGTGCCGATATGAAAGTTAGTTTGATTAATGATGGTCCAGTGACAATTTGTATGGATACAAAAAATAAAGAATAAACAAGCGACTATTATTTTAAGTTCCCCTCTTGAGAGGTGTTAGGGGTGTGTAAATTCCTCAAAATAAGATTATGAGTAGCTATGTTTGATGATGATTTTATATCATCATTTTTTTTGGAAAGAAATTAATCACAAACTATTTTAATATGAAAAAAAGATTATTGGTAGCTTTCTTGATGACTTTTCAATTCTTATCTGCGCAAGATTATGGATACGGAAAAGTCTCTAAAGAAGAAGTAAAAGAGAAAAAAAATAGTATTGAAGAAGATGCATCCGCTTCGATTTTATACTTAAACAGAAAAACAAATTTTGATTTTATTCCAGGGCAGGGAATCTCGATTTCTCATGATTATCATTACAGGTTCAAAGTTTACTCTGAAGAAGGAATAAAATATATCCGAAGAGAATTTGAGTTTTTGCCAGAAGCAAATGAAAAAGTTATTGGTTTAAAAGGAACTATTTTTAGACTAAAAGGGAAAGAATTAGAAAAAATTGATGCTGAAATTGAAGAAAAAACTGTTGAAAAAAACAAGTCTTTATCTAAAAAAATACTAGAAATTAAGAATGTGAAATCGGGAGATGTTGTAGAATTTAAATATACAATCACAACACCAAATTTCTTGACAATTCCAGCAGCAGATTTACAAACGGAGATTCCTGTAAAAAAAGCAGAGCATTTTGTAAATATTCCAGAATTATATGTTTTTAGAACACAAATGCGAGGTGGTTTATTCAATGTTGAACAAGGAACTGCTTCGAAATCTATTTCTATGAACGGACAAACAATTCCTTATTCTGACAATACTTACAAAATTACGGATAGCAATATTCCTTCTTTAAAAGAAGTTCCTTTCGTAACGGCTATGAAACATTTCGAAAGAGGTTTAGATTTTGAATTGGTAGAGATGAAATCTATGAATCAAGCTCCATCACAAAATTTTGGAGATAGCTGGGAAACAGTTGGGAAATTCATGAAAAGATCTTTAGATAAAAACTTAAACAGTACTTCTTATCTAAAAGAAGAAGTGGCAAAAGTGATTCAAGAAGGAATGACAGAAGAGCAGAAAATTGCAGCTGTTTTTGCTTTCATCAAGAATAAAATGGAGCTAAAAAATAACGCAGATGTTTCAAGTGCTAAAAAAGCTTTTGAAGTTGGTTATGGAGGTGTTGGACTGATCAATATGAATTTACGAAATGCGCTAAAAGAAGCAGGAGTAGAGGCAAACATCATGTTGAGTAGTACGAGAGAAAACGGTTCATTTGATGGTAGACCATATATGGGAGCTTTCGATTATTATTCGGTTTATTTACCAAAACAAAAAATGGTTTTAGATGCTTCTCAAAAATATACGAAGCTGAATGAATTACCATTCGAAGCGCTAAACTGGAAAGGTTTTGTATTTAAAGATGATGGAACTTTCGAGTGGATTTCTTTATTGACAAGCAATGTTTCTACTGAAGAAGTAAATCTGAGAACAGAGCTTACAGCAGACGGAATTATCAAAGGAACTGGGCGTGTGAAAAGAGAAAACATGGCAGCACTTTTACACAGAAATGCTTCAGAAAACAAAGAAAATGACGCACTGAAAAAGAATTTTGAGGACAAATTCAACAACGTTTCTCTAGAAGCAATTCGTTTGAGCAACCTAGAAAATATTGATAAAACTTTAATTGAAAGCATAAAGTTTCAATACAAAGTTGGAGCGGAAAAATCTAAAGTTGTTATAAATCCACTATTATTTTTCACTCCAGAAGAAAATCCTTTGGCAGAAGAAAAGCGTTATATCCCGATTGATTATGGAACACCTTGGATGAAAAAATACACGATTTCTATCAAATTACCAGAAGGAGCAACGGTGAAAAAATTACCAGAAAGTAAAGTGATCGAAATTCCAGAAGGTATCGGATATTCTGCGATTTCTATCAAAAATGAGAATAACACGATTTTGATTGGAGTAGAAACACAAATTTATGCAAGTGTAATTCCAGGTGCTTATTATACGCAGATGCATGAATTTTATAAAGATATGATTGCTAAACAAACTGAAGAAATTGAAATCAAATTATAATTGATTAAATAGTATCACAATTCATTTTGTACAAAGATTTACAGATTGTCAAGTTCCCCTCTTGAGAGGGGCTAGGGGTGTGTTTTAAAATTTATTTGATTTAAATTCGTGATAATTTATCAGAATGAAATTTTGGGCGAAACCCTAACGGGTCGGGCTTTTCGTTACAAGTTTTCTTTTTCAAAAAAAGAAATTCTATGCAATCCGTGGGCTTCTAAGGTCGCCTCCGTTTACCAAGAATTTCTAATTTTTTTCAAAAGAAAAGCTTTCCACTACAATCCCTTTCGCAAAAAAAACAACAATAAAAAAGCTCACTAATTAGTGAGCTTTTTTTGTCGCAAGTTTAAACAAATACTTATTTCAGGTGTTTAGCAAAGAATCCCATCATGTAAGTATAAAGTTCGATTCGGTTGTCTTCATGTCCGAATCCATGCCCTTCATTATACTTTACCATATATGGAACATCTACACCACGATCCCTTAAATTTTCTACTATTTGATCTGATTCTCCAATTTTCACTCTCGGGTCATTCGCTCCTTGAACTACAAAAAGAGGTTTTTTGATTTTTTCTACATTCAATGCAGGTGAAACTTCTTTCATAATTTTCTGATCTTCTTCGCTGTCTGCATTATACCATTGCTCATAAACTTGTCCTAAATAAGGCTTCCAATAAGCTGGGAACGAATTGAAGAAAGTAAATAAATTAGAAACTCCTACATAATCGACTCCACAAGTATATAAATCTGGAGTTTTAACCAAACTTCCTAAAGTTGCCAATCCACCGTAACTTCCTCCGTAGATTGCTACTTTATCATTATCAATAAAATCTAAATCTTTAGCAAAAGCAACTCCATCTTCTAAGTCATTCAACATTTTTCTACCGATTTGCTTGTTTCCAGCTAAGAAAAATTCCTTTCCATATCCACCAGAACCTCTATAGTTTACTTGTAAAGTTGCATATCCTCTACTAGCAAAAAGTTGTGTTTCTGGGTTGAATCCCCAACTATCACGTACACCATAAGGCCCTCCGTGTGGATTGATAATTAAAGGAACTTTATTAGATTTTGAAGCATTTTTGGGAATCGTTAAATATCCATGAATTGTCAATCCATCTCTTGTTTTATATTTGATAGGGCGCATTTCTGCCATATCGTTTTCTTTCAACTGTGGCATTAAATTGATTAATTCTTTGAAAGAATCTGAGTTTACATCATATAAAAAGTATTTTCCATATAATTTATCACTTGTTACCATAATCAAGTATTTATCCTCTGCATCTGTAGTACTTTGAATGTAAAATGATTTATCACCAAACTCTTTTAAAAATTTCTTATGAAGTTTTTTATACGTTTTACTCTTTGGAATAATGTTGTTTTTTTCTCCATTATAAGAGAAATAATCGATTTCATAATTACGTTTTCTAGATCTTGAAAGTCCATCTACATCGTAATTTTTATTCTTGAAAACCGTTTTAATTTTTTTGTTTTTAGCCAAATCGAAAAGAACAATTTCTGTTTTGTCCGAATCAACATTCGATTGTAAATAAGCTAAATGAGGATTGTCTTTATCATAAGTAAATTCCATAATATCAAACTCATCTTTCCAAGTAGTTTCTTTTAATGGTTTGAATTCTTCATTTTCGTTAGCTCTATAATACAGGATATAATTTACAGCATTGTGTTGTTTTTTGAATGCTCTTAGTTTTCCGTCTTTGTCAAAATAATAATTGTCAATTGGGCTAGAAAGATCTTTGTTTTCATAAAGTTTTTCTGTAGCTCCAGTATTTACATTGATTTTGAAAGGTTCAAAAATTTGCGGATTATCTTTATTCATCGCAATGATAATGTACTCTGGCTGTTCTTTCAATCCGTTTAAGAATTGAACTGTTACATTTTCATAAGGGGTAAGATCTTTATTGTTTTTTCCGTCGATATCTACAGCAAAAAGGTGGTAATTTTCATTTCCTCCGTTGTCCATGATGTAAATAAGTTTTTCATTGTTTACCCAACCATATCCACGAATTAATTCTTTTTTCTCTTCAATAACTTTCGTTATTTTATTGGTTTTGGTGTTTTTAACATACACGTGGCTTTTTCCATTTTCGTCTTTTTCTTTGAAAGAAATATATTTCCCATCAGGAGAAAATTCAAAGCTAGATTTGGTAGGTTTTTGGAAATAATCGGAAACAGAATATTGGTAAGTTCCTTGGTCTAAAGTAGCAAGTTTTTTAAGTTCTTGTGTTGTAGATGGCAAATGTGTGTTTCCAGGTTTTTTATTCATTTCTTGAGCAGAGGCAGTACCAACTGTAATCGTGGCCATGATCCCTAATATTAGTTTTGTAATTTTCATAATTTCTTTGATTAATTTTTAGTGATTTAAAAGGTTAGAAGATTCTAAGTTGAATTTGTTACTAATAAAATTAGCATTTAACAAAATGTTAACAAATTTTAATAGCAGCGTTTTTCTGGTTAGAATGGCTTAGGGATTGTAGCGGCATCCTTTTGCTGCCTGCATTTTGCAGCAAAAGATATAGCGGAAAGCCCGACCTTTTTTGAGTTTTTTGAAACGAAAAAAAGGGAAGCTCCAAATTATTTTTATTTTTTACTTCCCATTTTTAAATCTTATTTGAATTAGTTTTTAGCTTACTTCTAAACTTTCTAATAATTCTTGCATGTTTTTAGTTTTTTTCTTCAAAGCATTGATTGCAAATCTGGTGAAGAAAAACAAGAAAACTCCCATGATACCTACGAATAATAAAAGTTTTGTTGGCTTCAAAAAGATGTTTTTGTCATTCAATATTTTAGCACAAACTGGTAGTGTTGTGAAAAGTAGGAATGCATTGGAAACTGCGGTGATTTTCTGAACGAAAATGACATTTTTCTTTTTCTCGATAAAGTTTTCTAGGGTTTCTCTTGAAGTCAGGTTTCCAGAAGAGATTTTTTTCAGGTTGAAAATAGATCTCAACACAATGATTGGAAAAATGATTAGAGAAACTAGGAAAAGAACACCACAAAGTTGTAAATACCAAGTGTCTAATTTGTCAAAATTTAAGATTCCATAAGCTGCTACTGAGAAGCAGATGATTCCTCCGATTAGTTCCGGAATTAGGATTCCGTTCATTTTTTTGTTGTATTTTTCTTTTGTCATATCTAAAACTAATTTATCTGTTATACTTTTTTGTTTTTCTATTTCATTACTAAGTTTCTCCCAATTATCTTTCATTTTATCTAAGTCCATCTTTCTTTTATTTTAGCATTTGTGTTTTTAATTTTTCTTTAATTCTTCCGATTCTTGTTCCTATATTGGAGGTAGAAAATCCGGTAATTGCAGCGATTTCTTTATGACTATGGTTTTCAAGAAAAAGTAAAATGATACCTCGTTCTACAGAATTTAATTGTTTGATATGTTTGTATAGAAGTTGAATCTGCTCTTCCAATTGAGAATCTTTGATATCCATGACTTGAAGAAGACTACTGTCAAAAGAAATCTGATTGATTTTCTTTTTTTCCTTTTTGATGTGAGTCAATGCGGTGTTCAGTGCTACTTTATAAAGCCAAGTGGAAATTTTTGATTGGTTTTTGAAATTTTTAAAACTTTTCCACAATTGAAAGACAATTTCCTGATAAAGGTCCTCTTTATCTTCCTTGCTGTCACCATATAACATTGTGATTTTGTATATGATACCTTCGTTGTCTTTAATGATGTTTATAAAATCTTTTTCCATATAGAAACAAATTAAATTCACCTTATTAGTATTCTAAATTGGAAAAAAATCACACAGAAATGAAAAAAAAATAAAAAAAACTCCACAAAGGGAGTTTTATTAAGTAGGATTATAAATAAAAATTAGATTTACTAATTAAAGTAAATTGCTTTGGGTAATCTTGTCAATTTTCTGTTCCAATTCCTCAAAATCGATTTCTTCTTTTTGATATAAAACCTCCAGTTTTATTATCTCTTCAAGGTCAATCAAAAGAGATTTATATTGTTCGATTCTGTTGTAACTTGAAATCTTTTTCATGTTTATTAACAAGTTATAAACAGTCTTATGTGTTTTTTCAGAAACATTTTTTGTGAATAATTCGTTAGACACAATTGTTTCGAAAAAATAAGGATATGGAATTGGGTTTTTAGATTTTTTTAGTTCAATTTCTTTTTTTGAAAGCGTAGTATCTTTTTGGATTTCTAAGAAATAATTGTTCAGACCTTCCGTATAATCTTTAGTTTCATCGATGATGTTTATCGATGATTGTAATAATTTAATAGTATCCTCTTTCTCTTTTTTATCATTTTCAGAGTTGGTTAGTGTAATTGCAAGCCAAACTCCAATCAAAGTAGCAATGATTGTAGAGATGAAAGATATGACTTCAGATTTCTTTCCCTTTTTTTGAATTACAAAAAGAAATAGAAAACTCAGTATAAATAATAATATTAAAACAAAAGAATTAAACATTTGTTTAAAAAAGAAGTTAAAATTTGTTAAGGCACGAATATAGTAAAATTGTTCTTTATTTAAAATAAAAATAAAAAACTACCCGAAAGTGTAGGTCAACTTGAAAAAAAGTGCTTTAGTTTTGTCTTTGAATTTCAATATAATACGCGGGGAAAAGCTATGAAGCCCTTATTTTAAAGGTGATTTAAACTGAGCGTCTATCATTTCAGTTTAAATCACTTTTCTATATTAATTTATTGTGAGTAGCATAAGAAATTGCCTCTCCAATACTTGTTACTTCCAATTTGTCAAAAAGTTTTTTTCGATGAAATTTTACAGTATTCGGAGAAACGAAAATTGCTTCTGCAATATCATTAACGGTATAGCCTCTTGCGGAGTAATGAAGAATTTCTTTTTCTCTAGTAGTTAGTTGTAAAGTTTCTTCCTCTTTCCAATAATCTTTCTCAATATTGTATTTATAAATCTTTTTAGAACCTTGTTTATAAATCTGAATATTTCCAGCTTTTTCAGCTGTTGAAAGCGAAACAATACAAATTGCTTTCCATATTTTTCCGTCTTCTGTCAGGAAGATTGGTGTCAGTTTTTGGTTGATTAAAAATGTTTTTCCTTCTTTATTTCTTAGGTGGAAGTCATAAGAAATAGAATATTTTTTTCTTTCTTCCAGCGGAATCTTATCATAAAAATCGAATCCTGCTGTGTTAAGTGCCAAAAGTAATTCTAGATCTTCCTCAGGAAGACTTTTGATGTAAAAATCATAGCCCATTTCTTCCACTTCTTTTGCAGTATATCCGCAAAGAAACAAAGGATTTTCTGAAACATATTCGAAGCCCTTTTTTAAATAATCAACAACGTAGATACTTTTATAACTTGTGCGTGAAAAAGCTTTCACAGCCTCAAGATACAAAGCAGTTTGTTTTGTTTCTTCCTCGTTGACAGATCCAACAGTGTTCTTTAATGAGAAAAAATCATCAACTCTTTTCATAAAATTTGAATTTCAATAATGTAGCGTAAATATACTAAAATGTAAAAACTATCATAACGGGTAGTTTTAATTTTTTGGAACATACATAATTTTACATCATAAAATTTAAACAACTAATAAAATGAAAAAAGCGATTTTAATTAATTTAATGGCAGTAGCAACTTTTTTTACAGCATGTAATGAAGCAAATGTAAAAACTGAAAATGTTGAAAAAAAACCAAAGAAAGTTGAAATAAAAAAAGAGGAAATAGCTAAAATTCCAGTATTGAATTTAGCTACTTTTCACATGGGATATACTTCAGATGCTCATAGTGTAGAATTTGATGAAAATGATGAAAAAAACGTAAAAGAAGTACATGAGATTGCTAAAAAAATAGCAGATTTTAAACCAACAATTATTTTGGTAGAAGACTTGTCGAAGCACGATTCTGTAATGAATGTGAATTTTGAAAACTATAAAAAAGATCCTTCTCTTCGATTTAAAAATCCAAATGAAATTGAACTTTTGGCTTTTGAAGTTGGAAGATTGGCAGGAGTAGAGAAGATTTATGGAATTGACCACAAAATGGGATATAATTACATGATTGGAACTGAGATTGAAAATAAAATTGATCCAGAAATGCATGATAATTACTACAAAAATCCATTTGGTTTTTATGCTACAGATTTGAATTTTGATTCTAAAAATATTCCTTTAATGGAAAAATTTAAAAGAGGAAATACAGAAGAGTATTTAGATTTTTTAATAACTGTAAATGCTGATATGCTGACGCATGTTGGAACTGAAGATAGTTTTGAAGGAGCAGATGAAGCAGCTATTTTATACAAAAGAAATTTAAGAATGTATTCGAATATGAACCGAATTCCTATTACAAAAGAAGATCGAGTTTTTGTATTAATGGGAGGATCACACACTGCTTTTTTTAGAGATTTTTTAAGTAGAAGTCCAAAATATAAAATGGTTGATACGTTTGAGTATTTAAAATAAATGGAGAAAATCTATCCTTTTGGGTAGATTTTTTCTTACTAATCTATTCTAAATTTGGATTATAACTATAAACTTAAACATATGAACTTAATTGTAAACTGGAGCGATGGAAAACCTTCACCTTATTTGTATAAATTTCTTGTAGATGGTGAAAAATATGAAATAGATAATGCTGTTTCTAAAAAGATTTCACTAAAAAGAGGTAAACATCAATTTAGAATAAATAATTTTTGGCTAAAAAGTAAAACTTATGAATTTGACTTACAGGATGAGAATGTAGAAATCAAAATTGAGTCGAATTTAAAGCTGATTAATCAGTTGATTTTTGCTCTCTTTTTTGCGGTAGCTCTTGTATGTGCTCTTTTCCAAGCTTCTTTTATAATCTATGTTGTAGCTTATTTGGCTTCTGTTTTACTTCTAAAACTTTATACAAATTTCTTTAAGGAAAAATTTTTGAAAATAAATTTAAAAAAATAGGCAACCATTATTTCAGATAAAGCGTCTAAATAGTATTAAAGTGTTTGTAGTCAGTATTTTTAACCTTGAGTTAATATTGAACACTTTAGTTTTACATAGAATTTAATCGAAATAAAAACTTGCATTTAATTAGAAAAATGAAACAAAAATTACTATTTGGAGCTTTATTGTTTTTTAGTACAATAACTCTTTTTGCACAAAACACTATTGGCGGTAAAATAGAAGATGTAGCCAAGCAACCTTTACCCTATGCGAATATTTTATTGCATGATGCTAATGATTCGGAGAATATAAAAGGAACAACTTCGGATGACGAAGGAAATTATTCTTTTAAAAATATTCCAAATGGAAAATATCATATCGAGGTTTCTATGATAGGATATACCACTAAAAAATCGGAACCATTTGAGCTTTCTTCTCATAAAACTTTACATTTTACAATGTCAGAAGAAACACAATCTCTAGGAGAAATGGAGATTAATACAAAACCAACAATCCGACAAACTGCTGAAAAATTGATTGTTGATATTGAAAAATCTCCAATGGTAAATACAAATCTTCAAGATGTAGTAAAGAAGGTTCCTGGAATTATTGCTACAAATGGAAAAATAAGCTATGGAGGTCAACAAGGAATTACGATTCTTATCAATGGAAAAACGACTAATTATATTGATACAGAAACATTATTAAGAGATTTTCCGGCAGATAATATTGCTAGAGTAGAATTGATTCAGCAACCTGGTTCGGAATATGATGCAGAAGGTTCTGGTCCGATTTTAAATATTATTTTAAAGAAAAATGTGAGTTTAGGGACTCATGGAAATGTAAAGGTAAATACTGGGTATGATAATGAAATAGAATATGGTTCAAGCGCTTCGATTTCTAGTTTTAAAAATAAAATAAATTGGCAAGCTAGTGCAGCTTATAGAAAATCTGCTTGGCGTGAAGATTTACAAATCATCAGAAGAGTAGCTTCAGAAGAGAGTGAGGAACCAACAGTTTTTGATCAGTTTACAGAATCTCCATATCATCCTAGATCTTTCCGTTTTTCTGGAGGAATTGACTATTATATTCACAAATTTCATAGTATTGGAGTAAGTGGAAGACGAACTGAGGTGGATTCGGATAGAAGTGATTTTAATAAGACTTTTATCACAGAAAATAATCAGACAAATGGTCTTTTTACACAAAATGATTATGAAAGAAAGAGAAAGGTTTTTAATATAAATCCTTATTATGAATTTGATGATAAAAAGAACAAACTAGTTGCAGATTTTAATTATGTAAAGTATGATAATAATAATATGAATACTTTATTTGATACTGGAAGTAGTTCTGTTTTTTATGATGATCAAAGATATTTTCAGGATGGAAAATATGATATTCAAACATATAAGATAGATTATAAAAGAGAGATTAGTGAAGATTCTAATTGGATGGTAGGTTCAAAATATTCGATGGTAAATACAGATTCAGATTTGAAATCTTTTTTGAGAGACGCTGATGGAAATTTTATTTTTCAACCAGACCAAAGTAATCGTTTTATTGTAGATGAAGATATTTTTGCGCTTTATGGTAAAGTTAATTTGAAATTAGATAAATGGCATCTTACAGCTGGTCTTCGTTGGGAAGATAGTAAGACAAGTGGAACTTCAAAAAGCAACAATGAAACGAGAACTAGAAATATTTCGAAGCTTTTTCCAAGCGCGAGTGTAAGTAGAAAAATAGCAGGAGAAATAGGAGCGAATTTATCATATAGTTATAGAATCCAAAGACCATCTTATAATTCTCTGAATACATTTGTTTATTATTATGATCCGTATGCTTTTGAAGAAGGAAATCCTAATTTGAAACCATCTTTTACAAATAGTTTTCAATTTAATCTGACATATGATAATCAACCATTTTTTAGTGTAGGATATAGAAATACGAAAGATGCTTTGTTTGAATTTATTTCTCAGAATGACGAAACATCTCAGATTTCTAGATCAATGATCAATCTTGCCGAAAGAGAAAATTGGAATTTTAGACTTTTTGCTCCATTGAATTTTGCTAAAGGTCTGGAAGGATATACTGGAGTGATTTTAGATTATAACAGATTTATGTCTGACAAATTGGTGCCGAAATTAGATATTGATAAATGGAGTTTTACTTGGTACACAAGTATTGAATACAAACTTCCTTGGGATATTCACTCAGAGTTGACAGGGTATTATAATTCTGGAAGTTTGGAGGGGCAAATCGATATTGATTGGGTAGCGAATTTGAGTTTTGCTTTAAGTAAAAAATTCATGGATGGAAAATTAAAAGCTTATGCTGGAATCGATGATATTTTGAATAGAAAAGTTTTTGGAGATATCATGTATAAAAATATTGATGCGAATATTGTAAGTGATTGGTCTAGACAAAAATTGTATTTTCAGTTGACTTATAATTTTGGAACAAAATATAATAAGAAGAAAAATAGAGGAAATTCTTCTCAAGATGAGCAAAATAGAATTAACTCAAATAATTAGAGAACAAATTTCAAACCTGAAACCTTTTCCCATAGTACTGAATTTTTGAAAATAAATTCAGTCTTCAATTAAAAAAACCTCTAGATGTTATTTCTAGAGGTTTTTTTGTTTAAAACGAAAACATATATTAAGTCTAATAATATTTAAGATTTTTTATACTTGATTTTACCAAGCTCAATTTGAACTCCCGTTCTTGCTAAAATTGTAAAGATAAAAGCTCCTAAGGCCCAAATACCTATTGTAACACCAATTTCTATTCTAGTAGGTGTATATTCAACAATAGCTCCCCAGGGTCCAGGAATAAATCCAGGAATAATTAAACCAAAACCTTTTTCAATCCATACTGCAATAAATAAAAGTCCACATACGAAATATAGAAACTTTAAATTATTTCTAAGTTTATGGAATAATAGACTTATGGTTGCAAATACATTGATAATTATAGAAATACGCATCCAAGGTACTAAAGCATCTTTACCATCAATCCCGAAGAATAAATAATGAGCACTTTCACTATGATGTGTCGGGAAATAAAATTCTTTAAAGAATTCAGATAATAACATAATTAAGTTAATCTGTGCAGCAACAGTAATTACTAAGCCCAACTTTTTTAATGTTTTATCTTCAATTTTAAAGTCGGTAAATCTTCTAATTATAGCAAGTGCAATAATAATTAATGCAGGTCCGGCTGTAAATGCAGAAGCTAAGAATCTAGGCCCTAATAACCCAGTATTCCAGAATGGTCTAGCAGGAAGTCCTTGGTATAAGAATGCTGTTACCATGTGAATTCCAACTGCCCAAAAAACAGAAATAATTACACCAGGTATATAAATTTTTGGGTTTGGTGTTTTTCCTTGGTAGCGCATAATTAAAATATATAATGGAATTGTGATGTTTATGATTAAATAACCATTTAATACTAAAACATCCCAAGCAAGCATAGAATTTGGAAAATTGAATACTCCAATAAATGGAATAATATGCCAAAGTCTTGCTGGTCCTCCCATATCTACAACAACAAAAGCCAAACACATAATCAGAGCAGCAACGGCCATTCCTTCTCCAATTAGTACAGCTTGTTTAAAGTCAACATCGTTTAAAATATAAGTTGGTAAAACTAACATCACCGCAGCAGCAGCAACTCCAACGAGGAAGGTAAAGTTAGAAATATACAATCCCCAACTAACCCTGTCTGTCATACCAGTAACATGTAATCCTTCAGAAATTTGAACTCCATAGCAAAACGCTCCAACCAACATAATGAAGGTCAAAACAGCCATCCAAACATGGTAAGCTCTATTTCCGTGTACAATTGATTTACAACTGTCTTTTACTAAATTTGAAAATACTCCCATAGTTCTTGTTTTTTAATCCATATAATACCAGAACTTAGGTTCTGTTCCTAATTCTTCTTTTAAACGAAATACTTTTTTATTCTCAATAATCCAACGAATATCACTGTTAGGATCTAGTAAGTTTCCGAAAACTCTAGCTCCAGTTGGACAAGCATCTACGCAGGCAGGATTCTTTCCGTTTCTTGATCTTTGAATACAGAAAGTACATTTCTCCATTACACCTTTTTTACGTAGTCTATTTCCAAGGTAATGTTGGTTTTTATTTACTTCTTCTTCTGGAACTTCTGGAGTTTTCCAGTTAAATCTTCTTCCATCATAAGGACAAGCAGCCATACAATATCTACAACCAATACACCAATCGTAGTCAATTACAACCAATCCATCTTTTTCTTTCCAAGTAGCTTGTACAGGACAAACTTCTACACAAGGAGGATTGTCACAATGATAACATTGTGTTCCGATATAGAAATGTTTTGCAGCAGGAACTTCGTGGTAATAAGTATCATCTCCATTTTTGAACTCAATTCCTTCTCCTTTTTCTATCTCATGAATTCGAATATATTGCATCTGTGAATCTCTGTCTTGGTTGTTTTCTTCAACACAAGCATTGATACAATCCATATATCCTTGACATTTTGAAATATTAAAAGCATAACCATAAAGAACATCATCAATTGGACCAGCAGCAGACATATCTATTTTTTTGTCGTTTCTTAATTCATAAGAACGAACCAAACGATCTACAGTACTTTGCTTTTCTGTATCGGTCATCAATTTGTAATTTCCTTTGAAGTATTCTTCCCAATCTATATCAGAAATTTCTTTAGCTTCATCAGTTTTAGAAACACTACAAGAGGAAGAAACTGCTCCAGCTCCAATAAGCAAACCAGCAGTAAGTTTTTGAATGGCACTTCTTCTATCTGTAGGAGCATTTAAAACCTGATCAAATCCGTCGTTTGTTTTTTCCGATTTACAAGAACAAGGTTTACCAGAATCACAAGATTCTTTTTTCTCCACTCTATTAGAACCGATAGAAAACCACTTTTTTATATTATTACTCATTTCATTCACTTTTTGGTTTATTCTAAATCTCTTTGCTCAATCATTTGCGTGTTCAGACGAGATGGCCAACGATGCTTAATTGCAGGATCATGAGGGTTGTGACAACCAACACAAGTTTGTCTAACTTTTGGTTCTCCCCAACCTGTCAATTGTTTTCCATGCGCACCATTTTTCCATTCATTGAATTGTGTACTATGACACTGACTACATACTTGATAACTGTTATTGAAATTGATATTTTTATTAGTTAAACTAACCAAATTATTCATTTCTTCTTGGTTATGACATGTAGCACAATTCATCGCTTTATCATCTGCATGATTTAAGGAAACATTCCAGTGAGATTTCTTTAAATATTCGTGACAAGACTTACAGTCTTTAGCAGAAACTCCATCATGAGTTTTATCTTTAGGAGTAACAAAATTTCCACCTTTCTTTTTTAATTCTTCTACAGAAAGTACATGACAATTATTACAAGGATAAGTGTCAACGATTGAGCTTCTTTTAGGGATAGCAAAACGATGTGCAGCAATTGTATCTAATGCTACTTGTGTGGTATCATATTCTATTTCAGAATTGTTTTGTACGTGAAAAGGCTTGTAATGCTCACTTTGATGTTCAATTCTTTTGTGTAAGCTTCCATATTCTTTTTCTGGATCTTCTGTTTTACAAGAAAACAGAGTTGTCAGAATTATTATTATGTATATAAATCTTTGCATAATCATTGTTTTAATACTCAGTTTTTCTTGTAAAATCTGGAACAGGAACTACTTCTTGATTATTTACAACATGACATTGACGACAATTTACTCTTTCAGGGTGTGTCACACGAATTTCCTTTGGTGCAGCTGGACCAGCATGACAAGCCAAACAATTTTCATGTAATTGTAACTGATGAGGTATTACAGGAGGAGCAGTAACCGTGAATTTAGTTCCAGTTTTTGGAGCTTTTAATCCAGGATACGTTGATTCTTTAAATAAAGAATTTGTTTCTTTTCCCACATGACATTGACGACAATTTACTTTCTCAGGATGTGGTGTAACAGGTGCATACGCATCATAAATTGCTACATAACCTCCGTTTTGATGACATTGTAAACAAGTACCTTCTCCAATAGTCCTATCATTAGAAATTGGATGAGGGATATATGGAGGAGCTCCATGATATGCTTGTGTTTTATAATAATCACTTAATGTTCTTTCTCCAGGAATATCAAGCGGTATATTTTCATAATCGATTGCATATTTAGCTCTTTCAAATACACCACTTTCATCAGGAAGAATCGTAAACTCATCATCTACCTGTTCTATAATGGGTGTATAGGCATCTTCATTGGTTGCCCGTAAACTATTGGCTACAATCATTGCTGCAGCGATAATTAGTAAGGCAAAAAATAATAAAACTAAAAACCGTTTCATACTAATTTGATTTGAGGGTTAGGCCTTTTCAACTCTTACAGCACACTTCTTATAATCTGGTTGCTTAGAAATAGGATCGTAAGCATCAAGAGTTAGTTTATTTACTAACATATTTTCGTCAAAGAAAGGAGTAAAAACTTGTCCAACAGGTGGTAAACCTCTACCATTAATTAGTGCAGGCATTTTAAGTTTTCCTCTTTTTGAAGTTAATAAAACCATATCACCGTCTGAGATACCTAATCTCTTAGCATCCACTGGATTTAATTCAACATAAGCATGTGGTACAGCTCTATTTAGAACAGGAATTCTTCTTGTCATAGATCCTGTATGCCAATGTTCAAGAACACGACCAGTATTTAACCAAAAAGGAAATTCTTCTGTAGGAACTTCTGGTGGAGCTTCATAAGGACGTTGCCATATAATAGCTTTTCCATCAGGTTTACCATAAAAATCAAAACCTTCTTTTGTACAAGCAGGATCATACTTAGCATTAAAACGCCATTGTGTTGGTTTTCCATCTACATAAGGCCATTGCATTCCAGCTTCTTCTTTAAGAACCTCTAAAGGCGCCATGTTATGTTTTTTATTATTATGGAATTGTCTATATTCATTATAGATTTCTTCAATATGTGTTTCTTCCTTATATGGGAATTGTTCTTGGAAACCTAATCTTCTAGCAACTTCAATTAACTGCCAAGTATCACTCATACATTCACCAGGAGGGTTTACCATTTGTTCGAAATATTGTGTTCTTCTTTCCGAATTTCCGAATAAACCTTCTCTTTCTACCCACATTGCAGAAGGTAGAATAACATCTGCTATATCTGTAGTAGGTGTTGGATAAATATCCGAAACAACTATAAAACGTCCTTCTTTTTTAGCGGCATCTGTATATCTATTTACATTTGGTAATGTAACCATTGGGTTTGTGACCTGAATCCACATAAATTTAATATCACCTCTATCTAAAGCTCTAAACATTTCTACTGTATGATAGGTAGGTTTTGGTGGAATATTTGATACTGGAACATTCCAAATTTTAGCTGCTTTTTCTCTATGTTTAGGATTCATTACTACACCATAAGGAAGTCTATTTGTAAGTGTTCCAACCTCACGAACAGTACCACAAGCACTTGGTTGTCCAGTTAGAGAAAATGGACTATTTCCAGGAGTTGATATTTTCCCAGTTAATAAGTGAATGTTATAAACTAAATTATTAATCCAAGTTGCACGAGTATGTTGGTTCATTCCCATACACCAGAAAGAGGTAACTTTTTTATTAGGATCCCCATAAAGAGATGCCATATATTTAATATCTTTAGCAGATACACCTGATATTTTTTCAACTTTTTCAGGAGTATAATCTTCTAAGAATTTTTTAAATTCATCAAGATTTATTGCACTAGCCTCTTCTTTAAATTTAAATTTATCTTCAAGACCATAACCAATGTTAGTTTTACCTTTACTAAGATTACAGTACTTAGATACAAATTCTTTATTTTCCCAACCATTTCTTAAAATTTCATGACAAATAGCATTAGCTACAGCAAGATCTGTTTGAGGTTTAAAAAGAATAGATTTATTAGCAGCAACACTTGTCCTAGTCGTTCTAGTCGCAAAATCTATTATAACTGCTTTTCTTTTATATTTTTGGTCTAAAAGTCTAGAAAAAAGAACAGGGTGCATTTCTGCCATATTATTTCCCCATAAAACGAAAACATCTGCATGATCAATATCTTCATAACAACCCATTGGTTCGTCAATTCCAAAAGTTGTTAAGAACCCACCAACTGCACCAGCCATACAAAGTCTTGCATTTGCTTCCACATTGTTGGTACTTAAACAACCTTTAAAAAATTTAGAGGCAACATATCCATCAGGAATTGTCCATTGTCCAGAACCATATATTGAAACACTATCATTTCCATGTTGTTCACGAGTTTCTTTCAGTTTGGAAGCAACCAAATCAAGAGCTTCTTTCATACTCGTTTCTACATATTTTCCGTTTTTCTTGACTAAAGGTTTGGTAAGTCTGTCTTTTCCATACATTGAAATTACTGCGTGATACCCTTTCACACAACAAAGTCCTTTATTTACTGTAGAATTTGGATCTCCCTTAACAGCAACTGCTTTTCCATTTTCAATTCCAACTTTCACACCACATCCTACACCACAAAATCTACATGGAGCTTTTTTCCATTCTAAATCTCCAACAGGTAAGTTTTTTGTTTGTTCTTCAGCAAATAAAATTCCAGGGAACATTGCTGTAGCCGTAGTAACAGCGGAAAGAATTGCCATTTTCTTAAGAAATGATCTACGATCTTCTGTTTGTTTATACATAGTTTTTCGTTTTATTAATTTGTGTCAAAACCTGCTACCATTGATAGCATCATTAAACTATTTACTTCTTTTAATTTCGCTTCCATTACTTTTTCTTCTTCCTTGGAGTCTGTTTCTGTTACCACAATAATTATTTTGTGATTTTCAGATGGAATTACCTCACACTCTTCAAATTCTTTTAGTGCTTCAATCAGTTCTTGTCTTTTTCCCTCAGAAGGATATGCGATATAACTTTTGATAGGCATGATATTGATATTTTATTTAGTTTAAAAAATCATCAAAATCAGTGTTGAAATGGACTTGTATTTTGGACTGAAAAAATCCATTTTTTGTCGTGATAATTTCAATAATTGTGTAGTTAAATTACTCAAATTAATCCGTTTATTGTCTTGTAGAAAATCTAAAAAAGCATATTTAAATTAAGTCTAAATAAAAATAAATTAACATTTGATAAAATTTAAGTTTAAAATATTTTATTTTAACAAAATTTAACCTTTAATAATAATGATATGTTAAAAATAAGATTGTTTGTGAGATGGTGAGCTGAATTAAAGAATAGAGGACTATTTTCTCTTTTTATGAGATATGTCATATTTTGAAAATCAAAAAACAGAAAAAAACTATGGATTTTGTAGGGATTTCAAATGTGAAAACTAGTCTAAAAAGTGTAGAAAAAAGGCATAAAAAAACACCCTAAAAAATGAATGATTTTTAGAGTGTTTTTTATTAGTATTTTGAAGAAAATTTTAGCTGTGGATTGGTCTATTATCCGTAGCAGCTAAACAAGCTTCTTTAATTGCTTCTGTAAATGTTGGGTGCGCATGTGACATTCTAGAAACATCTTCAGCAGATGCCCTAAATTCCATTGCTACAACAGCTTCAGCAATCATATCTGCAGCTCTTGCTCCAATCATGTGAACTCCTAAAATTTCATCTGTTTCTTTATCAGCTAAAACTTTTACTTGTCCTTCAATATCCATACTAGCTCTTGCTCTACCTAAAGCTCTCATTGGGAAACTTCCAGATTTGTAAGCAATACCTTCTTCTTTTAATTGCTCTTCTGTTTTACCAACAGCAGCAACTTCTGGCCAAGTATAAACAACTCCAGGTATTAGGTTATAGTTGATATGAGGTTTTTGTCCAGCGATGAATTCAGCAACCATAGTTCCTTCTTCTTCCGCTTTGTGTGCTAACATTGCTCCTTTTACAACATCTCCAATAGCATAGATATTAGAAACATTTGTTTGTAAGTGATCGTTAGTTTCGATTTGTCCTCTTTGGTTAACGTTGATTCCAACATTATCTAATCCTAAACCATCTGTAAAAGGTCTTCTTCCAACAGAAACTAAAACATAATCTCCTTTAAATTCTACTGGATTTCCTTTTTTATCATCAGCAGTAACTACAACTTCATCACCATTGTTTGTAACAGAAGTTACTTTATGAGAAGTATAGAATTTTACACCTTGTTTCTTTAATGATTTTTGTAATTCTTTTGCTAACATTTTATCCATAGTAGGGATAATTGTTGGCATGAATTCTACAACAGAAACTTCAGCTCCTAATCTTTTATATACAGATCCAAGCTCTAACCCGATAACTCCACCACCGATAACAATCATGTGTTTTGGAATTTCTTTTAATTTTAAAGCTTCCGTTGAAGTAATTACTCTTTCTTTATCTAAAGTAATAAATGGAAGTGAAGAAGGTTTAGAACCTGTTGCAATAATAGTTTTTGCAGACTCAATAGTTTCAATACTTCCGTCTTCTTTTGTGATATTGATATTTGTAGCATCTTTAAAGCTTCCAATTCCTTGGTAAACATCAATATTGTTTTTCTTCATCAAGAAATCAATTCCTCCAGTAGTTTGTTCAACAACTTCGTCTTTACGAGAAATCATTTGAGCTAAATCTACTTTTAATCCATCAACACCAATTCCGTGTTTTTCGAAATGATGCACTGCATCATGATAATGGTGAGAAGAATCTAACAAAGCTTTTGAAGGAATACATCCAACATTTAAACATGTTCCACCTAAAGTTGAATATTTTTCAATAATTGCTGTTTTCAATCCTAATTGAGCACATCTAATTGCTGCAACATAGCCACCAGGACCAGAACCAATTACAGCCACATCATATTTGTTCATAATATTTTTTCAAAAATTTAATAGATACAAAAATAAATAATTCGGGAAATTAAAGAGAGATAAGTTCCTTTTTTTTCAAAAAGGAGAGAAATCTAATTATGTAAAGCTTTTTATAAATTAATTATTTATGCTAAAAAACAGGATAACTGAAATAGATTAAAGAATCACTGAAAATCGTTATTTTTTGAAAATCAATGATTTAAATATCAGATAATCAAACTGTTATGTTATATTTGCTTCGTGAGTGTGATAAAAATTCTTTCTACCCCACAGAAGGTAATTTTTACTCTGATTCAATGTTGTTAGAAAATAATAGAAGTTAAAAAATTGGGATTTAGAAATCCTTTGGAGATTAAATAATTTATTAATGAATAAAATAGAAATGCAAAAGTGGGGAAGCATCTTAGTGATGCTTAAATTTCTTTGGAAAAAGACTTTTCTGAAGGAGCTTTTTATTTTATTCATTCTTTTCTCATTTGAGATTAATGCTCAAAACTTTCCATATAATCTTACTTTCGAAACAGGTACAGCAGTTGTGAATCTTGGAGTAGAACCACAAACTTATGATAATGGTTTGAAACCTTACGGAATGGTCTATGATTTGGTTTCAAATGGAATTCCTGTTTATTGGGCTTTTAGCCAAGAAAAAAATTACGGAGAAGAAGATTTTAGTATAGAAAACACAAGTTATAAAGGAAGTGTTTTTATTATTTCAAAAGAGTTTATTGACAATTCTACAATTACATCCACTTTATTGAATAATTGGGAGTCTGAAGGCGTTGTGATTACTTATGTTACAGGAAATTTTGAAGTTTCTGTTTATGATAAAATTACAAGTTTTCCGAAAATTGTTTTAGATGAAGAAAATGATCAAGTGATCAAACAAGTTTTTATTGATAAAGCAAATTTACCAGAAGAATCCTACTTTTATAATGCATCACCAGAAGATTTGAATGCATCTTGTGATGATGTTTATGTTTTACCGCATGCAGATCCACATAAATGGACTTTGGAACGAATAGGAGTTTTAAAGAATTTTGTGCAGCAAGGAGGTTATTTATGGGCAGGTTGTCATTCGGTGAGTGCTTTGGAAACATATACAAATTCTTTAGAAGAAAATGCTTGTGAATCAGATTTGAACTTTTTGTCTAATGGCGGTTTAGTTCCTTGGAAAAAAGAAAATGGCTGTGATATTCAAAAACATAATAATCAAAATTCAGGAGATTATAGTTATAACAGTGATTTAGGAGGGAGCCCATTTACACAATTAATCGGTACGATGGATGGAGCCTTTTCTAATGGTTCTGAAAGAATTTATATGCCAAAACAAGCAGGTTGGCGAAGTTCTACGAAATTATTTGTTACTGATGATTTACATCCTCAAGTAGTTGGAGGAACAAATTTTCCAGTACTATCTCCAGGTCCAGCAAGTTTAGTTGTTTTTGGTAGAGCTTATGGAGATGAAAATGCGGGAATGGTTATGTATGAAGCTTCTCATAAAATTAATCAAGGAACTGAAGAAGAAGATGTAGCAGCAGCAAGACTTTTAGGTAATTTTATTTTAAAATCTGGTTTAGAAAATCAAATAGAAATTACGATGAATTCCATTGTTCCAGAAGTAGTTGAAGAAGGAGCAATATTGAATTTAGATGCAAATATTAATGAGATAGAAGAAAATAATTATTCGTTTGAATGGACTAGTAGTTGTGGGGGCGATTTTTCTAGTCCGTTCTCTGCGAATACAACTTTCGAAGTGCCTTTTGGTGTAGAAAGTTGTTTGATAACTTTAAAAGTGGAAGATTCCTGTGGAAGATTTAATTATTGGACGGAAGTTATTCAGATAACCCCTACATTATCTGTTGATTTTAGTTATGAAAAAAAATGTGAAGATCAAGAAAATGAGATTTTAGATCTTTCAAGTCAAATTTCTGGAGGTATAGAACCATATTCTTTTAATTGGGAGTTTTTACCAGATGGTGTACCAATTTTAAGTACAGATGAGAATCCAGAACCTATAGTTTTTACAAGTTCAGGAATAAAAATTGTAAAACTAGAAGTTATAGATGCAACTGGATTGGTGAAAAATGTTCAAAAAGAAATTACAATTGAAGAATGTTGTCATTTTGATTTAGCATGTACTAGCTCTACAATTGATTTGTCTTGTGAAGAAGATATTCCAAATCCGGCTACAAATATTGAAGAATTAATTTTATTAGGTTTTGAAACCAACTCTAATTTTTGTCAAAATATTCAGATTTCTTCTGAAGATATATGGACGACAGTTACAGATTGTCAAAAGCAATTGATTAGAAAATATACAATTATAAAAGATGATAATCTAGATGGAATTTTTGATGTTAATTCAGAATCGGTTATTGTTTGTGATCAAGTTTATTTGATAAATGATACAATTGCACCAGAATTCAGTTCAGATTTACCAGAAGATATTACCGTTTCTTGTGAAAATATCCCAGAAGTTCCAATTGTAGAAGCTTTAGATTCTTGTTCGGAAGTTGTCATTGATTTTAATGAAACAAGTAATGAAGTTTCCGAATGTGTTTATACATTAACCAGAGTTTGGACAGCAACAGATGTTTGTGGAAACAGTTCGGAACATATTCAAACTGTTACAGTAGAAGATACTTTAGCACCAGAGTTTAGTTCTGATTTGCCAGAAGATATAACAGTTTCTTGTGAAAATATCCCCGAAGTTCCAACTTTAGAAGTTTCGGATTCTTGTTCAGAAGTTGTCATAGATTTTAGTGAAACAACCAATGAAGTTTCATCTTGTATTTTTACAGTAGCAAGAGTTTGGACAGTAACAGATGTTTGCGGAAATAGTTTGGAACACACACAAATTATAACAGTAGAAGATACTTTATCTCCAGAGTTTAGTTCTGAATTACCAGAAGATATTACCGTTTCTTGTGAAGATATTCCAGAAGTTCCAACTTTAGAAGCTTTAGATTCTTGTTCGGAAGTTGTCATTGATTTTAGTGAAACAACCAATGAAGTTTCTGACTGTGTTTATACAATAACAAGAGTTTGGACAGCTACAAATATTTGTGGAAATAGTTCGGAATATATACAAACTGTTACAGTAGAAGATACTTTAGCACCAGAGTTTAGTTCTGAATTACCAGAAGATATAATAGTTTCTTGTGAAGATATCCCACAAGTACCAATCTTAGAAGCTTCAGATTCTTGCTCAGAAGTTGTCATAGATTTTAATGAAACAACCAATGAAGTTTCAGACTGTGTTTATACATTAACCAGAGTTTGGACAGCAACGGATATTTGTGGAAATAGTTCGGAATATTCACAAATTATAACAGTAGAAGATATTTTAGCACCAGATTTTAGTTCTGATTTACCAGAAGATATTACCATTTCTTGTGAAAATATCCCCGAAATTCCAACTTTAGAAGCTTCGGATACTTGTACAGAAGTTGTCATTGATTTTAATGAAACAACCAATGAAGTTTCAGACTGTGTTTATACATTAACCAGAGTTTGGACAGCAACAGATACTTGTGGGAATAGTTCGGAATATTCACAAATTATAACAGTAGAAGATACTTTAGCACCAGAATTTACATCGGATTTACCAGAAGATATTACTGTTTCTTGTGAAGATATCCTAGAAGTTCCAACTGTAGAAGCTTCAGATTCTTGTTCGGAAATTGTCATTGATTTTAGTGAAACAAGCAATGAAATTTCTGACTGTGTTTATACAATAACAAGAGTTTGGACAGCAACAGATGTTTGTGGAAATAGTTCAGAATACACACAAAATATTACAGTAGAAGATACTTTAGCACCAGAATTTACATCGGATTTACCAGAAGATATAACAGTTTCTTGTGAAGATATTCCCGAAGTTCCAATTATAGAAGCTTCAGATTCTTGCTCAGAAGTTGTCATTAGTTTTGAAGAAAATACAATACCTATAGAAGATTGTAATTATACAATTACTAGAACATGGATTATAACGGATTCATGTGGAAATGCAGCAGAACATAATCAGACAATAACAGTTGAGGATCAAGAAGCTCCTTTATTCCTTAATATTCCTGAAGATATAACGATTTCATGCAATGAAACAATCCCAGCAGTAGACGAAGATTTTTCTGCGATGGATAATTGTATGGGAGATATTACAGCGAATATGGAATTTGTAGAAGATGCAATGGTACCAAATACTTCTGAATGTGATGTAGAAGGAACAATTTTGCAACATTGGTTAATTGAAGATAGTTGCGGGAATCAAACAACACATACAAGAACAATTACAATTATAGACGAAATACCACCTTCTTTAGCATTATGTAATATTGAAAATACAGTAGTTGATTGTTTTGAGGGAAGTAAAGAAGCTTTGATCAATGAATGGCATGAAACAAATATTGAAATGTTAGAATTATGTGCCGAAGATGCTTGTGGCTTAGTAAGTATTGAAAGTGATTTTAGTTTATCGAATTTTATCACAGATTGCGGTGAAATGGGAAGTATAACAGTGAATTATACAGTGGAAGATACTTGTCAGAATATTGAAGATGTAGAAATAACATTTGTAATAGAAGATACAGAAGCTCCAACTGTTCTTTCTGATTTTGAGGAAGAGTATACTATCTATTGTGAAGATCTTTCGGAATTAGAAGAAATGGAGTTTACAGATAATTGTGGAAGTGAAGAATTGACAGTTAATTACTCAGAACTAGAAAATGAATTATCAAACAATTCTTTAGAAATAATAAAAAATTGGGAAGTAATTGATTTATGTGGAAATACTTCAAGTTTTACGCAAACAATTACTGTGATAGGAGAAGAAGAAAATCTGGATGATGTAAGAATTTGTTTAAATCAAGAAAGTCAAAGCTTAAACTTGAATCATCTTTTACCAAATGAGAAAGAAGATGGAGAGTGGATTTCTATGAATTCAGAATCAATTATTTCAAATGGAATTATCAGTTTTGAGAATATTGAAATAAATGACTACCAATTTTTATATAAGTATTCAGAAGGAGTTTGTAGAAATACTTATGTAATAACAGTCGAATTTTATGAGGATTGTGAGCAAGAAGATTGCGAAAACTTAGAAGTAGATATTACAAAAGCAGTGACGCCAAATGGGGATGGTGTAAATGAATATTTCCAAGTTTTAGGATTGGAAAGTTGTGATGAGGTTGTTGTAGAATTAGAGATTTATAATCGATGGGGAAATAATGTGTTTTCTTCCAAGGATTATAAAAATAACTGGAATGGAATTTCAAACGGAAAATGGACAATAGGAAATAAAAGACAGCTTTCAAGCGGAACTTATTACTATGTCGTGAGATTAAAAAATCATATGGAAAAAGAATATCAAGGATATATCTATTTAGGTGTAAAATAAAAAGATGAGGTTACTAAAAAACATATTAATAATTTTGATTTGGGGTTTCTTTTTAAACTCACAAGCACAACAGTTGCCTCAATTTACGGAATATATGTACAATACAATTTCTGTAAATCCTGCTTATGCTGGAAGTAGAGGTTCTTTGAATATTGTGGCGCTTGGAAGATTTCAGTGGGTAGGACTTCAAGATGGACCAAATACACAAACGGTTTCTATGAATTCACCTTTGAAGAATCAGAAAATCGGAATTGGAGGTTCTGTAATTGTTGATAATTTAGGATTTGAACGCTTTATTTACGCTTATGGAGATTTGTCTTATACTTTTAAATTTGAAAATGATTTAAAATGTTCTTTAGGGCTAAAAGCTGGAGCTACTTATTATGGATTGGATGCAGAGTTTCTAGCAGATGCAGATGTTGCGAATGATATTTATTTTCAAAAAAAAGTGAATAAATGGAATCCGAATATGGGAGCAGGAATTTTGTTTCATACTAATGATTGGTATGTAGGACTTTCTTCTCCAAGATTGATAGACCATGATTATAAATCAGAAAATGAATTATTAGCAAAAGAAAGATTACATTATTATCTGTTAGGAGGTTATGTTTTTTCTTTAGGAGAAAAATTAAAATTCAAACCTTCAGCAATGGTAAAATATTCTAAGAATACACCAATAAGTTTAGATGTGTCTGGGAATTTTTTAATTCATGAAAAATTATGGTTAGGAATGGCTTATCGTTTTAGAGATGCTGTTGGTGCAATGATGGATTTGCAGTTGGCTAAAAATTTACGAATAGGTTATGCTTATGAATATCCTGTTACAGATATAGAAAGATATACATCAGGAACACATGAAGTTTTGATGATTTTTGAATTCAAATTTTTGAAAAATAAATTTAGATCCCCAAGGTATTTTTAAGATGAGATTAAAGATTAGACATATTAGTATTTTATTTTTCTTAGTATCGATTACTATTTGTGCTCAAAAAAGGCAATTGAGAATAGCTGATAATAATTTTCAAGATTTGAAGTTTATTAAAGCACAAAAAGTCTATTTGAAAATTTTAGAAAAAGATTCTTTAAATGTTGAAACTAATAAACGTTTGGGGGATATTTATATGTTGCTTCGAAAAGCGGATCAAGCCGAGAAATATTATCAAAAAATAATAAATCAAGAAGGAATCAGTCCTATCTATTATTACAATTATGCACAAGCTCTAAAAAGTGTTGAAAAGTACGAAGAGTCTAAAAAGTGGTTTGAGAAATATGCTGAAAAGTTTCCAGACGAATTACGTGTAAAAGAATTTTATGCCACTGAAAATAATGGAGAAATAATTATTGACGATTCAAAGATTTACAAAGTCGAATTAGAAGATTTTAATACAAAATTCAGCGATTTTGGAATTTTTAAACATGAAAATACTATTTATTTCACTTCAGCAAGAGATACTGGTGTTGCTATAAAAAGGAAATTCGCTTGGAACGAAGAACCTTTTTTAGATATTTATGAAATGACTTCAGATTCTTTAGGTAGAAAAATAAATGGAATTCGAGGAGAAGTGAATACAAAATATCATGAAGGAAATGTTGCGATTACAAAAGATGGGAAACGAATGTATTTTACTCGAAATAATTACCATAAAAAATTAAAAAAAGATAAAAATGGTGTTTCGAATTTAAAACTCTTTTCTGCAGAACTAATTGCTGGTAAGTGGACAAATATTAAAGAAATTAGTTTTAATAGCGATGAATATTCTGTTGGACATCCTGCATTGAGTAATGATGGGCAAACAATTTATTTTTCCTCAAATATGCCTGGAGGTTTTGGAGAAGTTGATATTTATAAGGCAGAAGTTAAGTTTGACGGAAGTTTGGGAGAACCAGAAAACCTAGGAGATATTATCAATACAGAAGGAAATGAAATGTTTCCGTTTATCAGTGAAAATGAAAAGTTGTATTTCTCTTCAGACGGACATTTAGGTTTTGGGCAATTGGATATTTTTTCAACTATAAAAAATGAAGAAAATGAAATTGTAAATATTCTAAATCTTGGATCTCCAATAAATAGCCCTGCAGATGATTTTGCTTATTTCAAAGTTTCGGATAGCTCAGGGTATTTTTCTTCTAATAGAGAAGGTGGTGTTGGTTCAGATGATATTTACAAATACGAAAGAGAAATTGTAGTGAAACCTCTCTATATAAAAGGAAAAGTGTTGGATGCAATTAATGAAGAATTGATTGTAAATGCCGAAGTGAAAATTAGACTAGATGATGAAAATGAGTTATTAGTTAAAACAGATAGTTTAGGAAATTATAATGTTGAAGTTGAAAGAGGTCAAGTGTATAATTTGAATATTTCAAAGAAGAAATTTGCAACAAGTAAAGTAGAGATTTCAACAAAAATAGATAAAAGAATAAATGAAATAGAACGAAATGTTTATTTGAAACCAATTGAAGATATTAGATTATTGGTGGATTTAAATACAATTTATTTCGATTTGAATAAATCGTATATAAGAAAAGATGCTGCTGAAGAATTGGATAAAATTATAGCTCTAATGTTGGGTAAATATCCTAAGATGAAAATCAAATTAGAATCACACACAGATAGTCGAGGAAATGATAATTATAACATGAAGTTGTCAAAACGTCGAGCAAAATCTACTTATGATTATTTGGTTAAAAATGGTGTTTCAAAAGATAGAATTGAATCGTTTGATGGTTTTGGAGAAACACTTTTATTGAATCAATGTGATAATGAAGTAAAATGTGATGATAAACAACATGATATAAATAGAAGAACCGAATTTATCATTACTAAAATGAAATAAAAATATACAGTCATTCTAGAATAAAAGAACATTACGTTGTGGGGGCGACTAATCGATTATGAGGGATGACTGTTTTTAAAAGAAAATAGGAACAGCTTAGTTATAAAAAAACGTTGTGGGGGCGACAAAACGACTAGGCTGTTACGATATATGCAGTCATTCTGGAATAAAAGAGCATTACGTTGTGGGGGCGACTAATCGATTATGAGGAATGACTGTTTTTAAAAGAAAACAGGAACAGCTTAGTTATTAATAAACGTTGTGGGGGCGACAAAACGACTAGGCTGTTACGATATACGCAGTCATTCTGGAATAAAAGAGCATTACGTTGTGGGGGCGACTAATCGATTATGAGGGATGACTGTTTTTAAAAGAAAATAGAAACAGCTTAGTTATAAAAAACGTTGTGGGGGCGACAAAACTAGGCTGTTACAATATATGCAATCATTCTAAAATAAAAGAAAATTACGTTGTGGGGGCGACTAATCGATTATGAGGAATGATTGCTTTTTAAAATCTAGTCATTCTGAAACTGATTTGGTTCATTATTGTAAGGGCGATAAACCAAACTTTTTTATGAATGGCTTTTTATTTTGCTTATGAAAATTACAAATATTTAAAATTTACTGTCGTTAAAAACATGTTAATTGGACTATTGTTAAAATTTTATTTTTATAATAAGAGGTAATTTTAGATAAGAATAAGACCAAACCCCAAATTCATGGAAAAATCAAGAAGTAAGAAAATTGAGGATTTAAGCTCTTTTGAACAAAAAGCAGCAGATTCTCTTTTTAGGCAGTTGGATAAAAATAATGAAGGATTTATAAGTCCGGATGTTCTTTGGAGAAAGTTAAAGAAAATGGGAATTCTAGAAGATGATATTCGATTGAAAGAATTCAGAATAGCCCTGAAAAAATCAGTTACAGAAAAAGGGATAGATAAAGAATTATTTTTAAAATTAGGGAAACAAGATAATTTAGTACGAAGAGCTTTGTATAGAGATTTGATTATTCCAGATTTTAAAGATTTTTGTAAAGAAATAGAGAAAATTTACTACGAAGTAGAAAAGAATAAAAAAGGAGAAATAGCAGATTATATTCCGCAGCTAGCCCGTGTAAATCCAGAACATTTTGCATTATCTATTTGTACAGTGGATGGACAACGATTTTCGATTGGAGATTCAAAAGATAATTTTTGTGTACAATCCACTTGTAAGCCGATAAATTATTGTATTGCAATGGAAGAACTTGGAGAAGAAACAGTTCATAAGCATATTGGGAGAGAGCCAAGTGGACGATCTTTCAATGAGCTTTCTTTAAATCATAAAGGTTTACCACATAATCCGATGATTAATGCCGGAGCAATTATGGCTTGTTCTTTAATCAAAAGAAATAGTCCTATAGCAGATCGTTTTGAGCATATTTCTTCTGTTTGGAAACATTTATGCGGAGATAGGTCAGTGCAGTTTAATAATTCCGTTTATTTATCAGAAAGACAAACTGCAGATAGGAATTTTGCTCTGGCTTATTTCATGAGAGAAAACAAAGCTTTTATGCCAAAAACAGATTTGACAGAAACTTTAGAGTTTTATTTTCAATGTTGTTCTATCGAGTCATGTACGGAGAATCTTTCTATAGCTGCTGCTACCTTTGCAAATTCAGGACTCAATCCGTTAACAGGAGAAGCAATTTTTAATGAAAATACAGTTCGTCATTGTATGTCTTTAATGTCTTCTTGTGGAATGTATGATTTTTCAGGAGAGTTTGCTTTTAGAGTTGGAGTTCCTGCAAAATCAGGAGTTTCAGGTTCATTATTGGTAGTTATTCCGAATGTGATGGGAATTAGTATTTGGTCACCTCGTTTGGATAAAATGGGAAATAGTGTTCGTGGTGTAGAATTTTGTAAAAAATTGATTGATAAATTTAATTTCCATATGTATGATTCATTGATGGAACAGACTTCAAAAATCGATCCTCGTAAGAGAAAACACGAAACTAAGGTGAATAAATTAATTAACCTCATGTATGCCGCAGGATTTGGAGATTTGAATGAAATTCAAAGATTAGAAGCAGAAGGAATGTCTTTAAATAGTTCCGATTATGATGGAAGAACAGCTTTGCATTTAGCAGCTTCCGAGAATCAGTTGGAAATTGTGAAATATTTATTAGACAAAAAAGTACAGATAGATTGTGAGGATCGTTGGGGAAATACGCCTTTAAATGATGCAATTAGAGGTGAAAATAAAGAAATTATCAAAATTTTAGAAGAAGCGATGGTACTTAAGGATAAAAAGAAAATGAAGTAAAATCATTACATATTTTTCTGGGTGATTTTATTGTAAAAAATGAAATCAAAAAGCTAAAAAATAATATAAACAGAATAAATTTAGTAAATATTATATTTTGAATTACAGACAAGAAGTAATTCATTGATAAAAAATAACATTCAAAAATAGTTTCTTGCACAAATTTTTCGATTTTTAATGCTAAAAAACCATTAAAATTTCTTAAACTTGGCATTATTTTTTTAAAAATTATAAAATGAAGAAACTATTTTTGTTTTTACTAGCTATAACTACCGTAGCTACAGCACAAAAAAGAGATATAACACTTGAAGAAATTTGGGGTGGAGAATTTAGACAAGATTATCTAAACTCTTTAAACTCAATGAACGGAGACTTTTATACTTTGTTGAACTTTGATAGAGCAAGTAGAAGTACTTCTGTTGATAAATATTCATACAAAACGCTAGAAAAAGTAGAAACTATCGTAAATTCTAATGATTTACAACAATTAAATTACTTCGATAGTTACGAATTCAACAACGATGAAACAAAATTAATTCTTGGAACAGAGTCTGAGCCGATTTACAGACATTCATCTTTGGCTTATTTTTATGTTTATGATATTAATTCTCAAAAATTAGAATTAGTAGACGAAGCAAAAATCCAAGAACCAACTTTTTCTCCTGATAGCAAGAAAGTTGCTTATGTAAAAAACAATAATATCTTCATTAAAGATTTTACAACAGGAAAAACAACACAAGTTACTACAGACGGAAAGAAAAATAGAATTATCAACGGAATTACAGACTGGGTTTACGAAGAAGAATTTGCTTTCGTAAGAGCTTTTGACTGGAGTGCTGATAGTAAAAATATTGCATTTATCCGTTTTGATGAAACAGATGTTCCTGAGTTTTCAATGGACATTTACGGAGATAAATTATATCCAACACAACAAGTTTTTAAATATCCAAAAGCTGGAGAAAATAACTCTGTTGTTTCACTTCATATTTATAATTTAGGAAATAAAGAAGCTACAAAAATTTCATTAGGAGATTACGAATATATTCCAAGAATGAAGTGGTCAAACGATGCGAATAAATTAACAGCGATTACTTTAAATCGTCATCAAAATGACTTAAACTTATTCTTTATCGATGCTACAACTTTCGATGCAAAGCCAGTTTTACATGAAACGGATAAAGCTTATATCGAAGTGACAGATTTAAACTTTGAGTTTTTAAAAGACGGAAGTTTTGTTTGGACAAGTGATAGAAGTGGACACAACCACATTTACCACTATGCAAAAGATGGAAAGTTAAAGAAACAAGTAACTTCAGGAGACTGGGATGTTACAAATTACTACGGATACAACGAGAAATTAAAAAGAATTTTTTACCAATCTGTAGAAGAAGGTTCGATTAATAGAACTGTTTATAACATTAAGTTAAACGGAAAATCGAAGAAGAAATTAAGTGAGAAAATCGGAACAAATAGTGCTTCTTTTAGTAAGAACTTAAACTATTTTATCAATGATTTTTCAGATGCTACAACACCTTTAGAGTTTGATTTATATGATGCTAAAGGGAAGAAATTAAAGCATGTAAAAGACAATAAAAACTTAGCTAACAAATTAGCAAATTTCAACATTGGAACAAAAGAATTCTTTACTGTTAAAACAGATGACACAGAATTAAACGCTTGGATGATTAAGCCAAAAGATTTTGATCCAAATAAAAAATATCCACTTTTAATGTTCCAATATTCTGGACCAGGTTCTCAACAAGTTGCAAACAGATGGAACAGTTCTAACGATTATTGGTATTATATGCTAGCTTCAGAAGGATATATTGTTGCTTGTGTAGATCCAAGAGGAACAGGGTACAAAGGAAGAGATTTCAAAAAAGTTACTTACAAAGAATTAGGAAAATACGAGGTTATCGATCAAATTGCTTCAGCGAAGATTTTTGCAAAAGAAAACTTTATCGATGAAAATAGAATCGGAATCTGGGGATGGAGTTTCGGAGGATTTATGTCTTCAAACTGTTTGTTAAAAGGAAATGATATTTTCAAAATGGCAATCGCTGTTGCTCCAGTAACTTCTTGGCGTTTTTACGATAGTATTTACACGGAAAGATACATGAGAACTCCACAAGAAAACCCAAGTGGATATGATGATAACTCGCCAATTAACTTTGTAGATCAGATGAAAGGAAAGTATTTATTAATTCACGGAAGTGGAGATGATAATGTACATGTGCAAAACACAATGCGTATGATTAATGCGATGATTTATGCGGATGTTCCTTATGATTCAGAGATTTATCCAGACAGAACACACGGAATTTATAGAGGGAAAAATACACGTTTACACCTTTATAAAAAAATGACTAATTTTGTTCGCCAAAATTTATAAAAGCATGAAAAAGTAAAGTGATTTGAGCTGAAAAGGCTGAAATCACTTTCTTTTGTTTTAAAATGAAATATTAATTAAAAATACATTATAGAAATATGTCGAATACCGCTATTAAAGTCCATGAAAGAGAACTCTTTGGACATCCAATAGGATTATATATTTTATTCTTCACAGAAATGTGGGAGCGTTTTTCATATTATGGAATGCGTGCTTTATTAACTTTATATATGGTTGCTGAAACCATGGGAGAAAACCCAGGTTTAGGATGGAGTAAAGGAGAAGCTTTAGCATTATATGGTTGGTATACGATGTTAGTTTATCTAGTTTCAATTCCTGGAGGACTAATTGCAGACAAGTGGCTTGGACAAAAAAAATCAGTACTTGTAGGAGCTTGGATTTTAGTAGCAGGACATGGAGTTTTAGCAATTGAGCAAGATTGGGCATTTTATACAGGTCTTGGATTAGTAATTCTAGGAGTAGGTTTATTGAAACCAAATATTTCTACAATGGTTGGAGGTCTTTATAAAAAAGGAGACATTCGAAGAGATAAAGGATTTAGTATTTTCTATATTGGGATTAACTTAGGATCTTTATTAGCAACAACAACTGTTGGAGTTACAGCTGCTGTTTACGGATGGCATGCAGGATTTGGTTTAGCAGGAATTGGAATGTTATTAGGATTATTAGTTTACATTTTTGGTCAAAAATATTTAGTTCATGTTGGAAATAAACCATCGGAAATTAAAGCTTCAGATAAAGGAGAGGATTCTTCTCTTGGTCAAATTTTTGCGGATTTATTAAGATCACCATTACAGTTAGGGATTGTTGCATTAATCTGTGCTTATGGAGTTTATGCTGGATTTACTTATGAAGGGAATGACAGCTGGGCATTCACAGCATTATTTATTTTTATTGGATTAATCGCAGGAATGTTAATGATGATTTATAAAGAATTAACAACAAAAGTAATGAAAGATAGATTCTTAGTTTTATTACTTTCATTCTTAATTGTTATCGTTTTCTGGGGAGCTTTTGAGCAAGCTGGAGGATTGATGAGTATTTATACTGAAGAAAAAACAGACCGTAATTTCTTTGGTCTTTTTGAAATTCCAACAGCAGTTTTCCAAGGATTAAATGCTGGGTTTATCATCATTTTTGCAACACTTATAGCAAATTATTGGGCGAAGAGAAAATTAAAAGGTAAAGAAGCTTCTTCTTTATTTAAAATGGGAATAGGAACAATTATCATGGGGCTTGGATTTGTTTTCATGATTTTTGCTGTAAGAGATTATGAAGCTCTAGGGTCTTCAGATATGTATTGGTTAGTATTTGCTTATTTATTACATACCATTGGAGAACTTTGTGCTTCACCAGTAGCATTATCTTTTATTACAAAATTAGCACCTGTAAAATATGTTTCTTTAATGATGGGAGTTTATTTTGCATCTACAGGATTAGGAAACAAAGTAGCAGGACTTTTAGGTGAAAGTGCATCTGAGTTAGGGGAATATGCAATTTTTGCTGGAATTACAGGATTTACAGTTATCTTCGGTTTATTAGTAGTTTTATTAATTAAGCCATTGAAAAGATTGACACACGGAGCAGAAGATCACGAGAAAGAAATAGCACATTAAATAGAAATAGAAGAATAAAATATAGAAATATACGATATGAGTACGGAGAGTAGTAAACCTAATTTTTTTGATTCAAACGTTTTAGGCCACCCAGCTGGTTTATTCGTTCTGTTCTTCACAGAGATGTGGGAACGATTCTCTTTCTACGGAATGAGAGTATTATTAATTAACTTCTTAACAATGGCATTGGTTGGGTATAACCCAGGATGGGAGTGGACAGCTGAAAATGCAGGAGCATTGTTTGGAACTTATGCGATGCTTCTTTATCTAACACCAATTGTTGGAGGAGTTGTTGCAGATAAATTTACAGGATATAGATGGGCAGTTGTTATTGGAGCAATTGTTATGACTCTAGGACACGCCGCCATGGCGATTGAAACAGAATTTTGGTTGTATGTTGGTTTAGGATTATTAGTTATTGGTACAGGATTCTTTAAACCGAACATGACTTCTATTATCTCTGAAATGTATAAAGAATTACCAGAGAAAAAAGATGGAGCTTTTACTATTTTCTATATGGGAGTAAATGCTGGAGCATTCTTCGGAATGTTGCTTTGTGGTTACTTAGCTGAGAAAGTAGGATGGAGCTGGGGATTCGGACTTGCTGGAGTATTTATGTTATTAGGTACTTTACAATTCTGGTTAGCAAAACCTTTATTTGGTAAAATTGGAGATGTTCCTTCAAAAGTTAAAAAAGAAGAGACAGTTGAAACTAAATCTAAAGCTGCTCCTCAAGTTGATGAAAATGGAGATAAATTAAATCCATTCACTTTAATTGATAAAGTTTTAATTGTAATCACTTCTGTAATTGGTTTAGGATATGCAATTAATGATCCATTGTCTAAGATTGGAAATATTGATTTATTCCCATTTGAAATTGGAGGAATCAGTGGGCAATATGTAATGGCTTTATTTGGTTTAGTTTTATTCTTATACTTAGTTATTACACGTATTTCTCGTTATACAAGAGTTGTTCGTGATAGAATGATTGCTGTAATTATTTTTGCATTCTTTACAGTTTTCTTCTGGATGTCATTTGAGCAAGGAGCAACTTCATTAGTACTATTCGCTAGAGATTCTGTAAACAGAAGCTTAACAGGGAATTCAGCTTTAATTTATAATATCATTAATGCATTATTGACATTAATTCCTTTAGGTATTATAACTTGGGTATTAATTTTACTAGCAAAAAGAACTTGGAAAAAAATTCCTGGGTCAAACATTGTTTTAGCAATTTGTTTTGCTGGAGTATGGGTAATTGTTGGATGGATGTTAAATAGAGATTTTTCTACTAGTTCATATGACGTTTCTTATAAAGTTGTTGAAATGCCAGTAATGAAAGATGGTATTCATCAAAAAGATGATGAAGGAAAGTTAATGTATTCACAAGTTCCAATGTCACATGACATGGAAGTGAAACCAGAATATAAAATTATTGAAAAAACTGCGTCTATTGCAGAGCCAGTTGAGTTAACAATGCACCAAGATGTAAAAATTATCACAAAAGATAAAGATAATTCTAGTTTTGGTTATTTAGATGCTGAGAGATTACAGTTAGCTTATGATAGAGCTGCGGAGCTTGGAGTTGATCATGCTGTTGTAAATGCAAAAGTTACACAAATTAAAGATAATGAAGTTGAAATTACAGTATCTTGGTTTAGTATCTTAAACTCATTCTTCATTATTGCATTTGCATCGATGTTCTCAAAATGGTGGGATAGTAAATATAACCCTTCAGCTGCTACTAAATATGCTTTAGGATTGATTATTATGGCAGTAGGATTTGGATTATTAGCATTCGGATCTTACGGATTACAAGATGGAGTTAAAGTAAGTATGATTTGGTTAATTTTAGCTTATCTATTCCATACGTTAGGAGAACTTTGTTTATCTCCTGTAGGACTTTCCTATGTGTCTAAATTAGTACCTGCAAGAATGATTGCATTTATGTTTGGTATGTGGTATTTAGCAATTGCAATTGGAAATAAATTAGCAGCTGTATTAGGTAGTCAGATTGAAAAAATTACAGAAGAATATTCATTATCTGTTTTCTTCTTAATTTTTACAATTGTACCAATCGTTGCAGGTTTAGTAATTTTACTATTAAACCCAGTAATTAAGAAATTAATGCACGGTGTTAAATAACATCAGTTAAATATAACATTAAAAGAAAACGTCTTAAATTTAGTTTTAAGGCGTTTTCATTTTTTTATACTATATTGGCCATGTAAAAATTGTGAAAGAAAAACGACTACTTTAATATTAAATTTTTAATCAATGAAAAAAACAATTTTATTTCTGTTTATATCTTTATTGTCTCTTGGTTCATTTGCACAACATGCTGAAATCAATTGGATGACAGTAGACGAAGCTTTAGAAGCTCAGAAAAAAGAACCAAAGAAAATCATGATGGATGCATATACAGTATGGTGTGGGCCTTGTAAAATGCTAGATAAAAATACTTTTCAAAATCCTGATGTTGTAGCTTATGTAAATAAGAATTTTTATGCAGTTAAATTCAACGCACAAGGAAAAGAAGAAGTAAATTATAAGGGAACTAAATTTACCAATCCTGGATATCAAGAATCAAGAAAGAATTCTAGAAATAGCTCTCATGAGTTTTCTAGAGCCTTGAAAATTTCGGCTTATCCAACAATTATTTTCTTTAATGAAGAAGGAAGTGTTTTAATGAATGAAAGAGGTTATAAATCTCCGCAACAATTAGAATTTATCCTTAAGTTTTTAGCTACAGACAAGTATAAAGAAATTAAATCAAAAGAAGAATTTATGAAGTACAGAGAATCATTTGTACCTGCTTTTAAATAAAAAAAAACTAAAAAAATAAAAAAAGCTCCTATTATAAGGAGCTTTTTTATTGAGATTATTTTTCAATGATTTCTTTTAAGTTAGGCTTAAAATAATTAGGACCCTTTAAAACTTTTCCATCCTCACGATAAATTGGCTTTCCGTCTTCTCCTAATTTACTCATGTTACTTCGCTGTATTTCGTCAAAAACTTCTTCAATTTTACTTTGCATACCATGTGTAAGCATTGTTCCACAAAGAATATAAAGCATATCTCCAAGAGCATCTGCAACTTCTACTAAGTCGTTGTTTTTTGCAGCTTCATAATATTCTTCATTTTCTTCCTTCATTAATTTATAACGAAGTTCTATAAGTTCTTTAGAAATTGTAGAAGTTGGCTCCACATTCACATCTTGTCCAAAAGCATTGTGAAAGTCTTTTACTGCGTTTAGTTGTTTTTTCATTTATAAGTAATTCAAGTTCGTATTTTCTTTATTTTTGCGAAATCAAATTTAAAGAAAGATGTTTACACAAGGTCAAATGATGTTTGCAATTTTTTTCATCGTAGCATTTGCAGCAGCATTAATTTATAGTTATAGAAAAGATTTAAAACTACATAAACTACATTATAAAAATACAGCAATGATAGTTGGGATAGTAATTGTTTTAGCAATTATTATCTTTGCAACTATAGTATTTTCAATGCATTAAAATATATAAAATGAAAAATTACTGTTTGATAGTAGTAGCTTTTTTAGCTTTAAATTTATTTTATTCTTGTGGAGAAAAGACAAAAACTCCTGTAAAAGTTGAAGAAAAAGTAAAAAAAGAAGCGCCTAAAAAAGTAGTACCTAAAATTAAAAAAGAGAAAAAAACTCCTAAAAAGTTACCAAAGATCACTTATGAATTTTTGGAGCAATATGGCAAAGATAATCCTGAGACGAAAATCAAGTTGATTACACGTTTTGGTGATATCTATGTTACTTTATTCAAAGATACACCTTTGCATAGAGCAAGTTTTCTTTTTTTAGCCAAAGAAGGATATTTTGACACTACTTCATTTCACCGAATTGTTGAAGATTTCATTATTCAAGGAGGAAATTCAGATAATGAACAAACAGTAAGATATAGAACTGAATTAAAAAACTATCGAATACTACCTGAGTTTAGAAAAAATAGAAAACATAAAAGAGGAGCTCTTGCTATTGCTAGAAGTTGGGATAATAATCCAAAAAAGCTATCTACACCTTTTGAGTTTTACTTTATTTTAAGTCCAAAAGGAGAACATCACTTAGATGGAGAGCACACTGTTTTTGGTCAAGTCACGAAAGGTTTTGATGTGATGGATAAAATTTCAAAAGTAAAAGTTGACAGAGATGAGTGGCCATATGAAGATGTTGATATAAAAATTGAAATTTTAGAGTAATTTTTTTAAAAAATTATTTTACTGAAAATTAAGGTTTTACTATTTTTTTGTAAATTTTTTATCAAAAAAACTGAAAAAAAGTTTTTCAGTTTATAAAGTTTACATATATTTGCCACCGCTAAGAACAAGCAATGGTACCTTAGCTCAGTTGGTAGAGCAATGGACTGAAAATCCATGTGTCCCTGGTTCGATTCCTGGAGGTACCACTTAAATCTCAAATCTTTTAAGGTTTGAGATTTTTTTTTGCTCTAAACTTTCCAAACTTTCAATTTAAAATTATTTAATGAAAAAATGTTAATTAATTAACTAAAAGTTAGTTTAAGTCTTATTTTTAAAAACTTAATTTTAACTTAACATTGAAATCTTTGAGATAACATTATTGTTACTGTACATTTGGGTTCAAAAATGAAATTACAAAGATTATTTTTATGAAAAAAAATTACGCATTTTTAACGGCTTCGATTTTATCGGTAGCTTCTTACGCTCAGTCAGCTTTAATTACTGGGTTCGTAGATTCTCCATGTCCTGGTGGAAGTGGGAAAGTTTTAGAGTTATATGTTGATGGAACAATCGATTTTACAAATTGGAAAATCCAAAAGCAGACTAACGATAATACTGGAGATTTTGGTTCTGATATTGATCTTTCAGGATTAAATTCTAAAACAGACGAGTATGTATATTTAACAAATGATGCAGCAATTTTAGAACAAGAATTTGCTATTTCTACAAATGTTATTGAAAATGGAGGAATCAACATGAATGGTGATGATCGTTTTCAAATTGTAGATGGTGATGGAAATGTTATCGATCGTTTTGGAGTTGACGGTGTTGATGGAACTGGTGAAAACTGGGAATATTTAGATACTTACTTAAAAAGAAACTCTGGAACAACTGCAAATGGAGGAACTTTTGATGTTAATAATTGGACAATTGGAGAATTAAATATTTTAGATGGTACAGGTTCATGTCAAACTGATCCACCATCAGGAGAAACTTTAAGTGAATTATTCCAATTTCAAACATATATTGATGATGTTGTAACTACAGATCCTTCTTTAGCTATTTCATCTCCAGCAAACAATGCTGAATTGGCTGCTGGAACTACAGATGTTAATGTTGAGTTTACATTAGGAAACTTCAACTTATCTACAAGTGATACTGCAAATGACGGAGACGGATACATTGTATACTCAATGGATGATTTCTCTACTACAACGAATAAATTTGATGATACTGCAATTGCTTTAACAGGATTGACTGCTGGAGATCATACAGTAAAAATTAAATTAGTAGACAATGACGGAAATGATTTAGCTGAAGCTGTAGCAACAGAAGTTTCTTTTTCTATTGCAGCAGTAATCACAACTCCAACTTTAGCAATTACTTCACCAGCAAATGATGAAATTTTAGCAGCTGGAACAACTGATGTTAATGTTGCTTTTGATTTAGGAAACTTTAACTTGTCTACAAGCGATACTGCAAATGACGGAGACGGATACATTGTATACTCAATGGATGATTTCTCTACTACAACAAATAAATTTGATGATACTGCAATTGCTTTAACAGGATTAGAAGCGGGAGCACATACAGTAAAAATAAAATTAGTTGATAACGACGGAAATGATTTAGCTGAAGCTGTAGCAACAGAAGTTTCTTTTTCTATTGCAGTTGAACAAACAGCAACAGAAATGGCTACTATTACTGCATTAAGAGCTGATTTCGTTGCAAATGGAGCAGGAACTACTTATGAATTAACTGGAGAGTTTGTTTTAACTCAAAAAGTTGGATATAAAGGAAGAAAATGGATTCAAGATAAAGAAGGAACTATTTCTGGAATTATGATTGAAGATGAAGACGGAATCATTACAACTGAGATGAATGTTGGAGATTATGTTACTGGATTCAAAGGAGAAATTATTGAGCAAAATAATTCATTAAAATTTATTCCTTCTGAAGATTCTGCATCTGTTGTTTCTTCTGATAATACTATTGCTCCACAAGTTGTAACTATTGAAGAGTTCAATACAAATGGAGAAGATTATGAGTCTGAGTTAGTTCAAATCAACACAGTTTCTTTCGAAGATGCTGATGATGCTGCAACTTTTGCAAATGGACAAAACTATAACATTACTGATGGTACAAATACTGCAGTAATGAGAACAAACTTCTACGATGTTGACTATATTGGAACTGTAATTCCTTCAGGAGAAGGAAATGTAGTTGGAGTAAATGTTCAGTATAATGATGTTTACCAAGTTTCTCCAAGAACTGTTGTTGATATTTTTGATATGGAAGTTAACACAGATCCTACTTTAGCTATTACTTCACCAGAGAATAATAGTGTATTCGGATCAGATGTTACAGAATTAAATATTGCTTTTGATTTAGGTAACTTCAACTTATCTACTAGTGAGTCTGCAAATGATGGAGATGGATACATTGTTTATTCAATGGATGATTTCACAAATTCAACAAATAAATTTGATGATACTAACATTGCTTTAACTGGATTAACTTTAGGATCACATACAGTTAAAATTAAATTAGTAGATAATGATGGAAATGATTTAGCTGAAGCTGTAATGGCAGAAGTTACATTTACAATTTCTGAAGCTGTAGTTGTTTCTTCTATTACAGATTTAAGAGCACACGTTTTAGCTAACGGTTTAAATAATACTTATGAAATTACTGGAGATATTGTTTTAACTCATAAAGATGGATTCAAAAACAGAAAATGGATTCAAGATGCTAACGGATCTACGATTTCTGGAATCATGATTTTTGATGAAGAAGGAATCATCACAACTGAAATGAATGTTGGAGATTATATTTCTGGAGTAAAAGGAAAAGTAATTGAGTTTAATGGGTTATTAGAGATAATTCCTACTCAAGACGCTTCTGTAGCTTCTTCTGATAATGATTTAGTAGCTCAAGAGATTACTATCGAAGAGTTAAATAATAACGGAGAAGATTACGAATCAGAATTAGTAAAAATCTTCAATGTAACTTTCACAGAAGGTGACGGAACTGCAGTATTTGTAAACGGACAAAACTATTCAATCGAAAACGGAGAAAATACAGGAGTATTAAGAACTGCTTTCTACGATGTAGATTATATCGGAAACGTAATTCCTACAGATGAAAAAACTGTAGTTGGTGTAGCTTCTCAATTCAATGAGACTTACCAAATTTTCCCAAGAAATGCAGCTGATATCAATGATGATTTAGATGTTGTTGAATATGGAAATGAGAATACAATTTCTATCTATCCAAACCCAACTACACAATCTATCGTAAGATTATCAAAAGAAACTTCTTTCGAAGTAGTTGATCTTTTAGGTAGATCTGTATTAAAAGGAGAAAAAGCTAACACAATTGATGTTTCTACTTTAACAAAAGGAACTTACATTGTAAGATTAGAAAATGCTGGAAATGTGAAATTAATCGTAAGATAATTTTCTTTAAAAGTATATAAAAGAGACTTTTAGTTTCTTGAAAAGGGAGTAATATTTAATATTACTCCCTTTTTTTATGGATTTTACTTAAGTAATTGTTATATAGTTGTTTATGTATTGTTTGTGAAAATCACTGTTTTCAGTGGTTGAGTATCGCTTTTTTAAGTTAAAATATTGTAAATCAATTAAATAAGTGTGTTTTTTTAACTTGTGTTTGAAAAAAAATAATAAATTTATGCTCTGAATAAAATACCGAATAAAATGATTAAAAAATACTTATTTCTAGGATTATTATTTGTTTCATGTTCATTGTTTTCACAGGAGATTTTAACAGAACAAGAAATATTATCGCTATACGAACAAGAAGAAGTTCAGAATATACCTGAAGGAACTAAGATTCAATTAGATCAGATTGGAGAAAATAATACTGTAGATGTTTTAATGAATGCCAATAATAGTACACAGATGGTAATGCAGTATGGGCAAGATAACGTGTATAATTTCACATCTACATCAAGTATGGAGTATCATGTGAAAGTTGAGCAAATTGGTGATAATAATGAGGTAGGAATTGTAGGTGAGAATCAATTGACTAATAATATGAAGATTAGTCAAAGAGGAAATGATGAAAGCTTATTTATAGAAAATGAATAAAAAGATAGTATTCATTATTTTTTTAATCTCACATCTATTTTATTCACAAGAAGAAAAAAAACTCAAATCAGAAATAGATTATAATATTAAAGGGAAGTCTGTAGAGATATTTACCATATTAGAAAATCAATCAAACTTTTATATTGAAGATGTTTCTGTTCAGATGTTAATATTAAAAAAAGTTGCTTCAAAAAAATATGAAAAGCAAAACGTTTCAGAGCGTATTTCTATACCAGCTCATAACAAGATGAAAGTTTTACAAACATATTTAAATTTTGAAGCTAAAGATGAGATCAAAGTTTTCTTTTTTGGTAGAGTAGAATCTAAATTGATTGCAAAAGATTCGTTAACGATAAGATTAAACCCTAATCAAAACAATTTAGAACCAATTAAAGAAACTGAAATTGAAATAAAGGGAATTGTTGTAGAGGAAGTAAGAACGAAGCTAGGAAAAGATTTTTATGATGTGTTTTATGGACAAATGATGTCCAAAAACTTGAAATATCCTTTTATGATTTATGTTTATGAAAAACCTTCTTTTGGTAGAGGAAGTGTTGTGGAAGTGAAAATTGAAGATAGGATAATCTATAGATTTCAAACCAAACCAGATGTTGAATTTATTAATCAACAAGCAAAGAATGCTATCAGAAGATTGGAAAGAGAAAGTAAGAATAGAAAAAACTGGAAAAAAATAAGAGGTATTTAGTATGAAAAGAAAATTATTAATCATTCTGTTTTTTATTCCATTTATGGGAATAGCACAAAACTTCGTATACAAACCCGTTAATCCTTTTTTTGGAGGAAATAACCCATTTAGTTATCAACAGTTATTAGCTTCCGCAAATGCACAGAATTCTTTTAAGGAATCTTCAAGTTCTTCAAGAACTCAGAAATCAGATACGGAAAGGTTTACAGAAAATTTAAATAGACAGCTTTTGAATAAAATTTCGAAAGATTTGTTTGAAGATGAGTTTGGTGAAGGTGAATTAGAAGAAGGTACTTATGTTTTTGGAAGTTTGGTTTTAGATATTTCTCCTTCTACAGATGGACTTTTTATCAGTATTCTTGATACTGCAACTGGTGATAAAACCGAAATTGTAATACCCAACGATTAAAAAAATGTCATGAAAATTAAATCAATAATTGGACTAGTTTTCATTGGTCTTTTGTCAGGTTGTGGAGCTTATTGGAACCAGCCTTTACAAACCCAAAAAGCTAGAATAGGAGAAAACACGCCAAAAAGTGAACTTTTAAAAGATATAAAACCACAAAAACCAATTGTAGTTGCTGTTTATAAATTTAGAGATCAAACAGGGCAATATAAGCAGTTAGAAACAGGATCAACGTGGAGTACGTCTGTTACGCAAGGAGGAACTTCGATCTTGATAAAATCTTTAGCAGACTCCAAATGGTTTTCTCCGATTGAAAGAGAGAATATTGGTAATCTATTTAATGAAAGACAAATTATTAGGTCAACAAGAGTCGATTATGCAAACGTTGATGCAAAGAATAGCTTACATCCGTTACTTTATGCAGGAGTGATTTTAGAAGGGGGAGTTGTGTCTTATGATTCCAATATTATGACAGGAGGAGTAGGAGCAAGATATTTTGGTGCAGGTGGGGCTGCAAATTATAGACAAGATAGAATAACTGTTTATCTTAGAGCTGTTTCTACGATGAATGGACAAATTTTAAAAAATGTCTATGTTTCCAAAACTATTTTATCACAACAAGTAACGGCTAGCTTATTTCGTTATGTAAATCTTCAAAGGTTACTCGAAGTAGAAACTGGATATACTCAAAATGAACCTTCACAATTAGCTGTGAAAGAAGCGATAGATAAAGCTGTAGAATTAATGATTGTTGAAGGAATTTTAGATGGCTTGTGGAGTGCTAAAGGAGGTGATGAATCTGTTGCTTTATTGAAAGAAAGATTTGAAAAAGAAAAAGAAGAAGCAGAAAATACAAAGATTTATAATAGAAATTTTCAAGATCGTAGAGCAAAAAATGGAATTAGCTTCGAAGTTGGAACTTCTAGAATTGAAAATGATTACGCAAATCCGGCTAATACTTTTTCTTTCGCATTAGGATATAATTATTATTTAAAAAATCCATCTTTTAGTTTAGCAGCAGGAATGCGGAAAATCGATTTCAAGAATAAGAATTTAGATAACAAACAAAATTTACTTTCCGTAGATGCCAATTTACAATTTAACGTATTGCCATATGAGAAGTTTACTCCATACGTTTATGTTGGACCTGGATATCTTTTCAATATTGATAAAAAGGATAATGCTAATGAATATCTGAAAGTTCAATATGGATTAGGTTTTGAATATTTAGCTTCTAATACTTTTGGAATAAAAATATTTGGAGAACAAAATTTGCCTTTTGATGATACTATTGACGGTGTTACACACGGAAAAAAAGACGATTATTATTGGAGGTTTTCCCTTGGTGTAAACGCATATTTTGGTAAAGAAAAGAAAACTGAAACTAAAAAAATATTTTAAACAAAAAGTGATGAAAAGGAATTTGATTCTAAAAATATGTATGTTGCTATTTTTGATTTCTTGTAATGAAGATGTTTTGGAAATGGTATCTACAGGAACGATATCAGGAAAAGTTGTAGATGCAGTAACTTTTGAGCCAATGGTAAATGTAAAAGTTAGTATTTCTTCTACAAATAATACCGCATTTACAGATGAAAATGGAGAATTTACTTTTACGGATATTGAAGAAGGCGACTATTCTGTGCAAGCTGAAAAAGATGAGTTTTTAACAAGTTTTGAATCTGCAACTGTGGAAACGGATAACACAGTAAATGTGATTTTTGAGATGCAGATTGAAACTACAGGGAATAAAGCTCCGTCAATTCCTGCGCTTATTTTACCAGAGGATAATCAAGAATTAACAAGCTTGTTTGCTACTTTAGAATGGTTGAGTGTAGATCCAGAAGAAGATACTATTTATTACGATGTTTTGGTTAAAAATGATAAGGATGATAGTGAAATAATTATTGAAAATATTACAGAAACTTCTGTGCTTATTGAAAATCTAGATTACGGAACTAAATATTTTTGGCAGGTAAAAGCTTATGATGATTATAGTGAGAAAATATATAGTGCTGTATATTCTTTTAAAGTTATAAATGACCCAGGAAATAGATTGTTTTATGTGAAAAATCAGAATGGAAATAATATTATTTACTCTAAAAATGAATTAGAAGTAGAAAGTATTTTGACAGATATTTCGAAAAATAGCTGGCGTCCAAGAAAGAATAATCAAGCTTCTTTGATTGCTTTTTTCCAAACTGTAAATGCAGAAACACATCTTTTTACCATGAAAGCAGATGGTTCTGAATTGTTTCAAGTTTCTACAATTCCTGTAAACGGATTTAAAATGTCTGAAGTTGATTTCTCATGGTCTGCAAACGGAGAATATTTATTATATCCAAGTTTTGATAAGTTATACAAAGTAAATAAAGACGGATCAGGGACAGAATTGATTTATCAAACTCCAGATGGAAAATATATTACAGAATGTGATTTAGGATATTTTGGAGATAAAATTGCAATTAAAACAAATAATCCACAAGGTTATGATGCTTCGATTTATGTGATAGATTTTAATGGAAATATTTTGAATACAATTTTAGATAATGTAAATGGAGCTGTTAGTGGTTTGAATTTTTCTATAGATGAACAAAAACTTCTTTATACACATGATACGAGCGGTTTTGAAAATGATGAATACAGAATTTTAGATTCAGATATTTTTATTTACAATTTTGAAAATGATACTTCCATTAATTTTTCTACAAGTAAATTTGGAGGAACGAACGATTTAGATCCAAGATTTTCACCAAATGAAGCTGAAGTTATTTTTATGAATACATCTAATGATGGAATTTCAACTAAAAACATTTATAAGGTTTCATTAGACTATATAGATGATTCTTACCACAGAGAAGTGTTGTTGGAAAATGCTGAAATGCCAGATTGGGAATAATTTTCAGATTTGCATAGAGTTAGTTTTAAAGAAACAATTAACTTTGCGAAAAACAACAACACAACAAAAATAAGAATGAGTTCAGAAGTAAGTAAAAGATATAGCCAAAGAGGTGTTTCCGCTTCAAAGGAAGATGTGCATAATGCAATCAAGAATGTAGATAAAGGATTGTTTCCAAAGGCTTTTTGTAAAATCGTTCCAGATTATTTAACAGGAAGCGAAGATCATTGTATCGTGATGCACGCAGATGGTGCAGGAACAAAATCTTCTTTAGCCTACATGTATTGGAAAGAAACAGGAGATTTATCTGTTTGGAAAGGAATTGCACAAGATGCTTTAATCATGAATATTGATGATTTACTTTGCGTTGGAGCAACAGAAAACATCATGCTTTCTTCAACGATTGGAAGAAATAAAAACTTAATTCCAGGAGAGGTAATTTCTTCAATTATCAATGGAACAGAAGAACTTTTAGAAGATTTAGCAAATCACGGAATTAAAATTCACTCTACAGGTGGAGAAACTGCAGATGTTGGAGATTTAGTTCGTACAATTATCGTGGATTCTACGGTTACTGCTAGAATGAAAAAAGAAGATGTAATTGATAATGCAAACATTCAAGCTGGAGATGTTATTGTAGGTTTAGCTTCTTTTGGTCAAGCTGCTTATGAAACAGAATATAATGGAGGAATGGGAAGTAATGGATTGACTTCTGCGCGTCATGATGTTTTTGCAAAATATTTAGCTGAAAAATATCCTGAGAGTTTTGATGCGGCAGTTCCTGAAGATTTAGTGTATTCTGGAAATGTAAAACTTACAGATGAAGTAGAAGGAGTTTCTATTGATGCTGGAAAATTAGTTTTATCTCCAACTAGAACTTATGCACCAATTATCAAGAAGATTTTAAATTCTGTAGCTAAAGAAAATATTCACGGAATGGTTCACTGTTCTGGTGGAGCACAAACAAAAGTGTTACATTTTGTAGGTAATGTTCATGTGATTAAAGATAATTTATTTGCTACGCCACCTTTATTTAAATTAATCCAAGAGCAATCTAAGACAGATTGGAAAGAGATGTACCAAGTTTTCAATATGGGACATCGTATGGAGTTATATGTGAAGGAAGAAGTAGCAAATGAAATCATGGAAATTTCAAAAGAATTTGGTGTAGAAGCACAAATTATTGGTAGAGTAGAAGCTTCGGATTCTAAAAAACTTACAATTAATTCAGAGCACGGAACTTTTGAATATTAATAGAAAAGAAATTTGATATTTTACATAGAAACCCGGAACTTAGTTCTGGGTTTTTTTATGAATATAATTTAAAAAATATATCTAAATTAAATTACTTGATATTAAAACTATAAGTATGTTTTTGAGGATTGAAAATGTTTTCTGAAATTTAATTGACCTATTTTTAAAATTGTAAAAATCAAGAATTTTGGAAAAAATAGACGAAAAACTGTTTGAGTGATAGCGAGTTTTTTTCGTCTTTTTCAAATTTCGTAGATTTTTGATTTTAAAAATAAAGTCTTGATTTTTTTGGTTCGTTTTTTTATCAAGAAAAAAATGAATAAAATAACTATTTAAAAAGAAGAAGTAAATGCAAAAAGTTACGATTCATTGGTTTCGAAGAGATTTAAGATTGGAAGATAATACAGCGTTGATTCAAGCTTTAAAGAAAGAAGAAAATGTATTGCCAATTTTTATTTTTGATAAAGATATTTTAGAAAAATTAGAAACAAAAAAAGATGCTAGAGTTCAATTTATTCATGAAAAATTAGAATTAATAAAAGAAGAATTAAAAGTTCAATTTCAGTCGGATATTTTGATTTTTCATGATGAAGTTTTAAATGCTTTCAAAAAGTTGACAGAAGAATATACAGTACAAGCTGTGTATACAAATGAAGATTATGAAACTTATGGAATTGAAAGAGATAAAAGAGTAAAAGCCTTTTTAGAGTCCAAGAATATTGTTTTTAATGTTTATAAAGATCATGTGATTTTTGCAAAGAAAGAAATTTTAAAAGCAGATGGAGAGATTTATAAGGTTTATACGCCATATATGCGAAAATGGAAAGAAAAACTTTCAGAGAAAAATTTAATGATTCAAGATGTTTTTGAAGTTGAAAATAATTTTTTGCAAAATGTAGATTTCTCTTTTCCGAGTTTGACGGAAATTGGTTTTGAAAAAACCGAAATAGAAGTGATTCCTTATCATTTGGACAAACCAAAATTGAATTCTTATGTTGAAAAAAGAGATTTTCCGAGTGTAGATGGAACTTCTTCAATTTCGCCACATTTAAGGTTTGGAACTGTGAGCATTCGTAAATTGGTACATTATGCGTTGAATACAACAGATTCAAAACAAGTTTATCTAAATGAATTAATTTGGAGAGAATTTTTTATGCAATTGTTCTATAACAATCAACGAACAGCTAAGGAATCTTTTCGTCCAGAATATGATAGGATTTTATGGAGAACTGATGAAGAAGACTTTAAAAAATGGTGTGAAGGAAAAACAGGTTATCCGATGGTAGATGCGGGAATGCGAGAATTAAATGCGACAGGATATATGCACAATCGAGTTCGAATGGTTGTTGGGAGTTTTTTATGTAAACACTTGATGATTGATTGGCGCTGGGGGGAAAGATATTTTGCAGAGAAATTGTTAGATTTTGAACTTTCGTCGAATGTTGGAAATTGGCAATGGGTTGCTGGTTGTGGTGCAGATGCTGCTCCGTATTTCAGAATTTTTAATCCTGAAACACAATTGACAAAATTTGATAAAGATTTGAAATATGTGAAAAAATGGATTCCAGAATATGGAACTTCAAAATATCCAAAGCCGATGGTAGATCATAAATTTGCTAGAGAAAGAGCCTTAGAAATGTATAAGGAAGGTTTAGGAAAATAAAAAAGAGCAGCAAATTCGCTGCTCTTTAATTTTAAATAAGATTATTTTATTTCATGAATTTTTAAAGTAGGAGAAGTGAAATTTGTTAAGTTTTCGTTCTCATCTACATAAATCAAAAAAGCTTTTATTTCTGGATTATTTTTTAAAAATTCTTTAGTATTTTCTAGCCCCATCGCCATAAAAGCAGTTGCATAAGCATCTACATCCGCACAATCTATTTCAGAAATTACTGTTGCACTGATCAAATCACTTTCATAAGCAAATCCTGTTTTTGGGTTCACAGTATGAACGAATTTTTCTCCGTTTTTGTTTTTCTTAAACTTTCTATAATTTCCAGAAGTTGCCATAGATTCGTTGTTTAATTTTACAAATTTTGTGAAACTTCTAGTTCCATCCGTATTTGGATCTTCAATGGCTATAGACCAAAGTGCACCTTTGTCTAAGTTTTTTCCTCTTGCTCTTACTTCTCCTCCAAGTTCTACCAAATAATCATTGATTCCTTTTGTTTCCAAATACCTTCCGATTAAATCAATTGTATATCCTTTGGCAATTGAATTAAAATCTAAATAAATTTCTTCTGATTCTTTGATTACCTTTCCGTTTTTTATTTGAATTTTTTCAAAACCAACATATTTTAATAAATCAGCAACTTTTGTTGAGTCTAAATCATCGATTTTCATTTCAGGACCAAATCCCCAAGCATTAACTAAAATACCAATAGTTGGGTCGAAAAAACCATTAGTTTTCATGTGAATTTTTCTTGATTTTTCGATGTTTTCTAAAAATAATTCATCTACAACGATAGTAGAATCACCACGGTTTATCTTCGAAATATCAGAATCCTTATGATAAGTTGAAAGAGATCTGTTTACTGCATTAATAATGCTATCCACTTTTTTCAAATAGTTAACATTATCTGTGTCAAAATACTTTATATTGAATGTTGTTCCTAAAGCATTTCCATTTAATGTGATTGCTTCTTGCTTTTTTTCTTGTGAACAAGCGAAAACAGTGAAAATTAGTATGTAAAATATATATTTTTTCATCTTTTGATTTGTTTAAATTTTAGTTCTTTAACATTTTGCAAAGATACATGATAATTAATCATAAATTAATCTTAAAAGTGGTTAGTTTCATTAATTTAGGTATTAATATTTTATAAATTTGGACAATATTAAATTTTTGAAATATGAGAAAACTACTTATCCTAACTGCAGTTTCGTCATTAGCTCTTACTTCTTGCGTTTCAAGTAAAAAGTACTCGGCGTTACAAGAGGAAAACAACCAAAATAAGGAGCAATTAACGACTGCAAAGGCTAACCTTGAAAAATGTTTGATTGATAAAGACAAGGTGGGTAAAGAAAATCAAGAATTAGCAGAAAGAGTAGAATATCTTAAAGAGAATAATACTCAAATGCTAAGCAGTTTGACTGAACTTTCTGTGCTTTCTAAAAGAGAAGCAGAGAATGTGAAAAGATCTTTAGAGAAGATCGAGAATCAAGATGGTTACATCAGAAATTTACAAGATGCGATTGCTCGTAAAGATTCATTGAATTTACAATTAGTTCTTAATTTAAAAGGAGCTCTTGGAGATGTTAATGATGAAGATATTCAAATTGAAGTTGAAGGAGGAGCAGTTTTTATTTCATTATCTGATAAGTTATTATTCCGTACGGCAGGATATACTTTAAACAAAAAAGGTATCGAAGTATTAGGAAAAGTAGCAAAAGTAGTTAATGATAAGCCAGATATCGAAATTATGGTGGAAGGATTCGCGGATTCTAGATCATATGCTGGTAAACAAGGAGTATTAGTGGATAACTGGGATTTATCTGTAAAACGTGCAACTTCTGTAGTGCGTATTTTAGAAGATAAATACAAAGTAGATCCAGAAAGAATGATTGCTGCTGGTAGAGGTAAATACCACCCAGTTGCTTCTAATGATACTGCTGATGGAAGAGCTAAGAATAGAAGAACAAAAATCGTTATTCTACCTAAATTCGACCAATTCTTTGAATTATTAGAGAAAAAATAATTTTTTATAAAACTACCCTAAAGAGTACAATTTATCTTTTCTAAAAAAAACATCTTTTTAGGGTTGTTTTTTCTTATTTTAAAATTGCAAGTTACTACATGTGAATTTCATAAATTCACTTTTTTTATTTTTAAAGTTTAGCTAAAATCTTTTTTTGAAAAATGAGAATTTTCGTTTGAAAGCGAATGAATTTTTCCTTTGATTTTTTTTGTTTTAAGAAATTGGAATTATCAATTTATAAGAAAAATAAAAAACCTTCGTTATGAAAATAAAATTCAAATGAAAAAAGTATTTCAGATAGTCTTTATTATTTTTTGTTGGTTAGTATTTTGGTTCTTTACTTTTGGTTCAAATATCCTTTTAAATAGCATCCCTATTTTACTTTTACTGATTCATGTTTATATAATTTATAGAACTAAAAAAAAGAAAAACTATTACCTCTTATTTTTAAATCCTGTCCTATTTCTTTTTTGTGTTTTTCCATTAATAGCTTTTAAGAATTATATCAATAAAAGTCCAACAATAATGGTGTGTAGCTATATTGAAAAAGAAACTTTACTTAATGATGAAAAAACTGTTTTTATAGAATATATCAATGATGATTGTGATTTTGAAGGTCTCTATTTATATACCTATGAAATAAATAATTGGACAACTAATCATTTAATTGCATTATTTGGAAACCCTATAAATGATCAAACAAATTCTATTCAATAATAAAAATCAATTTTCACCCAAATTTCCCTTCCTTCAATTTCTTAAAATAAATATCCGCAGCTTTTCGGACTTTTGGAGCTAGAAGCACTGTAGAAATTACGGTTGGAATTGCCATCATTGCAAAGAAACTATCTACGATATTTACAATAACATCTAAGGTTACAATAGAAGCTACGATGATAATTGCTACATAGAAATATCTATAATAATGACCATATTTTGGTTTGGTAAGAAAACCTAAACAAGTATCGCCGTAATAAGAGAAAGTAAACATTGTTGAAAGAGAGAAAATAAGCACAGCAATCAGGAGAAGAATTTCAGAAATTGCATTTGGAAAAACAGATTTGAAAGCACTTAAGGTTAGAGAAACTCCGTTTGCATCTGTAATGTCGGCAACACCTGTAGAAAGTATCATAAAAGCAGTAAGTGAACAAACAACGATCGTATCAATAAAAGGTCCGAGCATAGCAACCAAACCTTCACGAATTGGTTCTTTGGTTTTTGCGTGTCCGTGCATCATTGGCGCAGTTCCGATTCCTGCTTCATTAGAAAAAGCAGCTCTTTTTACTCCAGTTTTGATGATATATCCCAGTCCACCACCAATAGCAGCATTTGCTGTGAAAGCATTTGAAAAAATACTGTTGAAAATTGCTGGAATTTTGTCATAATTTACCCCAAGAATGATGAAAACAGAAATCATATAGAAAATCACCATAAAAGGAACTAGTTTGGAAGTTACTTTTCCGATTCTTTTTAATCCTCCAAAAATTACAATTCCAACCAAAACAGCGATTAAACAACCGATGATTAATTTTGTGATGAATTGATTTTCTGGTTTTGTTCCTAAAACTTCAATGAATGTTGCAGTAAGTTGATTTGCTTGAAAAGCTGGCGTTACTCCAATTAATCCAACCAAAGAAAAGAAGATTGCAAGTGGTTTCCATTTTTTGCCCAAACCTTCTGTGATTACATACATTGGGCCAGCAAGTGTGTTTTCTTCATCTAAATCTTTCCTATACATTACGGAAAGTGTACAAGTGAAAAATTTGGTTGCCATTCCGACAATGGCGCTCATCCACATCCAGAATATTGCTCCAGGTCCTCCAGTTACAATTGCAATTGCTACTCCACTAATATTTCCAAGACCTACTGTTGCTGCAATTGCAGAAGAAAGTGCTTCGAAGTGGCTTAATTCTCCGTGATCTTCCTTTTTGTCGTATTTCCCTTGAATGACATGAATAGCGTGTTTTAGATATTTGAAAGGAATGAATTTGGAATAAAATAAAAGAAAAAGTCCACCACCTACTAGTAAAACTAAAAGTGGCCAATCCCAAATCCACGAACTGAAAGCCTTTGCGAAATCTTGAAAAGAATCTAACATAAAAACTGTTTTTTATTGTTTTTAAGAGTTACTTCTTTTAAAGTTAGGGAAAAATATGATAGCTGTGGGTTTGTTGTTTGAAAATTGAAAATGAAATTGTTGTAATTGTTTTTTGCGAAAGGGATTGTAGTGAAAAGCTTTTCTTTTTCAAAAATTAGTGGAACTTGGCAAACGGAGGCGACCTAAGAAGCCCACGGCTTGCCTAGTGAACTTTTTTTGAAAAAGAAAACTTGAAACGGAAAGCCCGACCTGTAAGGTTTCGCCCAAATAATTTTTGTTTTTATAGTGTGGTCACGAGTTTCAAACTCGCACCAGCGATGACACTGGACACACTTTACATAAGTGCGTCAGGTTTTTTATTATAGATTTTGAAGAATATGATGAGATATAAACTCTTGCTAGCAACCGTATTTAGATTAATAACACACCTCTCAAGTGGGGAACTAGTAAATAAAAAAAAGGCTACAAATCTGTAGCCTTTTCTAATATTTTGAGTTGTTGTTTATTTTTTGAAAACATCGCCAGCATCTCGCCAAGCCCATTTTCCAACAATAGTTCCTTTGTGTAATTCTACGATTCCTGGGTTCGAACGAATCATTGTTTTTAGCATTGTTTCGTCTGCGAATAGGAAATTAAAAGGTAGTTCGTAATCTTCTTTGATCATGTTTGTGTCTTCTGTTGTACTTGCAGAAAGTCCGTAAACATGATATCCTTTTTTGATTGCTTCGTCTGCGATAGGTTTGATAGCGTCGAAACCTTCGAAATCACTTTTGTAGATGTCATAAGAAACAATTAGAAGTACTTTGTCTTGAGCTAAAATTGTTTCCGTTAAATCCTCATCTTCTGTTTCTAGTGAGAAATCGTGAATTGGGGGCTCTTCATCCGAACCTGGTTTATATTCCATGTCTTCAGGAATATTTGTTCCGATAGAATATGCTCTAAAATCTACGATTGGTAAATGATTTAATACGTGAGATGTTACGAAAAGAGAACCAACAAGCGCTAGAAGCGTAACGATTCCTGCAAAACCTTTACTGAAAACTGGTTTGATATGTTTGACACCAATAACCAAAATAAGGTTGAAGACTATTAAAATTACATTTTTATAGAAAGTTTCTCCCGTAGTAAGTTTGATCGCATCTCCAAAACATCCACAATCGGTAACCTTGTCGTAAGTATAGGAATACCAAGTTAGGAAAAGGAAAACGACCATCATCAGGAATAAACTCCAAACAGTAAATTTTCGAAGAAAACCGACTAGTAACATAATACCAAGAACGAACTCTGCTACAACCATAAAAATGGCAAAAGGTAGTGCGTAAGGAATTAAGAATTCTAAATTTAAAACGTCTTCGCTAAAATATTCTTGGAATTTATATGCAGAACCAAGTGGGTCTACCAATTTTACAAATCCAGAATAGATAAAAATAACTCCTACTAAGAGTCTTGATAAATGTACTAGTATTTTCATGTTTTATAGATTATTTATTTTCTTCGTGTAATATTAAAGCAAAAACAGAATAGTTTATCATGTCTTGATAATTGGCATCAATTCCTTCAGAAACGATTGTTTTTCCTTTGTTGTCTTCTATTTGTTTTACTCTTAAAAGCTTTTGTAGAATCAAATCCGTAAGTGAACTAATACGCATATCACGCCAAGCTTCTCCGTAGTCGTGATTTTTGTTTTCCATTAATTCTTTTGTGATTTTGATGTGCTTGTCATACAATTCTGTTGCTTCTTCTGTATTTAAGTCAGGAGCATTTGCAAATCCTTTTTCATACTGAATTAAAGCCATCACAGAATAATTAATAATTCCGATAAACTCGCTTACTTCCCCTTCATCTACTTTTCGAACATCACTTTCTTGTAATTGTCGAATTCTTTGCGCCTTGATAAAAATTTGATCCGTCAGAGAAGGAAGTCTCAAAATTCTCCAAGCACTTCCATAATCAGACATTTTATTAATAAATAATGATCTACATTTTTCGATTACTTTATCGTATTGTTCTGATGTATTTTGCATATAGCTTTAATTATTTCCGTAAATTTCGGACAAATTTAAGGATTATAAAAATATAAGTTTTTCATAAATGAAGAAGATAGCAGTATTTTGTGGAGCTAGCCAAGGTTTTAACAGTGTTTATACGGATGTTGCAAAGGAAGTAGGAAATTATTTTGCAAAAAATGATATTGGTTTAGTATATGGTGGAGGAAAAATCGGTTTGATGGGGACTGTTGCAGATGCAGTTCATGAAAATAATGGGCATACGATTGGAGTAATTCCAGAAATGTTGCGTCATGAAGAGATTATTCATGATAAAGTTTCGGAAATTATTGTCACTAAAACGATGAGTCAACGTAAAATCGAAATGAGTAAATTGGTAGATGGATATATTGCACTTGCTGGAGGTTTTGGAACTTTAGATGAAATTTTTGAAGCTTTGACTCTAGGACAATTAGGAATTGAAGAAAAACCTGTTGGATTTTTAAATACAAACGGATTTTATGATTCAATGTTAGAACAATTAGATTTAATGGTGAAAGAAGGATTTCTTCGTCAGCAAAACAGAGATATGGTTTTAGTAAGCGATTCTTTGGAGGATTTAATTGAAAAAATGTATGCTTATAAAGCTGAAAAAGTTAGTAAAGTAATTGATACTGCTGTAAGAAAAGAAAAATGAGAAGCATAAATTGTAAAGGAAAATTAATCGATTTGAATTCTCCAGTTGTGATGGGAATTCTGAATTTAACTCCAGATTCTTTTTATGATGGAGGAAAATATAAAGATGAAGAAGGAGTTCTTTCGCAAGTGAAAAAAATGTTGGATGAAGGAGCAACAATTATTGATATTGGAGCTTATTCCTCTCGTCCGAACGCAAAACATATTTCTGAAGAAGAAGAATTGAATCGAATAGTTCCAATAGTAGAACTTTTAGTAAAAGAATTTCCTGAAATTATTATTTCGATAGATACTTTCCGTAGTAGAGTTGCAGAAGCTTGTTTGGAAGCTGGAGCAGCGATTATCAACGATATTTCTGGAGGAGCAATGGATGATGAGATGTTGGATGTTGTTGCAAAATATGATGCGCCATATATTTTAATGCACATGAAAGGAACGCCACAAACAATGCAAAAAGATCCGACTTATGAAAATATGATTAAAGAAATTACTTTTTATTTTTCTGAAAAAGTAAATAGAGCTCATGGAAAAGGAGTGAATGATATCATTTTGGATGTAGGTTTTGGTTTCGGGAAAACAATAGCGCATAATTATGAATTATTGAAAAAAATGCGATTGTTCGATTCTTTCGAATTACCATTATTGGTTGGAGTTTCTAGAAAATCGATGTTGTATAAACCACTAGGTGAAACTGCACAAACTGCATTGAATGCTACAACAGTTGCAAATACCTTGGCTTTAGAAAATGGAGCCTCAATTTTGAGAGTTCATGATGTGAAAGAAGCTGTAGAGACTATTAAAATTTGGGAATTATATAATCAACATAATTAATAAGAATTAATCTGACGCACTTTTGTAAAGTGTGTCTATTTTATAAAAATAAGACCTATGAGATTTTTAAATAAAATCAAAAACACACCCCTAACCCCTCTCAAGAGGGGAACTTTTAAGTTTTTAATTCTTGCTGTACTTTTTGCAAGTTGTTCTAAAAAAGAAATCAAACTTCCTTTAATTGCAGAGAAAGGACAAGAAGAAATTTTAAACCACTCACAAATCTGGTTTTTCTTTGAGCAAAAAGAACAAGATACTGTGGTGAAATTGAATAAAAATAATTTAATAAAATCTACAAACTGGGTTTTCAACATTGACAAACGTTTTACTTTAAAACAAATTTTTTCAGATTTAGAAAAATATAAAATAAAGCATTTCGAAGAAGGAATGCATGAAGTAAAAGATAGCGTTGGAAATTATTTCAGTTATGCGAATTCTGTAGATAATAAATTAAGTTTTTTAAATTTCACCAATACAAAATATACAAACACTAAAAATTCTTTTGAAGATTTAGTAAATACAAGGTTGGATTCTAGTTTCTATGCAATACCAGTTTTAATTCAAAAAAAGGGAATTACTTTAGATCGTAAATCGATTGCTAAAGAAGATTTTAAAAATAGTATTGAAACTGAAATTGAAAAAAATAATACAAACAAGAAGATACAAATATCTCTATTTTTTGATGAAAATGTTTCTTACGGTGATTATTTAGACATCAAAGCACAAACCGATAAACTGAAAAAAGTAGGAGTAGAAATTAATGATACAGAATATATTTTAGAATAATGAAAAGCACCGTAAAGGTGCTTTTTTTATATGATATGTTGTTTGTTTTTAGAAAAATAGGAAAGAGATAAATACTAAAAATACAGATCCTATAGTCGCTAAAAACATGTAAATACTGTTTAGTAACAAGAATTTTGCGAATGTTTTGAAAAATCCTTGTTGGTAATATTTTTTCATTGCAATAAAAAGATATACCAAGAAGATTAAAAATGCATAAACTCCAGCGCTCCACATAGTGATAAGTTCTATAATCCCGAAAAAGATTAAAGTCAGAAATAACATCGTTTGTGTATGGAAAGCAAAAACTAAGTGTTCCATGTAATATCTTCCGTTTCGATAATAGAATATTTTTAAGAACAATGCGAAAAATGGTAGCATAAAAAATAGGAAAATCGAAGCAAAGGAAATGAACTTTTTAATCAGAGAATCTATATTTCTTCCTTGTGTGATATTGTAAAAATCCTTTGACTTATTATATAAAAAGCTATTAAATCTAGTGTGCTTAATATTTAAGCTATCTAAAGCTTGATCTACTGTCAAATCTGGGTGTGATCTACCATAATCATAAAACATTTTCATATGCCACTGATCATTTTGGTATTCAGCATCTTCTTTGTTGAAATGAAATTCTTTTTTCTTTCCTAAAGAATCTTGTTTTTCATTATTGACTATATCTTTATTTAGTTTTAATTGATCTAAAGTTTCGTATTGTACAAAGCTGATAATAATAAAATAAACAATACTGATACTGAAATAAAACTTATAAGGATTTACAAATCGAGCTCTTTTTCCAGAAACATAATCTCTAGTGATTTGTCCTGGTTTTGTAATTAATAAATAAAGAGATTTCCAAAGTTTAGAATCATAAGCAATGATACTTCCTAAAAATTCAAAAATTAAACGTTTGAATTTAAGTTTACTCTCAATATTTTTTTGCCCACAATTAGCACAATAATGATCATCAGGTCGAAGTGGATGACCACAATTTAGACAATGAGTTTCGATTACCTTTTTTTTCTTCTTCTTTTTAGGGAATTTAAAATTAGGTTTTGAAATTTTATCTTTAAGATTTGGGAATTTTAGTTTCGTTCGACGGAAATTAATCTTTCGTTTCATTAAAATTAGTTAATAGCTCCTTTGACTATCAATTGAAAAGTTGGGATGTTGACATTAAATTTTTGTGTAGTTGTAAAATTAATCATCTCATAATGTCCCTTCATCGCTCCAATTTTTGAAGTCAAAATACAGTGAGATTTATAAGTGAACTTTTCTTTAGGTTTCAAAATTGGTTTTTCCCCGATCACACCTTCTCCAGATACTTCTTCAACTTCATTTAATGAATCAAAAATGGTCCAATTTCTTCTTAGCAACTGAACTGTGTCATTGCTTTGATTTTCAATACTTAAACGGTACGAAAAAACATAGTGCAATTTATAATTTCTATAAACTGTACTTTCAAACTCTGTCTTGACAGATATTTTTATACCATTTGTAACTTGAAAAACCATAGCTTGTTAGAACACAAATTCAGTTCAAAGATAAGGATTTTAGGTTTAACTAATTTTGAAAAGTTTCAGAATTTGTAAGTCCCATACCAATCACTTTCGTATATCTACTTCCAAGTTGTTGATAATATACTAAAACACGATATAAATTATTTGTTTGATAGAAAGAACCATCAATTTCACAATTATTGATAAGTCCGTTATCATCAATTACACTATATCTATAGTTATAAAACCCTTGTTTCATCTCCATTTTTAGTTCATATAAACCAGATTCAGCATTAAATTCCATCTGATTTACATAATTATGCTTCCAATCATTGAAAGCTCCACTTACATAAATTCTTTTATTTGGATCTAATTCTCCATCAGTGTCTAAATAAAAATGAACGATAGAATAATCTGCTTCAATTCTTGGGTCTTCACCATCAAGAGTTCGAATTACAAAATTTCCATGAATTCCCGGATAATAAGTATAAGGTTGAAATTTTCTTTCTTTATCCACATATAAATAGGTGTTAAAAATATCATGCTCACCTCGTAAAGAACGATGGATATTTGAAGTTCCAATTCTAATTTGCTTTGAGTCAAACCAAAGAAATTCATTATTTGCCCAAAAGGTAGATTCTTTACCGTATTTATATATCAATTGACTTCCTCTATAATATTGTGGTTTTAAATTTTTAATGGCAGTGTTCCAATCATCATTTTGAAGAATCATTGTTTTGATTTCAATGTTTGGATTGTTTACATTAAACCCAGGATGATTAATTGTGAATTGTATATTTTGTTTTGAATCGATATACTTCACATCTCTAGATTTATAAACTGAAACTCCGACATTTACTCTTGGTTCATAAACAATAAAACGTTTTTCGAAAAGTGGATTTTCATCTTCATCCATAACCGTAATCACATAATTTCCGCTGATCAATAAAATCATATTATTGTTTGGAATTGTCAGTTGATAATGTGTGTAATCTTGGTAAGTGTTGAATGAAATTTCGAAGTTTCTGATTCTATCTTCCGTGTAACCATCAAGATATTCTGTTGTAGAAATATTTGAAGGTTCCCAATTAAAATCACAGTGTGTAATTTTATAATAATAATCCTTGCTATCTGCTTCAAGATCATCAAACGAAAGTCTGATTTTTTCTCCTAATTTGATAATTGGAGTATATTGATTCGTAGACATCGAACGTAAAATTACCGTTCTGATATTTTCTGGTAAAGGAGTATCTAATAGTTCTTGTGACTGTAAAGTGTTGAAAAATAAAAAGATAATTCCAAAACATAAAATTTTTATAGAACGCATATAATTTTAATTTTTTAGTTAGAAATGAAGTAGTACTATTATATATCAAACGTAAAATTACTAAAATCTTATGCAAAAAGTTATTAATTACTATTTAGAATTATTATAAATAATGATTTTGCTATGGATAAAAGAGGTTAAAAATTGATATAAAAAATTGAAAATGTATAAATTTGCGTGGTTTTTAAAGACAATTAATTCAAATATAAATATGTCACAAGACATTCGAATCAGAAAAGGCTTAGATATTAAGCTGAAAGGAAAGGCTGAAAAAGTAATTTCAGACGCACCACGTTCGAAGGACTTCGCAATTAAACCAACAGACATTCAGGGAGTTGTTCCAAAACTTACTGTCAAAGTTGGTGATAAAGTAAAAGCAGGTAGTCCGTTATTTTTCTCAAAAAGTAACGACAAAATTAAATTCTTATCACCTGTAAGTGGAGTAATTTCGGAAGTAGAAAGAGGTGCTAAGCGTAAGATTTTAGCGGTGAAAATCACTTCAGATGCTAAAAACGAGTACCACGATTTTGGTACAAAAAATCCATCTAATCTTTCAACTGCTGAAGTAAAAGAGTACTTGCTAGAGGGAGGATGCTGGCCATTTATCAAGCAACGTCCGTATGACATTGTTGCGAATCCAGCTGACGAGCCAAAAGCAATTTTTATTTCAGGAATTAATACTGCACCATTAGCTGCAGATAACTCTTTTGTTTTAGAAGAGGAGAAAGAAGCATTTCAAGCTGGAATTAATGCGCTTACAAAATTAACTACTGGTAATGTTCATTTATCAGTTGACGGTAATTCAACATCATTTTTAAATAATGTGCAAGGAGTTACATTACATAATGTAACAGGAAAGCATCCAGCTGGAAACGTTGGGGTACAGATTCACAAAATCAACCCAATTAACCAAGGAGAGCGTGTATGGACAATTGCACCACAAGATGTTGTTGTAATTGGAAGACTGTTCTTAACAGGTAAGTACGATGCTACAAGAACTATGGCTTTAGCAGGTTCTGAAGTAGATGTACCAAGATACCACAAAATCACTCAAGGTGAGAATGTTGCTGAATTATTAAAAGGAAAACTTTCTTCTGATAATGTTCGTGTAATTAGTGGTGATGTATTAACTGGAACTTCTATCGGAAAAGATGGATATTTCGGATTCTATGACAATCTAATTTCTGTAATTCCTGAAGGAAACTATTATAACTTCATGGGATGGGTACCGTTTACAAATAATACTAAATTTAGTATGTCTAAATTATTCTTCTCTTGGTTATCTCCAAATAAAGAATATGTTTTAGATACTAACCTTAATGGTGAAGAGCGTGCTTTAGTAGTGACTGGAGAAATGGAAAAAGTAATGCCAATCGATATCTACCCAATGCAATTATTAAAAGCTGCAATGATTGGAGATATTGAAAAAATGGAAAATTTAGGTATTTACGAAGTTGCCCCAGAAGATTTTGCCTTAATCGATTTTACGAATACTTCTAAAATTGAGGCACAAAAAATCATCCGTGAAGCTTTAGATATAATGATTAAAGAAGTTGGATAATGAATTTTTTTAGAAAAACACTAGATAAATATAAACCTCTTTTTGATAAAGGAGGAAAATATGAAAAGTTTGGTCCAGCATTTAATGGATTTGATACTCTTCTTTTCGTTCCAAATCACACTACTAAAACAGGAGCTCACGTTCGTGATGGTGTAGATTTGAAGCGTGTAATGATTACAGTTGTTGCTGCGTTAATTCCAGCATTGATCTTTGGTATGTGGAATGTTGGTTACCAATACTACAATCAATTAGATCCAAACAACATGCCTGGAATGATGGAATTATTAGGATATGGAGCTTTAAAGTTCTTACCAATGGTAATTGTATCTTATATTGTAGGTTTAACTATTGAGTTTGCTTTCGCTATTTATCGTGGACACGAAGTAAATGAAGGTTACTTAGTATCAGGAATGTTAATTCCTCTTATTATGCCAATTGATTTACCATTATGGATGTTAGCAGTTTCTGTTGCTTTCGCTGTAATTATTGGTAAAGAAGCATTTGGAGGAACAGGAATGAATATCTTAAATCCAGCATTAGTTGCTCGTGCATTCGCATTCTTCTCTTATGCTCCATTTATGTCAGGAGATAAGGTTTGGGTAACAGATGCAGGAGTTGATGGTGTAACTGGAGAGACAATCTTAGGTTCTTTAGCTGCTGGAAATAGTGCAGGATATTCTGTTTTAGATATGTTTATGGGATATATTCCAGGTTCTGTTGGTGAGACTTCAGTATTAATGATTCTTATCGGAGCTGCTTTATTATTATTCACTGGTGTTGCTAGTTGGAGAGTAATGGTAGGAGCTACAATTGGTGGAGCTGTAATGGGATTAATCTTCAATGCTATTGGAGTTAATGCTTTAATGGATTTCCCTTGGTGGCAACACTTATTAGTTGGAGGATTTGCTTTTGGAGTTGTATTTATGGCTACAGATCCAGTTTCTGCTGCACAAACAGCAAAAGGAAAATGGATTTATGGATTCTTCATCGGTTTATTAGCAATCATGATCCGTGTATTCAATGGAGCTTATCCAGAAGGAATGATGATGGCTATTTTATTAATGAACGTTTTTGCACCAACAATTGACCACTACGTAATTGCTGGAAACATCAAACGTAGAAAGAAAAGATTAGAAGAAAATTTAAAAGCAGCATAAATCATGGATAGAAATAGTAATTCATATACGTTTTTGTTTGCAATTATCATGGTTGTTGTGATTGCTTCTATTTTGGCTTTTTTAGCTACAGCTTTAAAGCCAATGCAAGATGCAAACGTAAGAAATGAGAAAATGCAAAATATTTTATCAACAATCGGAGTGAAGGTTGATAGAGATCATGCAGAAGCTGATTATAAGAAATATATTAAAGAATATTCTTTAAAGAAGGATGGAAGCATAGATAAAGAAGTTAAAGCTTTTAATATTGATTTAAAGAAAGAAATCAAAAAGGATCCAGAGGTTCAAAGATATCCTATTTATATTGCTGAGAAGGATGGAAAGAAATATTACATCGTTCCTTTATTTGGAAAAGGTCTTTGGGATGACATTTGGGGATACATTGCCTTACAAGGAGATAGAAATACAATTGTAGGAGCAGTATTTGATCATAAAGGAGAAACACCTGGATTAGGAGCTGAAATAGCAACGGATGTTTTTCAAAATCAATTTATAGGAAAACAAATCTTAAAAGAACCTAACGGAGATTATACAACAAACAACTTCGTTTCTGTAAAAACTGTTAAAGGTGGTGCTCCAATGGGAGATAAACACGGAGTAGACGGAATTTCTGGAGGAACAATTACTTCTGATAAACTTTCAGAAATGGTTGCAGAAAGGTTAGAACATTATTTACCATATTTTAAACAATACTAATCATGGCAGAAGAAAAAGAACCATTGTTTTCAAAGAAAAACAGAGCATTGTTATCTGATCCATTAAATGATAACAACCCGATTACCGTTCAGGTATTAGGAATTTGTTCGGCGTTGGCAATTACAGTTCAGTTAAAACCTGCTGTAGTAATGGCAATCGCAGTATTGTTCGTAGTTTGTGCAAGTAATGTTACAGTATCTTTATTACGTAACTTAATTCCAAGCCGTATTCGTATTATCGTACAATTATTAATTGTTGCGTCTTTAGTAATTATCGTAGATCAGGTGTTAAAAGCTTATGCTTATGATGTAAGTAAAGAGTTATCTGTATTCGTAGGATTAATTATTACAAACTGTATCGTAATGGGACGTCTTGAGGCATTCGCCTTAGGAAATGGACCATGGAGAGCTTTCTTAGATGGAATCGGAAATGCTGCTGGATATGGATTCATCTTAATCTTAGTTGCTTTCTTTAGAGAGTTATTAGGGTCAGGAAAATTATTTGGAGAAGAAGTTCTAGGACATAAAGGTAAACATATGCCTATTGATGCTGTTGGTCTTGATGAAGCAGCTGCACAATTATTAGATATGTCTACTGGTTTATATGCATTAGGATACCAAAATAATGGATTCATGTTATTATCGCCAATGGCTTTAATTACAGTAGGTATTATTATCTGGGCTCAACGTTACAAGAACAGAAAATTAATCGAGAAATAAGCCGTCAACAATTAATTATTAAAAGGACAACACTATGGAATTAGTAAATATTTTTATAAGAAGTATCTTCATAGACAATATGATCTTTGCATACTTCTTAGGAATGTGTTCATACTTGGCGGTATCTAAAACCGTTAAGACTTCTGCAGGTATGGGAGCTGCCGTAATTTTCGTATTATCGATTACAGTACCTATCAACTACTTGTTGAACGAATACGTATTAAAACCAGGAGCTTTATCTTGGTTGAATCCAGCATATGGAGTAGGAAGTAAAGATGAAATTGACTTAAGTTTCTTAAGTTTTATCATGTTTATTGCTGTAATTGCATCAATGGTACAATTAGTAGAAATGGTTGTTGAGAAGTTCGCTCCAGCACTTTACAATGCTTTAGGTATTTTCTTACCACTTATCGCAGTAAACTGTGCGATCTTAGGAGGATCATTATTCATGCAACAAAAAGATTTCTCAAACATTGCAGAATCATTCAGCTTTGGTTTAGGATCAGGAATTGGATGGTTTTTAGCAATTGTTGCAATTGCTGCTATTCGTGAGAAAATTACCTATTCAAATGTTCCAGAACCATTAAAAGGATTAGGAATTACTTTTATAATCACTGGTCTTATGGCTATTGGATTTATGAGTTTTTCTGGTATCACTTTATAATTAAATAAAAAATAAAAATGAGTACAATAGTAATAAGTATCGTAGCATTTTTAGGAGTGATTTTAGTTTTGGTAATGGTATTATTATATGCTAAATCAAAACTTGTTCCTTCTGGACCTGTGAAGATTAAGATAAATGGAGAAAGAGAGATCGAAGTATCATCTGGATCTACTCTATTAAATACATTAGGAAATGAGAAGATTTTCTTACCATCTGCTTGTGGTGGTGGAGGTTCTTGTGTACAATGTGAATGTCACGTTTTAGAAGGTGGTGGTGAAGCACTTCCTACAGAAACACCTCACTTTACTAGAAAAGAATTAGCTGGAGGAGTTCGTTTAGCTTGTCAGGTTAAAGTGAAAAATGACATGGAAATTACAATTCCAGAAGAAGTATTTGGAATTAAGAAATGGGAAGCAAAAGTTGTTTCTAACTACAACGTAGCATCTTTTATTAAAGAGTTTATCGTTGAGTTACCAGAAGATATGGATTATAAAGCTGGAGGATATATCCAGATTGAAATTCCTAAATGTGAAATCGATTATAAAGATATCGATATTACAGCACATCCAGAAGAGCACCCAGGAGAGCCGGAGAAATTTAAGGTTGAGTGGGATAAATTTGGATTATGGCCATTAAAAATGAAAAATGGTGAAAACGTAGAACGTGCATACTCAATGGCTTCTTACCCTGCAGAAGGAAGAAGAATTATGTTAAATGTTCGTATTGCTACGCCGCCATGGGATCGTAACAAAAATGGATGGATGGACGTTAACCCAGGGGTTGCATCATCTTATATTTTCTCTAGAAAACCAGGTGATACTGTAACAGTTTCTGGACCTTATGGAGAATTCTTTATCAACGAATCTGATGCTGAAATGTTATATGTAGGTGGAGGAGCTGGAATGGCACCAATGCGTTCTCACTTATACCACTTATTCAAAACATTAAAGACAGGAAGAAAAGTTACTTACTGGTACGGAGGACGTTCTAAGCGTGAATTATTCTACTTAGATCACTTCTATCAATTAGAGAAGCAATTCCCTAACTTTAAATTCTATTTAGTACTTTCTGAACCATTACCTGAAGATAATTGGGTAAATAAAACAGATGTAAATGATACTAAAGGAGATGGATTCACAGGATTCGTTCACCAAGCAGTAATCGATCAATACTTAACGAAGCATGATGCTCCGGAAGATATTGAATTCTATTTCTGTGGACCTCCTATGATGAACAACGCAGTTGTTAAGATGTGTGACGATTTCGGTGTACCACCAGAAAACGTACGTTTTGATGACTTCGGAGGATAAGAAAATTAAATTCTTTTATAGTAAAAAATCTCGATCAATTTTGGTCGAGATTTTTTTTTGGATTATTTCTAGATTTATATGAAGTAAATTATAGAAAATTAACACTTTATAAAGCTTTGTAATATTTAAATTATTAATTTTTAATACAAAAACTGTTTTTATAAATTGAGTCGATTTTAAAAAAATAAATATGGGAGCAGCGTACAAAATTCAAGTACAATCAAAGAAAAACGATTCAATTACTTTAAGAGTTTTAAAAATTCATCCAGATTATGAACTTATAGGAAAGCAATCTAATGACAAAGAACAATTTTGCCTTCAATTTGTATTAGAATCTTATGATGATTTGAAAAAATATGGACCAAATTCGGACAATTTTACACATCCAATGCAAGAGCAAATGGAAAAGTGGTTATTGTTGTCTGATGGTGAAAAAGTTGAATTGACCGCAGAGGAAACCAAAAAATGGGAAAACGAAGAGTTCTATACAAATCATCGTAGAATTGATGCAAGAATAGGAAATATGGATACTGGAGTTACGCTATGTATTGAGCCTGAATACAGACAGTTTTGTTTTGAAGCTCAAGATCATATTTTGAAACATAGTATTGAAGTTGTTGATGAAGATTTAGAAATGATCACTTTTCAAGTAAGTAACCCAGATATGATTTCACACATGGAGGTTGGTTTCACATGGGATTCTGCGGCCTATGACTATTGGAGTTATTGGGCATATGATGTGTATCCTAGATTAAAAGCAGCAGGAGTTTTTTAAGAGATCTTTTTCCAAAAGATTATATTTTAGTTTTAAATAGCAATTAAGACCAGTATTTTAAAAAATACTGGTTTTTTTATGTTTAAATGTTAGATTTGTAAAGAGTTGTTATAAAGATGAAATAAAAAAGATTAAACATGAAAATAATATTAGAAAAACAAAAAATTAGCATTGAAGAATTACAAGAATTTGAAGCTTCCATTAAAGAAAAATTAAATCTTCCATACGATATTGTATTACCAATAGCATATAAAAGACTTATTTTAAATTATAACGGAGGAGTGCCAGAAGAAGAGAACGAAGCTTTTCTTGGAGAATATATGATTGATTGTTTTTATTCTATAAAATATGGAAATAATGAAATTGTAAAATATCTAAAATATTTAGGGAATACTCCTTTTCCTAAAAATGCAATTCCAATTGGAGCTTCGCCAAGTAGTACTATTTATATGGAACTGAATGGAACCCTTATGGGAGGTGTGATAGGTCTTATGTATGATAATGGTGATTTAGAAGAATTAGCGGATTCTTTTGAAGAGTTTGTTGAAGATTTGGAAGAATATTCAGGTTGATTTTTACTCTATAAAAATAATTGATATGAAATTTAGAAAAGGAGTAGATAAGATGTTTAGAAAAGCAGGATGGTATCCTGGAAGAAATGTTCAAAAGAAATTTGACAAACTAAAGAATTTTGAAAAATTACCTGACTTTTTAAAAGAATTCTTGTACGAATATGGAGACTTAAGAGTAAAGACAATGCCTGTATTTGGTGATGATTTTGTTGCAACATGGCATCTGACATTTTACCTGTTTAAATCAATTAATTTTAAGACTTATTCAAATAAATATGCTTCTTATGGAAATGATTTGATAACGTATCCATTAGGGTATTATGATATGGATAGGTCAGTTGTGGAGTGTGATAAAGATGGAAGAATTTATATGGTTGGAGAAACGATCGTTTTACTTTCAGATAATTTTTATGAAGGGTTGAGCAAAATAATATGTGAAGACTACTCTGATATATTATATTGGGATTTTGAAAAAAAAAGTTGGGTGTCATATAGAGTTTGAAATTTTATAGAAAAGATTAAAATATTGCCTTGAACCTGAAGTTTTGATGTTCAAAATAAATTAAAAACAGCAATTAATAAATAATTGCTGTTTAAAAATCATTTCAAAACTAAACTAAATAAACTTTAAACTGAATTTTTACTTTGTCTTTAATAGTGCTATCCATTAATTCTGTAAGACTAAATAACTTTTCAGATTTTGGTCCAATTTTCCACTGTGTTCTATCAATGTAAAAAGCATTTGATGTAAGAATTAAATGTTCGTTTTCTTTTTTGATTTGGACAAGGAAAGAAATTTCATTTTCAATACCACGCATTTTTAAATTACCAGTAAGCATTCCGTCAGAAAAGTTGGTGATTTGAAAAGTTGCTTTCGGAAATTTTTCTGCTTCAAAAAAATCTGGATCGATAAGATGATTATAGATTTCTACATAATCTTCATCTTCTTTTTCCATGTCTGTTACTTCTAAATCTTTGATGTTAAATTCAAAAGTTCCTTTCGTGATTTTCTGATTCTGTAATTCCAAAAGCCCTTTAGAAATAGGAAAAATTCCAGTATGTCCTCCAGAAATTTGCTTTGCTTCCCAGTCCAAAACAGATTTTTTAGAAACAACTTTATAGATTCCATTATCGATTGTTGCTTCTTTTTTTACTTCTTTTTCTGTGGTTTTTATTTCGGATTGCTTTGGAGCTTCATCGCACGCTGCAAGAAATAATAGACCAAAAAAACCGATTAAGATTGTTTTTTTCATGATTATTTATAATTAAAAGTATAATATGCTTTGTTTTTATTTTGAGTTCTAACTTTTAGTTTTTTATAGGTTGGAATATCCATTTTTAAAGCTTTTTTATGTTCAATGATAATTTGTAAAGCTTCCTTGTTTTCAATTTTGTTTTGCAAATCTTCCATAGAAATCTGCTGAATTTTTCCTTGACTATAAAACTGACTTGAATAAGTTTTGTCTTCTAGGTAATAAAGCGGAATTTCTTCTACCGTATTTTTTAAAAGATATTTGTCCGACTTGATATAATATTCAAAATCTCCTGTCCATTTTGTAGAAATAAAAACCAGAATAGCTAAAAAAGGAATCAGAAAACCGATGCAGAATTGTGTTTTCTTATGTCTTATAGTTTTCCACCAATGCAAGATGAGCAAAGCAAAAGGCACCATAACAGGCAAAATATATGGATGGATTAAACTTTTAGAAACAGTGAAAAATATAGGCGTCCATAGAAACCATAAAAAAAGAAAACTAACCCAAGGTTTTTTTAGCAATTGCTTTTTGTGTGTCCAAAGATTTTTTCCGAAAGAAAAACACCAAGGAAGCGTGAAGAGAAGTAAGAAAATCCAAACAATTCCCAAAGGTTGAATTTTTGGAAACCCATACTTGTCTCCGCTCCAACTTGCATCAAAAAAACGTTTGAAATGTTCTCCAACGATGAAATAATTAATAAAACCTTCTGATTCTTTTTCAGCTAAATAATACCAAGGAATCGAAATGAATCCTACAATAAGAATTCCGAGAATCCACGGAAATTTTTTCCAAATAATAAAATGTTTTTTATGAATAATTGTCCAAAGAAAAAGTGGAGGAAATGTCAGAATAAATACGATAGGGCCTTTTGCTAGCAAACCAAAACCAAGTCCTACGAAAAATAAATATTTCCAATAATTCTTCGAATTTTTTTGCATCGTTTCCCAAAATGAAAGCATTGTTAGAACAACACAAAAAGAAAGACTAACATCTGTAGAAACTACACCTGTGTGCAAAATAAATTCTGGAATCGTTAATAAAATTAGACCAGGTAAGAAGAAAGGTAAGTTTTCTTTTTTAGCATATTTTCCAACTAAAAAAAGAATACCTATAGATAAAAGTAAAGCTGGAAGTCGGACGAAAAATTCGTTGTTTCCAAAAGCAGAAATACTAAGTGCCGAAAACCAAGTAGAAAGCGGAGGTTTTGCCCAAAACGGAATTCCATAATCTATTTGCGGCATGATCCATTGTTGCGTTTCTGCCATGATTCTAGCAATTTCTGCATAGCGAGCTTCCGTTTTATCCATGAAAGGAATCACAGCGTTTAGAAAAGCTCGTAGGAATAGAATGAAAATAACTAGCAGATTCACCATTTTGTTCGTTTTAAGATAAGGCATTTTCTAAAGCTTTTTTGTGGTTCTTTTCTGAAGTTTTGTATTTATTTTTGATTCGCAGTAAATCGAACCAGAGTTTGAAGAAATAAGAAAATTTGACTTTAGAATCGTCCGTATCAATCCAACTTTTTAATGGGATTTCTAAACAATTATTTTTGATTTCTTCTTGTCCTAAAGAATGAATGAGTCGATGGAAAATTTCGACATCAAAAAGCCATTTGGAAATAAATTTTTCTTGAAATATTCCGCTTACGATTTCTTTCGAAAAAACTTTGCAACCACACTGAGTGTCATAAACTTTGACTTTTAGTTGTAGAGAAATTAAAGTAGCAATAATTCTTCCTATGAAAAAACGGTAGAATTTTCGATCAATTTTGGTATCTAATTTTGCAATTCTTGAACCAAATGCAAAAGAATAATTTTCGTTTAATTTTTGATGAATTTCATAACATTCTTCCAAAGAAGTAGAAAGATCTGCATCTAGATAAGCGATGTTTCGAAACTCAAAACATTTTAGACAAAGTAAAATTCCTGCTCTTACTGCAAAAGCTTTTCCTCTATTTTCTTGAAGATTTAAAACTTCTACTTGGTCTGGAAATTTTTGCTCAATTGCTTCTAAAACTTCTTTTGTATTGTCGGAAGAACCATCGTTTACAAAACAAATAAATCGACTTAAATCGAGAGATAAATATTTTTCAAATAAATCAACCTGTAGTCGATTTGCTTCGTTGAAACAAGGGATAACGATTATTAATTCATGATTAAATTGCATTCTTTGAGGTTTAAAATTGTCAAAAACTTTGCAGCAAAATTAAAACCCAAATTCAGTCAAAACGAGTTCAATAAGTCCTGAAAACAGATGTCGAACTTATTTGAAACGAATAGAAATGAAATGTTTATGAATTATCGTCTTTTTTCTCCAAACTCTTCTTAAAAGCATTTGGAGTCATCCCTTTTTCTTTTTTAAAACATGTGTAAAAAGAGGTTTTGGAGCTAAAACCAACCTCGAAAGCAATACCTAATAAAGTGTAGTTTTTATATTTTTCGTCTTGAAGATAGTTGATAAATTCTTCCACACGATATTTATTCAAAATGTCTTGAAAATTTCCACCAAGATGTAGATTCAAAATTTCAGATAATTGTTGCCTAGAAATTCCCAATTGTTTTGCAACATCGTTTACTTTGATTTCTTTGTTTTTAAAGATTTTTTCCTTTTCAAAAAGATCTAGAATTCGTTGCTTTTCTGTTTCAATAGTATCTTTTTTTAGGTTGGAACTTTTATATTTCTCCAATTTAGGTTTTGGCAAAACAGATTTCGGATTGATGATAAAATTGAAAATAATAATATAGAAAAGTAAAACCGACAAACCGATGATTCCATAACTTTCGATAAAAGGAATGCTATCGTGTTTTTGATAAAGAATATCTGCCAATTTTTCAACCAAAAAAATAATAGTATAAGGAATCAGAAAATATAAAACCCATTTTTTCTCTGCTTTTTTGTAGGTAATATATATAGTGTTCACCAAATAATAAGAAATTACCAACATGATTGGAATTCGCATGATCACTGACGTAAATGCATTTTCAATAAAAAAGACATTTTCAAAAATTTCAAAAACGGTGAATATTAAATAAGGGATAAAATAGACAAAATCTCTTTGATCGAATTTCTTTTTATCGGAATATTGGTATTTGATAAATAGAAAGAAAAAAGTAATAAACAATAAATCGTAGAAAAAAAACCAATGCGCATCTTTCACAAAAAGATTGTAATCATCATCGCCTATTGCATAACCAACAATGGAAATTATAAGTCCAATTAAAAGCCAAAAATTTACTGGTTTGAATTCTTTTTTTTGTCTTATCAAAATTAATAATAAGAATAAACCTTGAAGAATGGCAATAATTTGGATTGTTTGTAACATAGATTTTGTCGAAATTTAAACTAAGATACTTAAGAATTTTAGGATTCTATTTATAATAACGATTTAAAAATTTGCAAAAATACTATTCAGCTCAAATTATGGAAATTAAAAAGGTTCAGAAAACAGATTTCGAACTTTTTTAAAATTTAAACCATTGATTTTTATTTATTTGTGATTTTTGTGAAATTGCTCTGTATTTCTGTTATTTTTCTCTGGAACTTAATTTTTTTAAGCTTTTGAAGATTTTCTATTTTGATTTTTTAAATTGCTACTGTAAAAAAATGTTGGAAAAGCTGATGTTTTAAAAATTATAAAACCCACGAAAAAATGAACTTACTATGGAAATGTATTCTTTGTTTTCTTGTTTGTGTTAGTGTAGTTGCACAAGAGAAAAAATTGAAAGGAGAAGTTTTGAGTCTTGGAGAAAGATTAGAAAATGTACATATCAAAAACAAAACGACTAAAGTGGTAACTACAACAAATGAAGAAGGTATTTTTGAAATACAAACAAAAGCTGGCGATACTTTAAGTTTTTCCTATGTTGGTATGGAGAATTTGATTTTGATTGTAAGAGAAAGGTATTTTGAGAAAGAGCTTTATCAGGCAAAAATGCGACCAATTATCAATGAATTGAACGAAGTAGTTTTATACAATGCTCCAAAAGTAGATGCGGTTTCTTTAGGTATTGTTCCAAAAGGAAAAAAGAAACCAACGGTTGCAGAAAGAAGATATAGATTAGCTACTACAGGTCTAATTGATCCGATAATTAATGCGATTAGTGGAAGAACAAAACGGATGAAAAAACATTTGGCAGCAGAAAAAAAAGTGATGAAGTTTAATTATTTGAAAGAAAATTATTCTGATTTTTTACAAGAAGAACTAGACTTGACAGAGGAAATTATAGATATGTTTTTGAATTATTTGGTTGATAAAAATGAGCTTCGAATTTCTATAAATAATGAAGAAAGAGAGGAAATTCAATTTTTTATGGTCGGAAGTTGGGTGGATTTTAAAGAGACAGAGCATTTTAAAAAATATTTAGAAGAAAAAGAAAAATAGGAGAGGATTTGATAAGGATTTTTTGATTTGAAGGTTTTAAAAAAGATTGTTTTAATTGTGAAACTATAAAAGCTATGAAGCACAAACAGATTTTAATTTTAGTTTTATTTTGTTCCTTATTTCAGATTTCTTGTAGTAGAAATGAAGAAAAAGAAATGATGAATAAACTTCTTGAAGAAGAAATAGAAGTTCAATTATTAGAATTAAATACCAGATCTATTGAGTTTTTTGATAGAAATATGGATTTTTCTATGAAAGAACAAATGAAAAATTTAGATGATTTTTTTACTTATAAAAAAGAACTAAACGCTATCTTCTCATCAGACAATAGACACAGAGATTTGCTAAAAGAGAAAAATTATTTTCTAAACAAAATTCCTGAGAAAAATACTTATCGATTAAGGAATTTTCTAAATTATAGTTATGCATTTTTAGAAAAAAATCTTCCTTTTAAGACGAAAGAATTATTATTAAAAAGTAATTTAATTCAGGAAGCACATTATTATTGTGAAATAGATAATTCCACACGCATGCAGCCAATTGAACCTTTTGTACTTTCTTTGATTAGTGATGCTAAAAATAACAAGAAAAAAATAACTCCTATTACTTGGTATCCAACATTTAGTGAAGCTAATGAGATTTCTTTTTCTTATCATGAAAATGAATGGTTTAAACTAGAAAATAAAAATTGTAAAGTGTTTTCTGAAATCGAAATAAGTCCACTTGATTCAGGAATTTATAGAATGAATGGAAATGTTGTTTATTATACAATTAATGGAAGAATCAATCTTCCGATAGATTATGATTTAATAATTAAATAAGCTATGAAAAATAAAATATTATTCATTGGAATTCTTTTGTTTTCATTTGTTTTATTTTCATGTGATGAGAATGAAAATCAGAGAGAAGAAACAATTCAATTTCTTTCAAAGCAATATGAAAAAAGAAAAGAAAAATTAGATTCTTTAATAAAACTTCGTAGATATGCAAGGGAATTATATAAAAGCAATAAATCGATTAGTCCTAAAGAAAGAGTCTTAGAGAGATTTCAAAATGATATTTTTTGGGATGAAGTTTACAATGAATATCTAATGAAAATAGATTTGAAAGATTCTTTATTTTCTGAAAAAGAAAATGCTTTTCGGTTATATTCTGCTTTTTTCAAAAAGACAAAATTTAAAACAAGAACAAAGTTTAATTCTTTAAAGGATTTAGAAGTGTTAGATGATAAGTTAATTGTTTTAAAGCTGAAGTTAGATGTTTTAAATGCATATTTAGAAGCTTTTGATGCATTTGTAAATAAAAAACATTATGATAATTTTCGTAAAATAGAAGAAAAGGTTGCCACGAATCCATATCTGAAATATGAGTTAATCGAACAGGAATCTGGAGCTTATTCAGTATTTCTAGAACAAGAAGAATTAACAAAAAGTAGCTTTATTAGAAATATTGAAATTGAAGAAATTGTAAACCAAAACGGAGTTATTGTTACACCAAAAATCGATATTCATTATATTTTGGGATATGGTTTTATTTCCAATAATTTTAAACCAGAAGAAAATGATAAACATAGATTTAAAGCTAAATTTGATAAAGAATCATCAGAGATATTTTTACTTAGTAGATAAGTTGTTATTTTCTTCTTTCATTCCAGAAATAAAATAAACATTGTGTAGTTTTTTTCTTCGAACTAATAAATAAACTGAAGTTGTTGCATTTGCTAGGATACAAGAAATTGGATACATAATTGTTGTTAGCGTATAATTTCTTAGCGCAAAAAGAGATAAGATTTGAGTTACATTTGACCAAGTGTAAACTGTCAGACCTTCTTGTAATGGTTTGTTCCAAGATTTTCTCATTGTAGGAATGTATGCAATTAGGTTGACAACACTAACGATAAGTTCTGAGAGAAAAGGTGTTTTTGTTAGCATCCACGCCGGGATTGCTATGATTGAACTTATGAATAAAAACCAATCTATTTTAGTGATTTTTTTCTCACCATTAGAAATACAAAGAATTGTGATTACAAGACACAAAGTTGCATTCATTAAAGTAGGAACAGCACCCCAATAAGCTCCACCTTTCCACTGTCCACCAGCTGCGATATAAGTTTGAATAGTCCAAATAATCCATGTGAAAATATGAGGTTTTATTTGCTTTTTTATGATTCCATAGATATAACCGTAGTTTCCCAAAATCAAGACAAGAACTGCAATTATGGAAAGACTTTCTTTGGATAATAAAAAAGATAAATAGAGCAAATTATAGAAGATTTTAAGAGTTCATTATTAAAATTAAAACAAAAGATTTAGTTCTACAAATTGCTTGAAAGGATGTGGAAATGGAAGAATAAAAGAGTATTTGAATGAAAAAAAAATGAATTCTAGAATAAAATTACTAGAAGTAATAATTAGTTATTAATGTTAAAAAAAAATAGAATAATTAATTTATTGGCATTATTGTTGGTATTGTTCGATTTTTATTAACGAAAATAGATAAGCTATGAAAGCAAATTATTTTATCAGATTCATTTTAATGTTATTAATAATACCAGCAGTTTCTTGTTCAAGTGATGATGATGGAAATCAAAAAAAAGTAGAGAGTATTGTTGGAAAGTGGGCTATTGAAGCTAGTATTATAAATGATGTTCAAAAAGAATATGAACACCAAATAGGCTGTGAAAAAGATTACTATGAATTTACAGTAGACAATTTATTTACCATAGTTGGACATGAAGAAAATTGTTATGTTCCAAATAGTGGTATTTATGTAGATTATATTGTAAATGACAACAAATTATTGGTTTATAGTGAGGAAGATGATGAAATTTACATAGATGCCACTTTTTCTATTGAGGGTAACATTTTAGAAATAATTTTCGACACAGAAGATGGTGATATAATAGGGATTTTTAAAAAAATGTAAATATTAAAATTAAACTCAATGAGAATTCATTGGGTTTTTTTATAAAAAAAATAAACTTATGAAATTTATAAAAAATACTTTGGTTTTTGCTTTTGTCTTTTTGGTTACTTGTACTTATGCTCAAGATACGAATAAGAATAAAGGTTTTTTCAACATTACAAAAATAAGCTATATCAATGCATTCAGTAGTAAAGAAAAGATAGAATGGCCAGATGCAACTGCAAATTATGATTATGACTCAAAAGGTAGTCATGCTAAATCTTTACAAACAATAAATGGATTCTTTTTATCTGAAAGATTTTCAATTGGTGTAGGAATTGGTTTAGATAGATATGAAAAACCAGGATTTAATTCTATTCCATTATTTGCAGATTTTAGATGGTATTTGTCTAAAGAAAAAAACTCATTTTACGCTTATACAGATCTTGGAATGACTATCAAAACAAGCTCTGCTCCTGGAGGATTTATGGGAAATATTGGAGCTGGATATAAATTCAATCCTTTTAATAAATTGTTTATTGTGACGGATATATTTTATACAAATAAGTATTTGAAATCTGAAGAAGGATCTGCAAAAAAAACTCTAAATTCAAATGGAGTTGGAATTAGTTTAGGAGTGTTGTTTTAGAGTAATTTAAGATTGTTGTTTTTTATTATTTAAAGTTTTGATTATTGAAGTATTATGATAGATATTTTTTATATTAGATCTTTAAAATTTTAAAAATATGAAAAAGATATTATTATCATTAGTTTTAATGATGACTGCATTAATTGGATTTTCTCAGGAGAATAAGAAAGATAAAAATTATTATTATGATAGAAGTATACCTTATAATAGTATTCACGGCTTTTTCATAAAAAAAGAGTGATTCCAAAAAAATGATATTTTTGTTTCGCCAAAAATCAAAATACATCATGAAATCACTCAAAAAAACGAAATTAAAAGATACTATGAAGAATTGCAA